>CAVYQJ010000035.1:0-44986 GCA_963770615.1 uncultured Solirubrobacterales bacterium | reverse complement strand
TGTGGAGGTCGAGCAGCCGCGGCACGTCGGGCGCGTCGACGCGGCCCATCCCGCATTCGGTGCAGATACCCCAGTGGCGGGGCCCGCCGGGGGAGTTGAGCAGAGCGGCGTCGATGTTCTCGATTTGCTCGGCGGTCGTTCCCGGTGCCTGGTCATCGGGGTGGTAGGGGACGAGCGCGAAATACAGCTCGGTCTCTGAGTCCGTCTTCAGGCCGCCGAGAGGTTCGAAGTAGGCGCTGTCGTTGCGGCCTTGCGGCACGGTGAACGAGACGAAGTTGAGCGGCCGCTGCGTCGCGGAAGTTACGGCGTTGACGAGGTCGACCTGCATCTGCAGCGACTCCGGCTGCTTGAAGTGCTGGTGGCCGTAGTCGCCGTAACACAGGTGCATGCCGACCGGGACATCGGCCGGCACGCGCTCGAGGCAGCGCACCAACCCGGGCGCGACCTGGTCGATCGGCACCTTTGGCCCCATCGCCCCCTCGAGCGCGCCGAACTCGACCGCGACGTCCCACTGGACAGCGATTCGCTCATGCGGAAGGCGCTCGAGCGCGGTGTCGAGGTCGGCGAACAGCGCCACCTCGTACGACGGTGCGACCTTGGCCAGGTCGTCAGGCGCGATCGTTCCCGCCATCGCGGCCAGCGGCGTCGGGTACTGCAGCTGGAAGCGGACGTCGGCCGGGATCGTGCCCTCGTTCTGCATGCGTTCGAACGTCGCAAACGAGTTGGTGTATTCGTCGGCATAGCCGAGGTTGGGCCAGTTGATCATCTCGGCCGATGCGCCCTCGGCCAGGCGTAGCTGAGGCGACGACGGGGCATCCTGGTCGGTCTCGTAGGCCTTCCCGACCGCAACTGTCTCGAACTCAGGCATCTGCTCGAACTTCTGGATCTGGAAGTGGATCCAGTAGCCGCGGTCTCCCGTCTCGCCGTCGGTCATCCGTCGCACGCCATTCGGGATGCGTGAGCTGATCTCCCGCATCACCGTTTCGGTGTCAGGCAGGTTGACGGAGCCATTGAAATGAACGGCCGTGGGTGGCATCGCAATCCTCTCGGTGGTTCTGTTCTCGGGCGCGTCATATCACGCGGCGCGATGCCGAGGAAGGCGACCTCGCGCCGTTACGAGGTCGCCGCCGTCCCGATGATGGCGCCAGTGCGCCGGTAATGGCGCATCATGCGCCAAATTCGGCGCAACTACTCGAACGGTCCGATCGTCTGGAGGTAGCGGCGGAGGAGCGGGTTCGAAACCCGCCAGTCGGCGCGTCCGCCGCTTTCGATGATGCCGGCGTCTCGAAGTGCCTCCAACGCGCGCCGCACCCCGCCCCGGGGGAGTCCGCGATACACGGGCTGGCCGCGCGCAACGCGTTCCGCGACGACCAAGCCAAGTCGATGTGAACGGCGGATTCGCTCGACGATCTGCTCGTATGCGATCCGGTCGGTGGCCATCGCCGCCAGGAGGCCCTGTTCGACAATGCCTAGGTCGATCAGGCGAGTCTCCAGTTCGACCGTCGCGAGGTGGCTCTTTTGCGCGATCAGCATCGTGCTCCGCGGCTGGCCCTCGCCGTACTCGATGATGCGCTCGAGCGCCGCCGGCTCCACCTCGCAGTCGTCGGCCTCAAAGCGCTCGTTCAGGCCCTCTGCCCACGCCTCGCCGTCGATAGGGCGCAGGTCGTGGAAGCCGCCGAACTGGTGGAGGCCCCGGTGGGACGGGGTGAAAAGATCGCGCATCAGATGCTCGAGGCTGCCGGCGAACAGGTAGCTGACGCCTGAGGTGCGCTGGAAGATCGCGCGCATCCGCTTTGTCAGTCGGTCCGGGTCGCCGTACGGCTGATGCGGTCCGCCGACCTCCTGAAACTCGTCAAAGAAGACGACCACCTGCTTCCGATCGGCATCGGCGATCCGCCCAGGTAGGCCGAGTGCGTAGTCCAAGTAGCGGTCGGGGTCGCGTGCCGCGAGCCCGGGGCTGAACACGATCTCGAGCTCCTCGCCCAGCTGTGCCTTTGACTTGATAACGGCCGACGTTTGAAGCGCGTCGGCCACGAGCCGCCCGGCTCGTCTGGTCTGCTGAATCGCGCGCCGCAGCGCCGACCGGTTCGCGAGCGTCGCGGCGACGAAGGCCTCGGCGAACTCGGCAGCGCTCGCGATCCGGAACAGGTCGATGCCGACGACGTAGAAGCCGCGTTTGGCGAGCCGTCCGACCGCGGCATCGCACACACTCGTCTTGCCCGTGCGTCGAGGTCCGGCGACCACCAGGTTTGAGCCGGCTCCGAGCGCCGTCGTGATCTCGCGGACGTCGGTCTCCCGGCCGATCATCTGGCTCGCCGGGATCGGCTGGTCGGTGGGGAAGAGGTCGCTGCTGCGCTGTCTTGGCACGGTCTTCGCATTATACGCCGGAATTGGCGCATAATGCGCCAAATATGGCGCAAAGCTTTTTGCCCTCCCGCGATTCAACGAAGTCGTGTCACGTTTGGCGCAAAGCTGGCATGACCGTGTCTTGATCCGTAACACCACCCGGGAGCAAGCTGTGGCCATGGCAACGCTGGCTCAAAAGATCGAGGCCGAGAAGCGGATGCGAGACCTGCTCGAGGAGAGCGACCTTCCTCAGCCGGACTACGTCGAGTACGGCTTCACCTGCATCAGGTTGATCTTCAACGACACGAAGACCGTGGTCGTCATCGATATCGACGACCCCGAGGGCGTCGAGGCGGATTTCGACACAGACGCTGCGTAGACCTCTCACCCGTCAGGGCTGGTTTCCGACAATATTCGCCCGTCATAGCCGCGCAGACTTGACGGGACGTTTCAAGTTCCTGAGAGCTTGCGCGGATCGACTGGATCCTTACGGAGCACACGGAATCGCGCGACGTTCATGCGCCCAGCATCTCGAGCAGATCACCAACCACAAGTTCCTCTTCGATCTGTCGGCCAGTCTCGCGCATGGCTTGGGTGAGCTTCGGATCCCAGCGGGCCTCGACTGGCGACCCTCTCAACGCGGCCGCGTGCGGGTAAAGGGCGACGGCGCGCAGGTACGCGGCACGGTCGAACTGCCACGGCTCGACGGGCACTCGCCGGTGCAGGAGGTTGCCGATTGTTAGCCCGCCCCAGTCGAAGTCGCCATGGTGCCGCAGCCGAACGCCGGCGGCCGTAAGTGAGCGCAACAGCATCATGGTCGCGGCCCTGGGCTGACCATTCGTACAGATGATCGGCGGGCATCGTACGCCGCACGCATCAGCAGCAAGCGCGACGACCGACGGATTCTCCACGACAAGCACAGTGTCAATCCCACGCCAATGCGGCGGCGTGCGGACGAGCTGGCGGAGCGTCAGCCACACCGGCTCTCCGCTCGCTCCGGCGGCGGCTAGAAGCCGCCCCACGCCGGATCCGCTGCCTGGAAGCCCGACTGTCAGCACGACGCTCGACAGCTCGTCGCACAGCACTCCAACCGCCGCCCATGCCTCGCGCCGCGCCTCCGCTGGAGACTCGTCGCGACCAACCGCGCCCAGTCCGGCGAGCGCGCGGGCGGCGCCGAGTGACAGCGTTCCGAGCGGGGTTCCGTCGTCGAGCGCGTGGGCACGGCCGATGACGCGTGCGGAGAATGTGCCCAGCGACTCGCCGCTGGATGTCGGAAGTGCCGCAACCACCGACGCGACCGCGTCGAGCAGCTCTCGTCCCGCAACGGGAGAGCCGCCGGCCAGGCGCTTAACGAGCCCGCTGGCCCGGGTGCGGTCGATCCACGTGGCAAGCTCACCGCGACGCGCGCAGGTCCTCTCGATCCGCGTGAACGCCTCACCCCACGCGTGCTCCTCCTCAGCGACCCTGTCGGCGCGGACCGTGACCGGGCCGGTCAGCGTCACCACGGCCGCTGCGAGTCCGCTCTCGTGTACGCCAGACCGCCGCAGCAACGCGTCGAGCTCATCGAGCGAGACGCCGAGGCCGCGGGCCGCACGCGGTGGGCGGCCGAGCAGCCGAGCGACGGCATCGCGCTGCGCGGGAGTCGCCGGCCGCTGGACGATCGTGCCGTGCAGGGCCTGTCCCAGCTCCATTCGCCGCCGCGCTCGGTCGAGCACCCAGGCCAGATCGGGGTCCCCGAACAGCCGATTCAGCCGCTCAGGGTCGACGCGTCCCACAGCTGCGGCCCGTCGGGCGAACTGACAGCGGCGCCGACGGGCAAGGGCTCCGCCGCTGGCTCGACGCGGATACGCGCCGCGCCGTCCCATTCCCAGCGGGTCACGAGTACCGCGGCCACGCCGTCGATCCGCGAGAGTTGCGCGATCGCCAGCCCGGGGACCTCCGCGTAGCAGCCCCATTCGCGCTCGCTCGTCATCACGACGTCGAGGTCGAATGCAGCCAGCAAGCCCAGGCACTTGGCGCGTGCCCGATCATCAACGCCGGCAAATGCCTCGTCGAGCATCACGATCCGCGGAGCGTGCGGATTGGACGCCGAGCTGTAGAAAGAGGATGCCGCGGCGAACAGCGGAAGGCTCGCTGCCAGGACGCGCTCCCCGCCGGACGATGGACCGCAGGCTGGCTGCCACGCGCCGCCCTGACGGCGCTCGACGGTGAAGCGATGCCACCGGCGGTAGTCGAGCGCGCACGTGAGGTGCTCGAGCCAAGTGCCGGTCGCGTCTTGCGCCCTGATCGCCTTGATCTGATTCTGCAAGAAGCTCCCGACGGCTGTGCGATCCGCCTCCGACCAGGCGTCGGCCGTCTGGCGCAACAGCCGTGCGCGTGCGTCGCCAAGCCCGTCCGGTCCGGCGGGGTCAGCCGTCCAGCGCAGCCGAAGCTGCATCCCGGTGCTTGTCGGTCGCTCGGCCAGCTCGCGATTCGTGTCCGCTACGCGCTTCTCGGCCGCCGTGATCAGCTCCTGCAACGTGCTCGCCACCTCCCCGACGAGGTGGTTCTCGAGGATCTCGCGCTCGTGGGCGTCGAGCAGCCGTTGGCGCTCTTCGACCTCCTCGGCGAGCGCGGCGGCCAGTGTGGGCAGGCTCTTCGTGTGTCCGCGGAACGTGACCTCGACCACGATTCCCTCCTCTCGAAAGGATGCGGAGGCGTTGTTGCCGTGGCGTCGCAGCGCATCGGCGAGCGCGCTGACCTCATCGCTCACCTGCCGCTGCAGTCGCTGCCAGCGTGCGTCCTCGTCGGGTTCGGCGGACAGCGCTTGCTCTATCTCGCGGGCAAGGCGCAGGGCCTGTGTGACGTTCCACTCCGCGTCGGGGTCGAGCGGTGCCGTCTCGGGGAGCGCGACTGAGATCAGTCCGGTGGTTGCGAAGCGGCGGAGCCCGTCGACGGCAGCTAGCCGCGCGTTGCTCGCAACGTCGAGCTGCTGCCGGAGCTCCCGACTCAGTGCGTCGGCCGCGCCGTCCGCGCGCTGGGCCTGTCCGAGTTCGTCCTCTGTGCTGCGCTGAGCCGCCTCGTTGGCCGTGAGCGCTCCGGCCACTTCGCCCAGCCGGCGCTCGAGCTCGGCAATCGCCGCGCCCGCGGTCGCGTGCAACGTGTCCCGACGCTCGACTGCCGCCTCAAGCCGGCGCTCGGTCTCCTTGAGGCGCCGCTCCGTCGCGGCATGCTCGGCCTCGGCGACCCGGACGTCGTCCGTCGCCCGCGCGCGAGCGCGCTCAGCACGCTCGCAGCGCGAGATCGACGGCCATAGCGCGGCGAGCGTCTCCCGGAAGCGCCGAAGCGCCATCTCGACCGTCGCCAACTCATCGCCGCTCGGCGGCAGGCCGAGATCGGCGGCGTCGGCGCGCAGCGTGTCACCGGCGTCCTGCTCAGCTACACGCGCCTGCTGCTCGTCGCCGCGAGCGCCGTCGAGCCGCCGGGCGAGCGCCGCGAGCTCGGCCTCCGTTGCGGCCAGCGCACCGTCCGCGTCGCGGACCGCCGCGTCCGACGGCAGGTCCCTGAGCTCGCGTTCGAGCTCCGCCTGACGGTGAACAAGCTCGGCCAGTTGCTGCTCGACCGCGATCAGCGCGGCCCGCGCGGAGGCGGCGCGGTCCTCCAGCTCGGCCAGCCGTGCGCGCCGTGCCGCCTCGCGCGCGGTATGGCCGATGTACGCCGCCGCCTCCTTGTGCCAGGCGCCGCGCACCACGCCGTTGCGAAATCGGCCGCGGGTGCTGACCCACACAGGTTCACTGCTCTCGCCGAGCCCGATCGCGTTGAGCAGCCCGCGTACCTCCGCCTCGGGCACCGGGGCGGCGTCGCCGGCCGCGGGCACGATCGCGTCCGCCAGGCGCGGTCCCGAGCGTGTGCCGTCTGTCGCGGCGAGCAGCAGGTCTTCGGTGTCGGGGTCGAGCAGCTCGCCGTTTGGCGTGACCCACCCATCGAGGATCCCCGCGGCCTCGAGCGCCGCCTCGATCCCGGCACGATCCTCGTCATCGATGTCGCGCCGGAAGTCGACGAGCTGCCACAGCGGCGCGCCGGGGCGGCGCTCGCGGGCATCGGATCCTCGGGTGTAAGGGGTGGGCGGGGTGGGGTGCACGCCCGACTCCAGTTCCTCGATCTCGCGCTCCAATTCCTCGATCGCCACGCGGGTCACGTCGGCGGTCGCGCTCGTGTGCGCCTGCGCGCGCTCGATCCGACGCGCCGCGTCTCGGCCCGCGGCGGACACAGCCAGCTCCAATGGGTTGGCCCCGGTAACGGTCTCAAGCCACGCCTCGAGGGCGGCGAACGTTGCAGCGGGGTCCGCGAGCGCCAACTCGTCAGCGGCGGCGAGGTGAGCGCGGACCGCGCGCGCATAGCCACTCGAGGCGTCGCGAAAGTGAGCAACCGCGTCGTCGCGCCGAGCGGTCACTCCTGCGTGTTCGCTGCCGAGCTGTTCGGTGCGGCCTCGCGCTAACGCGAGCGCGTCACGCGACTGGTCCCATCGGTGCAGCAGCTCGCGGACGCGGTCGATTGCGATGCTCTGGCGTGCCGCCAGCGCATCGCTGCGCCGCCGCATCTCCGCGGGATCGGCCGCCGCGAGCGCCTCTGTCAGCGGGATGGCAACACGGGCGCGGCTGCCGCAATCGGCGGCTTGGCTCCGGAGGGCGTCGAGCTCGGATGTCGCGCCAGCCTCCTCGGCCTCAGCCGCGTTGACCCGGTCGCGCAGCTCCTCGATGCGGTCGTCCAGTCGCTCGACGGCGGTCTGCGCCTCGGCGCGCCGCTCGCCCGCTTGCTCGGCTTCTTCGGTGGCCCGGCGCAGCTCCCGAGCGCTGCGCGATGCGGGGTCGTCCTGGAGCGCTTGGCGCCGGGCGTCAAGGCGCGCGCGCTCCGCTCGGAGCGCGCGCAGCGTCTCCCGCGCTTGTACGAGTTCAGCTTGCGCACGCGCGTGTTGCTCCTCGGCCTCGCCGAGCTCCCGCCTCACGCGGTCGAACGCGGTCTGTGCCTGGCGGACCGGGCCGGCCCGGCGACGGGTCGCCATCCGCGCGTAGGCACGGTACGTCGTCATGTACCGCTCAGACGCGTCGCGCGCCTCGACCATCGCAGCGAGCTGCTCGGCGTCCTCCTCGAGCGCGCGAAACGCCTCGGCGACATCGGCGATGAGCGCCTGGTCGAGCGGCGGCAGCGCGCCGGTGAGCGCGTCGGACAGGCCGCGCTCGTCCGGACGCTTGGACAGCTGCGGCGCGCGGACCTTGACCAGCAGGTCGATGAGCGCGCCGTAGCGCAGATCGCCGAGCCCGAACAGTCGCTCGTCGACCGCACGGCGGTAGTCGCGCGCGCGGCGGTGGACGGTCCCGCGCGCGCCGATCGCTCCTCCAGACGGTCGGCGGTCAGCGCGACGCCGGTGGCGTCGACGAGCGCGAGCTCTCGCCGACGCGCTGGTCGGTGACGAAGAACCAGTGGGCGGTGATCCCGCGCCCCTGCACCGCCTTCATGCCGCAACCGATCGTGCAGAACTCGGGGCCGTCGTCGCGTCACGGCCGAACTCGAGCCACGCGTAGCCGAGCCGCTCGGGGTGTGGGTGCTCGCCGCCGAGCAGCAGGTTCCACTCCATCCTCTTGTTCGGGTCGGCGTCCGGCTCGACGCGGTGTGCCGAGAGGTCGCCGTCGAGCAGGAACGGGAGCGTGAGCGCCAGCACCTTCGACTTGCCGGTGCCGTTGTTGCCGCGCAGCAGCAGCCGGCCGTCGCGGAAGGCGAACTCCTCGTGGTCGTAGTAGAAGAGATCGACGAGCCCGAGCCGCAGCGGTTGCCAGCGCTTCGGTCGGACGGGCAGGTCGCTCATGCGAGACCTGGGTCTCCGGTGGCAGTGTCGGCGTCGCCAGACCGAACCGCGCGAGCGCCGGCAGCGGGATGGATGTCGCCGCTCGCGCGGACGACGCGCAGCGCGACGAGCCGCTCAAGCGCATGCTCGACGAGTCCGACCTCGGCGCCCGGTTCCCGGGTGCTCCGACGCCAGTACGACCGATGCTCGTCGCCAGCCGGCGCACGAGCGCGTGCAGCTCGACTCGGGGCAGCCGGATCGATCGCCGTCCCGCGGTCGCCAGGTCCTCGGTGACCAGCAGTGCGACGTGCCCGTCGGTGCCGACCTCCGGCATCCGCACGTCGGTCAGCTCGTCGCGCGGGTCGACCATCGCGATCCCCTCGGCGCGGATCTCCGCGACGAGGCCGGTTCGCTCCGCGATTCGTCTGGTCAGGCCGCGCGGTGCGATCTAGGTACGTCAGCTCGGCTTCGGTCAGCTCGTCGTAGTAGAGGACCGGCTGCGTCGAGCAGCCGCCGCGTCAGACGGTGGCGGATCGCGCGGTTGCGCAGCTCGTCGGAGTGGGTTCGGGCTCGGCGATGAGCTCATCCAGGCGGTTGGCGAAGTTGTCCGCCACGATCGTCGACGGCCCGCGCGGCGCGCTGATCAGCACTGCCATGACGCGTCGCTCGACGTCGTAGAGGACGTCGCCGGCGTCGCGCATGAACGCCTCCTCGTCACCGGCGACGCGGGCGAGCACGCCGAGCTCGAGCAGGAGCCGTACGACCGCGACGAGGTCGCCGCGCTCGTCGCGGCCGCTCAGCTCGAAGGTGACGCCCGCGGCCGCGAGGCGCTCGTCGGAGGCCGCCGACGATGATCCCCTCGGCGAGGCGACCGAGCGTGATCTGCTGCATCGGCGCGCTCGAGCACCGACAGTGCCAGGCACAGCAGCACGTAGCGGCGGCGGCCGAACGGCAGCGCCGGAGCGTGGCTCGCGCGCGGGATGGGTGCCGTCCGGCGTCCGGCTCCCGCACGCTTGAACAGGCGCGCGACCTCGGCGTCGACGTGCAGGCGCCAGCCGGTGTTCTGCTCGAACCAGTCCGCAGCTCGGACGCGTGCCGGCGCACGATCCGGAACGTCTCGGGGTCGTCGCGCGGCGACGCAGCAGCGGGCGGCGCAGCAGCGCCCGCGTCGCCCGCGCGCAGATCGCGCTCGTCGGCCTCCTGGAGCGTCGATGTCAGCCGCTCGCTCACGCGACGAGCCTGCCGCGGCGCGACGGTGAGGTCGACGATCTGCAGGACGTGATCGGGGCCGCGGAAGACGCCCGTCCGTCCGTGCGGATCTCGACCGGCCGGCGCCGGGGATCGGGGTGAGACGAATCTCCAGCGATCCGTCGCCAGTCGTCGTGCGGATCTCGGGCTCGTCCGGGACGCCGCGCCGACAGCGCCTCGCCGAGCAGCGTCAGGAACAGCGCGAACGCGTCCGCGATCGAGGTCGCCGAGCTGGCTGAGCCGGATCGGGATGCTCGGTGACGAGGCGCGCGCGGGCGGCCGCCGTCTGGTCGGCTTCGGCCGCGGCGCGCTCGGCGAGTAGCTGTCGCTCGCGGCGGCGGTCGATCACCCGGTTCGGCTTCCCGCGCCGCTCGTAGCTGCCGGTCTTGCCGCAGGCGCGGGCTGATCATCAGCCGCGGCGCCTCGCGCCACGGCGTTGACGGCTTGACCGGGTCGTCTCGCGCGCCTGCGCGGTGTCGGAGTCGAGCGTCAGGTGGCGCGCGCTGTGCAGGCCGAAGGTCGCCTGCCACAGCCGGTGCATCGCGGCGTCGTCCGGCGCCTGCGCGAACCACACCGCCAGCTCCCGGAAGTCGGCGTTTCGATCCGAGCGCCCGGCGCGGCGCTCGTTGAGCATCGCGACGACGGCGAGCAGGTCCGGGATCGCCTTGAGTGCGCTGGCGCGCAGCAGCTTCGCCTGGCTCGGGTGCCCGGAGAGGAGATGAACCACTGGCGAAGCCCGAGCCACCGCTCGCGCCATGCGGCCAGCTCGGCGGCGAACGCCGTCTCACGGACGTCCTCTACGCCGCGCCGGGCGCGGCGTCCTCGGCGTCGCGCTCGGCGACGAGCGTCAGCAGCCGGTCGACCGCGGCGTCGTCGAGCCGGTCGAGCAGCTCGGCGATCTCGCCGCCGGTGCCGGTGAGATCCTTGATGAACCGCTCCAGGTACTCGATCAGCCGGTCCTTGTAGGCGAGGAATGCCTCGACCTCCAGCTCGTAGAGATCGATCGTGCGCTGCAGCGAGCCCATGAACGCCTGCGCGTTCTCGGCGAGATCCGCGCAGCGCCGCACGAGGTCGCGCAGCACCAGCCCGGCGCGGCCGACGTCCGGATCGGGCTCGTGCGGTGAGCGCGTGCAAGCGCGCGCAGGCCGACGGCGATGTCCCGCAGCGCGACGGCCTGGAGCGCGCCGCGGCGGCCGAGCTGCTCGTCGAACACCGCGAGCGAACGTTCGGCCGTCTCGCCGGCGTGGGTGAGCTGGTACAGGAACCGAGCGCGGTGGAAGTCCTCGACGCTCGTCACCCGGCTCGTGTCGGGGTCGGCGCGGAGATTGCCCCAGTCCGACGAGCTGACTTCGAGCGCGTCCGCGACCGCCTGCGGATCTCCCGTCGGCGGCGCGCTCGCCAGACGTCCTCGCCGCGAAGGTGCACGACGAAGCGGCGCTTCGCCGCGACGAACGCGAGCATGACCTGGCGGTAGAGGCCAGCGTTCTGCGTCGTGAGGTACGAGAACGGCTTGAACCGTGCCGATGCGTCGCGTCGTCCATCGTGCGCGACGGTGGCAGGCCGGCGGACGGAACGTCGGCGAGCTGTCGACGCTTGCCGCGCGTTCCGTCCGTGCGGGCGTCTACGTTCCGTCGCGCGTGGCACGACGAACCGCCCTCGATCCGCATCCGCGCCGACGAGCTGCGCACCGTCCGCGAGGCGATGCGCGACTTCGGCTCGCTGCTCACCGAGCTCGAGGACGGCGACGTCGAGAAGCTCGTGCTCACCCAGCGCAACCGGATGCGCGCGGTCGTCGTATCCGTCGAGCGCTGGAGCGAGGTCGAGCAGGCCCTCGCTGGAGCTCACGCGGTCCCGAGCGCGCGGCCTCGCCAGCATGACGAAGCCGGGGTCTTTCCCGACCGGCCTGGAGGCTAGTCGAGCCGCTCCCCTGGCCGAGCGGAAGCGGGCACCGTTCAGGTACCGTACAATCGTACGTACATGTCGGCGAGCGCCTCAAACCGATTCGAGTTCCGAATCCGGCCCGAGTCCAAGCGGCGGATCGAGGATGCAGCGACTCTGGTGCATGAGTCCGCGAGCGACTTCGTGCGCGTTGCCGCGGAACGGCGTGCCGACGAGGTCCTCCTCGAGCGTGACGTCGTGACGGTCGTGCCTGCCGACTTCTTCGATCAGCTGTTGTCCGCGCTCGACCGAGATGCGCAACCGAATCCCGCCCTTGCGCGTGGGGCAGCAGCCGCTCGCCGTGTTGTGCGGGGCTAGTCAGCTTGTCGTTCGTCGTCGAGCCCCTCGACGACGAGCACCAGCTTGATGAGTTTCGGAGCGGACGACCCGACCTCGACACATGGCTTCGCGAGCACGCGCTCGGTGCCGGCTCCAGGCGCACGGCCCGCACGTTTGTCTGGCACAAAGGCGATGGGGTCGTCGTCGCGTATTACTCGCTAGCGGCGCATCTATTGCAGCGCGAGGAACTGACATCCTCGGCTGGGCGAGGCAGTCCTCGTCAGATCCCAGCGGTGCTGCTCGCTCGGCTGGCGCTTGACGAATCCCTTCAGCGCCAGGGCATCGGCGGTGCGCTCCTCGCCGAGGCGCTTGGACGAGTGATCGCGGTGACTGAGATGGTGGCGGCGCGATTCGTCGTCGTCGACGCGATCGACGAGCAAGCCGCCAGCTTTTACGCCCACCACGGGTTCCGTCGGATACCCGGGTCGCTTCGACTTGTGCAGAAGGTCTCAGACATCGCGGCGGCACTGAGCTGAGATCAAGCGCAGGCCCGGCACATAGTCGGAACCTACGAAACGCCCTGCACGTCCGAGTAACCGCGGTCTCGTTCAAACGCGAGGCAAACGAAGCACCACGGACCTTCCAGCCCGGACTCGGACGAGTCCGGCATTCCTCGTAACCCGAACGTCGCGGATTCAGCACGGCTCGCGCGCAGGACGCACCTGATGCCAAAGCGCGACCTTGCCGGGTGCGTCGTGACTGGACCAGAGCCGATCTGGGCGGACTGAAGGATCTGCGTGCGGACGAGGACCGTCCGACGGAGTTGGCAGCAGGGTCGGATGGACGCCGAAGCCGCGGAGAGGTGTCCTCGGCCGTGGAGTGCCTTGGCGAAGGCGAGCCGCTATCCCACGACAGCGGCGAACTCGCGCTCGAGTTCGCCGTCTTCAGTCCGTTGAAAGCAGAGGAGCAGCTCCTCGTCGAGCACTCCGGCGATCCGGCGCAGCGTTGTCAGCTGCGGCATGTGCGTCCCGTGCTCGAGGCGGGAGATTGCGGTATGCGACGTGCCAGCTGCGTCGGCGACCTGCTCCTGTGTGAGTCCGAGCTCGAGGCGTCGCTCGCGCAGGTGGGCGGCGATCGGATTGGTCTTGCGAAGCTCGCGGATACGTGCGTATTCGTCTCGGGCATCGCGGTACGCGCGGCTTCGCCGAGCACGGCTCGCCGTCGCTCGCTCAGCAGGCTGTCCGACAGGGCTGTCCGCATGAAGGTCCATCAGCAACCACAACTTATCAAAGTAGATAAGTTCACGTCAAGCCGAGCCGGGGTCATCGCTCAACCCTTCGCCGGGATGGCGCGTCGTGCCCGGCAGCGCGAGGTCGCTCGCGCGGCTCGGTGTCCATCCTCGCCCTGAAGTCTGCGAACCGTTGCAGGGCGATCCGCTTGTCGGCAGCCTCGATCGCGCCCGTATTCTTCTCGAGGGCATGTAGCAGGACGACGAGGTTGCCAGAGCGCTGGTACAGAAGGCGGTATCTCGTATTCGCGAATCGAACCCGTAACTCGCGTAGGCCGCCCTCGATCTGCGAGCTGATCGGGAACTCAGGAGGGGGACCGTCGGCTCGGCGGCTGTTGAGGTGCTCCTGTACGAACTCGTCGATCTTGGCCACGGCTGCCGGCTTCGTTGACAGAAGCGCCTCGAGCCAGTCATTGACCGGCTCGCGCCCGTGCGAATCGCGGTAGTAGACGGCCTGCGTCCTCCCACGATGCCTTGTTCGCGACATGATTTGGTTCCGATCGGTGGTCGCTTTGGTGGAGCACCGCCGGAAACCACGCATTCGTCCGGCGTCACGACGCCAATTCCCTGGATGCATCTGCGTTCTTCTTAACCCCGCCGTTGAGATGTGGTTTTCGGCACACCACCGCGGCGTCGCTGCTTCCGCTGCTCGTGAAATCGGTGATCGTGGACGATCAGTTTCTTGAGTGTCACTCGCCGGCTCGCGCTGAGGACACCGGGCGGGGCCTGAATCAGGGCGACAATGTCGGCCGTCGCGGTCGTGATGAGGTCGACGGTCGGACTCTCGAGCGTGCCACATGCGGCGCGCGGGTGGGTGAACAGAACGATGCGGGTGATCGTGATTGTCTGTCGCCGACGGTTGAGGAAGTGCTCCAGCGCGTCGGCCGCGTCATTCACTTGCTTGCTGGGCGAGCGGCCATGACCGTCGACAAGCCAACCCTGCTCGTGCGGATTGCCCCACTTGTCCAACTTCTCGCCCCACCAGTCGTCGCATCGGCAGTGCGCCTTGACAGCCGTGTGCTTGGATTCGATCGCGAATAGGCCGCCGGCCCCGAGCAGGAGCCCGTCGATCTCTCCGCGATTGTTCCCGTAGCCGCGCAGATAGATCCAGCCGTCGTCGAGCATCGAGTGAGGTTCCGCAGCGGCCTTCTGCTCCCCCCCTCGATCCCGGCCGCGAGGGTCAGTTCTCGTGTCGTCGGTCCCGGAGGCCGCAGCGGCGGCGGTAGGGCCGGCGGGTCGGGAGGCGGCGAGGTTCTCACTCGGCGCAGGTCCACCCACGTCCGAAGCGCTCGGAGTGGTCGTCCGTTCGACCGCAGCCGGCGAGCGTCCCGCTCGAGCGCTGCGATTTCGCACGCCCGTTCACGGAGTGCGGTGTCGTATCCGACGACAAGCTCAGCAGTCCGGGCATCCTGCTCCGCCAGCTTCGCCCTGTACTCGTCATCACGCCGAGCCCGTTCTCTTCGAATCTGGGACTCGGGGTAGTTTGAAAGCACGACCGTCCTCATGGTTGGGAGTCCCGGTAGCTGCCGCGCGGGAATGGTGTCGTTCGCATGTAGATGAGAGTCGTGGACGCCCTCCTTTCACCTCCAGTATCCGCTCACCTTTGTTACGGCTCAAGACCAGTCTGCCTCAGTTTTGAACCAAATGTGTCACGGAACTGCAACGACGTCAGTGCGGCCAACACGTCCCACGGCCTAGAGTTCAATTTCTAACTGAGGTCCGGCGATCAGGCGAACCACACCCAACCCCTCGCCAAAGGGAAGATTGGGAGCTAACGGAGAGATCCTCTCGCGGCTGGTTGGGATGGACGGACACGTCGATCGGTGATGCGGTGAGTCAAGGGTGCCCAGCACGATCGGAGACTCCAGGGGCTCGCGTCGGTTAGGTCGCGTCCACAATTCGCCGCGGGAGGCGTACGGGAGCGCCAACCCACTCAGTGACCGTCAGCCCGTCGGCTGCGGCCCGGTGGCGCCGCGGCCGCCCAGATGCTCGTGGCGGTCTCATCGCCGGTGACGCGCCACGTCATCGACCGGGGCCGGTCGCCGTGGAGCGAGTCGCCGGGCCCGACCTCGAACACGGTCCCGTCGACGTCGATCTCCCACTCGCCCTGGTGCACGTAGACGAACACGTCACCGCGGCCGAACGCGAGCGGGGCCTTCCCGCGCGAGCCCGGCTTGCCCGAGAGGCGGACGATCCGCAGCTGGGAGCCGTCCGCGTTCAGTCGCTCCTGGCCGAGGCGGCTGGTGAGCGAGCCGCGGGACAGGCGGCTCGAGGCCGAGGTGCGGAGGATCTCGGCAAGTGACATGTCGAGCGCGTGCGCCAGGCGCGCGAGAACCGGGAGCGAGGGGACCTTGCCCCCTTTCTCGATCGAGGAGAGATAGCCAACCGACAGGTCGGCGCTGGCAGCAACGTCCGTCAGCGTGAGGTCAAGCTCGAGGCGGCGGTGTCGAAGGCGGGTGCCGACACGCGCGCCGAGTGACTCCCCCGTGGTGGGCTCGGCGGTCAGATCACCGCCGGCGTCAGCAGCCAAAGCCCCTCCACCGATTCATCGGATATGACGCGGATGGAGTGACTGGGATGGGAGGAGTAGTGAATCCAGTCGCCCGGTCCGAGCTCGTAGTCGGTCCCGTCAACGGTGATCAAGATGCGCCCGTTCAGAACCAGCGCAAACTCTTCGCCCAGGTGCCGGAACGGACGCTCGTTACCCTCGCTGCCGGGCTCATGCTTGGCGTAGAGGGCGGAGAACGCACGGTCGTGCACCTGCCCGGCCAGCACGGCGTACTCCTCGCCCGATCCGGGGTCGACTCGGAACTCGCGGCGCTCAGAGGCGCGGATCAGCCGCGTTCCCCGCGTCCGCTCGTCCGGGAAGAAGGCGGTTACGTCGACGCCGAGCTCAGCGGCGATCAGCTGGAGCGCGGTCAGCGAGGGGATCGCGGCGCCGGTCTCGATCTGGGAGAGGTAGCCGGTGGACAGGCCGCTGTCGGAGGCGAGCTGCTCGAGCGTGGCGCCTTGGGCCCGCCGCATTGCGTTCAGCCGCCGGCCGATCTGATCGAGCCCGCTCGCCGGAAGGGCGGCAACGTCGCGTTCTTCTCTGGTTGAACTTTCTTTGCTCACAGTTGATACTTTCCCGCCAGCAAAAGAATTTTACTGAGGAAGGTGGAAGACAAGTGGCCAATCTAGCCGAACGCACCGACCCGTCCGCGACCATGACGGATGCTGCCGAGTCGCGTCTAGATCGCATGCTGGAGGCAGCCGCGGTGGCCGGCCTCGAGGCGGCTCTGATCACCAGCGACGAGTCGATCGCGTACCTGACCGGCTTCAAGCCAATGCAGCTCGAACGCTTCTTCGGAGTGGTCGTGCGGCCCGATCGCTCGGCGGTGATCGTGCCGGCGCTCGACCGCGGCCAGATCGACGGCGCGCCCCAGCGGCTCGACCGAATCTCCTACGACGCCGCATCCGACGGGATCCCAGAGCTCACAGCAGCCCTCGCCGGAACAAAAGAGGTAGGCGTGGAAGAGGACCACATCGTCTACGCACGCACGAGCGCGCTCGAGCGCCACGGCTTCGAGCTCGCCCCCGCCGGCGGGCTCGTGATGAGTCTGCGGGTGCAGAAGGACGCCGCCGAGATCGAGCGCATCCGCGCCGCCTGCGAGCTCGTGCAGGAGGGGCTGCGCCGCGCGTTCGAGTGGCTCGTCCCCGGCGTCGTCGAGCAGGCGCTGAACGCGCGAGTCGAGGCGTTCCTGCGCGAGCAGGGCGCCACCGAGGCCCATCCGCTGATCCTGTTCGGCGAGAACGCCGCCAACCCGCACGGCGACCCGGGGCCAAGAGAGCTGCAAAAAGGCGACGTCGTGTGCGCGGACCTGTCGGCCTGCCTCGACGGTTACTGGGGCGACCTCACCCGCTGCGCCACCGTCGGCCCTGCATCCGAATGGGCCACGAAAACGTGGCAGGTGGTCTTCGACGCCCAGCAGGCTGCCAACGCCGCTGCCCAGCCCGGCGCCTCCGGCCGCGACGTCGACGCAGCACAACGAACACTCATCGAGGCGGCCAGCGACCTAGGCGCGTGCCTGCACGGCGCGGGCCACGCGATCGGCCTCTCGATCCACGAGCCCCCGTTCCTCGTCCCCCGCTGGAACGAGCCGCTCGAACAGGGGACGGTGCTCACGATCGAGCCGGGTCTGTACAAGGCCGGCGTCGGCGGGATCCGGCTCGAGGACGACGTGGTGGTCCGCCCTGGCGGCCCGGAGATCCTGTCGAACCTGCCTCTGGAGCTCACCGAGGTGGGTGCGTGATCCGCAGCGTCCAAGCTGATCGATGCTGAGCCGGTCGCGCGGGGCGCTTGCCTTGACGGCGCGGGGTCGCCAGAATAAGTCCTGGGGGTTGCTCGGGCATTGGCGAACGTATTCATCTCCTATCGCCACAGCGATACGACAACCGGCTATGCCAGTTGGATCTACCACGAGCTCGTGGACCGGATCGGGAAGGACCACGTGTTCAAGGATTTGGACTCGCTGCCGCTGGGAGTCGACTTCGTCGAACACGTCGAGCAGGCGATTGCGCGCGCTGACCTCGCGCTGATCCTGATCGGGCCGGGCTGGCTCGGCGCGGCCGGCGAAACCGGCAGCCGGCGTCTCGACGATCCCGATGACTTCGTTCGCATCGAAGTCGCGACCGCCTTACGGTCGAGCCCCCGGGTCATTCCTGTCTTGGTCGACGGTGCGCAAATGCCCGGGTCCAGTGAGTTGCCCGATGACCTTCGGTCGCTGACACGGCGCCAGGGACTGTTTTTTCAGGGACCGGGAAGAGCGGGGATTGACCAAATCCTGGGAGCGATCGACGAGGCCGCGCGCGCAACCGAGACTCGCACGGACGCGACTGACGAGTTCCGGGCCGTCGCACTCGGCTTTGACTCCGGCGATGTCAAGACGCGAGAAGCCACCGCCCGCGAAATCAGACGTATGGCGCCGCTGCTGAGAGCCGATCAAGTGCTCGACCTGTCTCAATCTCGAGCGGTCGCCGAGCGTGTAGCCGCCGCGGTCGCGCTCGGCGTTCACCTTGGAGATCCGAACGATGCCAACAGAGATCGTCGCATTGAGCTAGCGCTCGGCGCGCTGCTCAGGGATCCGGCTTCCTCCCTGATCCGGTACCGAGCGGCGCAAGCGCTTCAACGCTCTCCGGGGTTCGTTCCGGCCTACCAGTCCGTGCTGCGAACTCTCGCCGAGTCAGACGAGAACTTGTACGTCCGCGAGATGGCGACGAACGCGCTACACGCGGCGGGCGGGTCCTAACGGGCCCCGTTCAGGGGAAGCCAGACGTGGAACACGGTACGTCCGGGTTCTGAGTCGAAGGTGATCGAGCCGTTGAGGCGCTCGGTCACGATCCGGCGCGCGGTGTCGAGGCCGAGGCCAGTGCCCTCGCCGACGCTCTTGGTGGTGAAGAACGGGTCGAAGACGTGGGAGCGGATGTTCTCGGGGATACCCGGGCCGTTATCGAGGATGTCGACGCGCGCGCAGGCGCCGTCGCGCTCGGTGGCGATGTCGATGGTGCCGGAGTCGCCGAGGGCCTCGATCGCGTTCGCCAGCAGGTTGGTCCAGACCTGGTTCAGCTCCGAGCCGCGGAGGGTGATCTTCGGCAGCGAGCGGTCGTAGTCGCGACGGACCTCGATCGAGGTGTGCTTGAGCTTGTGCCCGAGGACGAGCAGGGTGGTCTCGAGGCCTTCGTGTACGTCGGTCTCGACGAGCTCACCGCGGTCCATGAACGCATACGACTTGATCGCCTTGACGAGCTTGCTCATCCGCTCGGTCGACTCGGCGATCTCAGCGGCGAGTCCGCGCGTCGTCAGCGACGCGGCGATCCACGCGATTGCGGCGCCCGTCCCCGGTCCGGCGATCGCGGCCAGTCGATCGAGCCACTCCGCGTCGATGCCGGCGGCGACGAGCGGCTCGCTCAGCCGCCACGGCTCGCTCACGTTCAGGCGCTCGAGCGCTTCGAGCAGCTCATCTTCCTTGTCTGCGGCATCGAGCGCGGACAGGGAGTCTCGTGCGCTGGCCCGCTCCATCGCCTCGCGCTGGAGAGTCACCAGCTCCTCGGCCTGGGCGCGCTCGACGCCCGACTCGACGAACAGCCCGATCGTCGAGGCCAGCACGTCGAGTGCGTCGGCGAGGTCGGAGGCGGCGCGCCGTGCCGCGCTGGCCGGATTGTTCAGCTCGTGGGCCAGCCCGGCGGCCATCGTCCCGAGCGACGCCAGGCGCTCGCGGTTCTGCTCGCGCGCGGCGATCCGGGTCGCGACCGGACGGATCGCGCGCATCACCCGTCTGAACACCGGGCGCTGACTGGTCACGAGCCGGGTGAAGTCCTCCGCCGCGATCCCGGCGATGCGGACGTCGGTCACTGCGCGCATCTCGCCGGCGTAGCCGGTCTCGGTGAGTACCGTGATCGCGCCCATCCAGGTGGGCGCGGTCTGGCGGGTGATCGGCTCGACCCGGCCCGCCTCGACCACCAGACCCTGGACGACGCCGCGGAATAGCAGCATGAACTCGGCGGTCTGGCCCGCCTCGGCCACGACGGCGTCGGCCGGCAGCTCGCGGATCTCGGACACCTCGCGCCAGCGCGCGAGCTGCTCGTCGTCGAGCTCGTCGAACAGGTCGACCGTGCGCAGCTCGTCGAGCGTGGGCCGCTCGGGCTCGCTCATGCGCTCGCGAGGTACTCGTGGATCAGCGAGACCGCCATCGATCCCTCTCCGACGGCGCTCGCCACGCGCTTGATCGAGCGCGCGCGAACGTCGCCGGCGACGAACACGCCGGGCACGCTCGTCTCGAGCGCATGCGGGTCACGCGAGCAGCGGCCAGCCGTGATCGCGGACGTCGGGCCCGGCAAGGATGAACCCCCGCTCGTCGCGCGCGACCACCCCGTCGAGCCAGTCGGTTCGCGGAGACGCCCCGATGAACACGAAGCAGGCATCGGCATCCTCGATGGTCTCGTCGCCATCGGGGCCGCGGATCCGCAGCGCTTTCAGATGGCCGTCCACTCCCTCCGCGGCGACCGCCTGGGATCGCGTTCTGAGTTCGATGTTCGGGATCGCCGCGATCTGCTCGATCAGGTACTGCGACATCGACTTCGTCAGCGAGTCGCCGCGGATTAGCATCGTGACCCGTCCCGCGTAGCCGCTGAAGTACACGGCGGCCTGCCCGGCGGAGTTCGCGCCGCCGATCACGAACACATGCTGGTCGGCGCACGCGCGGGCTTCGGTGAGTGCCGCGCCGTAGTAGATCCCGGCGCCGGTCATCTCGGCGAAGCCTGGGCAGTCGAGCTGGCGATACGAGACTCCCGAGGCGACCAGGACCGTGTTGGCGCTCAGTATGCCCCCGCCGGTCAGCTCGACCAGACGCCCCGATCCCTCGATGCGCAACTCAACCGCCTCCTGGACTGTGACGAGCTCGGCACCGAGCCGCCGCGCCTGATCGGTCGCCCGCCGGGCGAGGTCCGAGCCGCTCAGGCCGGCCGGGAAGCCGAGATAGTTCTCGATTCGGCTGGACTGGCCCGCCTGCCCCCCCGGCGCCTCGCGCTCGACCATCACCGTCCGCAGGCCTTCGGAGGCGCCGTACACCGCGGCCGCGAGTCCGGCCGGGCCACCCCCGACGATCACCAGGTCGTAGTGATCCCCGATCGGCTGCGCCGAGATCCCGAGCCGCTCCGCGAGCTCGAGCATCGTCGGGCGCTCGAGCACCGATCCATCCTCGAGCAGCGCGACCGGGAGGCGATCGGCCTCGACGCCGGCGACCGCGAGCAGCTCGCGCGCCTCGCTGTCGCGCTCGACGTCTAGCCACCGCGCCGGCACGCGATTGCGGGCAAGGAAGTCGCGCAGGTCGTGCGACTGCTTGGAGAAGCGATGCCCGATCACGCGCACCCCGCCCGACTCGAGTGCCGCGCCCGATTCCCACGTGGTCAGCAGATCCTCGACGACGGGAAACAGCTGCTCCTCAGGCGGATCCCACGGCTTCAGCAGGTAGTAGTCGAGCGACACCTCGTTGATCGCCTGGATCGCCGCCTCCGTGTCCGCGTACGCCGTCAGCAGCACGCGCTTGGCCTCGGGCACGACCTCGCGCGCCTGCACGAGGTAGTCGGTGCCGGACAGCCCGGGCATCCGCTGGTCGGCCACGAGCAGCGCCACCTGCTCGCCTCGCGTGCGGATCTGCTTCAGGAGGTCCAGCCCTTCGGCGCCCGAGCCGGCGCGCATGATCCGGTACCGCTCGCCAAAGCCGCGCCTCAGGTCGCGCGATACCGCCGCGAGCACCGCCGGCTCGTCATCGACGGCGACGATCGCGGGACGTCGTCGCTGCTCCTGTCCGTCCTGTTGCTGCTCTGTCTCAGTCCCCGGTGTTTCGATCACAGCACCGATGCTATGACACCGGCGAGTGGCTGGCGGAACCGTCCGCTCCGCCCGACGGGATCTGGCGGGGTCATAACCGCGCACTCGACGAGCTCCGGACGCCCAGAACCGCCAAATGACCCACATTCGTGCCCGAATCGGCATTCGGCGCGAGAGGGGCGCCGAGTGGCGACTTATGACCCACCGCAACGACCGGCGCGACGCCCGGCCCGACGCATGTGGATCAAGAGGGGGGAGAACTCGAGCCCCCTCGAGGCTCTTTTAAGCGATGAGCGAACACATCGACCAGTTTGTGCACAAGCTGCTCGGCACGGGCATGATGCTGAGCGACCTCGCGTCCGACCTCATCGACGCGCTGCCAGATGACGCCTACCCCGGGGAGGAGCCCGGGGAAGTTGTTCTCGAGATGCTGTGCGGGACGATCGCCACGGCCCTTGAGTCCGTGGACCCCCGCGATGTGCGGTGCGCCACCGAGCTCATCGAGTTGGCCGGCGAGCGGACGCTCGAGCATCTGCGGCTCGCGTCTGAAATGTCGCGCCGCATGCACGGCGGCGACGGCGGCGTGGGACGCGCCTATGGCTGACGCGCGTCAGCCATAGGCCGCAGCCGGATTCTCGGAGTTACGCCTCGGCGGCCACCGGAGCCCCGTTGAGCGACGGCGGCGGCACGCTGCCACCGTTCCGCCGTTCACGCCGGGCCTCGAGGGCTGCAACGAGGACATGCGCGGCCTGCGTTTGAGCGCTGTCGCCGTTCCGGTCGCCGCGCTCCTCCGCGATGTACTCGAGCTCGCCGATCACCCGATTGATCTGGTCATCGGTCATGCGCCGAATCAGCGCGGAGGTGAGGACGCGTGTGACGTCGTCGTTGGTTTCCATGAGGGCTGGATCGCGCCGGCCTGAGCGCACCTGAAGTGACAATTGCCGCAAACGGACGAAGGGTTGACTCAGAGCCGGTCGCGCAACGCCGCGCGTAGGTCCTCGTCGCAGAACGCGGCGTCGATCGCGGTCCGGGTGATCTCGCGCAGGACGTCGTCGCTGAAGCCCATCCGCTCCGCGCACACCTCGTACTCGCCCTCGATCGAAGCGCCAAAGTAGGGGGGGTCGTCGGAGCCGAGCGTGACCCTGACGCCGGCGGATCGCAGCGCCGGCAGCGGGTGGTCCTCGTACGAGGGGTAAACGCCGAGCACGACGTTGCTCGTCGGGCAGCACTCGAGCACGATCCCCCCCAAAGCCAACTCAGAGACGACGACGGGATCCTCGATCGCCCGCACGCCGTGGGCGATACGCGTAACAGGTAGCGACAGCGCCGCACGGACGCTGTCGGCGCCGGCCCACTCGCCGGCGTGGATCGTGCAGCCGAGCCCGGCGTCGGCCACGATCGCGTAGGCCTCGGCGAAATCGCCGGCGGGAAACCCGGCCTCGTCGCCGGCCATCGAGAAGCCGACGACGTACGGATGGGGGCGCTCGGCGGCGTGGCGGGCGACGCGGAGCGCCCGCTCGACTCCGAAATTCCGCACGGCCGAGATCAGGATCCGGCCTTCGATCTCGGTGTCGCGACGGGCATCGTCGATCCCCCGGGCGATGCCGCCGAGGTGCTCGGAGTCGCTCAGCCCGACGAGCGCGGCGTGGTCGGGCGAGGCGGTGAGCTCGACGTAGATCGCGCCGCCGCGCGCGCACGAGCACAGGTACTCGTAGGTGATGTCGCGGTAGTCCTCGGCGGTCCGGATCACGCTCGCGGCCATGTCGTAGGTGCGCAGGAAGTCGAGGAAGTCCGTGTACCGAAAGCGCCCGTCGTCGCCTAGCAGCGCCTCAGGCAGCGCCAGGCCGTTCCGCGCCGCGATCCGCCGCACCAGCTCAGGCGGGGCGGTTCCCTCGAGGTGGACGTGCAGCTCGGCCTTGGCGACCACAGACGACATGGGTCCGAGGTTGTATCAGGCCGGTCTGATATCGATACCTAAATGCGGATTCTCGTCACCGGCAGCTCCGGTCACCTCGGCGACGCGCTGGTGCGCGTCCTGCGCGAGGAGGGGCACGAGGTCGTCGGGCTCGACGTGCTCGCGTCGCCGGCGACGACAGTCGTCGGATCGATCGCCGACCGCCAGACCGTGCAGCGATGCATGGCAGGTGTCGACGCGGTCGCGCACTGCGCGACGCTCCACAAGCCCCACGTGCGCTCGCATGGCCGCGTGGACTTCGTAGAGACGAACATCGCCGGCACGCTGAACCTGCTCGAGGAAGCCGTCGCGGCCGACGTCGGACGCTTCGTCTTCACGAGCACGACGAGCGCGTTCGGGCGGGCTCTCACCCCCGCCCCGGGACAGCCGGCCGCCTGGATCACCGAGGACGTCGTCCCGGTTCCGCGGAACATCTACGGCGCGACCAAGACCGCCGCCGAGGATCTGTGTCAGCTCATCTGGCAAGACCACGGGCTGCCGTGTCTGATCCTGCGCACCTCCCGGTTCTTTCCCGAGCCCGACGACCGCGACGAGATCCGCAAAACCTACGACGACCTCAACATCAAGGTCAACGAGTTGCTCTACCGCCGAGTCGACCTCGAGGACGTCGTCACCGCCCATCTGCTCGCTCTCGAAAAGGCGCCGTCAATCGGGTTCGGCCGCTACGTGATCAGCGCGACGACTCCGCTGCGCCCGGACGATCTGACGAACATCCGCAACGACCTCCCCGCGGTCATACAGAACCGCTTCCCGGACTACGCCAACACATACGCCGCGCGCGGCTGGCGGATGTTCCCGTCGATCGAGCGCGTGTACGTCAACGACCTCGCGCGGCGCGAGCTCGGCTGGTCCCCGCGTTACGACTTCGCCCGAGCGCTCGAATGCCTCGCGAACAACGAGGACCCGCGCAGCGCGCTCGCGCGGAGCATCGGCGCGAAGGGCTACCACGCCGTCTCGACCGGCGTCTACACCGCGCGCTGAATCTCGGCCACCGGCCCGGGGATCTCGCCGGGCGGGTCGCCGAGCACGAACGCTGCGCGGACCGCGTCGGCGGCCCGGCGAGCGGAGTCCTCATCGCGCGCGTGCACGAGCGCGAGCGGCCGCCCGCCCGGCTCGACCCGCTCGCCGAGCGCCGCCACCTCGGTCAGGCCGACGCTGTGGTCGACGACGTCGTCCTCGCGCGCCCGGCCGCCGCCGAGGTTGACGACCGCGATCCCGACCGCGCGGACATCGATCGCCGAGACCACGCCGGGCGTCTCCGGCTCGATTGGCCGGACGACCGGCGCGCCCGGTAGGTGACGCGACGGCGCATCGAGCAGGTCGGCCGGTCCGCCGAGTTCGACGACCATCGCACCGAACCGCTCGGCCGCGCGGCCGCTCTCAAGCGCGCCCAGAGCGGCCTCCCGCGCGGCCGTGACATCGGCATGCAACCCGCCCAGGACGAGCAACTCCGCGGACAGCGCGAGCGTCACCTCGAGCAGCCGCTCGTCCCGAGCGTCGCCGGTCAGGTGCTCGATCGACTCCCGTACCTCGACCGCGTTGCCCGCGGTCCGGCCGAGCACCTGGTTCATGTCGGTCAGCAGCGCGACCGTCGCCATGCCGTTCCCGACCGCCACCTCGACGATCGCTCGAGCGAGCTCCCGGGCGCGGTCCAGATCAGGGAACTGAGCGCCCGAGCCGAACTTGACGTCCATGACGAGCGCGTCGAGCCCCGCGGCGAGCTTCTTGGACAGGATCGAGCCGACGATCAGCGGGATCGAGTCCACCGTCCCGGTGGCGTCGCGGATCGCGTACAGCCGCCGATCGGCGGGGGCCAGGCGAGCGGTCTGGCCGACGATCGCGCAGCCGACTCGCGCCACCGCCGCGCGCAACCGCTCGGGTTCCAACGCCACCTCGTACCCCGGGATCGACTCGAGCTTGTCGAGCGTGCCGCCGGTGTGGCCGAGCCCGCGGCCCGAGATCATCGGGACAAACGCCCCGCACGCCGCCACGATCGGCGCGAGCAGCAGGCTGACCTTGTCGCCCACGCCGCCGGTCGAGTGCTTGTCCAAAACCGGTCCGGACAACCCGGCATCGCCCCAATGCAAAACATCTCCCGAGTGCGTCATCGCCCCCGTAAGGGCCACCCGCTCGCCGGCGTTCATGCCGCGCCAGACGATCGCCATCGCCAACGCGCCGACCTGGGCGTCGGTGGCGGTGCCGTCGGCGATCCCGCGGACAAGCTCGGTGATCTCGTCGGCCGACAGCTCGAGGCCGTCGCGCTTTCGCCGGATGAGCTCAGCTACCAGCATCAGCGTCGGCGGACAGGCGGGGGATGAAGTCGAGCAGCAGCCGGGCCAGGTCGCCGGCGCCGTCCTGCGCGGCATTCAGCGTCTGCTCGTGCGAAAGGGGCTCGTCGGTCATCCCCTCGGCGAGATTCGTGATCACCGACACCGCGGCGACGCGCAGGCCGCAGTGGCGGGCGACGATCGTCTCCTGGACGGTCGACATCCCGACAGCGTCGGCGCCCAGCACGCGGAACGCGCGGATCTCGGCCGGCGTCTCGAAGCTGGGCCCGCCGACCGCGAGGTAGACGCCCTCGGCGAGATCGATCCCGAGGCCCCGAGCTGACTCGCGCATAACCGCCACCAACGCCGGGTCGTAGGCATCCCGCAACGAGGGAAACCGAGGCCCGACCGACGAGTCGTTGGGCCCGGCGAGCAGGTTCACGCCGGTCATGTTGATGTGATCGGTGATCGCCATCAGCGACCCGGGTCCGACGTCAGCGCGCAGCGACCCGGCGGCGTTCGTCAGCACCAGTACCGACGCCCCGGCCGCCCGGAGCGCGCGGATCGGAGCCCGCAGCGCGTCCAAAGAACCCCCCTCGTACAGGTGCGCCCGCCCCTGGAGGACCGTGACCGGCACGCCCCCGATAGAGCCGAGCACGGCTCGTCCAGCATGTCCGGAAACGGTCGGACGCGGGAAGCCCGGCAGCTCCTCGTATCCGACCACCACCGGGTCCGAGACCGCGTCCGCGACCGCCCCCAGGCCCGACCCGAGCACGATCCCGACGCGGGGCGAGCCCAGGTTCACGCGAGCGCCCCGCGGTCGAACGCGCCGGGCAACAGCTCGCCCAGGGTGGTCGCCGTGGGCCCGAGGTACACCGGCGTCGAGGCGTCGCCGAACTCGGACAGCCGCTGCCGGCAGCCTCCGCACGGCGGGCAGATCTCGAGGCGCTCGGCGACTACCGCGACGGCCGTGATCGCCGTCTCGCCGGCGGTCACCAGGGCCCCGAGCGCGGAGGCCTCGGCGCATTGCCCCTGGGGGTACGCCACGTTCTCGACGTTCGCGCCGGCATAGATCGCGCCGCTGGCGCCGCGGACCGCGGCACCGACCTTGAACTCCGAGTAGGGCGCGTACGCGTTGCGCATCGCCTCGTCAGCCGCCCGGAGCAGCGCCTGCTGTCCGTCGATCAGCAGATCGGCATACCCGACGGCAACGAGCGCATCGTCGGCGATACCCAGCTCCGTCCGCAGCCGCGCCACCTTCGTCCGTGCTGTGGCGAGATCGCCCGCCTCGGGCAGCACGGCCTCGAACTCCACAAAACTGCCCAGTCCGTCGACCTCGTCGAGGTGGATCCGCACGCCCTCCCACAAGAACAGGCGTCGGCGCTTCGATACGACCACGACCGTGCCGAGCGCGGCGTCGAGCGCCTCGGCCAGTTCGTCGGCCGCGGCGACCGGCGCGAGCACATATCGGCTCTCCGATACCTCGCGAGCGTCCGGCCGCCCGTACGCGATCAGCTCACCGCCGAGGGCTCCCTCCTCCATGCGGAGCTTCAGCCGTCCGCGCCGGGAGGCAAAGTAAGTGTCGCTCTGCGCCAGCACGCCCTGGTCCGAGGCCCCGAGGGCGAGGCAACGCGCGGCCGTTTCCGACGGATCGGGATCACGGGCTTTGAGCTCGATGTTGACTCGCGCCATGGCGGATAGCATCGCAGCCGTGGCCGAAACGCTCACAATCGTCGAGCATCCCGTCCTCGCCGATCGACTGTCGGTGATGCGCGACCGTGAGACGTCCCACGGCGACTTCCGCCAGGCCCTGTTCGAGGCCGCGGCGATCATGGCCATCGAGGTCGCACGTGAGCTGCCGCTCAAGGACGTCACGATCCAGACGCCGCTCGAAGAAACAACCGGCTCAAGACTCGCCGACGAGGTGGCGGTCGTGCCCGTCCTGCGCGCCGGCCTCGGGATGGTCGAGGGCTTCCTGCGTCTGCTCCCGGACGCCCGCGTCGGTCACGTCGGGATTTATCGCGACGAGGAGGAGCACGTCCCGATCGACTACTACGAGCGGCTGCCACCCCGGCTGCCGACCTCGCGCGTGTACGTGCTCGACCCGATGCTCGCCACAGGGGGGAGCGCGGTGCACGCGCTCGCGAAGCTCAAGAAGGCCGGCGCCAGGCAGATCGAGCTCGTCTGCCTCGTCTCGGCGCCCCAGGGGATCGCGGCGGTCCAGGCCGAGCACCCCGACGTCCGGATCTGGACCGCCGCGGTCGATCGCGAGCTCGACGAGAACGCCTACATCCGTCCCGGATTGGGCGACGCCGGCGACCGCGTTTTCGGCACCGGTTAGTCGACCAGCGGGCGTTCGCGGTCGACCGCGGGGCGGTCGAGCCACTTGTCGGCCGCGCGGTGCGTGTCGGTGGCGAGCCGGTCGATCAGCGCGGCCGGGCTCCGCTCGACCAGCAGCATCCCCACGTGCTCAGCCCGCACGAACCGCTCGTTGACCGCGTGCTCGAGGAACGCGAGCAGCGGCTGCCAGTAGCCGTCGACGTCGAGCATCCCGAGCGGCTTGCGATGCAGCCCGAGCTGCTTCCAGGTGAACAGCTCGAACAGCTCGTCGAGCGTCCCGGTGCCGCCGGGAAGCGCGATCACAGCATCGGCCAGCTCGGCCATCAGCGCCTTGCGCTCGTGCATCGTCTCGACGATGTGCAGCTTGGTCAGGTGGGCGTGCGCGATCTCGTGCTCGACCAGCCGCGTCGGGATCACGCCGATCACGGTGCCGCCGGCGGCCAGCGCGGAGTCGGCGAGCGCGCCCATCAGCCCCACGCTCGCGCCTCCGTAGACGATCTCGAGGCCCCGCGAGGCGAGCTCGCGACCCGTCTCGGCCGCGGCCGCGGCGTACTCGGGCACCCGCCCGGGGCTCGATCCGCAGAAAACAAGGACCCGCTTCACCCGCGAGAGCGTAGTAGCCTCGGCTCGTGATCCGTCGTCTGCCTCACGTCGACCGAGTCGGGATCGAGGAGCGCGCCGCGCAGCTCGGGAAGCGCTCGATCAAGACCACAGCCAAGCAACAGGGCATCCGCCTCGCCGTGTCGATGGTCGACCTGACCACGCTCGAGGGCGCGGACACGCCGGGCAAGGTGCGCCACCTGTGCGCGAAGGGCGTGTGCCCGGCGCCCACGATGCCCGAGATCCCGAGCGTGGCCGCGATCTGCGTCTACCCGTCGCTGGTAGCCACCGCGAAAGAAGCCCTGAACGGCACCGGAGTCAAGACGGCGAGCGTCGCGACCGGATTCCCCGCCGGCCAGGTGTCCCTCGAGGCCAAGCTCAAGGACACCGAGGACGCGGTCGCTGCGGGCGCGGACGAGATCGACATGGTGATCTCGCGCGAGGCGTTCCTGGCCGGCGACGACACCCGCGTGCAGCAGGAGATCGTCGCGGTCAAGGAACGCTGCGGCGACGCGCATCTGAAGGTGATCCTCGAGACCGCCGAGCTCGGGTCCTACGACCACGTCCGCCACGCGTCGATGCTCGCGATGGAGGCCGGCGCGGACTTCATCAAGACCTCGACGGGCAAGGCGGCCGCCGGCGCGACGCCGGGCGTCTGTCTCGTGATGCTCGAGGCGATCCGCGACTACGCCGACCGAACGGGACGGATCGTCGGCTTCAAGGCCGCCGGCGGCGTGTCGACGAGCAAGGCCGCGCTCCACCGCCTCGTGCTCGTGAAGGAGACGCTCGGAGACGAGTGGCTGACGCCGGACCGCATCCGCATCGGCGCGTCGTCCGTGCTCAATGATCTGCTTATGCAGTACGCCAAGACCGAGACCGGGCGCTACGGGCGCTCAGAGGACTTCTCGAAGGAATGAGCATCGAGACTCGAACCAGCATCGTCTGGGACTACTCCCCTGCACCGGAGTCCGCGGATCACATCCGCCTGAAGGACCGATACGGCCTGTTCATCGACGGTGATTTCAAAGACCCGGCGGATGGCAGGTACGTGCCGACGATTAACCCCGCCACGGAGGAGCCGATAGCGGAGGTGGCCTACGGGGGCCCGGACGACGTGGCCGCAGCCGTCGAGTCCGCGCGGGAGGCGCACCCCAAGTGGGCCGCGCTCAAGGACCTCGAGCGTGCCAAGTACCTGTTCCGGATCGCGCGCCTGATCCAAGAGCGCGCGCGTGAGCTCGCGGTCGTCGAGACGCTCGACGGCGGCAAGCCGCTCCGGGAATCGCGCGACGTCGACATCCCGCTCGCCGCCGCGCACTTCTTCCACTACGCGGGTTGGGCCGACAAGCTCCGCTACGGCGTCAATGCCAGGGAGGTCAGGCCGCTCGGCGTCGTCGGGCAGATCGTGCCGTGGAACTTCCCGCTGCTGATGGCCGCGTGGAAGCTCGCGCCGGCGCTGGCGTGCGGCAACGTCGCGATCCTGAAGCCGGCCGAGACGACGCCGCTGACCGCGCTACTGCTCGCCGAGATCTGTCAGGAGGCCGAGCTTCCGCCCGGCGTCGTCTCCATCCTCCCGGGCAATGGCGACACGGGCGCGGCCCTCGTCCGCCAGAAAAAAATCAACAAAATCGCCTTCACCGGTTCGACCGCCGTCGGGCGCGACATCCAGGCCGCGCTGGCCGGCACGGACATCAAGCTGACGCTCGAGCTCGGCGGCAAGTCGGCGAACATCGTGTTCGAGGACGCCGCGCTCGATCAGGCCGTCGAGGGGATCGTCAACGGCATCTTCTTCAACCAGGGCCACGTGTGCTGCGCGGGATCGCGCCTGCTGATCCAGGAGAGCGTGCGCGACGAGGTGATCTCCAAGCTGTGGGCGCGAATGGGGCGCCTGCGTGTCGGCGACCCGATGGACAAGAACACCGACGTCGGCGCGATCAACTCGGCCGAGCAACTCGAGCGGATCGAGGTTCTGGTCGCGGCTGGGGAGGAGGAGGGCGCGACTCGGCGCTCGATCGCGTGCGAGCTTCCCGAGCGCGGCTACTGGTTCGCGCCGACGCTGTTCACCGACGTCTCGCCGGCGCACCGGATCGCGGTCGAGGAGATCTTCGGGCCGGTCGTGTCGGTGCTCACGTTTCGCACGCAGGCCGAGGCGATCGAGAAGGCGAACAACTCGCGCTACGGTCTCGCGGCCGGGATCTGGACCGACAAGGGCTCGAAGGCGTTCGAGGTGGCGAGCGCGCTCCAGGCCGGGGTCGTGTGGCAGAACACCTACAACCACTTCGACCCGACGGCGGCGTTCGGCGGCTACAAGGAGTCGGGCTTCGGGCGCGAGGGCGGCCCCGCCGGGCTGCGTCCGTACCTGCAGGTGGTCCGGTGACTCCCGAGCGGCTCGCGGTCCGCAAGACGTACAAGCTGTGGATCGGCGGCGCGTTCGTCCGCTCGGAGTCCGGCCGCTACGACGAGGCCGACGGGTTCAATTATCCGCGAGCCTCGCGCAAAGACGTGCGCGACGCGGTTGCCGCGGCGCGCAAGGCGTCCGGCGCGTGGGCGGCTCGCACGGCCTACAACCGCGGCCAGATCCTGTATCGCGCGGCCGAGGCGCTCGAGTCGCGCGCCGGCGTGATGGGCGTGCCGCGCGAGGAGGTCAACGCCTCCGTCGACGTGCTGCTCCACTACGCGGGGTGGACCGACAAGCTCCACGCGGTGCTCGGCGGCGTCAACCCGGTCGCGGCGCCGTTCCTGTCGTTCTCGCTGCCCGAGCCCACCGGCGTGGTCGGGATCGTCGCGCCCGACGCGCCACCGCTGCTGGGGCTGGTCGCGGAACTGGCGCCGGTCCTCGCCGCCGGCAACGTCGCGGTCGCGGTCCTGTCCGAGACCGAGCCGCTGCCCGGCCTCGACCTCGCCGAGGCGCTCGGCGTCTCGGACGTTCCCGGAGGCGTCGTCAATCTGTTGTCTGGGCGGCGCGCCGAGTTGGCCGGGGCGTTGGGGGCCCACCGCGATCTGAACGCGATCCTCGACGCGGCCGGCGACGCCGAACTCTCGACCGAACTCGACAAGCTCGCCGCCGAGACGATCAAGCGCGCGCGCCACAGCGCCGCCGCGACGACCTATGAGGCCGCGACCGACGACGCGCTCGAGCGCATCGAGGCGGTCACCGAACTCAAGACCGCCTGGCACCCCGTCGGCGCGTAAGGCTCGTTCCCGAAACTCTGCGCGGTTCAGCGCGTTCTCGCCTGTGTGAGGGCGCTGGGGCGATCACTGCTCGTCTTACTCTTTCTCGTGACGACGGCTGGGAGCAGCTCCGCGGCGGTTGTCCTTCTCCCCAAATGGCATGTGGTGAGGCAGCAAGCCTTCGGCATAGCCAAGAGCGGGCCGTACGCTCTCCTCGGATGGGAGTCAGGCACAGCGCAGATCATCGACGGGCAGACAGGAAAGCGCGTGGTGCTGAAACCCCCGAAAGACTGTGGCTTCGATGACGGGTACGTCTCGCCGCTTGGAGGTTCGTGGGTCGTCACCGACTGTCACTCACCAGGTGAGGCTCCGATGGAGCTGTACAGCATTCCCACCAGGACGTGGATTCCGTTCACTCCGGACTTCGGGCGGATGTTCGCGCTGAGCGGAATCTGCGCGAACCGTTACCCGCCGTTGTGTGGCGCCCAGTTCGCCACGATCGGCGACCAGTGGATCGAGTTTGACGTCTCGTACGGCTACCACAGCGGACCGATCGTGCCCACGTACGAGCGGATCAAGAGTGGGCAGATCACGACCGAGCCGCCAGGCGTGACGCCGGGTGGCAACCAGATCCTCGATCTCGATTCGCCGAGCCTCACGCGAACGCTTTGCGATCCGTTGCAGATGCCCGTCGCTGCCGGGACGATCGTTCCCGACGGCCAGTTCGCGATCGACGTGGAATCCGAAGCGCCCGAGTACGTACAACACGCCTACCTCGAGCGGTGTGGTTCGTCTCTGCACGAGCCGATCGGCACCGACGTCAGCGAGTTCACCGCAAACGCGCACGCCGTTCTATGGAACGCCGGTGGCTCCCCGAACGAGCTCGACGGATTGTTGCTGCCGAGCCGCCGGCGGCTGAAGCTGCGCCTACCCCGGCAGGTCGCATCGCTCTGTAAGCAAAAGGGCTCCGTCTGCATCGCGGGGCTGGCGCTGACCAGTCGCGCGTTGTACGTGTCCGCATCGAACGGTCAGATGTGGGCCGCCGCGAACCCGCTCAGTGAATAAAGCTAGGTGAGCACGCCCTCGAGGCGCAGGATGCGCCGGAGGATCGCGAGCGACGATGCGTACGTCGAGTCCATCCCGTAGTAGCTGAGTCCGCGCGCGCCGAGCGTGCGCGCCTGCGTGTACGGGGTGTCAGAGGCGTAGTGGATGATCCCCAGGTCGATCGGGAGCTTCGTGAAGTTGACCGCCTCGCCGGTCGGATGACGGTCGGAGTCGGCGATCTCGTAGACCGCGTTGCAGTACGGACCGGTCTCCATCTCGACGACCGTGAACGCCTCGCGGTAGTAGAAATCGAGGTAGTTGCGATTCTGGAGGAACGTGCTCTTGACGGTGACCGCGCGCTGGTTGTCGAGGCCGGTGCCAAAGCGCAGATCCGATGCCAGATCGTTGACGCCGAAGGCGTTGTCGAGCCAGTAGGTCGAGCCCGAGTGCTCGTCGTGGACGACGTTCGAGATCATCACGTCGCCGACGTCGGCGTTGAGCGTGGCCGCCTTGCCGAGGATGTACACGCCGCGCAGCCCGGTCCGGTCGACCGCGACCTCGCGAAGGATGTTGTAGGCGGCGACGCCGAGGGGGTAGTCGATGTTGACGATCACCGCGCCGCTCGCGGCCAGCGCCTCCGGATCGACCGCGCCAAGCCGGGGATCGAGCGCCTTGGGGTCGAGCGACTCGAGCGAGATGACCTGGGCGGGCACTCGCAGCGCGGTCGTACTCCGCAGGTGGGTGACGCCCCGCTGCTGCTCGAGCGCGCGGCGCTCGGCCCCGGCCTCCGGCCCGCCGGCGCTGAAGTACAGACGAGCGACGAAGTACAGGAAGTTCTCCCACGAGCCCTGGCTCTCACCGGCCCGGAAGGCCATGAGCTCCTGGCGCAGGATGTCGTCGTCGTCCAGTTGCTCGACGAACTCGATCAGCTCGGGCTCGCGCTCCTGAGCGATGCCGCTGACGATGTTCACGAGGCTGTGGGAGTTAGAGCTGACGAAATACAGCGGCCGCTCGGTTAGGCCTTCGACGACGAGCTCCGCACTCACCGGTGCCCACCAGCGGCGGGTGAGGCGCGCGTAGCCGGTGTTCGTGCCGCCGAGCATCCGCACCCGGAGCGACAGCCGCTCCTCAGCGACCCGTCGCATCCGCTCACCGAAGGCCGCGCCCCAGGCCGTGCGCAGGCGTCCCCAGTCGTCGGCGCTGCCGCCGAGCTCGCGCGCGCACTCTTCGGGCGGGACGTCAGGGGAGCGCGGCGCGTCGGGCCAGCCCGCGGCGCGCATGCGCACGCGGATCTTGTTCCACTCGATCTGGTACGCGACCAGCGTGGGGAGGAGGTCGTCGACGTCCGAGGCGCTTGCGAGCAGCACCGCGAGCGTGCCGGTGCCGCTGTCGTACCACCGGCGCCGGCGGGCGGGGGCCTCCGCCTCCTCCCAGGAGTCGACCGGTATGCCGGCGGCGGTCAGCGCCTCGACGGCCTGGCCCATGACCACCAGATCGGCTCCGGCGATCCCGTCGGGCAGCCGCTGGACGGCGTACAGGAACGCGCCGAGGTCAAGCTCCTCGCTGGCCGCGAGCGGATGCAGACTCGAGCCCATCGCCATGTGCGACGGTTCGAGCACGCGCAGCGCGGTCTCGCCGCTCGAGCGCAACAGCGTCGTGTACGTGCGCTGGTACAGCTCGACCTCGTCGCTGAGGCGAACCTCCCCGTCAACGAAGCTGGCCAGTGCCAGTCGGGCGACCGCCATGGCGTCCCCTACTCCCTCACGTACGGAATGCCGTCCGCTGCCGGCGGCCGTGAGCGGCCCACGAGCCCCGCGACGGCAACCAGGGTGAGAACGTACGGCAGCGCCTCGAACAGCGTCCCGAGCGTCGGATTGACGCTCGAGACCCGGTCGGACATCGCGTTTCCGAAGCCGAACAGAAGTACCGCCCAGAAGGCGCCCCACGGCTTCCACTTGCCAAAGATCATCGCGGCCAGCGCGATGAAGCCGCGCCCGTTGGTCATGTCATTGCTGAACGACCCGACGAACCCGACCGAGAGGTAAGCGCCGCCGAGCGCCGCGAACACGCCGGACGCGACCACGGCCACGTACCGGATCCGCACCACCGACACGCCCACGGTATCGGCGGCGCGCGGCTTCTCGCCCACGGACCGCAGCCGCAGGCCTCCGCGCGTCCGGAACAGGTAGAAGGTGAGCGCCGGCACGAGCGCGATCCCGATCCAGGTCATCAGGTTCGCGTCGCCGAACGCCGCCCCGAAGAACCCGATGTGCTGGATCCCCGGGATCTTGACGTTGGGGATCATCGAGATGTTCAGCGGTGTGCCGTTGGGTCCGTAGTGGTACTCGAGGAAGTAGCCGGTGATCCCGAGCGCCAGGAAGTTGATCCCGAACCCACTGACAATCTGGTTGGCGCGCAGGTGGATCGAGAAGACCGCGTGCAGCAGCGCCAGCAGCCCCCCGGCTACCGCGGCGACAACCAGGCCCCAGACCCAGGAGCCGAGCACGTCGGCGCCATAGACGCCCCAGAAGCAGCCCATCAGCATCATGCCTTCGAGGCCGACGTTGATTACGCCGCTGGATTCTGAGATCACGCCACCGAGCGCCGCGAACAAGAGGGGCGTCGCATACCGGAGCGTCGCCGCCACCAGCGCCGACCACGTGAACACGGACTCGAGCGTCGACACTGCCGAGTTCACCGATGCCGCGGCGCCCGCGACCGCGAACAGGGCCACAACGATCGCCTCGGAGCCGACCTTGCGCTCGCCGCCTGCGATTGACCACGCCCCGGCGCAGACGGCAAGGACGGCGAGCACGATCGTCGGCACCATGCCGCGTGACTCGACCGGCGGGATCGTGATCACCCACGCGACCGCGGCGAGGACTATGCCCGCAATGCCGACCTGCTTCGGCGAGACCGCGCGTGACGGTGCGATGGCGACTGCGCCCACGCTCACGACGCACCACCCTTGCGTTGCTTGCTCAGCCGGCTTGCGCCTGAGCGCCACGCGGACCTGCCGCCCGCCCTTCAGCAACCGGAGCGTGATCACGTCGGTCGAGACGAGCAGGATGATGATGCCCTCGATCATGAACGTCAGGTACTGGACGAGGGTCGGGTCGATGCTGAGGTGGATGTTGCGGTCCGAGGTGCCGGTCAGGAGCGCCCCGAACAACAGCGCGGCGGCGACCGTGCCCCCGGCGGTGTTGCGACCGAGCAGCGCCACCGCGATCCCGTAGAAGCCGATCTGCGAGGTCTGGATGTCATTCGTGAACACGTTGAACTTCCAGCCGAGTACGTCGAGCGCGGCCGCTACACCCGCGAACGCGCCGCAGATCAGCATCACGCGGACCCAGGTGCGGCCGACGTTGACCCCGGCGTAGCGCGCCGCGTCTGGGTTGAAGCCGACGGTGCGCGCCTCATAGCCGAGCCGCGTGCGGTTGATCAACACGCCGAACACGACCGCGAGCGCAAGCGCGATGAAGATCCCGACGTCGAGCCCCTGGAGCGACGCGCTGCCCCAGAAGACCGGCAACTTCGCCCCGGCGACGACGTTGCTGGACACGGGCGTCGAAGCCATGTGGGGGTTCTGGAGCGGGCCACCGAGCTGGAAGCAGTAGACGCCGAGCCAGATCGCGATCCAGTTGAGCATGATCGTGGAGATCACCTCGTTGGCGCCCGTGGCCGCCTTCAGGACACCGGCGATCCCGGCCCACACAGCCCCGGCGGCGGCAGCGGCGACGATCGCGAACACGATGTGGAGGACCGCAGGCATCCCCGCGAATGAAGAGCCGATCCAGACGGCGACGATCAGCCCCACCGTGTACTGGCCCTGGCCGCCGATGTTGAACATGCCGGCGCGGAACGCGAATGCGACCGCGAGGCCGACGAGGATCAACGGCGTGGCCTGAAGCAGCGTCTGCTGGAGGTTGCCTGCCGCGGTCGCACGCTCGGACCCGCTGACCCACGGGAACACCCAGTTGAGGCCGGTCCCGTTGAAGATCGACTGATAGGTCGAGAGCGGATTGTGGCCGGTCGCCAGCACGACCAGACCGGCGGCGATGAACGCGATGATCGTCGTGACGATCGGCACCAGCACTCCGCTGAAACCCCGCCGGAACGCGGTCAGCGCCGCCGGGGACGTGACCGCGGCACCCTTGCTCTCGTCGGCTTCGGCTTGGAGTTCGTCTTCGAGCAGAGTCACGTCGCCACCTCGGCCGGCTGCATCGTCCCGCCCGTCATCGCGATACCAAGCTGCTCCTCGCTCGCATCGGGCGGGAACTCGCCCGCGATCTTACCCTCGTAGATCACGAGGATCCGGTCGGCCAGCGCCTTCACCTCCTCGTACTCGAGCGATACGAGCAGCACCGCGCGACCCTTGTCGCGCTCCTCGATCAAGCGGCGGTGCACGAACTCGATCGCCCCGACATCGAGGCCACGGGTCGGCTGGTGGGCGACCAGCAGCTTGGGGTTCGACGCGATCTCGCGCGCGACACAGACCTTCTGCTGGTTGCCCCCTGAGAGCGATGCCGCGTAACTGTCCGGTCCCCCGCCGCGCACATCGAATTCCTTGAGTAGCCGTTTCGCCAGGTCCTTCCAGTAACTGAGGCGAAGCCAGCCGCGGGCGCTGAACACGGGCTTGCGGTACTCGCGCAGCGCCAGATTCTCCGTCAACGTGAACGGGAGCACGAGGCCGCGGAGCTGGCGGTCTTCGGCGATGTGGGCGACGCCGGCATCCGTTGCCGCTCGCACGCCCTTGCCGGCGATGTCCTGGCCGTCGATCACCACCGCGCCCGACTCAGGCGCGCGCATGCCCGTGATCGCATCGACCAGCTCCTGCTGTCCGTTTCCGTCGACGCCCGCGAGCGCGACGATCTCACACTCGCGCACGGAGAGCGAAAGCCCGGAGACCTTCAAGAGCTCGCGGTCGTCGCGCACGTACAGGTCGCTCACCTCGAGCAATGGCCCCGCGGGCTTGCCGGGGGTCTTCGAGACCGACAGGAGCACGTCGCGCCCGACGACCAGGCGCGCGAGGCTCGACTCGGTCGCGCCCTGGCGCGGAACGGTGTCGACCTTCTTGCCACGCCTCAGCACCGTGATCCGATCGGCGACCTCGAGCACCTCGCCGAGCTTGTGGCTGATGAACACGATCGCGGTTCCGTCCTGCTTGAGGCGGTTGAGCACGCCGGTGAGCTCCTTGACCTCCTGCGCCGTCAGGACGGCGGTCGGTTCGTCGAGCACGAGGATCCGCGCGTTGCGATAGAGCGCCTTGAGGATCTCGACGCGCTGCTGGGTGCCGACGGTGACGTCCTCGATCTTGGCGTTTGGATCGACCGCCAGTCCGTAGCGGTCTGAGAGTTCGCTGACCCGAGTTCGCGCCGCCTTCAAGTCGAGCCTGCCGCCGGCCTGGGTCGGCTCCTGGCCGAGCACGATGTTCTCCGCCACGGTCATCACAGCCACCAGCATGAAGTGCTGGTGGACCATGCCGATCCCGAGGTCGATCGCGGCCGAGGGCGAGGAGATCTCGACGGGCTGGCCGTCGATCAGGATCTCTCCGGCGTCGGGCTTGTACAGGCCATACAGGACCGACATCAGCGTCGACTTGCCGGCGCCGTTCTCGCCGAGCAAAGCGTGCACCTCTCCTGGGATCACGTCGAAGTCGACCCGGTCGTTGGCGACGACCGAGCCGAACTTCTTCGTGATTCCCTTCAGCTCAAGGGCCGGAGGGCTTGACCCTGGCACGGCGGGCTTGATTCTTACTACTTGACCAGGAGCGCCGTCGGCGGGGTGATCTTTCCGGATTTCATCTCCGCGATGATGTTGTCGATCTGTGACTCGAACTGGGCGCCGGCCGGACCGATCTTGCCGATCCCGACACCACCGTTATTGATGTTCTCCTGCAGGTTGCTCGAGAACTGGCCGGCCATCAGGTCCTTGATCGCCGTGAACACGCCCGTGTTGACCTTCTTCTCGGCCGACGTCAGCACGAGGGTCGGCGCGAGGTAGCTCTGGTCGGCGTCGACGCCGATCACCTGGGTCTTCGTCGACACACCCGCGGAGATCACGCCCAGTCCGCAAGCGCCGGCGACCTGGAACACGACCTTCGAGCCCGCGTTGATCTGATTGAGCGCGAGCTCCTTGCACGAGGACTCGTCCGTGAAGTTCTGCGAGTACGCGTTGAGCAGCTTGGCGGACGGGTCCGCCGCCTTGACTCCCGCCTGGAAGCCGCCGATGTAGTCGGTCACCGGTGGGATGCTCTGGCCGCCGACCGAAGACGCGGTCGTGTAGCCCTTTTCCTTCAGGTAGAGCCCGGTGAGGTAACCGGCCGGGTAACCGGCCTCCTGCTCGGCGAAGTCGATCCCCTCGATGTTCTTGGCGGTGTCCGGCGCGGCGCCGCCGGGGTTGTCGATGATCGCAAAGTGCACATTGGGGTACTTCGTCGCAACCGTCTGGATTGCGTCAGCCATCAGGAAGCCGACCGCGATCACGAGGTTGTTTCCGGAAGCCGCGAGCCGGGTGAGGTTCGGGACATAGTCGGAGCCGGAGGTCGACTGAAGCACCGTGCCCTTGATTCCGAGCTGAGACTCGGCCTGGAGCAAGCCCTCATAGGACAGATGGTTGAAGCCGTGGTCGTTGAGCCCGCCGATGTCGGTCACCAAACCGACCTTGAAGTTCGAGCCGCTCGACGAGGTGCTCGTCGTGCTGCTGGCGGCTGGTGCGGCCGCGGTGGTGGAACTGCTGGTAGTCGCGCTACTGGTGCTGTTGCTGCTCCCGCATGCGGCAAGCCCCAGAGCCACCGCCAAGACCAGAACCGCGAGGACAGAGCGCCTCATCCTCCCCGTCACTGCATCTCCTTTCCACAGATACGAATGGGCAACCATAACCGCTGCGCGGGACGGGTGTGAAGTGGCCTAACGTGCTCTTCACCATGCCCACGATCGTGCGCGCCCAGGTTGCACATACTCCCTGCAATCCGTTCGTTTTTGCGGACGCGCTGGAGACGTTCCCGGACGGGGCGGTGGCGTTTGACGAGGGCCGGATCGTGGCTTGCGGCTCGTTTCGCGAGGTCCGCGGAATGTCGCCGGAGGCGGAGGTGGTGGACGCCCGGGACGCCGTTCTGCTGCCCGGGTTCGTCGATTGCCACGTCCATTTCCCGCAGGTCAGAGTGATCGGCGCGCTGGGGCTCGGGCTGCTGGACTGGCTGCGGTCGGTGGCGCTGCCCGAGGAGGCCCGGATGGCTGACGTTGCGTACGCGGCGGCGGTCGCTTCTCAGTTCGTGCGAGGCCTGGCGGCGAATGGGACGACGACCGCGCTCGTGTTCGGGTCCCATTTCGTCGGCGCGCAGGAGGCTCTGTTCGCCGCGGCCTCGGCCGCCGGGCTGCGCGTGGCGAGCGGGCTGGTCGTGTCCGACCGCAACCTGTTGCCGGAGCTGCGAGGTCAGCGCGGAGGTCGCGCTCCGAGTCGAGCCGGGAGCTGCTGGCGCGCTGGCACGGCCGCGGACTGATCCGGTACGCGGTCAGCCCCCGTTTCTCGCTGTCGTGCTCGGACGAGCTGCTGTCCGTGTGCGGGGAGCTGGCGCGGGAGGCTCCCGGGGTGCTCGTGACGAGCCATCTGAACGAGACGCTTGGCGAGATCGAGCTCGTGGCGTCGGAGTTTCCCTGGGCGCGCGACTATCTGGAGACGTACGAGCGTTTCGGTCTCGTCAGCTCCGCATCGGTGTTCGCCCACGACGTGCACGCGAGTGATTCCGAACTGGGTCGGCTGGCCTCAGCGGGGTCGGCGGTGGCCCACTGCCCGTCGAGCAACGCGTTCCTGGGGAGCGGGCTGTTTCCGCTGCGCCGGCATCTCGATGCCGGGGTGCGGGTGGCGCTCGGGACTGACGTCGGCGCCGGCACGGGGCTGAGCATGCTCAAGGAGGGGCTGACGGCCTACCAGGTGCAGATGCTCGCGGGGTCCGACGGCGTGCCGCTGGGTCCGGCCGGCTTGTTGTGGCTTGCGACCGGCGCGGGGGCGGTGGCGCTGGGGCTGGCGGACGAGGTGGGCGATCTTTCGGTCGGCAAGAGCGCGGATTACGTGCTCGTGCGGCCGCCGGCGGGAAGCACGCTCGAGGCGGTTCTGTCCAGGGCCTCGTCGATCGAAGAGAAGCTGGGCGCGCTGTTCACGCTCGCGCGGGAGGAGTCGATCGCGGAGGTGCGGGTGGCGGGTCGGGTCGTGTGGCCTTCGGTGGTCGACTGAATGCGACGAGCCGCGGTCGTGGTGCTGGACGCGTGTGGCGTGGGAGCGCTCCCGGACGCGGATTCGTACGGCGACGCCGGCTCGAACACGCTCGCACATCTGGCTTCGGAAGTCGGCGGTCTTTCGTTGCCGACGCTTGCGCGGTTAGGTCTGGGGTCGATCGTCCCGATCCTGGGAGTACCGCCGGAGGTGGGGCCGGCGGTCTACGGCCGGCTTCGTCCGCTCGGACCCGGCAAGGAGTCCACGACCGGTCACTGGGAGCTGATGGGCGTGGTGCCGTCGGCGCCGCTGCCGACGTATCCGAACGGCTTCCCGCCCGAGGTCGTGCGGCGGCTTGAAGATGCGACCGGGCTGCGGTTCTGCTGCAACCGGCCGTATAGCGGGACCGACGTGATCAACGATTACGGCGAGCACCATCTGCGGACCGGAGAAGCGATCCTGTACACGTCGGCCGACTCCGTGCTCCAGATCGCGTGTCACGTCGACCGGGTCTCCGAGCCCGCGCTGTACGAGGCGTGCGAGGCGGCCCGCGAGGTCATGACCGGGGAGCATGCGGTTGGGCGCGTGATCGCGCGGCCGTTCGAGGGGGAGCCGGGGGCGTTCCGCCGGCGCGAGGGCCGGCGGGATTACGCGGTGACGCCGCCCGGGCGGTCGTATCTGGAGGAGCTTCAGGACGCCGGCGTGCCGGTTCACGGGGTCGGCAAGATCCGTGACCTGTTCGCCGGGGTCGGAGTCGACGTCAAGCACGCCGGCGCTACGAATGGCGCCGGCATCGCAGCCACGACGGAGTTACTTCGCGAGCTGGAGTCCGGCCTGATCTTCGTCAACCTGGTCGAGACCGATCAGGTCTACGGGCACCGGCACGACGTCTCGGGGTTCTCTCGGGCGCTGACCGAGATCGACGCGGCCGTCGCAGCATGGTTGACGTTGCTGCGCGACGACGACCTGTTAGTTCTAACTGCCGACCACGGCGTCGACCCGACCGCGCCGCACACCGATCACACGCGCGAGTACGCGCCGCTGCTGGCCACGTACGCCGGCTGCGAGGGGCGACGCCACGACGGTCTGCTCGCCGACGTGGGGGCATCCGTGTTGTCGTGGCTTGCCGGGCGGGATGCGCCCGAGTTGCCGGGCGAGCCGTTCGTGTGAGCACACAGTCGTACGGTGTTGGATCGGCGGAGTCGCCGGCACGGTGCATTTTCTCGCCCCCGAGTAGCCCCTCGGCCGGATGCGACATCCTGAGTGGGTGAAGGCAGCGCCCATCAACCAGCCGATCGACGGCGTTGTGGACCTGCATCTGTCCGAGGTCCTGTCGGGGCTCTCGCACGCCCTCGACATGACCGAGGGTCAGGTGCCGGGCCATGCTGAGCGCAGCTGTCTTATCGGGATGCGAATCGCGACCGCGCTCGATCTCGACGACGACACGCGGTCATCGCTGTTCTACGCGCTGCTGCTGAAGGACGCGGGCTGCTCATCGAACGCCGCGAAGGTCGCGGCGCTGTTCGGGGTCGACGACGCGATGGTCAAGAGCTCCCGCCGGCTGACGGATACGAGCCGGACCTCGGAGGCGTTGCTTCACGTGCTTCGCACGGCCGGCGCCGGCGGATCGCTGTTGTCCAGAGGGCGACGCGCCGGCGCCGTGCTCAGGTCAGGGCGCGCGGCCGCGCGCTCGTTGATCGAGCTGCGGTGCGAGCGGGGCGCCGGGGTCGTCCGTGCGATCGGCCTGGGCGAGATTGCGGCTCGCGCGATCATGGACCTGGACGAGCATTGGGACGGCGGCGGCTATCCCGCCGGCCTCGCGGGAGATGAGATCTCGCTCGCTGGGCGGGTGGTGTGCCTCGCCCAGACCACGGAGGTGTTCTGGCAGCACGGCGGCGCGAGCGCCGCGTGCGAGATCGCGCGCAAGCGGCGCCGAACGTGGTTCGATCCCGCGTTGGTCGACGCGCTCGTCGGGCTGGAACACGATGCCCGGTTCTGGCAGTCGCTCGAGACTGCCGCCGTGACGGAGGTTGAGCCGCCCGAGCACGTGCTCGTCGCCGACGAGGCCCGGCTCGATCTCGTGGCCCATGCGTTCGCCTCGATTGTCGATGCCAAGTCGCCCTACACCGCGACCCACTCCGAAGGGGTAGCCGCGATCGCGGACTCGCTGGCGGCGTCGCTCGATGTCGACGCGGAAACGCGCCCGACTTTGCGTCGCGGGGCGCTCCTGCACGACATCGGAAAGCTCGGCGTGTCGAACCGGATACTGGATAAGCCCGGTCCGCTCGGCCCGAGAGAGTGGGACACGGTCCGGCGCCATCCCCAGTGGTCGATGGAGATACTCGCGCGGGTGCGCGCGTTCGAGGACGTCGCTCGGATCGCCGGCGCGCACCACGAACGGCTGGACGGGAGCGGGTACCACCGCGGGCTCAGGGCCACCGAGCTCGATCAGCCGTCGCGGATTCTCGCGGTGGCGGATGTGGCCGAGGCGCTAAGTGCCGACCGGCCCTACCGCCCGGCGCTCGGCCCGGGCGAGGTGCTGGGGATCATGCGCCGGGACGCAGATCGGGCGCTCGATGGCGATGCGTTCACCGCGCTCGAACACGTACTCCCCGAATGGTCATCGCGGACCCACGGCCGCGCGGCGCCGGCAGAGCGCGCCTGGAATAGCCGCGCACGGCATCGATTCGGACGGTAGGCTCTTACCATGCCGAGCGCGCCACAGATCGGCGGAGTCAACATTCTCGGTGCCGCGTACCTGGCGATCATCCTCGCTCTGGTGTTCGTGCCGATGTTGCTCGGGCGCCGGGGCCAGCCGCCCGGACAGTCCGACTCGGACTCCGACGGCGGCGGAGGCCATGGTCCGTGGCGACCGCCCCCGCGGCCGAACCCGCCGGGCGGTGGGATTCCACTCGACGATGCCGCCCCGGCGCGGGTGCGACTCCGAGGCCACGACCGGCTGGCGGATCTGCTTCCCGCTCGCGTTCGCCGGCGATCGCCGGAGCCCGAGCGCACACCGGCGCGGACTCCCACCGAGAGCTAGCGGCGAGTTCAGACGCGCGCGGCTCGACGCGGGCTGGCGGCATGATGTGACGATGACCGCTTTGCCCGCCGGCTTTCGGATCGGACACTGGACCGATCCGGACGGCCGCACCGGATGCACGGTCGTGATCCCGCCGCCGGGCGCGCGGGGCGCAGTGGACATCCGAGGCGGCGGCACCGGTACGCGCGAGATCGAGACGCTGTCGCCGCTGGCTAACGCGGAAGGACCGACCGCCGTGTTGCTCACGGGCGGGAGCGCGTTCGGCCTCGCGGCGGCGGACGGCGTCGCGCGGTGGCTCGAGGAGCGCGGCTTCGGTAGACCGACCCCGATGGGGACGGTCCCGCTGGTGCCGGCGGCGGTCATATACGACCTTGCCGAGGGTGGCGCCGGTCGCCGGCCCGGACCGGACGAGGGCTATAGCGCCTGTGACAACGCGTCCGCAGCGGTCCCGGAGCGAGGTCCGGTCGGCGCGGGCGCCGGCGCCGCCGTCGGAAAGCTGTTAGGCCGCGAGCGATCGACTCGTGGCGGAGTGGGTTACGCCGCGACGGTGCTCGCGGACGGTCGGGTCGTCGCGGCCATCGCCGTCGCCAACGCGTTCGGCGACGTGATCGCGCAGGACGGCACGGTCCTCGGAGGCCCGCACGACGACGGCGGCCGGCCGGTCCGCACCACGGACCTACTTCCGGGGATGCCGATCCCACCGGGTATGCCGGTCCCGCCGACCGAGGCGTCCGAGGCGTCCGGGGCGTTCGCGGCGTCCGGGGCGTCCGGGCCCGGGGCCGAAGGCTCCGAGGGGAACACGACGCTCGTGTGCGTGCTCACCGACGCGTCGCTGGACAAGCGCAGTTGCGCGATCGTCGCGCGCATGGCCAGCGCCGGCATCGCGCGCGCGGTCGATCCCGTGTTCACACCCGTCGACGGCGACGTCGTCTTCTGTGTCGCCTCGGGAGGCGAGCCGCCGCCTGCACCGGGTCTCGAGGCGACGTGGGCGCTCACCGTGCTCGGAAGCGTGGCCGCCACGGTCACGGCGCAGGCGATCCGAGACGCCGT
>CAVYQJ010000034.1:0-37165 GCA_963770615.1 uncultured Solirubrobacterales bacterium | reverse complement strand
TCGCCACCGGCCGCGACGGGTCCGTGATCCAGTCGCTCCAGGACCCGACGTAAAGCGCCGCCGGAATGCCGGCGAGCGACAGCGCCAGCACCTCGTACGCCGCGGCGACGCCCGACCCGCAGTAGGCCCCGACCGCGGCGACGCCGTCGTCGACCCCAGCGGCGGCGAACCGGGCACGAAGCGCGTCCAAAGCCAGGAACCGCCCGGAAGCCCCGACCAACTCCGGCGCCGGCAGGTTCACCGCTCCCGGGATGTGGCCCGCCACCGGGTCGACCGGCTCGCGCTCGCCGCGAAACCGCTCCGGCACGCGGGCGTCGAGCAGCACGCCCTCCCGCGCGACCGTCGCCGCCGACTCGGCATCGAGCAACGGCATCCCGCCGGCGCTCGCGACGAAATCGCCACCTTCGGGCGAAGTCACAGCCCGCTCGATGGCGTTCCCGGCGGCCAGCCAGCCACTGAAACCCCCATCCAAAACACGCACGTCCGGGTGACCGAAGTACCGGAGCAACCACCACGCCCGGGCCGCGGCAATCGAGTTGCCGGCGTCGTACACGACGACTGGCCGATCCGCCGACACGCCCGCGGCCCGCATCGCCCGGGCGAATACCTCAGCGTCCGGGAGCGGGTGGCGACCGCCGGCACCCGGCGGCCCCGCGAGTGCGGTGTCGAGGTCGACGAACACCGCCCCCGGGATGTGGCCTTCCAGATACAGGTCGATCCCCGGCGGGCCGCCGAGCTCCCAGCGGACGTCGAGCACGGTGGCGCCCGGGGGGATCTCGTCCACCAGGGTCATCGCTTTCCGATCGCGTACTGGAGGATCGACAGGTCGGTCAGCCATTCGACCGGCGCCTTGTCGTCGGTGTAGACGGTCCCGCCGCGCAGCGGCGGCCACAACTGTCCGGCGACCTCGTCCGCGAGCGGGCGCAGGCCGGGCGGGAGTATCCGGGTTGCCGCGACCATGCCCCATGGCAGCACGGGACGCGTGCTCGCGACCACGAGCGTGTTCGTGTCGTCGACGAGGTCGCGCGCGACGTACGGGAACACGGCGTGCAGCGTCGCCGTGACGACCTTCTCGAGCGCGTCCGAACCCGGCAGGTGCCCGACGTTGACGGCCACGACCCCGCCCGGGTTCAGGTGCGCCCGGATCAGCGCGTAGAACTCGCGCGTGACCAGGTAGAACGGGATGTACGGCTGGCGGTAGGCGTCGACGAAGATCGCGTCGTAGCGGGCCTTGCTCGTCTCGAGCCACGGCCGCGCGTCGGCGGTGTAGAGGTGCAGATCCGGCCCGGCCAGGCCGAAGTAACGCTTCCCGATCGCGGTCAGCGCGCCGTCGATCTCGACCGCGTCCACGCGCGTGTGCGGGAAATAGTGGCCGTACGCGCGCGCCAACGTTCCCGCCGCGTCGCCGAGGATCGCGATCCGTCGCGGGACGGTCGGCGACGCCGCGAACGGCAGCACCAGGAAGTTGTCCCAATAGCCGCCGCTCAGGTAGCTCCAGGGGCGGTACACGGAATGCACCGCGACGCCTTCGTTCAGCTCGAGCCAGCGCTCGCCGCTCGGGAACTGGAGCACGCGCGCGTACTGGTACTGGGTTTCGGTCGAGTAGATCACGCGGGCGCCCACCACGCCGGCGCCGATCGCAGCCGGCGGGACCACGAGCAGCGCGCCGATCGCGCCGGCGACCGCCAGGAACCGCCACGACGCGGCGCCGATCGCCGCCGCGATCGCGAGCATCAGCGCGAACACGAGGAACGTGCGGTGCGTCCCGATCAGCGGGATCAGCAGCAACGCCGCCAGGAACGTCCCGAACAAGGAGCCGGCGGTGGAGATCGCGTACAGCCGGCCGGTGACCGTTCCGGTGTCCGACAGCCGCTCCACGGCCAGGCGGTTGGCGTACGGAGCGACCATCCCGAGCAGCAGCACCGGGACCGCGACCAGCGCCAGCACCGCCGCGAGCGAGCCGGCGAAGCCGCCGAGTGAGAGCGCGCCGAGCGCCTTCACGGCCTCCTGGAGGAACGGGTCCGACACGAACGGGACGATCGCCAGCAGCACCGAGGCGCACAGCACGATCGCGCACAGGCCGCGCATGTCCGCCCGGCGGTCGGCGAGCCGGCCGCCGACCGCGTAGCCGACCGACAGCGCGACCAGCACGGTCGCGATCGTGTTCGCCCAGATGATCGTCGAGGCCCCGAAATACGGGGCCAGCAGCCGGGCGGCGGCGATCTCCGCGCCGAGGCTGGCGGCGCCGACGAAGAACGCGACCAGCCGCAATCGCCAGAACGGGACGGGCGCGGGCGCCCGGCCCGGTACGCGACGCACGCTCCCCACCGCGTGGCGGGTCTTGGTCGTGGCGCTCACGTCAGGACAAAGCGTAATCCCCGACGTAAGGGCCCTTAGTCAGCATCCGAACCATTGGGGTTCAGCTTCGGGCGCGTCGAGTCGATTAGACGTAATGCGGTAGATCCAGCACCGCACATCCATGGCAGAGGTATTCGTCGCACGACAGCCGATCTTCAACCGGGCACTTCACGTGGCCGGTTACGAGTTGCTGTTCCGGGGCGCGGACGCGAGCAGCGCGCTGATCGCCGACTCCGAGGGCGCGACCGCCTCGGTCGTGCTGAACTCGTTCACCGAGATCGGGCTCGAGCGGCTCGTCGGCCCCAATCCGGCGTGGGTCAACGTCTCGCGTGAGTTCGTCTTGAGCGGCCTGGCGCGAACGGTGCCGCCCGGCGTCGTCGGGCTCGAGATCCTCGAGGACGAGCTGCTCGACGAGCGCTTCGTCCACGCGCTGATCGACCTCAAGCGCCTCGGCTACCGGCTCGCGCTCGACGACTTCGCCTACACGGTCAGCGCCGAGCGCGTGCTCGGGCTCGTCGACGTGGTCAAGCTCGACGTGCTCGCGATGGGCCGCGAGGGCATGTCGCGCGAGGCCGCTCGCCTCAAGCCCTACGGCGTGACCCTGCTCGCGGAGAAGGTCGAGACGCACGAGGACCACGCCTGGTGCCTCGAGCTCGGCTGCGACCTGTTCCAGGGCTTCTTCTTCTGCCAGCCCGAGCTCATCCACGACCGCGGGATCGCCACCAACCGAGCGGCGCTGCTCGAGATCGTCGCCGCGCTCCAGGACCCGAGCGTGCAGCTCGGTCAGCTCGAGCGCAAGATCAGCCGCGACGTGGCGCTGAGCTTCCGCCTGCTGCGCTACATCAACTCGGCGTTCTTCGGGCTCCGGTTCGAGATCAGCTCGATCGGCCAGGCGCTCGCGCTGCTCGGCGTCGACAACCTCCGGCGCTGGGCCACGCTCACGGTTCTGGCCAGCGTCGACGGCAAGCCGCCCGAGCTGACCGTCACCGCGCTGATCCGCGCGCGCTTCTGCGAGCTCGCGGGCGACCAGATCCCCGGGCCGCGCCCGGGAGAGCTGTTCACGCTCGGCCTGTTCTCGGTGATCGACGCGCTGATGGACGCCCCGATCGAGGACGTCGTCGCTTTGATCCCGTTCCCGCGCGACATGCGCGCGGCGCTCGTCTCGCGGGCCGGCGAGAAGGGCGCGCTGCTCGACTCCGTCACGGCGCTCGAGGCCGGCGACTTCGATCGCGCCCAGAAGCTCGTCCGCGGCGCCGGCGACTTGTACCTCGAGGCGCTGATGTGGGCCAACGACGCCGCCGGCGCGCTGTTCGAGGGCGCGGGCAGCGCGGTGCAGCGGACCCACGCCGCGTAGGCGATTCGTTAGCCGGACTCGACGCGACCCGTAAGCAGGTCGCCCGTAGTCACGAGCGGCGGCGGCTGCTACACACCAGCGACCGTGCTGCTCTACGACTCCGCCGTCTCGGGCAACTGCTACAAGGTCCGCCAGCTATTCGCGCACCTGGGGATCGAGTACGAGCGGCGCGAGGTCGACGTGATCGACCGCTCGGGCCGGCTCGAGCTGCTCGGCGCGCTCAACCCGGCGCTCCGCGTGCCCACGCTCGTGTTCGACGACGGCCGCTCGATGGGCGAGTCGGACGCGATCATGTTCTACTTCGCCGAGGGCACGCCGTACCTGCCCGAGGATCGGTTCGCGCGCGCGCACGTGCTCCAGTGGCTGTTCTTCGAGCAGTACAGCCACGAGCCGAACATCGCGGTGGCGCGGTACTGGGTGATCGCGGGCATCACGCCGTCCGAGAGCGACGCCGAGGCCAAGCGACGAGGAGGCACCGCCGCGCTCAGGGCGATGGAGAGCCACCTTGGCAACGGGCGCGAGTTCCTGGTCGCCGACCGGTACACGATCGCCGACATCGCGCTGTACGCGTACACCCACGTCGCCCCCGAGGCCGGGTTCGCGCTCGATTCCTACCCGGCGATCACCGCCTGGCTCGAGCGCGTCGCCGCTCAGCCCGGCCACATCCTGATCACCGACTGACAGTCAGCGCTTCGTCCGACCCATCCGCTTCGGGAGCGGCACCGGCGAGAGCTTCTGCACGACAAGGCCGGCGAACAGCTTCGGGTCGGCCTTGGCGATCAGCCGCGCCAGCTCGAAGCGCTCGCCGGGGGTGAGCCCGCCCCGGCGTCCGGTGGCGACGCGCACGAGCGTGAACAGCCGCCGGCGCTCGTGCGGCTCCAGACGAAGCCAGTGCCGGCGGGCGATCATCACGAGCTGGGCCGCGGTAAGGAGCTTCGCCATCGGAATCGCGCGAGCACCCTGAAGTAGCTTCGATGCCATGTGACCGAGTGTACGAAGCGCCGCCGACTACCCTGTCCGGCGATGGCCCTGACCGCGCTCGAGCGACCCGCCGACGGCGACCCGCAGGGCCTGCTGGTCCTCCATCACGGCCGCGGGAGCGATGAGCAGGACCTGATGGGGCTCGCGGCCGTGCTCGACCCCGACCGCCGTCTGCACGTCGTCACCCCACGGGCGCCGCTGCGCCTGCAGGGGTCGCCCGGCTATCACTGGTATCTGGTCCCTCGGGTCGGCTATCCGGACCCCGAGAGCTTCCGTTCCGCCGCCGCCGAGCTCGCCGCGTTCCACGACGAACTGTGGGTGCAGACCGGGATCGGCCCCGAGCGCACCGTGCTCGGCGGCTTCTCGATGGGATGCGTGATGAGCTACGCGCTCGGCCTCGACGCCGGCCGGCCGGCGCCCGCGGGCATCCTCGCGCTATCGGGGTTCATCCCGACCGTCGAGGGGTGGCAGCCGTCGCTCGACGACCGCACCGCAACGGCCGTCCTCATCGCCCACGGCCGCCAGGACCCGGTTATCCCCGTCACGTTCGCGCGCACCGCACACGAGGCGCTCGAGCAGGCCGGGTTCGACGTCGACTACCGCGAGTTCGACGGCGCCCACCAGGTCGATCCGGACGACCTGCCGCGCACGACCGCCTGGCTCGGCCGTGCGCTCCCCGCCACCGATTAGCGCTTTCGCACCGGCTCGCCGGTGCTCGGATTGAGGATCAGGGTCTTCGCCTGGGCCTTCTTGAAGTCGAACATCCCGGCCAGGTCGAACTTGATGCCCTCCGAGCGATCGACCCGTGAGAGCACCTGGTCGGCCGACCCGGGGATGCCGGGCAGATGCCAGTTGTACTCGATGAAGTTGATGATCGAGGCCTGGTCCGTCAGGTCGCTGTCGACGTGGTTCACGTTCGCGTACGGCGAGATCACCAGCATCGGGAGCCGCGGCCCGAAGCCGCAGCGTCCCTGCTCGCCGGCCAGCGGCGCCTTCGTCTGCGGGCTCGGGCCGCACTGGCCCGATGTCGGCAGCGTGAACGCGGTGTTGGTCAGATTGTCGGCCGGCGACATCGACGGGTTGGTGACCCCGCTGTACACGTGGTCATACCAGCCGTCCGAGTCGTCCCAGTTGACGATCACGACCGTGCTCTGCCAGTCGGGCGTGCGCATCAGCGAGTCGATCTCCCTGGTCACGAACGCCTGCTCATCCCCGGGATCGGAGTAGCCGGGATGGCCATCCTCGTAGCCCGGAGCCTTGAGGAAGCTGACGGCCGGCAGCGCCGACGCCGGGACCTTTCCACGGCCGATCGCCGCCACGAGCTGGTCGAAGTCGCTCGTGTCGTACTGGTGATTCGGCGTGTTGAACTGCGGCACGCCGTTGACGTAGGACTGGGTGTCCCGACCGATCTCCTTGAGCCCCCCCACCGTGTCCTGGCCGGCGCCGTTCGCGGCCACGGTCAGGTGATGCGGGTTGGCCGTCGAGGCGTAGAACTGAAACGGCTCGTGGTGCGGGATGTAGTCGTCCTTGTAGCCCCACTGACCGGTGCCGTCCAGCGCCACGCCGACCGGGTGGACCGCGTCGCACAGCGCCTGGTTGGACGCGTTCGGCGGTACGTTCTTGCCGGTAAAGCCGCCGGAGAACTCATCCGGGATGAACTCTGAGGTCGGCTGCCCGGCGTGGCCGGTCGCGGCCGACGCGGTGGCGAACGTCGTCGTCGGGTCGAAGCCGCCCTCGAACCAGCCCCACGACAGCCCGGCCTTGTTCAGCACGTCGCCGATGTTCTCGCCGCTGAGCGCGGCGGCATCGCGCGTCGAGCAGTCGTCCCAATAGGGCTGCGCGTCGTTGGTCAGCGAGTAGCCGCCCTTGCCGTCGGCGGTGAGGTCTCCGTCCGGCGAGGTCGCGGTCGAGACCGACGGGTTGTTGGCGAGGTGGCTCATGTCGACGTTTCCGGTATCGCCCGACGTGACGTTGATCGCGCCCGGCGCCGAGGGGCCGAAGGTGACCCCGAATGAGTCGTCCTCGAGCGAGTAGTGCTGCGCGTAATTCCACATCGCCGTGACGGTGTTGCCGTCGTAGTAGTCCATGACCTGCGAGGCCAGGCACGGGGACCCGCCCGGGCTGGTGCTGCCGGCGTCGGTGCCGGTGCTCTGGACGAAGTGGTCCATCTTCCCGCCGTCGAACGCCTGCTGCTCGTCGCTGTAGTTGTGGTCCTCGTCGCAGGTGAGCTGGCCCCCGGCGTGGCCGCTGAGGCCCGTCGGGCTCGAGTCCAGGCGCTGCGGCTGGTCCTCGTTCGGATTGTTCGTCAGCAGGTTGGTGCTGTGGCGCAGCCTCGCCGGCAGCGAACGGCTCGTCGCGGGCGTCAGACCGTCGACCGCGGGCGTGCCCTTGGCCGCATGGAATGTCCTCCCGTCGGTGTTGGCCGCCTTCGGGTAGGTCCCGAAATAGTGGTCGAACGACTCGTTCTCCTGAAAGATCACGACGACGTGCTTGATCGGGGTCGCGGTCGCGGAGCCTTTCGCGCCCTTTGACCCGTGCGAGCCGTGCGCTTTACCACCGGTCGCCGCCTGCGCCATCGCGACGCTGACCCCTGCGACCAAGAATGCTGCGAGCAGCAGCACGAGTGTGCGCCTACGTGCCATGGAAGGTCTCCTCTCCCCGTGCTTCGGCCGATGCCGGCCGTGGACGATGTGGGGAGTTCTAACCGACTTCGCCGCCGGGCGGGTTTAAGGGCCCGCGACCCAAACCGAGGCCAGCCCTGACCCGACCCAGTCGCCCGGCCCGGTCGTACCGCGCGGAGCGAAGAAGTACCCGCCGCCGACGGGGGTGATGTAGTCGATCATCGGCTCTGACTCGAGCCGCGTCTGGATCGTCGCGAACTGCCGCGCGGGGTCCTGGTTGAACGCGACGAACACGAGGCCCTGGTCGAGGTCGCCCGCCTCGTCGACGCCTCGGTGGTAGTTGTAGCCGCGGCGGAGGATGCGCTCCTCAGCGGTCGGCGCGGTACGGGGGTTCGCGAGGCGGATGTGAGCGGTCAGCGGGATGCGCTTGCCCAAGGGATCCTCGCCGTAGTCCGGGTCCTGGAACTCGCTGGTCCCGCCGAGCGGCGCGCCCGTGACCCGGTCGCGGCCGATCATCTGCTCCTGCTCGAGCATGCCGACGCGATCCCAGAACTCGACGTGCATTCGGATCGTGCGGACGATGAAGTACGTGCCGCCGGCGGCCCACGCCGGCTCGCCGCTGCCGCGCTGGACCCAGATCAGCTGGTTCATCACGGCCGGGTCGGTCACGTCCGGGTTGGAGGTCCCGTCGCGGAACGCGAACAGGTTGCGCCGGTTGTTCTTGACGGACGGCCCACGCTGGGCCGACTGGAAGCCGTCGATCGTCCAGCGCACGACGAACCGCCCGTCGATCGCGCGCATCAACTCGCGGAACGTGTGCACCACCGTGTCGCGCTGACCCGCGCAGATCTGCAGCAGCACGTCTCCGCCGGTCCGCGCCGGGTCGAGTTGGTCGTTCGCGAACGCGGGCATCGCGGTCAACTGCCGCGGGCGCGCCGCCGCCAGCCCGTATCGCCCGTCGAACAGCGACCCGCCGAGCGCGATCGTGACCGTCAACGAGTCGGGGCTGTCGACCGGCCCGAGGATGCCCGAGTCGGGCGGCGGGTCGTCGACCTCCTGCGACGCCGACCGTGTCGCCCGCGTGAGCAGGCGCGCCTCCATCGAGATGGCCTCGAGCGCCTCGAGCAGGACCTCCCGGTTCGGCGCGATGCTGTCGAGCGCCACGAACGTGGCCTCGTTCTGCTTGGGCGTGAGGATCCCCGACTGGTGGGCCCCATCGAACGGAAGCCTCAGCGCGAGCGCTTGCGCATTTACCTGCTCCGCCTCGGCGGCGGGGCTGGGCGCCGCCGCCGCGCTCGTCGCCGCCTGCGCCGCGAACCCGGCGCCGACGGCCGCCCCGACGCCCCCGGCGCCGATCGCCCCGAGGCTCCGCGTGATGAAGCGGCGTCGGTCGAGCGGGCTCATTTCGCGCTCGGGATCTTCGGAATCACCGGCAGCGAGGTCGTCTCGAGCGTTCCCGGGACGAGCGCAAGGGCCCCGAGCGTCCCGGCCATCGTGCCGTCGAGCCGCTCGTGCTGGGCCGTCGTCAGCTGGCCGAGCGACGGATACGTTCCGTGGTGCGCCTTGCGCAGCTCGCTCAGCACCGCCTGAAGCTGGGGCAGCCAGGTGTCGACCTCGGCCAGCGTGTTGTCACGCCCCTGGAGCAGCGGCGTCAGCGTACCGATGACCTCCTGGGTGGCGGTCAGCCCGGCCGCCGTGCCCAGCACGCCGGCGCCGCTCCACTGCACGTCCATGCCGCTGAGCAGGTCGCGCTGGGCGTCCTCGAGGATCTCGTGAGCGCGGGTGGCGTAGTCGAGCGGCGTGATCTGCACGGACGGCAGCACCTGACGGAGCGTCACCGCGTCGCGCTGGAGCTTCGCCGCCCACGGCACGAGCGACCGCGGCGACGCACCGGTCCACAGCCCGTACTCGATCCGGTGCAGCCCCGAGAAGCTCGACCCTGGTCCGCCCCCCGGGAGCATGCGCGGCATCCCGTCGATCTGCGCGTCGAGCGTTCCGGGCAGCAGGCCGTAGACGGCGCCGAGGTGCAGGTAGTCGCTCCAGGCCGCTGCCCAGGCGCCGCTCGGACGCCGGTCCGCCCGCCGCCCGCGAGCGCTCCGCGGAGCGCCGGCAGGTCAGCCGCGAGCCGGGCCGCCCAGCGCTCGGCGTACGCGCGGTAGGCGCCGATCGGCGCGGCGAACGCAGCTCGGCGGGATCGGCGCGAGGTCAGAGGTCAGCTGGCCGTTCGTGTCGATCCCCTGATCCTCCAGGTCGCGCGATCTGGGTCCCGTACTGCTTGGCCGGGATGTTCGACCCGAACACCTTGGTCTCGTGCGTCGTCAGGTGGTTGGTGCTGTCGCACGTGACCGGCGAGCGCGGCCACGGAAAACTTCTTGGTGCCGGAGCCACCCGACGGGATCAGCGCGGCGGCGAGCAGCGCGATCACCGCCAGCCCGAGCACGCCCAGCGCCAGCAGCACGTGGCGCCGCCACGGCCGCTGCCGGGGGTCTGGCGCCCCCTCCTCAGATATGCCAAGCGGTGAAACGGCCATGCCTTTGAGCGACCCCGCCGGGCACGCTAGTGGGGCAAATCCCTCCGCTTGTTAACAAGACGGAACCGTGCCGTGAGTCGATGAGCGCCAGGCGTCCTCGGCCCGCAGCGGCCGTCGGATCGCGTCCTCGTGCCGGCCCCCGGCCTCGCCTGTCGGACGAACTCGTCGACGCGCGCGTGCACACGATGTACACGTCTGGTTGACGCCCGGTTCACACCTGGCGGCTCATAACTCGGTGGAGGATGCGTGCGCGTTGCCGCGTGGCGGCCGGGGCGCGAGACGGAACTGCCGCCGTAGGAAAAGGAGCCTTTGTGCAAACGCGCAGGAGGAAGTTTTTCGCGGCGGCCGCTGGCGCTGCCGTGATCGGGGCGACGGCGATCGGCCTGTCCGTCTCCTCGGCCAATTCAGGCAGCCCGCCAACGGCACCGACGACCACGCCGATCAAGCACGTCGTCGTGATCTTCGACGAGAACGTCTCGTTCGACCACTACTTCGGGACGTATCCCACCGCTCTGAACCCTCCGGGCGAGCCGCAGTTCCACGCGCTCGCCCAACACGCCCACCGTCAACGGTCTCAGCAACGCCCTGCTGACGGCGAACCCCAACGAAAACCTGCCCCAGCGGCTCGATCCGAGCCAGGCGCTCACGTGCGACCAGAACCACGGCTACTCGGCCGAGCAGAGCGCGTTCGACAGCGGGCTGATGGACAAGTTCGTGCAGGACACGACCGGTAGCGGCTGCACGCAGACGACGTATCCCCGATTCCTCCACTACGGGCCGAACGGGATCGTCATGGACTACTACGACGGCAACACCGTCACCGCGCTGTGGAACTACGCGCAGCACTTCACGCTGAACGACAACGCGTACGACACGCAGTTCGGGCCCTCGACACCGGGCGCGATCAACCTCGTCAGCGGCAACACCAGCGGCGCGGTCGTGCACGGCGGTACGTCGGGCAATGTCGGCCCGAATGCACCGCAGGCGTCGGGCACGCTGTTCGGCGACGGCGAGCCGTTCTACGACCAGTGCTCCAACTCGACCACGCCGATCAACTCCGACGGCACGCCGGGCGGCGTCACCGTCTCGTTCACCGGCCGGAACGTCGGCGATCTGCTGAACACCAAGAGCATCACCTGGGGATGGTTCCAGGGCGGCTTCACCCCGTCCGGGACGATCAGCCAGAGCGGCACCACCCGCGTCCAGTGCAACACGGCTCACGACAACATCGGCGGCGCCTCGGTCACCGACTACGTCGAGCACCACGAGCCGTTCCAGTACTACGCGGACACCTCCAACCCGGACCACGTGTCCCCGGCGTCCGTCAGCGACGTGGGCGTCAGCGACCCCGCCGGCACGCCGGCGAATCAGGCGGTCAACCACCAGTACGACCTGTCGTGGTTCTACCAGGCGCTGGACAACGGCAACCTGCCCTCGGTCTCGTTCCTGAAGCCTCCGGCCTACCAGAACGGGCACGCGGGCAACTCGGACCCGCTCGACGAGCAGAAGTTCCTCGTCGACACGATCAACCAGATCGAGCAGTCGCCCGACTGGTCGAGCACGGCGATCATCATCACCTACGACGACTCCGACGGCTGGTACGACCACCAGATGGGACCGATCATCCGCCAGTCCAACGAGCCCGAGGACGCGCTCAACGGCCCCGGCAAGTGCGGCTCATCGACCTCGCCGACCCCGGCCGTCCTGACCGATCGCTGTGGCGTCGGTCCGCGGCTGCCGCTGCTGGTGATCTCGCCGTGGGCGAGGCAGAACTACGTCGACAACACGTTCATCGAGCAGTCCTCGATCCTGCAGTTCATCGAGAACAACTGGAGCCTCGGGCGGATCGGTAGCGAGTCGGCGGACGCCTCGGCGGGATCGCTGATCAACGCGTTCGACTTCAATCCGAACGACAAGCGCGCGCCGGCGATCATCCTGAACGACAACACCGGCGAGATCGAGAAGATCATCCCGTCCGGCGGTGGCGGCGGCGGCGGCGGTGGCGGCCAGCCCGGCGGCGGTGGCGGCGGCGGCGGTGGCGGCCAGCCCGGCGGCGGGAATGGCGGCAACGGCGGCAACGGCGGCGGCTGGAATGGCGGCGACGGCGGGAACGGCGGCGACACGGCTCGCATTCCGGCTCGACGTCGTCCGTCAAGCTGCCGAAGGTCGTCTGCCACCAGACGACTAGCCGCACCAAGATCACGCTGAGCTGCGTGACCAAGGGCGGCTCGAACGTGCCCACGCTGGTCCGGGCACGGCTGTACCGCGGCCACGTGCTGGTCCGCAACGTCGCTGGCATGGTGCGCAACCACCACGTCCAGTTCACGCTGCGGCTCGCCAAGCACTCGACCGGCCGGTACACGATCCGCCTGGCGGTCGATGCTGGCGGAACGGTCGGTGAGGTGACGCGCTCCGCGATCGTCCACTAGCACCAGCAACACATACGACGCGCATGCAGAGGGGTCCGGGCCATGCCCGGGCCCCTTTTGCGTCAGGTGCGGGTCACGAGCACGGTTCCGGCGATCGCGAGCGCCACGCCGATCAGCCTGCCCGCGCCGATCCCCACGTGGTGCAGTCCGAACCAGCCAAGCCGGTCGGCCACGATCGCGATGATGAGCTGCGCGCACACGAGCAGCGCCACGACGGCGGCGGCGCCGAGCGTGCGCACTGCGATCAGGCCGGCGGTGACCACCGCGGCGCCACCGAGCCCGCCGATCAGTTGCTCGGGGCGAATCGAGCCCAGGCCCGAGAGCCGCCCCGGGTCGCCGACGATCAGCAGCAGCGCCGAGACCACGATGAACGTCACCGCGACGCTCACGAACGCGGCGCCGAAATCGCCGACGTGACGCGACAGCGCCGAGTTCGCGGGCGATTGCAGGCCGACCACGAGCCCGGCCGCGAAGGTCATCGAGATTGCAACGCCGCGCGACACGACGGGTCGGTTCCGCGTGCGTCCGCGAGTTCCTGCCCGGGTCATTATTCTCGCCCGATGACGCTCGCCGCCGAGCTCGAGCTTCCGAGCTTCGACCACACCGACGCCGAGTTGCGCGGGGACCGCTACCGGGCCTCGATGGCGGAGCTCGAGGGCCACGACGGCTGGCTCGCCGCGAGCCCGTTCGGCTACATCGTGCTCGACCGCGAGTCCGGCGAGTTCTTCCTCCGCACCCGCGCGGCGGTGTTCCCCGGGCTCACGATCGCCGACCTGTTTCAGATCACCGACGGTCCCCTCCGCGAGGAGATCGTCAAAAACATCATCAACGTCAACGGCGACGATCACCGCCGGCTTCGCAACCTCGTGAACCCGGCGCTGTCGCCCAGGGCGGTCGACCGCTATCGGCCGGCCATGCGCGGATTCATGCAGCAGCTGTTCGACGCCCTGCCCCCGGACGGACGCACCGAGTTCATTGGCGACTTCGCCAAGCCCTACCCGTCGCTCGTGATCGCCAAGGTGATGGGCGCCCCGCTCGAGGACGCGCCGCGGCTGCACCACTGGTCGAACGTGATCCAGCGCCAGTTCGACCCGACCTCGCTGATGGGAGAGCGCCCGGACATCGAGCGAGCGGTGGCCGAGTTCTACGCCTACGAGGACGAGCTGATCGCCCGCCGGCGGGCGGGCGGGGATCGAATTCCGGGCGACGACCTGATCTCGGCGCTGATCAAGGCCGAGGAAGCGGGCGACCGCCTGAGCGACGACGAGCTCCGCAACCTCGTGCTGAACATCCTCGTCGGCGGCGTCGACACCAGCCAGAGCCAGCTTGCTCATGCGATCCGCCTGCTCGCAGCGCACCCCGAACAGTGGGACCTGCTTCGCTCAGACCCGCGCGGCCTCGCGTCCGCGGCCGTCGAGGAGGCGCTCCGATTCGAGCCGATCACGCCGTTCACCGCGCGGATCCTGACCTGTGAGGTCGAGCACCGCGGCGTCACGTTCCCGGCCGGCTCGATCGTGCTTGTGTCCGCGTGGCACGCCAACCGGGAGGAGGTCGCGCCCGACCGGTTCGACCTGACCGCCGAGCGCGGCGGAGCTCGACTGCTGACGTTCGGCGCGGGGATCCACTACTGCGTCGGCGCGAACCTCGCGCGCGCGGAGATGCAGGAGGGTCTCGCGTTCCTCGCCGAGCGGGTGTCCTCGCTGGCGGTCGACGGCGAGCCGGAGTTCGGCACCCCTTCGGGCATCTACGGCCTCGAGACCCTGCCGCTGAAGCTTGACCTGGCCTAGGGCCGCCACCACAACGAAGGAGTCGAGTTGGCCTACGAGACGATCATCTGGGAGCAGTCGGGCGCCGTCGGGCGGCTGACGCTGAACCGGCCCGATTCGCTGAACGCGTGGACGCCTCAGTTCGGGCGCGAGCTGCGCCAGGTCCTCGAGGGCGAGGCCGCATCCGACTCGGTTCGAGCCGTGCTGATCACGGGCGCCGGGAGGGCCTTCTCCTCGGGCGCCGACCTGAAGGCCGGGTTCGAGCCCGCCGATGACGGGATGCCCGACATCAGCGGCGAGCTCCACGGCTTCTACCACCCGGTGATCACCGGCGTCCGGCGGATCGGGAAGCCCGTAATCGCCGCGGTCAACGGGCCGGCGGTCGGGATCGGGTGCTCGCTGGCGCTCGCGTGCGACCTGATCATGGCCTCCGAGTCCGCGTTCTTCGGGCTCGCGTTCGTGAACATCGGGCTGATGCCCGACGGCGGCTCGACCGCGTTCGTCCCGCCGGCGGTCGGACGCGCCCGCGCGTTCCAGATGGCGATGCTCGGCGAGCGGATCCCGGCACCGCAGGCGCTCGAGTGGGGCCTGGTCAACTGGGTCCATCCCGACGGCCAGCTGATGGCCGAGGCGGAGGGTCTGGTTGAGCGGATGGCCGCGGGGCCGACCCGCTCGTACGCGGCGTCCAAGCGCGCGCTCAACCAGTTCATCTACGGCGACCTCGACGCCCAGCTCGACCTTGAGGCCGAGCTCCAGCACGCGCTCGGGCGCACCCGGGACTTCTTCGAGGGCACGGCGGCGTTCGTCGAGAAGCGCGCGCCGGCGTTCACCGGCAGCTGATGGCGAGCGCCGAGTGGACGACCGCCGACCGTTCCGCGTGACCGGCAGCTGATGTGGGACGCAGAGACGATCTCGTCGCTCGCGACCGGCGCGGGCACGCTGGTCCTCGCGGTGGCGACGTTCGCCGCGGTCCGGTCGTCGAACCGCTCTGCGCGGATCGCCGAGCTAGCGCTCCAGGAGCAGCGCCGGCCGCTGCTCGTCCAGTCGCGGCTCGGGGTGGACCCCGAGCAGAAGATCATGTTCGTCGACGAGCACTGGGTCCACGTCGGCGGCGGTCACGCCATGGCCGAGAACGTGGACGGACTGATCTACCTGGTGATGAGCCTGCGCAACGTCGGCGCGGGGATCGGCGTCTGTCAGGGCTGGAGCGTGCGTGCGGGCCTCTTGCGCAACAACGTCGACCACGTCCCCGAGGCCGACCTTCGGCTCCAGACCCGCGACCTCTACATCCCGGCCGGCGACATCGGCCTCTGGCAGGGCGCGATCCGCGACCCGAGCGATCCCGCCCACGACGAGGTCGCGCGCGCGATCTCCCAGCAGGAGCCGATCTCGGTCGAGCTCCTCTACTCAGACCAGGCCGGCGCGCAGCGCACGATCACCCGGTTCACCCTGGTGCCGAACCGCCGCGACGACGCCGACGAGGCGAGCCGGCTGATCAGCGGCGGCCGGCACTGGTATCTAGACCGCGCAGGGCCGCGCTAACCCGATCGACGGTTTCTCGCGCCTCGACGGCCATATCGCGCACGATCTCGCCGGCCGGCCGGGCCTGCGCCAGTTCGTGAGCCTGGCCCGCCCACAAGTTGAACGCGTCCGCATCGCCGGCCCGCCGCGCGGCCGCGCGGAGCGGGCTCGTGACGTGATGGATCTCCGGATAGGCGACCGGCGCAGCCTCGCCGTGCTCGTCCATGAACCGGTTGACGATCCCGCGAGCGGCGCGCCCGGTGAACGCGCGCGTGACGCGCGTCGGGCGGCGCTCGGCGAGCACTTTTCGCTGGGCGTCCGCGGTCCCGGCCTCGGGCGCCAGCATTAGCGCGGTGCCGATCTGGGCGGCGCTCGCCCCGGCGCACAGCACGGCCGCGAGCCCGGCACCATCCGCGACCCCGCCGGTCGCGATCAGCGGCAGCGTCATGGCGCCGGCGACGGTCCGGAGCAACGCGAGCAGCCCGATCCCGCCTTCGTCCGAGCCGTCGTCGATGAACCCGCCCCGGTGGCCTCCTGCCTCGCTCCCTTGGACGACGAGCCCGTCCGCGCCGGACTCGCGCGCGGCCAGCGCCTCGGCCACGTTCGTGACCGTGACCCACACCGCAGTGTCGACCCCGTGCAGGCGGTTGACGATCGACTCGTCCGGGCAGCCGAACGTGAACGACGTCACCGCCGGCCGCTCGTGGTACATGACCTCGAGCTTGGCCGCCCAGTCATCGTCGTCGAACCGGGGCTCGCCGAGCTCGGCGCCCTGCCGCTCGGCCTCGGGCTTCAGGCGATGCAAATAGTCCTGGAGGTTGTTCGAGTCCGCCCGCTCCGGCGCCGGCACGAATAGGTTGACTCCGAACGGCGCGTTCGTCGATTGCCGGACGGCCTGGATCTCCGCGCGCACCACGTCCGTGCGCTTGTACCCGGCGGCCACGAACCCGAGCCCGCCCGCCTCGCACACCGCGATCGCCAGCTGAGGCGTCGACGGCCCGCCGGCCATCGGCGCCTGAACGATCGGCAGCTCGAGTTGGGTCAGATCGAACGTGCGGGCGAGTCTAGGGCCGGCGCGTCAGTACTTGCCGCTGGCCGACGCGACCGGCTTGATGTTCGCGCCGTTGTCGACGATCTCGACCAGGTACGTGCACGCGTAGTGCCCGGGCTTATCGCCTGACGGCTCGTGGATCGGAAGGTTGACCGTAACCTTGAAGTGCCCGGACTTCTGGTGCGCGAAATCCGTGAACGCGACCTTGCCGCGCTTGATCTCCTTGGCGTAGCTGGCCGCGCACTTGTGCGGATCGAAGTTCACCTGGACCGCGTCGCCGGCGGTGGTGGCCGTGCCGGTAATCGTGATCCGCTTCTTGGTGGCGCTCACGTGGATGCTGTTCGACGCGGCAACCGCAGTGGCGGTCGCGGCGAGCGTGACGAGCAGCGCGAGCGCAAGCGCCGTAACGACTGGACGGCGGCGTCGTGTCTTCAGGGGCAAGCTTCCCGGCATCGATGCTCCTTTTCTCGGATGGTGCCGCGGGAGCCTACGCGTCCGCGAGCCGCCGGGCACGGACGCCCGGCGGAACGGCCTCCCGGCTCGGCCCGCTCAGCTCACGGCTAGCGCGTGCGCGGAGCCGACGATCATCGGTTCGTGCGCCGTGGCCGACTGCCAGATCGGCGTCGTCGCCGAGCGGATGACGGATCGCGTCACCGGCGAACACGAGCTCGAGTAGCGCGGCCTCGGCGGCGGGTCGGTCCGGCGCTTCGTTGTTCCCCGCCATCAGCGCCGCGACCTCTTGCGTGGTCAGGCCATCGTTGAATCGCTCGAGCAACGGCCCCGGAGTCTCAGGCGGCGGCTCGCGATGAACCATCGGGTCGATGTTCGCGACCAGGATGTCGTACGCCTCGACCGGCTGGAAGCCGCCGGCCACGAGCTGCATCCCGTTCTGCTCGAACACGATCGACGGCGCGGTGAAGCGGACCGGTCCGTCGGTGGTCGCGGTCTTGCCCTGGAGCTCGGCCGCCGACCCCTCCGCCTTGCGGGTCTCGTCCTTGTCGGCGCGGTAGACCTCGACGACCTCGGGAGCGTCGATCATCCCGACCAGCAGGTCGGCGTCGATGCCCGGGATGCCGCGCAGGGCGTCGGCCAGGTTCGCGTCGTCATCGAGGATCAGCGAGGTGTTGAAGTTGGCGAGCTGGATCGCGCGGAACACCCTCCACTCGCTACCGGGATTGGTCATCCGCGCCGCCACGACCGCCCGGCATGCGCGTGAGGTCGCGCTCAGCCGAGCCTTCGGCGCCGGCGAAAACGGCATCCCATAGCGGCTGCGGAACCGAGCTTGCCCGAGCGCGCCGCGGATCGGCGTGTAGCCGCGGTTGGCGTACTGCGAGGCTTCCTCGGTCAGGCCCACCAGCACGAGCCGCCAGTCGAGCTGGTCGCCGTACCGCCACTCGATCACTCGGAGCGCGGGGCTCTCGGAATAGGCCCACGGGCAAGCTGGATCGCTGTACAAGGTGGCCGAAATCATGTCGTTGACGCCTCCGGAGGTAAGGTGGTTGACGCCTCAAGGATGTTAGCGAGTTGGCTTCCCGGGCCTCGATCACCGCCGGTCACCTCGACCGCAGGGCGCACGCGGGCGTCGCGGAACCCGGCCGCGACGAGCGCTTGCACCGCCTCCCGCGCGTCGGAGAAGTGCAGATACACGCGCCCGCGCACGAACGCGGACAGCAGCACCCGGAACACACGAACCTGCGGGGTCAGCGCGCCCCCCAGATGCAGGTCTGAGATGTACCGGCCGGCCGCAAACCCGTCGAGCGTACGCGCGAACCGCCGCCACACGCCCGCCACCGCGTCCGTCGAGAGGTACCCGAGGAGGCCTTCGGTGATGATCGCGAGGCCCTCGCCGGCGTTGAGCTCCGCGGCGATCGCCGCGAGGCTGCCCGGTCCGTCGTCGTCGCGCAGCGCGTCGACCTCACGGACGCGGTGATGGTCGCTCAGCGAACCGATCCGCTCGAGCGCGGCCCGCTTGCGCTCGGCCATCTCGGGCAGGTCGGCCTCGACGTAAGTGAGCCGGTTTCCGAAGCCGCGGGCGAACCGCCACCCACGCGGCGACAGGCCACACGCCACCTCGATCACCTGGCTCACCTCGCCACGCTCGATCGCGCGCTCGAGGAGCGCGTCGATCGCCCGGTGGCGCGCCAGCAGGTAGGACTCGAGCGTCGCGCCGCCGGCGGCCCGGCTGACGAGCATCCCAGGCTGGAGCGAGTCGAACAGCACACGGCCTTCGCGCGTCTCGAGCTCGGGGTGCGAGAGCCCGTTGCGCGCCCACACGTATCCGGTGTAGTGGGCGGTCGGCCCGATCCGGTCGCCGGAGAAGATCACCCGGCGTTGCTACCCGATGTCGCTGCCGAGCAACTCCTCCAGCCGATCCAGCAGCGGCACCTGGCCGGAGTTGATCCGCTCGCGCGCGGTCTCGATCCCGAACCACTCCGCCCGGTCGACCTCGGGAATCTCGATCATCCGGCCCGAGCGGGGCGGCCACTCGAACATGAACGTGTTGCTGACGATCCGGCTCGCGTCGAGGTCGCCGGCGAGCGCCCACGCACGCACCCGCTTGCCGCTGCGCTGCCGGATCTCCCCGAGGTCATCGGCCTCGCCCGTCGGTGGCGCGGTCCCGAGCTCCTCCTCGAACTCACGCAGGGCGGCGGCGAGCGGGTCCTCGTCCTCGGCGATCTCGCCCTTGGGGATCGACCACGCGCCGGCGTCGCGCTTGGACCAGGCGGGCCCGCCCGGATGCACGAGCAGCACCTCGAGCGCGTCGCCGACCAGACGGTGCAGCAGGATCCCTGCGCTTCGCCGCGAGCTGCGCGCGGTCACTCGCGGCTCAGCCCCCGAGCGCTCACCCGCCGCTCAATTCCTGCGCGTAGTCAGGGCGAGGCCGAACCCAAGTGCGATCAGCGTCGCGCCGCCGGCGGCCGTCATCCGCTCGAGCCGGCGCGAGGAGCGGCCGAGCCAGTTCCGGGCGGTGCCCGAGAGCATCGCCCACGTGAAGTCGGACACCATCGCGATCGCGATGCAGATCACCCCGAGCGTCGCGAGCTGGAGCGTCACGTGGCCGCTCGAGCGGTCGATGAACTGCGGCAGCACCGCGGTGAAGATGATGATGCCCTTGGGGTTGGTCGCGCCAACGAAGAACCCCTCGCGGTAGATCCGCCGCAGCGGCTTGGGCTCAGCCGCCACAGCCGGCGTAAACAGCGCCGCCAGCTGTTTGCGGTCGCGAATGTTCCGGATCCCCAGGAACACGAGGTACCCGGCGCCGAGCAGCTTGAGCGTCGTGAACACCGTGTCCGAGCGCGCCACCAGCGACCCGACCCCGATCGACACCAGCACGAGCTGGAGCAAGAAGCCGCTCTCGTTGCCGAGCGCCGTCGCGACCGCCGCCCGCCGACCCAGCGCCACCCCACGGCTGACCACGAACAGCACGCTCGGGCCCGGAATCAGGATCAGAACGTAGACCGTCAGCAGGAACGCGACGAGATGATGCGTCGGAAGCATGGCCGAGGCTCATCCTAAACGGGCGTGCCGCGTCGAGTCCGGACAGTTCCTCGATCACCACCGGCCGGCGGGTCACGTCAAGCAGCCAGCGCCTCATGCTCAGCCTCCTCGGTCGTCGGAGTGGAAAGCCGCACCACGTCGGTGTCGGCGGGTTCGCGCATTAGGAACGCGGCGATCGCGGCGCCCGTGAGCGCGAACACGAAGCCGACGTGGTAGGCGAGCCCGAAGCCGTTCGTGACGGCGACGGCTGTCGGAGCCGCACCGACCGCGGAGCTTGTCTGCCCGGCGGCGATCGTCGAAAGCACCGCCAGTCCGAGCGCGCCGCCGACGAGCCGCGAGGTGTTGAGCAGGCCCGAGGCGACCCCGCTCTGCGAGCGCTCGATGCCCTGCATCGCGACGATCGTCGCGGGAACGAGCGTGAACCCCATCCCGAGCGCCGACAGCAATGCGCCGAGCAGAATCGTGTTCACGTAGGTCCCGCCCGGGGCCACGCCGCTCAGCAGCAGCAGGCCCACGGCGGAGGTCGACATGCCGGCGGTGATCACTCGCCGTGCGCCGAAGCGACCGACGACCCGCGGCGCGAGCGTCGACGCGGCGAAGATCGAGAGCGTCATCGGCAGGAACCCGAGGCCGGCCTCGATCGCGTCGTAGTGAAGTACCTGTTGCATGTACAGCGTCAGGAAGAACCAGGCGGGGAACTGGGACGCGTACAGCAGCAGCACGACCGCGTTCGCGGCACGCAGATGGCCGATGCGGAAGATCGACAGCGGCACGAGCGGCTCGCGTGCAAATCGCGCCTCGACCACAAGGAACGCGGCGAGCAGCACCAACCCGCTGACCAGCGGCACGAGCACGCCCGAAGCACCCCAGCCGAGCGTGTCGGTCCGGACGATCCCGAACGTCAGGCTGACGAGGCTGGCGGTGACGAGCACGGCGCCGGTCAGGTCGAAGTGGCGCGTGCCCTCCGCGGGCGTCGACACCGGGATCAGGCGCATGCCGAGGAGGACGACGATGAATCCGAGCGGCACGTTGACGGCGAAGATCGCCTGCCACCCGAGCGTCTGAGTCAGGATCCCGCCGAGCAGCGCGCCCGAGGACGCGCCGAGGCCACCGACGGCGCCCCACGCGGCCAGACCGCGGTTGCGCTCGCGGCCTTCGGCGAACGAAGAGGTGATGATCGCCAGCGTCGCCGGCGAGAGCACGGCGCCGCTGATGCCCTGCACCGCGCGTGCGCCGATCAGCAGCGCGCGCGAGTCGGCGAGCGCGCATCCGAGCGAGGCGAGTGCGAACAACGCGGTGCCGACCAGGAACACGCGCCGGCGCCCGAGCAGGTCGGCCGAGCGCCCGCCGAGCATCAGAAATCCGGCGAACGTGAGCGTGTAGGCGTTGACCACCCACTGCAGCCCGGTGGTCGAGAAATGCAGTCCAGAGCGCATCGACGGCAGTGCCACGTTGACGATGGCGACGTCGAGGATGACCATGAACTGGGCCAGGCAGACGACGGCTAAGAGCGCGTTCTTGGAACGCGTGGATTCAGTTTTCATGGGGGTGGAGATGGGGGCGGTTGCGTTCACGCTTGGTATGGTGCGATAATGCGTATCCAGGTACAAGAGAGGGGTTTATCCTGGTAGTAGAGTTGACACCCAAGCACTCGAAGAACGGTCGGCGCGACGGATCTGTGAGGAAGCCGGTGTCCGGCAACGGCAACGGGCGGGGGGCCGAAAGCGGCGATGCTCGGCGCGACAACGGCTCCGCAAACGGCGAGCGCCCCCACGCCGGCAACGGCGAGCGCCCCCACGCCGGCAACGGCGAGCGCCGGCACGCCGGCAATGGCGAGCGCCGGCGCGAGGAGCTCGCGGACTTCCTGCGCACGAAGCGCTCGAGCCTCCAACCCGACGATGTCGGCCTACCGGATGGGAGCCGCCGCCGCACCCCTGGGCTCCGCCGTGAGGAGGTCGCGCTGCTGGCCGGGGTCGGCACCACCTGGTACACGTGGCTCGAGCAGGGGCGCGACGTTCGCGCGTCACTCGACGTGCTCGAGGCGGTCGCCCGCGCACTGCAGCTGACGCCGGCCGAGCGCGCGCATTTGATCCTGCTCGGCCGTGGCGAGCAGGCGTCGCCATGCAAGGCGCCGGCGGAGAAGGTACCGCCGACGCTGCAACGGCTGGTCGAGAACACCGGACCGGGTCCGGTGTATCTGCTCGGCCGCCGCTGGGACTACTTGGCCTGGAACAAGTCGTTTGAGCGCGTGTTCGGCTGGGAGCCCGGCCCGGATCCGCTGACGCGCAACCACGTCTGGCTGTGGTTCATGGACCCCGCGCGGCGCACGCTGTGCCCAGGCGACTGGGCCGCGAGCGCTCGGCTGCTCGTGGCCAAGTTCCGCGCCGACAGCGCCAGGCACATCGGCGATCCCGCGTTCGAGGAGCTGACGTCCGCGCTCAACTCCTCGAGCCCTGAGTTTCGCAAGCTGTGGAAACGCCACGAGGTCGCCGGCAGCGGCTTGGGACGCAAGGAGCTGACGCATCCACTCGTGGGGCCGCTCGCGTTCGACCACGCGGTGTTCCTGCACGGTGAGGCCGGGGATCAGCGCCTGGTTGTGTACTCGCCGGCGTGCGAGTTCGATACGCGCGCGAAGCTGGCTCAGCTGCTCGACGATGAGCGCGAGCCGGACGTCGCGCCCGTCGCGACCTGACGCTTCCCGCGCCGGCCCGGCTCCCTTGTTACGCCCACGTGACCGGTGTCGCGTTAGCGTCAGCAGCGTCTTCGACAGCTCTTCAGAAGACTTGACGTTGCTCTGCCGGAGCCCTGGTGAGATGACTGACATGACCACTCAAGCGCCCCCAAATCCGACACAGCAGCCGGGCGCGCCCCGGCGCGAGGAGACCGCGCTCCTCCCGCCCGGGCATGAGACCGCGCCGCTCGAGGCCGGCCCCGTCGCCCCGATTCTTGATTCGCTCGCCCTACTCGACCACCGCACTCGCACTCGCGCGATCAGCCGCCGACTCGCCCCGTTCGGCCACTATCTCGCGTTCGGCGACGACGGCACCGACTGGCTGGTGCCGCTCGACGCCAAGGTCACCCACATTGGCCGCGGACTCACGTCCCACGTCCGCGTCGAGGAGCAACGCGTGTCGCGCAGCCACGCGATCCTCGTGCGTCACGGCCACCACACCCGGCTCCTCGACAACCGTAGTGCCAACGGCACATTCGTCAACGGCCGCCAGATCATCGCCACAAATATTGCGGACGGCGACGTCATCCGCATCGGGCCAGTGGTGATGACCTACGTTCAGGTCGTTTGAGCCCGCACCGCGCGCCGCGGCCCTTGACGGGCCCGCGGCGCGGTGCGAGGCGATCCCGCCCACGGCCACGATCCCGCCCACGGCCAGACAGCAGCTACTCGCCATCATCTGAAATCGTTCTTCTGGATGTCTTCGGCTCCAGGGAAGATCGCGTTCGCCGGCGGCACGGTCGACCGTGCCGCTCATCTGCGCGAGGACGGCGCCGCCGATCGGTTGCGCGGCCTCGACAGCTCGCGGGTGGTGCTGGTCGGAGACGGTCAGACCGTCGCGGTGACCGCCGGCGGTGGCGGGCTCGCGCTCGTGCCGGTGGCTGCGGTACCCGGCGACGCCGAGCTCACGTTCCTCGGGCTCGACCCGGCGGCGGTGGCGCTGTTCGCGTATGACGCCGACGGTGGCGGCGGTCGCGGTGGCGGTGGCGGTGGCGGTGGTCGCGGTGGCGGCGGTGGCGGTCGCGGTGGCGGTGGCGGTCATCCGGACCTTGAGTTCGCGTCGCTGCGGGGGCTCGCCGCCGGGCTCGAACCGGCGGAAGCGGCGCTCGCGGCCTACGCGGTCGCGCTCGTCGGCTGGCACCGCGTCCAGCGCTATTGCGGGCGCTCCGGTGACATCACCGTGGTGGAGGCAGCCGGCCACCGTCGCCGCTGCCCCGTCTGCGGGCTGGTTCAGTTTCCGCGTACCGACCCGGCGATCACGATGCTGGTGCAGTCCGGCGATCGCTGCCTGCTGAGCCGCCGGCGCGGCGCGCCCGCGAACCGGTGGTCGGCGCTCGCCGGATTCGTCGAGCCCGGCGAGACCCCCGAGGAGGCAGTGATCCGCGAGGCCCGCGAGGAGACCGGCGTCGAGGTCGCAAGGGTCGAGTACGTCACCTCGCAGCCGTGGCCGTTCCCGCAGGCGCTGATGATCGGCTTCTGGGCGTTCGTCGACCCCGCCGCCGACGAAGCGACGCTCACGCCCGCGCCCGCACCCGACGAGCTCGTCGAGGCGCGCTGGTGGGCTCGCGACGAGCTCGCGCGCGCGCTCAGCGCCGGCGAGATCATCCTGCCGCCGCCAGGCACCATCGGCAACTACCTGATCTCGACCTGGCTCGCCGGCGCCACTCTGTAAAACGCAGCAAAGCGCCCCCCTGCCTCCCGCCGTCGACCACATAAGCATCCCCACGATGCTTATCTGGCCGGACGGCCAGCCGGAACGGCCGGTTTGCTGCGAAATACATGGACCCGAGGGTGTGCCGCGCGCCGGCACGACCAGCGAACGCCCCTGGCTACGCCACCGCGTCTCGAAGCGCCCGCACGACCGCAGCGTGCTCGCGCATCGTCTCCATCCCGTCGGCCCCCGGCTGGCGCCCGAACCCGCAGTACATCGCCACCCCGAAGTCGCTCAGGTACCGCGACGCCGTCGCAAACCGCCGGCGCAGCCCGGCGAGCCCGTCGAGCGGCAGCACGATCCCGAGATACACGCGCGTGTCCCCGACGTCGAGATCGCTCAGGGGCCGGAAGAAGCGCTTGTCCTCTGAGCGCAGGTAGCGCGGCCCGGCCATATGTACCCAGTCGACCACCCGGCCGGAGTTCGCGACCGCGTAGTTGGCCATCCGCACGAGCACCTCGTAGTCGCGCGCCTCGTACATCGGCCACTCCGGAAAGGTCCCGTAGCAGAGGTGGTAGCCGACCATCACGTCTTCGGGGATCTGTGGCGTGAGCCGCGCCACCGGCCCGGCGAAGCGCTCCCACGCTCCCTCCGGCGTCCAGGCGAGCACGCCCTCGATGTCCTGGACCTCGTAGGCCATGTCCCACTGGATCGCCAGATCGGCCGCCGGCACCGAGTCGAGCAGCCGGACCAGCGAGCGGCCCACCAAGTCCTCGTATGCGCGCTCGGCCACCGGGTAGTCGCCGGCAAAGTCCGCCTTGAACCCGTTCAACGCACTGGAGGGAAACGGGAGGCCAACCTGGAAACGCAGCCCCGCCGGAATCACTCCCTGATCGCGCAGCGCAGCAAACGCGCGCCATGACTCGAGAGCATCATCGATCCGCGGCCACGTATCGAAGTGCAGCTCGCCCGTGCCCGCCCGGATCTTGAACACCGGCGTCTCGTACGCGTGCCTCGGAATCCCCGTCGGCGAGTCGGTCTCCGAGACAACCTCGACGTCCACATTAGGTCGCACGAGGCGCTCCCGCTCGTACCCGACCCACGCCGCGCGCGGACCGGTTTCGCCGTCGGGGAGCGCGAACACGAGATCCCCGAACAGCTCGGCGCCGGCGCGGAACGCCTCGTCAGTCGACGACGCCGGCAGGCTCCCGACGAGCAACAGCTCGCTCGACGCTCGCCCGCTCACGGGGCATCGACGGTCTCGCCACCGGCGATCTCGTCAATCACGTCGGTCACGTCACGCTGCACGAGCGCGGCGTACGCACCGCGGCGCTCCATCAGCTCGTCGTGCGTGCCGCGCTCGACGATCCGGCCCCGGTCGAGCACGACGATCTGGTCGGCGTCGCGCACGGTCGAAAGCCGGTGCGCGATCGTGATCGTCGTGCGCCCCTCCGCGAGTCGTTCGAGCTCGGCCTGCACGGCCGCCTCGGTCTGCGTGTCGAGCGAGCTCGTGGCCTCGTCGAGCACGAGCACCGGCGGGTTGCGCAGCACGGTCCGCGCGATCGCCATCCGCTGCTTCTCCCCGCCCGAGAAGCGGTAGCCGCGCTCGCCGACGACCGTGTCGTAGCCATCGGGCAGCGACGCGATCAGATCATGGATCCGCGCGGTCCTCGCCGCGTCCTCGATGTCCGAGTCGGTGGCGTCGGGACGCGCGAACCGGAGGTTCTCGCGGACGCTGGCGTGGAACAGATACGTCTCCTGCGAGACCACGCCGACCGTCGCCGCGAGCGACTCGAGCGAGGCATCGCGGACGTCGACCCCGTCGATCGTCACCCGGCCCTCCTGCGGCTCGTACAGCCGCGCGGCCAGGTAGCCGATCGTCGTCTTGCCGGCGCCGGTCTCACCCACGACCGCGGTTCGGGTGCCCGCCGGGACCACGAGGTCGATCTCGCGGAGCGTCCAGTTGTCGTCGCCGTTCGCGCCGTACCGGAACGAGACACCCTCGAACCGGACCTCCCCGAGCAACTCTTCTGGACGCATCTCGACGGGGTGCGACGACTCGACGATGTCGACCGGCAGGTCGAGGTACTCGAAGATGCGGTCGAACAGCGCCAGCGAGGTCTGCATGTCGGCCTGGACGCCGAGCAGCGATTGGATCGGGAACAGCAACCGCGTCTGGAGCGTGGTGAATGCCACCACGGTTCCGATCGAGATCGAGGTGCCGACGAACGACTGTCCGGCGAGCCAGTAGATGAGCGCCGGCTGGACCGCGAACGTGAACTGGATCGTCGCCATCATCCAGCGCCCGGCCATCCGCGACTTGACCTCGAGGTCGGCGATCCCCTTCGACTCGCCGGTGAAGCGACCGGCGAGGTCCGTGCCTCGGCCCATGGTCTTGCCGAGCATGATCCCCGACACCGACAGCGACTCGGCCACCAGCGCCGACATGTCGGCCAGGCGGCGCTGCTGCTCGGTGGTGATCCTGCGGCGGATCTGGCCGACGCGCCGGGTCATGTACACCGACGGCGGCACGAACACGAGCGAGATGATCGCCAGGCGCCAGTCCAGGAGGCACATGGCGACGAGCGAGGCGATCACGGTGGTCGCGTTCTGCGCGATCGTGGTGGCGGTGGTGGTGACGACGCTGTCGAGGCCACCGATGTCGTTGGCGATCCGCGACTGCACCTCGCCCGTGCGCGTCCGCGTGAAGAACGCCAGCGACATCTTCTGGAGGTGCTGGTAGACAGCCGCCCGGAGGTCGTGCATCACGCGCTGGCCGACCACGTTCGACATGTACGTCTGCCACACGCTGGTGGTGTTGGTGAAGATCGAGATCGCGATCATCGCCAGAACGGTCACGGTCAACACGGTCTCGTCGTGCTGAATGATCCCGACGTCGAGGGCTTGCCTGAGCAGGAACGGCTGGAGGATCGCGACGCCAGACGAGACGACGATCAGCGCGAGCACGGCCGCAAGCCGCAAGCGGTAGGGCCTGAACAGCGCCAGGATCCGGGCGGTGTCGCGCTGGCGGGTCGGATCCATCAATGGCGGCGGCTTCTTATCGGGCCCACCCGCCCGGCGCAGCGAACGCATCGCGCCGCTGCCGCCGGCGCCGTGCGATGCCGCAAAACCGTGATTCCCAGAGCTCATCTACCCCTCATAATGACACCGCCGCACGCTTCGTCCAGAAGCGAAATGTCAGCGCGCTACCGTGTATGCGATGAAAGGCGACGCAGACATTGCCAGCATCGGCGCGCTCGTCGCCGACCCCGGCCGCGCGAAGATTCTTCTGGCCCTCGGCGACGGCCGCGCGCTGCCGGCGAGCGTGCTGGCCGATGAGGCCGGCGTGGCCGCCTCGACCGCGAGCGCCCACCTCGGCAAGCTCGTCACCGGCGGCCTTCTGCGTGTCGAGCGCCACGGGCGCCACCGCTACTTCCGCATCGCCGGGCCGCAGGTGGGCGAGTTGATAGAGGCCCTGGCGCGCGTGTCACCGCCCGCGCCGGTCCGCTCGCTCAAGCAGGGGAGCAAGGCGCACGCGGTCCGCTTCGCGCGCACCTGTTACGACCATCTCGCCGGAATGCTCGGCACGCAACTGATGGAGGCGATGCTCGATCGCGACCTGCTCACCGGCGGCGACGGGGTGTTCGACCCCGACAGCGCCGACGAGGACCGGCTCGCCTCGCCCGGCTTCGACCTCGACTACCGACTCACTCCGAGCGGCGTGAGCGAGCTGAAAGCATTCGGCATCGACTTCGACTCGCTCCCGACCCGCCGGCCGCTGATCCGCTACTGCGTCGACTGGAGCGAGCAGCGTCATCACCTGGCCGGATCGCTGGGAGCGGCCCTCGCCGTCCGGATGATCGACCTCGGCTGGGTACGCAAGGCCAACAGCAGTCGCGCCGTCCACGTGAGCGACGACGGGTTCGAGGGCCTACGTGAGCATTTCGGGCTCGAGTTGAGCCCGGTTTCCGACGCCTGAGCGATACTGCAAGAAGTGTCCGGACAGGAGATCGGCCTCGCTCTTTCGGTGTTCTTCGCGTGCGCGGTCGAGGCCGTCGAGGCGCTCACGATCGTGCTCGCGGTCGGCGTCACGCGTAGCTGGCGCTCGGCGCTGACCGGCGTCGGTGTCGCGACGCTAGTGCTCGCGGTGATCGTCGCCGCCCTCGGGCCGGCGCTCACGCAGTTGCCGATCGATGTCCTGCGTGTGGTCGTCGGCGGGTTGCTGCTCGTTTTCGGGCTCCAGTGGCTGCGCAAGGCGGTGCTTCGCTACGCCGGCCTCAAGGCGCTCCACGACGAGGACAAAACGTTCGCCGAAGAGACCGACGCCGCCCGCGCGGCGGCCCGCGCCGTCACCGGATTTGACGGTTACTCGTTCACGATCGCGTTCAAGGGCGTGCTGCTCGAAGGACTCGAGGTCGCGTTCATCGTGCTCACGTTCGGCGCGAGCCAGCACAACATCGGCCTCGCGGCCGTGGCGGCGGCGGTCGCGATCGCGGTCGTCGTGCTCGCGGGAGTGCTCGTGCGCGCGCCGCTCGCGCGCGTGCCCGAGAACACGATGAAGTTCTTCGTCGGCGTGATGCTCACCTCGTTCGGCATCTTCTGGGGCACCGAGGGTGCCGGCGCGTCGTGGCCCGGTGGCGACGCGGCGCTGCTCGTGATCATCCCCGGCGTCGCGCTCGCATCGCTGGCGATGGTGCGGTGGCTGCGACACGCGCCCGCGCGCCGCGCGGTGGGAGAGCCCGCATGAACTGGATCGTTCGCGCCGCCCACGCGGTCTGGGAGTTCGTTGTCGGCGACGACCCCGTGACCGCTTTCGGTGTGGTGGTCGCCCTTGGCGCAACCGCGCTGATCGCAGGCGCGGGGGCGCCGGCATGGTGGGTAATGCCGCTGGCGGCGCTGTCCCTACTCGGGCTGTCGCTGCGGCGCGCCGCCCGCTGACCAACCGGGCGTTGCTCGCAGCCGGGGCTATCTGCCGCGGTTGGTGAACGCCGGCGGAAGCAGCAGCGACCACATCCGCGGGGGGGACTCGACGTGCGGCCGATTCGGCGCCGGCGAGGGCGATTCCGGTCGCACACGGCTCGAACGAGGGGTGACCCGGCGGAACGGCCTGAGCTTCATGTGTAGACCCCTTTCCTGTCCCTGAAGTCCGCTATTTGCGGACATGTGTGGACAGGTATACCCCGTGTGAGGCGATTTTCATCCCGCTGCCGTTAGAAAAAGTCCGCGCGCGCACGAGCACACACCGGCGAGACCGCCCCGACGCTGTGCGAGTCGCTCGAGGCTCCGCTACGCGGGCGCGAGCCTGACCGGTAGCGACTTCAGCTGGTTGACGAACGTCGACGCCACCCACGTCGGCTCGCCGGCGAGCTGCATGTTCGGGTAGCGCGCGAGCGTCTCCTCGAACAGGACCCGCAGCTCCAGACGCGCCAGCGCCGTGCCGAGGCAGAAGTGCCGCCCGCCCGCGCCGAACGCCTGATGCTCGGGATTGCGGCGCGCGTCGAAGCGGTCGGGCTCCTCGTAGCGTTCGCGGTCGCGACCTGAGGACACGTACCACATGACGACCTTCTCGCCCTCCCGGATCGTCTGGCCCGCGAGCTCGGTGTCGCATGTCGCCGTCCGCCGGAAGTGCGCGAACGCCGGGAACATGCGCAACGACTCCTCGACCGCGCTCGGGATCAGCGCGGGATCGTCGAGCAGCAGCCGGCGCTGATCGGGATGCTCGAGCAAGGCGCGCATCCCGCTGCAGAAGGTCGCCTTCGTGCTGTCGTTGCCGGCGGCCATCAGCAGGAAGAACCCCATCACGATCTCCTGCTCGTCGAGCTTCTCTCCCTCGATCTCGGCGTGGACGAGCACGCTGGTCAGATCGTCGGTCGGCCGCACCCGACGTGCGTCGATCAGCCGCCGGCACCGCTCGAAGATCTCCGGGATGTTCTCGTCGAGCAGTGAGTCGACGCCATGAGGGCTCACGTCCGGGTCGGCGACCGCGAGGGTCGAGTTCATCAGCCTGGCCCAGATCGCGTCGTCCTCGGGCGGGATCCCCATGAAGCTCCCGATCACGCGCGAGACGACCGGCTGCGCGACGTCGGACACCAGATCACACTCCGTGCGGCCGTCGAGGCGGTCGAGCACGCCGGCCACGATCGCCCTGATCTCGGGTTCGTGGGCGGCGATCCGCTTCGGCGTGAAGCCGGCCTGGAACAGCATCTTGAGGCGGTCGTGCCGGGGTGGATCCATCCCGATGAACATCGAGCGGATCAGCTTGAGCGGGAACACGCCGGTCGAGGTGATTCCGCCGAGCTCCGAGGAGTACGTGCGCCAGTCGCGGCTGACCGTGTGGATGTCGTCGGGGCGCGTGACCGACCAGAACCCGGCCTCGCCTGGAAAACCGCCGATCCCGTCGGTCCAGTGGACCGGGCACTCTCCGCGCAGCCGCCGGAACACCTCGTGGGGCGGCCCGTCATGCCACAGCTCGAGTTCGCCGACTCGAACCTGATCCAGATCACCGCGTGTCGATGTCACGCCGCCCGGATCCTAGTGAGCTCGGCCGTAGCCGGTCTAGCCCGAGCTCCTCGCCCCTCCCTGCACGGGGACCGGCGCTGCGGCGTGGCCGGCACCGTTGCTCGCGGCCGCGGCTCCGACGGGCACGTCGCCGTCGACATAGCGATGGCCCCGCGACCACGACGCGACGGCGGCGACCAGACACGCGACGATCGCGAACGCGAACGCCTCGTGCAAGCCGTTGCGGAACGGCTCCGAGATCAGCTGCGGGAAGAACGAGCGGCCGGTGATCACGGCCTGCGTATGGGCCGGCAACTGGCTGACGACCGACGAGCCGAGCAGATGCTGGATCGGGTTGTACCCGAGGAATGCCGCGAACAGGATCGAGACCGGCGGCAGGTTGGCGGCCCGCTCCGCGGCGTGGGCCGAAACGCCGTGCGCCTCGAGCCCGCTCGCCATCGTGTGCGGCAGGGTCGCCGACAGCCCGAGGATCATCAGCGTGAAGAAGATGCCGACCGACAGCACCTGTGCTGAGTTCTGGAACGTCTGGTTCATCCCGCCGCCGGCGCCACGGTCACCCGGCGGCAGGCTGTTCATCACGCCGGCGCGGTTCGGCGAGGCGAACATCCCCATCGAGACGCCGTTCAGGAACAGGAACAGCGCGAACACTGGATAGGAGAAGTCGATCGGGAGCAGCGCAAGCAGGAGGAAGCTGAATGCGGCGCCGATCATCCCGCCGGTTGCGAAGCCCCTCGCCCCGAACCGGTCGGACAGGTAGCCCGATGTCGGGCCGGCGATCAGCATCCCGAACGTCAGCGGGAGGATGTAGATCCCCGCGTAAAACGGCGTGTTGCTGAAGTCGTACCCGTGAAGCGGCAGCCAGATGCCCTGGAGCCAGATGATCAGCATGAACATCAGGCCGCCTCGCGCCACCGCCGAGAGGAACGTCGAGAGCGTCCCGAACGTGAACGCGCGGATCTTGAACAGCGGCAGCCGGAACATCGGATCGGCGACGCGCCGCTCGATCGCCACGAATGCGACCAGCGACAGGACGCCGGACGCGACCAGAATCAGCACGCGCGGGCTCCCCCACCCGGTCGCCGAGTCCCCGTACGGACGGATGCCGTACGTGACCGCGATCATGATCAGGATCAGCCCGACGGCGAACGTGATGTTGCCCCCCCAGTCGACCTTGGCGCGCTTCGGCGTGGAGATCTCCTGGAGCTTGAGGTAGGCCCACACCGTCCCGAACAGGCCGACGGGAACCGAGATCAGGAACACGAGCCGCCAGTCGATCGGCGCGAGGATGCCGCCGAGCACCAGGCCGACGAACATGCCACTCACGCCGACGATGTTGTTGATCCCAAGTGCCATCCCCCGCTGGTTGGCCGGGAACGCGTCGGTGATGATCGCGGCCGAGTTGGCCAGCAGACACGCCGCCCCCACTCCCTGAACGATCCTGAACCCGATCAGGTACGTGGCGCCGGCCTGTCCGTTCAGCCAGTCGATGGTGAGGACCAGCGAGGCCGCGGTATAGATCACGAACCCGAGGTTGTAGATCCGCACTCGCCCGTACATGTCGCCGAGCCGCCCAAGGCTGACGATCAGGACGCTCGTCACGATCAGGAACCCGAAGATCATCCACAGCAGGTAGAAGCTGTTGGAGGGAACGAGCGGGTCGAGATGGATGCCGCGGAAGATGTCCGGCATCGCGATCAGAGTGATCGACGCGTCGAGCGTGGCCAGCAGCACCCCGAGCGTGCAGTTCGACAGCGCGATCCACTTGTAGTTCTCGCCTCGAGGGTCCGGCCGGCGCAGGGCGATGCTGCTCGCGCGCCGTCCGTTGCGTATCGAGGCCATAGCTCAACTGTACGCACACCGGATTCTGGAGCGACGGGGCGGACCCCGGCGCGGCGGCCGACCCGGCCGGGTGGTCCGACCGGGTCGTGCCGTGTGGGCGCCGTCATGGTCTGTGCAGCAATTCAGCTGCCGCGACTCACATGTTGGGGCAGTTGTGAGAGGAGCCGCTGCCGCCGGACCGGGCCGGTGGGGCGTGGCTGCCCGGGGCGGGCGCCGTCGGGGCGGTCCGCGCCGGCGCGGTGCTGGTCGTGGTGGCGCTGCCCGTGGTCGAACTCGTCGACGTGGCCGCGTTCGCGATCGCCGCGCCGCCGCCCGCGATCGCCGCCGTGGCGGCGACCGTCACCAGCAGCGGCTTTAGCCTTCGCATCTGCTCACCTCCTTTCTGTTGATCCGCCGCGAACGTTCCTCGCCCGGCGTCGGACCTCGGTAGGAGGCGCGTAAGAGTTACTTAGGAGCGCGCGTTCGGCGCGCGCGTGAACGTCTCCGGCTGGGGCGTGGTCAGCGGCACGTCCTCCTCGCGAGCGATCTCGAGCACGCGCTCGATCGACGAGCGCGTAGCCAGCTCGATCACGCGCTGGACGAGCATCCGCGTCTGCAGCACAGGTGCCACCCAGCGCGGAGCCACCACCCGCCGGGATCGCCGGGCGACTCCGCGCTCGATCGCGTCGATCCCGGCCTCGAGCGGCGTCACCGGCCGCACCGGGCGCCGGACCTCGGACAGCGCCCTGGCCGCCTTCGTGCCGAAACCCTGGCGGACCATGTCGGTGTCGAGCTCGGCAAAGTAGGCGACACCCACCCGCGCGCCGCTCGGGGCGAGCTCGATCCGGAGCGAGTCGGCGAGCGCTTCGACGCCGGCCTTGGACGCCGAGTACGCGCCGAGCAGCGGCGGGTGCACCGCGGCCGCGAGCGAGGCGATCGCCAGGGCGTAGCCACGCTCGTGGGCGATGTGCTCGCCGGCGGCGCGCAGCGTGTAGTAGACGCCGAGCAGGTTGACCTCGATCGTGCGCTCGAACACCTCGGGATCGCCGCCGATCAGCGGCAGCTGCGCGGCCACCCCGGCGTTGGCGATCACGACGTCGAGCCCGCGGAGGTGCTCGACGGCCGCTTCGACCGCGGCCTCGACCTGCTCGCGATCGCGAACGTCGCACACGACCGCGAGCGCATCGCCGCACTGCGCCGCGGTCCGCGCGAGCACGTCGGGCTCGATCCCGGCCAGGACGACCCGCGCACCGCGCTCGTACAGGCGCCGGGCGGTGGCGGCGCCGATCCCGCGCGCCGCGCCGGTGATCAGCACTCGGCGTCCCGACAGGTCAGAGGTCATCGCCTGGCGGACGATACCCCGCCGCGCGGGCACCGGAGCCGGTCGACGATGCGAGCCGGCCCTACGCGAACTCGTCGGGTCGCTGGAACATGATCTCGGGCACGATGCAGTTCGGCGACAGGCGAAGCACGAAGCGCAATCCCTCCGCGATGTCGCTCGGGCGCAGCATCCGCTCGGCCGGGACCTTCTCCTTGACGTAGTCGGTCATGTCGGTGTCGACGAAACCCGGCGCAAACGCGACCGACTTGACGCCGTCTCGCGCGAGGGCCCTGTTCATCGCCATCGAATAAGCGGCGACGGCGGCTTTCGTCGCCGAATACACGGACAGCCAGCGGTCCGGCATCTTCCCCGCGATCGACGCCATGTTCACGACGAGCGCATTGCCGTGCTCGGTACCGGCGATCCGAAGGAGCTCCGCACACTCGCGGTAGAACAGGATGATCGCGCGTACGTTGACGTCGAGTTGGAGGTCGACGTACTTCGCCTGGTTCTCGGTCGCCACCGCGCCGACCCCGACGCCGGCGTTGTTGACCAGCACGTCGAGACGGTCGTAACGCGCGCGGTGGCGCCGGACGACCTCGCGAATCGACTCCTCGTCCGCGAGGTTGGCGGCGACCTCTTCGACCTCGAAGCCACGGTCGCGCAGCCCGGCGGCGGCACGCTCGAGCGTGTCGGGTCTGCGCGCGGTGATCGTCAGGCCGTAGCCCTCTTCCCCGAGTGTCTCGGCGAGAGCCAGCCCGATCCCTCGGGAGGCCCCGGTGACGATGGCTGCGCGATCTGGCATCGGCGGAACCCTAGCGGCTCGGTGATGCGGTCAAGTCTCGCCGCTCACGGCCGATTACCCGCGTAACGGGTCCCCTCGTGACAGTCGGCACACGCTGCGCTTCTTAATTGATTGGTTAGCGTGCGTGCGGCCGCCACCGGGTACCGTCACCTCGAACCCGCTATTGATGCTTCCCTTTGAAGGAGGGAGCAATGCTCGAACGTTGCCCAACATGCGGAAAGACCACCGGCACGCTGATGGAGACCCATCCTGACCGGCCAGGCCTGATGCAGATCCTCTCGGGCGAGAACGGCGAGGCGCAGCGGATCGTCGTGACGATCGCGCTTTGCGTGATCGTCGCCCTGGCGATCGTCGCGACCGAAGCCCTGTTCTTCCACTAGAACCTGCGCACCCCAGGGGCACGGCCCTCGGAGCGCGACGCACCTCGAATCTTGCCGCGTAAGCTACGGGCGGCGCGCGCACGCGTGCGTAAACCGAACGGCAGCGGACACGGCACGAGAGAGGAGCGTTATGCGCGTTGATTGGTACGGCCAGGCCGCGTTCCGCCTGAGCGGACAGGACGGCACGGTTTTCATCGACCCCTTCGGTGACCTCTCAGGGATGGCCGCCAGCGGCATGCAGTTCGACTACCCGCCGATCGAGGGCGTCGAGGCCGACCTGCTGCTCGTCACGCACGAGCACGGCGATCACAACGGCGTCGAGGTCGTCGGCGGGAACCCGGCGGTTCTCCGCGCGAGCGCGGGGCGGCACGAGTCGCCCGTCGGCGAGGTCGTCGCGATCTCGTCCGAGCACGACGAGGCCGCCGGCACCGAGCGCGGGCACAACCTGATCTTCGTGTTCAAGCTCGACGGACTCCGCGTCGCGCACTTCGGCGACTTTGGCCAGCGCTCCCTGCGCGACGAGCAGGCCGACGCGATCGGCGATGTCGATCTGCTGTTCCTGCCGGTGGCGGCGGGCTGACGATCGGGGCCGAGCAAGCGGCGGACATCACGCACCGCCTCGGGCCGAAGTGGGTCGTGCCGATGCACTACCGCACTGCCCGGATCAACTTCCTCGAGCCGGCCGACGCTTTCCTCGAGAAGATGCCCTCCGTCGAACGCCTGTCGGAGACCGGCTTCGACACGGACGCGCTGTCCGGGGACAACGGCCTGCGCGCCGTGGTTCCCGCGGCGCCCTAGCCCGCGGGCCCGGACCGAATCTTCCGTTTGTCCTACGCGCTCGCGCTCGATCCGTGTGCCAGCGCCTCGCGTCCGACTCGCTGCAGGTCCCGCAGATAGTCGAGGTGCGCGGCCCAAACCGGATCGTCGTCAAGCTCGCACGCGATTCGCATCGTGTCGATGTGCGCGTCGAGCAGCTCGTACAAGAGCTCCGTGACGTATCTGCCTGTGGTTACCGCAGTCCCATTCGCGTCCAACACCGCTCAGCCCTCCGTAAAGCAGTTCACACAGGATGAACGTCCGATCGGACATCACGTTTGCACCCAATCGTCCAGTTTTCGAACGAGTGTGCGCCTGGCGACTCTATCGCCGCCGGGCGGCGGGCGCCAGCGCCGGGTTCTGCCAGCCGCCGTCGGCCGGATTCAGGGTCACGCCGGGAGGAACCAGCTCGTCGATCCGGTCGAGCACTCCGCCGCTGAGCGTCACCTCGGCCGCGGGCAGCTGTGACTCGAGCTGCTCCATCGTCCGCGGGCCGATGATCGGCGCCGTCACCGCCGGATGGTTCAGGACGAACCCGAGCGCCATCTCGATCATCGTCATCCCGGCCTCCTCGGCCAGCGTGGCCAAGCCGTCTGCGGCCTCGAGCTTGAGCTGGTTCGCCGGCAGCGACATGTCGAAGCGAGCCGGGATCCGCTCCGCCCGGTGCGACTGCGGCACGTCCGCACCCTTGCGGTAGCGCCCGGTCAGCCACCCGCCCGCGAGCGGACTCCACGGGATCACCGCCATGCCGTGCCGTTGGCAGGTCGGGAGCACGTCGTTCTCGACACCGCGGACCAGGATCGAGTACGGCGGCTGCTCGCACACGAACCGCTCCCGGCCGCGCCTGCTCGGCGACCCATTGCGCCTCGACGATCCGGCTCGCCGGGAACGTCGAGGAGCCGATGTAGCGCACCTTCCCAGCCCGCACCAGGTCGGTCAGCGCCCCGAGGGTCTCGTCGATATCGGTGTCGTCCTCAGGGCGGTGGATCTGGTACAGGTCGATCCAGTCGGTGTT
>CAVYQJ010000033.1:0-14157 GCA_963770615.1 uncultured Solirubrobacterales bacterium | reverse complement strand
AGACCGCAGGGCGATCGCAACTTCGGTGCGCACGATGTCCTCGGGATCGTCCAGACGCCGGCCGCCGGCCTCGTCGGGCGCGCTGAGCCAGCCACGTCCGATCAGGATCAGCGCAACGTCAGTTCCCTCGATGGTCTGCTTGAGGTGTTCGACGAAATCGACTCCCAGCGGTACCGAGTCCATGTCCATGAACACGCGATCCGGCCCGAATCTGCCCTTGAGCTCAGCGTTGATCCAGTCGGCATAACCGGCTGTATCGGTCCGGCGATAGGAAATGAAGACGTTCGCCAATGCCCGAGCAACCCCCTGGGCCCATTCTGACGACCCCGCCTCGTCCAAGCAAGCGCCCCGCGCCACCGGCCGTCAGCCCTCGAGGCCGTAGACCTCCCGCGCGCTCGCCGGCGTCACGTATCCGTTGGCCACGTCGTCTTGCACGAGGTCGCGCGGGCGCCGTCTCGGGTCGCCGTAGCCGGCGCCGTTGGCCGTGTGGATCCGGATCAGGTCACCCTCGTTGACCACGAGGCCGGTGACCACCGCGTACTCCTCGACGCTCCCGTCGGCGCGGATCACCTCGACGTAGTTCGGCGAGCCCTCGCGTCCGCCGGCAAGCGGCCACGGCTTGTGCTTGTTGCGCGTGTAGGCGCAGGTGAGGAAGCAGCCGTTCGAGCGCACGCGGTAGTCGACGACGATCCCCTTGCCGCCGCGGTGCTCACCCTCGCCGCCGGGCTCCTCGCCGAGCGCGAGTCGCTCGACGTACAGCCCGTAGCGCGCCTCGGCAACCTCGGCCGGGCAGTTGAACGTCTCGCCGTGGAAGCCGCTGAAGATCGCGCTGTTGCCGTCGCGTCGCGCCGACCCGCCCCAGCCGCCGATCTGCGGCTCGACGATCGTGAAGTGCTTGCCCGTGTCGGGATGGGGACCGCCGATGAACGTCCCGCAGATCGAGGCGAAGTTGCCGGCCGGGAGCCGCTCGCCCAGGTGTGGCGCGAGGCAGCGCAGCAGCACGTCGTAGAGGCGGATCCCGACCTCGTAGTAGATGCCGAACGCGGCCGGCGGCGCCGGATCGAACACCGAGCCCGGCCGCGTCAGCAGTTTGAGCGGGCGGAAGTGGCCGGCGTTGGCCGACAGCTGGGCGGCGGATGACGTTCATGAACGCCATCTGCGCCGCGATGATCGCCCCGTCGCGAGAGACGTTGTTCGGCCCGCGGTCCTGGTCGGGGTTGTCGCGGAGGTCGACGACGAACGCGTCGTCGGTGATCTCGATCGCCGCCGGGTAGACCGCGCCGCTGTCCTGCTCCTCGGCGAGTCTCGAAGCGCCCGTGGGGCAGCTCCGCGAGCGCCCGCAGCGCGACCTGCTCGCCGTGATCCATGAACGTGTCCATCGCGAGCACGAACGTCTCGCGCCCGTACTTGGCCGACCAGCTCGAGGATCCGCCGCTCGCCGACGCGCACGGCGGCGACCCCCGCCCACATGTCGCCGCCGAGGAAGTCGGGCAGCCGGCTGTTGACCTTCATGATCTCCATCACCGACTGGATCGGCTCGCCCCTCGTCGATCAGCTTGACCGCCGGCAGACGCAGCCCCTCCTGGAAGATCTCGCTCGCCTCGTTGGAGATCGAGCCGGGGACCATCCCGCCGACGTCGTTCCAGTGGGCGATGTTCGCCGTCCAGGCCACGAGCTCGTCGCCGGCGAACACCGGCAGCACGAGCACGACGTCGTTGAGGTGGGTGACGCCGCCGTAGAACGGGATCGTTGGTGACGAAGACGTCGCCGGGCCGGATGCCCTCCGGCGGCGTGGAGCTCGAGCACGCGCTTGCACCGCCTTGTCGAGCACGCCGACGAAGGCGGGGATTCCGGCGCCCGAGGAGGCGATGTTGCCGGCGCCGTCGGTGATGCCCGTGCCCATGTCGAGCACCTCGTAGATGATCGCGCTCATCGCGGTCTTGCGCAGGGCGGCGAACATCTCGTCGCTGATCGCCTGCGAGCGAGCTCTGGATGATCTCGAGCGTGATCGGGTCCTGGCGGGTGACGGTCATCGCGCGCGTCCGTTTCCGTTCGGAGACAGCGAGATCGTGATGTTGCCGTACGGGTCGACCGTAACTTCGTTGTCGGGATGCACGACGATCGTGGTGGCCGATGTCTCGACGATCGCCGGCCCGGCAAACCCCATCCCGGGCTCGAGCAGCTCGCCGACGTAGACGTCGGCCTCGTGCACGCCCTCGGTGGCGTAGTCGACGCGCCGGCGGCCCTTGACGGCGTCGCCGAGCGACCGTCCAGTCGGCGTCACCGGAGTCGGGGTGAGCTTGCCGACCTCGGCGATCGCCACGACGTGCGCGCCGACGAACTCGACCGGCGCGTCGAGCCGGTAGGTGTACTCGCGCTCGTAGGTGTCGTGGAAGGCGCCGGCGATCGCCTCGATCGCGCCGGCGTCGATCCGCCCCGCCGGCAGCGCCACCTCGACGCTGTGCTCCTGGTTCTCGTAGCGGAGCTTGCCGTGGCGGAGCAGGCGCACGCTGCCCGCGTCCACGCCCTCGCGCGCGAACTCGGCGAGCGCCGCGCCCTCGATCTCGCTCAGCAGATCGTCGAGCCGCGAAGCGTTGTCGGGCACGAGCTCGAACAGGCGGGTCACGAAGTAGTCGCGGCGCAGGTCGCTCATCAGCATCCCCCAGGCCGAGAACACGTCGGCGGCCCGCGGGACCATCACCTTGCCGATCCCGAGCTCGGCGGCGAGCGCCACCGCGTGCATCCCGCCGCCGCCGCCGAACGCCACCAGCGTGAAGTCGCGCGGGTCGTAGCCGCGGTTGACCGACACGAGCTTGAGCGCGTTGATCATGTTGTTGTTGGCGATGCGCACGATGCCGCTCGCCGCCTCGGCGAGGTCCAGCTCGAGGCGATCGGCGATCGCGGCCACAGCCCGCTCGACGGCGGCCATGTCGGCTTCGCAGTCTCACCGCCGCAGAAGTAGTCAGGGTTGATCCGTCCGCAGGGCGAGGTTCGCGTCTGTCGTCGTCGCGTCGTGCCCGCCGCGGCCGTAGGCGGCAGGACCGGGGACGGCGCCGGCCGAGCGCGGGCCGACGTGCAGCTTGCCGAACTCGTCGACCCAGGCGATGCTTCCGCCTCCCTGGCCGATCTCGACCACGTCGACCACCGGCACCATCGTCGGGTAGCCGGCCGAGGTCGGGCTGCGTTCGATCCAGTAGTCCGACACGATCCGGACCTGCCCGCCCTCGATCAGCGAGCACTTCGCGGTGGTCCCCCCGATGTCGAGCGCGAGGATGTTGGGCTCATCGACCAGCCGCCCGAGCGCGGCGGCGCCCCAGAACCCGCTCGCCGGCCCGGACTCGACCATCGTGATCGGGATCTCCTTGGTCTTCTCGACCGAGTCCACGCCGCAGTTGGACTGCATGATGTAGAGCTGGCCGTCGAAGCCGGCGTCCTTCACACCGTCGACCAGCCGGCTCAGGTAGCGCTCGGCCACCGGCTGCACGTAGGCGGACAGCACGGCCGTGCTGGTGCGCTCGTACTCGCGCCACTCCCGCGTGATCTGGTGCGAGGCGACCACCGAGACCTCGGGCCAAAGCTCGCGCACGCGCTCGAGCACGGCCATCTCGTGGGTCGGGTCCGCGTACGCGTTGATCAGGCAGATCGCGATCGCCTGCACGCCCGCGGCGCGGAAGTCGTCGACGATCCCCGGCAGCGACGACAGGTCGAGCGGCGCGCGCTCGACGCCCTTCTGGGTCAGCGACCCCGGGCAGCTCCCGCCGCAGCCGGCGCGGGACGAACGCCGGGGGCTTGACGTAGTGCAGGTTGAAGAAGTCCGGCCGGTTTCCCCGCGCGATCTCGAGCACGTCGCGAAACCCGGCTGAGGTGATCAGCGCGGTCACCACGCCGTTGCGCTCGGTCACCGCGTTGATCACGACGGTCGTCCCGTGGGCCATGAACGCCACGTCGTCGAGCGCGACCCCGCTCTTGGCGATCACGTTCATCACCCCGCGCTCGTAATCCGGCGGCGTCGTGTCGGCCTTGGCCGTACTCACCTTCTGCGCGCCGGTCTCCGGATCGGTGACGAAGTAGACGAGGTCGGTGAACGTGCCTCCGACGTCGGTGGCCGCGCGGATCGTCTTCATACGCGCCGGCGCAGGAGCTGATCGGCGGCGACCGCGGCCAGGATCAGGATGCCGTAGACCATCTGCTGCCAGGTCGTGCTGACGTTGAGCAGGTCGAAGCCGTTGCCGATCACCGCGAGCAGCATCACCCCGAGGAACCCGCGCCACACCGCACCGTCGCCGCCGAAGATGCTCGTCCCGCCGACGACCGCGGCCGCGATCGCGGTGAGCTCCATGCCCGTCCCGACGTTGTCCTGAGCCGACTGGGTGCGCGAGGCGAGAATCATTCCGCCCAGCCCGGCGGCGAGGCCGGAGATCGCGAAGCAGATCCCGCGGATCCCGCCGACCCGGATCCCCGACAGGCGCGACGCCTCGGCGTTCCCGCCGACGGCGTAGACGTAGCGGCCGAACTTGGTCCTGGCCATCAGCAGGGCGGCCAGGATCGTGAAGATCAAGAAGATCCAGCCCGGGTCGGTGATCCCGAGGATCGAGCTCTGCCCGATCGAGCCGAACGACGGGTTGACCACCGTGACGATGTTCCCGCCGGTGATGACCGTGGCCGCGCCGGCGTAAACGATGCTCGTCGCCAGCGTGCCGATGAACGAATTGATCCGCGTGTAGTGGATTACCAAACCGTTGATGATCCCGAGCCCGATGCCCGCGAGCACCGCGGCGATCAGTCCGGCGTCTGACCCGGTTGAGATCGCGACCTTGGCCGAGACCACGGCGGTGACGCTGACCATCGCCCCGACCGACAGATCGAATACGCCGGCGATGATGCAGATCGTCTCGCCGATCGCGAGCAGCCCGAGCGTGGCCCACTGATCGAGGATGTTCGAGAGGTTTCCGCTGGTCAGGAAGCTGCTCGAGGCGATCGACAGGACGATCACCAGCACGACGAACGCGCCGAGGATGCCGAAGTCGCGCACGTTGACCTTCAGCGCCCGCTCGCGCACGGTCTGCGACCGTGACCCCTTCCCCTGTTCGGTCGTGGTGGCGTTCATGCCGCCGCCTCGCTCGCGAAAGCGGAGCTCAGGACGCGCTCCATCGTGGCCTCGTCGCCGTCGTACTCGGCCACGATCGCGCCGCGGCGCATGACCAGCACGCGGTGGGCCAGACCGAGCACCTCCTCGAGCTCGGAGGAGATCAGCAGCACGGCCAGCCCGTTCGCCGCCAGGCGACCGATCAGCTCGTGGATCTGGCGCTTGGCGCCGACGTCGACGCCGCGGGTCGGCTCGTCGGCGATCAGCACCCGCGGGGTCTCCGCGAGCCATTTGGCGAACAATGTTTTCTGCTGGTTGCCGCCCGACAGCGTCCCGACGGGGACGTCGCTCGACGGAGCGCGGATGTCGAGCTCGTTGAACAGCTCGTCCGCCCGCCGGCGCTCGCGGCCCTTGTTGATGAACCCCGCGCGGGCCACCGTGTCGAGCGTGGCCAGGGTCACGTTCTCGCGAACCGGCCGCAGCATGATCAGTCCCTCCTCCTTGCGGCTCTCCGGGAGCATCGCGATGCCGAGCCGGGCGGCCTGACGCGGCCCCTTGATCCGCACCGGCTTACCGTCGAGGAGGATCTCGCCGCCGTCGATCGGATCGGCGCCGAACAGCGCCCGCGCCACCTCGGTCCGACCGCTCCCGACGAGGCCCGCCAGCCCGACGATCTCGCCGGCGCGAACGGTGAGCGAGATGTCGTGCAGCACGCCCTCGCGCTGGATGCCGCGCGCCTCGAGCACGACCGGCGCCGAGGCCGGCGGTGGCGACTTGGGCGGGTACTCGAGCGCGACGTCGTGGCCGATCATCGCGGTGACCAGGGTCTTGGGCGTCTCCTCACTCGCGGGGCTCGTCTTCACGACCCGGCCGTCGCGCATCACCGTGATCGCCTCGCACACCGACAGGAGCTCCTCGAGGTAGTGGGAGATGAGCAGCACCGACGTCCCGCCCGCGGCCAGCGTGCGGATGATGCCGAGCAGTCGCTCGGCCTCGTCCCTGGTCAGCGCCGCGGTGGGCTCGTCCATCACGATCAGCCGGGCGCCACGCGCGATCGCACGCATCACCTCGACCATCTGCTGCGCGGCCAGCCGCATCGTCTTGATCGGGGTTTCTGGCGACAGGCCAAGCCCGGTCCGCTCGTTCAGCTCGTTGAACCTTCCGCGGAGCTCGTGCTTGTGAAGCAGTCCCACCGTTGCCGGCTCGATGCCGAGCAGCACGTTCTGCTCAACGGTGGCGTTCGGGATGAGCGCGATCTCCTGCGTGATCACCGCGATGCCCGCGGCCAGCGCGTCCCGGGGCGCCCGGAAGCGGACGGGTTCCCCGTCGAGGAACGTCTCTCCTTCGTCGGGCGCGAGCGCTCCGGCGATGATCTTCCCGAGCGTCGACTTCCCGGCTCCGTTCTCGCCGGCCAGCCCGTAGACCCGGCCCGCGCCCAGCGACAGCGATGCGTCGATCACCGCCTGCACCCCGCCGAAGCTCTTCCACACGCCCCGGACCTCGAGCAGGGGGCGCACCGGTGCGTGCGCCTCCTGCTCGATTGCGGTCAGGCTTGGCATCAATTGCAGTACATCAGTCGCAGTACTGAGCCTTGAATCCGTTCGCCTCGAGGTTCTTCTTCGTGCCGATGGGGTTCACCAGCTGATCGGTATCGAACGAGTTAGGCACGGTCTGGCCTTCAGCCTTGGCGATACCCAGCTGCGTCGCTTTCGCACCCGAGGACTTCTCGGCGATGATGTACGTCGCAAACCACGTTCCGTTCTTCACGCCGGCGATCGCCTGGCATGATCCGCCGTTGCCGATCAGCTTGATCTTGCCGAGCTTGCCCGCCTTCTTGACCGCGAGCTGGGCTCCCTCGATGGCCTGCGAGGAGCCGATGAGCACGTTCACGTCCGGGTGGGCCGAGAGCACGTCCTGGGCGGCCTTCAGTCCGGTCGCCTGGGTGTAGCCGCCCTGGGGGTCGGCCACGACCTTGACGTTGGAGGCGGTCTTCAACGTGTCGAGCACCGCCTTGGTGCGCGCCACGTCGAGCGGCAGGGTCGTGTCACCCTGCAGATAGGCGAGCTGGCACGGGTTCAAACCGGCACACGCCTGAATGCCGAGTTGTCCGAGACGCTGTCCGTTGGTCACAGGCGCCTCGCCGACGAAGATCATGCCGGGTACCGGCGGCGTGATCGAGGCGTAGTTCGAACCCACCGGAGTGAATTCTCCGACCACCGTGATGCCCTTCTTGATCGCCCGCTCGATCGCCGGCACGACCGCGAGACCATCGTTGGCCTGGACGACGAACACCTGATAGCCGCCGGTGGTGATCGCGTCCTCGATCTGTGACACCTGCGTCTGGGCACTGAAATCAGGGTCGAAGAACTTGGCGTTGATGCCGGCGGGCTTGGTGACACTCTGGACGCCCGCCCAGGTGGCCTGCGCGAACGAGTTCGCGGCGGCGAACCCGAAGAACGCCACGCCCGTCACCTTCTTACTACCGCTGCTGCTACTGCTGCTCGTGCTGCTCCCGCCACTCGAGGCGGCGGCCGAGCTCGTGCTGTTCGATGACCCGCACCCGGCGGCGACGCCGGCCACGGTAAGCACAGTGGCCGCCAAGCACGCGAAGCGTTGTAGCGATGCTTGCTTACGCACCATCACTTACTCCTTTTCAATCGGTGTGTCGGATCGGGACTCGCAGTCGACGCCGTACGCGGTTTTCGCCTTCTCGACGGTCAGGTGCCGGTTCTCGACGTCGGCGCGGACGAGGCTGGGGTCGCGCTCGGCCTGCGGGCCGAAGCCACCACCCCCACCGGTCATCGTGCGCACGACGTCCCCTCGCCTGAGTCCGAAGCGACTGGTCTTGAGCATCCGTTGCTCATCGCTCCGGCCGGGATTCACGACGACCACGGGTGGCGTCGCCTGACTCCCTCCGAACAGACCCCACGCCGGCGTGACCGAGCGCTCGAACCACAGGAACAGCTCGGCCTGCTCGCCGTCGAGGGTGTACTCGCGGATGATGCCGTTGCCTCCCCGCCACCGTCCGGCGCCCCCCGAGTCGACGCGATACCCGTAGTGGGTCATCCGCATCGGATACTTGGTCTCGAGGACTTCGATCGGGAGATCCTTGAGCGACCCGTTGACGTTGTTGATCAGCCCGTCCTCCCCGTCGCTCCCGCGCCAGGCTCCCCATCCGCCGACGGTCGGCTCGAGGTCGAACCACGGCCGGCCGTTGCGGTGATCGACGCCGGCGATCCCGATCACCATCGAGTCGCCGTAGCTGGCGCCCGCCGCCTGGTCGGGGACGACGTCCGACAGCGCCTTGACCACCAGATCGATCAGCAGCCCGAGCGGCGTGAAGTACCACTGGCACGGGCTCGGGACTTCGGCTGCGAGCATCGAGCCCCTGCGGGTCATTACTTTGAGTGGTCGGAACGCGCCGCCGTTCGGCGGGTTGTCGGGATTGATCAGCAGCTTGTAGGCGACGCGGCAGGCGGAGATCGCCTGGGCCTCGCCGCAGTTGATGGGGCCGCCCTGGGCGTCGTCGGTCCCGGTCAGGTCGATCGTCATCTGCTCCCCCTCGATCTCGACCGTCAGGCGCACCCAGCACGGGCCGTGGCCGACGCCGTCGTTGTCGAGCGCACCCTCGGCGCGGTACACGCCGTCGGGAAGCGCGGCGACGGCGGCGCGCTCGAGCCGCTCGGTCTGGGCGAAGATCTCGTCCCGGGCTTCGCGGATCGTGTCGATCCCGTACTTGGCGATGATCGCCTCGAGCCGCCGCTGGCCGGTCCTGACGCACGCGATCTGCGCCCCCAGGTCGCCCACCGCCGGGTGCGAGAACCGGCTGTTGCGCCCGAGCAGGTCGGTGATGTCGGGGCGCTGAACGCCACCCTCGACCACCTTGAGCGGCCCGAGGCGGATCCCTTCCTGGTAGATCTCGGTCGAGTCCATCGGGCCGCCCGGGTCCTTGGCGCCGACGTCGAGCCAGTGGGCGCGGCTCGCCGCGAAGCCCGACAGCGTCCCGTCCACGAAGATCGGCCCGAACACCGTCATGTCGTTCAGGTGCGTGCCGGTCATGTAGGAGTCGTTCATGATCCACACGTCGCCCTCGCGCCACGCCTCGCGGCCGTAGGTCTCCTCGGCGAGGCGGGTGCAGATCTCGAGGTTGCCGAGGAAGATCGGGAGGCCGGCGGACTGGCCGAGCACCCGGTGCTCGTCGTCGAGCAGCGCCACTGAGCAGTCCTTCATCTCGTAGATCACGGGCGTGTACGCCGAGCGGATCAGCGTCGCATTCATCTCGTCGGCGGCCGCCGTGAACGCGCTGCGGATGATCTCGGTGGTGATCGGATCGATCGTTCGAACCGCCATCTGGATCTATGCCTCCTCGCCGATCTCGATCACGATCGTCCCGAAGTCGTCGATTCGCGCCGTGCAGCCCGGCGGCACGACGGTGGTCGCCGTCGCTTCGATGATCACCGCGGGTCCGTTGTGCGTTGAGCCCGGGGCCAGGTCGTCGCGTTGCAGGACTTGGGCCTCGCGCTCGGTGCGGCCGAAGACGATCTCGCGGGTGTTCGCTGGGTGGTGGCCGTTGGGGGTCTTGGTCAAGCGCTCGGCGGCGGCGCGGGTCAGATCGCCGAGGCCGGTCGAGCGGGCGGCCACGAACTCGATCGGGGCGCCCGGGTTCGCGTGTCCGAAGCGCGTGTCGTGGGCTTCGTCGAAGCGGCCACTGATTGCTTTTGCGAACGTGTCTGTGGCCGGCTCGATGGCGCCTGTGAGCGGGATCGTGAGCGTGTATTCCTGGCCGATGTAGCGGACGTCGAGCTGGTGCTCGACGTGGGCGCTGTCGGTTGGGACTCCTTCCTCGGCGAGCGCGGCGAGCGCCTCGTGCTCCTGCTCCTCGAGCATCTTTGTGAGGTCCTGGGCGTCGAGATCGGCGAGCGGCGTGTAATACGCGCGCGCGAAGTCCTGGCGGATCTCGGCCTCGAGCATCCCCCACGCCGAGAACGCGCCGGGGAAGCGCGGGACCAGCACCTCGGCGACATCAAGCTCCTGGGCCAGAAACGGCGCGTGCATCGGCCCCGCGCCGCCGAACGCCACGAGCGCGAAGTCACGCGGCTCGATCCCCTTCTCGACCGTGAGCGTGCGGATCGCCTGCGCCATCTTGGCGTTGATCACGTCGCAGATGCCCTCGGCCATGACTTCCGTCTCGAGGTTTAATTCGTTGGCGAGAGCTGTTACGGCGTCGTGCGCGGCGTCGACGTCGAGCGTCATCTGGCCGCCGGCGAATGAGCCGGGGTCGACGCGCCCGAGCACGAGGTTCGCGTCGGTGACCGTCGGCTGGGTGCCGCCGAGCCCGTAACACGCCGGACCCGGGTCGGCGCCGGCGCTCTCGGGGCCGACGCGAAGCCCGCCGGCCTCGGCGTAGGCGATCGAGCCGCCTCCGGCGCCGATCGTGTGGATGTTGACCACCGGCATCAGCAGCGGAAACCCCTCGAGCGAGGCCTCGGTGGAGACGTCGGGCTGGCCGTCGACGACCAGCGAGACGTCGAAGCTGGTGCCGCCCATGTCGATGCAGATCAAGTTCTGGCGTCCGAGCAGGCGCGCCAGCGCGACACCGCCGAGCGTCCCGCCGACAGGCCCGGAGAGGAGCGTCTGCAACGAGGCCTGCCGAGCGGTCTGAGCGGTGACGATGCCGCCGCTTGACTGCATGACATGGAGCGGCACGGACACGCCCGCGTCCTTGAGCCTGTCCTCGAGCCGGTCGAGGTAGCGCCGGACAACGGGCGAGGTGTAGGCGTCGACCACCGTCGAGGAGGTGCGCTCGTACTCGCGCCACTCCCGAGCGATTCGGTGCGACAGTGAGATCGATGTGCTTTCGCCGAGCTCGTGTTTCAGGATTTCTTCGGCCTCGAGCTCGTGGTCGGGGTTCACGTAGGCGAACAGGAACGCGACCGCGATGGCGCCGAACCCCTCTTGTTTGGCGCGCCTTGCTGCGTCTTTGATCGCTTGGGTGTCCAGCGGCTCTTTTTGCGCGCCCGCGTAGTCGAGGCGACCCCCGATTTCGACGATGTCGGCACGGGGAACGAGTGGGGTCGGCTTGCGAAAGTGGATGTCGTACAGGCGCGTCCGGTTGCCGCGGGCGATGTGGTAGACGTCGCCGGCGCCTTTGGTCGCCAGCAGCAGCACGCGCTCGCCGCGTCTTTGGAGAAACGCGTTCAGCCCCTGGGTGGTGCCGTGGACCGCGAAGCTGCAATCCGCGGGCTCGGCCTCGATCGCGGTCAGCGCGCTCAGCACGCCCTCGGTCAGGTCAGCCGGTGTGGTCGCGGACTTCCCGGCGGTGTAGCGGCCGGTGTCCTCGTCGTAGGCGACGAGATCCGTGAAGGTCCCGCCGATGTCCATCGCCACGCGGAACCGGCTCATGCCGCCTCGACGACGATCTCGTAGAGCTGTCCCTCGCCGGGCTCAGCATCGATCAGCTTGGACAGCTCCTCGCCGTGTGCCGCCCGCACCGGGCTGTCGACCCAGGTTTGGTAGGCGGCGGGGTCGCGCCACAGGGCCGTCACCAGCACGGGCCCGGGCTCACCGAGCGGAAGCTGGAGCTCGGCCCCGAGACACCCGTCGAGGGCCGCGGCATCGTCGAGCACGCCGCTTTTCGCGTACATGTCGGCGACGGCTTTGGCGTCGCCGTCGCGGGGCTGGAGGTAGAGGACGCTGCGGATCATGCGGCCGCCTCGGGCGCGGCGAGAACATCAGGGCTCATCCGCCCACCTCGGTCAGCTCCAGGGGCAGATTGGACAGGATGTCCGGGCCGCCCGGGCGGACGACGACGTCGTCCTCGAGCCGGATACCGCCGACGCCGGCCTTGTACAGGCCCGGCTCGATCGTCAGCACCGCGCCCTCTGGGAGCGGGTCGTTCCAGCGCGGGACGAGGAACGGGGGCTCGTGGATCGAGAGGCCGATTGCATGGCCCGCGCCGTGCAGGCACGCGCCGAGATCGCTCGCGGCCTCGACGATTCGGCGCTGGGCCTGGTCGACGTCTCGGCCGGCCGCACCGGGCTGAGCCGCGGCATTGGCCGCCTGCTGCGCCTCGAACACGACCTGCCATGACTTGGTGGCCCACTCCGACGGAGGTCCGACGGTGGCGCACCGGGTGAGGTCCCCCCAATAGCCGTCGAGGCAGGCCGACAGGTCCGCGCACACGACGTCGCCCTTTTGCAGCTCTCTTGGCCCCGGGTCGCCGTGCGGGTTGGCGGCGTTCTCGCCGAACAGGATCAGCGGATGCGCGGCGGTGGCGCCCTGCTCGCGCAGGAACGCCTCGACCCGCGCGTTCAGCGCCTGCTCGACGACGCCGGGGGTCAGCCACTCGAACGCGCGGCGCAGCCCCTCCTGCACGAGCTCGCAGGCGGCGCGGATGCGCTCGATTTCGGCCGCGTCCTTCTGGACCCGCAAGCCCATCACGAGCGAGCCCGCGGGGACGATCTCGAAGCCGTTGCGCTCGAGCGCGCTCGTGCGCGCGTAGATGATGTGGTCCTCCTCGACGCCAACGTTCTTGGCTCCGGCGAGCGCTTGTGTCAGCTCGGGGATCCCGTCGGATTCGGCGCCGTAGGAGATTCGGTCGAGCCGCTGGGGCGCGCCGTCGATCTGGCCGCGGTCGAGCGCCGGCACGATCACCGACGAGCGATCGGGCCGGACGACCACGCCGAAGAAGCGCTCGAGCTGCATCGGCTTGAAGCCGGTCAGGTATGCGATCGACTCGTCGCTGGTGATCAGCGCCGCCTCGAGGCCCGCCGCGCTGGCTGTCTCCAGCATGCGATCTAGACGCGTTTCGGCAGCATCCGTCATAGTCGCCGAGGGGTCGGTGCGTTCGGCGAGATCGGCCACTTGTCCTCCACCTTCCTCAGTAAAATTCTTTTGCTGGCGGCAAAGTATCAACTGTGAGCAAAGAAAGTTCAACCAGAGAAGAACTCGAACTTGCCCTTCCGGGGAGCGGGCTCGATCAGATCGGCCGACGGTTGAACGCGATGCGGCGGGCCCAGGGCGCCACGCTCGAGCAGCTCGCCTCCGACAGCGGCCTGTCCACCGGCTACCTGTCCCAGATCGAGACCGGCACTGCGATCCCCTCGCTGACCGCGCTCCAGCTGATCGCGGCCGAGCTAGGGGTCGACGTGACCGCCTTCTTCCCGGATGAGCGCACGCACGGAACGCGGCTGATCCGCGCCTCAGAGCGCCACGAGTTCCGCGTCGACCCCGGATCGGGCGAGGAGTACGCGGTCCTGGCCGGACAGGTGCACGACCGTGCCTTCTCCGCCCTGTACGCCAGACATGAGGCCGACAGCGAGGGTAACGAGCGTCCGTTCCGCCACCTGGGCGAGGAGTTCGGGCTCGTGCTGAGCGGAACGCTGATGATCACGGTCGACGGCACCGAGTACGAGCTCGGGCCGGGCGACTGGATTCACTACTCCTCCCACCCCAGTCACTCCGCCCGCGTCATATCCGACGAACCCGTGGAGGGCCTTTGGCTCCTGACGCCGGCGGTGATCTGACCGCCGAGCAGACAACGGGGGAGTCACTCGGCGCGCGCGTCGGCACCCGCCTTCGGCAGCGACGCCTGGATCTCGACCGGAAGCTGAGTGAGGTCGCGGCCACGGCCGGGCTCTCGGTCGGCTACCTGTCGTCGATCGAGAAGGGCGGAAAGGTCCCCTCGCTCCCGGTGCTCGCGCGCCTGGCGCACGCGCTCGACATGTCACTGTCCGAGATCCTCCGCACCTCCGCCTCGAGCCGCCTGTCCCGCGGCTCGCTGACCAGCCGCCTCGGCCAGGAGCGAATGAACGCGGAGGGCTCCCAGCTGCGGATCGTCCGCCTCTCGGGCAAGCCGGGCTCGCGCGGCAAGGCCCCGCTCGCGTTCGGCCGCGGTGACGTGTTCGTCTACGTGCACCAGGGCGAGTGGGAGATCGACGTCGACGGGAGCGTGTTCGAGGTCGGGCCCGGCGACTCGCTCCACGGCGACCGGCCCCGGTCGATGACGTGGCGCGTCACCGGCGATGAGACCGCCACGAGCATCTGGGCGGCCGCGGCGCCACCGGGCCGCA
>CAVYQJ010000032.1:0-122416 GCA_963770615.1 uncultured Solirubrobacterales bacterium | reverse complement strand
GCGATCACGGTGGTCGCGTTCTGCGCGATCGTCGTCGCGGTGCTCGTGACGACGCGTCGAGGCCGCCGATGTCGTTGGCGATCCGCGACTGCACCTCGCCCGCGCGCGTCCGCGTGAAGAACGCCAGCGACAGCCGCTGGAGGTGGCGATAGACCGCCACCCGGAGGTCGTGCATGACGCGCTGGCCGACCACGTTCGACATGTAGGTCTGCCACACGCTCGGTGGCGTTGGTCGAGACGCGATCGCGATCATCGCCAGAACGAGCTCACGTCAGCAGCGTCTCGTCGCGGTGAAGCATCCCGACGTCGAGCGCGTCGCGCCAGCGGAACGGCGAGAGGATCGCGACCCGGACGAGACGACGATCAGCGCGAGCACGGCCGAAAGCAACGCAAGCGGTAGGGCCTGAACAGCGCCAGGATCCGGGCGGTGTCGCGCTGGCGGGTCGGATCCATCAATGGCGGCGGCTTCTTATCGGGCCCACCCGCCCGGCGCAGCGAACGCGTCGCGCGCGCTACCGCCGGCGCCGTGCGATGCCGCAAAACCGTGATTCCCAGAGCTCATCTACCCCTCATAATGACACCGCCGCACGCTTCGTCCAGAAGCGAAATGTCAGCGCGCTACCGTGTATGCGATGAAAGGCGACGCAGACATTGCCAGCATCGGCGCGCTCGTCGCCGACCCCGGCCGCGCGAAGATTCTTCTGGCCCTCGGCGACGGCCGCGCGCTGCCGGCGAGCGTGCTGGCCGATGAGGCCGGCGTGGCCGCCTCGACCGCGAGCGCCCACCTCGGCAAGCTCGTCACCGGCGGCCTTCTGCGTGTCGAGCGCCACGGGCGCCACCGCTACTTCCGCATCGCCGGGCCGCAGGTGGGCGAGTTGATAGAGGCCCTGGCGCGCGTGTCACCGCCCGCGCAGGTCCGCTCGCTCAAGCAGGGGAGCAAGGCGCACGCGGTCCGCTTCGCGCGCACCTGTTACGACCATCTCGCCGGAATGCTCGGCACGCAACTGATGGAGGCGATGCTCGATCGCGACCTGCTCACCGGCGGCGACGGGGTGTTCGACCCCGACAGCGCCGACGAGGACCGGCTCGCCTCGCCCGGCTTCGACCTCGACTACCGACTCACTCCGAGCAGCGTGAGCGAGCTGAAAGCATTCGGCATCGACTTCGACTCGCTCCCGACCCGCCGGCCGCTGATCCGCTACTGCGTCGACTGGAGCGAGCAGCGTCATCACCTGGCCGGATCGCTGGGAGCGGCCCTCGCCGTCCGGATGATCGACCTCGGCTGGGTACACAAGGCCAACAGCAGTCGCGCCGTCCACGTGAGCGACGACGGGTTCGAGGGCCTACGTGAGCATTTCGGGCTCGAGTTGAGCCCGGTTTCCGACGCCTGAGCGATACTGCAAGAAGTGTCCGGCCAAGAGATCGGCCTCGCGATCTCGGTGTTCGCCGCGTGCGCCGTCGAGGCCGTCGAGGCGCTGACGATCGTCCTCGCGGTCGGCGTCACGCGGAGCTGGCGCTCGACGTTGACCGGCGTGGGTGTCGCGGCGCGTCGTGCTCGCGGCGCTGACCGCGGCGCCTCGGACCGGCCCTGACGCATTGCCGATCGACGTCTCTGCGCGTCATCGTCGGCGGCTTGCTGCTCGTCTTCGGGCTCCAGTGGCTACGCAAGGCGGTGCTTGCGCGCGCCGGCCTCAAGGCGCTCCACGACGAGCTCGAAACGTTCGAGGAAGAGACCGCGCCGCCCGCGCGGGCGGCCGGCGCCGTCGCCGGATTCGACGGCTACTCGTTCACGATCGCGTTCAAGGGCGTCCTGCTCGAAGGACTCGAGGTCGTCGTTCATCGTGCTCACGTTCGGCGCGAGCCAGCACAACATCGGGCTCGCGGCGGCGGCGGCCGCCGTCGCCATGCGGTCGTCATCCCCGCCGGCTTCCTCGTGCACGCGCCGCTCGCGCGTGCCCGAGAACGCGATGAAGTTCGGCGTCGGCGTAATGCTGACGTCGTTCGGAATGTTCTGGGGCGCCGAGGGCGCCAGCGCGGCGTGGCCGGGCGGCGACGCGGCGCTGCTCGTGATCATCCCCGGCGTCGCGCTCGCATCGCTGGCGATGGTGCGGTGGCTGCGACACGCGCCCGCGCGCCGCGCGGTGGGAGAGCCCGCATGAACTGGATCGTTCGCGCCGCCCACGCGGTCTGGGAGTTCGTTGTCGGCGACGACCCCGTGACCGCTTTCGGTGTGGTGGTCGCCCTTGGCGCAACCGCGCTGATCGCAGGCGCGGGGGCGCCGGCATGGTGGGTAATGCCGCTGGCGGCGCTGTCCCTAATCCGGGCTGTCGCTGCGGCGCGCCCCCCGCTGACCAACCGGGCGTTGCTCGCAGCCGGGGCTATCTGCCGCGGTTGGTGAACGCCGGCGGACAGCAGCAGCGACCACATCCGCGGGGGGGACTCGACGTGCGGCCGATTCGGCGCCGGCGAGGGCGATTCCGGTCGCACACGGCTCGAACGAGGGGTGACCCGGCGGAACGGCCTGAGCTTCATGTGTAGACCCCTTTCCTGTCCCTGAAGTCCGCTATTTGCGGACATGTGTGGACAGGTATACCCCGTGTGAGGCGATTTTCATCCCGCTGCCGTTAGAAAAAGTCCGCGCGCGCACGAGCACACACCGGCGAGACCGCCCCGACGCTGTGCGAGTCGCTCGAGGCTCCGCTACGCGGGCGCGGAGCCTGACCGGTAGCGACTTCAGCTGGTTGACGAACGTCGACGCCACCCACGTCGGCTCGCCGGCGAGCTGCATGTTCGGGTAGCGCGCGAGCGTCTCCTCGAACAGCACCCGCAGCTCGAGACGCGCCAGCGCCGTCCCGAGGCAGAAGTGCCGGCCGCCGGCGCCGAACGCCTGATGCTCGGGATTGCGGCGCGCGTCGAACCGGTCGGGCTCGTCGTAGCGTTCGCGGTCGCGACCTGAGGACACGTACCACATGACGACCTTCTCGCCCTCCCGGATCGTCTGGCCCGCGAGCTCGGTGTCGCACGTCGCCGTGCGCCGGAAGTGCGCGAACGCCGGGAACATGCGCAGCGACTCCTCGACCGCGCCCGGGATCAGCGCGGGATCGTCGAGCAGCAGCCGGCGCTGATCGGGATGCTCGAGCAAGGCGCGCATCCCGCTGCAGAACGTCGCCTTCGTGCTGTCGTTGCCGGCGGCCATCAGCAGGAAGAACCCCATCACGATCTCCTGCTCGTCGAGCTTCTCTCCCTCGATCTCGGCGTGGACGAGCACGCTGGTCAGATCGTCGGTCGGCCGCACGCGACGCTCGTCGATCAGCCGCCGGCACCGCTCGAAGATCTCCGGGATGTTCTCGTCGAGCAGCGAGTCGACGCCATGAGGGCTCATGTCCGGGTCGGCGACCGCGAGCGTCGAGTTCATCAGCCTGGCCCAGATCGCGTCGTCCTCGGGCGGGATCCCCATGAAGCTCCCGATCACGCGCGAGACGACCGGCTGCGCGACGTCGGACACGAGATCACACTCCGTGCGGCCGTCGAGGCGGTCGAGCACCTCGGCCACGATCGCCCTGATCGCCGGTTCGTGGGCGGCGATCCGCTTCGGCGTGAAGCCGGCCTGGAACAGCATCTTGAGGCGGTCGTGCCGGGGCGGATCCATCCCGATGAACATCGAGCGGATCAGCTTGAGCGGGAACACGCCGGTCGACGTGATTCCGCCGAGCTCCGAGGAGTACGTGCGCCAGTCGCGGCTGACCGTGTGGATGTCGTCGGGGCGCGTCACCGACCAGAACCCGGCCTCGCCTGGGAAACCGCCGATCCCGTCGGTCCAGTGGACCGGGCACTCTCCGCGCAGCCGCCGGAAGACCTCGTGGGGCGGCCCGTCATGCCACAGCTCGAGTTCGCCGACTCGAACCTGATCCAGATCACCGCGTGTCGATGTCACGCCGCCCGGATCCTAGTGGGCTCGGCCGTAGCCGGTCTAGCCCGAGCTCCTCGCCCCTCCCTGCACGGGGACCGGCGCTGCGGCGTGGCCGGCACCGTTGCTCGCGGCCGCGGCTCCGACGGGCACGTCGCCGTCGACATAGCGATGGCCCCGCGACCACGACGCGACGGCGGCGACCAGACACGCGACGATCGCGAACGCGAACGCCTCGTGCAAGCCGTTGCGGAACGGCTCCGAGATCAGCTGCGGGAAGAACGAGCGGCCGGTGATCACGGCCTGCGTGTGGGCCGGCAACTGGCTGACGACCGACGAGCCGAGCAGATGCTGGATCGGGTTGTACCCGAGGAATGCCGCGAACAGGATCGAGACCGGCGGCAGGTTGGCGGCCCGCTCCGCGGCGTGGGCCGAAACGCCGTGCGCCTCGAGCCCGCTCGCCATCGTGTGCGGCAGGGTCGCCGACAGCCCGAGGATCATCAGCGTGAAGAAGATGCCGACCGACAGCACCTGTGCGGAGTTCTGGAACGTCTGGTTCATCCCGCCGCCGGCGCCACGGTCACCCGGCGGCAGGCTGTTCATCACGCCGGCGCGGTTCGGCGAGGCGAACATCCCCATCGAGACGCCGTTCAGGAACAGGAACAGCGCGAACACTGGATAGGAGAAGTCGATCGGGAGCAGCGCAAGCAGGAGGAAGCTGAATGCGGCGCCGATCATCCCGCCGGTTGCGAAGCCCCTCGCCCCGAACCGGTCGGACAGGTAGCCCGATGTCGGGCCGGCGATCAGCATCCCGAACGTCAGCGGGAGGATGTAGATCCCCGCGTAAAACGGCGTGTTGCTGAAGTCGTACCCGTGAAGCGGCAGCCAGATGCCCTGGAGCCAGATGATCAGCATGAACATCAGGCCGCCTCGCGCCACCGCCGAGAGGAACGTCGAGAGCGTCCCGAACGTGAACGCGCGGATCTTGAACAGCGGCAGCCGGAACATCGGATCGGCGACGCGCCGCTCGATCGCCACGAACGCGACCAGCGACAGGACGCCGGACGCGACCAGAATCAGCACGCGCGGGCTCCCCCACCCGGTCGCCGAGTCCCCGTACGGACGGATGCCGTACGTGACCGCGATCATGATCAGGATCAGCCCGACGGCGAACGTGATGTTGCCCCCCCAGTCGACCTTGGCGCGCTTCGGCGTGGAGATCTCCTGGAGCTTGAGGTAGGCCCACACCGTCCCGAACAGGCCGACGGGAACCGAGATCAGGAACACGAGCCGCCAGTCGATCGGCGCGAGGATGCCGCCGAGCACCAGGCCGACGAACATGCCACTCACGCCGACGATGTTGTTGATCCCAAGTGCCATCCCCCGCTGGTTGGCCGGGAACGCGTCGGTGATGATCGCGGCCGAGTTGGCCAGCAGACACGCCGCCCCCACTCCCTGAACGATCCTGAACCCGATCAGGTACGTGGCGCCGGCCTGTCCGTTCAGCCAGTCGATGGTGAGGACCAGCGAGGCCGCGGTATAGATCACGAACCCGAGGTTGTAGATCCGCACTCGCCCGTACATGTCGCCGAGCCGCCCAAGGCTGACGATCAGGACGCTCGTCACGATCAGGAACCCGAAGATCATCCACAGCAGGTAGAAGCTGTTGGAGGGAACGAGCGGGTCGAGATGGATGCCGCGGAAGATGTCCGGCATCGCGATCAGAGTGATCGACGCGTCGAGCGTGGCCAGCAGCACCCCGAGCGTGCAGTTCGACAGCGCGATCCACTTGTAGTTCTCGCCTCGAGGGTCCGGCCGGCGCAGGGCGATGCTGCTCGCGCGCCGTCCGTTGCGTATCGAGGCCATAGCTCAACTGTACGCACACCGGATTCTGGAGCGACGGGGCGGACCCCGGCGCGGCGGCCGACCCGGCCGGGTGGTCCGACCGGGTCGTGCCGTGTGGGCGCCGTCATGGTCTGTGCAGCAATTCAGCTGCCGCGACTCACATGTTGGGGCAGTTGTGAGAGGAGCCGCTGCCGCCGGACCGGGCCGGTGGGGCGTGGCTGCCCGGGGCGGGCGCCGTCGGGGCGGTCCGCGCCGGCGCGGTGCTGGTCGTGGTGGCGCTGCCCGTGGTCGAACTCGTCGACGTGGCCGCGTTCGCGATCGCCGCGCCGCCGCCCGCGATCGCCGCCGTGGCGGCGACCGTCACCAGCAGCGGCTTTAGCCTTCGCATCTGCTCACCTCCTTTCTGTTGATCCGCCGCGAACGTTCCTCGCCCGGCGTCGGACCTCGGTAGGAGGCGCGTAAGAGTTACTTAGGAGCGCGCGTTCGGCGCGCGCGTGAACGTCTCCGGCTGGGGCGTGGTCAGCGGCACGTCCTCCTCGCGAGCGATCTCGAGCACGCGCTCGATCGACGAGCGCGTAGCCAGCTCGATCACGCGCTGGGCGAGCATCCGCGTCTGCAGCACAGGTGCCACCCAGCGCGGAGCCACCACCCGCCGGGATCGCCGGGCGACTCCGCGCTCGATCGCGTCGATCCCGGCCTCGAGCGGCGTCACCGGCCGCACCGGGCGCCGGACCTCGGACAGCGCCCTGGCCGCCTTCGTGCCGAAACCCTGGCGGACCATGTCGGTGTCGAGCTCGGCAAAGTAGGCGACACCCACCCGCGCGCCGCTCGGGGCGAGCTCGATCCGGAGCGAGTCGGCGAGCGCTTCGACGCCGGCCTTGGACGCCGAGTACGCGCCGAGCAGCGGCGGGTGCACCGCGGCCGCGAGCGAGGCGATCGCCAGGGCGTAGCCACGCTCGTGGGCGATGTGCTCGCCGGCGGCGCGCAGCGTGTAGTAGACGCCGAGCAGGTTGACCTCGATCGTGCGCTCGAACACCTCGGGATCGCCGCCGATCAGCGGCAGCTGCGCGGCCACCCCGGCGTTGGCGATCACGACGTCGAGCCCGCGGAGGTGCTCGACGGCCGCTTCGACCGCGGCCTCGACCTGCTCGCGATCGCGAACGTCGCACACGACCGCGAGCGCATCGCCGCACTGCGCCGCGGTCCGCGCGAGCACGTCGGGCTCGATCCCGGCCAGGACGACCCGCGCACCGCGCTCGTACAGGCGCCGGGCGGTGGCGGCGCCGATCCCGCGCGCCGCGCCGGTGATCAGCACTCGGCGTCCCGACAGGTCAGAGGTCATCGCCTGGCGGACGATACCCCGCCGCGCGGGCACCGGAGCCGGTCGACGATGCGAGCCGGCCCTACGCGAACTCGTCGGGTCGCTGGAACATGATCTCGGGCACGATGCAGTTCGGCGACAGGCGAAGCACGAAGCGCAATCCCTCCGCGATGTCGCTCGGGCGCAGCATCCGCTCGGCCGGGACCTTCTCCTTGACGTAGTCGGTCATGTCGGTGTCGACGAAACCCGGCGCAAACGCGACCGACTTGACGCCGTCTCGCGCGAGGGCCCTGTTCATCGCCATCGAATAAGCGGCGACGGCGGCTTTCGTCGCCGAATACACGGACAGCCAGCGGTCCGGCATCTTCCCCGCGATCGACGCCATGTTCACGACGAGCGCATTGCCGTGCTCGGTACCGGCGATCCGAAGGAGCTCCGCACACTCGCGGTAGAACAGGATGATCGCGCGTACGTTGACGTCGAGTTGGAGGTCGACGTACTTCGCCTGGTTCTCGGTCGCCACCGCGCCGACCCCGACGCCGGCGTTGTTGACCAGCACGTCGAGACGGTCGTAACGCGCGCGGTGGCGCCGGACGACCTCGCGAATCGACTCCTCGTCCGCGAGGTTGGCGGCGACCTCTTCGACCTCGAAGCCACGGTCGCGCAGCCCGGCGGCGGCACGCTCGAGCGTGTCGGGTCTGCGCGCGGTGATCGTCAGGCCGTAGCCCTCTTCCCCGAGTGTCTCGGCGAGAGCCAGCCCGATCCCTCGGGAGGCCCCGGTGACGATGGCTGCGCGATCTGGCATCGGCGGAACCCTAGCGGCTCGGTGATGCGGTCAAGTCTCGCCGCTCACGGCCGATTACCCGCGTAACGGGTCCCCTCGTGACAGTCGGCACACGCTGCGCTTCTTAATTGATTGGTTAGCGTGCGTGCGGCCGCCACCGGGTACCGTCACCTCGAACCCGCTATTGATGCTTCCCTTTGAAGGAGGGAGCAATGCTCGAACGTTGCCCAACATGCGGAAAGACCACCGGCACGCTGATGGAGACCCATCCTGACCGGCCAGGCCTGATGCAGATCCTCTCGGGCGAGAACGGCGAAGCGCAGCGGATCGTCGTGACGATCGCGCTTTGCGTGATCGTCGCCCTGGCGATCGTCGCGACCGAAGCCCTGTTCTTCCACTAGAACCTGCGCACCCCAGGGGCACGGCCCTCGGAGCGCGACGCACCTCGAATCTTGCCGCGTAAGCTACGGGCGGCGCGCGCACGCGTGCGTAAACCGAACGGCAGCGGACACGGCACGAGAGAGGAGCGTTATGCGCGTTGATTGGTACGGCCAGGCCGCGTTCCGCCTGAGCGGACAGGACGGCACGGTTTTCATCGACCCCTTCGGTGACCTCTCAGGGATGGCCGCCAGCGGCATGCAGTTCGACTACCCGCCGATCGAGGGCGTCGAGGCCGACCTGCTGCTCGTCACGCACGAGCACGGCGATCACAACGGCGTCGAGGTCGTCGGCGGGAACCCGGCGGTTCTCCGCGCGAGCGCGGGGCGGCACGAGTCGCCCGTCGGCGAGGTCGTCGCGATCTCGTCCGAGCACGACGAGGCCGCCGGCACCGAGCGCGGGCACAACCTGATCTTCGTGTTCAAGCTCGACGGACTCCGCGTCGCGCACTTCGGCGACTTTGGCCAGCGCTCCCTGCGCGACGAGCAGGCCGACGCGATCGGCGATGTCGATCTGCTGTTCCTGCCGGTGGGCGGCGGGCTGACGATCGGGGCCGAGCAAGCGGCGGACATCACGCACCGCCTCGGGCCGAAGTGGGTCGTGCCGATGCACTACCGCACTGCCCGGATCAACTTCCTCGAGCCGGCCGACGCTTTCCTCGAGAAGATGCCCTCCGTCGAACGCCTGTCGGAGACCGGCTTCGACACGGACGCGCTGTCCGGGGACAACGGCCCGCGCGCCGTGGTTCCCGCGGTGCCCTAGCCCGCGGGCCCGGCCCAAATCTTCTGTTTGTCCTACGCGCTCGCGCTCGACCCGTGCGCCAGCGCCTCGCGTCCGACTCGCTGCAGGTCCCGCAGATAGTCGAGGTGCGCGGCCCAAACCGGATCGTCGTCAAGCTCGCACGCGATTCGCATCGTGTCGATGTGCGCGTCGAGCAGCTCGTACAAGAGCTCCGTGACGTATCTGCCTGTGGTTACCGCAGTCCCATTCGCGTCCAACACCGCTCAGCCCTCCGTAAAGCAGTTCACACAGGATGAACGTCCGATCGGACATCACGTTTGCACCCAATCGTCCAGTTTTCGAACGAGTGTGCGCCTGGCGACTCTATCGCCGCCGGGCGGCGGGCGCCAGCGCCGGGTTCTGCCAGCCGCCGTCGGCCGGATTCAGGGTCACGCCGGGAGGAACCAGCTCGTCGATCCGGTCGAGCACTCCGCCGCTGAGCGTCACCTCGGCCGCGGGCAGCTGTGACTCGAGCTGCTCCATCGTCCGCGGGCCGATGATCGGCGCCGTCACCGCCGGATGGTTCAGGACGAACGCGAGCGCCATCTCGATCATCGTCATCCCGGCCTCCTCGGCCAGCGTGGCCAAGCCGTCTGCGGCCTCGAGCTTGAGCTGGTTCGCCGGCAGCGACATGTCGAAGCGAGCCGGGATCCGCTCCGCCCGGTGCGACTGCGGCACGTCCGCACCCTTGCGGTAGCGCCCGGTCAGCCACCCGCCCGCGAGCGGACTCCACGGGATCACCGCCATGCCGTGCCGTTGGCAGGTCGGGAGCACGTCGTTCTCGACACCGCGGACCAGGATCGAGTACGGCGGCTGCTCGCACACGAACCGCTCCCGGCCGCGCCTCTCGGCGACCCATTGCGCCTCGACGATCCGGCTCGCCGGGAACGTCGAGGAGCCGATGTAGCGCACCTTCCCAGCCCGCACCAGGTCGGTCAGCGCCCCGAGGGTCTCGTCGATATCGGTGTCGTCCTCAGGGCGGTGGATCTGGTACAGGTCGATCCAGTCGGTGTTCAGGCGCTTGAGCGAGTTCTCGACCTCGCGGACGATCCAACGGCGGGTGTTGCCGAACTCGTTGGGATCGTCCCCCATCGTGCCGTGGACCTTGGTGGCGAGAACCACGTTGTCGCGCTTGCCGCCGGCCAGCGCCTTGCCGACGATCTCCTCGGACTCGCCGCGCGTGTAGACGTCGGCGGTGTCGATGAAGTTGATCCCGGCGTCGAGCGCGCGATGGATGATCTTGATGCAGTCGTCGTGGTCGGGATTGCCCCACCCGCCGAACATCATTGCGCCGAGGCAGAGCGGACTGACCTTTACTCCCGTGCGTCCAAGCGTTCGATAGTTCATGCCGGGCACGTTAGCGGGGAGGGTCATCCACCTCGTCGGGCCAGACACCGTGCTCGTCGAAGTACTCGCGCGCGCGTTCCTCCTCCTCGCGTTCGCGGTCGCCGCTCACGCCAAGCCGGAACAGGAAGTTGATCAGCAGCACCGACAGCCCGCCGCCGACCGCCATCGCGAAGCCGTCCACGCCGAGCCCGGCCGGGGACACGATCAGTAACACGATCCCACCGAGCACCATCACGGCGCCGACTCCGTACCGGACGATCAGCACCCGGACCTCACCGCGTGACCTAAGCTGACCCGATGAGCGGGTACGACGATGACGACGATTGGGTCGGCACCCCGCCCGAGGGCCATTACACACGCGACCGCGCCGACCCCGAGTTCTGGTGGCGCCAGCGTCCGATCGCGTTCGGCGGGGCGGCCCTGGTGGTCGTCGTGATCGTGGTGCTCGTGATCGCGCTGCTGCACTGACCTACCCGGCGGCGTCTCGCGAGGCGGCCTCCGCCACGTGCACCGCCTCGTCGGCGTCCCGTACGTGCGCCTCCGCCGCCTCCAGATCGGCCTCGGCCTCGCGCAGCGCCTCGGCCGCCTTGTCGCGGCGCTCGAGCGCCAGCTTCGCGGCGCGCCCGGCCCGCTCGGCTCGGCGGCGCGCCTCGCGCTCGGTGGCGCGCGCCTCGCGGCGGGCCTCCTCCCGGGCCTTCGCATGCTCGCGGGCCGCGCGTTCCCGTTCGCCGGCCTTCTTCTTCTCGTCCGCCCCGACCTTCGTGGCATCCGCCCGAGCCTTCGTGGTCGGCGCCCGGTTCCCACTCCCCTTCCCACCGCGCGGTGCCGGCGCGCCACCGCCTCCGAGCGCGCCGAACCCGCCGAGCCCGACGTGCTGGAGCTCGCGCTCGAGCCGCCCTTCGGTCACCTGGACCCGCGCGTCCTCGTCGTCGAGCGCGGCGGCGTGCAGCGTGTCCGAGACCCGCTCGATCATCGTCTCGCTCAGCTCCTGGCCCTCGGAGCTGAGCAGCCCGCGAGCCGCCTCGGTCAGCGCCTCGACCGCGGCTCGCTCATGCTCGACCGCGGCCCGCAGCGATTGCGCATCGCCGCGCCCTGCGAGCACGTCGTCCTGCGCGGCCCGCAACGCGTCGCCGGCCTCGAGCAGGTCGGCGACCGGCTTACTCTGGGTCCGGACCAGCTGATTGACGGCCCAGGCCGCCACCGAGGGCTTGCGCAGCGCCGCGACCTCGCCCGCGCGCTCCCGCTCCCCCGCCTTACGCAGCTCCCGCGCCAGCGCCGTCCGCTCCGGGATGAACTGGTCGAGCGGAAGCCCGTAGAGATCGTCGACGTCCACCCCGGCCATGGTGCCACCCCACACGAAGCCCGGTTAGCCCGACAGCCGAGGCCGCGGGCTCGGCTCAGGAGCGAGGTGCTCCGGACGGCACTCCCTTGGCCGCTTCGCGCAGCGCGGCCCACTCGGTCAGCTTGACGCGCGGACGTCCCGTGCCCGACGCGGCGCCGGCGGCGGTTTCGATCGCGTCGATCGCCTGCCAGCCCTCCCAGGTCACCGCGTGAGGGCAAGTCGCGATCAGCCCGTCGATGTCGTCGGAGTCCGGCTCGTTTAGCCGGCCGGCCGCCGCGTCCTCGAGGATCTTGGTGACGGTGTCCTGGGAATCCTTCTTGTTGGTCCCGATCACGCCGGACGGTCCGCGCTTGATCCAGCCGGACACGTACTCGCCGACCTGGTGCGTCCCATCGGCCTCGATCACCCGTCCGCCCTCGTTGCGGATCAGGCCGCGCCGCTCGTCGAACGGGACGTCGCCGACCGGCTCCCCGGTGTAGCCGATCGACCGGAACACGAGCTGCGCCGGGATCTCCTCGAATGTTCCCGTGCCACGGGCGGCGAGCGACCCATCCTCGCGCGAGACGATCTCGTTGTTCTCGATCCTGACGGCCCGAACGTGCCCGCCCGAGTCGGCGAGCACCTCGACCGGAGAGGCGAGGAAGCGGAAGCGGACGGTGATCGCCTTGCCGGTCCTCGGCCGCGCCGCGTAGTCCTGAATGATCTCGACGTTGCGCCGGCGGGTCTTGTCGGCCTCCCCCAGCGCGACCGCCGACAGCTCGTCCAACTCCGCGCCCACGACCTCGACGTCGCCGCGTTCGAGCTCGCCCATCTCGAGTAGCTCGGGATTGGTGAACGCAGCCTGCAGCGGCCCGCGGCGGGCGAGGATCGTGATCTCCTCGATCCCGCTGTCCTCGAGCACCTGAATCGCGTGGTCGGCCGTGTCGGTCCCGGCCAGCTCCGCCGGCGCCAGCGCGAGCATCCGCGCCACGTCGATGGCGACGTTCCCGGCACCGATCACCACCGCCTGCTTGGCCTGGAGGTCGACCTCCAGGCACGAGTGGTCCGGGTGGCCGTTGTACCAGGCCACGAACTCGGTGGCCGCGTGCGATCCGCGCAGGTCCTCGCCTGGAATCCCGAGCCGTTTGTCGATCGAGGTGCCGAACGTGTAGACGACCGCGTGGTAGTGCTCAAGCAGCCGGCGACGGGTCACGTCGGACCCGAACTCGACGTGACCGAAGAACCGAAACCGCTCGTGCTCGGTGGTCTTGTCGTACGCCTTCGTGACCGACTTGATTTTCGGATGGTCCGGAGCCACGCCAGAGCGCACGAGCCCATACGGCGTCGGCAGGCGGTCGTACAGGTCGACCGCGAACTCCGGCTCACCTACAGCCAACAGCTGCCCGGCGGCGTAGAACCCACTCGGGCCGGCCCCGACGATCGCGACGCGTACGGGAGTCATATCGACACAGGGTAGGCGTTCATGCTGCGCCAACCGGGGTGCCGAGCGCCCCCGGATCGGCCGCGACCCTCGCGCGGAACTCGTCGAACACGGGCGGATCCTCGAGCGCCATCCGGTACGAGCCAAGCCGCCGCGCGGCGTTGATCGCGATGATGCCGACGAGGCGCCCGTCGCGTTCGCCCCCGTAAACCAGCCGTGACCGGTCGGGGGCGCACTCGAGCAGCTCCACCCCCTCGGCGCGGCCGGGCAGACCGAGCGACTGGATCTTTACCTCGTACTGGTCGGTCCAGAAGTACGGCGGTGTCACGTACGGCTTGCGCTCGTCGGGCGCCAGCAGGGCGTTGCGGCCGGCGAGCTGTCCCTGCTCCGCCGCGACGGTCCAATGTTCGATCCGGATCGGTTCGCCGTCGGCGAGCGGATGCGGCCAGGCGACGATGTCGCCGGCGCCGAGGATGTCCGGATCGCGGGTCGCCGTCAGCGTCGCGTCGCACGCGAGCCCGGACTCCAGCTCGAGGCCGCTCCCGGCCAGCCACTCGACGTTCGGGAGGGCGCCGAGGCCGACGACCACGACGTCCGCGGGAATGCGCTCGCCATCCGCGAGCTCGACCGCGTCGACGCGGCCTTCGCCGATCAGCCCGGCGACCCCGGTCCCCAGTCGCACGTCGACGCCCCGGTCTCGGTGCAGCTGCGCGCACCATTCGCCGAGCTCCGGGCCGAGCGGGAGCATCGGGGTCGCGGCGATGTCGATCAGCGTGACCTCGAGGTCCTCCTTGCGCGCGGTCTGTGCCACCTCGCACCCAATGAACCCGGCGCCCACGATCGCGACGCGAGGGCGCCCGTCGAACGCGGCGCGGAGCGCCAGCGCATCGTCGAGGTTGCGCAGCACGTGGACGCCGTCGAGCTCGGCGCCTGCCCCCGGCCAAGTTCGCGGCCGCGAACCCGTGGCCAGTATCAACCGGTCGTACTGCACCTCGTCGCCGTCGGTGAGCACGACCCGCCGGCTCTCCCGGTCGAGGCTCACGGCGGCTACGCCGAGGCGCCACTCGACGCCCAGCTCGTCGCACGGAAGATGGACGCGCTCGACGCTGTGCTCGCCGGCGAGCAGCTCCTTGGACAACGGCGGCCGCGTGTAGGGCGGGTGGCGCTCCGCGCCGATCATCACCAGGTCGCCGTCGAAGCCGGCTTTGCGGGCGGCCTGCGCCGCGCGCAGCCCGGCGAGCGATGCTCCGACGACGACCAGGCGGCGCATCAGGACTCGATCAGGCTGATCGCGTTCTCCGGGCAGGTACCCTCGACCTCTTCGGCGAGCTCGCGAAGATCGTCCGGAACGTCGATCGGGTCACCGCCGCGGATCGTCACGAAGCCCTCGTCGTCACTGCTCAACAGCTGCGGGGCGAGGGTGTAACAGCGACCGTGACCCTGGCACGCCTCGCTCACACACAGCTTCACGACGTGACCTCCCAACGCAGCGGCAGCGTGCTGAGCGACAGCATCGCGCCGCCGCCCCGCTCGAACAGTTGCGTTTCGGTGGCGAGCTCGAAGTCCGGGATCACCTTGAGCCACTCGTCCACCGCGATCGCCATCTCGCGGCGGGCCAGGTGCATTCCCAGGCAGCGGTGCGGGCCGCTTGCGAACCCGAAGTGGTTGTTCTTCTTGCGGTCGATGACGAACTCGTCGGCCTGCTCCCAATGCCTCGGGTCGCGGTTCGCCCCCGATACCAGCCCGTACACCATGTCGCCCTGCTTGAGCTGCACGCCGTGGAACTCGACGTCGCGGGTCACCTTGCGTCCGTCGCCGAAGATGATCGTGTAGTAACGGAGAGTCTCCTCGACCGCTAGCGGAATGATCTCCGGGTCTTCGACGAGCCTCCGCCGGTGCTCCGGGTGCAGGGCCAGGTGGTGGAACATGTACGCGAGCTCGGCACGGGTGGTGTCCAGCCCGGCGAGCGTGAGCACGGTGCACATGTCGAGCAGCACATCATCGTCGAGCGGCTGATCGTCGAACCGGGCGTCGAGCAGGTACGAGAACAGATCCCCCTCCCGGTGGCCCTCGCGGCGGCGATCGGCGAGCTGCTCGGTCCAGAACACGCGCATCTCACCGAGCGCGGTGGCCATCCCCGCGGCACCCTCGGGGTCACCGCCGAAGCCGCCGAAGAACGCGTCGACCCAGCCCACGAACACGTCGGTGTAAGAAGTCGGCACCCCGATCACGCTCAGGAACGCAGCGGTCGGGAAGCGCAGCGCGAACGCCTCGAAGAAGTCGCACTCGCCCTTGGGCACGATCGGCTCGATGAAGCCCCGGCACGTCTCCCTGATCATCGGGCCCGCGGCCTCCATCGCCTTGGGCGAGAACCACGGGTTGAGGATCCGGCGATACTTGATGTGGTCCGGGGCGTCGACCTGGGTCGGCACGAACCGGTAGATCGGATCCGGCTCCCACGGCGTGATTGACGCGCTCGAGAAGATCTCCGGGGTCTTATAGATGTCGTTGACGGCCTCGTGGCGGGTGAACACCCAGTAGCCGCCGTCGGCGTACTTGTTGTAGAAGTGCGGGCAGCTCTCGCGCAGCTCGTTGGCGAGCGCCCAGTAGGCGCCCATCTCGCGGGTCTTGGAGAAGTCGTGATCCATGACCGGGCAGCCTGTGACTTCGGTCCCATGCCGCTCCGCGATGCTCGATTCCATGACGGGGTTACCTTTCTCTCGGCTTCAGCTGGTTTCGTTCCTCATACGCCGGCGAGCGCGGCCGGCTTGCTCGCTCCGACTCGCTCGGCGATGTGGCGCCCGGCGAGGAAGCCGAACACCATTGCCGGGCCGAGCGTGCCACCGGCGCCACCGTAGGTCATGCCGAGCGGCGAGGACATCGCGTTGCCGGCGGCATAGAGCCCGGGGATGACGTTGCCGTCGACGTCCAGCACGCGCGAATGGGTATCGGTCGCGGGCCCGCCCTTCGTCCCGAGCGCCCCGCTGAACACCTGGATCGCGTAGAAGGGGCCAGTCTCGAGCGGACCGAGCGACGCCCTCGGTGTTCCGTCGCGCAGCGTCGGGTCGCCCCACCACTGGTCCTGGGCGCTCCAGCCCCGCTTGAAGTCCGGGTCGTGGTTATCGCGCGCGTTCGCGTTGAAGCGCTCGACGGTCTGCTCGAGCACGTCGCCGTCGATCCCGAGCTTCTCACCGAGGCCCTTGACCGTGTCAGAAGACGTGATCCAGTCGGTCCGCGCCTTCTCGGTGCCGCCCAGACCGCCGGCAAACCCGTACTTGTCAAGCCACGTCTGATCGAAGACCAGCCAGCACGGCAGGTTGCGGTACACGCCCATGATCGTGTCCTGCTCGTGGAAAGCCGCCCCGAACGCGTTGTAGTTCGCGGCCTCGTTCGTGAACCGCTTGGCCTCGCGGTTGACCATGATCGCGCCCGGCAGCGTCCGCTCGTAGGTCAGCAGCTGCTGACCCGTGGGGACGATGTCGGTCGGCAACTCGATCATCGGCATCCACCACGCCTCGCGCATGTTTCCGAGCATCGCCCCGATGCGCATGGCCATCTTCAGGCCGTCGCCTTCGTTCGTCTCGACCGCGACCGTGTGCGTGCACGGCCCGCGCAGGAAAGCGCGCTTGAGCTCCGCGTTGTGCTCGAACCCGCCCGTCGCGATCACCACGTTCGGCGCGCGCACCTCCTTGCGCCCCTCAGGAGTCTCGAACACGACGCCCGCGATCTCGCCGTCCTCGACGATCAGCTCGACGCCGCGGTGCTCGGTCTGGGGCTCGACGCCACGTTCCAGGCACGCCTTGAGCAGTCGGCCGCCGAGCGCAAGGCCCATGCCCCGCTCGTCGTTCTCCGCGCGCCGCTGCATCTCCTCGGCGGTGAGCTCCTCCGGGATCGCTTGGCCGAGCGTCGTCTCGCCGATCGTCAGGTGGTAGCTCGGGTAGTACGGCGAGATGTGGACCCGATCCCCCCACTCGCCGAGCTCGCCGTAAGGGTAGATGGCGGTCTCGAGCGAGCGTCCGCCCTGCGGGAGCCCGCCGGTCTGCTCGGGGTGATAGTCCGGGAAGTCGGGAACGGCACGGAACTTCACCGGCGTGCGCTCGTCGAGCCAGCGCACCATCTCGGGGCCGACGTCGATGTACGTCTCGGCCATCTCGTCGGTGATCGTGTCGTTCGACAGCGCCTTCAGGTAGTCCATCGCCTGCTCGCGCGTGTCGCCCTTCTCCGGCGGCTCGTGCTGGTTTAGCGGGACCCAGATCATCCCGCCGGAGTACACGGTCGTGCCGCCGATCGTCGCGCCCTTCTCGAACAGGCCGACATTCGCGCCCAGTTCCGCGGCGGTCACTGCCGCCGTCAGTCCTGCGGCTCCGGTGCCCAACACGATGACGTCGTAGTCGGCCATTGGTTCTCCTCTTCTCCGCGCTCAGTCGAATCGAACTAACTTCAGGTCGGGAAACGGTACCAGCGGCGACCCGCTCGTGTCAACGCCATGCAGCTGGTGGCGCGCACGCAGTCCGCCGGGTAGACTGCTTGAGTTGACTTCACTTTGATTGCGATCCGCCCTCGGCGGCGCCGCGACGCTTCGACACGAAAGGAAGGTGCAGCAACCATGGCCGGAGGACCGCTCGAAGGCAAGGTCGCGATCATCACCGGCGCGGCGATGGGCATGGGCGAGGCGACCGCGCGTGTGTTCGCCGCCGCGGGAGCGCACGTGCTCGTGAGCGACATCGACGCCGAACGCGGCCAGGCGGCGGTGGAGCGGATCGAGTCCGAGGGCGGCACGGCCTCGTTCTGCCAGACGGACGTTTCCAAGGCTGCCGACGTCGAGGCGATGGTGCGCACCGCCGTCGATCGCTACGGACGCCTCGACTGCGCCGTCAACAACGCCGCGGTCACCCCCGACACGCATCCGATCGCCGAGCTCGACGAGGCCGAGTGGGACCGCATCCTTGCGGTCGACCTGAAGGGCGTCGTGCTCAGCCTGAAGTACGAGGTCGCGCAGATGCTCAAGCAGGGCGGCGGCGGCGCGATCGTGAACATCGGCTCGGTGAGCGCGCACCGGCCCCAGCCGTCCAACGCAGCCTACGTCGCCGCCAAGCACGGCGTGCTCGGCCTGACCAAGGTGGCCTCCCTCGAGAATGCGCCGCAGGGAATCCGCGTCAATACCGTCTGCCCGGGCGCGATCGATACCCCGATGATCCGCGGCGCGCTCGAGACTGTCGGCTTGACCGAAGCCGAGTTCGCGCCGGTGTTGAGCCTGTTCGGACGTTTCGGCAAGCCCGAGGAGGTTGCGCAGGCCAGTCTGTGGCTGTGCTCGGATGCGGCTTCCTACGTGACCGGCGCCATCCTCGATGTCGACGCCGGCTACGCCTCGCGCTGACCGGATCGCCTTGACGATGTACGAGCACTCCGCTTAAACTGAATCGAAGTAAGCTCAAACGCAGCCGGCGCCAACCACGAGAGGGATCCATGACCGCCACCAATGAAACGATCGTCGACAGCGCGAGCCTCCGGGCTCTGCAGGACCGAACTGACATCGCCGACGTCCTGTACACATACTCTTCGGCGGTCGATTCGTTCGACTACGACGGGCTCCGCAGCATCCTGGCGGACGACATCTGGGCGCACTACGGGAACGGCGAGCCGGTCGAGGGTGCAGACAAGCTGGCGGGCTGGATCGCCGAGGCGACCGCGACCGTCATCTGGCAGCACCACCTGCTCAACGTCTACCACATCACGATCGACGGCGATCAGGCCAAGACGCTTTCGTATCTGACCTCGTATCAGGTCTTCAAGGAGAACCCGGACGCGGCGATCATCCTCGTCGCGAGGTACCACGACGAGCTGCGGCGCACGGCAGACGGATGGAAGATCAGCAAGCGGATCATGGAACTGCTCTGGGGCGAGTCGAAGGCCGATGAGGGTTATCTCGCGAGCCTTGGCGGCCGCGGACCCAAGATCTGGCAGCGCAGCTGACCGGCCCCGTCAACCAGCCTCCGAGGAGAAACCATGGCAATCGTACGAACCGCCTGCACCATGACGCTGGACCCGAAGGACCTGGACGAGGTCGTCGGCATCTTCGAGAAGTTCATCAAGGACGTTCAGGAGAACGACCACGGCACGCTCGCCTACCACTACTTCATCGACGATGACCCGCTGACGATCCACGTCATCGAGTGGTACGAGAGCCCGCAGGCAATGCTCGATCACTACGCCAAGCTCGACCTCGAGGCGGCCGGGCGCCTGGTCGGGCTCGTCGAGCTTTCGCCGCTCCACTACTACGGCAACCCGACGCCCGAGGAAGAGGCGCAGATGGCCGGCTTCGGCACGGTGCTGGTACATCGCCCGCTCGCGAGCATCGAGGAGACCGCGGCGCAAGCGTAGTGGCCCCGGCGTGGGAGGTGGTCGCCGACGCCGCGGCCGTCGGCGACGGGACGTCGCTCCTCGATCTCGGATGCGGAGACGGGGCGTTCTGCGCGTTCGCGGCTGCCCGCGGCGCCGTGGTGCACGGCATCGACGTCGAGCCTGACGCCGTGGCGTGCGCGCTCGAGGCCGTGCCCGGCGCCGACTTTCGGCTCGGGCTGATGGAGAACCTGCCCTGGGCCGACGCCGCGTTCGACGTCGTGACGGCGTTCGACTCGCTTCAGTACGCGCTGGACCCCGAGATGGCGTTGATCGAGGCCTCGCGCGTGGTGCGCGCCGACGGACGGATCGCGATCTGCAAATGGGGACCTCCCGACGGCAACGAGTTCTTCGCGTTCCTCGCCTCGATCGGCGCCGGCGGCGTCCGCGGCGATCTGCTCGCGGTGTCCGATCCGGTGCACGACGCAATCCGGTCCACGCGGCTGCTCGTGCTCGCGACCGGCGACCTCCCGGCTCCGATCGAGATGGCCGGCGACACGGCGCTCGAGTCGTCGCTCGCGCGGGCCGGAGTCGCCGCCGGGTCACGCGCGATCGCGGCGGCCGCGCGGTGGCGCCGGGACGACGGCACGTACCGCTTCGACAATCGGCAGCGCTACTGGATCCTCGGGGGACGATCGTGACCGTCGAGATCGCGCACGCCGTCGGGCCGGCACGTCTGAACATCGCCTACGAGCGCTTCGGTGATCACGATGCGCCACCGGTGTTGTTGATCATGGGCCTGGGAACGCAGATGCTGGGCTGGCCCGACGGTTTCTGCGATGCGCTCGCAGCTCGCGGTGTGCACGTGATCCGGTTCGACAACCGCGACATCGGACTGTCGAGCCACCTCCGCGATGCGCCGATGCCCGACGTGCGGGCGGCGCTCATGGGCGACCCGTCGTCGGCGTCCTACCGGCTGTCGGACATGGCCGCTGACACGATCGGGCTGCTCGACCACCTAGGACTGGACAGCGCGCATCTGGTCGGCGCGTCGATGGGCGGCATGATCGCCCAGACGGTGGCGATCGAATCTCCGGATCGCGTGCGGTCCCTGACGTCGATCATGTCGAGCACCGGCGATCCCGCGGTCGGCCAGGCGACGCAACGGGCGCTCGCGGCGCTGCTGTCGCCGCCCGCCACAACGCGCGAGGAGGCGATCGAGCGGACGGTCTCGATCGTCCGCGTGATCGGCTCGCCGGCGTTCGAGCTCGACGAGGCGGACATACGGTGGCGGACGGGACTCGCCTATGACCGCTCCAACGATCCGATCGGCGTCGGCCGGCAGCTGGTGGCGATCGCGGCGTCCGGCGACAGAACCGAAGCGCTCCGGTCGGTCGCGGTCCCCACGCTCGTGCTCCACGGCGCGGACGACCCGCTCGTCGATGTCAGCGGCGGCCGAGCTACCGCCCGAGCCATCCCCGGAGCCGAACTCGTCGTCCTCGAGGGGATGGGCCATCACCTTTCACGCGAGCTCTGGGGCGAAATCGCCCGCGACATCGGCGAACTGGTTCGTCGCGCCGAGGACGGACGCGACGTCAGACGGCCGTGACGAGCCCGCCGTTCGGGCTGATGGTCGCGCCCACGAAGAACGAGGCATCGTCCGAGGCGAGGAACGCGACTGCCGCCGCGACCTCCTCGGGGGTGCCGAGGCGGCCTGCCGGCGTGCGCGCGACATTGACGTCACGGGCCACCCCGACCTCGGCCTTGGTCCGCGTCGTGTCGATGAACCCGGGAGCGATCGCGTTGACCCTGATTCCCTGGACGATCACTTCCTTCGCGGTGGCTCTGGTGAAGCCGAGGACGCCGGCCTTCGCGGCGGAGTAATGCGGATGGCCCGTGCAGCCCTCGATGCCACAGACGGAAGCCATGTTGACGATCGCGCCCGCGCGGCGCACTGCCATCCGCCGGACCGCGGCTCGGGTGCCGTAGAAGGTTCCGTCGAGATGCACCGAGAGGACGAATCGCCACTCTTCATCGGTCAGTCGCACCAGCGCCTCGAGCGGCGTCGTGATCGGCCCCACCGCCTGCTCGGCACGCTGCTGTTCGATCAACGGGTTGATCCGCGCGACGTGGGACATCGCCAGCGCACCGGCGTTGTTGACCATGACCGCCAACGGCCCGAGATCGCTCTCGACCTTCGTCAGCGCCTCTTCGACCGAGTCGCTGTTCGCGACATCGGCCTCGATGGCGGCCGCTCTTGGCAGGTCGGCGACGATCTCCTGTGCCCGGTCCACGGACAGGTCGAGCGCGGCGATGATCGCGCCCTCGGCCGCCAGCCGCCGGCAGATTGCCGCCCCGATTCCCGATCCGCCTCCGGTGACCGCAGCCACCTTACCTTCGAATCTGTTCATCTCCTGAACTTACATCAATTCGTTTTCACGCGCAAGCCCGGAGCTGTGTCAGGTGGGAATGCGGGTGGCGCTATAGAACGCGACGTACCGCGCGATCTCGCCCTCCGGAGTGATCTGACCCGTCGAGAAGAACGTGCCGCCGTTGGGGATGCCTTCGATCACGCCTTCGACGAACACGCGGGTACCCCGCTGCCAGAACGCGGTGACGATCTGACGCACGGGGCTCGGCCCGCGCTCGGTGACGAACCCGCGGCAAAGAGCTTCACGGCCTCGGAACAGCACGCGCTCGGTTCCGCCCGTGTAGGGCGGATGGGAGTAGATCGTGTCGACCGTAAAGTGGGACGCTGCTTCGCCAAACTTCGAGTTCATGAGGTCCGCTAGATATCGCTCCAGAACCGGTCGGCCGTCCGGGCTGGCGCTTTGCTCAACCTCTGACGACGCCGCGACGAGCGGCGCGCGCAGCCACACCAATCGTGAGACGCTGCCGCCGGCGTCGTAGGAAAGCCCGACCAGGCAGGTCTCGGCCTCACCGTCGGCGCGGCGGGTGACCTCGGCCCAGCAGGCGCGGTTCGTCATCGCGGCCGCGACGAGCGTGAGACTTGAGGGCGACAGGTCGGCCAGCGCCGCGGCCGACGCGTCCGCTCCCCGTACGGCATCGATCCCTGCGGTTAGCCCCTGCGCCGGACTGGCGATCCATGTCCGGGCGTCGCGCGCGAGCAAGCTCGGAACGGGTCCGCCCGAGCCCTCGACGAGCGCGAGGACTCCGTCGAGCGCGGGCGCCGCGCCGGCGACCGAAGTCGACGAAACGCCGGACTGAACTGAAGTCATGTAAGCATGCTACCACGGATCGCCGGGTCGCGTCCGACCAGCAAACGTGTGCAGCCATCGCCGAGGCGTCGGCCGCTGTGCATATCATTGACCGACGGTCACCTGCCGCCGCGAGGAGGATTGTGGTCCCACCAGGCCCTAGGGCCAGACGAGAAACCGGCGCTGCTGTCGCGTCTTCGCGCAGCAAGCGCGACGAGATCTTGCGGACTGCGACGCAGTATTTCGGCGAGAACGGTTACGAGGCGACCAAGCTCGCCGACGTCGCGGCCGCCGTCGGAATCGGCTCAACCGCCCTCTACCACTACTTCGAGTCGAAGCTGCACTGCCTGTACGTGATCATGGCAGACGCGCTCGGCATCTTTCGAAGTGACTTCGACCGGCTCACCGGCGAGCACGAGGATTACATGGACGCGCTCCTGGCGGTGCTTCGTGGGTCCTACGACCTCAGCGACCAGGACGTGCTGCGTAACCGGGTGCTGGTCGCCGAGCAGGGGCTCGTCGGGGTCCGCCGGACGTCCCCACGCGAGGAGGAAGCCCGAACGCTCGCTCGAGCCCGAATCCGCGATGTCGAGTTCACCTGGGCGACGTTCCTCGTGCGCGGCATGGAGCAGGGACTGCTACCGGAGAGCGACCCCCGCTTGCTCACTCGCGCGCTGCTCGGCTTGTACAACAGCATCTGGCACTGGTACCGCCCGCGTGGCCAGGTCAGCCTCGAAGAGGTCACGGAGTTCTTCCTCCGGCGGCAGCTGGAAGTGCTCGGTCTTCCGCCCGCTCTCGCCGACGGAGATCGGTCAGCGGCGCGAGCTGTCAAGGGGAAGTCGGGCTCAACTACCCGCGCCGCGCGCGCTCGCCGACGACCGACCCGGTAGGGCCACTCGCCGGGGCGCGGTCGCCGAAGCACGCGGCCCGGGCCAGCGCCTCCCTGCCCACGCGTTGGAGATCGCGCAGGTAAGCGAGGTGGTCCCGCCACTCGGCGGCACTTGCGTCTTCTTCGGTGAGCCGCGCAGTATCGGCGTGCGCGTCGAGCAACTCGTACGCGAGAGCGACGAGCGTACCCAAGCTTTCCGACGCGGGTTCGGCCGCCGGACGTGGTGAACGACGCTCGGTCCGTGAGGAGAGGAACCTCACGGCGATCACCACGCGAGCGCCGGGGCCGCGGGACCAGGCGCGGGTGCGGCGTCGACAGCGTGCCAGACAACCGGCTGGAGCGGCCTGATCGCCTGGAGCGAGACGGCCGGCGCCGGCGGGTGACTCGAGTGGCCCGAGATTGTCACCCCCTGTAGCGGTATGACGACGGGATAGCTGAAATGGTGATCGTTCATGGGACTCACTCGATGTGGGGGTGGGTTTGGGATGACCGCGGCGCGACGGGCGCCGCGGTCACCCGGGAGACGTCAGGACACGAATTCGCGGACGGCGCTGGTGTAGGCGCGGGCGAGCTCACGGGTCGCGTCGGCCTGCAGGCTGCCGATGCTCACGACCCACTCGACGTTGGACGCGCTGGTCGCCTTCTCGTACTGGTCGACCAGGGTCACGACGGCCTGCTCGTATGAGGACAGGTACGCCTCGCTCGCTTTCTTGCTCTGAGCAACCGCCTTCTCGTGGAGCTCGGAGACTCGCTGGGTCGCCTCTTGGACGGAATCGGTGATCGGATCGGACTTCGACTGGGTGGGCACGATGGCTTCCTCCACTTCTGTGCTTGCAAATTAGCTAGGTGCAAGTTAGCACAGCAACTGAGGTGATGTCAATTCAGTTTTCTGATAATCTTCCCACGCGATGAGCGGTGGCAAATCCGTCGACGTGCGATCACGTCCGCCGGTCCTGCTTCTGGCCGGGATCGGCCTCACGGCGGCGGTGGCGCTCCGGGCGGTCGCCCCGCTCGAGGAGCGTTTTCGCGTGCTCCCGGCGGTTTCCGGCGCGGTCGCGGATGACCGGTCCGCGGCGGCGCCACCCGTGACCACCGCCGACGATGCGGTGGCCCTGCTCGACGGCGCCGGCGTGGAGCAGGCTCACGTCGTCGGCCTTTCGTTCGGCTCAGCGATCGCTCAGGAGATCGCGATCCGGCATCCGGAACGTGTCCGTTCGCTCGTACTCGGCTCGTCCACGGCGGGCGGCAAGCTGTACGTCGCTCCCGATCGGCCGATCCGCCAGTTCCTGTGGCGGCTACCGGACCTGCCGGCCGAGGAGGGTCTGTGGGCGACCGTGCCGTATCTCTACGCGGACACCACTCGCCGCCGGCACGCGCCGCTGATCGGCGAGGACATCGCGCGGCGCCTGACCCGGCCTCTCGATCCTCGCTCCTATCGCGCCCAGCACGGAATCGCCCGCGCGCACGACACAAGCACGCGACTGGCCGCGATCACCGCTCCCACGCTCGTGATCCATGGCGAAAACGATCGGATCCTGCCGCTCGACAACGGTCGACTTCTGGCCGGCGCCATCTCGGGGGCGCGGTTCATCGCGGTTCCGAGCGGTGCGCACGGTTTCCCGACCGATGAGCCCGAGACCGGCCGGGAACTCGTCAGCTTCCTGCTCTCCCATTCGCAGCCGCGAGCGCGGCGGCCGGCGGCGCGTAACGCGCGCGCAGGTCGCGCTTGAGCACCTTGCCCGCCGGACTGCGCGGAAGCTCGTCGACGAACTCCACCGAGCGAGGCAGCTTGTACCCGGCCAGCCGCTCGCGGGCGAACGCGACCAGCTCGTCGGCGTCGACGGTCGAGGCCGACGCGCGGACCACGAGCGCCATGACGGTCTCCCCCCAGCGGTCGTCCGGAACGCCGATCACAGCGACCTCGGACACGCCGGGGTGCTGCGAGAGCACCTCCTCGACCTCGATCGGATAGATGTTCTCTCCGCCGCTCACGATCATGTCCTTGATCCGGTCGGTGAGGAACAGGTAGGCGTCCTCGTCGCAGTAGCCGCCGTCGCCCGTGCGGAGCCATCCATCCGGCATCAGCGCGGCATCGGTATCGGCGTCGCGCTGGTAGTAGCCGGCCATCACGTTCGGGGCCCGCAGCCAGACTTCGCCCACCTCTCCGGCGCCGCAATCAACGCCGCTGACCGGGTCGACGATGCGCATCTCGACCCATGGAAGTGGGCGTCCCGCGGAGCGCAACAGGTGCTGACGGTCGCCGTCGGCGTCGTGGTCCTCGGGCCGGAGCTGAATCACGCCACCGGTCGTCTCGGTCAGACCGTAAACGCCGAACAGCGGGCACCGGAACGTGCGGAGCGCCGCCCGCAGGACCGGAGTGGTGATCGGCGAGGCGCCGTAGACGATCGCACGCAGGCTGGAGTAGTCGCGGTCGGCCGCGCCCGGGACCGCGGCGAGCATCTGCAGGATCGTCGGAACGAATACGGGGTTTGTCACCCGTTCGCGCTCGAGGAGGTCGAGGACCTCCTCGGCGTCGAAGTCGCGTACGAGAATCGTCGTCGCCCCGCTGACGAGCCCGAGATACGCCCACCCAATCCCGCCGATATGGAACATCGGGAGCGGCGTGAGACTGATCGTCTGCGAGTCGAACTGCCACACGTCAGCGCTGAGGAACGCGGCGGCGAGATTCCGCTGCGTGGTCAGGACGCCCTTCGGGAGGCCGGTGGTCCCAGACGTGTACATCTGCACCGCGACGTCGCTCGCCCCACCTCGGTGGCCGGGATCCGTCGGAGCGTGGCCCTGAAGGCGCTGCTCATAGTCCTCGCCGGTGTCGATCACCTCGAGCCGATGCGGGACGCCGCCCGCGATCTCCCGGGCCGTCTCGCGGTATTCGGGTCCCGCGATCATCACCGAGCAGCCCGCGTCCGCGACGATCGTCTCGAGCTCGGCGCGGGCTAGACGCCAGTTGAGCGGGACGGTGACAGCTCCGATCTTGCTCGTCGCGAACAGCAGCTCGACGACCTCGGGCGCAGTTCGGTCGAGGTGGGCGACGCGATCCCCGGCGCGAACGCCCGCCGACAGCAGCACCTGCGCCAGCCGGCTCGAGCGATCGTGGAGCTCACGGTACGTGAGCGCGCGCGTGCCGCAGCGGATCGCAACGACGTCACCTCGATTCGACGCATGCTCGCGGATGACATCCGGGACTCGGAGTTGTTCTAGAACCTGCACTGAGGTCAATTCAATCAGAGGAACGCGAGGGTTACCCGTGGGCGGCGAAAAACTCCCCGATGGCCTCGTCGACCGCCCCCTCCTCGGTGGGGTACAAATGCCCGGCGTCCTCGAGGATTTTCAGTTGGGCTCCCGGCACCCGCTCCGCGATCATGTGCGCGTTTTCGGCCGGGATAATCCGATCGCGTGCGCCATGGACAACGAGCGTAGGCGCGCGGATCCGCTCGAGACGGCGATAGCAGTTGTGCAGTGATGCCGCGAGCAATTGCGCCCGGTACGCCCGCTCGTTGAACGGATTCGCGAGACGCCGCTCGATGTCCTCGGCGATGCGGTCGACCTGTTCGGCACGGCTCCGCGGACCGTAGTTGTACGGAACCGATGCCCACGCCGCCTCCTCCGAGGGCATCGTCGCGCGCCTGCGGAAGAACGCGACGACTTCGGCCTCCGGAAACGCCGCGTGCCGCCCACCGGAATGGGTCGCGCCGAGAACGAGCGACTGAACCCGTGTCGGGTGACGAAGCGCAATCTGCTGGGCGACCATGCCGCCGAGCGAGAACCCGTACAGATGGACGCGGTCGATCTCGAGGTCGTCGAGGATCGAGACGGCGTCGTCCGCCATCGCCTCGGTGGTGTAGGCGTAAGTCAGCGACTCCGACTGTCCGATCCCGCGATGGTCGAAGGTGATCACCCGCATCGCACCGGCGAGCGCGTCGACCGTGCGCCACCAGGCGCCCCCGCTCAAACCGAGACCATGGATCAGCAGCACGGGATCGCCGGTGCCGGTGCTCTCCCAGTAGATCCGCGTCCGCCCGACCAGCCGGTCGACGATGCCCGACCCGGAGCTCACACGTCCAGGAGCCAGCGCACCCTCGAGAGGTGCGTGGCGCCGATGTCGCGTGTCATCTCGGAACACGATGCGAGGACCGCGCGCACGGGCTCGACCTCGACCTGGCGAGCGATGGTCAGCTGCGCATCGCTCAGAGCGCGGATCGCCATCTCGTACGCGTCCACGCAGGCCTCGGCTCCCCCCCACGGGATCAGGGCCGCCCTGCCGACCGTCCCGGCCGCGTCCATCACGCGCCCGAGCACATCGTCCGTGAATGCCATCACTTCGAGATCCTCCTGTGTCGGGTCATTGCAGCTGGTCGGCCACGCCGGCGGCGCTCAGCGCCGCGAACTGCTCATCGACTGAATTGGCGAGCACGATTAGGTCCCTGGTCTCTCCCGATCGGTCGCGGACGTGGTCGGTGAGAAGCGCCTCGGGTTCGAAGCCCAGGCCGCGGAACATAGCGATCAGCGCCCCCTGATCGGCGATGACCTCGACCACGAGCTTCTTCAGCCCCATCTCGACCGCGTCGAGAACCGCGCGCTGCGCGAGGCGGCGGCCGATCCCCTGGCCCCGGCGATCGGGATCCACGACCAGCCGGACTTCGCCAACGTGGCTCGACCAGCCGACCAGGCGGGCGACCTCGACCGAGCCGACGACCTCGCCGTCCTGCATCGCGACCGTCCGTCCCCTACCGGGCCTCACCCAATCCTCGATCACGCGCGGGTCGCCAACATCCTCCTTGAGAAACGTTCGATCGCTCTCGGGGATGCGCTCGAAGAAGCGCGATAGAGCCGGGCGATCGCCGGCCTCAGTTGGTCGAATCTCCATGCTGCTCCTCGGTTACTTCGAAGGGTCGGCGGCGCCTGACGGCGGCGCCTTACTTTGAACGGTCGGCGGCGCCTGACGGCGGCGCCTCGGCGGCGGGTCGCTGTGGTCGATGATCCAGGCGGTCAGCTTCGGCATCGTGTGCTTGAACGCCGAGCTACCGGTCCCAAAGGTGACGTGGCCGCCCGGAAGCCGGAGCTCCTCGCGGCGCGCGGGGTCGCCGACGAGCTCCATGACAGGTTCAACCGCGGGCGGGGGAACGACGTTGTCGCGCTCGGCCATCGCGTTCAGCACGTTGCCGCGGACGTTCGCGAGATCGACCTGCCGCCCGCCGAGCGGGATCGCGCCCGTCATCAGGATGTTCTGACGGACGAACAGCTCCACGAGCTGGCGAAAGGCGGCCCCCGGGAACGGCACGTGGTCGCGCGACCACGTCGCCATCGCCTGGAACCCCTCGACGAACTCGTCGTTCCAAAGGTTCTCGAGCAAGGTGGCCTTCTGCGCCACCTCGCTTGTCGGAGCGAGCATGTAGAACCCGCTGTAGAGCGCGTCGGCGGGAACGTTGCCGGTCTCGTCGATCATCTCCTCGGGATTGAGCCTCCCCTCGCGCAGCAGCGCGACCATCGCTCCCATCTCGTTGAAGTCCATCGGCGTGGCCATCAGGATCAGATTGCGCACGCGCGCGTCTTCGTGGCCGGCCGCATACAGCGCCGCCAGCACGCCGCCGAGGCAGTAGCCCGCGAGCGTGACCTCATCGTGGCCGCTCACACGTCGCACTTCCGCCAGCGCCCGTGGCAGGTACCAGTCGACGTAGCGCTCGAGGTCGTTTTCGGCGTCGAGCTCGTCAGGGACACCCCAGTCGAGCATGAACACGTCGAGACCCGCGGCGGTCAGGTACTCGACGGTGCTGTTGCCCGGGCGCAGGTCGAGAATGTAGCTGCGGCTGACGAGGCTGTGGACGATTACCACGGGCGGTCCGTAGCGGCGATCGCCGCCCTTGTATCGCCAGAGTTCCGCCTTCCCGCTCTTCCAAACGACCTCCTTGGGCGTCGCTCCAAGCGCCGGCCGGTGGGTGCCCCTGACATACCGGATGCCGTTTCGGGCGCGCAGGACGGACCGCTCGACGTCGCGGTTGACGCGCTGGAGCACGTCGCCGGGGTTCAGCGCTGACGGCACCCTCGGGCTCATTTGACGACCGACGGTGGCTCGTTGCCATCCAGCTCGGCGACGTCGTGCGACAGCTCGTTGAGCCGCCGCTCCATGCGTGCCAGCTGCTGGCGCATTCCGCGAATGTCGGACCCGGCCGGCAGGTTGAGCAGATGCAGGCAGCGCCGGGAGACGCCTTCGGCGGTCCCCGTCACCTTGCGCCGGACACGCGTTGTCTTACTGACCAGGTCGAAGTACGTGTCGGAGCGGACCGCCGATTCGATCGGCTCACCGATTGTCCGTTCCACGCGAATAACGACTCGAAGCCACAGCGGCCGATTTGCTGGCATATCGAACCGGCCTACGTCGGCGACGAGTTGACTTCGAGCTGAGTCTCGGGAGCGCCTTCCCCGGTGCCGGCCATGCTCCACTGAGCACCGCCGTCGACGGTCAGGATCGTCCCCGTCGTGTAGGTCGAGGCGTCACTGGCGAGGTAAAGGGCCGCTCCGGCAATCTCGTCCGCCTGGCCGGCGCGCCGCATCGGAAACGTCCTGGCGCGCTCCGCGAACACCTCCATGTCCCAGGCCCTGGAGATCGTTGTGAGGAACGGCCCGGGCATGACGGCGTTCACGCGCACACTCGGCCCGAACGCGTGCGCGAGGCCGACCGTCATCGCGTTGACACCCGCCTTCGCGGCCGCGTACGGGACGATGTCGCGGGTCGGACGGGCCGCCCCCGTGCTGCTGACGTTGATGATCGAGCCGCGACCGGCTGCGACCATCCGCTCGCCAACGAGCGCCGCGAGGCGAAACGGTCCCTTGAGGTTGACCGCGAGCACCTTGTCGAACAGGTCCTCGGTGACGTCCGACAGCTTTCCGTACATGGGTGAGATTCCCGCGTTGTTAACCAGTATGTCGATCCGTCCGAAGTCACCGTAGACGCGCTCGACGAACGGTTCGAGTTCGTCCCAGTGGCCGACATGGCACGCGCAACTGGTGGCCTTCAGTCCCTCCGATCGAAGACTCGCGACGACCTCGTCACAGGCTTCGGGCTTCCGGCTGACCACGACGACCTCGGCGCCGGCGGATGCGAACGCACGCACCATCGCCAGACCGAGGCCGCGCGTGCCACCGGTCACGACCGCGATCCGCCCGGTCAGATCGAACAGGTCACGCGTGCGCAACCCGCCCGGCATATCGGGGCTGTCACTCGGATTCTGCAGAGCGATCAACTCCTGAGTAGAGGGTGGATGTTTCTCGTGCGCCCAAGGTCGGGGCGCCCGTGTCGTTGGCACGCTCGTTCCGCGCGGGTAGCGAAAACCAAGCCTTCCCGTAACGGCTGCCATCGTCGAACTTGTGCTCGGAGACCCTACCCTCGTCGAGGAGCAGGTCGAGGTGTCCGAGGACCTCCCAGACGACAAGCAGTGGCTGCTCGGCGACCGTACGCGGCGACCACAGATGACCGGCGATCGCGTATGCGTTCGCGGGCCCCTCCTCGAGTGCGGTGAGGATGCGTTGGCAGCGGCGCCGGTGCTCGCTGATGCGACGTCGCACCAGTCTCCGGTGATCGGTGACCGGATCCCCATGACCGGTCAGCAACCGGTTGAGCGGCATCGACGCGGTCCGCCGGAGGTTGCTCAGGTATTCGATTCGCGCCTGCGGTCGCGATCCGGTGGGTTCGGCCGCCGGGACGATCTCGGCGTTCGACGAGATCCCGGCAAGCAGGTGATCGCCGACGAACGCGGTCGCGCTCGCGTCGTCGACAAGCAGCGCATCGGTCGTGCTGTGGCCGGGCCGAGCGAGGATCCGCAGGTCCCGGCCGCCGGCGGTGATCACATCGCCGTCGGACAGCACTACGTCGGTCTCGTACGCGTCGGACGTGTCGCGGATGAAGTCCCAGAAGCCCTCGTTCGCTTCGATCACCGACTCGGGAACCCCGTGATGGCGCATCAGCTCAAGCGAGAACGAGCGGTCGGCCGCGGACCGGTCCGCGTACCTGGCGCCGTACTCGGCGGCGCGATCGAGCGCCGCCACGCGGCCGCCGGAGCGACCCACGATCGTCGCGATCAGTCCCGAGTGATCGAGGTGGTGGTGAGTAGGGATCACGAGCTCGATGTCTTCTAGGCGAAGCCCTTCCCGTTCCAGACCGGCCTCGAGCGCGACCAGCGCCTCGTCCGTGCGAGGGCCTGTATCGATCAGCGTGAGCGGGTCCCCGCGGAGCAGCCAGATGTTGACCGACTTGATGTGCGGCAGAGGTGCTTGGATCCGAACGGTGCGTTCCATGTCCCGGCTCAGCTCACGACGACTAGCTACATAATTGAACCGAGTTCAGTATGTCATACCCGGCGCCGTCGTGGGCATATCCCGGATCAATTGTCGCCGGAGGGCCTGCTCGTTACCCGAGAACTCCCGCAGTTGCTGGAAAAATCGGGGCGCCGCCGCTCGCCGAGTCGGGGCTAGCCAAATCGACGGTTAGAAGATATGATCTGAATTCAGCTTAGACACCGTACCGATGGAGGAGACCGATGACCGTTCAGGAGCAGACGACGAGAGAGGGCGCCGTGGAGTACGAGGTCAGCGATGGCATCGCCACGATCTGGCTGAACCGACCCCACGTCAGGAACTGCTTCAACTGGGAACAGCTCACCACGTTCGGCGCCGCCCTCGAGCGCGCCGAGGAGGATGACGACGCGCGCGTCGTCGTGATTCGCGGCCGGGGCCACACCTTCTCCGCCGGCGCCGACCTCAACATGCTCGATTCCGAGTTTCTCGCCACCTCCGCCAACTCGATCAAGATCGCGCAGGTCTCCGCGCGCACGTTCGACCGCGCGTTCAACCTCGCCAAGCCGACGATCGCCGCCGTCGAGGGCTACGCCGTGGCCGGCGGCTTCGAGCTGTCGATCTCCTGCGACTTCCTGATCGCCGCCGACGACGCGAAGATCGGCGACTTCCACATTCGCCGCGCCCTGTTCGGCGGCGCCGGCCCGATCTACCGCCTCCCCCGCTACATCGGCCTGCGCAAGACGAAGGAACTCCTGTTCACGGGCAAGCTCCTCTCCGGCAAGGAGTGTTACGAGTGGGGTATCGCAAACGTCTCGGTCCCGGCCGAGGACATGGACCAGGCGATCGTCGACTTCGCCGCGCCGATGATCGACAAGAGCAGCTTCACGATGCGAATCACGAAGATGGCCGCCAACCGCGGCCTCGATGGCGACACCGAGACGCTGCTCGCACTCGAGAGCATGACCTGCAACGTCGCCCATCAGTCCGAGGACGCGAAAGAGGGCGTGCAGGCGTTCCTCGAGAAGCGCGACCCGGTCTGGAAGCACCGCTAGTCCAACCATGGAATTCGCCTACGACGACACGACGGTCGAGCTTCAGGAGCGGCTGCTCGCGTTCATGGACGAGTGCGTGTATCCGGCCGAACCTCGGTTCAGAGACGAAGCGCTTTCACTCGATGACCGGTGGGGAATCCCGCCGGTCATCGAGGAGCTGAAGTCAGAGGCACGTCGACGGCGGTTGTGGAACCTGTTCCTCCCGCGGACGCACGAGCACGGCGCCGGGCTCACGAACCTCCAGTACGCGCCGCTCGCCGAGATCACGGGGCGAAACCCATGGATCGCGCCCGAGGCGATGAACTGCTCGGCGCCGGACACTGGGAACATGGAGCTGCTGTCGCTGTTCGGCACCGACGAGCAGAAGGAGCGCTGGTTGGAGCCGCTGCTCGAGGGCGAGATTCGCTCCGCGTTCTCGATGACCGAGCCCGAGGTCGCCTCGTCCGACGCCACCAACATCGCCACTCGGATCGAGCGCGACGGTGACGACTACGTGATCAACGGGCGCAAGTGGTGGACCTCCGGAGCGATGTCAGCTCGCTGCAAGCTCCTGATCGTGATGGGCGTTACCGACCCCGAGGCGACACGACACCGTCGCCAGAGCATGATCCTCGTGCCGAAGGACACGCCGGGCGTGAACATTCAGCGTTCAACGAGCCTGTTCGGATACGACGACGGACCGCACGGGGGTCACGCCGAGATCGTCTACGACAACGTCCGGGTCCCGGCTTCGAACCTCCTCGGAGACGAGGGCGACGGATTCCGGATCGCCCAGGAGCGCCTCGGGCCGGGGCGGATCCACCACGCGATGCGTGCCATCGGGATGGCCGAACGCGCGCTCGAGATGATGTGCGAGCGGACCGCGAGCCGGTCGACGTTCGGACGTCCGATCATCGAGCACGGGGTCGTCCAGCGCTGGATCTCCGAGTCACGCGTGCGCATCGAGCAGGTTCGCCTGCTGGTGCTGAAGACGGCCTGGCTGATGGACACGGTAGGAAACCGCGGCGCCCGGATCGAGGTGTCGGCGATCAAGGTGGCCGCGCCCGACGTCGCCACCTGGGTCATCGACCGGGCGATTCAGGCCCACGGCGGGGCGGGCGTCGCCCAGGACACCCTGCTGCCCGAGCTGTACGCGGTCGCCCGGATCCTCCAGATCGCCGACGGACCCGACGAGGTGCACCACATGGCGATCGCGCGCCGCGAGTCGGCGCGCTACGAGCCTCAGCCCGTAGCGAGCTGAGCGCGCCGCCTCAGGCGGCCGGACGGGGGGCGCTGAGCTGCTGGCGGCCCGCCTCGATCAGCGGCGCCACGAGTCGCTCGGCGTTGTCGAAGCCATCTCCAACCATCGAGCCCCCGGCGGCGCGCGCGGCAATTCCCTGGCACACGACGGCGAGCTTGAAGTATGCGAACGACTGATACCAGCCGATGTCGGAGGGGTCGATTCCGGTCCGGTCCGCGTATCGCTCGATGATCTCGCCGCGGGACGGGAATCCGTCAAGCGCGGTGAGCGGTGCCATGATCCGCGCCCGCCGCAGGACCTCGCTGTCGCCGGCCTCACTCCAGTACGCGAGCATCGCCCCGAGGTCCGCCAGCGGGTCGCCGAGCGTACTCATCTCCCAATCGAGTACGGCGACGATCGTCCCCACCGCGGTCGGGTGCAGGATCGTGTTGTCGAGACGGTAGTCGCCGTGTACGACGGCGCTCGCTCGCTGCTCGGGGAGGGTCGCCACGAGATCGTCACGGAGCGCGTCGAGCGCGGGCAACTCAGTCGTCTTCGATGCCTCCCATTGCTGAGACCACCGTCGCAGCTGCCGCTCCATGAAGCCCGCGGGCCGGCCGAACTCGCCGAGCCCGACTTCCCCGGGCTCGACCGCGTGGAGGTCGGCCAGAACGTCCACGAGCGCCTCGCCCACCCGGCACCGATCGTCCGGGGTCTCGGCGTACCCGGGCGGGAGCGCGTTTCGGCAGATGTGCCCGACGACCCGCTCCATCAGGTAAAACGGCGCGCCGAGCGGACTGTCGGCGTCGCCCAGGTGGAAGGTCCGGGGAACCGGCACCCCGGTATTCGCGAGCGCCGTCATCACGCGGTATTCCCGACCCATATCGTGGGCGGTCGGAAGGATGTGGCCCAGGGGCGGCCGGCGCAGGATGACCTCGCCGGCGTCGCACGCCACGCGATAGGTCAGATTCGACTTGCCGCCCGAGATGAGCGCGACGTCACATTCGAGCCAGCGTGGATCGTGGAGGATGTCGGCGAGCATCGGTCCGACGACGCCCGCATCGGCGCCGGTCGCGATCCGCTCGAGCCGCTGCGCGGTCGGATCGTTGAAGTTGAGCTCCTCCGCGGAGGTCATACCGCCACCCGCGACGCCGCTGCCGCCAGGGCCCGGCCGATCTGACGCTCGTGATGGGCGGCGTCACCGAACTGTTGCTCGCGCACGATAATCCTCCTCAGAAACCGGTGGGCGGGGTGCTCCTCGGTGAACGCGATCCCGCCGAACACCTGGATCGAACCGTGCGCGACCTCGCGCGCCGCGCGTGAGACGTAGGCCTTCGCCACCGACGCGGTCTGGTGCGCTCCCGGGATGCCGTCGTCGAGCGCGGCCGCGGCGAACAAAGTCGTCGACCAACTGCTGGCCTGCCGTACATGGAGGTCGGCCATCAGGTGACGCAGCGCCTGGTTGCTCGCAATCGTGCGGCCGAACTGCCGGCGCTCGGAGGCATACTCACGCGCCTGCGCGAACACCGCGCCCGCCGCGCCGACGGCCTCGGCCGCGGCGAGCAAGCCGCCGACCGTGGTCAGCCTGTCGATGACCGTCTCGCCGAGTTCGCCCTCGAGTACACCCTCGACCTCGGCATCCGCGAACGTCACCCGGCTGAGCGGCACGCCAGCATCGAGAGCCGACTGCGGTGTGACCTCGATGCCGGGCGAGCCGGCGGCCACGAGTGCCAGTCCCGGTTGGCCGTCGGCGACCGCGACGACCGCGAGATGATCGATGGCAGCCGCGTGCTCGACGGCCGCCTTGGTGCCGGTGAGACGAGTCGAATTCATGCTCGCGCTGGTGTCCGATATCGACCAGCCCCGGCCGGGCTCGAGCAGCGCGACCGACACGCGCGAGTCACTATCCAGCACGGCGGCGAAGCCATCAGGCAACTCCGCCGCGACCGGCGCGACCGCGTAGCGGACGGCGACGCTCCCCAGCAGCGGGACCGAGGCGAGGTGACCACCGACCGCTCGTGCCACGAGACACAGCTCGATCGCGCCGAGTTGACCGTCGGCGCTGCCCCCGAGGAGACCGAACTCGACGAGGCTCTCCCACAACCGCGTGCGCTCTGCCTCCCCGGCCTGCCAGGCGCTCTGCCCCGGTGGCCACTGGCGGTCGAGCAGCGTGTTTACCGACTCTTCGATCCAGACCTGCTCGTCGCTCAACTCGAGATCCATGCTCTTCCTACTCCTTGGGGAGCGCCAGGATTCGATCGGCGATGATGTCCCGCTGGATCTGCCGTGTGCCGCCGTAGACACTCGCCGCGCGGGAGTACAGATACGTCTCGTACCAGAAGTCGTTTTCGGGAACGTCGTCGCGATCGCCGCTCTCAAGCGTCGGCCCGAGGACGTCGAGCACCGTCTCGGCGAGCCGTTGTTCGGCCTCTGACATCAGCAGCTTGACGCTCGAGCTCTCCGGGCCGACGGCACCACCGCTCAGGAACTCGCCGACCGTCCGGTAGGCGTGGTGGCGGAGCACCTCGATCCCGATCAGCGCGCGCGCGAGCGCCGTCTGAGCCTCCGGGTCCTCGAGTATCGGACGACCGTCGAGTTCCCGCCGAGCCGCGACCGATACCGCGCGGTCGAGCCACGTTCGCAACTTGACCTGTCGCGGCAGCGCGGCGGTCCCTCGCTCGTGCCCGAGGGTGTACATCGCGATCTTCCACCCGTCGCCTAGCTCGCCGAGCACGTTTTCGCGAGGGACGACGACGTCGTCGAGGAACAGTTCACTGAACTCGGCGTGGCCGGTGATCTGTGTCATCGGCCGAACCTCGACGCCGGGCGAGGACATATCGACGATCAACATCGAGATCCCCCGGTGACGTGGCACCGACTCGTCGGTGCGCGCCAGGACCCCGCACAACGTTGCGTACTGACCCCAGGACACCCACGTCTTCTGGCCGCTGATCACGAACGTGTCACCGTCCGGCACCGCGCGGGTGCGCAGGCTCGCGAGATCCGACCCGGCTTCTGGCTCGGAGAACCCCTGACACCAGATCTCCTCGGCGGACAGGATCGGAGGGATGTAGCGCCGGCGCTGGTCGTCGTTGCCGAAGCGGAGCAGCGAGGGACCGAGAACGCCGAGTCCGACGACGTTCACGAACTCCGGCGCACCGGCGGCTGCCAGTTCCTGGTCGACGACGATCTGCTCGACGGGTGGGCGGCCTCCGCCACCGAATTCCGCGGGCCATGCCCGTCCCACGAACCCGGCTTCATAGCAGGCGGCCTGCCAGCGTTTGAGCACCGCCATCCGCTCGTCGAGCTCATGGGGCAGCTGCTCGAAACGGAAATCCTCGCGCGCGAGGAACGTGCGGACCTCGTCCGCGAGTGCGCGCTCAGAGGCGGTCTCAGCGAGTTGCATCGAACTGAGATCGTATCAGGAACGTGTGTCATTGGCACCATCCGATTCCGTGCGCTCCTAGCCATATTTCGCACGAATCCGCGTTTGTCATTTGGCCCTGGCCCATGCTAGGGTGTTCCTGACGTGAGTTCGAATCAGGGCTCTAACGGGCGGCGCTCGCGGACACCCCGCCGGCCTCGTGACGGCCGCTCCCGCGACGACGGCGCCAGGAGAACCGAGATCCTGAACGCGGCGATCAACCGATTCGGGCGCAACGGTTATGAGAACACGAAGTGGGCGGACATCGCCGATGACGTCGGAATCGGGCCGACCGCGCTGTACCACTACTTCGACTCCAAACAGCACTGTCTGTACGTGATCCTCGACGAGGCGGTCGGCGAATTGCACAAGCGCTTCAACGCGATCACTGCGGCACACGATGATCCCCCTGACGCGCTGCGCGCTCTCTGCGCCGACTGTTTCGATCTTTCCGAGCGCGATGTCATGCGCAACCGCGTCCTCGTTGCCGAGCAGGTCCTCTTGAGCGGTGATAGCTCCTCGCACCGTGAAGAGCAGGCGCGCCTGGCCGGCCGCGAGAAGACGCGCGGACTCGAACTGGCCTGGACTCGTTTCCTCGCCAACGCTATGGACCAGGGCGCGATCCCGGAGCGCGACGCCAGGATGCTGGCGCGCGCGTTGCTTGGTCTGTACAACAGCATCTGGCACTGGTACCGCCCGGACCAGACCCTGCTCCTGCCGACCATCGCCGAGTTCTTCGGCGCTCGCATGCTCGCGGTTGCCGGCGTCCCACCCGACCGCACATCGGTGGCCTGGGGCAAGCGCCGCTGATGCCGTTCGCCCTCGAGCAGTCTCGCCGGCTCGTGCTGCCGGAGCTCACCGGCCGGGCATCCCGGGCCCATCCGCACCACCGCGCGCTCGTGTTCGGTGAGGAGGTCCGGACACACGCCGAGCTTCACGACCGCGCGGCGCGCCTCGCGTCCGTGCTCGACGCTGGCGGCGTGCGGGCGGGTGACCGCGTCGCGCTGCTTCTCCACAACCGGATCGAGTTCGTCGAATCGCTGCTCGCGTGCCACCGGCTCGCCGCGGTCGCGGTCCCGATCAACTTCCGCCTGGCGCCGGATGAGGTCGAGTACATTCTCGCCGACTCGGGTGCCGTCGCCCTGATCTGCGATTCGCCGCCGCCCGCCTCAGGCCATGTCCCGATGGTGCTCGAGGTTGGGCTGGTCTACGACGCCGCGGTTGCTTCCGTTCCGCCCCGCGAGGCGGCGCCCGCGGTCGAGGACGATCCCGCACTGATTTGTTACACGTCAGGAACGACCGGCCGGCCCAAGGGAGCGGTGCTCACGCATCGCAATCTCGTGGCGAGCACGCTGAGCTGGATCCACGAGATGCGCGCCGGCGAAGACGACGTGTGGCTGTCAGGTCAACCGCTATTTCACATAGGTGGAATCAACGGGCTCCTGCCGTTTCTGGTGCTCGGGGCGACCGTCGTCATCACCCCGACGACGGCGTTCGACCCCGAGGCGATGCTGCGTCTCATCGAGGTACACGGCGCGACCATGTGCATCTTCGTGCCGACGCAGTGGGCGGCGATCTGCGCGAGCGATGCCGTGGCGCGGGTCGACCCGCACCAGCTCCGCGTCGCCATGTGGGGCGCGTCGCCGGCGCCGCGCCAGACGCTCGAAGCGATGCAGCGAACGTTCCCGCGCGCGGCGATCGTCAGCGCCTACGGCCAGACGGAGACATCCGGCGCGACGACGCTCCTCAAGGGGCCGGACTCGACCCGAAAGATGGGCTCGGTCGGCAAGCCGATGCTCGGCGTCGAGTTGCGGGTAGTCGACGACGCGCTGCAAGACACGCCGGCCGACGATGTCGGGGAGGTCGTCTACCGCGGCCCGATTGTGATGGCGGGCTATCACCAGCAGCCTGAGGCAACGCGAGAGGCGTTCGCCGGTGGCTGGTTCCACAGCGGCGATCTGGCCCGGTTCGACGACGAGGGCTATCTCTGGCTCGTCGACCGCAAGAAGGACATGATTGTCAGCGGTGGCGAGAACGTGTACCCCGCCGAGGTCGAGCGGGTGTTGCTGGATCACCCGACGGTCGCGGAGGCAGCGGTCATCGGTGTCCCCCACCGACGGTGGGTGGAGACGCCGGTGGCGTTCGTCGTCGCCGGGGACGGCGTGGAGCCTGACGAAGCCGAGCTGATCGCCCACTGCCGGCAGTACCTCGCCGGCTTCAAGAAGCCTTCGGCGGTGATCGTCGTGGACGAGCTACCTCGCAACGCCAGTGGAAAAGTCCTCAAGCGTCGCCTGCGCGAGACGTACGGCGACCAATTCTCACCAGTCATGGAGTGAGTCGATGCCATACGTGTATGCGAACGTCAAGGTGAAGTACGGCCAGCTGCCCGCCTTCTACGAGGCGATGGTCACGATCAAGCGGGTTATGGAGGAGAACGGCTGGAAGCTCGTCGGGGCTTGGAGCACGGTCATCGGCGACCTCCACGAGGTGCATGACATGTGGGAGGTCGAGGATGCCAACACGGTGCCGGCCGCTTTCGCCGCAGCCTACGAGGATCCGGAGTTCGTGCAGGCCGCGGGCCAGATCGCGGCAGCCGCCGACCGCGAGACCCTCTCGCTCGTGATGAAGACTCCCTACAGCCCCTGAGTCCGCGGGCCACTCCGCACGCCCCGCTTCGCACACCCCGCTTCGCACACCCCGCTTCGCACACCCTGCTTCGCACACCCTGCTTCGCACACCCCGCTTCCCACCACTCCGCCCCGCACACCCCGCTCCGCACCACTCCGCCCCGGACACCCTGTAAAACGCAGCAAAGCACCGTCCGGAGACGCCCCGCGCCCACATAAGCGTGGTGGACATGCTTATGTGGTCACTCCGGTGCCGGGGCGGGAGCTTTGCTGCGAAATACCGGGGCCTACGACACGCTCCGCGCGACCGCCCGCCCCTCCGCGATCGCGTCGTGGACGCGGCGCGGAACGACCGCGTCACCGACGACATGGACGGCCGTCCCCAGGGAGAGCCAGCCCGTCGTCAAGCATCCCCCGCCCATGGGGAGCGCCGGCGATCCGGTTGCGCAGCGTGAGCGGGCCGAGTGGGAAGGGCTGGGAGACCCGCTCAGGAACCGTGCTCATGCGCCGGCTCGATCTCGGTCAGCTTCAGTAAGCCTGCGATTGCCCGCCGTCGATCGGGATCACCGCACCGTTGATGAATGACGCGCCGTCGGACAGGAGGAACGTGACGAGGTTGGCGACCTCCTCGGGCTGGCCGAACCGCTTCATCGGATTCGCGCTCACGAACTCCTGACCGAACTCCTCCCAGCCGTCTTCGCCGGCGATCTTGATCAGCGAGCCCTTGATCATGTCGGTCATGATCGCGCCGGGCGCGATCGCGTTGATTCTGACGCCGTACTGCCCGTACTCGATCGCGGCCTGCTTCGTCATCCCCGCCACCGCGTGCTTGGCCGCCCCGTACCCGACCAGGTTCGGCACCGCCCTGATCCCGCCGACCGAAGCAGCGTTCACGATTGCGCCGGACGTTTGCGCCTTCAGATGCGGCAACGTGTGCTTCATCCCGAAGAACACGCCCTTCAGATTGATCGACAGCACCCGGTCCAAGCCTTCGCTGCTGTAAGCCTCGATCGGGTTCTGCTCCCCTTCGATCCCGGCGTTGTTGTAGAGCCCATCGATCCGTCCGAAGCGCTCGAGCGTCCGCTCGACGAACGCCCGTACCTCGTCTTCACGTGACACGTCAGCAGTTACCGTCAGTATCTCGGCGCCGGCCGCGGCTGCGCCGATCTCGGCCGCCGAGAGCTCGAGCGCTGCCGCGTCGACATCGAGCAGCGCAAGCCGCGCTCCTTCTTGGGCCGCCCGCAGCGCCGCGGCGTGGCCGAGGCCGGTACCGGCTCCGGTCACCATGATGACTTTGTCTTCGAGACTCATACCTCTCACTTTCGAGCGAGTGAATAGCCGGCATAACTCGGATCTTCGGGACCGCGGGCGCCGCGCGCGAAACCGTCGATGGGGACCTGTGGCGCCGACTCCGTCCACACCTCTGTCTTGTGCCAGTCCAACACCACGGTTCGGTGGTCGATTCGCCAGGTATTCGCGCGCCGGGAGAAACGATCGAGGTAACGGGCGCCGACCACATCCGCCTGGACCGGACCCGCCCCGCGTCTGATCAGCGTCGCGTGGACCTGCGACTCGGAGACAGCGAGATCGCCGTCGAGTTCGATCAGAACGTTCGTGATCGAGTGCGTGGTCGCGGAATTGGCGGTCCTCAGACGGTCGGCGAGGAAGGTTGCAAGCTCGTGCCCCGGCCCTTTCCAGTACCCGTGGTCGTCGTACGCGTCGCTGTGAAACGTGGAGCGGATCAGATCCTCGTCACACCGGTCGACACCGCGGCAATACCTGACAAGGACCTCGTAGATCGACTGCTTGTCGAGCAGCCCCTGAAGCCCTTCGTTCACGCTCGCACCAACTCGTCCTGGGCGCCGGCGCCCTCGGGTGTCATGGCTCATCTCCTGCGCGACCCTGAGTCACGTGTCTCAATCTTCAAACTGACATCAATTCACGAGACGGTAACGATTCGGGGCCCGTGTGTCAACGGAGCTTTCGTGCGCCCCGCCTTCGGCGCAAGGGACGAAGCTGTCCGCGTCCTCAAGGGCTTGACATGCTCGCGCGGCCGCTGGTACGGTGATGAGATGAATTCAGTTTGGGGTATCGGGCGCCGTTCCCCAGCCGGATGATCGAAGCGCCTGAGCACGGCCCGGATGCCTCGCCGGCCGCCAGCGCGATCGGCCGGCGCTTCGAGGGCAGGGTCGCGTTCGTGACTGGTGGCGCCTCGGGCCTGGGGCGCGCCGCCGCCGAGAGGTTCGCGCGCGAGGGGGCAAGGGTGGTCGTCGCGGACATCGACCCCGCCGGGGCGCAAGACGTCGCCTCGAGCCTGCCGGAGGCGCTCGCCGTTCAGGTCGACACCGCCGACGCGGCAGCGGTGGACCGCTCATTCGAGGCGGCGCTCGACGCCTTCGGTCTGGTCGACGTCATCTTCAACAACGCGGGCATCGTCGGGCCGCAGATGCCACTGCACGAGACCACGGACGAGGCCTGGCGGCAGGTGATGGCCGTCAACGCGGATGGAGCGTTTCATGTCCTGCGCCGCGGTCTTGCGGCGATGCTCGCCGGGCGCGGCGGCGCGATCGTCAACACGTCGTCGTCCACCGGTCTCGCCGGCAAGCCCAACATGACGCCGTACAGCTTCTCCAAGGCGGGGCTCGTCGGTCTGACTCGCGCCGCGGCGATCGAGTACGCCGCGCACGGGATCCGCGTCAACGCGGTCGCGCCCACGGCCGTGATGACCGAGCTCGTCGCGGGTCACATCGCGCGAGCCCCCGACCCGGAAGCGATGCGCCGGCTCCTCGAGACCCAGACGCCCATACCCGGGATGCCGACTCCCGAGGACGTAGCCGCGGTCGTCGCCTTTCTGGCGTCCGACGACGCGCGCTGGATCACCGGACACACGTTGCCGATCGACGGAGGTTTTCATGCGCGCTGAGGTGTCCGAATCGACGAGCACCCCCGATGGCATCCTCCGCCGGCCCGAGGTCGAACCTGAGTTCTTGAAGGACACGACCTGGGATGGGCGGTTCCGTTACTCGTACGTACCGCCTCCCGCGGCGGAGCTCAGGCTCCCGGCCGAGGTCCGTCTCCACTCGGAGTTCGATCTCGACATCGACCCGATCACCTACCAGGTTCTCCGCAACCGCTTCTGGAGCATCAACCTCGACCACTCGGACACCATCCGTCGTGTCTCGGGGTCTCCGGTGATCGTGTACATGGACGACTTCAACACCGCGCTCCTGACCGAGACGGCGGACCTGCTTATGGCGGGGCCATCGATCCAGTGGTTCGCGGCGCTCGGCGACCTGCCGATCAAGTGGACGATGGAGAACCGGGGCCAGAATCCCGGTATCGCGGAGGGCGACGTGTTCTTCCACAACGATCCGTGGATCGGCTGCACCCACGCCATGGATGTCGGCATGTTCGCGCCGGTCTTCCACGAGGGGCGCATCTTCTCGTGGATATTCAGCCAGTGCCATGTCGGCGATGTCGGCGGGCCGTTCCCCGGCAGCTTCAACCCGCTGGCGAACGATCTGTACGAGGAGCCGGCACTCGTCCCACCGATCAAGCTTGTCCGCGGCGGCGAGCTCCAGCGCGACGTGCTCGAGATGCACACGCGCAAGAGCCGGACTCCGGACCACCTCGCCCTCCAGATGCGCAGCCAGATAGCCGGCATCCACACGGTGCAGGCGCGCATGGCCGAGGTCCTCGACGAATATGGCGCCGCGACCGTCAAGGGCGCGATGCGCCGCATGATCCGTGACTGCTCTGCGGCGATCGGCGAACGCCTCGAGCGGATCCCGGATGGCGAGTGGTCCGAGCGCTTTTACATGGCGGGTCTCGGCGCGGAGGATCGATCGGCCCACCGGTTCACCTGTCAGATCCGCAAGCACGGGGATCGGCTGGTCGTCTCGAACGAGGGCACCGATCCTCAGTACAAGGCGGCCAGCAGCGCGTACGGATCGTGGCGCTCGGGCGTGATCGTTGCGGTCGGCAGCTTTCTCGGCTGGGATCAGCTGCTCTGTAACGCGGGCGCGCTCGATCACGTGAGCTTCGAGCCGACGCCCGGCACGTTGAGCGTCGCCACTTACCCGGCCGCCACCACCGGGGTGGGCGGAAACACGGCCGCTGTGTACCTGAGCGCGTTCACGGTCTCGAAGATGCTGATGTCCGGTCCCGAAGACCTCGCCCGCCGGGCCAACGGAGCCGGAGGCCAGTCGATCCCGAGCTTCTGGTTCGGCGCCGGCAACGACCGCAAGGGACGCTTTGTCGTGCAGCCGCCCGGCGACGTGGTCGCCGGCGCCCTCGGAGCGTTTCCCGATCGCGACGGTGTCGACATCGGCGGCGCGTGGTGGTGGCCGAACAACCCCTCGGGGAACACCGAGGAATGGGAGGACGCACTGCCGATGCTCTACCTCTACCGCCGCGAGCGTCAGGGAAGCGGCGGACCCGGGAGGTGGCGCGGCGGCAACTCGCTCGAAACGGCGGTCGTTCTCCACAAGACCGACGAGATGATCGTGCAGCTCGTCAGCCTGGACAACGCGATCAACTGCGCGCTCGGGCTCGGTGGCGGCCTTCCGGCCCACCCCGGCGACTACCGCTTCCGCGCGGATGTCCTCGGACGGGACCGGCTCGCCGCCGGCGTCCTTCCCGGTAGCCCAGCGGCCCTCGAACGCGACGTCGGGGAGCTGGCCCGTCTGTTTGCCAAGGAGATCACGGTGATGCACCCCGGCGATGTGTTCGTCGCCCAGTACTGCGGTGGCGGCGGGTTCGGCGACCCGCTGACGCGCATCCCCGAGCTCGTCGCCGGTGACGTCCGCAGTGCGGCGATCACCGCCGGCGATGCCGAGAGCCTGTACGGCGTCGTCCTCGATGCCGCGGGCCAAGCGGACGTGGCTCGGACCGCCGAACGCCGTCGCCAGATGCGGGCCGATCGACTGGCCGCGGCGCACCCGCCGGCGGCTCCCGATGACGTAAGCCTCGACCCCGATCGCTACGCCGGATCGGCTGGTGGCGCCGTCGTGTTCGGCCCCGCCTCGGATGGCGAGGAACACTGGGGATGCCACGAGTGCGGCCATGCCCTCGGTGCGATCGAGGAGAACTACAAGGATGGCGCCGCGTCCCTGGAGCGAGCGCCGCAGGCGATCAGTCCCGACCAATACCTCGATCCACGCGAGTTCTGCGACGACGCGTTCGTCGTGCGCCAGTTCCTCTGCCCGGGTTGCGGCGTCACCCTCGCGACCGAGTTGTGCAAGCCCGACGATCCGCCGGTGCTCGACGTGAAGCTCGCTGCGCACGCCCAGGTGACGGCATGAGCGACGGCGATCTGACCATCGGCGTCGACATCGGCGGGACCTTCACCGACTGCACGATCGTTCACGACGGCGGTGCGATCACGACCGGCAAGTCGCCCACCACGCCGGACGACCGATCCCGCGGCTTCTTCGACGCGATCTCCGATGCCGCCACAAAAATGGGCTCCACCCTCGAGGCCGTGCTGGAGCGTTGTGGTCTGCTCGTCCATGGAACGACGACAGGCACAAACGCGATCGTCGAGCGGCGCGGGGCGGCGACGGGCCTGCTGGCCACGCGCGGACACGAAGACGCGATGTTCGTGATGAAGGGGCAGGGGCGAACGTCGGGGCTCTCGCCCGACGAGGCGCTCGACGTCCACTCGACGCGTAGGCCCGAGCCGCTCGTACCACGTGCGATGGTCCGGCCGATCACGGAGCGGATCGACGTCGACGGCGAGGTGATCGTGCCGCTCGACGAAGGCGAGGTGGGCGACGCGGTCCGTGACCTCGTCGCCGCCGGAGCGCGGGCGCTCACGATCAGCTTCCTGTGGTCGACGATGAACCCCGTCCACGAGCAGCGCGCGCGGGCGATCGCGGCTCAGGTTGCTCCGGATGTGTTCATCTCGTGTAGCTCGGACCTGTCAAGCCGGACGGGCGAGTACGAACGGACCATGACCGCGGTGATGAACTCGTACATCGGTCCGCTGATGCTCGAATACGTCGACCGGATCCAGGACGGCGCGCGGGAGCGCGGCTTTCAGGGTTCGGTCCAGTTCGCGCAGTGTGCGGGCGGCGCGATCACGAGCACTGAGGCGCGCCGTGCGCCGGTCCGCACCGTGCATTCGGGGCCTGTCGCGGGCACGATCGCCATGGCCGGCATCGCCGAGCGGGCGCAGCTCCGAAACGTGATCGCGGTCGACATGGGCGGCACGACGTTCGACGTCAGCGTCATCCACGACGGCCGACCGCTCCAGCGCGACATCTCCGTGTTCGAGCGCTACGCGATGGCGCTTCCGATGCTCGACATCGAATCGATCGGCGCGGGCGGCGGCAGCATCGCCTGGATCGATGACGTCGGACGCCTGAACGTCGGACCGCGCAGCGCCGGCGCCCGCCCCGGCCCCGCCTGCTACGGCTTCGGTGGAACCGAGGCCACGGTGACCGACGCCGACGTCGTCCTCGGCCTGGTCAATCCGGACAACTACCTGGGCGGACGCATGCGGCTCGATCGAGAACTGGCCGAGGCTGCGGTCGATCGCGTCGCGGAGCGCCTCGGCATGAGCCGGCACGAGACGGCGGCCGGCATCGCCACCGTCGTCGACGCGAAGATGGCCGACCTGGTCCGCCGCATGAGCCTGCTGCGGGGCTTGGATCCGCGGAACTTCGCGTGCTCCGCGTTCGGCGGTGGGGGCCCGCTCCACGCGCCGGCCGTGGCCGCACAGGCGTCGATCGCCAAGGTGCTCGTCCCGCTCCCGCATGCCGCCTCGGTCCTCTCCGCCTACGGCGCCGCGACGTCGGACGTGGTTCACGTAGTCCAGCGGTGGCGCGTGCTCAAGCTGCCGGTTCCCGGCGCGAACGTCGAGGAGATCTTCGCCGCGCTCGAGAGCGAGGCCTCCGACAAGTTCGCCAGCCAGGGCATCAACACCGCCGACGTCACGCTCGAGCGCTCCGTGCGCATGCGCTTCTCGATGCAGATCCACGACGTCGAGGTGACAGTGCCGGCCGGTCGGATCGACGACGGCGCGGTCGAGTCGATCGACCGTCGCTTCGAGGAGGTCCACGAGCAACTGTTCGGTCGCGGATCCGGCGACCGCAGCGGCGGCATCGACTTCACCGCGTTCCAGGTCCGCGCGACGGCGAAGACGGGCCGAGAGGATCTGGCGCCGGACGAGCGAGCGCAGTCCGCCCGGCGCTCGCGCCCCGTCTACTGGTCTGAGCTGCGCGATCTCCGCGACACGCCCGTTTACCAAGAGATTCCGCCCGCGCCGATTGCCGGTCCGGCGCTGATCGAACTGCCGGACACGGTGATCGTCATCCGTCCCGGCCAGCGAGGACAGCCTGACCCCACCGGGAACTACGTGATCGACCTCAGGAAGGACGCCGTATGAACTCGCGTTTCGAAGGCAAGGTGGCGCTGGTCACCGGCGGAGCCTCGGGGATCGGCGAGGCGATCGTGCGGCGGCTCGCGGCCGAGGGCGCGAGCGTCGTCGTCATGGACGTGAACGCGCAGGCCGCCGAGCGCGTGGCCGGCGAGCTGCCCGACGCAACCCCCTTCGCCGGCGACGTCACCGACCCGGGAACGTCAGAGCAGGCCGTCGCGCACGCCGTCGAGACGTATGGCGCGCTGCACGTCGCCGCCAACATCGCCGGTATCGGCGGCCCTCTGATCAGCGCCGAGGAGTATCCGATCGACGACTGGCGGCAGGTGATCGACATCAACCTGAGCGGCGTCTATTACAGCTTGCGCGCCGAACTGCGGCACATGCTCTCGGCCGGAGCCGGGTCGATCGTGAACATGGCGTCGATGTTCTCCGTGGTGGCTCGTGATTCGATGGTCGCGTATGTCGCGGCCAAGCATGGCGTGCTCGGGATCACGCGTGCCGCTGCGATCGACTGCGCCACGCGGGGTGTGCGGGTCAACTGTGTCGGCCCGGCCGTCATCCGCACGCCGCTGCTTGCCGCCTCCCTTGACCAGGCGGGCGCCGACTACCTCGCCTCGCTGAACCCGTTCGACCGGCTGGGCGAGCCCGACGAGGTCGCGTCGCTCGTGGCCTGGCTCGCCTCCGACGAGGCGTCGTTCGTGAGCGGAGGCTTCTATCCCGTCGACGGAGCCTTCACGGCTCGCTGACCTGAGCGCGCGCACCATGACCCTCAGGGATCGCGTGATCGTCGTGACCGGAGCGGCTCAGGGACTCGGCGCCGCGATCGCCACGTCGGCGGCCGATGCCGGCGCCACCGTCGTCGGAGCCGACCTCGTCCCGACGCCGCCCGACGAGCGCGTCGTCATGAGAGAGCTGGACGTGACCGACGAGGGACAGTGGGACGCGTTCGCCGAGTGGCTCGGACGCGAGTACAGCGCGTGCCACGGACTCGTGAACAACGCCGGGATCACGATGCGCAGTCGCCTCGGTCAGGTGACACTCGAGGACTGGAACCGCACGCTGGCGATCAACGTCACCGGGCCGATGCTCGGAATGCAGGCCCTCATGGACCTGATGCCGGACGGCGCCTCGATCGTCAACATCGCGTCGATCGCGGCGCTGAGCGGCCACTTCGCGATCCCCTACACCGCCAGCAAATGGGCGCTCCGAGGCCTGTCGCGTGCGGCCAGCCTCGAACTCGGTCCGCGCGGCATCCGCGTCAACGCGGTGATGCCGGGGCTGATGGCGACCTCGATGACCTCCGACGTGCCCCAGCCGGTGTCGGACGCGTTGCTCGGCAGCGTTCCGCTCGGCCGCGCCGCGACGACCGCCGACGTGGCGGCGGCCGTCTGCTTCCTGCTCAGCGACGACGCGGCTTACCTGAGCGGCCTCGAGGTGCCCGTCGACGGTGGGCAGACCGCACACGGAGGCATGAAGGTGCTCTCCGACGCCGTTCGCGCGGCGTCGGCGTCGGCGCCGGCCTGAGCGCCCGACACCCGTCAGTACGCCCGATCTGCCTCCTCGCCGTCGGCCGCCGAGAGCGTCACCCCGTAGCGCTCCATCAGTTGCTGAGCGTCCGCCGCCATCGCCTGCCACTCCGGCGAAGCGGCCGCGCGATCAAACGCGGATCGGTCGTCCCAGTACACCTCCGCCACCCGGAACATGTCAGAGGCGCGCGCGTTCTCACCGCCGGTCAGGACCGTGATGCGGCGAACCCCAGGAAGCCTTTCGGCCAACGGGTAGTGAACTTTCTCGTAGTGCTCGTCGAACTCCGCGCGATCTTCGTCGCGAGGCCACGACCAGACGCCTAGTGCCTTGTACAAGGTGTGCTCCTCGTGCCCCGGCTAGGCGTGTGCCGGCGTGGCCTGGACCGACTGGAGCACCTCTTCGGGGACGTCCTGGGACGGATCGATCGAGATCGTCTTGTCCAGCAGGTACTCGTCGATCGCGTAGGGACCGTGCTCGCGGCCGACACCGGACTCCTTGTAACCGCCGAACGACGAGTTGAAGTCGGCGGCCATCGTGTTCACCGAGAAGGTGCCGGTACGAATGCGGCGCGCGACCTGGAATCCGCGAACCGGATCGCCGGTGAACACCGAGCCGGACAGGCCGAACCGGCTGTCGTTGGCGATGCGGATCGCATCCTCCTCGTCCTCGTAGGGGATGAGGGCGATGACCGGTCCGAAGATCTCCTCCTGGGCGACGGTCATGTCGTTGGTGACGTTGGTCAGCAGCGTGGCCTCGACGTACCACCCCTTGTCGAGGTGCTCAGGTACCTTGCCTCCGGCGGCGACGGTGGCGCCCTCCTCGACGGCCTGCTTGATGTAGCCGAGCACGCGGTCGCGGTGTGCCTCGGTCACGAGCGGGCCGACCACCGTGTCGTCCTCGTGCGGGTCCCCGACCTTGAGCGTCTTGAACGCCTCGGTGAGCTTCGAGGCGATCTCGTCGTACTGCGACTTTGGAGCCAGGATCCGGCTCATGCACACGCAGCTCTCGCCCTGGCTCGTTCCGGCGCTCGAGCCGACGAGGATGGGCAGGACCGCGTCGACGTCGGCATCGTCGAGGACGATCGCGGCCGACTTGCCGCCGAGCTCGAGCACGCAGGGCCTGATCAGCGCGCCGCATGCCTTGCCGATCTGCTTGCCCACCTCGACCGAGCCCGTGAAGCTGACCATGTCGACGTCGGGGTGCGTGACCAGCCGCTCGGAGGCCTCGCGGTTCGCGGCGACGATGTTGATCACGCCCGGCGGGAAGCCCGCCTCCGTGACCAGGTCGGCCATCGCGAACAGCGACAGCGGGTCCGGATCGGGGGCCTTGACCACCACGGTGCAGCCGGCCACGAGCGCGGGCGCCGTCTTCTGCGCAATGCCCGGCAGCGGAAAGTTGAATGCGGTCATCGCGGCCACGACGCCGACCGGCTCGCGCACGAGCAGGCTCTTGCTCTCGTACTTCATGATCAGCCCGCCCGCGTTCCCGGCCAGCGGCGACAAGTCGGCCTCGCGCACCTCGGCGAACGTGTGCTCCCGGCCCTTCTGGGCGTAGTAGTTCCAGTGGAGCGTCGGCGCCACCGAGTGGTAGACCTCGGCGGTCAGCTTCGTGTGCCCGAGCTCGTCGACGATCAGGTCGCGGAACTCCGGCTGGTGTTCGGCGATCAGCGCCGCGAGGCGCTCCATCATCTCCGCGCGCTCCTCGACCGGGCGCGTCGGCCAGTCGGTCTCGTAGAACGCCTTGCGTGCGGCTTCGACCGCGCGGTCGATATCGGTCTCGTTCCCCGCCGGCACGTAGCCGATCTGCTCGCCGGTCGCCGGCGAAATGACCTCGAGGCGCTCGTTCGAGTCCGGCTCCTGCCAGCGGCCGTCGATGTAGAGATTGGGGTATTCGCGTGGCAGCATGGAGAGCTCTCCTCGTCTCGGCTGGTCTTGGGCGGCTTGAGAGGTTGACCTGAAGTCGGTTCGTTTATCTTAGTGGAGCGCGCGTTGGAGTCAAGAGCCGCCCACCTCCCGCCCACTCGGAACGCCATTTCTCCCGGGTTGCTTCCTTCCGCTGATCTGGTAGTCTCTCGACCCGAATTCAGGTCAAAGTACCGGAGACGCTGTGTTCCCGATCCCGCAGGTCAACGATGACAACCGAGCGTTTTGGACGGGCGGCCGCGACGGCGAGTTGCGGATCGTCCGCTGCAACGACTGCGGGTACTACATCCACCCGCCGTCGCCGAGGTGCCCGCGCTGTCTAGGTGACGACGTCGAACCGCACGCCGTCAGCGGTCGGGGCGCCGTCTATACGTACACGGTGAACCGACGCGAGTGGTCCCCGGGCGTGAAGGTGCCGTACGTGATCGCGATCGTCCGGCTCGACGAGCAGCCCGACCTCCGACTGATGACGAACATCGTCGGATGCGATCCGGACGAGGTGAAGATCGACATGCCGGTGCGGGTCGAGTTTCGCGAACAAGGCGACGTCTACGCCCCGGTCTTCACGCCAGCCGAGGCGCCGCCGTCAGGCGCCGCCGACCAATCTTCATGACCATGGCTGAGCGCTTCGAGGACCGCTGCATCATCTCCGGCGTCGGCCAGTCCGAGGTCGGGCGCCGCATGTCGCGCGGCGTGCTCGCGCTCACGCTCGATGCGTGCCTCGAGGCGATCGGCGACGCCGGACTGAGGCCGGCGGACATCGACGGGGTGATCTCCTGGCCCGGGGCCGTGACTCGCGCCGAGGGCCTCGCACCCCCCGGTCCCGGCTCGTCCGGACCCGGCCCGCATGCCGTCATCGATGCGCTGCGCCTCAACACGAACTGGCACGCGGCCGGGCCGGAGACGCCCGGGATGCTCGCCTCGGTGATCCACGGCTGCATGGCGGTCGCCTCAGGCTTGTGCCGTCACGTGCTCGTATACCGGGCGCTCAACGAGGACACGGCGTGGCGCCAGAGCACCGAACGCGTCGCTACCGATGCCGGCGGCGTCACCGGGATGATGCAGTGGATCTTGCCGTTCGGCGCGTTCTCCGGGCCGAACTGGATGTCGCTGTACGCGCGGCGCCACATGCACGAGTACGGCACGACCCGCGAGCAGATCGCCCAGATCAGCTTGAACGCGCGGCGGAACGCCGCGCTCAACCCCAAGGCGGTCCTCACCAAGCCGCTCACGCTCGACGAGTACCTCTCCTCGCCGATGATCAGCGATCCGCTGTGTCTTTACGACTGCGACATCGCGATCGACGGTGCCACCGCGGTGGTGATCTCGGACGCCGCGTACGCGCCGGACACCCCGAACCAGGCGATCCATTTCGAGGCCGTCGGGAGCGCGCTCCACGGCCGCGCGTCGTGGGATCAGTGGGAAGACATGACGACAACGGCGGCGATGGGCGCCGGGAAGCATTTGTGGTCACGGACGGATCTGACGCCGGCCGACGTCGACTGCGCCCAGCTGTACGACGGGTTCACGGTCCTCACCCTGTACTGGCTCGAGGGGCTCCAGTTCTGTGGCAAGGGTGAGAGCGGCGCGTTCGTCGAAGGCGGCGAGCGCATCAGCCTAACGGGCGAGCTCCCGCTGGCGACGAGCGGCGGCCAGCTTTCGGCCGGCCGGCTGCACAGCTTCGGCCATCTCTACGAGGCTTGCCTCCAGTTACGCGGGCAGGCCGGCGCGCGTCAGATACCGGACGCAAAGGTGGCAGCGGTGTCGGCCGGGGCGGGACCCCTCGCCTCCTGCCTGCTGCTGAGAACGTAGTTCGAAAGTCACAGTGAACGCGAGGAAGACATGAATCTAGCGACGCTCGTCGATCAGAAGGCCGCACAGTTCGGGGACCGGGTGCTCGCCATCTTCGACGATGACACGGTGACATATGCGCAGGTCGCCGAGCGCGCCGGGCGGGTTGCCGGCGGTCTGAGGGACCTGGGTGTCGCGAGGCGCGACCGGGTCGCGATCATGATGGGGAACCGGTCGGACTTCCTGTACGCATGGTTCGGGATCCTCAAGCTCGGCGGGATCGAGGTGCCGATCCACGACGCCGCGAGGGGCCCGGGCATCTCCCACATCCTCAACACGACCGAGGCCCGGGTGGTGATCGTCGAGGACGTGTTCCTCGAGCATGTGCTGCCCTGGCTCGGGGACTCGCCGAGCGTCGAGCACGTGATCGTCGTCGGCGAGCAGTCGAGCGACGCCAACGGCGGGCGGCCGCTTCACGACTTCGCCGACCTGCTGGCCAATCAGTCACCGGTCGAGACGGTCGAAGTCGAACCGCACCAGCCCGCGTCGATCCTGTTCACCGGCGGAACGACCGGACCGCCCAAGGGGGTCGTGCTGCCGCACAACCACAACATCAACCTGGCGACGAGTACGGCGGAGATCGCGGGCTACACCGAGGACGACGTGCTGCTGTCGGTCTTCCCCCTGTTCCACGCGAACGCCAAGTACATGACGGTCGTCGCCGCGATGGTGGCCGGGGCGAAATCGATCGTCAACCGCCGGTTCTCGGCGAGCCGCTTCTGGGACCAGTGCCGGAGCGAGGGCGTCACCGCGTTCAACGGCATGGGCGAGATGCTCCGCATCCTGATGAAGCAGCCGGAGACCGAGCATGACACCGACAACACCGTCCGGGTGGTGATCGGCGCCGCCGCGCCTCGTGACCAGGTGCTCGAGTTCGAAAACCGGTACGACCTCGCGATCCTCGACGTCTACGGCCTGACCGAAACCGGCCCGGTCACGTTCTGCACGTACGACCAGCGCCGCGCCGGCTCGATGGGCGTCCCGGTGCCGTGGTACGACGTACAAGTCCTCGACGAAAACGACAAAGAGGTTCCGGTCGGCGAGCCGGGCGAGATCTGCATCCGCCCCGCGCGTCCGAACGTGATGATGGCCGGATACTGGGACAACGACGCTGCGACGCTCAAGTCGATCCGCAACCTGTGGTTCCACACCGGGGATCATGGCCACCGTGACGCCGACGGCTTCTTCTTCTTCAGGGCGCGGGAGACCGATTCGATTCGCCGCCGTGGCGAGAACATCTCGGCGTGGGAGGTCGAGCGCGTACTGGCGCTTCATGATGAGTTGCTCGAGTCCGCGGTGTACGGAGTCCCGTCGCCGATGGGCGGCCAGGAGGTGATGGCGGCGATCGTGGTCAAGCCTGGCGCAGCCCTCGGCCCCGAGGATGTGCTCGATTTCTGCCAGGACAAGATGCCGCACTTCGCGGTTCCCAGATACCTGCGGTTCGTCGATTCGCTGCCCAAGTCCCACGCGCAGCGGATCCTCAAGCAGGACCTGAAGGCCGAAGGGCTCGAGGCCGAGGGCGTGTGGGATCGGGAATCGATCGGTTACCAGGTGCGGAGGTAGCGCGATGACGGGTCGCGCGCGCCAGGTTCACCTCGTCGAGTACCCCGTCGGTGAGGTGACGCCCGACCATTTCGTCACCGTCGACGTCGAGGTTCCCGATCCGGGTCCTGGTCAGGTGCTCGTGCGGAACACGTTCACCTCGGTTGACCCCGGCATGCGGCTGCGCCTCCGGGAGAGCGGCCCCGCGGGCTATTTCAACTCGTTCGCTCTGCATGCCCCGATGGACGACATCTGGGCCGTCGGCGAGGTGATCGAGTCGCGCGCGGAGGGCTTCGCGCCCGGGGATGCTGTGTGGCACGCGAAGGGCTGGCGCGACTACGCGATCGTCACCGCCGGCGAGCCGGCGCTGGCCGGCATCGCCACGCTGGCCCGGCTCGACACGACCGTCGCGCCGGCGGAGAAGTACCTCGGGCCGCTCGGCGCGATGGGCGTGACCGCATACGCGGGAATGATTGACGCCGCGGAACTGCGGGACGGGGACGTCGTTTGGGTCTCGGCGGCCGCCGGGGCGGTCGGGAGCCTCGCCGCCCAGATCGCCAAGCTCCGCGGTCACCGCGTGATCGGCAGCGCCGGGTCCGAGGCAAAGGTCCGGTTCCTGCTCGACGAGCTCGGTCTCGATGCGGCATTCAACTACCGCGATGGCCCCGTCTTGGACCTCTTGCGCGAGGCCGCGCCGGACGGCATCGACGTGTATTTCGACAACGTCGGCGGTGACCACCTCGAGGCAGCGCTCGCCACGCTGCGAAACTGGGGAAGGGCCGCGCTCTGTGGGGCGATCTCCGAGTACGAGTCGGTCGGGCCGGCGCGTGGCCCGAGCAACCTGTTCCAGGCCACGGCGAACAATCTGACGCTGCGAGGCTTCCGTGGAAGCGCCTACCAGCACCGTCTCCCCGACGTCGTCCGAGAACTCGGTGGCTGGCTCGCGGAGGGTCGGCTGCGTTATCCCGAGACTGTGATCGACGGTTTGGAGCGGGCGCCCGAGGCGCTCATGCGCGTCCTGTCCGGCGACACCACCGGCAAGGCGCTCGTACGGATCACGTAGTCGCGATCAGGCGGCTTTGCGCGCGGCGCCTGGCTTCCCCGGCTGGGCGGGGAGCGAAGGGGCATCGCTGCAGCCGGCCACGGCCAGGCAACGCTCCACGAAGAACCCGCGGATGTCGTCGAGCGACAGGTTCCCACCGGGCCGGTACCAGTGCCAGACGCTCTTGTACAAGCCAAGCAGCGCGTGCGTGAGCAGCCGTGGGTCGGCCTCCGGGATCGCTCCCTGCTCCATGCCCCGGGTCAGGAACGATGCCCAGGCGAACTCGATGTCGCGCATCCGGGCACGGGCGAGCCGGCGCGCCTCTTCCTCGCGGGGCGACTTGCGTGGGACGGCGATCAACCCCTCTTCGGCGACCAGGACGCGGTTGCGGAGGACCTCGTGCTCGGTGAGATCGAATAGACCGTTAAGCACTCGCACGAGCGTTGGAGCGAAATCACCCCGGTCCGCCGTAAGTCGCTCGAACCGCTCCTGTTCGGCCTCGAGTGCCTCGGCGTGGATCTCGAACAGGCAGTGGAGCTTCGACTCGAAGTAGTGGTACAGCGCGGTGGAACCGAGGCCGACGTCCGCGGCTATGTCGGCCCATTTTGTGTACTCGTACCCGTTGCGGCCGAAGTGATCGATCGCGGTCGTCAGGATCTCCTGGCGCTTGCTGCGCGAACTCGGCGGCTTTACTTCCCGCTTCGCCCGGGTTTGCGCGTTCTTGGCCACTGTTCCTCTTTCCATTGAAGTGACCCCAACTCTATCAGCGGGTGCGGGCGCGACCGGTCGATCGGCGCAAATCCCTCGGTTCCCCTGTGTCTATTGGCGATGCGCGGTTGCGCTCCAGTCCTCGCCTCGATAGAATTGAACTGACTTCAACTTAAAGGACCGAATGCAGCGGCTCGATGAACATGTCGTGATCATCACCGGAGCGAGCTCCGGACTCGGTGCCCAGCTCGCGAAGGCGGTCGGCGACGCCGGCGGCATTCCCGTGCTGGCCGCGCGGCGAACCGACCGCCTAGCCGCGCTCACGACGGAGATTCCGAGCGCCCAGCCCGTCACCTGCGACGTCACGGACGAGGCGGATCGCCAGCGGCTGATCGACGGCGTCATGGACCGGTACGGCCGGCTCGACGGGCTCATCAACAACGCGGGCGCCGCTGCCACAGCTCCTGCGCTTCGCACCTCGGCGGAGACGTTCGCCCGCGTGCTCGATCTCAACCTCGTCGCGCCGTACGCGCTCTCGTGCCTGGCGGCGGACCGGATGCGAAACGGGAACGGCCACGGCCGATCGATCGTCAACGTCGCGTCGGTCATGGGGCTGCGCTCGATCGGTCAGATCCCGGACGCGGCCTACGTTGCCTCGAAGGCGGGCATCATCGGCCTGACGCGAGAGCTCGCGTCCCAGTGGGGCCGTTATGGCATTCGCGTGAACGCGGTCGCGCCGGGCTTCTTCGCCACCGAGATGAACAAAGACGACCTTGGCGAGGACCCCGAGCAGTTTCCCGACTTTCTGCTCTCGCGGACGCCACTCGGGCGCGGCGGTCGAACCGGCGAGCTCGACGACGCCGTCGTGTTCTTGCTCGGCCAGGGCAGCAGCTTCGTCACCGGGACGGTCCTGAGCGTCGACGGTGGCATGGCAAGTGTGTGATCGTCGCCGATCACGATTCGACAACATGAACACCGGAGGAAGTTGATGCCGACCCTGACGTTCCAGCCCGAGGCCGATCGCTACTACGCAGAGGGGTACTGGCGTGAGGGAGACCTGTGGAGCGACTTCGCCAGTCGCGCGGCCGAGACGCCGGAGAAGCCGGCGCTGATCCTCGACGACCGCGTGTTCACGTTCGATCAGCTCCGCCGGGCGGCCGCCGGCGTTTCGAGCATGCTCGCCGACGGTGGCGTCGAGCCCGGGGACATCGTGATCCTCCTCGGCCGCCACTCGATCGAGGCCGCCGTGGCGATGCTCGGCTGCATGCACCGGGGCGTGGTGATCGCGCCACTCCCGCCGATGTTCAACGAGACTCAGCTGTCGGCGCTGATCGAGCAGACGAGCGCCAAGGGACTGCTCGGGTTCGGCGGCGACAAGGAGCTCGCCAAGTGCCGTCAGGTCGCCGATCAGGTTCCGTTGTTCCTCCCGATCGAGCCCGACCTCGTCGACCGCCTGGCCGGCGCAGACCCTCCCGGCGAGCACGTCCCGCGCGCCGCCGACGACCTGGCGATGGTGCTGCACTCCTCAGGGACCACTTCGACCCCGAAGGGCATCTCGCACTCGAACAACACGCTGCGTTACGCCACCGAAGGCATCTGCAAGCGTTGGGAGCTGACCGGAGATGACGTCTACCTCGTCGTGTGCGAGTTCGGCTTCGTCGGTGGCCTCGTGTTCGGTTACTTCCCGCCCCTGTTCAACGGCGCCACGGGCGTGCTCGTCAACCGGTGGCGAGCCGAGGATGCCCTGCGGCTGATCGACGAGCATCAGTGCACGTACGTCCTGTCGATGCCGACGCACTCGGCGGACCTGATCGACGCGAAGGTGGAGAGCGGGCTCGAGTTGCCGTCGATGCGCGTCCTCGCCGCGCCGGGGCTGACGCGCGAGCGCCGTGTCGCGATGAGGGAGGCGTTCGGAGTTCCGCCGCTCGGCGACTACGGCCTCTCCGAGGTGCCCGGACACGCCGCTCACGGGCTTCACGACCCCGAAGCGAAGATCGACCTGACCGAGGGCCGCCCATACGACGGCACCGAGATCCGGATCGTCGATGACAGCGGGGAGCCCGTTCCGGCGAACACCGTCGGCTCGGTCATCGTCAACGGTCCGAGCCGCTTCCTCGGCTTCCTCGGGAACGACGACTTGACGCGCGAATCGCTCACCGAGTGGGGCGGCTACCGGACCGGCGACCTCGGCTATCTCGACGAAGACGGCCAGTTCGTATACGTCGGCCGCAGCAAGGACATCATCCGGCGCGGCGGCGTCACGATCGTGCCTTCAGAAGTCGAGCCCGTGATTCTGCGCCACCCGAACGTCCACGAGGTCGCGATCGTGCCGCTCCCGGACGAACGACTGGGCGAGCGCGCGTGTGCCGCGATCATCGCGGTCGAGGGCAAGCCGGCGCCGACGCTCGAGGAGCTGCAGCAGTTCCTGGATCAAGAAGGAGTTGCGAAATACACCTGGCCGGAGTCCGTCGAGGTGTTCGAGGACTTCCCCCGGACGCCGTCGCTGAAGGTCGTCAAGCGCGACGTGGTGACCCAGATTCTCGAACGCCCGACGGTCAACGCCTAGCGTCGGGTATGATTTTGTTGAAATGACTTCAGGTCAAGCAAGGCCAACCGTGCCGCCATCGAGCGAAGCGGGTACGAAGACGTTCTTCGAGCGGTACTTCGAACTGCTCGACGGCCCCGATCCACACAGCTCCCTCGAGCTCGTAGCCGATGATCTGGAGTTCTCGATCCAGTGGGCTGCGGACGAGTCACGCAAGAGCAGCCAGTTCCTGGGTGGGCGTGAGGAATTGCGAGGGTTCATCGACGCGGGTGACACAAGCGGGTGGGCTCACTATGTGATGCACACTGGGGTGAGCGGTGACCTCGAGTTCGCTCTCGGTGAGACTCGCTGGGACAACGGCGAACGTATTGGCACGTTCCTCGCGGTGGCGGAGCTAGACCAGGCGGGACGCATGCGCAGGTACATGGTGGCGCGGTCCTCCGCGCTCGCGTTCCCGCGGACCGAGGCGCTCGCGTTCCCGCGGACCGATGACTGACACTCGCGAGCTACAGCTGATCGACCCGAATGTGATCGGGGGCACCGAGGACGAGCCCAGGCTGATCGGCTCGGAGTGTGAGCGGTGCGGCACGGTGACGTTCCCGCGCCAGCGGTCATGCCCGCGGTGTACCTCCGAGGATGTCCACGCCCGTGAGCTGGCCACGCGCGGCGCGCTGTGGACGTGGACGATCCAGTGCTTTGCGCCGAAGGCGCCACCGTACCTCGAAGGCGGCGTGGCCGAGTTCGAGCCCTACGGCGTCGGCTACATCGAGTTGCCGGGCGAGGTCCGCGTGGAGGCGCGGCTGACCGAGAGCGATCCGGCGCGGTTGCGAATCGGGATGGAGATGGAGTTGACGCTGATCCCGGTCCCCGGGGCGAGCGACAAGCTCACGTTTGCGTTCCGGCCCGCGCAGGAGGAGGTTGACCCGTGAGCGACGACGTCGCGATCGTCGGCCTCGGCATCCACACGTTCGGCCGCCACGACGGCGTGTCCGGACTCGAGATGGGCGCGATCGCTGCCCGTCGCGCGCTCGCGAGCGCTGGGATTGCCTGGAAGGACATCGACTTCGCCGCCGGCGGGTCCGATGCCGCCGGCAATGCAGACACGTCCGTTTCGATGCTCGGGTTGACCGGCGTCCCGTTCATCAACGTCAAGAACGGCTGCGCCACCGGCGGGTCGGCGCTGACGACGGCTCACGCGATGCTCGTCTCCGGCGCGGCCGAGGTCGCGCTCGTGGTCGGCTTCGACAAGCACCCACGGGGGGCATTCAACCCTTTGCCCGAGGATTGGGGCATCGGCTCGTGGTACGGCGAGACCGGCCTGATGCTCACCACGCAGTTCTTTGCGATGAAGATCCAGCGCTACATGGCCGATCACGGCATCTCCGAGTCGACCCTGGCCAAGGTCGCAGCCAAGGCATTCGACAACGGCGCGCGCAACGAGAACGCGTGGCGGCGAGCCCCGCTCAGCGAGGACGAGATCCTGTCCTCGCGGATGGTCAACAACCCACTGACTCAGTACATGTTCTGCTCGCCGGGTGAGGGCGCGGTGGCGCTCGTGCTGGCCCGCGGCGATCGCATCCGAGAGCTGACGCGCACGCCGGTGTACCTTCGCTCGGTCGCGTTCCGCACTCGCCGCTTCGGCTCGTTCGAGGTGTTCGCGCCATCGATCCCGATCGAGTCGGGGCCATCGGCGACGACCGAGGCGGCCGCGGCCGCGTTCGAGGAGGCCGGGATCGGACCCGGCGACGTCGACGTCGCACAGATTCAGGACACGGAGTCCGGGGCCGAGGTCATGCACCTCGCGGAGACCGGACTGTGCGAGCACGGCGAGCAGGAGACGCTGATTCAGAGCGGCGCCACCGAGATCGGCGGACGGCTGCCGATCAACACCGACGGCGGCTGTCTCGCGTGCGGCGAGCCGATCGGAGCCTCAGGCCTGCGGCAGGTCCACGAGATCGCGCTTCAGCTGCGGGGCGAGGCCGGCGACCATCAGGTCCCGAAGGAATGCCGGGTCGGGTTCACGCAGGTCTACGGCGCCCCCGGCGTGAGCGCCTGCACCGTGCTCACGGTCTGAGGCCGGCATCCCCGCGGGCAAGAGCCGACACACCCTGCTCGGGTCGAGAGTCGACACCCCTGGGTCATAAGCCGACACTCGGCACCTCCCCTCGCCGTGAACGCCGATTCACGCACGAATATGGGTCACAAACGAGCACTCGAGCTGCGCGTCGCGTCGAGTGCTCGCTTATGACCCAGTCCGCGCAGCCCCCGGGCTACTTCACGATGTTGCGGGCTACTTCACGATGTTGCCGGCGTCGATCGGAAGCGCGACCCCGGTGATGAACTTGGCGGCGTCCGAGCACAGGAATAACACGGCGTCCGACACGTCGCTGGGCTCGACCCAGGCCACCCCGGGAAGGATGTTCAGCGACTCGAACGGCTCGCGCACGTCGTCCTCGGTGGGGTTCTCGAGATGCGGAGCGAACAGCTCGAACGTCGCGTCGTTGATGACCAGCGGGGTGCGGACGGTTGTCGGGCACACGGCGTTGACGCGGATCCGGTGGGGGCCGGCCTCCTGGGCGAGCACCTTCATCAGCCCGATCACGCCGTGCTTGGCGGCCGTGTAGTGCGCGGTGTTCGCGTAGGCGCGCAGGCCGGCGGTAGAGCTCGTCAGCACGATGCTCCCGCCCTCTCCGCGCTCGACCATCGAGGGAAGCGTCGCGCGGACGGTGTTGAAGACGCCCGTCAGGTTGATGTCGATCATGTCCTTCCACTGCTGCGCGGTCATCTCCCATGCGACCGCCCACGAGCCGATGCCGGCGTTGGCGCAGACGATGTCGATCTTCCCGAACTCGGATAGGCCGGTGTCGGCGGCCTGCTGAAGCTCTGACAGCGACCGGACGTCGGCGACGGCTTTGACCGCCCGCCGATCCATCGACTCGATTTCCTTCACGGTCGAGTCGAGATCCTCCTCGCTCGCCAACGCGTAAGAGATCGTCTCGACGCTGTTCGCCGCGATGTCGACCGCGATCACGTCCGCGCCCTCGGCCGCCAGCCGCAACGCATGCGAGCGCCCCTGTCCGCGGCCGGCGCCGGTGACCAGCGCGACCTTCCCGTCAACGAGTCCCATCGCTCTCAACTCTCCTTCCGCGGTCCCGCCGAATGGCGCTACCGGACGGACACTATCACGTGAAGTGAGGTCAGTTCAATCCGCGTGCCGGGCGCCTAACCGCGACCGGGGACGACGACCGCTCGGCCGAGCACGTCGCCGTGCCGAAGCTTTCCGTACGCGCTGAGAACGTCGTCCATTCCGTACACCTCCGCCTCGGAGTGGATCGCGCCGGAGCGGGCGAGCGCCACTACCTCGGCGAGCTCGGGCACGGTACCCCACGTCGGCATCCGGACCGTTGACTCGTAAGGGATCAGGCCGGGCGCCACGCGAAGCTCGCCGCCGCCACGACCGACGAACGTCAGGTCGCCACCCTGGGCCACCGATCCGGCGGCCAGCGCAAGCGTCGCGTTGTTGCCGACGAAGTCGAGCACGACGGTCGCCCCGTCGGGACCGGTCTCGGCGCGCACGTCGTCCGGCGTCAAGCCGTCCGCCCGCAGGACCGCGTCGGCGCCGGCCGTCCGCGCCAGCTCCAACGCCGCGTCGCGCACATCGACGGCGACGATCCGCGCGGAACTGATCGCCTTGAGGACCTGGACCGCCATGTGCCCCAGCCCGCCCACGCCCAGGACGAGCGCCGTGCTGCCGGGCCGCAGCTGGGCAAGCGACAGCTTCGCCGCGTGGTAGGAGGTAAGGGCGGCGTCGGTGAGCGGCGCGGCGGGGACCGGATCGAGCCCCGGTGCCGGCACCAGGTAATGCGCAGATGGGACGAGGAGGTACTCCGCGAGCCCGCCGTCGCGCCCGAGCCCTCCACCGTGAGGACCGGATTGCGTGCGGGCGCAGGCGTTGTCGCGCCCGTTGGCGCACTGCCAACACGTTCCGCAGCCCCACCGGCTGTACACGACGACGGCGTCGCCCACGTCAACGCCGGACGCACCCGGGCCGAGCACGGCAACCCGTCCGGCGGTCTCGTGGCCGAGCGTGAACGGAAGCGTGTAGGGGTACGCGCCGGGCGGGGCGCTCATGATGTGAATGTCCGATCGGCACAGTCCCGCTGCGCCGACCTCGACGAGCACTTCCGATCCGCGCGGCTCCGGCCGCGGGACGTCGGAGACGACAGGGTCCGATTGCCATTGCGTCAGACGCACGGCCCGCATTGTTGTGGCGCTCACGACGGACGCTCCAGGATCGATCAACAGAACTGAACTCAGTTAGAATGGTACACTAAACGGCGTGAACAGGAACGCGACCGCGCGGGCGCAAGTCCCATCGTGAGCGACGACCACGGCCGCGTCGCCGGCAAGGTCGCGCTGATCACCGGAGCCGCCCAGGGCATGGGAGCAGCGCACGCACAGCTCCTCGCGCGCGAGGGCGCCACCGTCGCCGTCGCCGACATCGCGACCGATGCCGGAGAGCGGCTCGCCGCCGAGTTGCGACACGCCGGCGGGAGAAGCTCCTACCACGATCACGACGTCACCGATCCCGACGCGTGGCGCGACCTCGTCGCCGCTGTGGAACAGGCCCACGGCCCGATCTCCATCCTGGTCAACAACGCCGGCGTCCAGGTTCGCTCGGTCGGCATCGAAGCGGACGACGCGGAGTGGGCGAAGGTGACGGCCGTCAACCAACGCGGCGTTTTCCTGGGTATGCGAGCCGTCATCCCGGGCATGACCAGAAATGGCGGGGGCTCGATCGTCAACATCGCGTCGGTCGCCGCGCTCGTCGGCCTCTCCGGATCGATCCCGTACCAGGCGAGCAAAGCGGCCGTTCTCGGGTTGACCCGAGGGGCCGCGGTCTCGTACGGACCGGACAACATCCGCGTGAACGCGATCTGCCCCGGCCTCGTCGTGACGGGCATGACCGAAAGCGCGTCGCCCGCGGCGGTCGAGGCGTTGAAGGCGCGGATTCCGCTCGGCCGCGACGGTCGTCCCGACGAGATCTCGGCGGCGGTCCTGTTCCTGGCCTCGGACGAGTCGTCCTACATCACCGGCGTCGCGCTTCCGATCGACGGTGGCTTCGTCGCGACCTAGTGCCCCGTCGCGTCAAGCGGGGCCTGCTCCTCGACCCGCAAGAGGTTGACGTCGACAAGCGCGGGATCGCGCAGGGCGCCACTCGCGACCAGCGGGCCGAGGGCCTCCTCGCCCCAGCGGGCGTGATCGAAGTACGCCTCGACGTACCCGACCCGCGTGGAGTCCTCGAGCAGCCCGATCGGCCGCTGGCCTTCGACGTCGAGCGGCTCGCACTCCACCTCGTTCAGCACGCGATTGACGATCAGGCGCCGCACGCCGAACGCCCCGTTTACCGCAGCGCGAACGGCATCCGCCAACGAGGTGAAGGCATTCCACGCGCTGTCGGCATCGACACCCGGCGCGCGATCGGCTTCGAGCATGAACTTGGTCAGCGCGAGCTGACCGTTGACGCGGTCGAGCAGCACGCTCTCCTCAACTTCGCAGGAGCGCAACCGGTAGAGACAGTTGACGTGATCTTGCGCCACCATCTCGTTCTGATCGGCCGTGAACGCGAGCGTCTCGCCGGGCGTGAAGCGAAGCACCACGAACCGCCAGGCGCGCGGCCGTTGGTTCCATCCCCCGTTTACATCCGCCTGCGCGACAGCGCGATTGGTGTAGTAGCTGAGCAGTGAAGGCATCGGCCTCAGGAGATCCTGGGCCATGCGAACGTGGACATGCGTGTAGTGGCGCTCGCACTCCTCCGGCGTCCGGGACGGAGTCGGGTCGAACCGCCCGATGACCTTGCCCATCGGACGCTAATGTGCCTCGCCGCCGTTCGTGGCGGCGGCCTCGGCCGGCACCGCGGACATCGGCATGAACCCGCGTGTGATGTTTCCTTCGGTCAACTCGGCGCCCACGAGCTGTGCGCTGATTTGACCGTCGACGATGACGAGCACACGATCGCACAGGTCGGCGAGCTCCTCGAGGTCACTGGAGCTGACGATTACCGCGGCTCCGTTCTGGGCAGCCGTGACGAGCTCGCGGTGAAGGTCGGCCTTGGCGCCGACGTCGACGCCCTGGGTCGGCTCGTCGAGCAGGAATACCGACGGCTCCTGCGACAGCCACTTGCCGAACAGGATCTTCTGCTGATTCCCGCCGCTGAAGATGCTGAGCGGCTCGTTGACGGCGGTCGCCGGTCTCACCGAGAGCCGCTCGAACCATTCCGTGGTCCTCGCCGTCTCGGCCCGTCGGCGCAGAAGCCCGCCCTTCCAGAACGGCTTCAGGTCCGGCAGGGTGAGATTCTCGCGGGCGCTCATCGTCATCACGCCGCCGCCGACCTTCCGGTCGGGCGCCAGGTATGCGACTCCGCGGCCGATGGCGACATCGGGCCGGCCGGCCGGAAGCGGCTGACCCGTGAGCATCACCTCGCCGTCGGCGCGGGGGAGCGCACCGAAGCTCGCGCCCAGAACGCTGTCCCTGCCGGAACCGGCGAGGCCTGCGATTCCGACGATCTCGCCGCGCTCGACGCTGAAGGACACGCCCGCGAGGGCTCCCGCGCGTAGATCCTTGACCTCGAACACGGTCTCGTGCTCGCGCGCCGCCGCCCTGCCGGCCTTCTCGCGCCGGGACTCCGTCTCCTCGGCGAGCAGCTCCTCGCCGGCGAGCAACTCGACGATGCCGCCGTGGTCGAAGTCCTTGACGGGTCCGGCCCCCACGACCCTGCCGTCTCGGAACACCGAGACCTTGTGGGCGACCCGGAAGACCTCGCCGAGGTGATGGGTGACGTAGAGGACTCCGACGCCGGTCGCGGCCATCGCGCTCACCCGGTCGAGCAGATTGTCCACCTCGTCCACGGGAAGCGTCGCCGTCGGCTCGTCGAGGACGAGCAGACACGCCGGGTACTCCGGGTCTTCACGTAGAGCGCGGGCGATGGCCACGCCGGTCCGCTCCGACGCGCTGAGCGTGGCCACGAGCGCCTTCGGGTTGATGTCGAGGCTGAGCCGCTCCAGGTCGGTCTTGGCCTGCTTGTAGGTCGCCTTTCCGTTGATCGTTCCGAACGACGTGGGAAAGCCGGACCCAAGGGCCATGTTGTCGAGGACGGACAACGTCGAGACGAGCCCCAGGTCCTGTTGGACGAACCGGCATCCCAGCCGGTAGGACTGCACGGGTGACTGGAGTGGCAGGTCATTGCCCTCCACCCGGATACCACCGCCCGGATCGGGCGCGTGGTATCCGGAGAGGATCTTGATCAGGGTCGACTTCCCCGATCCGTTCTGCCCCAGGAGGGCGTGAACCTCGCCGGGCTCGATCGTCATGCTGACGCCTGCCAGCGCCTTGGTGCGCGTGAATGTCTTCGACACGCCCTCAACTTCGAGCACAGCACTCATCGTGTCCTCCTGGAGTGAGTCACCTGTTATTCCGCCTACTAGCTGCTGAGGTGCCAGAGCTTCAGCCACTGCGCCTGGGCATCGGTCGGAGCGCTCCAGTTTGTGGTCGATCCGATCGTGTCCTTGGTCAGTAGCTGCGTCGGCTGCTGCGCCTCCAGAGCGACCGGGATCGCCATGCCCTCGGCGGCGCGGAACGCGATGTCCATGTCCTCGTAGGCCTGGTAGCCAGGATCAAACCCGGTCCAAGCCGCTTCCTGGCCGGTCTTCAGCGCCGCGATGCCGGCCTGATCGGCGGCTTCGCCGATGATCTTGACCTTGCTGCTGAGGCCGGCGGCCGAGAGGGCGGAGGTGACGCCGTCCGCGAACGGACCGTCGTCGAACACCAAATAGTTCGCGGACGAGTTCGACCTGAGCGCCGAGACCAAATCGCTCGCGACCTTCCCGGCCACGAGGTCGGGAATCGTGATGTTGGTCGTCGAGGTCTTGCAGCCCGGGCACTGCGCTTTGACCTCGTTCGCGAAGCCCGTCGTGAAGCCATCGAGGATCGGATAGGCCGGCACGTGCTCGATCACCGCGTTGCCCTTGCCGCCCGAGTCGGAGATGAAGTAGTCAGCCACGATCTTCCCCATCAGGGCATCCTGGGCGTATGCGTCCACCTGACCGATGACCGGGTCTGTTACCGAGACCGGATAGACCGAGTCGAGGATCCACTTCGCGCCTGCGCTCTTGGCCATCGCGAGCTGCGAGGCAGTCAGGGGAAGCCCCGCTTCCACGAGGTACTGGGGATGCTTCGCCAGCGCGGTCGTCTCCGCCTGTGTGAACGTCCCCGGGTTGGCGGGGTCGTAACTGACCAGCGAATAGTTCCAATGGGCCATCTGAGCGAGCTTCTGCAGGCCCTGCTGGATGATCACGTTCGAGGGATTGTTCGTCCCGAGCATCACGATCGTCTTGCCGGAGGGCGGGGCGGAGTTCAGCGGGGTGGTGACGCTGATCGTCGTCGGCGGTCGCCTTGTACGGGGCGAGCGCAGCGGTGACGGCAGCGGTCGACGACGAGCCCGAAGACGCGGCGGTCGAACTACCGCCGCTCGAGCCTGACGAAGCGGCCGACGAACTGGATGTGGTCGAGGAACTGGACGAGCCGCAGGCGGCGACCGCGAGGGCGAGCACCAGCGTTCCGATGATCGCTACGAATCCAAGCGGCCGGCCTCCCCTCCGGCGATCGAGTTTTGTCATGTGTGTCTCCTTTCGGATGTGACTACAGTCACGATTTGGTTGCGACGCCATCTGAGCAGGCATTTCGCTCGGTTTCATAAGAGGTCGTCCTGCTTTCAGTGAGGTCTGGCGGCTTCGGAGCCGACGGGGGCCGCGACCTCTTCCAGAGAGGCATCCGCCCCCGTGCCCGGCTGTTCCGGACCACTCGCCGAGCCTCCCGAACCGCGGCGGAACGCGCCCCTCAGCCGCTGTCCCAGCGCCGACGGCGAGCGCTTGATCGAGAGCGCGACCGCGATGATCAGGGCCACGCCGTTGAACATGTCACTCAGCCAGCTGGCGCCCGAGACGAGCTGGAGCCCCTGGACGCCGATGGCGAGCACGTAGATCGCCAGCAGCGTCCCCCACACGTTGAAACGACCGGGGATCAGCTGCGTCGAACCGAGGAACGCGGCGGCGAACGCCGGCAGCAGCAGCGTCGAGCCGAAGTCAAGCGAGGGACCGTTCAGCGACGAGAACATGACGCCGGCGAAACCGGCGATGGTCGCGGACGTCACGAGCGCGAACGTCGTGTAGCGGTTGATGCGCACGCCCGGATAGGCGGGCGGCGTCGGGGTTGCCACCGATCGCGTACAGGTAGCGCCCGACCGGCGTGTGTGCAGTCAGCCACCACAGGACGAACGCGAGGATCACCAGGTACAGCACCACGATCTGGAATCCGCCGACCGTGGTCTGCGTGAGGTTGTTCCACGCCGTCGACGTAGGCGGGATCGGCTGGCTGTTCGACGAGATGATCACCTCGACGCGCCGCCAGGACGGATCCCATGCCGAGCGTCGCGATGAACGAATTGACGCCGAGCTTGACCACGATGAACGCGTTGGTGAAGCCGATCGCGACGGCCAGCGCGATCCCGGCGATGATCGCGGGGAGCCACCGCCCAATGGCTGCCGTTCATCAGGACGATCGTGAAGATCCCGGACACGTTCGCCGTGGCTCCCACCGACAGGTCGTACAGACCGGCGGCGAGCGGGATCAGGACGGCGAGGCCGATCATCCCCGTCACCGCCTGCTGCGCGGCAACGCTGTGCAGCGTCGAGGTCGTCAGGAACTGGGAGGGCACCCAGAGCCCGAACACGATGATGAACAGGGCCCCCAGGTAGAGGCCGCTGAAGCGGTCGAAGCCGGTGCTGAACTTCCGGCGCGAGCGCTCCGGGGTCTGCTTGCTGACGGTTACCACCGGGCCCGTCCCTTCGTCGGGCGGGTCGAAGGCGCTCCGCCGAACTCAAACCAATCTGATTCGCGCACCAACGCGGCGCCGGGACCGTCTCGCATGAAGCACCCTCTCCTCGAGGTGAATTGAACTCAGGTCGGGATCCTAGACATGCTTCGCCCGGAAGTCAAGGTTGATAGTTCGTTAGGGCGCAAAAGCGTGCCCTGGCAAGCTGGGGCCGCGCCGCCAAGGCGTCGAAACCCCTCGCCCGACGGCTAAGTTCGTGCCGTTGACAGAAGCGTCTTCACTTCAGCTACGGCCTCGATCGCGTCCGTGAGGCTCGTCGCCTCGGACACGAAGTTGAACCGGCGGCATGCCCACCTCGAGGTACGGGGCAAGCGCCTCCGCCACCGCCTCGGGCGGACCACAGGGCACATACCGCTCGAACCGGTCGAACGGAAGCGCGTACGCCGCTTCCATGACACGGCTGACCCGCTCCCTCGCCACCTCGCGGGAGGCGCCGAAGCCGGCCCAGAGCTGAAGCGCGTGCTCCCACCGAACCTGGCTCCGTCCCTGCTCGGCGGCAACCGCGTCAATCCGGTCGACCGCCTCGTGCAAGCGACGCGGCGAGACCCATAGCGCCAGCCAGCCGTCGGCGAGCCGGCCGGTGCGCACGAGCGCGGCGTCCGACCGACCCCCCACGAGGATCGGAATCGGCACCGAGGGCGCGGGACGGATCGCTCCGCGGAGGTCGAAGAACCGCCCGCGAAACTCGACGTCTTCTCCCCGCATGAACAGCCGCACGCAGAGGAGCGCCTCGGTCGTCCGGGCGCCGCGCTCGCGCGGGTTGATCCCGCACAACTCGAGCTCGCTCGGATCGTCGCCGCCGACGCCGACGCCGAACGTGAACCGTCCGGGAGCGAGTAGCGCGATCGTGGCGAGCTGGCGGGCGACGACCGCCGGGTGACGCAGCGCGATCAGGTACACGCCGGTCTGCACGGACAGACGCGGATGCGCGGACAGCAGCGCGGTCGCCTGGATCAGGCCGTCGGCGCCGTGACCGTCGGCGAAGCTGACGTGATCGCCGACGGTCAGGTGGTCGATGCCGGCGTCGACCGCGTGCGAGGCGAGCTCCCCGAACCGACCGGACCAGGCACCGAGGTCCTGCTCGCGGAGCACGATGCCGACCCGGACGGGGTCGGCGGTGACCCCGGTCACCACCGCGCGTACCGCGAGACCTAGGCCGAGGCGGCGCGCTGCGCGGTGGCGGTGGCGGCCGCCCGCAACCCGAACACGAGCGCGCACGCGAGCCCGCCGGCGTAGGCCCGGTGGAACACACCGCCGCCGTCAGCCCCCGCGGCGAGCAGCCCGGGGATCACCTGCCCCGCTTCGTCGAGGACCCGGGCGTGAGGGTCGATCCTCAGCCCGCTGAACGTGAACGTGATCGCTGGGATCACCTCGATGATGTAGTACGGGGGCGTGACGAGCGGCGCCGCGTCGAGCTTGCGGCCCGGCGTCGGGTCCCCGGCCTCGCACTGGCGGTTGAACTCGTACAGGGTGTCTCGAGAAGCCGGACCCGGATAGCCCCACTCCTCCGGAAGCGCCTCGAACTCGTCGATGTCGTCGGCTACGGCCGCCCGGGCGCCGCGGCGGTAGGCGAGCTGGAACTTATCGAGTGGCTCGACGCCCTCGACGTAGGGCGCCATCTCCCACTCGTCGTGAACGCGCTGGTCGTACACGAGCAGTGCGCGCGCCTCAGGCTGGTCCAGCACGTACAGCGTGTTGAGGTGATCGCCGATCGTCTCGTCGCAGAAGCGACGACCGTCCAGGTTGAGCAGGATGCCGTGCTCGGAGTGGTAGAAGGTGAGGTCGGTGAACTCGTAAGGGTTGTTGTACGCGACCTTCGATGGGATCAGATGGCCGTAGAAGCCTGAGTTCGGGGGCCCGAAGGCGGCTCCTGCCGACAGGCCGAGCTTGAGTCCGTCGCCGACGCTGTGCGTGTTCGCCCGCAACGGCAGATCGGCGGCGAGCGGGCCGATGTGCTCGGCGCGAAGCGCGGGATCGCCGCCGAAGCCACCGGTGGCGAGCAGCGTCGAGCGCGCCCGGATCACCCGTTGCTCGCCGGAGCCGGTCTCGATCTCCGCGCCGACGACGGCTCCGTCCTCGACCAGGAGCCTTGTCGCTGAGGAGCCCACCAGGACCTCGCCGTGCTCACGGACCAGTCGATCGCATGTCAACAGGTAATTGGCCATGTCGGTCGCGGAGCCGCGGCCGTAGCCGAGAACCGTCACCGGGTCGGCCACCGCGACGTCGAGCGAGCGGACCCAATCGAGCGCGTCGCCGTACTGCTCGACGACTCTCGCCGACAGCGCGGGATCGGCGTCCGGGTTGACCTCTCGCATCACCTCGACCGTCGGCGCCGTCCAGATGAAGCCGGCGTAAACGGCTGAGCCGCCGATCGCCGGGCCTTTCTCCACCAGCACCACGCTGGCCCCGTCGCTGCACGCGCGCGCCGCCGCGCTCATCCCAGCCATGCCACCGCCGAAGACGAGCAGGTCAACGGTCGAATCTGAATCCGACATCACTAAGAACTCCTTGTGCTCCCTCAATTTGAACCGAAGTAAGCTTGGCGCTCACGGCGCATGAGCTTACTTCAGTTCAGGAGAATGTGCGAGCGAGCAGTGCGAACTGCCGACGGGCCCTAAGCCGGCGCCACCAGGCCGGGGATCCAGGACGTCCCGGCCAGCGGCACCCGCGCCATCGCGGCCGACTCGATCGTCAGCGCCACCAGGTCCTCGGGCTCGAGGTTGTGCAGATGGGACTTTCCGCACGCCCGCGCGAGCGTCTGGGCCTCCAGAGTCAGAGTCCGCAAATAATTGGCCAGCCGGCGGCCGCCCTCGACCGGATCGAGACGGGCAGCCAACGCCGGGTCCTGCGTCGAGATGCCCGCGGGGTCGAGGCCCGCTTGATAATCGTCGTAATAACCCGCGGCCGACCCGAGTGCTCGGTACTCCGAATCGAAGGCCGGAGCGTTGTCGCCTAAGGCGATCAGTGCCGCCACCCCGATCGAGACCGCGTCGGCACCCAACGCCAGCGCCTTGGCCACGTCCGCGCCCGTCCGGATCCCTCCGGACACGATCAGCTGGACCTTGCGATGCATGTCGAGCTCCATCAGCGATTCGACCGCCTGCGGGATCGCCGCGAGGATGGGAATTCCGACGTGCTCGATGAACACGTCCTGGGTCGCGGCCGTTCCGCCCTGCATCCCATCCAGAACGACCGCATCCGCGCCGGCCTTGACCGCGAGCGCGACGTCGTAGTAAGTCCGCGACGCGCCGACCTTGACGTAGATCGGGATCCGCCAGTCGGTGATCTCGCGCAGCTCCTCGATCTTGATCTCGAGGTCGTCCGGCCCGGTCCAGTCCGGGTGCCGGCACGCGCTTCGCTGATCGATCCCGACCGGCAGATCCCGCATCTCGGCCACCCGGTCTGAAATCTTGTGTCCGAGCAGCATCCCGCCTCCGCCCGGCTTCGCCCCCTGGCCGATCACGACCTCGATCGCGTCGGCGCGCCGCAGGTCGTCGGGATTCATGCCGTAGCGCGACGGCAGCAACTGGTACACCAGGACGGAGGAGTGCTCGCGCTCCTCCGGTGTCATCCCGCCGTCGCCGGTCGTAGTCGAGGTCCCCACCGCGGTGGCGCCGCGCCCCAGGGCCTCCTTGGCGGGCCCGGACAACGCTCCGAAGCTCATCCCCGCGATCGTGATCGGGATGTCGAGCCGCACCGGCTCGCGCGCGTAACGCGTTCCGATCACGACATCGGTTGCGCACTTCTCGCGATACCCCTCGAGCGGGTACCGCGAGACCGACGCCCCGAGGAACAGCAGATCGTCGAAATGGGGAACCTTCCGCTTGGCGCCGAACCCGCGGATGTCGTACATGCCCTCGCGCGCGGCGCGCTGAATCTCGGCGATCACGTTCCGGTCGAACGTCGCCGATTCGTACAGCCCCGGCTGCCACCCGCCGTTCATCGACCCTGCCCCCGCGGAGATGGCCATCAGTACGCGCCCAGGTTGTCGACGTGGAAGTTGTACAGGCGGCGCGCCGACCCGTACCGGCGGAAGTCGGCTGGATCGACGTCCTCGATCCCGGCGAGCGCGAGCAGATCGCGAACCTGCTCGACGTGCTCGGAGCGCATCTCCTTCTCGATGCAATCCGCTCCGAGTCCGGCCACCGACCCGCGGACGTACAGCCGCGCCTCGTATATGGAGTCTCCGAGCGAATCGCCGGCGTCGCCGCACACGACCAGGCAGCCCTTCTGGCCCATGAACGCGCCCATGTGCCCGATCGACCCGCGCACGACGATGTCCGCGCCCTTCAACGAGATCCCGCACCGCGCCGACGCGTCCCCGTGGATCACCAACAATCCACCCCGGGCCGTCGCGCCGGCCGACTGCGAAGCGCTCCCCTCGACGATGACCAACCCGGACATCATGTTCTCGGCCACCCCGACGCCGCAGTTTCCGCGCACGCGCACCGTCGCGAGCTTGTTCATGCCCGCGCAGTAGTAGCCGACGTGCCCCTCGATCTCGACGTCATACGGGGCGTCGAGACCGACGGCGATCGCGTGGCGTCCGCCGGGGTTCAGCACGACGACCCGGGCACTCGCGGCATCCGCAATCGATCCGGCGTGTAGGTACGCGTTCAGGTCCCGGACCGTCTGCTCGGCCAGGTCGAACGACCACAGCGCCTCGCGCGTGACCTCCGGTGCGGCCATCACGCCACCAGCGACGCGGTGCCCCAGCTGTAGACGTGCCCCGGGGCGGGCTCCCACATGACGGCGTCCTCCGCGCCCGGAAGCACGGCAATCGCCCGGTACTCGGACGCCATCGCCACCCATTCATCCGTTTCTGCCATCACCGCCGGCTTGCACGCGATCGGGTCACGCAACACCGCAAAGCCGTCCGCCGTGCCCACCGCGAACGTGTAGAAGCCGTCCAGATCGTCGAGACATCCCTCGAGCGCCTGCTCCAGGGACGCCCCCTCACGCAAGCGCCACGTCAAATACCCGGCCGCCACCTCGCTGTCGTTCTCGGTCTGGAACACCATCCCTTCGCGCTGAAGCGTGCGGCGAAGGCGGTTGTGATTCGACAACGAGCCGTTGTGGACCAGGCACAGATCGAGGCCGGTCGAGAACGGGTGCGAGCCCGCGGTCGTGACGCGGCTCTCGGTCGCCATCCGGGTATGGCCGAGCGCGTGGCTGCCGGCGATCTCGTGGAGCGCGAACTTCTCGACGAACCGCGTCGGGAGGTCCGCCTCCTTGTAGATCTCGATCGAGCGGCCGGCGCTCATCAACGTCAACTCGGGGTGGTTCTCCAGCAACCACGCCTCGGCATCCTCCGCGTCCGACGCGATCCTGAACACCGCGTGGGTCGCTCGCACGGCTGGCGGCGACGCGTCGCCGAACTCGACCTGAAGCTCGGCGGTCAGGTTCTCCCATTCGGGAGTCGGCGAAGGTGAGTGCAGCGACACCTTGCACCACCCCGGCGGCGCCGGATCCCGATAGAACGCCACGCCGGCGCTGTCCGGACCGCGGTCCGACAGCTGTTCGAGCATGCTCGCCAGATACGTGCCGAGCTGCTCACGAAGCGTGGCCGACTTCGTGTAAAGACCTGCTATCCCACACACGTTGCGCTGAGGCTAGAGCTTGGCCATGACCCGTCCAATGGACCGCACGGGCACACTTTGACCTGCGAATGTGGTTGTGGGCTCTACTTCTTAACGCGTTCTTAGCGCCCCCCACGGACGAATCGCACATCCAAGCTCACGGTGGCGACCAGGCCCCCACGCGCTTCTGAGCCCGGCGTACGACGTGCAGCGCCTCGCGCAGGTCGCTGCGCGCGATCGGCGCCAGTTGCTCGGGGTCGATCAGGTTGTCGGGCGGGACCCCGGCCTGCACCTGCGCCGCGTGGTGATCGAAGCGAATGCCGGTGATGACCACGAACGCCTCGCGGAGCGCGTCCGCGTCCGCGCGCTCGATCCCGCCGACGCTCGCCACCGCCTCGATCCGATCGACCGTCGGGGAGATCGTCACCCCGTTCGCGAGCGCGTAGAAGCGGACAAGATTGACGAGCGGGATGATCGCGCCGCGTTTGATGTCGAGCTTCCCCGGGGGATCCCCCTCGTGCCCGGTGGCGAGCTGACCCCGGAAACCCAGCGCGACCGGGTAGCCGGTCGCCGTCCGCGCCATCAGCCGCATGAACTGGGCGTGGTGGCGTGCGTCCCGGATGCGCGCGGTCAGCTCGGCGGTGACCGCCAGCCCGCCCGCCGTCGGGCGAAAGTCGAACGACACGCTGGCGCGGATCAGATGCGACTCGTCGGGTTCGGTCAGGCATGCGTCGAACGTCTGGAGCCAGGCGTCCTTCGACATGCGCCACAACCGGTTGCCGGCTAGCACGCCGTTGTTGTCGAGCCCGATCCCGCACCTGACCAGCCCGGCGTTGACGTCGGCCCCGAGCCCCGCGAAGTACTCGTCGACCCCCTCGTCTCCCGGCCGCGGGGTGGCGTACGCGAGCGCGTTGTCCTGGTCGGATGCGAGCGTGAACTCTCGGCGAGCCGCGCTCCCGAGATCGAGCCACGCCCACGGCAGGGGCGCGGGCCCGCGGCTCCAGATCGAGAAGTCGATCAGCCGCGCCACCACGGTGTCCTGCTGGAGACTCAGCACCTGCCCGAGGTCGCGCGGCAGCACTCCCGCGCGCTTAAGTAGTAGGAACAGCTTTGGGATCTCCTCCGCGGCCCGCACCAGCGCGTCCTCGTCGGGCGCGCCGAGGAGCATGTGACGTAGCGCCATCGGGCTGCGCGCGTCGAGACCGAGCAGGTCGCGCGCCGACAGCAGGCCGCAGATCTCCCCGCCGTCGAGCACCACCAGGTGGTCTGAGGCGGCCGCAAGCATCTCGACCGTCGCCTCGACCGCGAGCTGGTCCGCGGGAACCGTGGGCACCGGCGCGCGGGCGGCCACGCGAGCCGGCGCGTCGAGCGGCACGCCCTCGACGACGAGCGCGGCCCGCACGGAGGCGTCGGTCACGATCCCAAGCTCGCCGCCGTCCACCCGGACCAGCAGCGCCGAGACCCCAGGCTCGCCGAGCCGGGCCGCGGCCGCGCGCAGCGGTTCGTCGGGTTCGCAGAACTCGGCGGCGCTCATGATCAGCGACACGGGCGTGGTGCCGACGTCGGGAAGTCCGTGAACCGTGTGGCCGGCGATCGTCAGGCGCTTTCGCATCGAGTTCGCGACGTAGGCCGCGCCCGCCTCGGTTCCGAGGATCCGCCGGCCCGCCTCGGCACCGAAGAACGCGCACGTCGACGGCTCCCGCGCCCGCACGGTGAACGCGGGTGCCATCCCGGTGAGCAGCGACGGATGCCCGAAGCACTCGCCCGGCTCGAGCACCTGGATCGGCTCCCCGTCGTGGACGATGTCCATCGACCCGGTGAGGATCACCCACAGCCCCGGCGTCGGCAGTCCGTCCTCGACCAGCACCGAGACGCCGGTCTCGTACGCCCGCTCAATCGCGCCGGCCGAAAGCCCCCTCAGCTCGTCCTGATCGAGCGCGTCGAACGGAGCGTAGCGGGCGAGGAATGTGTCCAACTGCTCCATGTCGACACCTGCAATTGTGTGCGCATCGCGCCTGGGACGTGCACCGGCCAAGTGGGAGCCTAACCGCGGCTAGGTACAACCGCGTCTTGGAGGACATATGGCGGACGGGTCATCAGCGGGACACGACGAACTCGTATACGAGTCCGGCGGGCTGCCGAAGACGACAAACTGGTGGGGCGCGTTCGTAATCGGTCTCGCCGGAACGATCCTCGTCACCGGCATCGCGCCGGTGATGGTCACCGAGCTCGGCGCCGCGTCCGTGCCCGTGATCGTGCTGATCACGATCACTGGGTACATCGTCTGCCTGCTGCTCGCCGAGCTTTCGGCGATGATGCCCGACCGGTCCGGCGGCCTGCCGTCGTACGCGTACCCCGCGTACAAGGACAGATGGCCGCGCTTCGCCGAGCACGTGAACGGCTTTACCGCCTGGGCCTACTGGCTCGGCTGGTTCCCGGTCGCGCCGCTCAACATGATCCTGGCTTCGTATTACATCGTCGACCGCTTCAAGCTCTCGACCGCCGGGTTCACGCCGATCCACACGCCGATCGCCTGGTGGACGCTCGGCATCTCGATCGGCGGGCTGCTGCTGCTCGCGATTCCGGCCGTGAGGGGGCTGCGGTTCGGGACCGTGTTCGCGACGACGCTCGCGTTGCTCTCGATGATCCCGCTGACATTCCTCGCGATCTCCTGGATCTTCAATCCGTCCGCGGTGGACTTCAGCTGGCTGTGGCACTTCCGCCACACCAACGGCACCGGCTTCTTCACGCCGCTGTTCGGGCACGGGTGGCTCACCTTGTACATCGCGTTCTCGTTCCTGTTGACGTGGAACGTGATCGCGATGGAGGCAGCCGCGTGCTACATCGGGGAGACCAAGAATCCCGACCGCGACGCGAAGATCGCGATGAACCTCGAGGGGCTCTACGGCCTGTTCATCTACACGCTGATCCCCGTGGCGTTCATCATCGTGCTCGGCCTCCCCGCGCTCGGCAACGCGGCCCTGGTCGACCCCAAGACGATCTTCGTCCACTACGCCGCGGCCGTGTTCGGAACCGGGACCGGCTCGAGCATCCTCGAGTGGTTGATCGCGATCATGCTGATCCTGGCGCTGATCCTGTCGGCGCTGAACGCGATCACGGGCACCGCGCGATCGCTTCACCAGATGTCGACCGACGGTCAGTTCCCGCGCTTCTTCCAGAGGGTCAACAAGCACGGCGTGCCGAACCGGTCGATGTGGTTCAACGTCGCGTGCTCGATCGCCGTCGTCTTCATGGGCGGCGCGGTCGAGATCTACACCTTCTCGAACGTCGGCTACCTGGCCTCGTTCATCCCGGTGCTGATCGGCTACTACCTGCTGCGCAAGCACCGGCCGAACGTGCGCCGGCCGTTCAAGCTACCGGAGTGGATGAAGTACGTCGCGCTTGTCGTAGCAGCGCTTTACGCGATCATCTACTTCTACGGCGGGCCGGTGTATGCGAACTGCACGTGCAACGCGGCCGGGCGCAAGACGCTGCCGTACTACTTCATCGGCTGGGCGGTGCTCCTGTCCTACTCGCTCTTCTACGCCTATCGCAAGCGCGTCGAGGACAAACGGACCGCGCCGGCGGAGGGAATGGTCGCGGCGGGTACGCCCGCTCCGATCGCGGGCGCGTCTGACCCGTGAGCGCGACGGCCAGGCTGAGCAAACACGAGCCGGGAAGCCCGTCCGAGGGACCGTTCGAGCGGATCCTGCTCGCGTCCGAAGGTCGGCCGATCTCGAATGCCGCGATCGCGCGCGTGGTAGAGCTCGCCAAGGCCTCGGGCGCGAGCGTCCGCGTATTCACGATCGCGCGCATTCACGGCGTCTCGTTCGGAATGCAGATGCCGGGGCTGCTTCCGACCAAGGCCGAATGGGCGGAACAGCGCGACATCGTGAACAAGGCGGTCAAGCGGCTCGAGCGCAAGGGCATCGACGCCGACGGGCACGTCGTTGGAACCCGGAAGACCACCAAGCGGATCCTCCAGGAGGCCGAGCTCGCCGGCTGCGAGGCGATCGTGATGGCCGCCGACCCCGATCGCAATCGCGTGACCGGCGACTTCGCCTGGTCCCAGGAACCGCAGCGGGTCCGCCGCAAGGCGAAGAAGATCCCGGTGTTCCTGGTTTACGAAGACGGTTAGCCGCCGCGTGCCTCCGCCGGCCGCCCGTGGAGTCGCGCCAGCTTGATCGCCAACTCGAGCGACAGCAAGTCGTCCTCGTCGAGCTTCAGTCCGGTCAGGTCCTCGATCCGGGCCAACCGCTGGCGCAGCGTGTTCGGGTGGATGAACAGCTCGCGCGCCGACTCGATCACGCTACGGCGCTCGGCGAGATACCGCTCGAGCGTGTCGAGCAGCGCGGTGCGCCGCCTGGCGTCGTAGTCGATCAGGCGATCGACGGCGGCCCGCATCCGGTCGTGCGGCGCGTTCTCGGCGGCGATGTGAACGAGGTACCGGTACGCGCCGACCTCGGCGTAGCCGATCGCGCCGCCGTCGCCGAGCAACGCGCGGCCGATCATCGTCGCGTCGAGCGCCTGGCGGTAGGCGCGGGCCGAGTCGGCCCCGGACGAGTGCAGCTCGCTGAGCCCAATCGCGGCCCCGCGGCGCCGGCCGAGGTCCCGGCATGCCCGCACGACCTCCTCGATCCGCTGGGAGGCACTGGCTCCCAGCGACAGCACCGCCCGCACCGGCCCCGGACCCGCCTCGACCGCGGTCCGCGGCGCGAGCTCGGCGAGGTCCCGCCCGAGCACCTCGGCGGCAGCGCGCCACTCGCCCGAGCCCTGCTCGCGTCCGGCGGCCGGCTCCGCGCAAAGCATCAGGTAGGGCTTCGTCAGATCGCAGCGGACCTCCATCGCCTTGCCGACGGCGAATGCAGTCGCCCCGGCGGCGAGCGCCTCGAACAGGTCCTTGACGATGTTCGCGTTGGTCAGCCCCTCGATCAGCTCGGCGCGCTTGATCGCGATCGCGGCCAGGTGCGCGATCGCCCGCGCCATCTCGGTGTCCTCGCCGGTGAACGGCCGCCGAGGTGGAGCGCCCGCGCACAGCAACCCGAGCCGCTCGCCGCCCGACACGAGCGGCGTCACCATCAGGTCGGCGACGTCGAGCCCGGGCCACAGCGTTTGCGCGGGCGGCCGTGACGCGCTCCCGTCGAACGCCGCCAGCAGCAGCGCGGTCGCCGACAGCGCCTCGGGCTCGGCGGTCGCGGGCGAGGAGGACAGCAGCTGTAGTCCCGCGCCGGCGCGGTCGAGGCGATACAGCTGGCAAACCTCGGCCCCCAGCAGCCGCCGCATCCCCCGCGTGACCGAATGCCCGATCTCGCCGACGTCGCCGGCGGTCGCGACCTCCTGAGCGAGCCCCGACAGGCTCGTCAGCGCGTCCACCCGGCGGCCCTGCTGGTCGTACAGCTGCGCGTTCGCGATCGCGCCCGAAACCAGAGAGGCGATGTGGACGAGCAGCTTCAGCGTGTCCTCGGTGAACTCGCGCGGCGCTTCGGTGTGGAGCACGATCACGCCGATCGTGTCGTTCGCGCGTGAGACGATCGGGACCGCGACCATCGACTGGAACCGCTCCTCCTCGAGGATCGGGAAGAACTTCATCCGCGGATCCGTCATCGCCCTGTCGCGGATGAACTCGGGCTGGCGGTGCCGCGCCACCCACCCCGTCAGTCCCTCGTCGAGCCGCATCTGCACGACGCCGACGGCCGCGGCGTACACGGGCGAGGCGGCGCGGATCGTGAGCACGCCGTCCTCGAGCAGGTAGATGAAGCACGCGTGGCAGTCGGTCGCCTCGGTCGCCAGGTCGACGATCCCGTGCAGCATCGGGCCGAGCTCGATCGACGAGCCGACAAGGTTGATCACCCGGTACAGGGTCCGGTTCTCTTCGCGAAGCCCGTGGGCCTCAGAGGTAGCCGTCAGGAAAGGCCTCCCGTCGTATGTGCGAAGCGCACATCCTAGACCCAGATACCCAGTGCTCGCGGCCATTGCCGGATAGCGGTGCGTGGGGATATACCTCGCTCATGGCTATCACAACTGAGCATCGCAACGAGGACGCGCCGCACGCCCGCGACGCCGACGACGTCCGGCGGATCATCAGCGAGCGGCAGATCGAGTTTCTGTTCGCTCAGTTCGTCGACATGCACGGCAAACCGAGCGCCAAGCTCGTACCGGCGCATCACATCGATGACCTGCTCACCGACGGCGCCGGGTTCGCGGGCTTCGCCGCCGGCGACATCGGTCAGGGCCCGCACGACCCGGACATGATCGCGATGCCGGATCCGAGCACGCTCACGATCCTGCCGTGGCAGCCGAACGTGGCGCGGTTCGCGTGCAACGTGACGGTCGAGGGCGAGCCATGGCCGTTCTGCCCGCGCACGATCCTGCGCAACCAGCTCGAGCGCGCGAAGGCGCTCGGGTTCGAGCTGAAAGTCGGCGCCGAGCTCGAGTACTTCCTGGTCCGGCGCCGCGAGGACGGCACGATCGAGGTCGCCGACAAGCTCGACACGCTCGACCTGCCGTGTTACGACATGCGCGCGCTGACCCGCAACCTCGACTTCGTCTCGCAGGTCTCGAAGGCGGTGACCGAACTCGGGTGGGACAACTACGCGACCGATCACGAGGACGCCAACGGCCAGTTCGAGCAGAACTTCCAGTTCGCCGACGCGCTGACCACGTGCGACCGCGCTGTGTTCTTCCGCTACATGGTCGAGTCGCTCGCGCAGCAGCGCGGGCTGACAGCGACGTTCATGCCCAAGCCGTTCGCCAACTTGACCGGGAACGGCTGCCACTTCCACGTCAGCCTGTGGTCGAACGGCGAGAACGTGTTCGCGCGCGACGCCGCCGACGATCCGCGCGGCCTCGGTCTGTCCGAGCTCGCATACCAGTTCATCGGCGGACTGAAGGCCAACGCCAAGGCGTACATCGCGGTCACCGCGCCGACCGTGAACTCATATAAGCGCCTCGTCGTCGGCGCGCCGACGAGCGGCGCGACCTGGGCGCCGGCGTACGTGAGCTACGGCTACAACAACCGCACCCAGATGCTCCGCATCCCGGACAGCGGCCGGATCGAGGACCGCACCGTCGACGGCTCGTGCAACCCGTACCTGGCGGCGACCGCGATGCTCGCCGCGGGCCTCGACGGGATCGAGCGCGGACTCGACGCCGGCGAGCCGAACTCGGCCAACCTGTACGAGATGCACCCCGACGAGCGGACTGCCGCCGGGATCGAGCTGCTCCCGGCCAACCTGCTCGACGCCGTCCGCGAGCTCGAGAAGAACGACGTGCTCCGAGCCGCGTTCGGCAAGACGCGAGACGGCGACTACGTCGACTACTTCGCGAAGGTAAAGCGTCGCGAGTGGCAGGCGGCGCACGAGCAGATCACCCAGTGGGAGCTGGACCGCTACCTCCAGCTGTTCTGAGGTTCAGGCGGCGCGCGGTAGGGTGCCGGCTCGACCGGCACCCAGCGCCGCGCAGAAGTGCTCGACCACGTCGGGGTCGAACTGGCTTCCGGCATGGCGGCGCAGCTCCCGGACGGCGGCGGCCTCGTCCATCGCCTGGCGGTACGGGCGGTCAGTCGTCATCGCGTCGAACGCGTCGCACACCAAGATGATGCGCGAGCCGAGCGGGATCTCGCGTCTCGCGAGCCCGTCGGGATAGCCCGACCCGTCGAAGTTCTCGTGGCTCGAGCGAACCAGGCGGGCTACGCGTGAGAGGTCGGGCGCGGCCGCGATGATCTTCTCGCCGATCAGCGTGTGCCGGCGCATGAGAGCCCATTCGTCTTCGTCGAGCGCGGTTGGCTTGCCCAGGACCGCATCCGGGATCGCCACCTTGCCGACGTCGTGGAGCTCGGCGGCCTGGCGGATCGCGTCGATGTCCTCGAGCGGCAGCGAGAACGCCACGGCCACGGCGCCGGCCAGCTCGGCGACGTCGCGCCCGTGCGCGCCGAGGTCGGGGTTACGCTCGCCGAGCGCACTCACCAGAACGTCTCTCGACTGGCGGGCCGCTGAGGCGCGGCCCATCCGCTTCTGGGCGTACATGCGCTGGTCCGCGATCGTGAGCGCGGTGCTCACGTCCTGCGCTTCAGTGGGCACGACGACTGAACCGCACGAGCAGCCGATCGCGAAGCCCTCGCCCCGCTCGAACAGCGCGCCGACCGCCGCCTCAACCCGGTAGTCGGCGACACCCTCTGGGGCATCGATCAACGCGCAGAACTCGTCGCCGCCGATCCGGTACGCCCTCCCCCCGGGCGCGATCTGCGCCTCGAGCTTTCGTCCGAGGCGAAGAAGCAGAGCGTCCCCCGACAGATGCCCAAACGTGTCGTTGTACTGCTTGAAGCCGTCTAGATCGAAGAGCACGAGCGTGAATGGCGGATCGTTCCCCACCGTCGACAGCCGCCGTTCGAGGTCGGCGAGCAGCGCGCGCCGATTCCCGAGACCCGTGAGAGCGTCGGTAATCGCCTCGTCCTGGCTTGCCCGGAGCAGACGCGCGTTGTCGCGCCAGGTGAGCACGAGCCGGCCCATGACGACGGACAGCGAACCCGCGGAGAGGGCGATCGCGATCAAACCGACGCCATCGAAGCTCGACCACACCAGGATCGAGATCGCGACCGACGCGAACGCGACCGGCATGACGATGCCGCGGGCGCTCGTCGGGTTCCGCATCGATGCCCGCTCGCCCCGGGGGACCCAGGCCGCCCACGCCGCGATCACCGGCGACCAGTACCACAGGGCGTTGTACCAGTCGTTCTGGGTGTAGGTGCCGGTCGCGTCGGCGACGACGTACACGCTGTCGGCGATCCAGAACGCGAGCACCGATGCGGCAAGCAAGGTCCAGGTCCGGTTCAACCGCCAGTGGCCGAGCGCCGTCGCGCCGACGATCAGGCCGAGCAACAGCAGGTCGAAGATCGGGTAGGCGAGGTTGGTGGCCACGGCGAGGCCTCCGCCGTCTGCGTGGGCGACGACCGGCTGCACCACCAGCGCCGCGCCCACCGCGCCGACCGCCAGCGTGGCGGCGACCGAGTCCGCTGCGAGGGCCTTCGGCACGCACGACATGCGCTGCCGCACAAGTGACAGGATTCCGGCGAACGCGAACGGGCAGAACGACAGGTAACCGGCATCGGCCAGGGACGGCACCGGCGGGTTCGCGAGATTGCCGAGCACGAGCGTCCAGTAGATGTCACCGGCGGCCCAGCACAGCCCGCCGATCCCGATCAGCGCCCACCCGCGCTCCCCTCTGAGCCCGCGCCAGATCAGCAGCGCCGCCGCGATCAGGAAGACCACGTCGGGCGCGATGCCACGGAACGCGACGGCGCCGAGCAGACCCGGGAAAACCGTGAAGGCGAGCTCGTAGACGACGGCCCAGACGCTCATCAGCCCGAGCAATCCGAACGCGAGGAAGTGCCCCGAGCATGCCGCGACCACCCGGTCTCGCCGGGCCCGGCCGACGAACGCGGACTCCCCTGACATCACGGCGTTCGTCGGCCCCGTCCCTCCGTTGCATGAGTCGCGGCGCCGAACCTAGACGGGTCGGCGGCGACGTGCGGGCGCGCTCGGTTCGCTCGCTACGCCGCGCTGAGCGATTCGCTTCCGGGGGTCGCGACGTCCCGGTTCTCGGGAACGAACTGGCTCGCGATGAACGTCGCGCCCTGCGGGTCGGCGATGATCGACATCCGGACCCAGGGAGCGTCGAACGGCGGCGCCAGAATCTTTCCGCCGAGCGCGAACGCCTTCTCGGCGGTCGCGTCCGCATCGTCGACCGCGAACGTCACGCCCCAGTGCGGGCGTACGTCGTCGTGGCCGTCCGGAAGCGGCGCGATCGTCGCGACCACGTCGATGAAACCGCCCGGCGCGCCCATCGCTCCCATACGCTCGCGCGTTCCCGGATTGAGGCGCTCGAGGTGATCGCCGTACCCGGGCAACGTCCACGCTTCGGCGCCGCCGCCCATCGGCATCGTCCCCCATCCGAAGACCGCGCCGTAGAACGACTTCGCGGCGTTCGCGTCGTGCGTGTTCAGGTTGTTGAAGTTCAGCGAGCCGGCCTCGTTGACGACGTCTGCGCCCCGGTGCCGGTTGGGCTCCCAGACCGCGAATACCGCTCCCTCGGGATCGCTGAACACCGCCATGCGGCCCGCATCGAAGACGTCCATCGGCTCCACGAGGATCTGGCCGCCGGCGTCCTTGACCTTGGCGGCGGTCTCCTCAGCGCTGTCGACCCAGACGTAGGTGTTCCACGTCGCGACCGGGGGCGCTCCCTCGGTGATCGAGCCAATCGCAGCGACGTTGCCGCCTCGGATCCGCGCCGTGAAGTAGCTGCCCTCCGCGTCGGCCGGCATCACGTCCTCGATCTCCCAGCCGAACAGGTCGCGATAGAACGCGACCGCGGCGTCCGGGTCCGGTTGGCTCGTATCGATCCAGCACGGAACGCCGGCGATGTAACGGTCTAGCTCGGGCATTGATGCTCCTTTAGGGCTCAGGCGTGGCCCTTAGTCCGCTGATGGTGCCTGCGACCGTATCTCCGTTCTAGGTCAGGATCGGTCCTCGTATCGGGCCCGGCTGCGCGCCACCGCGAGCAGCGCCAACAGGTCGTATGCGACCGCAGCGGCGCCCAGCGCGGTGATCTGCCCGGGCGAGTCGTACGCCGGCGCGACCTCGACGACGTCGAACCCCGTGAACGACATGCCGGCGAGCGCGCGCAGGAACGCGAGTGCCTCACGCGGTTGCAGACCCGCCACCTCGGGCGTTCCCGTCCCGGGCGCGGAGGCCGGGTCGAGCACGTCGATGTCGAACGAAAGGTACGCCGGCCCGTCGCCGACTCTCGTCCGGACCCGCTCGCCGTAAGCATCCGGGGTCATCGACACCAGATCGACGCCGTCGATCAGCTCGAACCCGAGCTCGCGCGGGACATCCATGTCCTCGGGGCCGTACAGCGAACCGCGCATACCGGCGAGCAACGAGCGCGCCGGGTCGATCAGGCCCTCCTCGAGGGCGCGGCGGAACGGCGTGCCGTGGAAGTACCGCTCGCCGTAGTACTGATCCCAGGTGTCCGCGTGGGCGTCGAGCAGCACCAGCGCCACCGGGCCGTGCAGGGCGTGCTGTGCCCGCAGCTCCCCCAGCACGATCGAGTGATCGCCACCGAGCACGAGCGGCACGATGCCCGCGGCGATCAGCGGCCGGAGCTGTGCATCGATCTGCTCGGTGGTCTTCAGGGCGTTGCCCGGCGTGACGTTCAGGTCGCCACCGTCGACGAGCGACAGCGTGGCGAACACGTCGACGTCGAGCGCCGGGTGATACGGGCGCAGCAGCGTCGAGGCGGCCCGAATCGCCTCGGGCCCGAAGCGCGCCCCGCTCCGGAAGCTGGTCGCCGTGTCGAACGGCACGCCGATCACCGCCGCGTCGACGTCGTCGCGGGGGAGTTGCACGTGGGGCAGCCGCGCGAACGTGCGGACGCCCGTGTAGCGCGGTGCGGCGAACGGGTCCGGCGGCTCGAAGTGCGTCATCTCACGCCGGCAAGCCTATTGGGAAGAAACGTCCAGCATGCGTGACGTTTCTTCCCAAGCGCCTCAGCCCGAGCCGAACCGCCGCCCCGCCCCGACTGCAGGCCGGCTGGCCGCGAGCAACGAGCCGACGGTCTGTGGCGCCACCGTGTCGAGCAGGGTCGCGAGTGCGATGAACGCCTGCGCGGTCGTGAGCGCGTCGCCGAGCGCGTGATGGGGCGTCTCCGCCGGCTGCCCGAGCACGCGGGCGAGCCGGCCGAGTGAGATCCCCTCCGGCGAGGACCCGTCGCGGTGGCGCAGCCACGCTCGCCCGAGCGCCTCGGTGTCGGCGGCCGCCGGCAGCCGCACGTTCCGGCCGGCGAACTGCCGCTCGAGGAAGCTCCGCTCGATCGCCGCGGTGTGGAACACGGGGACGCGCCCGGCGAGCATCTCGAGCATGCGATCGAGCGCCTCCTCGAGCGGCGGCGCTTCGGCGAGGTCGGGCACCCGCAGCTTGTGCACGAGCACGGCCCCGTGCTGGGAGCGCCGGCTCGTGCGCACGAGCGTGTACAGCCCGCCGCCGAGCACGATCCGGCCCTCGTCGATCGGGACCGCGCCGATCGCGATGATCTCCTCGTGGCGGGGGTCGAGGCCCGTCATCTCGAGGTCGAGCGCGCACCAGTGGGCATCGCGCCATGGCGTGTCGTCGGCCGGCCGCTCGGCCTGCGCGAACTCCGCGGCCGAACCCGTCGGCGGCGACCGGCGCAGCCTCACCCCCGCAACCTCCGCTGCACCGACGTCACCGCCCGGAACACGTCGCGGAGGGTGTCGCGCATCAGCGGGCTGATCTCGGCGGGTTCGATCTCGTCGTCGGGCGGCTGGCCGGCGGCGATCCGGCTCATGTGGTGGCCGATCCGCAGCTCGAGCGCGAGGTCGAACGCGTCGGCGAGCGTCCGCGCCTCGGCTTCGCTAAGCGCTCCGCCGGCCGCGGCGGCGAGCAGCCGTTCCGGCGTCGATCCCTCGAACACGCCCGCCACCGTCGAGCCCCAGCGCGCGAGCTCGACGATCGGCGCGACCGCGGCCAGCCGGATGTCGAGCCGGTCACTCCGTCCACCACCTTCTTCGAGTACCGAATCGGCGTCGAACCCCGTAGGCGGCACGGCCGCGAGCGCGCGGCGCGCCAGCGCGGCCACGACCGCATCGCGCGCCGGGCCTTCGGGCGCCGGCAACGGATCGATCGGCGTCCCCCATAGGGCGCGGCGCTCGATCAGTACCGAGAGCTCGAGCTCGTCCTCCCCGATGGCATGGGTCCACTCCTCGGTGCTGCGCGCGACGATTTCGCCCGGGAAGCCGCACGCGCGCATCACCTCGCCCACCGACCTCATCCACTCGGCCGGCGGCGGATCGTGACACACCACGGCCCCACGGGCGATCGACGCCGGGGTCAGCTCGCGGCGCGCTTGAGCACCGACCGCAACCCACACGACGCCGCCCCCCGGCGCCGGCGCAACCAGCTCGAGCGCGCGCGTGGTCAGTGCGTCGACGAGCGCCGACACCACGCGCACTACCTCGGGCGCGCGCAGCCGCGCCGCATGCAGGTCGGCCATCACGTCGGGCAGCCGCTTGGCGACCGCCGCGAGATCATCCGGCGAGGAAGCGCGCGAGATCGAGCGCCGCGCCCCGAACCACGATTGCGACTGGGCCGGGAACAGGTCGGCGTCCTCGATCACCCCGATCAGCTGACCGCCCTCGGACACGATCGGCGCGTGCTTGATCCCGCGCTCGAGCAGCTCGAACAGGACGTCGCCACCGAGCCGGTCGGGGGTGACCGAGAACACGGGATTGGTCATCACGGTCGCCACCGGCGCGCTCAACGGCAGGCCCGCCGCGACGATCTTGGTGCGGATGTCGCGATCGGTGACGATCCCGAAGCCGCCGCCGCGCAGATCGACGATCGCCGAGCTCGCGCCGACCTCGGTCATCCGCCGGGCGACCTCGCGGATGCTCTCCATCGGTTCGCAGCGTACGGTCGGCGAACGGATCATTCTCGTGACCGGCCTGTGGTTCGGGGGCCCCGCCGCGAGTTCGATCTCGCGCCGATTGACGCGGTCGAGCAGCGGCCGCGCGACGCTCACCGGGATCCGATAGCAGAGCGTGTCCTCGGCGGCCCGGGCCTCGAACCCGGGCGGAAGCCCGGACAGCATCGAGGCGTGACCGAACGCGTCGCCGGTACCCAGCATGTCGAGCAGGCGCCCGTCGTGGATGATGTCGACCGCGCCCGAGTGGATCACGCGCAGGAATGTGACCGGCCCGCCGTCCTCGGTCAGGATCGCGGCGCCGGAGACGTAGAACTCGATCTCGGTCTGTGCCGCGACCTCACCGAGCTCCTCGGGCGCAAGCGCATCGAACGGAGCCCGGGCGGCCAGGAATCGCGCGATCTCGCTCAGCGCCGCGTCCAGCGGGAGCTCCTCGACGTCGAGGTAAACATGTACCTAACTGAGACTACGACAGCAGCCCGAGCCGCTGCGCGCGCTGCACCGCTTCGGTCCGGTTGCGCACCTCGAGCTTGCGGTACACCGCGCTCGTGTGCTCCTTGACCGTGTGCTTGGACAGATGGAGCGCCTCGGCGATCTCGGGGTTGGTGGCGCCGGACGCCATCAGATTCAAAACATCGCGCTCGCGGTCGGACAGGCCGAGCGCGACCGGCCGGTCCTGGTGATCGAACACCGTCTTGCCCAGCCCGACCATGCGCACCGCGCTCGCGATCTTCCGCGCCGGCCAGTCCTTGTAGGCGAACCCCGATGCGCCGGCGGCGCGCGCCGCGTGCGGGGAGATCTCGCCGGCGCCCGAGAACAGCAGCACGCGCGTCAGCGGCTCGGTCTTACGCAGCTGCTCGCAGATCTCCGCGCCCGACTCCTCGCCGATGAACAGGTCGACCAGCGCCACGTGCGGCCGGTAGCGCGCCACCAGCGCCAGCGCCTCCTCGCCCGAGTGCGCGCTCAGGCACCGGTCGACCCACGGCTGTTGGGTCAGCATCAGCCGGATGCCCCAGTGGACGACGTCGTGATCGTCCACGACGAGCACGCTCAGCTTTTCCGGACTTCGCATCGCCGTTTCAGAACTCATCGGGCACCACCAATCGGACCTGCCAGGTACCCGGCTCGCGCGCGCCGAACTCGACGACGCCCCCGAACTGAAGTGCCTCCATCGCGGCCAGCCGCAGGCCCATCCCGGCGCGGTGCCTGGCGCCGGTGACCCCGTCGTTGGCCACCTCGAGTACGAACGTGCCGTCGTCGCGCCCGATGCGCACGCTGACCTGGCTCGGGTCGGCGTGCTTGTGCGCGTTGCGGACCGCCTCGGCGAGCACCGACTGGGCGAGCGGCTCGAGCGCCGGCGGGACGTCGCCCTCGCCACCCGCGACGAGCGTCACGCCGAGATCTGGGTGCACGCGCGACAGCCGCTCGACCTCGGCCACGAACTCTGTCTGAGTCGCGCGCGGCGAGCGGCCGAGCGGGCGCTGGAGCGCGGTGCGCAGATCTGATAGCGCCTCCTGGGTCTCGGTCGCGCAGCGCTGGCGGGCCTCCGCAGGCAGATCGCCCTCGCCGTCGAGCGCCATCGAGACGCCGAACAGGCGCTGGATGACGACCTCGTGGATGTCGCGTGCGAGATCGATTCGCTGCTCGAGTTGGTCTGCCTCCTCGGCGTGCTTGGCCACGAGCCGGGCGACCGAGGCGAGCGCGGCGGTCTTGCCGAGCGTCCACAGCAGATACCGCTCAGCGTCGTCGAGCGGCGGCTCGGTCAGCAACCGGTCGGCGAAGATCACGCCCATGGCGCGGCCGGCCGCCGCCATCGGCGCGCACACGAGCCGGACCGGCTCGGGGAAGACGCTCGCGTACTCCGGCGGGAACTGCCCGGTCATGTCTCCCTCGATCTCGATCACGCGGTCCTCACGCAGCGACTGGGCCGCGATCGGCGCCGACTCGACGGTCACGTGGGCGCCGGCAAACTGCTCGAGGTTGAGGCCGTGCGCGCCGGCCGCGCGCACGCGCCGGACCGCGCTGTCATAGCGGAAGATCAGTGCTCGCCGCATCCGCGCCAACCGACACACCGCGTCGCACAGGCGATCGTAGAAGCCGCCGCCGTTGGACGAGGCGTCTTCGGACTGCGACAGCACCTCGACGAACAACTCGAGCGCGTCGATTCCGACTTCTGAGCGCGAGCTCAGAGGGAGTCCATCAGCGCGAACCGCAGCGCCTGCTGCGGTTCCAGATACACCCGCCAGGTCTCCTCGCAGCGTGGGCATCGGCATTCGACGGACGGATCGTATCCGTCGAGTGCGGCGTGCCATTCGATGTCGTCACTGCGCAGACAGATCGAACACGCCAGCGACGCAATCACCAGCGGATCGGGGTCGTCGCTGCGGAACCTGGCCGTGTCGGCGTGCATGGCCATCTGCCTAGGTTGCTCGCCCTCAAGGCCGCAGGCAACCGACCATGCGCGCCAACCCCCCAGGTGGGGGGCGAGACCTAGATCACACGCCGGCGAGCGCCGCCGCGTCCGCGCGCGCGATCGGGTGCTTGCCCCAGCGGCTCGTCGTGGCGTAGTCGAGCAGGCGATCGATGTACTCGCGCAGCGGCGCGACGGCGATCCCGGCCGGCTCGAGTCGCGCGCGCGTCAACGCGTCGTCGAACGTGGTCGTCACCGAGAAGTACGGGAAGTACGCGCGCCCTTCCTCGAACATCGAGCGTCCCATCCCGTCGTGGTCGAGCAATTCGAACTCGTCCGGCGGGATCAGGCGCGGCGGCGGTTGGCGGAAGTATCCGCTCGCGAGCTCGGCGAGCTCGCCGATTGTGGTCGCGTCGGCGCCGGCGGTGAGGTGATAGGTCTGACCGATCCCGCCGGCGGACTCGCAAAGCTCGTAGATGCCGTCCGCGACGTAGTCGATCGAGACGACGTCGACGGGCGAGGACGCCAGCGCTGGGACCGCTGGGAACAGACCGCGCGAAAGAGCGCGCAGCGGCCAGTACAGAACGTTGAAGGCCGCGGTCCAGCCGCTATTGCGGTCGCCGACGACGATGCTCGGTCGCAGGATCGTGAACGGCAACCCCGGCCGGGAGCGCACGAGCCGCTCGGCTTCGAACTTCGACTGCTCGTAGGAGTTGTGGAAGCTCTGACCGACGTCGTGGTCGCATTCGAAGAAGCGGCCCGCGTGGGTGCCGGCGACGTACGCGGTCGAGATCTGGCCGTAGCGCTCGAGCCCGCCCAGCTCGCGCGCCCGTCCGGCCAGCTCGAGCATCCGGCGCGTGCCCTCGACGTTGATCGCGCGCGCGTCCTCGAGCGTTTGATCGAATGACACCGACGCGGCGCCGTGAACGATCATCGTCGCCTGCGCCGCGAGCCATTCCCAGCGAGCGCCGTCGAGGCCGAGGCGCGGCGCCGTCAGATCGCCGGCGAGCGCCGTGACCCGGTCGGCGTAGCGCGCGCCGCGATACCCGAACAGGTTCTCGAGCACCGCGTCGATCCGCTCGCCCGCGGCGTCGTCGCCGTTCGCGCGGACGATCGTGATCACCTGACGCTCGCTCCGCTCGAGGTACCGGGCGAGCAACTCCATGCCGACGAATCCGGTCGCGCCGGTGAGCAGGATGGTGCCATCGGGGCGGGTCATTCAGCGGCCTCCGGGCTCAGCGAGCGAAGCGCCCAGGTCAGTCGGTTGCGCGTCTGATCGGGCGCGATCAGCTCGTCGATATGCCCGGCCGCAGCCGCGACCCGCGGGCAAAGGTTGGTCTCGGCGTAGCGCGCGGCGAGATGGTCGCGGACGGCGTCGGGCTCCTCGGCCGCCTCGAGTTCCCGGCGGTTGATGATCCCGACCGCAGACCTGGCGGCCATCACGCCGATCTCGGCGTTCGGCCACGAGAACACGTAATCCGCGCCGAGGTCCTTGGAGTTCATCGTGATGTACGCGCCGCCGAACGCCTTGCGCAGGATCAGCGTCACCCGCGGCACCTCGGCCGCGGCGAACGCGTGCACGAACTCGGCGCCGAACCGGATCACGCCGGCGGACTCCTGCTTGGTGCCGGGCATGTACCCGGGGGTGTCGACCAACACCACGAGCGGGATCCCGAAGGCGTTGCACTTGTTCACGAACCGGGCGCCCTTCTGGGCGGCTTCCGCGTCGATGATGCCGCCGAGGTAGCGCGGCTGGTTGGCGACGATGCCGACCGTGTGGCCGTCGAGCCGGGCGAACCCGGTGACGAGGTTGCGCGCCCAGCCGGCCGACGCCTCGAGCATCTCGCCACCGTCGACGACCGCGCGGACCACGTCGCGCACGTCGTACACGCTGCGCCCGTCCGCGGGGACCGGCCCCGACGGGTCGTGCCCGAGCGGCGGCCGCGCGGGCAGCACCGGCGGCCGCGCGCCGCGGTGGCGCGGCAGGTAGCCGAGCAGCTCGCGCGCCAGGTACGCGGCATTCACGTCGGTCGGCGCGACGAAATGGCAGACGCCGCTGCGCTCGTGGACGCGCGTGCCGCCGAGCTGAGCGGCGGTCACGTCCTCGCCGAGCGCCTCACGCACCACGCTTGGTCCGGTCAGGAACATGCTCGATTCCTCGGTCATCACGACCCAGTCGGTCAGCGCCGGCGAGTACGCGGCACCGCCGGCGGACAGGCCGGTGATGATCGACACCTGCGGAACGCGACCGGAAAGCTTGACGATCCGGTGGAAGATGCGACCGTAACCGCCGAGCGCGGCCACGCCCTCCTGCATCCGCGCGCCGCCCGAGGCCACGAACCCGACGACGGGCGCGCGCGACTTGTCAGCAAGCTCGAGCACGCGCACGATCGTGTTCGCGTGCTGCTCACCGAGCGAGCCGCCGGCGAAGCTCGAGTCCTGCGCGTAGCAGAACACCGGCCGCCCGTCGAGGAGCCCGGCGCCGGCGACGACGCCGTCGCCCGCACGGGCCTTATCGCCCATCGCTCCCGAGATGACCTCCGAGCGGATCAGCTCGAGCGTCCCCGGATCGCACAGCGTCTCCAGGCGCTCGACCGGGCTGAGCGGCGCCGTATCGGTCCGAGGTGCGAGCGTGGCGCTCATGAGACACCTCCGAGGCACAGCACCGCGTTGTGGCCGCCGAAGCCGAACGAGTTCGAAAGCGCGACGAGCCGCGCGTGGCCGTTGCCGTTTCCGTTGGCGGCGCCGAGCCGACGCGGACCGTCGGGGACGTAGTCCAAGTCGAGCCCCTCGTCCTGCTCCTCGTAATTGAGCGTCGGCGGCGCGACGCGCTCGCCCAGCGCGATGATCGTCGCGATCGCCTCAACCGCGCCGGCGGCGCCGAGCAGGTGCCCGATCGCGGACTTCGTCGACGACACCGGGATGTCGTACGCCCGCTCCCCGAGCGCGAGCTTGATCGCCTCGGTCTCCGAGCGGTCGTTGAGCGGCGTCGAGGTGCCGTGCGCGTTGATGTAGTCGATGTCCTCTGGAGTCACGCCCGCGCTCTTCATTGCGCGCGTGATCGCGAGCGACGCGGGCCGGCCGGTCGGCTCGGGGGCGGTCAGGTGATACGCGTCGGCGGTCGACGCGTAGCCGAGCACTTCGCCGAGCACCGTCGCGCCGCGCGCCGTCGCCAGCTCCTCGGACTCGAGCACGAGCACGCCCGCGCCCTCGCCCATCACGAACCCGTCTCGGCGGGCGTCGAACGGCCGCGAGATGCCCGTCGGCGAGGTCGCATCCATCGACGCAAAAGCAGCCTTTGCGAGCGGAGTCAGCGTCGCCTCCGCCCCGCCCGCGACGATTGCCTGTGCCTCTCCAGATCGGATCATCCGCGCGGCTTCGCCGATCGCGTGGGTGCCCGACGCGCACGCGGACATGACGCCGAACACCGGCCCCCGGAGGCCGTGGCGCATCGCCACGAGGCCCGCGGCCGCGTTACCCATGATCAGCGGGATCGCGAGCGGCGAGACGCGCTCGGGCCCGCGGTCGCGCAGCACGTCGCACTGGCTCTCGAACGTCCACATTCCGCCGATCCCCGAGCCGATCACGCAGCCGAGGTCGGCAGGATCCGTGGGCGGGTTCTCTGCGTCCCATCCCGCGTCCGCGACGGCCTGCGTGCTCGCCGCGATCGCGAGCTGGGCGAAGCGATCGCTCCGCCGAACCTCCTTGACCGTCATGAACTCGGCCGGATCGAAGTCCGTGCACGCGCCGAGGCCGTCCTCGATGCCGCTGCGGCCCGCGGTCCAGCCGTCGTAGAGCTCGCGCGCGCCGACGCCGAGGGGCGTCACGGCGCCGACGCCCGTGATCAGGACGCGGCCGCTCATGCCGGGATGCGTGGGTCCCAATTAATGACGGTCGCGCCCCAGGTGAAGCCCGCGCCGAACGCGCCGAGCAGCACTCGGTGCCCCGGCTTCAGCCGGCCGTTGCGCTCGACGTGCGCGAGCGCGAGCGGGAGCGTCGCCGCCGACGTGTTGCCGTACTCGGAGATGCAGTCGACGACCCGGTCGGGGGACAGGCTGAGGCGCTCGCCGACCGCGCTCAGGATCCGTCCGTTGGCCTGGTGGTAGACGAACAGGTCGATGTCGTCGAGGCGCGTGCCGGCCGCGCGAGCGGCCTGCACCGTGGACAGCGACAGACGCGCGACCGCCTCGCGGAAGGTCTCGTGGCCGCGCATGCGGATCACGCCCTCGTCGCGCGGGACGATGATGTGATCGGCGCCCGCGCCGTCCGCGCCGAGCACGATCGGCCCGATGCGGCTGGTCTCGCCGGTGGCGGTGAGCACGACCGCGCCGGCGCCGTCGGCGAACACGGCCGCGGTCGTGCGGTCCTCGGGGTCGAGGATCCGCGACATCAGGTCCGCGCCGATCACGAGCACGCACTGCGCGCGGCCCGACTCGATCTGTCCGGTGCCGACCGCCAGCGCCGACAGAAAGCCCGTGCACGCCGCGCCGACGTCGAACGCGCCGGCGCGCACCGCGCCGAGTTCGTGAGCGACGAGCGGTGCCGCGTTCGGCATGACCTCGTCCGGGGTGGTGGTGGCGACGATCACAAGGTCGACCTGCTCGGGCGAGATCCCCGCGCTCCGCAGCGCGGCCGCGCCGGCGCCGGCCGCGTGAGTGGTGAGGCGCTCGCCCGGCTCGGCGATGCGCCTCGAGCGGATCCCGGTGCGCCGGACGATCCACTCGTCGCTGACGCCGATCCGCGCCGCGATCTCGGCGTTCGGGACGACCGTATGCGGCAGGCTCGCGCCGACCGACGCGATCGCGGCACCGTAAGGGAGGCCGTTGACGGCGCTCTCAGTGGTCGCGAGGTCGGTGTCGATCGTCGGCATCGTCGTGCTCATGGGAGACACGTTCGCCAAAGCAGCCCGTGATGCCAATGGCCGGGTGGCCCAAACCCGACACGCGGGGGGTTCCACCGGGACGACGTAACACCAGCTTCTTATTCGTGTAGCGCCGCGGGTGAGGCGACCAACAACGGGGACGCCTCACCCACTCGGCGGATGCGGTGCTACGCCTGCGCGACCTGCTCGCGCCCGGCCGCCATCGGGCCGGTCCGGTCCCACACCGGGCGCACCTCGACCGAGCCGCCGAACCCAACCGCCGGCAGGCGGCTTGCGTGATCGAGCGCGGTGTCGAGATCCGGGCAGTTGAGCAGGTAGTAGCCGGCCAGGAACTCCTTGGTCTCGGCGAACGGACCGTCGGTGAACTGCGTCTGGCCGTCGCGCTCGCGGACCGTGGTCGCGGTGTCCGCGCGCTCGAGCGCGTCGCCGCCGACCAACACGCCGGCCTCCACCAGGCTCTGCGTGTAGGCGTCGTAACGGGACCCGATCTCCTGGAGCTGCTCCGGGGTCGCCTCGCCGGCGTCCGCGGGGTTGTAGATCAAGAGCATGTACTGGGGCATCTCGCCTCCTTGGGGTTGGTTGGCCGCCGGCTTTCGCGGCGTCAACCCTATGACGGACGAGCGTGCCCCGTTTCGACACGCTCGTCCGTCAAATGTGTCACGCCGCGGTCGCTACCAGCCGCGGCCCCCGCGGCCGATGCCCGGGAGGACCTGCGTGCCCTCGAGCCGGACCGCCTGGAGCGCGTCGGGATCGAGGCCCAGCAGACGCAGGACCGTCGGGGCGATCTGGGTCGTCTCGACCCACCGGTCCGACGTTCCGGGCCGGACGGCGCCGGGGGCGTACACGACCAGCGGCACGTCCCGGTCACCCGGGTTATCGCCACCGTGCTCGGCGATCTTCGTGCCGCCCGTGTAGACGACGCCGACCTGAACGCGACCGAACACGTCCGGGTACCGCGGGTCCGAGTACGGCACGCCGAAGAAGTCGGCCGCCTCATGACCAGCGTAGATCTGCGCCAGCCCCGAGTGCGGGACCGACTCGGTGCCGTTGCCGTTCGGGCCGCGGGTGTTGTTGCCGTCGTTGTTGTAGAGCACCGCCGTAGCGTTGTGGTTCCACAGGTAGCTCTTGACGAAGTCGGCCGCTTGCTGCGTCTTGACCGACAGGTAGCTCTGCCACAGATCGTCGTCGGTTCCGGCGACGATCAGGTTGCTCTTGTCACCCGTCTGGGCGGTCCACGCCGCGTTGATCGCGCTGATGATCGGGCCGTCCTTGATCCGCTTCAGGAGCAGCGGATCCTGAGGCGACTGGCCGTGCTTGGCCGTGATGATGATCGCCGTGGAGGAGGCGAGATGGTCCTGCTGGATCGTCGCGTCCATCCGCGCCAGCTGGTCGTTGACGTAGTCGAGCGCGCTGACCAGCAACGGGCCCGGCGTCGTCGTGCCCGGCAAGTAGCCGGCGAGCTCGGTCGGTCCCTCCGTGTAGGTGCCATTCGCGTTCTCGGTCAGCGTGCTGGGCGAGTCGACCTTCTCGGCTACCGAAACCGTCTGGAAGTTCATCCCGAGGATCGCCGGCGTGCCCACGTAGTTCTTACCGCTGTGGTCGTATCCGTTGATCTCGTTGATGACCGCCTGCACCTTGTAACCGTCGTACTGCTTGGTCGCGGCGTCGTCGTGCGCCCAATCGGTGTCGGTCGGGTAGGGCGTGCCGTCCGGCTCGACGGCCTGCGAGTCGATCTCCGGGCCGAAGAAGTCATCGATGGCCTTGCCACCCGAACCGTGGCCGTTGAACGACGTGTAGATCGCGTGCTTGTCAGACCAAGCCGTGCGCATACCGGCGTTGTGGATCACCCCGAAGATCGAGTTGACCTTCAGGTAGTCCCATGGCTGGATCGGCTGGCAGGTCTTCGGGTCGACCGGGAAGTTCTTCGGGTTCAGACCCGACTGGGGGGCGGGGGTCAGACCCATGATTAGGCCCGGGTTTGTGTCATCGCCGCCCGGATAGATCGAGCCGCCCTCGTCGAACGACGGGAACGTCTGGCCGCTGGTGTTGCCCGGGATCAGGTCCGGCACGGCGGGAAGACTGTCGTCTGGCGAGTCGTAGATCACGTCGCCACCGGTCGCGGGCTGACCGGGGGTGCACGTGGCGCCGGTCGGCTGACCGCCGATCTCGCTCGGCTCGTCAACCCCGTGGCTGTACTCGACGTCGTAGTAGACGCCGGTCGCGCGCGGGTCGCCGCCGGTCATGATCGCGGTGCCGCCCGGATCGGAGTCCGACGGGTCCGAGGTGTGGTTGTTGGTGAACTCGGCGCCACCGGAGGCGAGCTTGGCGAGCTCCGAATCCGGATGCTTGGCGATGTACCAGTTCAGGTCGGACTGGTGCATACCGTCGACCGAGATGAGCAGGACGTGCTGGATCGAGTTCCGATGGTGACCGTGATCACCGTTACCGCCGTGATCGGAGTGCGCCGACACAGCGGCCGCAGACCCTCCGATCGCGCTGGCGGCGATCACCGCGACCGCCCCCAGCTTCGTGACTCTGCGCATACGAATAGCTCCTCTCTTGAGAGTCAGGAGGCGGGACTTATATGGACGCCGGTGACGGCGGTCGTTACCGACCCGTGTCCGGGTTATGTGCGAATGCTTAGGTTCAAGCGCGCTGCGGCCTCGGCGGGATGGCCCGCGGGACCTCCGGCGGCGAGTTCGTCGATCAGTGCCGCCAGGCGGACGAGCAGATCGGGAGCGAGCTCCTGCTCCGCCGCCGGCAACGATTCGTAGAACGCGCGCTGCCGTCCCCGCAGCCAGTCCTGCTCGTCGCACAGCAGCTCGTTGCCGAGATCGGTCAGGCTGACTGCCACCGCGCGGCGGTCCTCCTCCGAGCGCACCCGACGGACGATCCCGCGGCGCTCGAGTGCGTCGAGGATGCGCGTGGCCGTCGATGGCGTGATGCCGGCGTGGCCAGCCAGCTCCTGCACCCGCGCCACCGGGCGCGTCGTCAGCAGCTCGAGCAGGCCGTACTGGGACAGCGTGAGGCCGCCGTTGGCCGCAGCGGCCCCTCGGGCGCGGCGCACGGCCTGCGCAAACGCATCGAACGCCGCGAGGAAATCGGTGCTGACGTTCGACTCCATCCCACTTGACGTTATCATGGTTGCCATGCTAACATTTGGCATGCTAATCATTTCGTCGATCCAGGAGCAAGACCATGTTCCGCAACATCCTCGTCAGCGTCGACGGGTCTGAGCATTCGGACCGGGCCCTCGACGAAGCGATCGACATCGCCAGGGCCGACCAGGCGCGCCTGACGATCCTGACTGCGATCCCCCAACCGCCGGTATGGGCGGCCTCGGCGATGGCCGCCGGCGCCACCGCCGTGTCAGCGGCGGAACTCGAGAAGGAGGCCGTCGACATCATGCGCCGCGCGGTCAAGCGGGTCCCCGCCGACGTGCCGGTCACCACGATCATCAGCCGCAAGCCGATCCGCAACGCCTTGGTGCACCGCCTGGCGGAAGGCAACTTCGACCTGCTCGTGATGGGCTCTCGCGGGCGCGGCGCGCTCAGCGCTTCGCTGCTCGGGAGCGTCAGCCACTACGCGCTCAACCACAGCCCGATCCCGGTGCTGATCGTCCACGCCGACAAGCCTCCCAAGACCTCCGACGCCGAGCGCGCCGGCGAGGCGCCAGAACGCTCCTCCGCTAAGCCGCAAGCGGCCGCCGGGTCAGGAGCGCCGGCGGCGATGCCGGCATAAAGGCGATTGTCGTCCCCGACTCCGGGTGCCTTGGCCCTGCGAACGGCGGGCACCCGGGGCTGGACCGGCGCGATCGCCTTCCCCTAGGCCGGCGCGTTCGCCATCCCCTAGCCTGGCGCGATCGCCATCCCCTAGCCCGGCGCGATCGCCATCCCCCGGAGCGGACCGCCGCCCAAAACCTGCACAGCACGACATTTCACGCCCGCCGGCGAAGCCTTGCCGTGCTATGCACGCGTGGCACGCCTCACACGGCACGGCCGGCGCGATCGAGTTCCTTTGTCGCGTTATGCATGATCCGCGAGGCGCCGCGCGCCGGCAACTCGCCCCCATCCACTCCAGGTGCCCGCCGTTAAACGCCCGCCGGCCCCGGCACCCCGCGACGCGAACGAACTAGTACGACCCAGGAGGCGCACGCGCACCACCACCGAGCGCCTCGGGCTCCGGGGCGGAGTGAGCACAGCCGAGGTGGTGCGCAGAGTTCTAACGTCAACCGGGCACGCCCGAAATCATACGCTCCGCTACTCCCCCGCCAGCAGCGTCGTCGCTCCGCTATTCCGGCGCCAGCAGCGTCACCATCGCCTCGACCACATCCTCGAGCGGCGGGAGCTTGGCGTTCGGCATCGGCATCTGGCGCTGCGATGAGCGCGTGTAGCAGGCGCCGATGAACATCATCGCCACCGCGTGCGGGTCGGCGTCGGCGCGCAACCTGCCGGCGGCCTGCTCGGCCGCGAGGTAGTCGCCGATCGCGCGTACCCCGCGATGCGGCCCGAGGTCGTCCTCGGCCATGTAGGTCGCCATCGAGTCGCGCAACTCGGCGTCGGACTGGGCGGCGGCGATCACCGGCAACACCCCGTCGAGGAAGTCCTCGAGCGTGTGCCCGTAGAGGCTCAGCACGGTCCGAGGGTCGGTGCCCGGCTCGACGCCTCCGTCGGCGAGCGCCTTCAGCGGGCGCAGGCTCTCCTCGAACACCGCCTGGAGCAGGCCGAAGCGATCCTTGTAGTGGTAGAAGACGCTCGCCTCCGAGACGCCGGCGAGGCTCGCCACCTCGCGCGCCGTCAGCCGTCCGATCCCGCGCTCGCGGATCACCTGGAGCGCAGCGGCGAGGATCGCCTCGCGACCCCCGGCGGGCGGTCGACCACGACGCTTGGGCGTTTGATGGGCCACGGTCACAACTTGTCCTCAATTCCTGATGGTCTACTCAGTATATATGTTATTCTGAGTTCTCGCTCAGGAATAGGAGGTAGTCCTGATGGAACGCAAGTGGTGGACCCTGCTCGCCGTCTGCACCGGCGTGTTCATGCTCCTGCTGGACATCACGATCGTCAACGTCGCGCTGCCTTACATCCAGCAGGCGTTCCATGCATCGCTCGCCGACCTCCAGTGGGTCATCGACGCGTACGCGCTGACGCTCGCGGCATTCCTCCTCACCGCGGGATCGGTCGCGGACATCGCCGGCCGCCGGCTGGTGTTCGCGGTCGGAATCGTCGTGTTCACGATCGGGTCGGCGCTGTGCGGGGTGGCCTCCGATCCGACCTTCCTCGCCCTGTCGCGCGCGTTCCAGGGCATCGGCGGCGCGATCATGTTCGCCACCTCGCTCGCGTTGCTCGCGGACGCGTTCCCGCCGCGCGAGCGCGGGGTCGCGTTCGGCGTGTTCGGCGCGGTCACCGGCGTCGCCGTGGCCATCGGCCCGGTGCTCGGCGGAGCCCTGACGAGCGGGCTGTCGTGGCGGTGGATCTTCTTCGTGAACCTGCCGATCGGGGTGCTCGCGCTGATCGTCACGCTGCGCGAGGTGCAGGAGTCCAAGGCACCGGTCGCCAAGCCGCCCGACTGGTTCGGCTTCGTGACGTTCACGCTCGGGCTGACCGGGCTCGTCTACGGATTGATCCGCAGCCATCCGGACGGCTGGGGCTCGACAACCGTGGTCGGATCGCTCCTCGCCGCCGCGGTGCTGCTGATCGCGTTCGTCATCGTCGAGCTGCGGACCCGCGCCCCGATGCTCGACCTCGGGCTGCTCCGGGTTCCGACCTTCAACGGCGGGCTGATCGCCGCCTGGGCGCTGTCGGCCTCCATCTTCTCGCTGCTGACCTATCTCGTTCTCTACCTCCAGAACGTGCTCGGGTCTTCAGCGATCGACACCGGCCTGCGGCTCCTGCCTTACACGGGCGCGATCTTCCTCACCGCGGGTCTCGCCGGCCGGCTCACCGGTCACGTGCCGACAAAGCTCCTGATCGGCCCGGGATTTGCGCTTCTCGGCGCCGGACTCGTGCTGATCCACGGGATCGCGCCTAGCGACACCTGGACACATCTGCTGCCCGGGCTCGTCGTCGCGGGCGTGGGCACCGGTCTCATCACCGTGCCGCTCGCCTCGACCGCGGTCGGCGTGGTCGAGCCCGCGCGCGCCGGCATGGCCTCCGGGATCAACTCGACGTTCCGCCAGATCGGGATCGCCACCGGTGTCGCGGCGTTGGGCAGCATCCTCGCCACCGACGTCTCGAGTTCGGTGGTTTCGAAGCTGTCCGGTAGTCCGCTCGCGAGCGGCTCGCACGCCCTCGCGAGCGCGATCAGCAACGGCAGCGTCCTCCAGGCGATGCACGGCGTGGCACCCCGGTTCCGCGGCATCGCCGAAGCCGCCGCCAAGAGCAGCTTCGTCGACGGCCTGAACACGATCATCCTGATCGGCGCGATCATCGCGTTCGTCGCCGCCGTCCTGACGCTGCTGCTGATCCGCCAGCGTGACTTCGTCGACGTCCCTCCCGCGCAGCCGACCGGCGGTCCTGGAGCGGCCGAGGCGGACGCACCGCCGGCGACCGTGGCCGCCGGCTGAGAGCGACCCGATCGCCGACGGGACACACGGCGCGCGCGTCCTAAGATCAGTCACATGCGCCTCTCCGTTCTCGACCAATCGCCGATCTCCGAGGGCTCGACCGGCGCCGACGCGCTCCGCAACACGATCGACCTCGCGCGGCTGGCCGACGAGCTCGGGTACCACCGCTACTGGGTGGCCGAGCACCACGGCGGGCCGATGCTCGCGGGTGGAAGCCCCGAGGCGCTGATCGGCCCGATCGCGTCGGCCACCGAGGGAATCCGGGTCGGCAGCGGGGGCGTGATGCTCCCGCACTACAGCCCGTTCAAGGTCGCCGAGACGTTCACGATCCTCGCCGGGCTGTTCCCGGGCCGGATCGACCTCGGCCTCGGCCGCGCCGCCGGCACGGATCCGATGACCACGTTCGCGCTCCAGCGCGACCGCCGCCAGGCCGCGCCCGACGACTTCCCCCAGCAGCTCGCCGAGCTGCTCGCGTACCTCGACGACAGCCTCCCCGAGGACCATCCATTCGCGCGGCTCGCCGGCGTCCTGCCCGGGCGCCCGGAGCTGCCGGTGCCGTGGCTGCTCGGCTCCTCGCCGCAAAGCGCGATCTGGGCGGGAGAGCTGGCCCTTCCTTATGCGTTCGCCGACTTCATCAACTCCGAGGGGGCCGACATCGCCAAGCTCTACCGCGAGCGCTTCGAGCCCGCCCGCGACCTCCAAGCGCCGCGGACGGCGGTGGCGGTCTGGGCGCTGTGCGCGCCGACCGACGAGGAGGCCGAGTTCCTGGCCACGAGCAGCCGGATGAGCTTCACGCTGCTGCGCCAGAACCGGCTGATCCCGGTCCCGCCGCCCGAGAAGGCGGTCGAGTTCCTCCGGCGCGAGGGCAAGAGCCCGTCGGGCGGGCGGCCCGGGCGGCGCAGCATCCTCGGCGCGCCCGACAAGGTCCGCGCCGGCATCGAGGAGGTCGCGGTCGAATATGGCGCGGAAGAGGTGATCGTCGTCACGATCACCCACGACCACCAGGTGCGCCGGCGCTCCTACGAGCTGATCGCCGAGGCCTTCGACCTCGAGCCGCGCGCGCTTACGAGCCCAGCTCTCTCGTCGCCGCGCTGACGAAACCAGCGGCCATCGCGTCGCCGATCCCGCCGAGCGGGAGAAACCGGGGGACATCGAGATTCGCCGCCAGGTCGAGTGCGATCGATGTCGACTGCCCGCCGGCCACGAACCAGTTCACGTCGAACTTCTCGCCGTCGGATCCATGATGCGGGATCCGGCTCAGCCTCACCGCGCCCGGTGGATCGCGCTTGACCTCCATCGTCAGGTCGAAATCGCGTGTGATCGGTCCGTGCTGGACGTGCAGCTTCGCCTGGACCTTCGTTGGCTGACCCTGATCGCCCCGTTCGAGCACGTCGACCGACTTGACCGCCTCGGGATACCAGTCCGGGTACCGGTCGACGGCTCCGAGCAGCGCAAGAGACGCGTCCGGCGAGGCCGCGGTGGTGCCTTCAGCGTGTCCGGTGAGCTCCTTCACCCAGGCCTGATCCTACGCCGCGGCCAGGCCCGACGTCCGCGCCGGTTATGCCGCCAGGCCGATGTGGCCCGCTGCGTTCCCGCAGCTCGCGTGCACGCGAATGGTGGTTCCCGCGCGGCTCGTGCGGACCTCGACGAGATCGCATAGCTGGTTGACCATCCATAGGCCGAGTCCACCCGTGCCGGTGATCTGGTGCCGGCGGCCCGCCAGCGGATCCGCGATGTGACCCGCGTCCTCGATCTGGAAGATCAGCTGTCCGGCCGCCTGCCAGAAGCGGAGCACCCCGTGGGTGTCCGCGTGCTTGACGGTGTTCGTCGTCAGCTCGTTGATCGCGATCACGAGCCCGCCGGCGCGGTCGGTATCGAGCCCCGAAGCGGCGGCCAGTCCAGCCACCCACATCCGCAGCTCCCCAAGGTCGCTGATCTCGAAGGCGCGTACGAGCGCGCTCGGCGGCGGGTCGGCCAGCGGCTGCTCGCAGCCGTCCGGCACCGCGCCGTGGGCATACGCCGAGCTGGGTTCGAGGCGCCGGTCGCGGACGAGGCCGGGGTGCGTGTGCTCGGCGTCGGCCAGCACGCGGTCGTCGAGTCCCTCGGCGTCGTACGGGCACAGCACGCTGATGTCGGCGTCCGGCCACGCGAGGTTGATCAGCGCCTCGTGCCGGGTCGCCTCCTGGATCTCCTCGAGCGAGCGGCCTGGCCAGATCGGCTCGCCGACATACCGGAGCGGCTTGCCCGCGTGCCGTCCGATCATCCCCAGCACGGCGGGGATGATCCGGCCGGGGTTCCGTCCGAGCTCGAACATGTCGAGCAGCTCGATCGCGTCCGCTCGGGGCCCGAGTTCGGCGCGCAGAAGCGTCAGCTTCGGCGCCGGCACAGCGATCGCCACCGGCTCGTCGCGCTCGAGTCCGGGCTTGATGAAGTCAAGGATGCCGCCGACGTACTCGTCGGAGTCGCGGTAGAAGAGTGCCCGATGCGCCTCAGACTGCGCCAAGCTGTCCTCGCAGGCGTTCACGGCAACGGTTGCTCCCACTCGCTATTAGGAATCCGGACTGGAGTTGGCCCCAACGTAAGTCTTTCCAGCGGCGCCGGGTCCTAACACCGACTTGTGAGAATTCCGCGAGACGGCTAGGAGCCGTCGGAAGACTGCTCGCCGGCGGTCAGCAGATCCTCCGGAGCGTCGACCACGGTCAGCAGGTCGCGCACGCCGGTCAGCGTCAGCACGCGCTCGACCTGATCCGCGCCCTTGACCAGCGCGAACCGCCGCCCGGTCTCATGCGCGCGCTGGTGCGCGGTCAGCAGCACGCGCAGCCCGGTCGAGTCCATGAACTCGATCCGCCGCAGATCGAGGATCACGAGCTCGGCACCGGCGTCGAACGCCCGGGAGAGCCGTTCCTCGAGCGCCGGACTCGTTCGCAGATCGAGCTCGCCCGTCACCGCCAGCACGGTCGCGCCGCCCTGTTCTTCCACCTCTACGCTGAAATCGTTGTTCACGGCTACTCACCCCACTGCCCGCAGAACGAAACGACTCCGGAAAGCTACCACCGAGTAGGGTCGGGAACCCTACGGGTCAGCCGTCGCCGGGGTCGTGCCATTCGGTGGCGAGGATCCGCTCGCCGCTGCTCGTCGCCAGCGCGAGGTGAAGCGCCGCGGGCACGATGATGTCGGGGTCGAGCAAATCGACCCCTTCGGGCATCCCCTCCGGGATCATCCCGGTGTTGGTGGCGCCGCCGGGGGCGAGCAGGTTTATGTGAACCCCGGTTCCCTCTAGCTCGGCCGCCCAGACGGTCGTCATCGCCTCGAGCGCCGCCTTCGACGGCCCGTAGGGCGAGAAACCACGGCGCACCATCGTCGAGTTGTTGATCGTGACGTTGATGATGCTTCCGCCGCCGGCCGCGATCATGTGCGGCACAGCCGCGCGGGACATCAGGAACACCCCGACGATGTTCGTCTCGATCACGAGGCGCCACGCATCGGGGTCCGCCTCCCAGAACGGCTGTGGGTCGGTCATGAACCGCGGATTGACGAACCGCATCCCGCGGGCGGCGTTGTTGACGAGCACGTCGATACGCCCGCGGACAGCGAGCGCCCGCGCCACGAGCCGCTCGACGTCGTCCGGCACGGTCACGTCGGCCTGCACGGCCTGGATGCTCCCGGGCAACGACTCGCCGAGCGCCGCGACCGCCTCGGCCTCGCCGGCGTTCCGCGCCGCGCTGATCACCACGTCCGCGCCGGCGCGCGCATACGCCAGCGCGATCGATCGGCCGATGCCGCGCCCGCCACCGGTCACGATCGCGACGCGGTGGCGGAGATCGGAGCCCACTCAGTTACAGAGTACGCAATGCCCGGTGTGGCACGAGCACGCGGGCAGCTCGAAGCTGAGCTGCTCGGGATCCCAGCGGCGGAGCCAGTCGCGCGCGACTGGCTCGGTCCGGTCGGCCGGCCCGCCGGGCCAGCACGCCCCGATCATCAACGACATAAGCCGGCGTGCATCGGGTCGGCCGAGCGGTGCGGCTGAATCGATGTGGTGTTGAAGTTCTTCCCGGTCCATCATGGTGGCGAGCAGATACCCGTTTCGGGGGCAAAACTCACCTCCCTACGCAGGCGCAACCGCAAGCGCGATCACGTCGGCCAGCGCCGAGTCAAGCCGGTCCCACGTCTCGCCCGCATCGCCCGTCACCAGCATCGATCCGCCGCGGAGCCCGACCAGCAGCCGATCCGGCTGTCCGGGCAGCGCCGCCAGCGCGTACGGCATGCTCCGCAGCGCCGGATCGTCGCCCCACCGATCGATCGCCGACCAGCCGTTCCCCCGCGATCGCAGCAGCAGCGACTGGCCGTCGCCGCGGCTGTGGGCGGCGTACGGTCCGCGGCTGATCGACGCGTACCAGAGGTCCGGGTCGGCCGGGTCGGCGGCGGTCGCCCACGCGTAGTGCCGGTCGAGCCCGGCGTCCAGCCGGCGCCAGCTTTCGCCCCGATCGGGCGACACCGCGATCCCCTGGCCGGCGACCTCGTACAGGCGCTCGGGCGCGAGCGGGTGCGTCAGGAGCTGGTGGGCGTCGCTGTGCGCCTGGGGGTTGTGGTCGATCCAGGTGGCGCCGCCGTCGCGCGAGCGCATCACGCCGCCGAGCTCGATCCCGACCGCGAGCGAGTCCGGATCGGTCGCGTGCAGCGCGATCGTGCGCACGTGGTGGGTCCAGGGACGCGGGGGGAAAGACCAGCGTGGCTCGCTCGGCAGCTGTCGCAGCTCGGGCATCAGCTGCCAGGTCTTTCCCCCGTCCTCGGATCGGTACAGGTTGCTCGGCTCGGTCCCCGCGTACACGACCGACACCCCGTTCACGACGTGCGACGGGGACACGCTGGCCGACATCACGCGCCGGTCGGCGATCCCCTCCCACGCGACCCGCCAGGTCGAACCGCCGTCGTCGCTCGCGTACAGCCCGTCGTCGAACGTACCGACGTACACGCGATCCGGATCGAGCGGATCGACGGCCACGCACTGAGGCGACGCGACCGGGAGCACCATCTGGGCGTCCTGCACCCGCGTGCCCGTCAGCGTCATCCGGACGACGTCGTCGCGGGTGGCGACGAACACGCGGGCGCGGTCAGGCATGCGCCCGGCGCGCGTTCTGCGCGCGGTCGTAGGCCATCCGGAACAGCTCGATCGCGTCCTCGGCCTCAGCGTCCGAGCGGATCGAAATCGTGATCCAGCCGGAGTCGGGCAGGACGTGGTGCGGGCGGGCACGGCCGGCGGCGATCAGCTCGTCGCGGACGCGCCGGGGGAACGGAAGGTCGGCGATCCGGTCGCCGTGCAGGTGGCCGAGCTCGCGGCGGCCGACCCTGAATTCGATGCCGCCGAACCGGTGCGGTGCGGACTCCACTCCTGGCCACGACTCCACGGCTTCGGTGATCTGTTGTCCGGTTGTCATGGTGTTCAGACTAGGTCCACGGGCGCCCGCTCACCAGAGGCAATTGGTCCTAGTACGTTGGTCGCATGGCCGAGCGCCGCAACTTCGATGTGGTGATCGTCGGTGGCGGTCACAACGCGCTGGTCGCGGCCACGCTGCTGGCGCGCGCCGGCCGCTCGGTCGTCGTGCTCGAGCGGCGCGACGAGGTCGGCGGCGCCGCGGTCTCGGCGGCGCCGTTTCCCGGGTTCGACGTGCGGCTGTCTCGCTACTCCTATCTCGTCAGCCTGTTCCCCGCGGCGCTGCTCCGCGCGCTCGGCGTGTCGATCGAGATCCGCCCCCGCCGGATCGCGGCCTACCCGCCCACGACGGGTCCCGCATTCACGGCGATCGCCCACCGGGCGTTTCCCACGCTGACCGAGCCCCTGCGCTCGCGCGAGGAGTTCCGACGGGTGGTCGGCGACGACGCCCTCTGGGACGCGCTCTTCGAGACCCCTCTCTCCGATCTGATCGAGCGGTCGTTCGCTGACGATCTCACCCGCGGCACCGTGCTGACCGACGCTCTGATCGGAACGTTCGCGCCGGCCGACGATCCGCTGCTGCGGCAGAACCGCTGCTTCTTCTACCACGTGGTCGGAGGGCCCTGGAACGTGCCGGTCGGAGGCATGGGCGCGCTGTCGGGCGCGCTTGCCGGAGCGGCGGCGAGCGCCGGCGCGCAGCTCGTGACGGGCGCCGAGGCGATCGCGATCGAGACCGACGGGAGCGCGGCCGAAGTGCGCTGCGCGGACGAACGCACGTACGCGGCCCGGCACGTGCTCGCCGGCGTCGCCCCGGCGGTCCTGCGCGAACTGCTGGGCGAGCCGGCCGAACGGCCCGAAGGCGCGCAGCTCAAGATCAACATGCTGCTGAAGCGCCTGCCCCGCGTTCCGGGAGTGAGCTCCGAGGAGGCGTTCACGGGGACGTTCCACGTCAACGAGGGCTACGAGCAGCTGGACGCGGCGTACCGCGAGGCGTCCGCGGGCGCCATCCCGTCGACGCCGCCGTGCGAGGTCTACTGCCACTCACTGACTGATCCGAGCATCCTCGGTGACGACCTCCGCAAAGCCGGCGTGCACACGCTCACCCTGTTCGGGCTTCACATGCCCGCCCGGCTGTTCGACCCCGCCGACGCCACCGCCAAAGAGCGCGCCGTCGCCGCCACGCTCGCCTCGCTCAACTCGGCGCTGGCCGAGCCGATCGAGGACTGCCTGCTGGGCCTCGAGGCGCTGACGCCGCCCGAGATCGAGGCCGAGCTCGGGATGCCGGGCGGCCACATCTTCCACCGCGACCTCGCGTGGCCGTTCGCCGAATCAGACGAAGAGGTCGGCACCTGGGGCGTCGAGACCGCCCACGCGAACGTGTGGCTGTGCGGCGCCGGCGCGCGCCGCGGCGGCGGCGTCAGTGGCATCCCCGGCCACAACGCCGCCCGCGCCGTCCTCGAAGCGGCGCGCGACTGATCAGAACACGATCACGGCCCGCCCGCGCAGCCCGCCGGCGTCCATCAGACGCTCAGCGTCGGCGGCCTGCTCGGGCGGGAACTCCGCCGCGACGCGGAGCTGGATGCGTCCGTCGGAGGCCAGCGTCCGCAGCTCCTCGAGCCAGTCGGTGCGGTCGAGCACCCTTGAGACCGCCACCGGATGCACGCGGATCCCGCGGTCCTCGACCTCGTCGCCGTCCCAGCCGCGCACGACCACGATCTGGCCACCATCGCGAATCGCCGGGAACGCCGCGCGCCGGAGCAGCGCCGTGTCGTACAGCCCGTCGGCCCCGTCGGGCGCGGCCTCGAGCACGCCGTCGGTGAACCCCTGCCCGCGCGGCACGACCACGTCGGCGCCGAAGCTCTTCACGAGCTCCTCGTCCTCGGGCTTGGCGTCCGCGATCACGCGCAGCCCATGCTCCTTGGCGAGCGGGATCACGTACGAGGCGAGCACCCCGGCGCCACCGGTGACCGCCAGCGTGTCGCCTTCCTTCAGGCCGAGCAGCTCGAGCCCGGAGCGCGCGGTCAGGCCATTCATCGGCAGCGTTGCCGCCTGGGCCAGCGTGGCGCCGTCGGGAATCGGTACCACCGAGGCCTCCGGCACGACCACCAGTGCCTGCTGCGCGCCGCCCTCGGGCCGCCGCGGGCTGACCGCGGCCATCACCTCGTCGCCGACGCTCAAGCGATCGACGTCGGGCCCGACCGACTCGACGACGCCGGCCGCGTCCATGCCCGGCACCCACGGCGCCGGCAGGTCGCCACCGCCGCGCTGGCGGAGCGCGATGTCGGTCGGGTTGACGGCCGCGGCCTTGACCGCGATCCGCACCTCGCCGGCGCCGGCGTCGTGCGGCGGCAGGTCGGCGACCTTCAGGACGTCGAGGCCCCCGGGCTCTGTGATCGTGACGGCGCGCAAGTTCAGTCCTCCTGTTTGATGATTATCGAGGCGTAGGTGTCGCCCTCTGGGCTGACGATCCACCGGCGGGAATCTTGACGCAGGACGCGCATCTCGCCGGGCTGCGCCGGCGCCCGGTATTCGATCTCGAGGTCGATCGAGTCCGGCTCGGCGTCGTTTGCGAGCAGTTCCTCCTCGACCGGTGTCAGGTAGGCGGCGTTGTTCACGTGGCGCGCGAGATCGAGTTCGGTGCTGCGAAACCACCAGGGAAAGCCGTCGGCGACGCCGTCGGGCGCCGGGTGGCGGAGCCGCGCGGTCACGGTCCGTCCCGCCGTCGAGTCGCCCCACATCGCGATCTCGTCTTCGGTGAGCTTGGTCGGGCGCCCGCTCAGCGGGTCAAGATGGACCCACACCGACACCACCTCGACCCCACCAGCCTCCTCGCCCGCGGGCGTGATCGAGGTGCGGCGCTCGGCCCACATCCGCCCGAGACCGCTGCAGAACGTCGCCAGCGTGAACTCGGCGCCGAACCGCGGGAACCGGGTCACGCGCATGCGCGTCCGCCGGACAACCCAGATCGCTCTCCCGGCCAGGCCGGCGTCGACCGAGTCGGCGTACGCGACGTCCTGCGCCCACCGCGCGAGCGCATCGAGCCGGATCCGCCCGGTGGGCGAGCAGTCGGCGAGCCCGGGGCGCAGCGACTCCGTGAACACGCGGCCGCGGTCGGGTGCGGGGACGATCTCTTGCACGGTCAACCAATCTACGTGGGTCTGAGTTTGGGGGCCTCGCTGCGCTCGGCGTCCATGGGGCCGTTCCGCCCGGCATCCGTGCCCGGCGGGCGCGCACCCCTGAATGGCTGAGAGCCAGCGAATGGAAACGGCGGGCGGCTGAGGGAGGGTGCGTCGTCCCCGGAGACAGGTCGCGGCGCGCCGGGCATGCATAGCTCGACAACGGAGCCGACCCGGGGAGGCCGTGCCGTACCACGCATGCCCCACATGCCTCACACGGCACGGCCGACGCAAACGCCCTCAATTGCCGTGTTACGCATGCCCCGCGAGCCGCCGCGCGCCTGCGACCCGCCCCCACCCACCCTCAGGCGCCCCGCCGTCGGACCCAATCCGCCGGCGACACGGACGCACACAGAAAACAAAAACTAAGGCCGCAGGGCATGGACGCCCTGCGGAACGGCCTCCCGGCTCGGCCCGCTCGGCATCCGGCCTCGCCAAGACCGGGCCGGCCGGGAGTCATCCGGCTGGACGTCGAGCGAAGCGAGACCCAGAGAAAACCTAAGCGAACAGCCGCGGGTCGGCGGTCGCGATCCCGTGCACGCCCAGCTCCTGCAGCCGCGCGATCGCCACGCGCTCGTTCACGGTCCAGGCGTACAGCCGCCCACCCCGATCGCTGACGTCGTGCAGCAGCCCGCGATCGACGAGCTTGTGCTGGGCCATCAGCACGTCCCACCGCCCGCTGTGCAGGCCGGCAAGCGCCACCGCGCGCCAGTCACGCCACCGCTGACTGAACCGCGCGAACCGCCCGCCGATCGAGATTCCGACCCAGGCCCGCGGCTCGAGCGCACGGACGCGGTCGAGCACGTCGGGCACCTGCGAGGAGATCAGCGTCCGGTCGAGCAGCCCGGCGTGCCGCACGGATTCGAGCAGCACGGACTCGCAGCCGACGTGCTTGACGTCGACGTTCAGCTCCACCCGCCGGCCGCGCAGGTGGGCGAGGGCCTCGTCCAGGCGCACGTTCCCGCCGCGGCGGGCGTGCAGCACGGTGTGCGCGAGCACGAGCTCGCCGTTCCAGGCGCGCACGTCGAACTCGACCATGTCGACTCCGATCTCGCACGCCGCGTCGAACGAGGCCAGCGTGTTCGCCCGGGCCAGCGCGCTCGCGCCCCCGTGGCCGATGCGTTGACACAGCATTGCGCCTTCAGGGTATCCGGCAGAGCCAGTCCCGCACCGCAGTTCGGACCGCCTCGCGATCGCTCCGCAGGCTGTGGTTTCCCTTGACGGTCACGACGGTTCGCGACGGGCCGGGCGCCGGCATGCCGAACGGGTCGCTCGCGCCCTGGACGACGAGCACGGGCACGGTCACGCCGTCGAGCTCGTCCTGCCTGGTTGCCGCGGGGCGGCCGGGCGGGTGAAGCGGGAAGGCCAGGCACAGCACCCCGACCGCCCCCGTCTCCGCCGCGGTCCGGCACGCGACGCGCGCGCCCGACGAGCGCCCGCCGCACACGATCGGCAACCCCTTCAGCGTCTTGCCCCGCAGGTGCGAGACGACCGCGATCCAGGCGGTGTCGAGCTGGGCCGCCGGCGCCGGCGAGCGCCGGCCCGCCACCCGATAGGGCTGCTCGATCAGCGCCACGCTGAGCTTCTCGGCCTGCGCGACCTCGGCGGCCAAGACCAGATCGGGCGCGCCGACGCCGCCACCGGCGCCGTGCCCGAGCACCACCGCGCCGCGCGCGCCGCGGACCTTCGTCACGTGGGCCCGGGCGGGCCCGTGCGGGGTGTCGATCTCTATGACGGTGGCGGGCATGTGTCGACGATTCTCGCGGAACCCCGCGCAGGACATAATCAGGGCGGCCGCATGACCGCCAACGAACTGCACGACACCGCCAAGGCGCTCGTCGCACCCGGCAAGGGGATCCTCGCCGCGGACGAGAGCGACACGACGATCCAGAAGCGGTTCGACTCGATCATGCTCGAGTCGACCGTGGAGCTGCGGACCGAATACCGGGAGATCCTGTTCACGACCCCGGGCGCGGAGGAGTTCATCAGCGGCGTGATCCTGTACGACGAGACGATCCGCCAGTCGGCGTCGAACGGCACACCGTTCCCCGAGCTGCTCGCCGCCAGGGGCATCATCCCCGGGATCAAGGTCGACATCGGGCAGCACCCGCTCGCGCTGACCGAGCGCGAGACGATCACCGAGGGTCTCGACGGTCTCCGCGACCGCCTGCACGAGTACCGGAGCATGGGCGCCCGGTTCGCGAAGTGGCGCGCGACCTACACGATCACCGACACGCTGCCGAGCGATTACTGCATCTGGGCCAACGCGCACGCGCTCGCGCGCTACGCCGCGCTGTGCCAGGAGGCCGGATTCGTGCCGATCGTCGAGCCCGAGGTGCTCCAGGACGGGACGCACACGATCGAGCGCAGCTACCACGTCACCTCGCGCGTGCTCGACGCCGTCTACACGGAGCTGTTCGACCAGCGGGTCGACGTGTTCGGCACGCTGCTCAAGCCGAACATGGTGCTCTCGGGCTACGACGCGCCCGAGCGCGCCGGCATCGAGGAGGTCGCCGACCGGACGCTCGAGTGCTTCTACAAGCACGTGCCGGCGGGCGTGCCGGGGATCGTGTTCCTGTCGGGCGGCCAATCCGACCACGACGCGACCGCCCACCTGGCCGCGATGAACGCCGCCGGCCCCCATCCGTGGGAGCTGGCGTTCTCGTACGGCCGGGCGCTGTCGGGGGCGGCGCTCAGGGCGTGGGACGGCAAATGGGAGAACGCGCAGGCCGCCCAGAACGCATTCATCCACCGCGCCAGGTTGAATTCGGCCGCACGGAACGGGGCTTATACGGCGGCGATGGAGGAGGCGTGACTCGATGGCGAACTTGATCGGGAGCTCGACGGCGGAGATCGACGCTCCGCTCGACCGCGTGTGGGCGCTCGTGCAGGACGTCGAGAGCGCGCCGGACTGGCAGGGCGGGCTCAAGTCGATGCACGCGATCGAGCGGGACGGCGACGGCCGGGCGACCAGGTGCGAGGCCGAGACCGACGCCAAGGTGCGCACGGTCAAGTCGATCGTCCGCTTCACCTACGAGGGCCCGGACACGCTGCGGTGGACTCAGGAGAAGGGCGATCTGAAGTCGGTCGACGGTAGTTGGACGCTCGAGGACCTCGGCGGCGAGCGCACGCGCGCCACCTACTCGATCGAGGTCGACCTCGGCCGCACGCTCGGGATGCTCGTCCGAGGCCCGATGGTCGACATGCTCCGCCAGATGCTCGCGGGCGCGCGCGCCGGCGAGCTCAAGAAGCAAGTCGAGTCAGGCTGAGGGTCCGTCGGGCCCTGAGACGGCCGCGGCGAGCTTGTCGAGCATCTCGCCGAAGATCCCACCCAGAACCCTCGGCGCGAACGTCCGCTCGAACACGCCGCCGATTCCGCCGGCGCCGTCCCAGGTGGCCTCGAGCGTCACCTGCGAGCCGTCGGCGTCCGGGGCAACGGTCCAGCGTGAGACGTACGAGGAGAGTTGGTCCCGCTCGGCCAGCCCGCCGGCGCTCTCTTCGACGCTCAGCCGGTAGTCGCGCTCGCGGCGCCCGGCCGCGAAGTGGTAGCCGATCACGGTGCCTTGCCCCTGGCCTCCGGACTCAACGCGGTACTGGCTGTAGTTGTCGGTGAGGATGCGCGGCCGCGCCTCACGGTAGTCCTTCAGGAAGGCAAGGACCCGGTCCGGCGGGGCGTCGACCGCTCGGGTGGCGCGCGCGGTGACGGTTGCCATGTGACCGAGATTGTGGCACTACGGCATGATTCGCCGATGCTCGCCGTCTATGCCTCGGCCATCAACCGCGACGACCCGCTCACCGGACTGACCGTCGGAGAGCGTCCTGAACCCGAGATTCCCGACGGGTGGACGGCCATCACGGTCAGGGCTGCCTCGCTGAACCACCACGACCTGTGGTCGCTGCGCGGCGTCGGCCTCCCCGAGGACCGGCTGCCGATGATCCTCGGCTGCGACGCCGCCGGCGTCGACGACGACGGCAACGACGTGATCGTCCATTCGGTGATCAACGACCCGTCGTGGCACGGCGACGAGACGCTCGACCCGCGCCGGTCGCTGCTGTCCGAGCGCTACCAGGGGACCTTTGCCGAAAAGGTGACGGTCCCGCGCTGGAATCTCGTGCCCAAGCCGCCTGAGTTGTCGTTCGAACAGGCGGCGTGCCTCCCGACCGCCTGGCTGACCGCCTACCGGATGCTGTTCACCCGCGGCGCGATCTCGCCCGGCTCTACCGTGCTCGTCCAGGGAGCGACCGGAGGGGTCGCGACCGCGCTGACCGTGCTCGGCAGCGCCGCCGGCATTCGCGTGTGGGTCACCGGGCGCTCGGAGGAGAAGCGCGCCCGGGCGCTCGAGCTGGGCGCCGATCAGGCGTTCGAACCGGGCGCGCGCCTGCCCGAGCGGGTCGACGCGGTGATGGACACGACCGGCCAGGCGACGTGGGCGCACTCGGTGCGCGCGCTCAAGCCCGGCGGCAAGATCGTCATCTCGGGAGCGACCACCGGCGACGCTCCCCCGGCGGAGCTGACCCGGATCTTCTTCCTCCAGCTGTCGGTGATCGGGTCGACGATGGGGACCCGCGAAGAGCTCGGCCGGCTGATCCGGATGTGCGTCGACAGGGGCGTGCGTCCGGCGATCAGCGCGACCCTGCCGCTGGCCGACGCCGGGAAGGGGTTCGAGGCGATGCTCCGGGGCGAGACGGCCGGGAAGATCGTGTTCACGAATCCATAAGCGCCGCTTATCAGTTCGCGACGAAGTTCGTCTTGGACAGCTAGGTCCTCAGCCGTCAATATTCCCGCACACCCTCCTCTGAGCGCGCCCCTCTAAACCGGCCTCCCTCTCCGCCGGAATCGGGGCGCGACTCGCTTAAGGGGCCGGGGCGCCAACGCCGCGAGTCACAACCCCCGCCGACGCGCACGTGACCAGCGCGAGCGGCAGGTCGTCGAGATCGATCCCGCGCAGATCGACATGGTTCAGGTCGATCTCGATCCTCGGCTGCTCGAGGTCGGCGCCGACCCCGAGGCTCCGGTAGCCGTTTCGGCACAGCACCGTCCACAGGTCTCCCACCGACGCGAGCAGGCCCGAGCGGAGCTGACGCTCGCGGCGCGAGCCGGTCTCGAGCTCGCGCGCCTCCTCGAACGGGTCGATCCGCACCTGCGAGTCGCTCCCGATCGCGAGCGGCACGCCCGCCTCCGCGTAGGCCATCGCCGGCAGGTACCCGTCGCCGAGGTTGCCCTCGGTCGTCGGGCACGAGACGACCGTCGTCCCGCTCCCGGCGAGCAACGCGACATCCGCGGCCGACACGTGGATCCCGTGGATCACGCTCGCGCGCGGCCCGAGGAAGCCGGTCCGCTCGAGCAGCTCGATCGGGGAACAACCGTGCTCGGCCTGACACTCGTCGAGCTCGCGGCGCTGCTCGTGGGCGTGGACGTGGCGGACGATCCCGTGGCGCTCGGAGTACTCGGCGATCGCCTCGAGCCAGCTGGCGGGGACCGCGCGGACGCTGTGTGCCGCTACCCCGACCTCGACGCCGGGCACAGATGCCGACCAAACTCGGAGCGCGTCCACCCGGGCCAGGAACGCCTCGACGTCGGGGTCGCAGAAGCGGGACTGGCCCGGCGCCGGCGGAAGATCCCCGCCGTCCCAGCCGCCACGGTGATATGCGGCAGGAAGCAGCACGATCGGCAGTCCAGCCTCGACCGCGGCTTCGGCGACTGAAAACGCCATCGCGTTCGGCTCGGCGTACGGCGTGCCGTCGGGCTGGTGGTGGACGTAGTGGAACTCGCCCACGACGGCGTACCCGGCGCCGACCATCTCGCGATAGGTCTCGAGCGCGATCGCGCGCATCGAGTCCGGGTCGAGGGTCTCGGCGAGCGCGAACATCTCGGTGCGCCACGTCCAGAAGTCGTCATCGCCGCCGGCGGGTCCGGGCCGTTCAGCGCGTCCGCGCAGGCCGCGCTGGAAAGCGTGCGAATGCGCATTCGGCATCCCGGGGATCGAGACGGTCGTGGCGATCACTGAACCTCCTGTAGCGCGCGAGCGACGACCCGGGCGGCGATCGCGGCGTCGTCCAGGTCGACGTTCTCCGCCGGCGAATGGCTGACGCCGGTCTCGTTGCGGACGAACACCATCGCCGCCGGCACCCGCTCGGCGACGACGCCGGCGTCATGCCCGGCGTTGCACACGAGCTCGGGGACGGCATGGCCGACGACCTCCTCGCTCGCGCGGGCCAGCGTGGCCCGGAGCGGTGGCGAGAACTCGCGCCGGTCGCTGCGCGAAGCGACGCCGATCTCGATCTCGACCCCGGTCCGGCCGGACAGCTCGCCGGCGAGCCCGTCGAGCCGAGCCCGCCACGCGTCAATCGCCCCGAACCCCTCCGGGGAGCGCGCGTCGATCCACAGCCGTACCTCGGCCGCGATCGTCGTCGGCGCGTTCGGCTCGGCCAGGATCCGCGCCGTCGTCACCGTCAGCGAAGGATCCTCCGCGGCCAGGTCCTCGGCGCCGACGATCAGCCGGGCCGCCGCCGCCAGCGCGTCGCGGCGCTCTGACCGGGGCGTGGTTCCGGCGTGATCGGCTCGGCCGCGCAGCACGATCTGGAGACGGGTCCGGGCGGCAAGCGCGCTGACCAGCCCGACGGGCTCGCCGGCGCGGGCCAGGTCAGTCGTCTGATCGATGTGGATCTCGATGAAGCCGGCGAGCGTCGCGAGCACGCCGGGCGCATCGCGGATCCCGTCCGGATCGACCCCGGCGGCGCGCATCGCGTCGCCCAGCGCCACGCCGGCATCGTCGCGCCGCTCGAGCACCGCCGGGAGATCGAGGCGCCCGCTCAAGGCCTTGCTCCCGAACGTCGGGGTGTTGAAGCGCGCGCCCTCCTCGTCGGCGAACGACAGCACCGCGACCGGTGGCGCCGCGCCGGCGGAGAGCTCGGACGCGATCTCGAACGCGCACGCCACGCCGAGCGGCCCGTCGAAGCGGCCGCCGCCGCGGACGCTGTCCAGATGGGATCCGATCCCCCACCATGGCGGATCCGCATCCGGGCGCGCCCACAGGTTGCCCGCCGGATCGCGCTCGAAGCGCAGCCCGGAATCCGCGGCCTGGCGCTCGAACCAGGCTCGCGTCGCCGCGTCCTCGGCGGTCCACGCGAGGCGGTAAACCCCCTCGGGACCGACGCCGACGTCGTGCAGGGCGGCCAGACGGGCGGCGATGCTTTCGGCGGTGATCACGCGCGTACGGTAATTGAGCGAAGATGCAACGGTGGAGTTCGAGGCTCGGAGCAACCCCGCGTTCCTGTTCGACCTCGATGGAACGCTGATCGACAGTGTGTACCAGCACGTGATCGCCTGGCGCGAGGCGCTCCAGGGGGTCGGGATCAATCTGTCGGTGTGGAAGATCCACCGCCGGATCGGGATGAGCGGCGGGCTGTTCGTCAGCGCGCTCGCCCGCGAGCTCGAGACCCCGCTCGACCGGGACACGCTCGCCGAGCTACCCAAGCTGCACGGCGACGCCTTCCTGCGCCACTACGACGGCGTGCGTCCGCTCCCGGGCGCGAGCGACCTGCTCGCGACGCTCACCGACCTCGGCGTCCCGTGGGCGATCGCGACGAGCGGCGCGGAGCGCTACGCGCGGCTAGGGGTGGAGCTGCTCGGGCTGCCGGCGGACACACCGCTCGTGACGCGCGACCAGGTTCGCTACGCCAAGCCAGACCCCGACCTGTTCCTGACCGCCGCCGAGCTGATCCGCGTCGACATCCGCGACAGCATGGTCGTCGGCGACAGCGTTTGGGACCTGCTCGCGGCCCGGCGTGCTCGGGCGCTGGGGATCGGCCTGCTGTCGGGCGGTTACGGCCGCGAGGAGCTCATCTACTCGGGCGCGTACCGGGTGTACGAAGACCCGCGAGACCTACTCGCGCACATCGACGAGGTCGGCGTCCGCCGGCCTTTGTAGACGCCCCCACTACTCCTCCATGCGCGTCGTCACTCGCTGCTGAGGGTGGTATGCGCGTTCACCGACATACGCCTCGAGCACCCGATGATCGGCCGGTGTCTGCGGCGCGTTCACCAGTGAGCGCGGGTACAGGCGCTCGTTCAGTACGACGTTCAACTGCGCGCCGAGCAACGTGATGTTGGCCTGGAGATAGAACCACCACAGGATCGTGATCACGGTGGCGAAATGGCCGTAAGTCGATTGGGCCTTCTGCAGGTAGTGGGAAATGATCAGGGCCGACACCTGCTGAAGGATGAAAAACGCCACTCCGGAAAGCACGGCCCCCGGCAGCACGTCGCGCACGGATGTGGCTCGCGTCGTGAGAATCCGGAACGCGGCCAGGAAGATCCCGACGTCGAGCGCGGCCGCCAGAACGTAGCCGCCCACTCGCCCGAGGACGCCGAGGTGAACGCCGTTGGCCGAGGTGACGACGAAGCCCGAGATCAGCGTCGTGAGTACCAGGCCGATGCCGATCGTTCCCAGCACCCACACGCTCCGGAGCGTCTGCTGGACCAGTCCGGGACGTTCGTGGTAAGGGATCTCCCACACCGAATCGAACGCGAACTGGACCGTGCGCACGACACCGAGGCCGCTCCACAACGCGGTGAGCAATCCGAGGACAAGCGCCAGCACGCTGCCGGTGAGCCCGCTGATCGTCGACGGATCGAGCAGCGGCAACATCTTCGCGACCTGGCTGAGTACAGAGTGCTTGTCCGACGCGGGCAGAACCCACGCCAGAACGGTGACCAGGACCATGAACAGCGGGAAGATCGAGAAGATCCCCCAGAACGCGATCATCGACGCGAGGTTCGTGCTGCGATCCTCGGAGAACTTCTTGAACGTCGCGACCGCCACACCGGCGGGCTTGCTCTCCCGCTGGGTGCGGTCGACCCTGTCGGCCATGCGCATGTCGCTTTCTCCTCTCGTGAAAAGCCGCGCCACCCTGTGACGTAGTGCTACCCAGCGCGCTCGCCGGTAACCGCGTCAACCGGCGGCGGTGACGTCTGCGCTCGTACGCGCGCGACCGCTGGACGCCGTCGCCTCGGCGGCGGCGCGATCGCGGTGAATCGCGACCGCACCGATCACAAGCGCGACGCCGAGGACCTGCCGCGCGCTCGGGATCTGCGCGAGCACGACGATCCCGATCACGGTCGCGGTCGCCGGCAGCAGCGACACCATCAACGAGTAGGTGGCGCGGGGCAGCCTTGCCATTGCGAGCTGGTCGCACACGTACGGGATCACCGACGAGGTGACGCCGACGCCGATGCCGGCGGCGATCGCGACCGGGTCGAGCACGTGCGGGAGGACGGCCCAGCCGCCGATCGCGGTGCTCACCGGCGCCGCGACCAGCATCGCGGCGCCCAGTCCGTCGATGCCGGCGAGACCCGGCACGCGCGACACCCGGTGCGCGAGCACGATGTACAGCGAGAACAGGGCCGCGTTGCCGAACGCGAACGCGATTCCGAGCGGCTCACCCGTCACCTGCACCGAGACCAGGCTGTACACCCCGGCCACCGCGAGCGCGAGCGCGAACCCGTTGCGGACCGAGCGAACGCCGACCGCCGCGAGCGCGATCACCGGCAGGAACTCGATCGCGGACACGGTTCCGAGCGGCAGTCGCGCGATCGCTTCGTAGAAGCAGCTGTTCATCACCGCGAGCACGCCCCCGAGCGCGACCACGAGCCACACCGTGGATCGATCGGCCGCTCGGAGCGGGCGCCACGGCCGGCGCCAGACCGCGAACACGACCGCTGCGCTCGCGATCCGCAGCCACGCGACCCCGAGCGGCGCCACCCGCGCGAACAGCAGCACCGCGAACGCCGGACCGAGATAGTGGAACACCGCGCTGCCGACGAAGTACGCCTGCGGCGGGATCGTGCTCTTGTGCGGGCCGGCGTGCACTCCACGATTTTCATCTCAGCGCCCCGGAATGGACATAGGCAACTTAAGGCATTACGCTAGATACGCCTTATGAACAAAGGCTCGACACCCATCAGACCCGATGATTTTCCGTCATTGGACGCGATCGATCACCAGATCATAAGTACGCTCTCGACCGACGGCCGGATCACGTTCGCCGAGCTGGGGCGCCAGACGAACCTCTCCTCCCCCGCCGTGGCCGAGCGCGTCAAACGCCTCGAGCAGGCCGGCGTGATCACCGGCTACCGCGCCGAGATCGACCCGCGGGCACTCGGATACCAGCTGACCGCGATCGTCCGGGTCAAGCCCGCCGTCCGACAGCTCAGCAAGATCGCCGAGCTCGCCCAGGAGATCCCGGAGATCTCCGAGTGCCACCGGATCACCGGCGAGGACTGCTTCTACATCAAGCTCCACCTCGCGTCGATCGAGCACCTCCCCGAGGTGCTCGACCGGTTTCTGCTCTACGGCGAGACGACGACCTCGATCGTCAACACCTCGCCGGTCCCGCGCCGGGACCCGCCGCCGCACTCCTGACAACCGCCGCCCGCGGGTAGACGCGCCGATACCGGGGTAGAGCCCCCATATGGCACCCGGACTGACAAAGGCGCTGCGCGCCCCGCTGGGTCCGGCGGAGGCGTACGTGCGAATGCTCGCCGCCTTCGGCGAAGACCTCGCCGCCACGGTCACCGACCGTGGCGAGCGCGACCCGTTCGCGCTCCGCGACCCGTTGTACATCGAGCGCACGCTCCCGGCCGTGCGGCTCGCCACCCAGCTGTACTTCCGGTCCGACGTGCGGGGCCTCGAGCACATCCCGGAAGAGGGTCCGGTGCTGCTCGTCGGCAACCACTCCGGGGGAACGCTGATCGCCGACACGTTCGTGTTCGGCCAGCACTTCTACGACCACTTCGGCACCGGCCGGCGTTTCCATCAGCTCGCGCACGACCTCGTGTTCAAGGTCCCCGGACTGCGCGCGCTCGTCGAACGCTACGGCACCGTTCCCGCCTCGCCCGCGAACATGTCGAAGGCGCTCCGCCGCGATGCGGCGCTCCTCGTCTACCCGGGCGGCGACCACGAGACCTACCGCCCCTCCTGGGAATCCGATCAGATCGACTTTGCCGGACGGACCGGCTTCGTCGAGCTGGCGCTGAAGCACCGCATCCCGGTGGTGCCCGTGGTCGCGATCGGCGGCCAGGAGACGGCGCTGTTCCTCGGGCAGGGCCGTCGGTTCGCGCGGGCCCTCGGACTCGACCGCCGCCTGCGTCTGAAGGTGTTGCCCGCCGCGATCGGCCCACCATTCGGGCTCACGGTGCTCGACCTGCCCGGTCGCATCCCGCTGCCCGCCAAGATCTCTATCCGTGTGCTCAAGCCGATCGACCTGCGCGACCGGCTCGGTTCCCGCCCGGACCCCGAGGACGGCTACAAGCTCGTCACCTCGACGATGCAGCGGACGCTGACGCGGCTGTCGGGCGAGCGCACGCTGCCCGTCGTCGGTTGAGCCGCGTCGGCGCGGTCACGCCGGACCATCGGGCCCGGGTGGCGACTCAGCTCTCGACGAAGTACGTGCCGCTGCCCTGGCCGCTTGAGAACCAGCGGCTGGTGACGGTCTTCTTGCGCGTGTAGAACTCGACCGCGTCGGTGCCGTGCGCGTGCAGGTCGCCAAGGAACGAATCCTTCCAGCCACTGAACGGGAAGAACGCGACCGGCGCGGCCACGCCGATGTTGACCCCGACCATGCCCGCCTGGATCTCGTGGCGGTAGCGGCGGACCGACGCGCCCGACTCGGTGAAGATCGACGTCCCGTTCCCGAACCGGCTGGCGTTGACGATCCCGATCGCCTCGTCCAAGGTCGGGGCGCTGATCACGCACAGAACCGGGCCGAACACCTCCTCCTGGGCGATGTCCATCTCCGCCGTCACGCCGTCGAGGATCGTCGGCCCGACGTACGACCCGTTCGGATCCCCGGACGCCTCGCGGCCGTCCAACACCACCCTCGCGCCCCCGGCCTCGCCGCGGTCGATCCAATCGCGAATCCGGTCGCGCGCCGCGCACGAGATCACCGGACCGACGTCGCTCGAGTCCTCGAACCCATCGCCGACCCGCAGCGACCGCGACGCGTCGACCAACGGACGCAGAAGCTGCTCGTGCGCGTCGCCGACGGTCACGACCACCGACCCGGCCATGCACCGCTGGCCCGCCGCGCCGAACGCTGAGGCGATGATCCCCTCCACGGTCTTGTCGATCACCGCGTCGGGCATCA
>CAVYQJ010000031.1:0-171418 GCA_963770615.1 uncultured Solirubrobacterales bacterium | reverse complement strand
GCGTCTGTGTCGAAATCCGCCTCGGCGTCTTCGGGGTCGTCGATATCGATGACGACCACGGTCTTCGTGTCGTTGAAGATCAACCTGATGCAGGTGAAGCCGTACTCGACGTAGTCCGGCTGAGGAAGGTCGCTCTCCTCGAGCAGGTCTCGCATCCGCTTCTCGGCCTCGATCTTCTGAGCCAGCGTTGCCATGGCCACAGCTTGCTCCCGGGTGGTGTTACGGATCAAGACACAGTCGTGCCAGCTTTGCGCCAAACCTGACACGACTTCGTTGAATCGCGGGAGGGCAAAAAAGCTTTGCGCCATATTTGGCGCATAATGCGCCAAATAGGCGTATAATGCGAAACCGTGCCTCGACAGCGCAGCAGCGATCTCTTCCCGACCGACCAGCCGATCCCGGCGAGCCAGATGATCGGCCGGGAGACGGACGTGCGCGAGATCACGACGGCGCTTGGTGCCGGCTCGAACCTCGTGGTCGCCGGACCTCGACGCACGGGCAAGACGAGTGTGTGCGATGCCGCGGTCGGACGGCTCGCCAAACGCGGCTTCTACGTCGTGAGCATCGACCTGTTCCGGATCGCGAGCGCTGCCGAGTTCGCCGAGGCGTTCGTCGCCGCGACGCTCGCGAACCGGTCGGCGCTGCGGCGCGTGATCCATCAGACCAGGCGAGCCGGGCGGCTTGTGGCCGACGCGCTCCAGACGTCGGCCGTCATCAAGTCAAAGGCACAGCTCGGCGAGGAGCTCGAGATCGTGTTCAGCCCCGGGCTCGCTGCACGCGACCCCGAGCGCTACCTGGACTACGCACTCGGTCTACCTGGGCGGATCGCCGATGCCGATCGAAAGCAGGTGGTCGTCTTCTTTGACGAGTTTCAGGAGATCGGCGGACCACATCAGCCGTACGGCGACCCGGACCGTCTGACCAAGCGGATGCGCGCGATCTTCCAGCGCACCTCGGGCGTCAGCTACCTGTTCGCCGGCAGCCTCGAGCATCTGATGCGCGATCTCTTCACCCCGTCCCACCGGGGCCTCCACCAGTTCGGCGGCTTCCACGACCTGCGCCCGATCGACGCCGAGGCGTGGGCGGAGGGCCTGAACGAGCGCTTCGAGGCCGACGACTGCGAGGTCGAGCCGGCGGCGCTCGAGCGCATCATCGAGTACGGCGAGGGCCAGCCGCGGAGCACGATGCTGATCGCGCAGAAGAGCCACCTCGCGACGGTCGAACTGGAGACTCGCCTGATCGACCTCGGCGTTGTCGAACAGGGCCTGCTGGCGGCGATGGCGACCGACCGGATCGCACACGAGCAGATCGTCGAGCGAATCCGCCGTTCGCATCGACTCGGCTTGGTCGTCGCGGAACGCATTGCTCGCGGCCAGCCCGTCTATCGCGGGCTCCCGCGGGGCGGCGTCCGGCGCGCGCTCGAGGCGCTTCGGGACGCCGGCATCATCGAAAGCGGCGGACGAGCCGACTGGAGGGTTTCGAACCCGCTCCTTCGCCGCTACCTCCAGACGATCGGACCGTTCGAGTAGATGCGTCAATCTTGGCGCATGATGCGCCATTAGCGGCGCACAGGTGCCATCCGGCCCGGCGGCGACCGCGTAACGGCGCGAGGTCGCCTTCCTCGGCGTCGCCCGGCGTGATATGACGCGCCGGAGAGGAGAACCACCGAGAGGATTGCGATGCCACCCACAGCTGTTCATTTCAATGGTTCGGTCAACCTGCCCGACGCCGAAACGGTGATGCGGGAGATCAGCTCACGCATCCCGAATGGCGTCCGTCGAATGACCGACGGCGAGACGGGAGACCGCGGCTACTGGATCCACTTCCAGATCCAGAAGTTCCAGCAGATGCCCGAGTTCGAGACCGTGGCGGTCGGGAAGGCCTACGAGACCGACCAGGATGCCCCGTCGTCGCCTCAGCTACGCCTGACCGAGGGCGCGTCGGCCGAGATGATCAACTGGCCCAACCTCGGCTACGCCGACGAATACACCGAGTCGTTCGCAACGTTCGAGCGGATGCAGAACGAGGGCACGATCCCGGCCGACGTCCGCCTGCAACTGCAGTACCCGACGCCGCTGGCCTCGATGGCGGGAACCATCGCGCCTGACGACCTGCCCAAGGTCGCGCCGTCCTACGAGCAGGCGCTGTTCGCCGACCTCGACACGGCGCTCGAGCGGCTTCCGCACGAGCGAATCGCCGTCCAATGGGACGTCGCGGTCGAGTTCGGCGCGCTCGAGGGGGCGATGGGGCCAAAGGTGCCGATCGACCAGATCGCGCCCGGGCTGGTGCGCTGCCTCGAGCGCGTGCCGGCCGATGTCCCGGTCGGCATGCACCTGTGTTACGGCGACTACGGCCACCAGCACTTCAAGCAGCCGGAGTCGCTGCAGATGCAGGTCGACCTCGTCAACGCCGTCACCTCCGCGGCGCAGCGGCCGCTCAACTTCGTCTCGTTCACCGTGCCGCAAGGCCGCAACGACACCGCCTACTTCGAACCCCTCGGCGGCCTGAAGACGGACTCAGACACCGAGCTCTATTTCGCGCTCGTCCCCTACCACCCCGATGACCAGGCACCGGGAACGACCGCCGAGCAAATCGAGAACATCGACGCCGCTCTGATCAACTCCCCCGGGGGCGCCCGCCACTGGGGCATCTGCACCGAATGCGGGATGGGCCGCGTCGACGCGCCCGACGTGCCGCGGCTGCTCGACCTCCACAGCCAGATCCTCGAGTCCTCGAGCGGCTGAACCTTCCGTCAGGGCCAAACGAGTTGCGCGGCCAGCTCCGTGACGGTTACGCCCAACAGACGGCTCCGCTCGAGCGGACTGTATTCCCCATCCGCTTCCAGACCGAGCCAATGGATCCGCCGTTCCCCAAGGGACACGATCGCGACCTCATCAACCTGGTGCCCGGCGTAGAACGGGAGCTTCTCCCAGGCGTCATCGCGCGGTGACGCGATCTCCACGACGATCGCGGCCGTGTGGTTCCATTGCGGCGCGTAGTTCGGCCGGAGGACAGCGAGGTCCGGGACGCGATAGTCGTCCTCGGTCCCGATCCCGACCGTGCCAACGACGACAAGGTTGGCGGCGGACGCATGCGAACCCAGGAGTACGTGCAGCCCGTGCGCCAGACGCTCGTGCTCGACGCTAGGCGGCGGGATCACGTGGAGAATCCCGTCCCATACCTCGTCGCGGCGATCGGCACCGCTTCGTCGCCGCTCCTCAAGCAACCGCTCAACCCAAGCGGGCTGCGGGTCCAACACCAGCGTAGGCATAGCGGGAAGGCTACCGCCGGCACGATGGCCCAGTTCAGCTTTACCGCTTGACCCGTCCCTGCGTGCCATCCCCGTCGAGCGCCCGCTCAAGCTGGCTCCAACGTTCCACCGAGACGACGACTGCCCGCACCCGATTGCGCTGGGTGAGGACGAGCTTCTCGACTTCGCCCTCTTCGAGCTCCGTAAGTAAAGAGCCGAAGTCGCGCATCGCCTCGCGGACGGTGCGGAGCTCGTCCGTGCGGATACGGAGCGAAGGGGCGTCGTCGGCCATCTCGACGGCGACGCTAGACGGCGGCGCGGACAGATGACGACGGACCGTCGTCAGATTGTCGGCGTTCCGTCCGAGGCTGCTGTCACGGTGTGGCATCCGATGGAACCGATGCAGGATGACGCCTCATTGGTCTTTCGACTTGCCCACGGCGAGGGATCCGCGCTCGAGCCGCTGATGGAGGTGTGGGGCGACCATCTCGTCGATACGTGCTTCCGGGCACTACGCGACGCGGTGCGCGCTCTCGACCTCTACGCCGAGGTGTGGGCGACGATTTACGATCGCGTCCGGTACGGGACCCAGCCGTTGCCGCAGGCATTCGGACCGTGGGCAGTGGCGATCATCGCCAATCTCCTTGACATCGCCGCGAGCGAGGGCCGGATCCCGAACCGGGCGCGGCATCGGATGAAGCTCGCGCCGCCCTCGCCGACGGCCGCTGACATCGAGCACATCGACGCGTTGCGTGACCCAAATGCAGTCCGGATAGCCCGCGACGAGCTCCCCCGCGATTTTTCCGCCGCCGCGGACCGCATGCTCTTGCACATGCCCGGTCCGGCAGCGATGTCCCGCATCCGTGCGAGCGCAGAGGGCCACCCGTGAAGCGGGTGCCAATGTCGCTGCATCGCGCGCTCGCGGAAGCTGCCCGGGGCGACCGGGGGAAGGCCCCGGACGCGGCTCCCGTAGCTGCCCCGGCACTCACCGCACAGCCGGCGCTCACGTACGCCACCGTTGAGAACGCGGAGCGCTACCGCCGCCTGATGCGCGTGCTGTGGCTCGAGCACCGCCACTTCGGCTTGCGCCTACGACCCGAGGAAATCTCCACCCGCGTCCGCGAGCTGTTTGGCCTCGCGCTCGCCCCCGACGAGGTGAACAACCACCTCAAGCAACTCCACGAGTGGCAGGCCGTCGAGCGCGAGCACGACTCGAGCCTCGCGAGCAGCCCGAGGGAATACCGCCGCAGCCGGTTCACGTACGACATCACCCCCGCCGGCCGGCGAGTCGAGGAGCTGCTCGCTGAACTCGACGAGCTGCGCGGTCGCGGTGGGGCGCTCAGCGGTTCACGCCTACCCGCTCTGCGCGACGCGCTCCTAAGGCTTGGCGACACCCTCGCCGAAGAAGCCCCTTCCGCCAGAACCCTGCGCTCGATGTTCGAGCAGATCGCCGGTGAGCTCGAGCAGCTTCACTCCGGCGCCCTCGACTTCATGCGCTCGCTCGACCGCGTGGTCGCGCGCGGCGAACTGGTCGACGACGCCGAGTTCGAGCGGTGCAAGAACGCATTGCTCGAGCACCTGCAGGGCTTCCGTCGCGACCGCAACCGCCACGAGGAGGAGATCGTCGAAGCAATCGGGCGCGTCGATCGGCTCGGGATCGAGCGTCTCTGCGAGCTGATCGTCTCCGGCGAGGAGATCCCAGACCTCCCAAACGCACCGGCGACCCGCGTCCGCGCCGAGCGGGCCACTGAGCTTCAACAGCAGTGGGCCGGAATCCGCAGCTGGTTCATCGGATCCGGACGCACTGGCTCGCCGTGGGAGGTCCTCGGCGAGAAGGTCGTCCGGGCGATCCGCGCCATTCTCGACATTGCCGAGGCAATCGTCGATCGCCGTACCGGCCGTGCCGACAGAGCGCACGCGTGCGTCCACCTCGCCCACCTCGCCGCCAACGGCGATGCGCAGGCCGTCCTCGCCGCCGCCCTTGGTACCGGACACCCGCGTCACGTCGGATCGCCGCAGCCCTCGGCGACGCACATCGACGGCCATCTCAGCTGGTGGGAGTCGCCGGCAGCGCCGGTCGTGGCTCATCTTCGCCGCCCGGGCGCGCGGACACCCGGAGCGGGCTCAGGGACCCCGATCGCGGATACGACCGCCGCCGGCCAGCGCGCCGCTGCGCGCCGCCGGGCCGAACGCGAGGAGCTAGAGCAGGCGCTCGCTCGCTTTGCCACGTCGGCGGGTCCGCTCCGGCTCGCCGACATCGGCCGACTACGTGAGGGCGACTTCCGTCACCTGCTCACCTGGATCGGCCGCGCCTTCGAGAGCGGCAAGGACGTCCGCGGAGCGCGGCACGCGTGGTCCTCCGACGGGCGCGCTCGGATCACCCTGCTGGCACCGACGCCGGACCGCGTCACGATCGCTACGCCGATTGGCACGTTCGAAACCCCGAACTACGCCCTTGAGGTCACCCGCCAGTGACCGCCTCGACGACCGCGCTACAGGCCGAGGAGGAGCGTCGGATCGCGCTGCGCGCGCTGTTGGCCGAGCCGTTCGTTGGCGCCGACGAGCCAGTCTTCAAGGTCATCCGCCGCCACGATGCCGAGCTCGCCCGGCGTTGTACCGAGCTGCTCGGCTACCGGCTACACGTCACTCCGAGCTTCGCGCGGCTGGTCAAGACACCGACCGAGCGCGGCTTACGTCGGGGGACCCGAGTCCCGCCGAGCGGTCCGAGCGCGCGCGACCGCTCGAAGGACGAATGGCCGCGACTGAGCGATCGTGGCGTCGTCCTGCTGTTCCTGACGCTCGCCGCGCTAGAGCGCGGCGGTCAACAGACGGTCATCGGCGAGCTGGCCAAGGACGTCGCCGACACCGGCGCCCGCGCCGACCCGCCGCTCAGCGTCGACTTCGACAATCGCGTCGAGCGCACAGCGTTCGCTGACGGGCTGGAGCTCCTCTGTCACTGGGGCGTCCTGCAGCTCATGCACGGCCGTCGCGGGACGTTTGCTAACCGAATCCAGGAGGATGACGACAGCGAGGCGCTGTTCACGGTCGATCGTCGGCGTCTCGCGCTCGTGCTCAAGGACCCGTTTGCGGCCGTGGCTGCCCACACCAGCGAGGACCTCGGCCAAGAGCCGGAGGCCGCGACCCAAGAGGCAAGGACACGGCAGATCCGGCACCGCGTCGCCCGGCGGCTAGTGGAGGACCCCGTCCTGTACCTCGACGAGTGCACCGAGGAAGAGCGCGCCTACTTCGTCTCACAGCGCGCCAACCTCGAGCGGCGGGTCGAGGACTGGATCGGGTTGGCCGTCGAGCGGCGTGCTGAGGGGACGGCCGGCGTCGAGGCGGGGCGCGAGCTGACCGACCTGCCGTTTCCCGCCGGCTCGACGGTCAAGCAGCTCGCGCTCCTGCTCTGCGACTGGCTGGCGGCCGAGCGCCAGGCGAGCTGGCCGGAAGTCCGTAGGGTCGTGCGCGCGCTCTTGGCGCAGCACGAACGGCACTGGAACCGCTCGCCCGACGACGAGGAGGTCCTCGACACGATGCTGGAGCAGTCGACGTCACTGCTGGTCGATCTCGCTCTCGTTGCCCGGAGCCCGACGGGGTTGCGCGCTCGGCCGCTGTGCGGGCGGTTCCGCGCCCCTGAGGTGAGGGTGGCCGGCGCGGCATGACCGCCGTCGACCGCTTCCGGCTCGTGCGCGCCGGCATTCTCAATCTGTACGAGTACGGCGATCAAGTGTTCGAACTGGCCGGCGGGCGCCTGCTGCTCCGCGGCCACAACACCTCCGGCAAGACGAAGGCGCTCGAGCTGCTCCTGCCCTTCGCCCTCGACGGCGACATCTCGCCGCGCAAGCTCGACCCGTTCGCGAAGGCAGCCAAGGACATGCGCTGGAATCTCGTCGGGTGCATCGAGGGCGATCAGCGGACCGGCTACGTGTGGCTCGAGTTCGAGCGGCTCAGCTTGGAGGGGACCGAGCGCGTGACGGGTGTCATCGGGATGAAGGCGAACACGAACGTCCAGGGCGTAAAGCGCTGGTACGCGGTCGTACGCGAGCGCCGCATCGGCGACGATCTGGTGCTCCGTCGGGGCGAGCTGCCGCTCAGCAAAGCAGAGCTCGCGGCCGAGCTGGGCGACGAGTGCCCGCTGATCGCCACGCCGAGCGAGTACCGACGAACGATGAACGACGCGGTCTTTGGCTTCCCGAGCGAGGACGCCTACCAGACCATGCTCACGCTGATGCTGGAGCTCCGGCGTCCGCATCTGTCGAAGGCGCTCGACCCGTCCGGAGTGACCCGCTTGCTCGGCGCGGCGCTGCCTGAAGTCGACCATGACCTCATCCGCCGGCTCGGCGATGGACTCGAGCAGCTCGAGGAGATGCGACGCTCGCTCGAGCGCCTGCGCCGGGCCCACCGTCGGCTCACCCGGTTCGTTGCCGATTCTTATAGCGCCTACGCCCGAGCGGTCCTCCGCGAGCGGGGCGATACGCTGCGCCACGCGGAGACGGCGTACGAGAATGCTGCGCGCCGCCACCGCGAGGCAGTTGAAGCCTCCACCGAGGCCCGCGGGGAGACGGAGCGGATTGCCGTCGAGCTGGCCGTCGCCCAGGAAGAGACCGAGCGGGCCGAGGGCACGCTGACGGCGCTGCTGCAGTCCCCCGAGTGGAAGTCGGTGGAGGCGGTCGAGCAGCTCGCGCGGCGCGCCGAGCGACAGTCAGAAGCGGCGCGTGCGGCACGCGGTCACTCCGACCACGCCGCCGCCGAGGCCGTGATCGGCGAGGCGCAAGAGGCACGGAGCGCCTCGGACCTCGCCGACGCAGAGCTCGGGCGCGAGTCGCTGCGGGAGCACCTGCGCCGGAGTGCGACCGAGAGCGGGTTCGGGCCGCGCCACGCCGTCCTCGACGAGCAGCTCGTTGCCGGCGATCCCGAGCTGTGGCGGGGGCTTGCAATGCAGGAGGTCAAGGCGTGGCGCGGAGTGCTCGCGAAACAGGAGCAGCTCCTCGCCGAGATCGACCGGGCCGAACGGGGGCTCGAGCAGGCAGAGGCGGTCGAGGAGGCGCAGGAGCTGCGTTTGCGTGGGGCGCGGAAACGGCTGAGCGACGCGCGCGCCGCGCTGGAAACCGAGCAGGAATATCTGGCTGAGAGGGTGGACCGGTGGGTCTCCGAGCTCCGGGAGCTGCCGGCCCCGGACGTGCCGGCCGTCCTCGCCGCGGCTCTCGAGGCCGGCCGCCCCGGCGCGGCGGAGCCGAGCACGCACTGGCGGGCCGCCGCCGACGATCGACGGCGAGAGCTCGCGCGGACGCGCGGCGGCCTCGAGACCCTGCGCGCCACGCTCGAGGACAGGCTCGGGGGGCTGACCATTGCAATCGACGAGCTCGACGCTGAGATGGACCCCGGACCGTTGCGATTGTCCACCCGCCCAGCCAGCCGGGACACCCGGCCGGGGATGGCTCTGTGGCAGGCCGTGGATTACGCGCCCGAGCTTGACGCCGCCGCGCAGGCGGGGTTGGAGGCGGCCTTGGAGGCTGCGGGGTTGCTCGACGCCTGGGTGACGCCGGACGGTGTGCTACTCGATCGCGCGACGCTCGATGCGGTGCTCGTCGGCGGCGCGCGCCACGAGGGGCCCACCCTGGCGGACGCGCTCCGGCTCGCGCCCGAGGCGCCGCAGCCGCTCCGCACGACGCTTGCCGCTATCGCGCTCGCCGACGACGCACCGGCAGCGGGCGAGATAGCGGTCGACGTCCGAGGCGGGTTCGCGCTCGGGCCGCTCCGCGGCCGGTACGCCAAGCCGCAAGCCGAGCACATCGGAGCCCCCGCGCGCGCCGCCGCGCGCGTACGCCGGCGGGCAGCGCTGGTCGCCGAGCGCGAGGCGGTCGGACGCGAGCGCTCCGCAACGCTCGACTCGATCGCGGAGCTCGACGCCCGCGCGCAGCGGCTGATCGACGAGGAGGCCGGGTTCCCCTCCACCGACGTCGTCGCCACCGCAAACCGCGAGCTCCTTATCGCTGCGCAGCACGCCGACCAGCTGGCCCGTGAACAGGCTGAGGCTGCCGCCGCGGTCCGGCGAGCCGGCCAGCACGTAGCGCACGCCCGCGGGGTCAGCCAGGAGCACGCCGAGCAGGCGGGGTTGCCGTCGCTGCTGAACGTCGCGGAACTGCGCACCCGTGCCGAGGCCGCGAGCCGGTACCAGGATGGGCTCGGTTACGCCGTCGACGCCGTCCGACGCGTCCAGACACAGGCGGCGCACGCGCGGGAGGATCGCGAGCGCCTGGCAGGGCTGCGGACGCACGCGGAGCAGCTCGAACAGGCTGCGCAGGCCGAGGCGACCGAGGCCCGCCGCCTCGCGTCCGAGCATGCCGAGCGTGAGGCGACGCTGAGCGCGGACGCCGCCACCCTCCGGGGGCGGCGACAGACCGTCGACGAGCAGTTGCGGAGTGCCCGCACGAATGTCGGCCGGCTGCTGACGGCCGACAAGGAGGCTGCCGGGATGCTCGCCACCGCCGCCGAGCGGGCGCACAACGCCGGCGAGCGTGAGGCCGAGTCGCGCTCCGATCGGGAGGCAGCGTTGAGCGCGTTTGCTCGGATGGAGCGCGCAGACATCTTCCGGCTCGCGCTCGAGGAGGATCTGCCCGCCGACCATCGCGACGCGGCCAACTGGACCCTGACGCGCGCCCTCGAGGTGCTGCGGGGTATCCCGGGCAGCCGCCTGGTGAGCGACCCGCCGGACAAGCTAGCCGCATCGCTCAGCCGCGCATGCAGCGACCTAGACCGCGATATCGCGCAGGAGGGCGACATGAGCGTGTTCACGACGCTCGACTCTGACGGCGTGCTCGCGGTCCGCGTCCGCGACGGCGCCGCCGAACGGTCGCTTCCCGAGCTGACCGGCCGGCTTGCCGCGGAGATCGCCGAGCGGGATCGAACGCTGACGGCAGAGCAACGGCGGGTGTTCGGCGAGGCGCTACTCGAGGAGATCGCCGCCCACCTCCGGGCGCGAATCCATGAGGTACGGACCCGGGTCGACGAGATGAATGGCGTCCTTCGGCACAGCGGGACTGCGGCCGGGAAGATCGTGCAGCTCGCGTGGCGCCCGCGCGGCGAGACAGAGGCGGCCAGCGTGATCCCGTTGATCGGCAAGCCAGCCAGCGGCCTCGGCGACACCGAGCGCGATGCGCTCGTCGGGTTCTTCCGGAGCCGGATCGAGCTGGCGCAGTCGGCCGAGATCGATGCCGGCGATGGCGAGGCCACGGTGCAGACGTTGCGTGACGCGTTCGACTACCGCCAATGGTTCACCTTCGAGCTGTGGGAGGGCATCGGCCGAGAGCGGCACGCACTCACCGCCGCCCGGCACGCGGTTGGCTCCGGCGGCGAACAGGCGGTGCTCATTCACCTTCCGCTGTTCGCCGCGGCGGCGGCCCTCTATGACGGCGCTCGGTCCGCGCCACGGTTGGTCATGCTTGATGAGGCGCTCTCAGGCATCGACGACGACACCCGGGAGCGCGTCATGGGCGCGCTCGTCGACCTGGACCTCGACTTCGTCATGACCTCGCACGAGCTATGGGGCACCTACCACACGGTTCCCAGCTTGGCGATCTACCAGCTGTACCGCGAGCAAGGCCTGTTCGGGGTCCACTGCGAGCGGTTCGTGTGGGATGGATCGCTGCTGCGCGAGGAGGAACAGGGCGATCTGTTTAGGGCATGACCCTCCGGACCGTCGACGAGGACTTGCGGGATCCGGGGCTGGCACGTCTCCTCTCACTCGCGCGGGAGCGTTTTGAGGCGCTCGGCGGCGTTCGCGGGCGGATCCGGGTCCCAGAGTTGCGGCCCGACGAGGCGCTGGCGATCGACGCGCTCTGGCGGCCCAAGGCACGCAAGCGACCGCGGCGCGGCCAGGACTTCTCGTGCCAGCTGACCGAGGTCAACGCTTCGCTGCTCGCGACGCTGGGAATCGGTCTCGAGGCGGCGCTCGTCAGCACCGGTGGCCCCCTTCACCTGCGCCCCCAGCGTCGGGCCGACCATGCCGCTCGGACGGCCGTGTTCTGGGACCGAGCTCTGGCTCACCCGCTGTGTCGCGACGACCCCGCGGTGCGGGCGTGGGTGGCCCGGCTTCGCCGCACTGGAGCGCTCGGTGCAACACCGTGGTGCACCGACCGCGGCAAAAGCTTGCTCTCTAGCCTCGTCGTGGCCGAGACGCTGCCTCGGGATCCGCCGATCGAGCGCTCGACGCTAGCGAACGAGTGCCTCGGCGACCCGCACGCGCTCGACGACGGGTCCGTTGTGGGCGATCGGCTCATCGCGCTGATCGCCGCGCGGGAGGGGCGCGCCGGGGACCGCATGACGGCGGGTGAGCGGCGGTCGTTGCTCCAGCGCCTCGGTGTCCTGTGCGATCCCGCTTCGGCGACCGTGTTGACCCTCGGCCTCAACCCGATCGGAGCGTCGCCGCTCGAGCAGGCGCTTCGGATCCTCGTCGGCGGGCACGTCGTGCTGACGCTCGGCCAGCTCTCGCGTGCTCGCCTCTGCTTCGCCCCCAGCTTACGAATTCGCCTGTGCGAGAACCCGGCGGTGATCTTGCGGGCCGAGGACCGTCTTGGCGCCGCAGCGGGCCCGCTCATATGTACCGGCGGCTGGCCGGGTAGCGCCGTATGCGCGCTGCTCGACGTGCTGCGCGACGCCGGGGCCACCTTCGAGCACCACGGTGATTTTGACTGGGAAGGACTGGCGATCCACAACTGGCTGCGCGAACGCTACGACGTCCGAGCATGGCGGTTCGACGCAGTCGCGTACCGCCAGGCGGCCGCATCTATCTCCCCGCCGGCTGTGGTACTGAAAGATCCACGCCATCGACACGCGCCCGGGAATCCGCTCGTGGCGGAGCTCGAGCGGCAGCGCATTGCGGTACCGGAGGAGGCGGTGCTTAGCCAGCTCGTCGCCGACCTGAGGAAGGTTCAGCCTGCCGCGCTCGGTGGTGATCGGAGTTTGAGTGAAGCTGCGGAGGAGTCCGGAGCCCGACGGTGCAACGCCGCGGTTCCAATTCAGCATCGGGATCGTTAAATCTCGCGCCTTCGGATCCACTCGGCTCTTTCGGCCCCTGAGAATGGAGACGTGAGCGGCACGAGGGACGATCAAGCACCGGATCCGTCGCCAGAGCGGAAGCTGGGCCGGTGGGAGCGGTGGACGACCGACTGGGACGGCCGGCCCATCGTCGAATTTGATTCCGAATCCCACGAGCTGTGGCTCGAGAAATGGGCGCCGCCATGCCATCGTCTAGTTCGGCGCGCGCTTGGCTTCCGGGAACGGAACATCAGCGAGCTCGAACTTCGAGTCGCGCTCGGCGGAGACGACCGCGGCGTATGTCGGGTCATCCTGGACGAGCGAGACGATGAGATTCATGTGCGAGTGCTCGTGTGCTGCTGCGACGACGATGACGATGACGATGACGACGACCGGCCCCGGCGCAATCGCGAGTACATGGACTGCCCCGTGCGCGTCTGGCTCAAGCAGCCGCTAGGCGAGCGAGCGGTGATCGACGTCGACAGTGACGAGGAGCTTCCGCTGTACGTCCCCGAATACCTCGACAACGTTCGCCAGCCCGGCCACGGGTATCGCCCGGCCAACCGCCGGCGGGCACGGCGCGATCGCATGACGGACGGGTAGCTGTCTAGACCGAAGATCCATACGCCAGATTTGGCGCATCATGCGCCAAATCTGGCGTAGAGGCGAGCTGGTTGAGACACGCGCGTGACCGCCGCCACGAGGCGGCGGTCACATTTGCGATCAGCGCGGGGGCCGGGAAGTTGCGCCGGCGGGAGGCGCTGCGCGACGTGCTACTTGATCGTGTACTGGTAGGGCAGCGCGGCCACCTCATCGGCCTGCGGGTAGTTCACGAGCGCGTCCTGGATCGAGCCGAACTCGAAGTACGCCGTGTCGTCGAGGTAGAGCGTCCCGGTGACGTTCGTGCCCGACGCTCCGCTCGGCGTGATCGTGACCGGAATCGTCCCGGTCTGGCCCGGAGCGACGGTGATCGGCGCAAACGAGGCAAGGCTCGTCGCCGGGTTCGCGCTGTCTGACTCCAGGTCGCCGGTCGGTGAGCTGACCGTGCTGTCGAACGGGCTCGTGACGACGCTCGCCGACGTGGTGGCCGTCTCGCTCGGTGGACCGGTCGTCCCGAACGTCCCGTACTCGACCGGCAGCACGTCCCACTCGCCGGTCGCGAGGGGGTTGTCCGCGAACGACAGGGACGCCGGGGTGCCGACCGTCGAGACCGTCGAGCCAGGTCCGGATCGCCGCCGACGAACTGGGACTCGAACAGGAGCGGCGTCGTCCCGGTCGGTCGTCGCCTGGGCCTGGAACTGCGTCGAGTTGGTCGGCACCAGGTACACGGGGATGTTGTCGCTGACCGGCAGATCGTCCGAGGCCCCGCTGACGGCACCCAGCGTGAACGAGGTGCTGCCGGGGAGCCGCGCGTCCGGGAAGAACATCTCCGGCGCGGTGCCCGTGTTCTTCACGGTGACGTCGTAGGTGTAGGACTGGCCGGCGGTCAGCGTCGTGGAGGCCGCATTCGGGCAGCCCACCGCCCGAGGCCGGCACCGCCTGCTGGTTGACGCTCACCTGGAACGGCGAGGAGAGCGAGTTGCCCGAGACCACGGGCGCGAACACCACCGCCAGCCTCCATCGGCCCGGAGCGGGGTTGAGCGTGTGCAGCTGAGCACCGGTCAGCTGGGCACCGACCTGTTGGTTGGGCGGTACGGACGCAGTCGTGCCCGGCGTCATGTTGGTGGCGTAGGCGACGGCCTCGCCCTGCGGATTGATCAGGTAGGCACCGAACTGGTTGCCGGGATCCTGGACCGTGATCGTTGCGTTCAGCTCCGGCTTTCCGGCGGGCACGTCGAGCTGGTAGAAGAACTCCTGCCCGCTGATCGGTGCGCGTCCGTTGCCGCCGGTCACGGTTCCGGAGAACGTCTGGTTGCCGGCCGGAATCAGGCTGCGCAGCGTCACGGGCACGGTGGTCGACGTCGTCGACCCGCCGCCGTGTGCCGGGACTCGACTGCACGACGATCGCCCCACTGGCGTCGCCGGGCTGCGCCGGCGTGCTCGTCCTGACCTGGACCGCCACCGAGCTGCCCGGGAGCCAGCGTCGCGCCCGCCGGGCGTGACCCTCCCGAACGACGTGTACCTGGCGGCACTGGCGCCGAACTCCACGGGGCCGATGTAGCCGCCGGCGTCCGCGTCACGGCTGTAGACGTACGCCGTCCACGTGCCGGCAGCCGGGTTGGCGATCTGCAGATCGCCGAAGTTGCCGTTGCCCTGCGGCCGCGAATCCCCGACGTAGGTGCCGTTGGGGTCGATCAGCGTGATCCGCACCCGGGCGTTGAGCGACGCGTCCGATGGCGGGTGGTACGCCACCGAGGTGTCGAGCCGGTTCTCGCCGGCGGGCACGCGGAACCGCAGCCGCTGGTAGTTGATCGGCACGCCGCCGTAGTCGGGCGTCTGCGGATCGCTGTCTGACAGCGTGAACTGCGTGGTGAGGAGCGACCGGTACGTGCCGAGTGTGCGACCCGAGAACGTCAGATGCTGCGTCGAGCCGCTCTCGTTGGTGACCGTGTCGGTCAGGTTCTCGGCGGTGCCGGGCTGGTCGACCGCGTTCAGCTGAGTCGGGCTCGTCGTCACCACCCCGACGTTGCGGCCCTGGGCGGAGCCGCCACTGGCGGGCTGGTTGTAGTTCTCGGCCGCGAGCACGGCCTTGTAGGCGTCGACGCGACCGGAGCCCTGCTGGTCGGCGGGGGCGCCGATGTCGTCGGTGTTGGAGACGATCAGCTGCTTGACCAGCGCCGGCGTGGGCGCCGTCCCGCGGTGCGTCTTCTCGTACGCCTGGATGACGAGCGCCGCGACGCCCGCCGTCATCGGCGAGGACTGGCTCGTCCCGCCGAACGACTGGACCGGCGACGGGGCGCCGGTCAGGCTGGCGCAACCACCGAACTCGTCCTGGTTCGTCGAGCACAGTGCCCAGTCGGACTCGCCCGGCGCGACGACGTCGATCGTGCGTCCGCGCTGGTCGAAGCCGCCTGAGCTCAGCGAGCTGACCTGGTCGTTGCTCCAGCTCTTGACCTCGGGGAACCGAGTCCCGCCGAAGCCGTCCTGGATGTAGTTCTGGTTATCGGTCGAGGCACCCGCCGAGATCACGTTGGGATCGGTGGCCGCCTCGCCGGTCGTGCTCGTCACGCCGGCGTCGCCGGTTGCCTCGACGACCGTGATCCCGGCCGCCACGGCCTGGTCGTCGGCCTGGGCGATCAGGTCCATCGCCCCGCCGTCGTCGGGATAGTTGTTGATCCCGAACGACTCGTTGAGGACGTTGACGTGGGCGGTCGTGATCGCGTAGTCGATCGCCTCGAGGATCGAGGAGTCCGGCGCCACGTTGGAGGCGCCGAAGGCGACGAGGCCGAAGACGTTGGCGCCGGGAGCGACGCCCTCGATGCGGATGTTGCACGGACGGTTGAGCGGCAGCGCGCTGTACTGGCTGACGTCGTAGACCTCACGGCCTTGCGCGGCGATCGCCGAAGCGTCGCCGAACCCCTCGGCGCCGCTGGTCGGCGCCGAGGTGCCGAAGCCGCTGAAGTCCTCCAAAGTCACCACGTGCTGGCCGTTGGGCCGGATGAAATCTTGGTTGTTGGGGTCGATCGCGTCGGCGATGAAGCCGACGGTGACCCCGCTACCGGTGATCCCCAGCGACCGCGCCGTCTTCGCGTTCGGATTGTCGGAGTCGACGCTCATCGTCTTCAGCGCCTCGGGCTCGAGCTGGACCTTGCCGGGGGGTGCGCACGCGCCGGGCAGCGGCGTGGTCCCGGTGCCGGAGGCGCTGCCGGCGGCTCCGGTCGTCGGGGGCGCGAGGTGGACGACGCCGTTCGGAACGACCTCCGCCACCGCCGGATCGGACCTCAGCGACGAGAGCTGCGCCGGCGACACGGTCGCCGACACCGCGTTGAGCGCGGTGTAGCTGTGCACGTCACGCGCATTGCCGCTGGCGAGCTGCTGCAGCACCGACCCCTGGATGCCGGCGATCGTCCGGCGGCGCGCGCCGAGAGCCGAACGGGTCGCAGGCTGGGCGCGGTCCTGGTTCTTGAACACCACGATCACGCTCTGCGCCGACGCCGGCGCGTGAGAAACCGACGACGCGGACGCCGACAGCACCTGCACCAACGTGAACAGAGACACCGCGCCGACGGCGACCGTCAGCTTCAAGCGCGCACTCATTCGACTCCCTCCCATTTGTAAGGCCGGTCTTTGAGAACCGTGCGGGCAACCTATCAACGTCATCGTGTCGGTGTCCGGCCAAGATCGGAGCGGCCGTCCGTCCGCGGGCGAGGATCGGCGGTAGGTCATCCGGCGCTGCGGGCTGGCACGATGCCTGGCTGATGGACGTCCGTGAGAGCTCGTTGGGGACCTTGCCGTGTCTGGTGGCCGGGTCGGGTCCTCCGTTGGTGCTGCTTGCCGGGCTGATGCCGGAGGCTGGCGTGTCCGCGGGCTCGCTGCGCCGCATGCTCGGATCGTCGATGCGGCCCTGGGTGCGGGACAGACAGGTGTTCTGCGTCAACCGGCGTCCGGGGTTGCCGCGCGGGATGACGATGGCCGCGCTGGCGGCCGAACATGCTCAGGCGCTGCGCGACGGGTTTGACGAGCCGGTTGATGTGCTGGGAGCGTCGACCGGAGGCAGCATCGCTCAGCAGCTCGGTGCCGAGCACCCCGACGTGGTGCGTCGGCTCGTGCTTGTCAGCACGGGGTGTCGGCTTGGGCCTTACGCGAAGCTTGTTCAGCGCCAAATCGCGGCGCGGGTGCGCGCGGGGGCGACCCGTCAGGCGGCGGCGGTGATGGCCGGCGCGCTGGTCCCGCCGGCGCTTCGATTGCCGGCGGCATGCCTCGGATGGTTACTCGCGCCGCGCTTGTTCTCCGAGAGCGGCTTGCAGGACATGGCCACCACCATCGAGGCCGAAGACGAGTTTGACCTCGCTCGCCTGCCGACGGTGCCAGCACCGACGTTATTGGTGGGAGGCGGACGTGACCGCTTCTATGACCGGGAGCTGTTCGAGCAGACCGCCCGTCTGATCCCCGGATGCTTGCTGGAGATACATCCCAAGCGTGGGCACATCACGGTGCTCTCAGATCCACGCGCCGTCGCCCAGATTCGCGGCTTTCTCAACCTGCCGGAGCTCAGCCCCGGTCACGCCGGATAGCGAACGCCGCAAAGGTTCAGTCGCAACGAGTAGACCGAGCTCGTCGCGGTGATGAACAGATCGTTGCGCTTGGGACCGCCGAAGGTCAGGTTGGAGACGATCTCGGGTACGTGGAGCTTGCCCAGAAGCGTGCCGTCTGGGTCAAAGCAATGCAATCCGTCGTGGGCCGCCGCCCAGATCCGTCCCGCGTCGTCGAGCCGGATCCCGTCGAACGAACCCGCATCGCAAGTCGCGAACACCTCTCCGCCGGCGAGGCGGTCTTCACCTTCGACGTCGAATCGCCGAATGTGCTTCTCGCGGGTGTCGACGATGTACAGGTGGCGCTCGTCGGCCGAGAACGCGAGACCGTTCGGCCGGATGAAATCATCGGCCACGACTGTCGTCTCGCCACTCAACGGATCGACACGGTAGACGTTGCAAGCGCCGATCTCGCTGACGGCCGTGTGTCCCTCGTAATCACTGTCGATCCCGTAGCTAGGGTCGGTGAACCAGATCGAGCGATCAGAGCGCTCGACCAGGTCGTTGGGGCTGTTGAGCCGCTTACCTCCAACGCGGTCCGTCAGTACCGTGACCGTTCCGTCGTGCTCGGTTCGAGTGACGCGGCGATGGCCGTGCTCACAGCTCACCAGACGACCTAGCCGGTCGACGGTGTTGCCGTTGGAATAGCCCGCCGGAGCGCGGAACACGCCCACCGCCGCCGTGAGCTCGTCGAAGTCGCAGCATCCTGTCGTTCGGGATGTCGCTGAACACCAGATAGCGGCCCGCAGGGAAATATGCCGGCCCCTCGGTCCAACGACCGCCCGTGTACAAACGCTCCATCCACTCATCGCCCTGGCAGCCGCGGAACCGCTCATCGATGACCTCCAGCTGCGTCCTGATCCGATCCGCCACAAACTCACCCTACCGTGATCAGTACGCCGCTCGAGCTCGTCGGGTTGGGTGCTCACCGGCTACTGGATGTGCGCACACGTTGGGTCTACCATGTCCGCAGCCGAGCCATGCTTGCAATGGTGCACCGCGACCCGGGGACTGCGTCGCGCCGGACGAATGACGGTGCGGCAGCTGCGCGGCGCACGGTTCCGAGAGGGCGCGCCGGCCTCGCTCCGTCGCGAGTGCCCGTCGCGCCACGAGCCGAGGAGACCGAGGCGCCATCGATCGTGCGAAAGCCACGGTCCGACGAGGCCCAAGAGCCCGGCCTGGCCGAGCGTCGCTCCGAGCGACCACTGATCGCCGCGCCGGGCTCTGCGCTGCACCACTTCCGCGAGCGTGCCACCGGGCCCGGGCAGCCCCTCGATGTGCGCACGCGCGCATCCATGGAGCGCCGCCACGGCAAGGACTTCGGTCGCGTGCGAGTCCACACCGAGGCCGCGGCAGCCAGCCTTGCGCGGGGCCTGGGTGCACTGGCGTTCACAGCCGGATCGGAGATCGCGTTCGCGCCAGGCATGTACGCGCCGCACACGACCGCGGGCCGCCGGCTCATCGACCATGAGCTCGGCCACGTCGCCGATGCCTCGGCCGACTCGCACGGTGCCGTGTGGCGCCAGACCGACCCAGCGGCACCCGGCGAGGCGCCGGCGCCCGTTGACGTTCCGGTCGGCTCGAGCCACATCACGTTCATTCCCGGCCCGGGACCACTGCGCCTGGAGGGCGTGACGCTGCCCCTCCCGGCGAGCCTGCGCGTCACCAACGCCTTGGGGGCCGGGCCAGGTCCGACGGCCGTCGCTGACCTTGACGCACATCGTCTTGTCCTCTCGATCCTCGATGGGATCGATCTGAGCGCCGCACCGGTCCAGGGCGCCCCGCCCGGCCAGGAGCATCCCGAGCTCGCTCGCGTTCGGCTCATCGACCCCCAGCTGCAGTTCGATCTGCGTTCCGGACGGCTCAGCGGTTGGGCCACGCTCCACGTGCCGTCGTCCTATCCGGCCGCGCTGCACCCCGGCACCGACCTCCGTGTCAGCTTTGAGAGCGAGGGCCTGGATAGGCTCCACGCCACCGCGAGCTACGGACCGCTCGTTGCCGATGGTCAGATCCGTATGCATTACGAGCTCGGCCGCCTGCTCAGCGCGGCAACCTCGGGCGTGGGGGCCGTCGGTCGCGAGCTCACCCATCCAGGATTAAGCGTCGACGCTTCGCTTCATCTCGGGCCGCTTCCGCTCACGCATTACACCCTCGACGCCCCTACAACCGTCCCGCGCAAACAGCCCCTTCCGGGCGCGCCGACCTCGTTTCCCTCCACCCAACAGACGTCCGGCGTGATCCTGGCGCCTGCCGGAAGCGTCACCTCGGTGGCCGCGCCAGCCGGGGGTTTCACCCGGAGCTCGTACGGCGAGCGTGGGGGGTATTCCGCCACGGCAGCGCTCCTGCCTACCGTCGACCCGTCCGCGACCGGCGGCGTATCACACCTGTTTCCCGTCCACGCCTTCGTCGAGTTCAAGGCGGTTCGGCGGATCTCCGACGGCTTCGTGCTCGACGTCCGTGCGTATGCGCAGCTTGATACGTCGCAGCTCGGCGCCCAACCGCCGAGCACAACCCCTCCGTGGGCCCAGCCTCCGCAGCCCGCCACCGATCCCACCTCGCGGGCAGTTCCGCCTCTGCCGTCGCCGCTGCCTGCCGCCTTCTCGACAGGGGTCAGCGTCGGCTTGCGCTTCTGAGACGTGCCCGCGGCCCGCTAAGCCAACTCGAACAGCGCGGTGCCCCCGCCACCGGCCGTCAGCGCGGCGGGCTTCATGTCCCGCTGTCCTCGGGTTGTAGACCCGACGTCGGCTCACTGTTTTTGAATAGCGATCAGACTGGTCGTCACACCGACGCAAGGCGCAGGAACCACGGTGCCGTCACGCTCGGGGCAACCGCTCGAGCCGTGATACCGATTGATGCTGGGTGGCGGAAGGCTCGGAAGGGTTCCAGTATCCTTTGGGGGGTCCCAAGCGGCTTGGGCATTTCTTGATGGGGGCAAGTGTGCAGAAGACTGTCGTATTGCCAGTGCGCAGAGAGGTCGTCGCGGTGCGTACTGGCGGGGTTGGCCGGGCAAGAGCAGCACGGCGCACCCTGGGAGCGCTAGCGGTCCTTATCGGGCTGGTCGTCATAGCTGCTGCCCTGCCGGTCGCGGCCGTTGCGCATCCGGCCTGCCACGTCCGAATCCATCACCTTACGGAGGGGGTCCCGTGCCAGGACCCGGCGACCCCTCCGGGACCTCTGGTCAACTCCTGCCCGGGATTTACGCTGCGGAACCCTGACACCGCCTTGGACGGGTACTACGACCGGTATCTGCATATCCGGGCAAGTGTGGGCTGTCGCGAGGCCATTCGTCTTGTACGCGACCCCGACAGCGAGAACGGTGGGTTGTTCGAGTTCCATGGTCTGGACTGGTTCTCAGGGCCCCTTCGCTCATGGGACGGCCACTATCGGGGCACTGAGTTGCGGTACGCGACGGAAAGGTTTGCCCTTACGAACCAGGCGAAACCGCTCGATGCGACCTATCTGGAGGCCGCCCGGGTCGTGTTCGACGTGCAGTGGCTGCGCGATTGCAGTTCGATCAGGGTGGGTTTCATACCGAACTGCACCTCGGTCACGCCTCGCATGTACAGAGGCGTGAAGCCCTAGCAGGATCCGTTCAAAGGACGATGACCCGGTGTTCGCGGGCGGCTCGACGCGCAGCCTCGAGCACGCGCAGTGTCTCCACGGCGTCGCGTGGGTCGACCGGCGGAGGTCCGCCGTCCCGGAGTGCATCCCGAAGCAGTTCGTAGAACCGGGGCCAGTCGCCCGGCTCAGGGGGTACGGGAACGCTTTGCTCGCCGGCGATCAGCCGCCCGTACTCCCATTCCTCTGGCATTCCCCATTCAGGGTCCGTGTCCGGCCGGCGCCCGGCGCGTAGTGCCGCCTCCTGCGGGTCCAGATTGGGGACTAGGAACCCGCCCTCGGTTCCCTGCACGCGCAGGCGCGGCCCGATTGACGGCGTGACCGCGGAGGCGTGCAGGTGGCTGATGGTGCCGCTGGTATGGCGTAGGGCGAGGAACACGTCGTCCTCGGCGGGCGACCCGCGGCGCGAGTCGACCTCCGCGTAGACCTCGGTGACCGAACCGAAAAGCACCATGGCCTGATCGACGAGATGGACGCCGAGATCGAGGAGCACGCCGCCGCCCTCTGCCGGCGCCAGATTCTCGCGCGGCTTGGTCGGGTCGAGACTCGGGCGCCAGCGCTCAAAGCGGGATTCGTACCGGGTGATCTCTCCCAGCGCGTCCTCCTGGACGAGGCGGCGCAGCGTCAGCTGATCGGTGTCCCAGCGGCGGTTCTGGAACACCGTGAGCAGCACGCCCGGCACCGTCCGCCTGCTCCACCAGCGCCTCTGCATCGGACGCCGTCACCGCCACCGGCTTCTCGACGACGACCGGCACACCGTGCTCGATGGCCGCCGACGCGATCGGCACGTGCGAGGCGTTCGCCGTGGCGACGACGACGAGCTCCGGCGGAGGCGTCGCCCAGAGAGCGTCGACGCTCGGGACAACCTCGGCTTCGGGATGCTCGGCGGCCGCCTGGCGCGCCCTCGCCTCGTTGGAAGTCACGATGATGCCCACGTCCAGGCCATCCGTCGCCGCGATCAGCGGCGCGTGGAAGACTCGGCCGGCCAGCCCATAACCGACGATCGCCACACGCACGTCAGGCACGGTACCCGTTTGGTACCCGCTCCGATTTCCGCAGCGACAAGCTCAAGGAAAACCTCGGAGTTGGGGCTGTTGCACAAAGCCCGCGCGAGCCGGCTTTGTTGTGTCCGGGGCGGGGTTAAGACTGCTGGTCATGGCTCAGAACTTCTTGCCGTGTGATCGGGAGCAGGAGCTATTGTTGCCGCCGAGCTTTCGGGACTGGCTTGGCGAGGATCACGTTGTGTGGTTCCTGCTGGACGCCGTGGAGACTATGGACCTGACCGGGTTTATGCCGCCTATCGGGCTGACGGGCACGGCGCGCAGCGCGCGATCCGGCGATGACGGCCTGGGTCATGCGGAGCACGACCAGCGGCGCCCAACCGATACGCCGCCCGGAACCGGTCAAGGTCCATCTGATCAACCGCCGCCAGAACCGTCCACACAAAATGGTCCTCAGGCAGCCACTCGACCAGCGACGGCGGCATCAACAACAACTTACCACGATCACAAGAAACGAAATCTAGAGCCATGCCGCAAGTCTCTTAACCCGGATCGTGCAGTAGCCGCGGGTAGGTGACAGTTGATGGCACCGCTTGGGTTAGGCGGGTGTCGGCGGTGGTCGTCGACGGCGCGGTGGCCTGCTGTGGAGCCCGGTCCGTCGCCCAAGTCGGCGTCTGCGGCGGATTTGCGCGACAGCGGATCGCCGGCGCTCTGGCGCCGCGGCGGTCGACTTGATGGTGGTGTTGCCGGTCGCCGGGGATCAGCCGGCGGGTGATGGCAGCCCGCGTAGTCGTGCGAACGCGGCGGCGAGCTCGCCGGCCCATGGCCAGTTCGCCGGGAGGCGCAGGACCGCGCGGCGGGCGTGGAACGAGAGCCGGCCGGCGGTGTGCAGCAGCCGGTAGCGGAGCGCTTTCGGTTCGCAGATCGCGAGCTCGCCCTCGAGGCACAGCCGCTGGGTCCAGGCGATCAGGTCTTGCGCGATCAGCGACAGCTCGAGCCAGACCGCGTTGAGCGCGAACTCGCGGAACGGGAGGTTCTCAAGCCCGGTCTGTTTCGCGCCGCGGATCAGGTTCTCGGCGTCGCCGCGGCCGCGGTGCAGACGCTCGATCTCGACCATGTCGCCGGTGAGGTCGGTGAGCGTCGCTTGGAAGCGGTGTCCGTCGTGGTCGGTGAACTTCAGCTGCGCGCCGGGGTGCGGACGCTCGCGGCGGATGATCACCCGCGACCCGTCCGGCCACGGGGTGAGATCCAACCGTTCGACGTGAGTGATCTCCGCGATCTGCGCGCCCGTCGCGTTCCTGCCCGTCCTGGCGGATCGCTGGACGCCAAGCGTCCTCGGGCAATTGCAGGATCGATTCGCGCACGCCGGTGAACAGATCGAACCCGACCAGGAACGCGATGTTCGCGTCCTGCGCGGCCTGGCACAGAGCCGACGCGGCACCGGCCGAATCGATCCGCATCACGATCTCGGTATCGAGATCGCCGACGACCTCGACCGGTAGCTGCGCGAGCGCCAGGTCGAGAACATCGATCTGCGCCTGGGCTGAATGAGCCGGCGCGCCACCTCCTCTGCAGCACCCCGGCCGAGCGCCTCGTGCGTCTCATCGAGGTACGCGAGGATCGGATGGAACCCGAACCCGGAGCGGTAGTTCACCGCCGCGCCTTCCTTCTCGGTATGCGCGTTGACCAGCGTCGCATCGATATCGATCACGATCCGCTCCGGCCGCACCCCCAGACCCCACGCGCGCTCGCGCGCCGCCGCACGCGCGGCGCGCAACGCATCAAGCAACTCCGGCTCGCTAGCGATCCGTGTCGATCAGCCTGAACGCCGTCGAGTCAGACGCGACCGCCCGAACAACGGCTCCTGATCCCGAACCGCCCGAAGATCAGACAGACAGTCGCCGCCGTCGGCGAGCATCACCGCGAGATCGCGGATCACCCGGCCCGGGTCATGCCGTCCACGACGCTCCCGAACGCCCGCCAGCGCAGCCGAAAGCTCGCGGGTGAGCCCGACCCGGTCAGCGACCTCGCCGAGCAACGCCGCCCCGGCATGCGAGACCAAACCCTCTCCGTCCGCCGCGACATCTACCGTGAAATTGCGCCCATCGCGCTGCACCTTCAAGGTGAACCTCCCGAGCAGATCCTGCGGACGTCGAACACCCACAGAATCGCCGCTCAGGCGGACAGTTCCGCGGCCCCGACCATCGGGGCCGCAACTGCTTCATGAAAGATCCGGGCTTAAACCCGGCGGACGACCCGATTCTCCGAAAGCCTCACGCCAAAGCAGACGCGCGACTGAGAGAGCGGCCGCGAGGACGAAAGCGATTGTCTGCGCGCGACTCTTGGTCCGCTAGAACGTCCCGCGCTTCGCCTTTATGTTGCAGGTGCGACGGTGTCCCGAATGGAAGTAGCAGTAGTCGTTGACCCAACGGATGGTGTACTTGTCGGTCCAATAGAGCTTGCCGTCACCCCCGAACTCGTAGAACACTGTCACGGTGCCGTAGTAATCGTTCGGCCCCGATGAGAATGTGGTGCCGCAATTCATACGGTCTGCCGAGACGCGTGAGCACGAGATCTCGTAGGCGTAGCGGCGCTCGAAGACGCCATGGAAGACGCCGAGGAGAACCTGGTGGACGTATGACCGCGCGGTCGCCTTGCTCATCGTCGGAAGGGTGGCCGGCGTGGGGTTCGGCGGCGTCGTGGTGGGTGGCGTCGTGGTGGCCGGCGGCTGTGTCGTGGTGGTCGTGCTCGGCGGTGCTGCGGGAGCCGACGCTGCCGCGCTGATTGCGGACTCGGCCCAGGATTCGAGTGGAAGCAGGGCCGTAAAGTAGTCCGGCGATTCCGTATCGCAGTCCGTAGGCCCGACGCTCGTGATGCCTATCTCGATGAGCGTGCCGCTGGTGTCGTCGGCGAGCAGCGGCCCGCCACTGTCGCCATTACAGGTGCCGGCGTCATCCGTCGGAGCATCGATGGCGCAGAGCTCGGCGGAGGAGTCGTAGTCGTAGTTGGCCGGCGCTCGCTGGGCGCAATAGGAGGTGTTCTGGACAACCGTCGGCGCCCATTGGAGCAGTGTTTGTAGATTGGTGTCTCCGTAGTAGGCGTCGCCCCAGCCAGCGATCAGGGCGCCGGTCCCGCCCGCCAGCTCGCCAGATGCCCAGAGCGGAATGGCCGGAGCGCTCACGGGCGCCGAAAGCACCAGCAGCGCGGCGTCATGGTCGAGGGTGACCGAGTCGAAGTTTGGGTCGACCAGCACCTGCGAGACATCGCTGACCTGACGTTCTGTGGTGTCCGTCCAGTCGACCGCGCCTGTGACGACGCGATAACCGCTCGGGTCAAGCGGCTGGTCTGTGCTCTCGTCCACGCCGCAGTGACCGGCGGTCAAGACGACGTTTGAAGAGACGACCGTGCCGCTGCAGATGAACTCAGGATTACCACTGCTGTCGTAATAGAGCACGAACGCCATGAAGCCCCATTGTCCCTGGACGGCGCCGCTCCCGCCGACAATCCGCGGGCGCCGACCAGATCCGCTCTGGATTGACCTGGGCGAAGCTACAGCTGCAAACAAACGGTGAGCTGCTTGGAGCTGGCGACGCGGAACCTTCGCGAGAGCCCATGTGCGACCGGACGGATAATGCGGAATTCCTCCTGGCAGTCTCGACGTCGTCGCCGCGGCGGCGGACCATGGCGACAAAGCCAGCGTCGCGGCGCAAGCGGACGCCGCGAGCCCAAGGAACGCAGAACGGAGCGTCGAGGCGCGTCGACGATCCATCTTGCTGCCGTGACTATGCTGCTCCCCCGGTCGTCGGAAACCGTCGGATCGTTTCATGCCCGTGCCTCGGTCATAGGTCGTTTCTACTGCTCGCCGCCATGATCAGAGCAGGCACCGGACAAGCCTCCGGAATGGCTCCATTCACCATCGGCGCACTGTACGATCGAGCCGTTGCCGTTCGGGAAGTTCTCGATGCATTGGTGCGTCGAACAGAACTCGGCGTCGGTGGCGTGGCTGGTCGAACCCGGGCCTTCGACTGCCGGCCCCGGTGGCGCGGCGGCCGCTGCGGTGACAGTGTGAGTCGTCGCGTGAGTAATCGTTTGGGTAGCCGTCCGCGTGAGGACATCGGTGACTGTTCTCGCGGGCAGCGCCGGCGCCTTCGCTCGATAATGCACGACGGTTTGCGTCTCGGTAGCGGTTACGGTGCTCGTCGCCGTTATCGTCTTGGTCGCGCCGCATCCAGCGATCGCCAGCAGCACGACGGGCCCTGCTAGCAGTGCCCGAGCCATGGTCCGAGCTTCCACGGTCTACCGCCAGAGCCGCGACCAGAACCCGGCTCGACCCAGAACGCGGCCGATCGCTACGTTCTTGCCCCGTCGCCCCAAGTTGCCCATTCGAATCGCCCGACCCGTCGCGCTAACTCGAGCGGCGTGGTAGAGCATCCCCGTCAGCGGCCTTCGTGCCATCTGTGGCCTCCGTCGATATGGAGATCCGGTCCCGGTCTATCAACGCGTCAACCTCCGTGGACTTTCTAAGGCCCCAGTCCGCGATGTCATATTGGAGGACCCGGCCGCCCTCGTGCAGAACGGCGAAGTAGCGAGATCCTTCGTGGCCATTGACTTGGGGTAGGCTCGGATCCGCGGCGTAGACGGCCCCTGCGGCGAATCCAGGCACGGCCGCGTGTGCGGCATCCCATTCCACGGTCGTCGCTCCGAACCGACTTAGCTTCGGTCCCGAGGGCGCCGGCCCTGGCCGGCGCTTTGGGTGATGACCCCGAGTCGCCGCGGCCGTCGGCACCGCGGCGGTGGACACCGTGGTGCTCGTGGTCGGCAAGACCAGGGCGGATGAAGACAGGCTTGACGTGGACGAGGAAGAGCAACCGCAGGCGGCCACGGCGATCGTGGCAGCGCACAGGAGCACCGAAGTAGCCTTCACGAGGCACTTTCTCGAGATAATCCAGTCCAGCCCCGAGCGCAGCTTAGCGGTCAACGATGCCGGTCATGCCGCCTGCCGCTACCGTCGGTAGGCCTATCGCTTGGGCCAAGAGGCGAGGACGGCTCCAGGCAATCCCGGGCATCGGGCGCGGCTGGACCCGCGTGCTAGGTCGGCTCCCACCGCCACCCATTGTTGTCCTCGCAAGTGATTGCCTCACCATCACCGGCGATTCCGCTTGTCCCGTGGTCATCGTCGCGGCAAAATTCCCCAGGCTCGTAGCAGCCCCCCGAATCAGTCAGCGGATAGCACCCCGTCGGAGTCGGAGTCGGAGCCGGAGACGTCGTGGTCGGCTCCCAGCGCCAGCCGTTGTTGTTCTCGCAGGTGATTGACTCGCCGTCGCCGGCGACTCCGCTCATCCCCTGGTCTGCGTTGGGGCAGTACTCGCCCGGCTCGTAACAGTTGCCAGAGCTGGTCAAAGGATGACAACCGGTCGGCGTCGGTGTCGGATTTGGCTGGGCATCCAGCAGCTTCAGACCAGCCTGAAACTTCTTGCGGCCCGCCTTGTCGGTGTTCACCGCACCGGTCACCTGCGCCGCCGGGACCGGGCCCCCATCCGCGGCCAGAACGTCTTGGCGCAGCGCCGCGTAGGCGGAAGCGATCAGCCCGAGCCCCGTGATGATGTCGGTCTTGGCCTTGGCGCCAGAAGCCGACGAGGCGGACTCGTGCGACACCTGCGACTGCAGCGTGTGGAGGTCGCCGACCTCATGCTGCAGGGCACGCGTGAGCGGCCTGACCTTGCCCTGCGGGTAGCCCTCGAGTCCCTTCTTGACCGCGTTCTCGTCAATGACGATCTTCGGACCAAAGCTGTTGACCGTCTGCTTGAGCGTGTTGTCGCTAGCTTGAGCGACGGCGATCGGGCCACCGAGAACCGCACAAAGCGCTACCCCCGAAAGCAGCGAGAACCGACGAACTCGACGTGGCACGTGACTCCTTCTGATGGTGGTGCTTGTCCTTGCCGTTGGCTGCAATGCCTGGCGTATCTTTGCCCGAACGAGGGCTAACAAACCAACTCGAGCTGAAATGTATGACGCTGGCGCCGGCGACGCGCTCAGACGCCGCACCCTCTCCTCACGCGGACGCGTTGGACGCGCTCGCACGTATCATGAACGTCCCGCTCGGCGCCGACCTTGCGCAGAGACCTCGGCGGTGTCAGCTGGCTGACCGACACGGCGCTAGTCGTTTAGTACCTCGCGAGTCGCTTCGTGGCGCACCACGTCCGCCGGCAGGCGGCTGGGTCCCCCTGATCGCCGAAGCGGCCGTGAGGCCCACCTGCGACGTGTCGAAAGATGACGTGTCCCGGTTGGCGTGAGAGACCGCTGGTGGTGAAGGTGGCCGGTCCTCCGCGTCGAACGGCGTTAGAAGGCGCGCGCGGCTCGAACCCGCGCGGCCGGCCATTTCGAATAGGAGGTACCGACCGTGGCTCACGGTATGCGATGGGTCGGGTTGATCGGTGTGCGCCAGCGGGCGCGCGGGACGGCTTTGGGCATCTGGGGGGAGGTGGCGGCGTGTCGTTAGTGATGGGGATGGATCAGCATCGGGCGCAGATCTCGGCGGAGTGGCTCGACACGATGACTGCGGAGGTGTTCCGGGCGCGGGTCTCGCCGGCCGACCGGGCCGGGGTGCGCAAGTTCCTCAAGCGCTTCGCCGGGGAGGATCTGGAAGTCGCGCTGGAGGCCACGACCGGCTGGCGGTTCGTGGTCGAGGAGCTCGAGCGGGTCGGTGCCGAGGTCCATCTCGCCGAGCCGACGGAGACCAGCGGGCTGAAGGGCAAGAAGAAGCGCGCCAAGACCGATTGGGCCGACGCCCGGCACCTGCGCGAGCTGCTGCTGCTGGGTCGGCTGCCGGAGTCGTGGATCCCGCCCGCGCACATCCTGGACTTGCGGGGCCGGGTGCGGTTGCGTCATACCCTCTCGCACCAGCGGACCGAATGGCAGCAGCGGATCCAGGCGGTGCTCTATCACCACGGCATCCCGCAGCGCCGCGATCTGTTGACCTTGGAGAAGCGCCAATGGCTCGCCCGGCAAAAGCTGCCGGCCGGGGCGCGCGAGCAGGTCACGATCGCGCTGGAGGTCATCGACGCGCTCGACATTCAACTCGCCCCGTTCGACATGGCGCTGCGCGCGTATGCCCGCAAGCAGCCGGGATGCCGGGCGCTGATCGATCAGATCTACGGCATCGGGGAGCTGACCTCGGTCACGATCCTCGCCGAACTCGGCGACGCCCGCCGCTTCCCCAGCTCCCGCGACACCGTCCGCTACTCCGGGCTGGACATCACCGTCTACCAATCCGACCAGCGCCGCGCCCCCGGCCACCTCTCCCGCCAAGGACCACCCGCGCTGCGCTGGGCGCTGTACGAAGCCGCGCAACGGGCGCGGTTCCCCGCCAGCCCCGACCGCGGCTACTACCTCCAGCTCGCCGAGCGGATCGGCGGCAACCGAGCGTGCCTCGCGCTCGCCCGCAAACTACTCAAACGCAGCTACCACATCCTCAAAGCCCTCGGCGACGACGCCCTCAAACCCGCCGCCGCCTAACGCCGTGCCTCCGGGACGCCCCCAATCAACCGATGAACCGCGGCCAGCTCCCGACGATCGCGCCGACCCCGCAACGGGACAGGCCTAGAAAGAATGAGCGGCCGCCACCATCTGCAGGGACACCCAACACCATCATGACGCCGACCCCGGAACCAACCCGGGGCGAGCTCCAAAGTAAGCATGGGCGCCCGCGCACACAACCGCGACACACCACGCCGCGCTCACGCACCCCCGACCAGAACCGGCCCGACCCGCTCCAACGCTACAACCTATTGACAACCACGCCGGGACAAGTAAGCAATCACCGTGCCCGACTGCGTCGCGGGGGTTGTTAGCGAGCGTGCGCGGCGGGTCAGCTGCTCATCCCGGCGACAGCTTCATCCATCCAAGCGCACGCGTACCAAGCAGCCTGTCCCGGGGGAGCGCGCAAACACGAACGCTACGGCGCTGAAGAGCGGGTAGCTCACGAACGCGATCGAGGCCGTACTAGTTGGATTCCGTGCTGTAGGGCGGCTCGGTCGGCTCCGGCATCGCACCACTTTCAGCCGACGGCAGCGATCGCCCCTCTTCCAGTTCGACCCGGCGCCCCGGCGGCCGTATTGGGCGGCCAGCCGACGATGGCGGCGTCCGTCGGATGCGAGGTTCCACGAGCCGCAACCACTCGACGAGGACGGGCTCCCCGGGACGCTCGGATCTCGCGTGCACCTCCGTAAGCGGAAGCTCCGTCAGCCACGAAGGCTGCTCCGGGACCGGGACCAGCTGGCAGACCAAGCCTGGCTGGTCGGACGGCATTGGATGATTCAGGACCAGAAGGTCATCTTCGTCGACCAGCGTCCACGCGCCGTGGCGCTCGAAGATCACGGCACGTCCCAGGCCGAACAGCAAGATCAGAGGAGCGGCGAGCTCCTCCGCACGGAAGGTGATGCTCCCGATCCTCGCCGCTGAGGCTTACCACGTACTGCAGGGTCTCGTCCGTCCAGTGCCAAAGCCGTTCGTCGAAGACGTGATCGAGTAGCACGGCGGTGTCGGCAGGTGGTCGATCGAGGAAATCAACAGCGCGCCCAGTCTCAGAACCAGATGAGCCGTGGAAGACCCGGGACACCCAGAACCGGTTGCGTTCCTCAGCGGTTGCTTGGTCGGCCGCGTGGAGCAGTACGTCGCCTATGAAACGGCGTAGCGCCGACACGCCGGCGTCGCTTCCAGGCCTTAGCGGGAATGCCCCTAGACCCGGGATCAGCTCCGACGTACTCTCTGAACTGGCGGGGCCCTGACGTGCCGGGGAACAGGACGTATGCGCCGGCGCTCCGGCGGATCGCGTCTCTGTATGCGTGCATCTTGAGCAAGTCGTCACGTCGGCTGGTTGCCTGTCTCTCCTGCTCCTCGTCCTCCAGCGCGGTCTGCTCTTCGAGCTCGGGATCCCGCGCGTTCGAATTGAGAGCTCGACCAGTCGAGCTTGTACTTGGCGTCGAAGTGCAGCCACACGTCCAGGTCACGATCAGCTTCTACGCGCGTCCTGCCATCCTCGGGGCGAATTAGCTACAGAGGCGTCCGGGACCATCGCCGTCGACCACGAGCCATCCATGTCGACTGCATCGGTCGCGCGGAATGTACGATTGAAGTAGACGCTAACGGCCAAGCGGCGTCCGGCGATTGGTACGCGCCACTGAAGCTTTGATTGCTTCCCTCGCTTAAGGCCCAGCGACAGGCCGTCGCCGTCTCGTTCGAAGAGCCTCAGGGCGGCGCGGGGGTCATCGCACGCGTCGCCGAGTACCTCGACCAGCTTGAGGAACGTCCAGTACTCGTAGAGAGCGGCAATGTTCCGCTGCGAGGGATGGACCGCGTCATCTAGCTCGACGCTGAGATCCAGGCTCGACTCGATCAGCGCGAACGTCGAGAAGATCTGGCGGTAGCCCTCCCGCTTGAGGAGTACCTGGTTTGACGTCGGGAGCTCTTGGAGCCGGCCGACCTGTCTGAAGAATGGCTCCGACAGCACATCGTCGAGGGTTTCGATGACGCGTGCGACCGCGGTCGTCTCCCCTCACTCCGTACGCCGCGGTCGCCCGCGATGACGAGAATCTCTCCGAGGCGCGCTGCGAGGTCGCGCCAATGCGTGAGAGCAAACTTGACGAAGCGGTTCGCGACCGTGTCGACTGTCTCCTCGCTTCGGTGACTCTGAATCCTGCTCGGAAGCGTGTCGAGCGAGCCGACTGGGACTGCCGCTGCGCACTCGTTCGACCTGGCGCCGTCAGAGCGCGAGCCACCTCGCTCCCTGCCCGCAGCGGCCGTCCAGGCGGCCGCCACTCGGTCTCGCGGACCCATCCGCGCTGCGGCCTGTGGATCACCTCAGCGATCGCGTCCTGAAGCTCCTCGTCCGCAAGACGCGCCTGAAGAATCGCGAACTGCTGGTAGAGCACTCGCGGCGCCCTCGACGACGCGATCGCTGGTGGTCGTCGTCGCCGGAGCGAAGCCTTGAAGAACGGCCTCCGCAGCGAGGTCGGCGATTTCCCTGAGCATGCGCTGGTACTCAGTCTCATGCTCGAGCTTCGCCGCCTTACGAGAGACCGCCAGATCCGAGCTCCTCGCCGCCGGCATCGAACGCAGTCAGCCAAACGTCGCCCACGTACTGGCGAGTGTGCAGCCGACCGGTCATCCCTGATGGATCGTCGGGATCGAACAGCTCTGCAGGTTCCAGCCGCAGCGCGCCGACACGCCGGCAACATCGAGCTTGTAGCGATAGGTCGTCGCCTCGCGCAATTGAACCGCCGGCTCGCCTCGTGGGCGGCCGGGATCGTCGGCGCGGTCCTGAGGAGCATCGCGAGCCCGGGAGAGCGGAGATCGACAGACTCCCGACGCTCGAGCCGTTGACATCGTGCAACGGGAGGTCGACGACCGCGGCCACGTTGACCTATTCGGTGAAGCTGACGAACTGGTTAGCGCGGAGCGAGGCCAGCATGCGGCGTAGCTTCGTCGCAGTTCGCGGTAGGCGAGCATCTTCGTCTGCGATCGCGTACCTCGTCACCTTCCGCACCGTCTTCAGCCCCAGCCCAAGTCATCAGGGCTCGCAGCACAGGCTCGAGTCGTCTGCGAGATCCGTGGAGCCGCGGAAGTAGCTTCTGCATCGCAATCAGATCGAGTACCTCGTCGAGATCCGGCTTCCCGCTGCCCGCGTAGACCGCTGCGAACCGCAGCGACTCGGCCATGACGCGATGGCCGAACTCGTGTCCCGATGCAGTCGAGAAGCAGCATGCACTGCACGCAGCTCGTCGACGAGCTGATCGCGGGCGAGCGTGAGGATGGGAATCGTGCCAACTGTCATCGCGACTGATCTCGAGCACCGACCGCAGGACCGCGGGATCAGCCGCCGGCAGAGACGACGGGCGTGCTAGCTCCGCGGCAAGCTCTTGTGTGGTCACACGAAATTCAAAGACGAACGCGCGATCGAGCACCTTCGGCGAGAACATGTAGGTTGTCTCGTCGATGTTCACAGTCCCAACGACCCACAGATTTCGCGGGATTGGAAGTAGCTCGAGGCGCTCCTGGCCGGATCCGCCACGACTGCGACCCGCCGCTCGTCTCTCGCTCGAGGTTCGGCAGGACGGGTTCCCGAGATTCGGCGGCAGAAAGGTAGTCGGAGAAGTAGCGCTCGACGTGGGCGAGATTCATCTCGTCGAGAATCATGAGATACGGCCGCTCGGACTCACTGAACCGCCCGCAGCATGAACTCCAACGGCGGCGGAACGTGCCAGCCTGCTCTGCCGTCTGGAGATCTCGGCTGCAATGCGTCCTCGTAGCCGAAGAGCGCTTCGGGTCCAGTCCAATCCGGTCGCACCGCCACGACCAGATGTCGAGGCTCGCTACCAGCCGTGCCGAACCAATCTCCGAGCCTGAGCGCCAGCTGCGTCTTTCCCGAGCCAGAAAGACCGGTGAAGATCGCAAACGGCTTCGCGATCAGTGCAGCGAGACAAGCGATGGGCCGCTCCTCAGGTAGCACCAGACCTGCTGCCTTGATCTCTCGGCTGAATTGCTCGGCAATCTCGAGAAGAGGGACCGGCGGCGAGCTGGTCCTCTCCGTCGAGAACGCTTTCGAGCAACGGTGATCCCTCGATTGGCGCGAGGTAACCGTGACCGCGGTTGATCGCCGACATACGTAGCTTTTCTGCGGCGACCTCCGACAGTGACTCGCCTCCGCCCAGCGGAACGTCTTCGTAGGTGCCGACCTCATCGAACGTGAAGCGGTGAGGGTAGGTACGACCGTTCGTCGACTTCGTCCGGCCAGACCGGGGACGAGTCGACGTAGGCCGGGCGTGTGACGCGTCCAACCACGACCCGCTGGACGTTGTGATTCGTCCATACCTCGGGCGGGACTCGTGGGCTCCCGCCGGTATAGCCAGACGCGAACACCACGAGATCTCCGACCCGCACCTTCGCGAGGTCCGCAGGACCAGCTGGAAATCCCCAGACACCCTTGTCGAGACCGACGCGAAGGTTCGTCTCTGATGCGTTTCCGACGTAGATCACGAACGCGTTGGCCTGCTCCAACGTGGGCTCGGCCTCTGTTGTCGCTCGGTTCTCGATGTACCGGTCGTACGCGATGAGAACGGTCTCCAGGTCTCGCAGGATCTCGTCATCGCTGGGAACGCGTCCCTTCTCGTACAGCTTGTGAGCGATGACGCTGAGCTCGTAGTTCCGTCCGAGGGGCGCGTCTGTCCTGAGGTCCACGGTCGTCGTCGAGCTGAAAGTCGGCGGCTCGTAGCTCGGGGGCCTGCCGGCGGACCTCGAACGCGACCGACTCGAGGTGGGCGACCATTCCCGCACGTCCAAGGCTGTTCCGGGGCTCGGTCACGCCCTGCGCCAGAGTCAGATAGACGCCGGAGAGATCCTCGCGAAACAAGAGCACTGGGTAGACGCCGTTCTGGGTTGTACGCGTCTCGCGAGCGTCGAGAAACGCGATCCACGGAATCCGCGCCCAGTTCCCGCGTCCTGCGGACCAGTGTGCGGAAAGCGTCGGCCGCGATACAACCGGAGGCGAGGTGCTGAAGGCGTCGTTCAGGCTCTCGAACGTCGCCCACACTTCGGACGTTGATCCGAACTGCCCGGACCGTGCTCGGCCGTACTCGTCGAGGATCTGTTCGATTCCATCCCGAAGCCCCATCACGACGCGGCTCCGCCGACTCAGCCTTCGCCGTCAGCAATGGATTTGACCTCGAAGCCGAGCCGCTCGAGAACGCGGCGTGTCTCGTCGCCACCGGAGAAGTCGTCGAATCGAAGCTGCTCGCGTCCCATTGAACTGATGGCTGTACGCAGCTCCCAGGAGAGCCTTGGAGTCGTATTCTTTGCCGTTCCAGGCGACGACGTATTCACGAGACGGCCTAAAGCCGTACTTGGCGAGAAAGGCCTCCCGCCCGATTTGATCGAACTCGCCGATCGCGGTGAGGACCGCGTGGCGCGAGGTCACGTCGCTAGCTCGTGGCATCTGGTGGGCGCCACGCTATCCGAGGCTCCGGCGCCACGCACGGAACTGCCGGAGCCCGGTCAGCGTCCTGACGGCCAGCCCGCGATGAGCGTCGTTTGATGCGCGTTTGACACGCCGCCGAACCCGCGGTGGCCGTCGACGACGAAGGCCGCCCTTGCGGACGGCCCTCGAGGTCTCGGTCGGCCGGTTTGCAGGGCTTCTGCGGTCCTACGCCCTGGTCGGCTCCGATAGCGGGGGCGGGACAAATGCGGACCTTTTCGAAGTAGCGGGGGCGGGATTCGAACCCGCGACCTTCGGGTTATGAGCCCGACGAGCTACCAGACTGCTCCACCCCGCGGCGGACTAAGAATGCGTAGCACCGCGGACGAGATCGGCGAGCCTCCCGCGGCGACCGACGGACTCGTCATGACGGTGGCGTGGGCGCGTACGTGACCGGCACGGAGTTGGACTGGCCGGCGAGCGTGTTGACGCTGAACGGAACGGTGAACGGCGTGGTGGTCGCCGGCTCCGGCGGGGCCAGGATCTGCATCTCGGTGCCGGTCAGGTACACGTAGTTGATGTCCATCGAGGAGCCGAGCAGCGGGGGGCCGAAGTCGGCCCAGTTGATGTCCAGCGGGTTGAAGCCGATTCCGTGTGCCGTGAGCACCGAGGTGCCGTCCTCGTCGAGCCAGCTCGCGGGCGGGCCGAGGTCGAGACCGAGGTGACCTGCGGCGCCGGGCAGGTAGTCGTACTCGGTCGGGGCCAGCTGCGTCTCACAGCCGCAATCCGTCGGCGCCACCAGCACGCCCAGATTGTTGACCTCGATCGAACCCTCGATCGGCGGCAGAATCGTCCCGGTCGCGCTCGTGCCGTGGGCGTTCGTCACCCGGACCGACACCTGGCAGATGTCGTTGAACGCGTTCTCGCCTCGGTACACGCCGGTCGACGGCAGCGGCGAGCACGCGGTCCGCGACGAGAACGGCGGCGGAACGGCGGTGATCTCGTTGGCACTGTTCACGGCCACGAGGCGGGCGGGGACGCCGCCGAAGGTGACCGATGTCGCGCCGGCGAAGCCCGAGCCGAGAATCGTCGCCGTCCGCGGCGCGTACTCCGACCCGCCGAACGGGATCACGGCGGTGATGCTCGGCACGACGCTGCCGCCGCTGGTGTCGACGTACTCGAACGTGGAGCTCGGGCCGGGGGCGCTCGACTCGCCGCCGTTCAGCGTGACGATCACGTCGGCCGGGCCGGCGCCGTCCTGCGGGGCGGGCGCGTCCGGCGGGAGCGTCTGGCGCGCCGGCGGCAACGTCGCGGTGATCGACGTCGGGCTCGCAACCGTGAAGTGGCCCGGCGCCAGCTGCGCGGATGCCGACCTGAACCCCGGCCACATCGGACACGCCGCCGGACTCGAACCCGGTGCCCGTGATCGTGACCCGCTCCCCGCCGGCGGTGCTGCCGTAAGCGGGGCTCAGGCCGGTCACCACCGGCCGCGTCGCCTTGGCCGCGAAGCTGCACAGGTAGTAGGCGAGCCCGCGGCCGCCGTCCGGCGCGGTCAGCTGCGGCGAGCCCAGACCGGTGGACAGGTCGTATCCGGTTCTGGCCGGGAACACGTTGCCGCCCGCGAGGTCGTAGATGTCGTTGTTGCCCTGCGTGACGTCGGTGAACGAGGCCGCGTCATGCGCCGGGTTCGACGCGACGGCGTACAGCAGCGGGCTGACGAACCCGACGCCGGCGCGCGTGGCCGGCTGCGAGGTGCACGTCTGCGAGGCGTTGGTCACCGCCAGCATCGCCGCCCAGATCGGCGCCGAGGAGGACGTACCGCCGATCGTCGTCCAACCGCCCTCGGAGGCGTCGTACACGGTGACCGCTCCGGTGAACTCGTCGCCCTGGGAGGAGACGTCGGGGAGGAGACGGCACGGCGTCGAGGGGCCGGCGCCGGCCACGGTCGACTGGCAGAAGTTGGTCGGATAGCCGAACGCCCGCTCGACGGCGTTGGCGTTCGTGTAGTCGGGGCTGCCGGGAAGGTCGATCCCGGGCACGGTCGCGGCCCGTTGCCAGGTCGGCATCGTCCACGACTCGGAGATCCCGCCGCCGCCGGCGCCGCCGGTCCCGCCGTCATTCCAGACCTGCTCGACGGGCGGCTCGGAGGCATCCGTGATCGTCGTGCCCCCGACCGAGACGACGTACGGCTGGCTGGAAGGGTCATCGACCGACACCGGATTCTGACCCGAGGCCACCGTGGTGGTCTCGAACGTGTTGCAGTCGTCCGACCCGTTGTCGCCGGCGGAGCTGAAGATGGACTGGCCCTGGGCGGCGGCCTGTTCGAACAGGAAGTTCTCGGCCTGCTGGAGGCCGGGCTGGCCGGACTGGATCGCCTGCTCGCACAGCCCCCAGCTCGTGCTGATGATCTGGTCGCGATCGGCGTCGATCATCGCGGCGTAGTTGTCGACCGGGTCGTAGATCAGTCCGTTGGCGCCCGGGCTGGGGCTCTCATAGACGTCGATCGTTGCGTCCGGCGCCATCGCCGAGAGGTCCTCGACGTCGAGGTTCGCCTCACCGCTGCCCGGTCCGATCGGCTGGCCGCCGTCGATCGAGATCACGTTCAGGCGGCTGAGCATGGACGCCGCCTGAGCGGCGCCGAAGAAACAGTTGTCGAACGTGCGCACGTCGGAGTAGGCGAACGGCTCGAGCTCGTACAGCGCGATGTGCTGACCCTGGCCGAGGTCGCCGTTGTCGTACAGGCCGAAGGCGCCGTAGGACCGCGCGATCTGATCGTCGGTCAGTCCGTCGTTCGCCTGGGCATCCGCGGTCGCGGCGGAGCAGGGCGTGGGCGAGCCGGAGGGGTGAGCGAACCTGGTCGTCAAGGCAGGCCGGATCTTCGCGCGGTCCGCTCCGCGCGGCCGCCGAATGAGCGCCGGCTGCGCGCGGGCCAGGTCGTTCAGGCCGACGACCCCCGCCACCGAGCCGGCGATCGCGGACGGCACCGCCGCGGCGGATGTCGTCGTCTGGCCAACGGAGCCGGTGGACAGCCGGTAGCGCTCGACCCCGGTCTGGAAGGCGTGTTCGATCTGATCGGCGGTTCCCGAGAAGTCGACCAGCAGCCCATCGCTCGAGACGCCGCTGACGTGGAGACCGTCAGCCGTGAGCTGCGAGCGCACGGCGGCGATCGTCGCCGCGGTCGGACCGAACCGGCCGGCAAAGGTGCCCGCCGGCAGATACTGGTGAAACAGCGGTGAGCTCGGATCGCTGACCCCGTCGATGAACTGCACCAGCGCCGCGTTGTCCCGAGGCTTCAGCACGACCGTGCCCGACAACGAGGCGGACGACGACACCGCGCCGAGCGACTGCGCGCCGGCCGGAACCCGCGGAGTCGCGCCGACCCGAACCAGCGATGCGGAACTTGCGGCGGCGGACCCGGACAGGATCGCCACCGGCAACGCGACCAGCAGAGCCACGAGGGCCGCTCGATTGAATCCCTTCGCCACGATCACAGCCTCCAGAGTTGGGTACCGAACACGAACCGCCCGACTCCCCGAGGCACGCCTCCAGCGGCACGCGGCTTATATCACTGCCTAAACCGTCGAGTCAACCGGCGCCGTCGACTGCGCCGGTAAGCCAGCGGTCGAACAGCCGAAACGCCTGCTCGCGCGCCCCCGCCGCATAACGCTGAGACTGCGCCACCACGTCCTCGGGAGTCAGCCCGACGGCCGCGAGGTGCTCGTCCTGCTCGGCCCACGCCGCGACCCGGTCGACGTCGACCTCGGGATGGAACTGCACGGCGAGATGCGGACCGACGCTGAACGCGGCCGGGCCGGCGGGCGAACGCGCAAGCTCCACCCCGAGTGGCGGGACCCGCATCTGCTCGGTGTGCCACATCAGCCACGGACCGGCCGGGACAACTTCGCCGTCGACCGTCTCGACGGAGAACCAGCCGATCTCCGGCCGCTCGAGCACGTCAACCCCGCCACCGAGCGCGAGCGACAGGGCCTGCCCGCCGAAGCACAGCCCGAGCACGGGCACGCCGGCGTCGACCGCCTCCCGCAGGGCAAAGATCTCGTCCGGCACCCACGCGGGCTCGGTACCCGCGGCCGAGTGCTGAGACCCGAGCGAGACCACGAACGAGAAATCCGTCGGCGTCACCGAGCCGTCCGCGCCGGCGTGGTGCACCGCGTAAGGCACTCCGCGCTCCTCGAGCCACTCCGCTACGCGGGCCGGCGGCCCGAGTCGGCCGTGCTGAAAGATCAGAGCAGGCTTTGGATTCACGTCGAGATGACTGTAGCTCTGAGAGATTCCACCCCGGCGCTAGGCTGGCGCAAGGTGACATCGACGACCGACCCGACTACGGCCGAAGGTCCGGCCCTCCCGCTTGCCGATCGCGAGCACGTGCTCGAGCACGCCGCCGAGCTGATCGACGAAGCGTGGCGGAGCTTCGACCATCCGCGCCCCGGGCAGCCCCTGCCCGACCAGAACACGCACGAGCTGCTCAGCCGCCCCATCCCAACCACGCCGTCGGACGCCAACACCGCGCTCGACCAAGCAGCAGACGTGCTCGACCGCTCACTCGCGCAGGCGCGCCCGCGGTGGTTCGCGTACATCGGCTCCTCGGGCCTGGAGATCGGCGTGCTCGCCGACGCGCTGATGGCCTCGCACGACGTCAACGTCGCCAACAGCGCCGGCGCCGCCGACCTGCTCGAGGCGCAGACGATCCGCTGGATCGGGCAGTTCGTCGGGTTCGACGACAATGCCGGGGGGTTGCTGGCGGCCGGCGGCACGATCGCCAACCTGACCGCGCTCACGGCAGCGCGCGAGCGCGCCGTGCCGGGCGTCCGCCACGAAGGCGCCGGCGGCCGGAAGATGGCGCTCTACTGCTCGGCCGAGGCGCACTACTCGGTCCGCCGCGCCGCCGAGGTGCTCGGCATCGGCGGCCGGAACGTCCGCGCGATCCCGATCGACGGCACACCGACGCATGGACGTCACCGCATGCGCAGAAGCGATCGACCACGACAAACGAAACGGCGTCACCCCCGTCGCGGTGGTCGCCACCGCGGGCACCACGCTGACCGGCGCGGTCGACGACATCGACGCCCTGGCCGACGTATGTGGCGACGACATCTGGCTCCACGTCGACGGCGCCTACGGCCTCCCCGCCGCATCGACCAACCAGGCGCGCCATCTGTTCAACGGCCTCCCGAAAGCCTTCTCCGCCACCGTCGACGCGCACAAATGGCTGTACGTCCCCAAGGCGTGCAGCATCCTGCTCATGCACGACGTCGATGCGCTCGAGGACGCGTTCTCCCACTACGAGGGCTACATGCCGCACGGCGAGCAACTCCACGCGGTCGACCGCTCGCTCGAGTACTCGCGGCCGCTGCGGGGGCTCAAGCTATGGCTCGCCTTCACCGTCCACGGCGCGGACGCGATCCGGGCCGCGATCGAGCGGAACCTCCGACAAGCCGAACTGCTCGCGACCCTCGTAACGGACGACTCACGCTTCGAGTTGCTGGCCGAGCCTCAGCTGTCGGCGGTGTGCTTCCGCCATCTCCCACCCCCGGGAACAGATCCCGACACGCACAACATGGCGCTCGCCCGCGCGATCGCCGCCGACGGGCGCATCCTGCTCGCGCCGGCCGAGGTCGACGGGACCACGTGCCTGCGGGCGTGCTTCGTCAACCACCGGACCACCGAGGACGACGTGCGCGCGATCCTTCCCGTGATCGCGGACGTCACGACCCGCCGCGCAGCATGACGAACGCGGTCGAGGTCGAGGGGGTCACGGTCCCGACAGACCACTACATCGACGGCCGCCGCGTCAGCAGCGAGACCACGTTCGAGGTCCGGAGCCCGATCGACTGGGACAACTGGAAGCTCGCCGAGGTCGCCAACGGAGGCCAGAAAGAGGTCGACGCCGCGGTCCAAGCCGCCCGTGACGCCTTCCCGGCGTGGGCGAGCCTTGGACCCGAAAAAAGGCACGCCCACCTAACAAGACTCGCCGACGCGATCGACGCCGCCGTCCCCGACCTGGCCAAGGTCGAGACCGCCGACAACGGCTCGCTGTACGAGGCCATGAGCCTGCGCGTCCTCCCGCGCGCGGCGAACAACATCCGCTTCTTTGCCGACTTCGCTCGCGACGCCCTCACACAACAAATCCGCACGCTCCATGGCGGCGAGCGCAACCGAGTCCGCTACGACCCGGCCGGCGTCGCCGCGGTCTCGACGCCCTGGAACGCGCCGTTCATGCTCGCCACCTGGCGCGTCGGTCCGGCCCTCGCCGCCGGCGACACGGTCGTGCTGAAACCGCCCGAGTGGGCGCCGCTCACGTGCTCGATGCTGGGCGATCTCGCCGACGAGGCCGGCCTCCCGCCCGGCGTGCTCAACGTCGTCCACGGGACGGGCGCCGGCGCGGGCGCGCCGCTCACCGGGCACAAGGACGTCGATCGGGTCGCGTTCACCGGCTCCCCCGCCACCGCTCACACCGTCTACCGCGACGCCGCCGCGAACCTGACCCCCGTCTCGTTCGAGCTCGGGGGCAAGTCTCCGTTCATCGTGTTCGAGGACGCGGACCTCGACGCGGCCGCGGCAACGGCGGCCTACCAGTACGACAACTCGGGCCAGGTCTGCCTCGCCGGCACCCGCCTGCTCGTGCACCGAGACGTCGTCGGCGACTTCCTGACCAGGTTCGAAGAGAACGTCGCCAACATCCGCGTCGGCGACCCGCGCGACCCGGACACCACCTACGGCCCGCTGATCCACCCGGTCGCGCTCGAGCGCGTCACCGGCTACGTCGCGCGGGCGTTCGAAGCGGGCGCCCACCTCGAGTTCGGTGGCCGCCCGATCGAAGGCCTCTATTACCCCCCGACGCTGTTCACGGACGTCCCGGAACAAGCCGAGATCCTCCACCACGAGGTGTTCGGCCCGGTGCTTACGCTGCAGACGTTCAACAACGAGGCTGAGGCGATCGCCAAAGCCAACGCCACCGACTACGGACTCGCGGCCACGATCTACACGGGCGACGAGCAGCGCGCCGACCGGGTCAGTGCCGCGGTCGTGGCCGGCACCGTGTGGGTCAACTGCTTTTACGTGCGCGACCTCGAGACGCCGTTCGGCGGCGCCCGCGACTCTGGGATCGGGCGCGAGGGCGGGCAGCACTCGTTCGACTTCTACTCCGACGTCAAGACCGTCGTCGAGCGAACCGCCCTGTTCTCAGCCCCCGAATGACTGCACCAAATGACGACACAAAGGCCCCACGTCCGCCACTGAGTCGGTGTACTGCGAGGGCTTGAAGCAGATCGTCGTGTAGCCGGCCTCGAGCTGCGCAGGAATCGCCGCCATCGCCTCGTCGAGGTCCGCGACCCCGCCCGCCGCCGGGAACCGGCCGCGAATACCGCCCACGACCTCGAGCTCCGAGAACGACCGCCCGGCCGCCGCCAACGCATCAGCCAACGACCGCAACTCCAAAGCGTCGGGCTGCCCGAACGGATGGAAGCCATGCCCGTACTCGACCAGCCGGCGCACGATCCACGGCCCGACCGTCATCCCGCCGAACCACAGTCGCGGACCGGCAGCGCGAAACGGCTTGGGCTCCAGACCACACATCGGCGAACCCGTAATAGCCGTCCGGAGAACGACGCCGGACTCGAGCCCCACAAAACCCTCCATGCCGCCAGGTGCTCGTCGAGCAACTCGCCCCTCCGCTCGAACGGAACCCCGAGCGCCGCGTACTCCTCGCGGTGCCAGCTGACCGTCGGCTGCACCACGAGCCGGCCCTCGCACAGCAGGTCGAGCGTCGCGAGCTGATGCGCGAGCAGCACCGGGTGCCGGAGCGGCGCGATGATCGCGGCGCCGATCAGCCGCAGCCGCGTCGTGACCGCGGCGATCGCGCTCATCAGCACGATCGAGTCCGGCCACGGCGTGTCCGGATCCTGGTTTCCGGGGGCCGCGTAGTCGCGCGGATTGTCGGGACGGCCGAGAGCGCCCGCCGACGGCCCGAGCACGATGTGCTCGCTCAGCATCACTCCATCGATCCCGGCGTCCTCCGCCTCGACGGCCATCCGCACGAGCGCCCGCAGATCGCGCGGCGAGGTCATCGTCCAGTTCTCGCTCAACACGAGAACGAACCGCGGCGACCGCCCGGACACGCTCACGGTCAACCCAAGACGACACGCACGGGCAGCCGCTTCAGCCCGTTCGTGAAGTTCGTCCGCTGGCGCACCGGCGGTCCGGCCAACTCGACCGAGGCGACCCGAGACACAAACTCCTCGAGGTACACGCGCAGCTCGAGCCGCGCGAGGTGCGCGCCGAGGCACTGATGGGGTCCGCCCCGCCCGAACGTCAGATGATCGGTCGGGTTCCGCGCGACGTCGAGCCGGTGCGGGTCCGGGTAGTGGTCGGGGTCGCGGTTGCCGGCGGCGAACCACACGATCACCTTCTCCCCGGCGGCGATGTCGACGTCGCGAACGGTCACGTCGCGCGTGGCGGTCCGCCGGAAGAACCACACGGGCGAGGAGAACCGCAACAGCTCCTCGGTCGCGGACGGGATCAGCGTGCGATCCTCGCGCAGCCGCGCGTACTCCTCCGGGTGCTCGGCGAGCGCGAGCGTCCCGAGGCTGATCGCCTGGCGCGTCGTCTCGTTGCCGGCCACGATCAGCAGCGCGAACGTGTTGTCGAGGTCCTGATCGGACATCGGCTGCCCCTCGATCTCGCCGTTCGCGATCAGGCTGAGCACGTCGTCGCGCGGGCAGGCGCGGCGGTCGGCGTAGTACTCGCGCCCGATCGCGCACAGCTCGTCGGCCCACGGGGAACCGAACGGCTTGTAGCGGTACTCGTCGCGCTCGCCGGCGAAGGCGTGCTCGCCAACGTACTCGGGGTCGGTGTCGACGAGCAGCCGGTCGCCGAGCTCGATCAGGTGGGGCAGGATCTCCTCCGGGAGACCTAACACCTGCGCGAGCACCCGGATCGGAATGGGCGCCGCGAGTTCATGGACGAGGTCGAACTCGCCCAAAGGCAAGACCGTGTCGAGCCGGTAGCGGACGAGCTCGCGGAGCCACTCCTCGTAGCGCGCCACCGCCGGCGGTGTGAACTGCCTCGAGATCAGCCGGCGGTAGCGGCCGTGCTTGGGTGGGTCGAACTCGAGGAAGTTCCGGCGCGCGGCGAGCACGTCCTCGGGAAGATCCTCGATCGTCGCGGCACCCCCGAGCTCAGAAGAGAACGTCTTCGTGTCGCGCAGCACCGCGAGCACGTCGTCGTACTTGGTGAGCGCCCAGAAGCCGCGGCCGTCGGGCTCGGGGTGGCGGTAGACGGGCGCCTCGCGCTGGAGCAGGTCGAACACCTCCCACGGCTCGTGGTCGGCGAACAGGTCGTAGTCGAGCAGATCGACCGACTCCATCGTGGCGCGGAGGATACCACCGTTATGCGTAATGTATCCACGCTCGGTCGAGGTGGTCGCGCGGGAGGCGACTCGACCGCTCACCGACCCCAGAGGACGTGCAGGTGAGGCGGCCGGCGGAAGTTGAACCCCTCCGGCTCCGACGGATGCGCCGGGTCCAGCCGCAGGCCCGGCAGCCGCTCGAACAGGCCGCGCAACGCAATCGCGCCCTGGAGCCGCGCGAGATTCACCCCCAGGCACATGTGGATGCCCTTCCCGAACGAGAAATTCTGGCGCCGGACGTCGCGCGTGATGTCGAAGCGGTCCGGATCCGGGAACGTGGCCGGATCGCGGTTGGCGGCATGGATTACCCCGATCAGGTAGTCGCCGCGAGCGATCGGCACACCGCCCAGCTCCGTGTCGACGCTCGCCCAGCGGTCGGTGTATCCCACGGGCGGGACCCAGCGCAGCCCCTCCTGGACCGCGCCCGGCCACAGGTCGGGGTCGGCGCTCAGCGCGCGCACCTGCTCGGGATGCAAGAGCAGCGCCCAGGTGGTGTTGAGGATCATCGACTCGACGGTCTCGATCGCGCCGAACAGGATCAGCCGAAGGTTGGCGAGCAGCTCCTCCGGCGTCCGCCAACCCGGGCGCGCCGCCGGCCGCGACCGCGGCGAGCATCGAATCGTCAGGTTCGAGCGCGAGACGCTCGATCCGCGGGACGAGGAGCTCATCCAGCCGGGCGCGGCCCTGGGCGGCCCGCGCCACCGCCTCGGGGTCCCGGTAGCCGACCATCCCCTCGGCGAACGTGGTGTAGATGTGATGGACCTCCTCGATCTCCTCCAGCCCGAGACCGAGAACATCGCTCGCCACGCCGACCGCGAACGGATTGGCGAACGTCGCGCCGAGCTCGGCCGCCCCAGCGCCCGAGCCCGCGCCGCCGGCCTCCATCGCGCTGAGCAGAGATTCGACCCGACCCGCGACGACGTCCGTGAACTGCCTGCGTACGGCGGAGTACTTGAACGGCTCGGCGAACGGCCCCCGGTGGCGCGCGTGTTCCTCGCCGTCGACGACCAGCATCTGCCGACCCAGCACCACGTGCTGCGGGTTGTCCGGGACGTCGACCACGAAGCGCTCGGGATCCATCTGTAGCTCGTCGAATAAAGCCTTGCTGGTCACGAGCCACACGCCCTGCTCGGCGAACCAGGTCACCGGCTCGCGCTCGCGCAACCGCTGGAGCAGCGGCGCGTTGTCGTAGCGCTCGAGCTCGGCGAGCTTGATACCGGCCCCGAGCGGGAATCGCTCGACGGCCTTCGCGGACTTCATCGAAGCGTCAGAAACGATCGCTGGCTACCTGCGTCGCCCCGCCCGGGACGAGCTCCCCGTCGTGGGCGCTCCCCTCGGCGTCGTCCGCGGCATACGACGCCGCCGCCCGAACCTCCTCCGAGCGCGTGGCCCGCAGGTAGAGGCACCAGATCAGAGCGAGGATCATTCCTCCGATCCAGATGAACACGGCCTGGTTGTTAGGCGAGGTCGGGAACGGATCCAACGACCCCTTGAACGCGAGGATCGGCGCGGCCAGGCCGATCGCGACCACGATCAGCCGCCACACCGCGCCGAACCCGGAGAAGTCGCGCCAGACGATCCGCAGGGCGAAGACCGCGAGGAAGATGTAGATCGTCTCGACGAGGAAGCTGCCGGCGTTGGCCGAGATCGTGAACGTCTCGATCACGTTCGCGCCGCCGTTGGGCGCGTAGTCGGTCACCGCCGTCCACAGTAGAACGATGATCCCCCAGACCCCGAGCACGCCGATCGCGGCCACCGGCGTGTTGTAACGCGATGTGGTCCCCAACCACTGCGGAAGCAGGCGGTCGCGCCCGAGGGCGAACAGCAGCCGCGACGAGGTGACCATGATCGCGATCCCCAGCGACAGCGCGTCGAAGATGATCGCGAGGTCGATCAGGACGCTGAGCCACGTGCCCACGTAGTGCTGGGCGAGGTCGCCCATCGCGTCCGGCGAGCCTCCCCACGCGTTATGGGCGAGCGCTTCCTTGCCGAATCCGATCGTCGCCGCGTAGCAGACCAAGAGGAAGAACAGTGCGCTGACCGCGACCGTCCCGAGCACCGCGACCGGGATCCGGTCGCGCGGAGCACGCATCTCCTCGGCGATCGAGGCCGCCGCCTCGAACCCCACGAACAGGAGGATCGCGAACAGGATCCCGTTGAACACCGTGTTGATCGACGTCTCGTTGGGGTTGAACACCGACAGCGTGTTCCCGCTCTGCGCCGCCCTTGGCGATGATCACGACCGACAGGATCAGGAACGGGATCGCCGACAGACCGCAAAGCGTGAGCACACCGCGCACGGCGAGTCGGACGCCGAAGTAATTGAGCGTCAGTGCGATCAGCAGACCGGCGAGACCGCCCGCCCACCAGGGGATGTTGGCGTGCAGATGGCTGGCGAAGAAGCCCTGCACCAGGAAGCACAGACCGAGGAAGATCCCGCCCGAGCCGAGCATCAGCGCGCCGACGAGGTACGTGCCCCCGGAGAAGATGCCGAACGAGTTGTTGACCGCGCGCGCCAGGTACTCGTACATCGCGCCGGCGCCCACGAAACGGCGCGCGTACAGGGAGACCACATAGGCGATGCCCAGGGCGCCGATGGAGCCCAGGAGGATCGACAGCGGGGTGTTGAACCCGGCCACGGCCGCGACCAGGCCGGTGACCGCGCCGGCCGAGAAGATCGGACCGATTCCGAGTGCCTGCCCGACCGCGTGGATCGTGGTCAGCCTTTTCGGCCCGAGCGTGCCGCCCGATTCCACGGTCCCTGCGCCATCCGCGTCTGCCATCGCCCTCTCCTCAGGTGTATCTACGGCACGACCGATAAATGCGTTCTGAATACATTACGCAGCGGCTACGAGCCGGTCAAGCGCGTCGGCGATACCCCGAGCGACACCCGAGCGGGCCCCGAGCCGGGCAAACGCGCGCGGACCTCACAGCAGCTTCGAGTACTCGGCGAACTCCCAGTCGGTGACCCACGCCCGGAAGCGCTCGAGCTCGGCCATCTTGATCGTCTCGAACGTCTCGACGAGCCGCGACCCGAGCGCGTCGATCATCACCTGATCTTCCTTGAGCGCCGCGAGCGCCTCGGCGAACGTCGTCGGGAGCGCGGCGCCGAGGGCCTCGTCGGGCAGGTCGTAGATCATCCCCTCGACCGGCTCGGGGAGCTCGAGCTCGCGCCTGACGCCGTCGAGCCCGGCGGCGAGCGCGGCCGCGTAGGCGAGGTACGGGTTGGCGGTGCCGTCGCCGAGGCGCAGCTCGAGCCGCGTCGAGGACCCGCGCTCCTTGGGGACGCGGACGAGTGTCATCCGGTGGTCGTGGCCCCAGCACACGCGGGTCGGGACGAGCGCCTCGGCGCTGATCCGCCGGTAGGCGTTCACGGTCGGGTTGAAGAACACCATCATCGCGCGCGCGTGCTCCATCACGCCGGCGATGAAGTGACACATGACCGGCGTCAGACCATGGGCACCGTCCGAGGCCTCGCCCGCGTTAGACCCGTCCGAATCGACCAGCGACACGTGGAGGTGGAAGCCCGACCCCTCGTCGTCGTTGAACGGCTTGCCCATGAACGTCGCGAGCAGCCCGTCGCGCGCCGCCATCTCCTTGACCATCGCGCGGAAGCGGAACGCGCGGTCGCACGAGTCGAGCGCGGCGGAGTGCTGGAGGTTGATCTCGAACTGGCTGCGGCCGTATTCGTGGGCCGCGGCGATCGCGCCGAGCTCGAGTTCGACCGCCGCGTCGAGCATCCGAGCCAGCGTCCCCTTCGGGTCGGCCATGTCGCCGACGGTGTAGACCGCGCTGTTCTGGCCCGCATACGGACGCCAGCCGCGCGGATCCGAGGCGTCCGGCTCCATCAGGTAGAACTCGAGCTCCGGCCCGACCACGGGAGAGACGCCGAACTCGGAGAACTGGGCCAGCACCCGTTTCAAAACCCCCCGGCAGTCGAGCGGATGGGGCCCGTGCGTGACCGGGTCCTCGAGATCGACCAGGCACGCGACGACGTCCTCCTCCCATGGCAGGGGCACGAGCGTGTCCAGGTCCGGACGCGCGAGAAGGTCGGGAAAGCCGCGCTCGAACCCCGCGACCACGTTGTGGCGCAGGTCGACGGTCATGATCGCCTCGACGAACCCCATCCCCTCCTCGGCGACGTGCGGGAAGGCCGAGATCGGGATCAGCTTGCCGCGAGCGATGCCGTGGAGGTCGGCGTACTGCAGGCGCACCGCGCGCACGCCGACGTCGGCCAGCTCCGACAGGCTGCCGACCAGCCGCGAGCGTGCCGCGGCGTCGCGCTCCTTGCGGGCGCGGGGCCGCGGCGCGGCGGGAGGATCGCCGAGATCCTTGGCCATATCAATCTCCTCTCGTCGACCAGGGGGCACCGGCCTTCTCGATCTGCGGGGCGGGCGCGGAGGACTAGGCATTGGGCATGAACGCGAGCGTACCGGCGTCCACGATCGCGGCGCCACCGTCGACGGTGAGCACCGCGCCGTTGACGTACGAGGCGGCCGGCGAGGCCAGCCACGCGACCGCCTCGGCCGCCTCCTCGGGGCTGCCGGCGCGACGCGCGGGCACATGGGCACACGACACGGCGTACGCCTCGTCACGGGAGACGCCGCGCCGCTCCGCGAGCACGTCGATCTCCTCGTCGGCCATCGCCGTCCGGATCCAGCCGGGGCACACGCTGTTGGCGCGCACGCCGAGTGGCCCGTAGTCGAGCGCGATGCACTGCGTGAGCATCACCAGTCCGGCCTTCGAGCTGCAGTAGGCCGCGGAGGCCGGGTCGGCGCGCAGCCCCGCCAGCGAGGAAATCGTCACGATCGCCCCGCGCGCCTCGATCAGGTGCGGGAGCGCGGCGCGGGACACCAGGAACGGCGCGGTCAGGTTCGTCGCGATCACGAGGTTCCAGCGCTCGAGCGTCTGCTCGGCGACCATCGCACCCGCGCCGGCGCCGGCGCTGATTACGAGCGCGTCGAGCCGTCCGAACCGCTCGACGCACGCCCCAACCGCCCGCTCCGCACCCGAGGGAGTCGAAGCGTCGGCGCTGACAGCAAGACCGGAGACCGCAGCAGCGACCTCCTCAATCGGCCCACGACGCCGGCCGCTCACGCACACGTCCCACCCGTCGGCGGCCATCCGGCGCGCGACCGCGGCCCCGATCCCGGTCCCGCCCCCGATGATCAGCGCGGTCGGCGTCAAAGTCAGTCCCGTAGGAACTGCTCGACCAGCGACTCGGGGAACGACTTGTCGGCGATGGTGTAGGCGAGCGCCGTCATCCGCCAAGAATCGCTCAGATAGAACCGCTCGTACAGCTCGCCCCGGCCGCCGAGCTCCGACCCCAGGAAGTCCCACGCCAATCGGAACAGGCGGATCCGCCGCTCGGCGCCGGCGCCCGCCGCCTGGAAGTACTGCTCGATCTGCTCCCGTAAAGGCCCATCCAAATCCGCGCGCGACGGCGTCGCCATGAACCCGCCGCCCCCGATCAGCTGGAGCAGCTCGTTGACCCGCGGCAGCCACTTCGGCATCTCGGCGCGCAGCGCGACGAACGGCCGCTCGTCCGGCGTCATCACCCCGCCCGCATCCAGCGTCGCCCCGGCCTCGGCGGCGACGATCGCCGACCGCGCGAGCTCGCTCATCGACCAGATCTGCCCGAGCTTCTCCTGGATGTGGTCGAACCGAGCCACCCCAGTGGTCGTGGCGATCGCGTGCCCCAGCCCCAGCGCGAACGAAAGCTTCACCCACGCGCGCGTGAACGCCTGGTGCATGATGTGGCTGCGCCACCCGGTGTCGGTGATGACCTCGCTGTAACCGACGGTGTCGCCGTCGAGGAACACGCGCTCGCCGGGGATCTCGACGTCGTCGAAGATCACGACCGCGTCCATCTCGTCAAACCGCGCCGACAGCGGATAGTCGTACACGTCGCGCTGCTTCGAGTAGCTGTCACGGCAGATGAAGCGAAGCCCCGGCGTCGCGATCGGGATCGCGAACGAAAGCGCGTAGCGCCCGTCCTGAGGGCGGATGTCGGACCCCGGGTACACGAGCAGCTCGTCGGCGAACGGCGCGAGCGTCGCGAGCATCCGCGCGCCGCGCACGACGATGCCGCCGTCGCCAGTCTCGCCGATCTTGTGGAGAGCGACCTGGCCCATCGCCTGCTCCGCCTCGGGCTTGGTCCGGTCGACCTGCGGGTTCATCAGCGCATGCGTCGTGGACAGGTCGGCGTCCCGCATGAACTCCTGGTACGCGACCAAGTTCGACGCACGCTCCGAGTTCCCCCGCCGGGCCCACACCTCCGACCGTCCGGCGAAGCACGCGAACGTGACGTTCAGGTAGTCGGGAGTCCGCCCCATCACCCCGCCCGACAGCGCCGCCACCAGCTCGAACGCGCGCCGGCGCCGCACCAGATCCTCCGCTGAGCGCGGGATCACGTGCGTGACGTTAACCAACCAATCCGCATCCCGAGAGGGCGACGGCGCGAGCATCGAAGACGCGTGCGAGTGCTGGAGATCGAATACTCGCGCCAGCGACAGCGCCGCGGCGCGCAGCTCCGGATGATCGAGCGGGTCGCTGATCCGCTCGCCCCGGAGCCAGATCTCGCGCCCGCCCTGGCGCAGCCCATCGAGAAACTGCTCGCCGGTGCGTGCACCGGTGGCTTCAGTAGCCGCGGACAGAGCCATCACTCGACCCCCGCCGGCAATGGATGCCCGAGCGCCTCGAGACCCTGGCGCTCCCACTCGACCGCCTCGGCGTCGAACCGGAAGTACGAGCGCGGCGGCAGGATCCCCCACGTGTTCGAGGAATGCGCGTCGTCCGGCCACGCGCGCGGCTCGTGGTCGGCGGTCAGCTGCTCCATGTCGCTGTAGAGCTCGACCATGCATTCCTCCTCGGGGATCCGCACGTATGCGGCCAGGTTCTGCCCGAGCGCGTGGCGCACCGGCCCCCACGCAAGCCACCGCCCGTGCTGGGCGAGATGGTCAAGCGCGACCCGCAGCTCGCCCCAGTCGGTCAGCTCGAACGCGAGGTGATGGAAGTGGTAGTAGCCCTTGCCGACGAGCGCGACCGTGTGGTGGTCCGCCCCTAGGTGCAGCCACGTCCCCTCCTCGCCGAGCCGGTCCGTCACTCGCATACCGAGCACGTCGCAGTAAAACGACGTCAGCCCCACGAGGTCCCCGGTAAGCGAGTTGATGTGGCCGAGCTTGCGCGGATGAAACCCGCCGAGCGTCGTGCTCGAGCGCGCGATCGCCGGCCGCGGGTCATCGGGCGGAAAGTAGGGAAAGAGCTCGATCCCGAACCCGTCCGGATCCCGCAAGTAGATCGCGCCCGCAACAACCTCATACGCCACCCCGAGCGCGTCCAACCGACGCGGCGTCGTCGAGCGTCACCCCGCGCGCGAGCTCGAACCCGGTGTGATCGGCTCCGGGGACGTCTGAGGCGACGAGCTCCAGCGAGTAGGGTTCATACGCGCATGCCAGCCGGGCGCGCTCCGGTGTCAGCTCGCGCACCGACAGGCCGAACTGGATCGACCAGCGCTGTGTGGCCTCGGCGAGATTGCGGGTCCGCAGGCAAACGTGGTGGATTCGGCGGAGCAATTTTGGATACAGTATCCGCGCTTTGGGACCTGGTCAAGACAACGAGGACGACCGTCGGGCCCGCGCCCTGAAGCGCCTTGCCGAGCTGAACGACGAGCCCGGCGGCGAACAGTTTCTCGCCCGCATGGGAGTGCTCGGCGACTGGATCGTCGACTGGGCGTTCGGCGACGTCCACACCCGCCCGGGCCTGCCGGCGCGTGAGCGCGAGCTGATCATCGTCGCCGTGCTGACCGCGCTCGGCTCGAGCGATCCGCAGGTGCGAGCGCACATCCGCGCGCTGCGCGCGATCGACGTCCCGTGGAGCGAGATCGAGGAGACGATTCTCCAGACGACTCCGTACGCTGGGATTCCGCGTGCGGTCAACGCGATGAAAGTGCTCCGCGAAGAACAGGAGGCCGATCAGTGAAGGCGGTGCGGTTCGTGAACCCGGAGGGCGAGACCCGGATCGGGGCGCTGGGCGAGGACGGGACGATCACCGATGCCGGCCCCGCGGGCCCGCAGGGCTTCGTCCCCACGACCATCGGGTGGGACACGCTGGCGCAGGCGGACGGCCCGACTCACAATGCCGGCGACGTCAAGCTGCTCCACCCCGTTGTGCCGGGCAAGCTGATCGGGATCGGGCTCAACTACCGCTCGCACGCCGAGGAATCGCAACTCGACATCCCGAGCGTGCCGGTGATCTTCGCGAAGTTCGGCTCTTCGCTGGTCGGGCACGGCGCCCAGATCGTGATCCCGCGCGAGGAGACCCGCCCCGACTACGAGGGCGAGGTCGCGGTCGTGATCGGACAGGGCGTCTACCGCGCCGATCAGGACGAGGCGCGGGCCGCGGTCGGCGGCATCGCCGCGATCAACGACGTGTCGGGCCGGCGCGCGCAGCTCGAGACGCCGCTTCGCCAGTTCACGCTCGGTAAGAGCTTCGACACGTTCTCGCCGCTCGGGCCGTGCATCGCGTCGGCCGACGGGGTCGACCTCGGCGACATCGACCTGCGCACGACGGTGTCGGGCGAGGTCATGCAGGACGCCAACACCCGCGACCTGATCTTCTCGGTCGTCGAGCTGATCGAGTACATCTCGGCCGGCGTCACGCTCGAGCCCGGCGACGTGATCGCCACCGGGACGCCGAGCGGCGTCGGCGACTCGCGCTCCCCCAAGCGCTATCTGCGCGACGGCGACACGGTCGAGATCTACGTCGAGGGCGTGGGCACGCTCTCGAACCCGGTCCGCAGCGAACTCTGACTCGAACCGGACGACGACACGCTGTTCGTCGGGGGCTTCGGCTCCTCGCAATTTGAGGCCGTATCCGTCGCCGGACTCCCTTGAGAACCTGGGTTTCCGCTGGTCCCGGTGATAGGTTGCCCGGGCACATAACCAGGCCGAATCACCGGACCATCCGTGGCCGGTGAGCGGGGGACCCACAGCGATCCACGTGATCGTGGGGGCGAATCGCCGAGCAGTTCGGCGTAGCGCATCGCGCGAGCCCGTCAGCTAACCCCGCAGGCCGTTTACAAGGGAGGTTTGTGGATACCGCGCGGGACCGCGCCGGCGCTGATGCCTGGCAGGACGTCGACCGATGGCAGGACGGTGATCCCTGGCGGGAATCGCTCGCGCGTTCGCGGGCGCGCCGGGTCAAGTCGACCCGGTCATCAAAGCCGGCCGTGCGCGCCAGGGTCGTCGCGGCCCTCGCCGTGGCGGCGGGAATCCTCGCGATCGTCCTCACCACCGGCGGCACGCAGACCTCGCCTTCGCCGGCCGTCGCAGATGCGGCGCGAACAGCGCCCGCCCCGCGAACCGCGAGCAAGCGCCCGCGGCTGGCCGCGTGGCGCAAGTGCCCGCTCGCGATCGCATCATCCGCCGGCTACGTGAATCCGCTCGAGGCCGCGATCGTGGAACCCGAGCGGATCGACCAGGGCGTCGACTACGCCGGTGTGGGCAAGCTCGTGGCGATCGGCGTCGGGCGGATCAGCGATATCGCCTCGGACAACAGCGGATGGCCGGGAGCGTTCATCGAGTACCAACTCCTGAACGGCGCCGACGCCGGTTGCTACGTCTACTACGCCGAGGGAGTGACGCCCGCGGACGGTCTGCGGGTCGGCGACACGGTCAGCGCCGGCGAGCCGCTCGCCACGATCATCCCTGTGTACCCGACCGGCATCGAGATTGGATGGGGCGCCGGAGTCCGCACGAAAGCGTACGCGAGGGTAGCTGGACAGTGGGACCCAACCGACGATGAGGACAACATCCCGAGTGCCGCGGGGAAGAGCTTCTCGGCGCTGATCGCCGCCCTCGGCGGCCCGCCGGGGAAGGACGAGGGATAGGGTCAGCGGCGAGCTCTAGAGCTTGGGCGCCGGCCCGAGCTCGCGGCGGATGACGAGGTACGCGATCGCGCCGCCGGCCAGCGGGACCAGCAGGCCGATCGCCTGATGCAGCAGGACCGCGGCCACCGCCGGGTTGTGGTGGACGCCGTAGACAATCAGCATGCCGGCGATCCCGCCGATCGTGCCCACGCTGGCGGGGAGCGGAATCGACCCTCCGAGCGCGCCGATGATGTACGCCATGAGGACGATCGCGAACGCCGGGGCGGGCTGGGCGTGGACCGCGTTCAGGGCGAGGAACAGGATCAGCAGGTCGAATCCGAGGTAAGCGACCGCTCCCAGCAGCGTGACCAGGTGGCCACGGTCGGTCACCAACCGCTTGGTGTCGTTCGCCGCCTTCGCGAGCGTGCCGATCGCGCGAGAGAGCTTCGCGTGCTTCGCCTGCCCCTGATCGGCGCGGCCGCCGACGCGACCGGCGATCACCAGCGCGAGCACGATCCCACCCGCCGCGAGCGCCGCCGGCAACAGCGTCAGCAGCAGGTTGTCCTCGCCGGGGAGGATGCCGACCGCCATCAGCACGCCGAAGATGACCAGCGCGAACGCGTCGATCGTGGTGTTCAGAAAGCTGAGGTTGAACTGGCGCTCGGCGATGACGTCCGTCGGCATTCCGAAGCGGTGAAGAATCCACCCGCCGACGCCCATCCCGCCCAGCGATCCGCCCGGCACGACCAGCCCTCCCCCGAGCTGCGCCCAGGCTACGCGCTGGTCCATTCGCCAACCGCGCCCATCGCGCTCGAGCACTGCATCGGGGTCCACGATCCTCCGCCAAGCGATGACGAAGCCGGTCTCGGACAGGAACTCGAGCACGATCGCGCCGGCGATCCACTCCCACGAGACCTGCTTGAGGCTGTGAAGCGCCTCGTTCAGGGTTGGAATCAGCCTGAGGATCAGGTACGCGACCAGCAGGTAGCCGAGCAGCTTCAAAGCCGACTTCCGCAAATGACGCCTGACGTCGGCCAGCGCATGCCGCACCTGGTGCGCCGGTTCAGCCTGAGCCGGAAGCGCGGTCATTCCCCGAGGATGTCGAGCGAGCGCTTCATCGCGTCGGCGAGGTGCCGGCGCGTGAGCGACTCGGCGCGCCGGCCGTCGCCGGCCTCGATCGCCTCGAGGATCTGCTCGTGCTCGCGGACGTCGAGCAGCATCCGCTCCTGCGTTTGCACCTGGCGCTCGTAGATCGTTTCGCCGATCCGCGCCACCCAGAGGCGCTCGGCGAATTGCGACAGGAACTCGTTGCCCGAAGCTGCCGCCAACGCCAGATGAAACTCGCGGTTGGCCTCGAAGCTGCGCTGAACGCTGCGCAGCGAACGCCGCTGCGCCGCCACCGCCGCGCGCATCCGCGCGAGCGGCTCCTCCAACCGGTGCCCCGCCGCCAGCCGGGCCGCGCCCGGCTCGATCACGGTCCGCGCCTCGTACGAGACCCGCATCCCGTGCTGATCGACGTCCGCGACGCGCGCGCCCCGGTTGGTCCGCATCTCGACCAGCCCCTCGGCCGCCAGCCTCCGCAAAGCCTCGCGCACCGGCGTCCGCGACACGCCGAGTTCCTCGGCGAGGTCCTCCTGGTGGACCCGCGCCCCGCGCGGAAGCGATCCGCTCGTGATCCGCTCGCGGATCGCCGCGTAGACCTGATCGACGACGCTCGCGATGTTCAGCCGGTCGGGCGCGGCTGCAGGCTCAGGCCAGCTCATCCAGGACCGCCGCGGTGGCCGCGACCAACTCATCCACCTCGTCGTCGGAGATGATCAGCGGCGGCGAGAACGCGAGCGAATTGGCGTACGGAAGGGCGCGGCCGATCACACCGCGCGTGAGCAGCGCCTCGCTGAACGCGCCCGCGGCGACCGACGGATCGAGTCCGACCGCCTGCATCAGCCCTTCGCCCCGGACATCGACGACGCCGGCGTGACCGAGACAGCCCGTCGAGCCCGGCCCGCAGCCGGGCCCCCGCGGCCGCGGCCCGAGCGGGAAGGTCCTCGGCGCGCATCAGCGTGAGGTTCGCGATCCCGGCGGCGCAGCACGTCGGGTGGCCGCCATACGTCCCGCCGTGGGTGAGCATGTAGCCGGGATCGTCCTCGAACCAGCCGCGCACCTTCTGCCCGACGATCACCCCGCCGAGGGGCAGGTAGCCACTCGTGATCGCCTTCGCGAACGTGATCATGTCGGGCGTGACGTCGTAGTGGTGAGAACCGAACCACGATCCGAGCCGCCCGAACCCGGTGATCACCTCGTCGAAGATCAGCAGCGCGCCGCTTTCGTCGCACACCTCGCGCAGCCCCGCCAGATAGCCGTCGGGGGGCGGGAACACGCCGCCGGCGCCGATCACCGGCTCGGCGACGATCGCCGCGACCCGCTCGGGGCCGTGGTAGGCGACCGCGTCGCGCATCGCGTCGACGCTGTCGCGGTCGACCTGGAAGAAGTCCGGCAGCAGCGTGCCGAACGGATCGCGGTTGGCGGGCAGCCCGCCGGCCGAGGTGCCGCCGAGCATCACGCCGTGGTAGGCGTAGTGGCGGCTGAGCACGACCGTGCGGCCACCGTCGCCGGCGGCCTTGTGGCCGGCGCGGGCGAGCTTCAGCGCCGAGTCGATCGCCTCCGAGCCGCCGCAGGTGAGGAAAACCCGAGCGTCGGGGATCGGCTCGAGTTCGAGCAGCAGCCCCGCCAGCTCGTCCTCGGGCGCGTTGGTGAACCGGGCAAACGTGTGGAACGCCGCGAGCTTCGCCATCTGCGCGGTGACGGCGTCGTTGATCTCCTTCCGGCCGTGCCCGGCGGCGCAGTACCACAGCGACGCGGTGCCGTCGAGGTAGCTCTTGCCGTACACGTCCCACACGCGGCAGCCCTCGCCGCGCACGATCTCGAGGAACTCCTCGGCCGGCTTGGCCGGAGCAGCAAACGGATGCAGAACCTGCGGAACAGTCATGACGTCACCCCCACTTGTCGTTCGGCTTCGTCTTCAGGAATCGTCAGCGCGACGTGCAGCGTCTGCGCGGTCACCGCCGGCTGCTCGCCGACCTCCCCGAGCGCTTGCTCGGACTGGACCACGGTGTTCTCGAGCCGGCCGATGCCCTCGATCTCGACCGCGACCACGTCGCCGGGCTCGACCGGCCGCGAGTGGGCCGGCGTCCCCGTCAGCAGGACGTCGCCGGGCTCGAGCGTGATCAGCCGCGCCAGGTCGGCGATCTGATAGGCGAACGAGAACATCAGGTCGGTGCCGGTGTGGCCCTCCTGGACCTGCTCGCCGTTGACGAACGTCCGGAGCGTCAGATCCTCGGGGTCGACGTCGGCGGCGTCGACCATAACCGGGCCGAGCGGGCAGAACCCGTCCTGGCCCTTGACGCGGAGCATCGAGCCGCGGTCGGCGTGGCGGAAGTCGTGGACGCCCCAGTCATTGGCGACCGTATAGCCGCCGACGTAGTCGAGCGCCTCGTCGAGGGTCACCCGGTGACACGTTCGCCCGATCACGACCGCGACCTCACCCTCGTAGTTGAGGAACCGGCAACCGGCGGGTCGCACGACCGCGGCCAGGTGCCCGGACAGTGACGACGGCGGCTTCATGAAATACGAGGGCTCGCTCGGCATGCGCGCCATCTTGTATTCCTCGGCGCGCGAGCGGTAGGTCAGATGAGTGGCGATGATCTTGCTCGGAGTGACCGGTGACAGCCAGCGCTCGACTTGATTGATTTTTATTTCAGTCCCGTCGGCCGTGACCGTGTCGCCATCGAGCGTGGCGTCGATCGCGCGGCCATCTTGCTCTATCCGAACCCGTTTCATGTGATCAACGCCTCCTGTTGGTGCTGGGCCACGACCTCGACGCCGTCGACCGTGTAGCCGAACGAGAAGCGATAGCCGCGGAGCATCTCGCGGGGCGCGATCGCCTGCAGATCCTCGAGCGTGTCGTCGTACAGGCGCAGCTCGGCGCTCCCCTCCCAGATCTCGGTCGCGTCGCGGTCGTAGCCGCCGGCGCGGACCAGCTCGAACACGTCCGGTCGGTCCCCGGCGGCGGCCGGGAAGTGTCGGGTGTTGTGCATCGGCGGGTCGTTGACGGTGGGGCCCGTCTCGCTCACGTGCTCGAGCGTGACGGCCATGCGCGCGATCTGCCGATCGTTCGCCGTGCACGTGGCGCCGAAGCGCGCGCCCGCCTCGAGTGCCGGCGTCGCCTTGCCGACCGCGAACAGCCGCGTCATGTGGATCGAGCCGAGCTTCTTGGGGAAGCCCTGAATCCAGCCGCGGTACATCGCGAAGTCCTTGTCGACCCAGATGTACACGCAGCGGCTCACCGGCTGGCCCTGAAAGCGCGCGCCGACGACGAGGAAGAACTCCCGGTACTGGGACTGGATCGGATCCTCGAGCTCGTGGAGGTCGAGCGAGCAGGACTGCCAGTCGGCGAAGATCGCGGCGACCGCGCCCGGGTCCTCAGCGGGCTCGAGCTCGGGCGGGAGCAGCGCCGCGACCGCGTCGGGATCGGTGCGGTACTCGGCGATCAGGAAATCACCCGAGTAGTGCCAGGGTGGCGGCGGAACGATGCCGGCGCGCCCGTCGGGGGATAGCGGCGCCGTGTATCCGCGGAGCGTCATGTGAGAGCCCCGGCACGATCACGACAAGCGACGATGAGCTGCGCGAACAGCCCGGTCTGCTCGGGCTCGCGCATCTTCTCCGGGTGCCACTGGACCCCGACGCAGGCCCAGTCCGTGCGCGGCTCCACGGCCTCGATCACGCCGCCGGGCGCGGTCGCGGTCACCTGCAGCTCGCCGGCGTCGGCGATCTCGTGGTGGTGGATCGTGTTGACCGCGACCCGATCACGGTCGCCCCCGAGCGCGCGCCGCACTCGCGAGCCCGCGACCACCGAGACCTCGTGGCGGGCCGCCAGGATCTGCTCCGGGGCGAGGCCGTCTAGCTCGCGGTGTCCGTCGGCGGCGGACAGCCGCTGCGCGAGCCGCCCGCCGTGCGCGACGGCCAGCAACTGCGCGCCACGGCAGATCGCGAGCGTCGGCAGTGCGCGCTCGCGCGCGACCGCGATCAGCGCGAGCTCCCACTCGTCGGCGCCGGCGTCCGGATCGTCGACGTTCTCGGGCTCGGCCCCGTAGGACGCCGGGTCGACGTCTCCGCCGCCGGTCAGGAGCAGCCCGTCGGCGAGGGACAGCAGGTCGTCGAGCGCGTGATCCGCGGGACGAGACACCACCACCGGAAGACCGCCGGCGTCGGACACCCGCGCGGCGTACGCCGGATCAAGCGTGTCGAGAATCGTGCGCTCGCCGAGGTACGTGGGAAGCGGCCGGCGCCAGCAGGTGACCAGGATGCGGGGACGAGTCATACGCGCATGAATACATTATGTGATTGCTCGGGCGCCCGCCAGCGTGGTCCGGACCTGTTCGGCCTCGCGCAGCTTGTAGCGCTGAACCTTGCCGGTCGGCGTGCGCGGCAGGTCCTCGACGAACTCGACGACGTGCGGATACTCGTAGCGGCGCAGGTGCTCCTTGCACCACGCCCGCAGCTCGTCGGCGAGTGAGTCCGGATCATCCGGGGCAGTCGCACAGATCACGAACGCCTTGATCCGGCTCAGGTCGTCGACGTGGACGCCGATCACCGCGGCCTCGGAGACGGCGGGATGTTTCACGAGGCAACCCTCGACGTCGGCCGGCGAGACCCACAGGCCGCCGACCTTGATCATGTCGTCAGAGCGGCCCTGGTACACGTAGTGGCCCTCGGCGTCGACGATGTAACGGTCGCCGGTGTGGAACCACTCGCCGCGCATGCAGTGGCGCGTCTTGTCGCGCTGGTGCCAGTAGTAGCCGGCGCAGCTGTCGCCCCGGACCATCAGGTCGCCGGCGTCGCCGGACGGGACGTCGAGCCCATGCTCGTCGACCAGTCGCAACTCGTATCCCGGCACGGGTCGTCCGGACGTCCCGGGCGCGAGATCGTCGAGCGTGTTCGAGCAGTAGATGTGGAGCATCTCGGTCGAGCCGATCCCGTCGAGGATCGGGACGCCGGCAAGCGCCTGCCAGCGCGCGAGCACCGCGGCGGGAAGCGCCTCGGCCGCCGACACGCACGCGCGCACGCTCGAGAAGTCGACCTCGCGCGCCCCCGGCGTTTTGACCATCGCCGCGTACAGCGCCGGCACCGAGAAGAACAGCGTCGGGCGATAGCGGCCGACGGCGTCGAAGATCCGCTCCGGCGTCGATCGTCCCTTGACCAGCCCCGCGCACGCCCCCACCGACAGCGGGAACGTCAACCCGTTCCCGAGGCCGTAGGCGTGGAACAGCTTGGTGGTCGAATAGCACGTGTCGGCGGCGGAGATCTCAAGGATGTTGCGGGCGTACTGATCGACGGTCACGCCGATGTCACCGTGCGCGTGGACGACGCCCTTCGGCCGCCCCGTCGAGCCGGAGCTGTACAGCCAGAACGCCATGTCCTCGCGGTGCGTGTCGGTCGGCGGGGGCAATCGCCCGGAGCCCCCGCGCTCGCGCGCGACGGTGTCGAAGCTCGCGTGCGGCCCCGGGTCGCCGTCGACCACGAGCACGTGCAGGCCGAGTCGCGACTCGAGCTCCGCCTCGAGCCCGGGGAGCAGCGATGCCTCGACGACGAGCACGCTCGCGTAGCTGTCGTCGAGGTAGTAGACGTAGTTGTCGACCCGGTCCATCGGGTTGACCGGCACGGGGACGGCGCCGATCCGCATCGCCCCGAGGAAGGTGGCGGGGAATGCCGGCGAGTCGTCGAGGATCATCAGCACACGCTGCTCGCGCTGGACGCCGAGGTCGACCAGGTAGGAGGCGACCGCAGCCGTCAAGGAGGCCAGCTCGCCGTAGGTGACCGATCCGTCGGCGGTCAGGAACGCTGGCTTATCGACGCGGCCCGCGTCGAGGTTGCGATCTAGCAGCGTGGCCGCGTTCAGTCGCTCCGCTCCGCTCACGGTGCGATCGAGTCTAACCGGAGGTCGCCCGCTTTTTGGCGCCCCGGCGGACGTCGTGCCGGCGGTTCCACGCGAGGATCCGCTCGTCGTAATCCACCGCCTGGGACGGGGTGCGCCGGATGTGGAAGCCGCCCGGGTAGCGCACGAGCTCGGTCTCCTTGCCGAGCAGGCGCAGGCCGGTGTAGAGCTCCTCGCCCTGGCTGATCGGCACGCGCAGGTCGCCTTCCCAGTGGACGACGAGCACCGGCGCCACGACGTTCGGCAGGTACGTGAGCGGCGAGCGCAGCTCGTATTCGTGCCGGCGCGACCAGGGCAGACCGCCCATGTTGAACACGGCGAAGTCGGTTATCTCGGTCGTCAGCACCATGCTCGTCTGGTCGATCACAGCGGCCGAGGCGGTCGCGGCGCGGAACCGGTCCGTGTGGCCGACGAGCCAGGTCGCCATGAACCCGCCGTACGAGCCGCCGCTCAGGAACATGCGCCCGCCGTCGACGACGCCGCGCGCGATCAGATCGTCGCAGCACGCCACGATGTCGTCGGCGTCGCCTCCTCCCCAGTCGCCGGTGCACGCGCTCGTGAACGCCTGGCCGTAGCTCGTGCTGCCACGCGGGTTGGGCAGGGCCACGACGTACCCGGCGGCGGCCAGCGCCTGGTGCAGATGCAGCCACCGGCCGGACGGCCACGATGCGTGGGGGCCGCCGTGGATTTCGACGTGGAGCGGCAGCCGGTCGCGCCTCCGGCCGGGAGGCAGCAGCACGAAGTACTCAACCTCGGTGCCGTCGGGGCGCGCGACCGTCCTCCGCTTGACCGGAGCGAGCTCGACCTCGGCCACGAGGTCGTCGTTGAGGTTGGTGATCTGCACCGGTGGAGCTCCCGCGGTGCTGCTCGCGTACAGCTCGCTCGGCCGATCGGGCCACGAACCGGTGAACGCGACCTCGCGCCGGCCGGGCCGCCCGGCAAGGCCGTCCATGACCAGATCGCCGCCGACGACCTCGCGACTGCGCCGCTCGCCGACCCGCGCCCGATGCAGCGTCACCGCGCCGTGGTCGGCCACCAGCATCAGCAGCTCACGGTCGCTCGTCCAGCAGATCGGGGCGGGCAAGCCCGGGAACAGGACGACCGGTCGATCGAGCTCCGGCGCGAGCAGTTCGGGCGCGGCGCTCCCATCGGCGGCGACGACGAACACATGTGTGTCTGCATTCCAAGCGTCGGTGAGCTGGCCCGTGAACGCGATCGACTTCCCGTCGGGAGAGAACACGGGGAACGCAGCTCGGCCTTTGCCGTTCGTCAGGCGCCGTGGCCGGCCGCCGGTAGCGGGCAGCACCCACGTGTCGCCGCGGAACTGGCGATCGTCGCGGCGGGCGCTTCGGTCCGACGCGAACACGATCGTGGCGCCGTCCGGGGAGAACGAGGGGTTTCCATGGTCGTAGTCCCCGCGGGTCAGCTGCCTGGCCGATCCACCCGGCACATCGACGACGAACAGATGGCGGCGGCCGTCCTGCCATCCGACCCCGTCGAGGCGCGCCGCGAGCCCTCGTACGACGCGCGGCGCGTTCCGCTCGGCGGCGCTCGCCTTGGCACGGTCGGGCACTCCAACGCGGCACACGACGACGATCCGCGTCGAGTCCGGCGACCACGCGAGTTCGCTGACCGGACCCGGCAGGTCGCCGAGCCGCGCCGGAACGCCGCCGTCGAGCGGCGCCAGGCGAACGTGGACGTGGCCGGCGCCTTCGTCGCCGGTCGAGATGTAGGCGAGCCAGCGCCCGTCCGGCGACCAGCGCGGGCTGTTGTCCGCCGGCCCCTCGCTGAACCGGCGCGCCGGCGCGGAGCCGTCGGTGGGCACGACCCACACCGCAGCGCGCGAACGATCGCGGTCGACGTCGGTGTCGGTGACCACGAACGCGACCCGGCGGCCGTCCGCAGACAGGTCCGGGTCCGTCGCCGTCCTCAGCCGGAGGCCATCCTCCGGGCGGAAGCCTCGTTTGGCCATGCTCTCTCCCCGTCCAGCCCCATCGTTCGTTCCTCTGTGAAACGGGCCGGTTCAAATCTACACAGTCGCGCCGGGGAGCGGCGCGGCTTGGCGAGCGTGAGCTGGATGACGCAGATGCGGCGCTCGGCGAAGCCCGCCTCGCAGTACTTGAGGTAGAGCGTCCACAGCCGACGGAAGCGCTCGTCGTATCCGAGGTCGGCGAGCGCGCCGGCGTGCGCGGCGAAGTTCCGTTCCCAGCAGCGGAGCGTCTCGACGTAATGCGCGGTCAGGTCCTCGAGCCCGACCGCCTGCATGTCGGTGCGGTGGGCGACGTTGCGCACGATCACCTCGAGCGAGGGCAGGCAGCCGCCCGGGAAGATGTGCGTGTTGATGAACGACCTCGAGGCCTTCTCGATCTCGTACGCGCGGTCGTCGATCGTGATCGCCTGAAGCAGCATCGCGCCGTCGTCGGCGAGCAGCTCCGAGCACTTGGCGAAGAACGCGCCGATGTACTGCCAGCCGACGGCCTCGATCATCTCGATCGAGACGAGCTTGTCGTAGCGCCCGGTCAGGTCGCGGTAGTCGCTCAGCAGGACCGTGACCCGGCCCTCGAGCCCGGCCCGGCGGACCGCGGCGACCGCGTGGTCGTGCTGCTCGCGTGAGATCGTGGTCGTCGTGACCCGGCACCCGCGCGTCGCCGCGGCGTGGACGGCCAGCGCTCCCCACCCGGTCCCGATCTCGAGCAGGTGGTCGCTCGGGCCGAGGTCGAGCTTGTCGCAGATCAGCTCGAGCTTGGCCACCTGGGCATCCTCCAGCGTCGCCGCACCCGGGTCGAACACCGCGCACGAGTAACTCATGGTCGCGTCGAGCATCCGCGAGAACAGCTCGTTGCCAAGGTCGTAGTGGGCGGCGATGTCGCGCCGGCTGCGGCTCCGGGTGCTGCGGCGGATGTACGACCGGGCGCGCTGGGCCGGGACCCTCACGATGGCGATCAACGCTCGCAGGCGATCGAGTCCCGCCGCGTTGCGCGCGCCCAGGCGCACGAGCGCGGCGAGGTCCGGCGAGTCCCACAGGCCGTCGGCGTAGGCGCCGGCGAGGCCACGGCTACCGCGGAGCGCCATCCGCCACATCGTCGCCGAGCGCACGTGGATCGTCGCCGCCGGCGGCCCCGAGCCGTACACGCGGCGCGCGCCGTGTTCGATCACGGTCAGCGTCCCGGTCCGGATCCGGCGGAGCAGCAGCGAGACAAGCCATCTTGCGACGCGGTCGATCACGCCGTGCCCGATTCCGGACGGGGGTGGAAGGACGCGCCGGCGAGCGCCGTTCCGAGCGCGTGGCCGTAGATCAGCGCGAGCACGCGGACGTTCGCGAGCGGATAGCGGAGCGCGAGCCGCGCGCCGAGCCCCGCGTCAGCTCGTGGCGGCGCAGCGCGAGGGTGGCGTCGAACGCGAGCTCGCCGTGCCGGCGGCTCTCGACGTGTACCGTCAGGCGCTCGCCCGGGATGCCGGCGCGGGCGGTGTACCGGTGATCCATCCCCATGAACGGCGACACGTGGAGCGCCTTGTCGAACTCGGCCGTCCCGCCGGCCAGGACGTACGCGTGCCGCTCGCCCCACGGCGTGTTCGTGACCTCGGCGACGACCGCGTCGACCCGCTCGCCCGACCCGTCGAGGCAGTAGTAGAAGCTGACCGGGTTGAAGCAGTGCCCGAACGACCGCAGCTGGGTGAGAAGCCGGATCGGCCCTTGTGGTCTTCGCCCCATGCCGTCCTCCACCGTGTCGCGGACGGCGCGGTCGAGTGGGAGGGTCTCCGGTCCGAGGTAATCGCGTCGGCGGAACCTGAGCAGGCCCGGACGCCCGGCCACGAGCCGGCCCCCGAGCAGACGCGGGAGCTCGTCGAGGTCCAGGTAGAACAGCGCGATGCGATGTCGGAACTCTTGCCGCGGCTCGGTCCGCCGGTGGCTGATGTTCCCCTCGTAGATGCAGCTCGCGGTCGGGATCACAGGCGCCCCCCGAGCCGCTCGGCCACGCGTACCGCGCTTCGCACGCCGTCCTCGTGGAAGCCCCAACCCCAGTAGGCGCCGGAGAAATGGGTATGGCGGTGCGCGTTGATCTGCTCGAACCGCGCCTGGGCCTCCACGCCGGCCGCGGTGTACACCGGGTGCGCGTAGGTGATCGTCCGGATCACGTGTGCCGGGTCGATCGCGGCGGTTCGGTTGAGCGTGACGAAGAACTCGCGCTCGGCGCTCAGCGATTGGAGGCGGTTCATGTGGTAGGTGACGGTGGCGCGATCGGCCGGCTCGGGGCGCCAGTGGTAGTTCCAACTCGCCCACGCGTTCCGGCGCCGGGGCAGGAGGCGTAAGTCGGTGTGGAGCACGGCCTCGTTCTCCTGATAGGGGATCGCGCCGAGAACCTCGTGCTCGCGCGTGTTCGCGTCCTTGAGTAGCGCGAGCGCCTGGTCGGAGTGCGTCGCGAGCACGACCTCGTCGAAGCGCTCGGCCTCGCCGCCGGCCGGGCGCACGAGCACGTGGTCGTCCTCACGCGTGATCGCGGTTACGGGTGTCTCCAGGCGTAGGCGGCCGGTGAACTGCTGGGTCAGCGCGTCCACATAGCGCTTCGATCCGCCCCGCACCGTCCGCCACCGCGGGCGGCCGCGAAACCCGAGCATCCCGTGGTGATCGAAGAACTCGGCCAGGAAGCGCGCCGGGAAGGTCCAGATCTGCCGTGGATCGGCCGACCACACCGCGGACGCCTGGGGGACGATCAGCCGGTCGATGAACGCGTGGGAGAAGCGCTGGCGCTCGAGCCAGTCCCCGAGCGATGGACCGCACCCGGGGTCCTCGAGCGCCAGCAGCTCGCGCGCCGCTCGGTTGAAGCGCGCGAGGTCGGTGACCATCCGGTGAAACCAGGGCGTCAGCAGATGGCGTCGGTTGGCGAACAACCCATTGGGCGACGCCCCCGAGTATTCGAAGTCGCCGACGCCGTCGCTCACGCCGAAGCTCATCGTCGACGGCTGCCAGGCGACGCCGAGCCGCGCGAGCAGCCGCTCAAAACTCGGGTAGTTGCGATCGTTGAACACGATGAAGCCGGTGTCGATCTGATGGGTCTCGTTCGGCGTGTCGACCCGGATCGTGTTGGTGTGGCCGCCGGCGTAGCCGGCCGCTTCGAACACCGTGACGTCGTGGCGCTCGTGGAGCAGATGCGCCACCACGAGCCCAGACACCCCGGCGCCGACGATCGCGATCCTCATCGCGCCCGTCCCAGTGGGTCGATGTTCATGTAGGGGATTCGCATCGCGGCCTCAGTCGGATCACGATTCGACCGCGACCTGACCGAAGCGCGTTCGGCGTCGGGGCCGAGCCACCGAACCGCGAGTCGCCGCGGCGCCGCAATCAGGGCCGCGCCATAGGCGATGCGCAGCCCGAGGACCGTGCCCGCGGCGACTCGAGGGAGGTTCATCGTGACGACACGATAACACGATCTGTTGAAATAAATCTCTACGTCTTGTTCGCGACGGCGAGCTGCGCTACGGTCCAAATCCGTGCCGTCCTCAACCTCCCGAGCCCGGCCTGACGATGCGCGAGATGTCTGCGCGCAGCGGGGTCAACGAGGCGACGCTGCGGATGTGGGAAGTGCGGCACGGGTTCCCCCAGCCGCACCGGGTGTCGAGCGGGCACCGGCGCTACTCGGAGGGTGACGTCGCCCGCGTGCGCGCGGTGGTCCGTGCCCGGGAACGCGGCCTGTCGCTTCAGGCGGCGATCGAGCTTGCCCACGACGCGGTCGGAGAGCAGCCGCCCTCGGTGTATGCGTCGTTGCGCTCGCGCTTCCCTGCGCTCGAGGCGCAGCTCTTGTCCAAGCGAGCGATGCTGTGGATGTCCCACGCGCTCGAGGACGAGTGCCTCGCGCGCGCCGAGCGCCCGCTGCTGTTCGGCTGCTTCCAGCGCGAGCGCTTCTACCGCGCGTCCGAGAGCCGGTGGCGCGAACTCTCGCGGACCGCCGAGCGGGCGGTCGTGCTGGCCGATTTCAAGCGCCCGCGCGGCCCCAAACGGGGCCCGCTCGAGGTCCCGATCGAGGGGACCGACCCCGTCGCCCGGGAGTGGGCGATCGTGTGCGAGTCGCCGAGCTTCGGCGCGTGCCTGACCGGGTGGGAACGACCCCGGGAGCGCTCCGGCGAGCGCTTGTTCGAGGCGACGTGGACGGTGGAGGCGCCGGCGGTCCGCCTCGCCGCTCAGGTGTGCCTGCGGCTCGCCTCGGCGAGCGCGCCAGAACTCGTCGCCGACCTCGGCCAGCGGCTCGACTCGACCCCGGTCGCCCGTGAGCACGAGCTGCGCTCGGCGATCCAGCTCAGCACCCGGATGGTGGGGTACGCGGCCGCGCGTGTCTCATAGCGGCTCGATCCCGGCCCCCGCGAGCGCGGCCTCGCAGTAATCCCACAAGCGCTTGCGGTCGCCCTGGCTCTCAGCACCCGGGCCGACCCGGTAGTGAGTGGGACGGGCGCGCCGGTCGTGCCAGAACAGCCCCGTCGCTCGCAGCGCTTCGGGAGCCGCACCGAGCCACACGATCGTGTCCGCGCCCTCCGCGGCGCTGCGGAGGATCGGCCGGATCGCCTTCCGGAACGAGGGCATCGCTCGCTTGAGACCCTCGGTCTCAGCCCACCCCGGGTGCATCGCGTGGACGACCACACCGCGGCCGCGCAACCGCTCCGCGAGCATTTCGGTGATCACAACCTCCTCTCGCTTCGTGCGCGCGTATAGCTTCTTCGGGCTGTACGGCGTGTGGTCGGACTCCCAGTCGCCGTCCTTCGGAAGCGCTTGCGTGTACATGCCACCCGAGCTCACGTTGATGACCCGTCCGGGGCCGTCCCGGAAGAGCAGCGTCGTCAGCGCGAGCGGCGCCAACACGTGCGTGGCGAACATCAACTCGTGCCCGTCGGCGGACCGGGTCCGCTCGGGCGGCATCACGCCGGCGTTGTTGACGAGCGCGTCGAGCCGCGACTCGCGCACGAGGAACTCCTCGGCGAACGACTTGACGGCCGCGAGGCTGCTGAGGTCGCACGCGTGCGGGCGCGCGTCGGCGCCCGGCACCGTGGCGGCGATCTGCGCCACGGCTTCCGCCGCGCGTTCCGTGTTCCGGGCGAGTGCGTGGACGGTGGCGCCGAGCCTCGCGAACCCGCACGCGGCCGCGAGCCCGAGCCCCGACGCCGCGCCGGTGACGAGCACCGCGGCGCCGTCGATCCGCGGCGGATCCTTGGGCCATCCCGGGAGACGCTCGCGGACGAGCAAGCCGATCCGCCCGTACCCCAGCGCCACGCTCCGATCGAGCGCCGTGTCGATCATCTTGTACAGATAATAGTGAGCAGCTTGTTCGATCATCGGATCCATCATCGATGAGCGCCATTCTCTGGCTCCGCCGGGACCTGCGGGTCCACGACCACCCGGCGCTCGAGGCGGCCCGCTCCGGCGCCGACGCGCTCGTCCCGGTGTTCTGCTTCGACGACCGCCTTCTGCGCGGTCGCCACGCCTCCGGTCCGCGGACGCAGTTCCTGCTCGAGTGCCTCGCCGACCTCGACGCGTCTCTGCGCCGGCGCGGCAGCCGACTGGTCGTGCGACGCGGGCGGCCCGAGCGGGAATTGTCGACGCTCGCGCGCGAGGTGGGGGCGACCGCCGTCCACTTCACCGGCGACGTCGGCCCGTTCGCCCGCGCCCGCGACGCGCGGGTTAGGCGCGCGCTCGATCTCGACGTCCATCAGCACCCCGGGACGTTCGTGGTCGACGACCTAGACGCGATCCGCACGACCGCCGGCACGCCGTACACCGTGTTCACGCCGTTCTACCGGAAATGGAGCGCCCTGCCGCGGCGCGAGAAGCGCGGGGCGCCCCGGAAGCTCCCGCCACTCCCAAAGTCGCTCGACCCGGGCTCGCTGCCGTCGCTCGCCGATCTCGGGCTGACGCAGGAGATCGACGATCCGCGCTGCCGCGGCGGCGAGACCGAAGGACGCAAGGCGATGCGCGACGGGTCGGCGCCGCTCTCGCCGTATCTCCACTTCGGCTGCATCTCGGCGCGCGAGGCCGAGGACCGGGCCGCAGATAACGAGGTACGGCGGCAGCTCTGCTGGCGCGACTTCTTCGCCCACGTGCTCCTGCACCACCCCCAGAACGCGCGCTCTGAGCACCAGCCGCGCTACCGCGGCACGATTCGGTGGAGCCGCGCGCACAAACTCTTTGAGGCGTGGTGCGAGGGACGCACCGGCTATCCGATGGTCGACGCCGGCATGCGGCAGCTGAAGCATGAGGGCTACATGGACAACCGGGCGCGGCTCGTCGTCGGATCGTTCCTGACCAAGGACCTCGGGATCGACTGGCGCTGGGGCGAGCGCTGGTTCATGCGCCTGCTGCTCGACGGCGACGAGGCGAGCAACAACGGGAACTGGCAGTGGATCGCGTCGGTCGGGGTCGACCCGCAGCCGGTCTCACGCCGGATCCTCAACCCGGTGCTCCAGCAAGCCAAGCACGACCCGGACGGCACCTACGTCCGCAAGTACCTCCCCGAGCTGACAGGCGTCGCCGCGGGCGACTATCCGGAGCCGATCGTCGACCACGCGCAGGCCCGCCGCGAAGCGCTCGCCCGCTACCGGCGTGTCCTGACATAACGCGGGGCCGGAAGCGAGTCACGCCTCCGGCCCCGAACAGCACCTACCCCAGGTGTACGAAACTGGCTACCCGACGAGCGCCGACACCGCGCCCGACTGGATCAGCTCGACGGTCGTCGCGATGTCGACGTCGAGGTAGCGGTCGCGGTCGAGGAACGAGACGTGCTCGCGCACGAGCCGGAACGCCTCCTGCGTGCGCGGGCTGCACTTCTCCACTCCGCGGAGCTCGAGCGCCTGGCAGCACGCGAGCAGATGGATCGCCGCCACGTTCTGGGCGAGCTCGACGATCGAGCGCGCGTCGCGCGCCGCGATCGTCCCCATCGAAACCTTGTCCTGGTTGTGGCACTCGGTCGAGCGCGAGTGAATCGTGGCCGGGTTGCACAGCTTCATCGCCTCGGCGGTCATCGCCGACGCGCACAGCTGCATTCCCTTGAAACCGTGGTGCAGCCCCGCCTCCGGATGGGTCGGCTCGAAGCGCGGGATCAGATTCGGCGTAAGGCCCCGGTTGAACTTCTCGTCGACGATCAGCTCGACCTGACGGTCGAGCAGGTCGCACAGGTTCGCGAGCGCGACCTTGAGCGAGTCCATCGCCTGTCCGACGTGGCCCCCATAGAAGTTGCCGCCGCTCTCGACGCGGCCGCCGGCGACGTTGAACAGCGGGTTGTCGTCGGAGGAGTTGATCTCGACCGACATCCACCGCTCGGCCCACTCGACCACGTCACGCAGCACGCCGGTGACGTGCGGGGCGCAGCGGATCGAATACTTGTCCTGCACCTGGCGGTCGAGCTCGACGAACTCGGCGCCGTCGAGGCCGCCCTCGAACAGCTCGTCGCTGTCAGCGGCCAACTGCGACTGCGCGAGGAGCTCGCGGATGTGGCGCGCGCTCGTGACCATCCCCGGGTGCGGCTTGGCGTCGTCGAACAGGAACGCGTTGAAGTGGCCGCGGTTGCCGAGCATCGCCTCGGAGGCCATCGCGGTCAGCAGATCGGCGATATCGGCGAGCTCCTGGGACGCCGCGACGGCCATGCACGCGAACGCGCTCATGAACGACGTGCCGTTGGTGAGCGCCAATCCCTCCTTGGCCTCGAGCAGGAACGGCTCCAGACCGAGTTCGGCGAGCACGTCTGAGGCCTCGCGCTCGTCGCCGTCGAACGCGACGACGCCGTCGCCGGCAAGCGCCCGCCCGACATAAGAAAGCGGCGCCAGGTCGCCGCTCGCCCCGACCGAACCGCGCTCGGGGATGAACGGCACGACGTCGTTGTTCAACAGATCCAGCACTCGCTCGATCAGCTCGACGCGGACGCCCGAGTTGCCCTTCGACAGGCAGTTGGCCCGTAGGAGCATCGTCGCGCGCGCGACCTCGGGCGGCGCGATCGGGCCGGTGCCGACGCCCATGAAGCGCATGATGTTCTGCTGCAGCCGGGCCGTCTTGCCAGGGGAGATCTGGCGGTGCGCGCTGTCGCCAAAACCGGTGGTGACGCCGTAGATCGGTATCTCCTTGGCGATCAGCTCATCCTTGAGCCGCTTGCTCGCGTCGACGGCCCGGGCTGCGGTTTCGGAGAGCCGCACCGTGCAGCCCCGGCGGGAGACCTCGAGGACGTCGCGGACCCTGAGCGACGCGCCGTCGAGCTCGAGCGCCGTCCGACCGGAGCGTCCCTGCGTCGTCGGAGTGGTGACGGCCATCGTGGAACTTTCCCGCGGTGATAGGCTCGACGCAACTAACACGCACTCGATCGGTGCTCAGATGCAGCTCAGTCGCCCTTTGGACAGCATTGACCGCAGGATTGTTGCGTTGTTGCAGGCGAACGGAAAGCGGACCTTCGCCGACATCGGCGCAGAAGTCGGCCTCTCTGCGACCGCGGTCAAGCGTCGCGTCGACCGCCTCGAGGGCGACGGCGTGATCACGGGCTACGGCGCCCGGATCAACTGGCGCGCGCTCGGCGAGGCGATCGAGTCGCTGATCGAGATCTACTGCGCCGACCGGACCTCGCCGGCGGACGTCGGGCGCTCGCTGGCCGAGGTCGACGAGATCGTCTCGGCGTTCACGGTGTCGGGCGAGGCCGACGCCGTCATCCGAGTGCGCGTGGACAGCATCGAGCACCTCGAGCGGCTGGTCGAGCGCCTGCGGCGCGACCCGAACATCGTCAGGACCAGGACGCTGATCGTGCTCTCGACCCTGCTGGACCGCCCATGACCGACACGTTTGCAATGCCCGACATCGCGACCGAGCGTCGCGACGACGGCACGATCATCCTGCAATCGCGCGTGGCGCTCACCGATTGGGAGCCGTCGATCACGGCCGTCCTTCGCAAGCGCGCCGCGGAGCACCCGGATCGGACGCTCGCCGCCCACGGGGACGCCACGCTCACCTACGGTGAGGCGCTGCGCAAGGCGGACGCGCTCGCGCGCGCGTTCGGTGCGCTCGGCCTCGGTCCCGACAAGCCCGTGATGATCCTGTCGGGCAACTCGCTCGAGCATCTGCTCGTCAGCCTGGGCGCCTACGCCGCCCGAACTCCGGTGATGCCTATCAGCGTCGCCTACTCGCTGATGAGCTCCGATCATGCGCGGATCAAGGCGATCGCTGAGGTGACCGAGCCCGGGCTGGTGTTCGCCGACGACGCCGGGCCGTTCGCGGGCGCCCTCGACGCGCTCGCGGACCGTGCACCTGCGGCGCTCGTCGCCCGGGGCGAACGGGAGGGCGCGCTACGTCTCGAGGAAGTTGTGGGAACCGTGGCTCACCGGGACAGTCCGCTCGATGGCGACCCGGTCGGGGAGACGGTCGCCAAACTCCTATTCACATCAGGATCGACCGGGACCCCGAAGGGGGTCATCAACACCCACCGGATGCTGTGTTCGAACCAGGCGATGCTCCAGGCGATCTGGCCGTTCCTCGCCGATGAGCCGCCGGTGCTGGTCGACTGGCTGCCGTGGAGTCACACGTTCGGCGGCAACCACAACCTGAACCTCGCGCTGTTCAACGGCGGCACGATCCACATCGACGATGGCCGGCCGGCGCCGCCGCTGTTCCCGAAGACGCTCGCCGCGCTGAACGCCGTTCCGCCGACGCTGTACTTCAACGTGCCTGCCGGATACGCGCTGCTGGCGCCCGCGCTCGAGAACGACGCCGCGCTCGCCGAACGGTTCTTCAGCCGCCTTCGGTTCATGTTCTACGCCGCCGCCGCGCTACCCGACGCGCTCGCCGCTCGGCTGCGCGAGCTGGCCTCGCGTTATGCCGACCACGAGTTGCCGCTGACCTCGAGCTGGGGCACGACCGAGACCTCGCCCGCGGCCACCAGCGCCCACTTCCCGAACTCTCCGACCGGCTGCATCGGCGTCCCGATCCCGGGAGTTCGGGTCAAGCTGGCGCCGGTCGGCGACAAGCTCGAGATCCGCGTGAGCGGACCGAACGTCACCCCCGGCTACTTCCGCCGGCCGGACCTCACCGAAGAGCTGTTCGACGCGGACGGGTTCTACTGCTCGGGCGACGCCGCCACGCTGATCGATCCGAGCCAGGGGCTGATGTTCGACGGGCGGATCGCCGAGAACTTCAAGCTGCTGACCGGCACCTGGGTCGCGGTGGGAGCGCTGAGAACGCGCCTGCTGAGCACCGCCGGGGTCCTGAGCGACGCCGTGATCGCCGGGCAGGACGCCGAATACGTGACGGCGCTCGCCTGGGTCAACCAGGCCGAGGCGCCGCGCGACGAAGCCACGCTTCGCGCGCACCTGGCGCAAGCGCTGAGAGAGCTGAATCAGGATTCGGGTTCGGCAGCGCGGGTCGAGCGGCTACTGCTGCTCGAGACGCCGCCGAGCCTCGACGCCGGCGAGATCACCGACAAGGGTTATCTGAACCAGCGCCGGTGCCTCGAGTGCCGCGCCGCTGATGTCGCCCGGCTGTACGCGGACGCGCCCGGCCCCGAGGTGATCAGGCCGGCTTAGGGGGACGGTGCACGATCAGCACCGGCAGCGGCGAGTGTGCCGCCACGGCCTCGGCCACGCTCCCGATCAGGATGCTCCCGAGACCCTTACGTCCGTGTGAGCCGAGCACGATCAGGCTGCCGTCTTGCTCCTCGCCGACCTCGACGATCTGCTTCCAGGCCGGCGCCCCTTCGATCGCCGCGCTGCGGGCGCGGAACCCGGCTCGCTCGGCGATTGCGGCGCCGTCGGCCGCGGTTCGCTCGGCTGCCTTCCTGACCTCGGCCGTCTTCCCGGCGTCGAGTTGCACCCCGTCGCTCGGCTCGAAGCCGACCTCGAATTGCTGCCACACGGTCAGCACGAGCGCGTCGCGGCCGGTTTCCAGCTGGCGAGCGGCTTCGTCGATCGCCAGCTTGGCCAGCTCGGAGCCGTCGTAGGCGAAGATGACGGGCCCGAGCGACGCGCCGGCGCTCATGGACGAGAGGGATCCTCGACGGGCGCTCGACCCGTCACGCGCCCGCGGACGCGGGCGAGCAGCGGCGGCGAGTACCAGGCGGGACCCTCCATTTCCACGAAGCGCCTGAGATTCGGGGTCTGCGGCCGCGCACCCCCGAGCGCGTAGAGCAGGACGGCGATCAGCCCGCCGGCGACGGCGAGTCCGAACCCGATCCACAGCGCGATGCCGGTGCCGGTGGTCACGTTGCCTCCGACCGTGACCGCGAAGTGCACGAACAGGGGCGCGATCATGAACGCCGCGACCGCGCGCAGCAGCTCGATGATCGCGAACACGCGCTGCAGGTTGTTGGACGGCAGCGAGAAGCCGGCGACGAACAGGGCCGGCGCGACGCTCGCGCCGAGTCCAATGCCGGTGAGTCCTGAGCCGAGGAGCGTCAGCGCCTGACTGGGCGGGAGCTCGATCCGGAAGACGGCGATGCCGGCGGCCAGGAACGCCATACCGACCAGCGGGAGGTAGTGCATCGCGCGGCTCTTCATCACGACGCCGAGGGCGAACGCCGTGAGCACGGCCCCGGCCAGCTCCGGCAGGAACAGCAGACCCACGTGCAGAGCGCTGTAGTGGGGCGCGAGCAGGGCCGCGGTCAGATCGGTCGCCGCCACCGAGGCGGCGGCGGCGAACAAGGCAAGGGTGACCGCGGCCACGGGGATCGTGCTCGAGAACATGGTGCGGATGGTCAGGAGCGGGCGCTTGGAGCGGTACTGGTTGACGATCAACACGACGATCAGACCCAGTCCGACGACCAGCGGCACGACTGTGTGCACGTTCAGAAATGGATACGTGAGCAGCTGCGACGAGCCGTAGAACGCGGCGACGCAGCCGACGGCCGCGAGGGCGATCACGTTGGGGGCCCATGGAGCGCTGCGATCCATCGGGGGCGAATCCTCGAAGGTCAGAACCGACAGCACGAACGCGGTGAACGAGATCGTCGCGACGATCCAGAACAGCGGCCGCCAGGCGTCGGCACTCGCCTGGAGGCCTCCGATCGTGGGGCCGAGCGCGACGGCGCCGAAGATGCACAGGCTCATGATCACGGCCGTCTCGCGGAGCCGATCGAGTCCGAAACTGAGCACCAGCGGCGGCACCGCCGCGATCAGAAGCAGGCTCGTGCACAGACCCTGGAGCACTCGCCCGGTGATGAACATCGCGGGACTCGTCGCCGAGGCGGTCAGGATCGAGCCGATCACGAGCACGGCCGCGTACAGGACCATCATCCGCCGCTGGGGCAGATGCTGCGCGAACTGAACCGCCAGCACCGTCCCGACCGCGTAGCCGGCGTTGGCCAGGCCCGCCCCCAGGCTCATCGTCTGGAGGCTCGTGTGCAGGTCTTTCGCGATGATCGGCGTCAGCGGCTGGAGCGCGGCCGACAGCGCGAGAAAGGGCACGAGCGCGAACACGACCATCGACGCCGCAGCCGGGTAGCGACCGGCCAGCCGTCCCGGGCGGATCGTTTCACGCTCGGCAAGCATCCCCTTCAGAAATAGCAGACTCGCCGCGTGGGCTGAGCGACCGGGGCGCTTAGGGACCGGGGCGCGCTTAGGGACCGGGGCGCTGCTTAGGGACCGGGGGCTGCTTAGCGACCGCGGGGGCTTAGCGACCGGGGGCCGGCCTGACCGCGATCGTCACGTCGACGAGCGCGCACAGCTTCTCGCGCTCGTCACGGAACTCGTGGCCCCAGGTCCACTCGCGCTCGTCGTGGCCACGGAGTTTGGCGACGACGTCGACGGTTCCGCCGGTGATCGGGCGTAGGAAGCTCGCGTAGTTACTGAGCCCCGACCCGACGTTGCCGTCACGCCACACGTTGTTGACGGTTGCGACCGACGCGACCGTCTCGGCGACCGCGGAGTAGATGCCGCCGTGCATCAGCCCGAGCGGTTGCTTGAGGTTCTCGCGGACCTCGAAGCGGACGTGAGCGGACTCCAGCGTGAGCTCGAGCCACTCGAGCCCGAGGAAGCCCTCGAAGGTGTTCTCAAGCGGGATCAGGGGCGACGGCAGCGTCGCCCGATCCCACGGCGCGGGCTGCTCGGGCTCGGCGCTCACGACGCCCCGAAAACGACCGACTTCGTCTCGGTGTAGAAGTCGAACGCCTCTTCGCCGTGCTCCTTCCCGTAGCCGCTGGACTTCCAGCCGCCGAACGGGAGCTCGTCGTAGACCTTCGTGCGCGAGTTGATCCACGTGTAGCCGGCCTCGATGCGGGTGGCGGCCTCGCGCGCTCTTTGCAGGTCCTTCGTCCAGACGGAGGACCCGAGGCCGAACGGGGAGTCGTTGGCGCGCGCGATCGCCTCGTCGAGGTCGTTCACGCGCCAGATCGGGAGCGCGGGGCCGAATACCTCCTCGGTCGCCATCGGCGAGTCGTGGGGCGGGTCGACGACGACAGTCGGGGCGTAGAAGAACCCGTCGGCGAGGTCGGGATCCTCAGGCGGAGCGCCGCCGGCTCGTAGGTCGCCGCCCGCGTTCAGGGCGTCGGACACCTGAGCGGCCATCTCGTCGCGCCCTGCGGCCGTGTGCATCGGCCCCATCTGGGTCTCTTTGACGTCGCCGCGGCCGACCTTGAGTCGCTTGGCTTTGGCGGTGATCGCCTCGATCACCTCGTCGGCGACCGACTCGAACACGTACACGCGCTTGATCGCCAGGCAAGCCTGGCCGCAGTTGTAGAAGCGGCCCATGCTCGCGGCGCTCGCGGCGGCGCCGAGGTCGGCGTCGTCGCAGATGATCATCGGGTCGGAGCCTCCGAGCTCGAGCGTGACGCGCTTGATGCCGTGCGCGCACTGGGCCATGATCCGCTCGCCGACCGGGGTCGAGCCGGTGAACGCGATCTTCCGGACCTCTCGGTGCGTAACCAGCGCCTCGCCCGCTTCGGAGCCGCGGCCCGTGATCACGTTGAAGACACCGTCTGGGAGGCCGCCTTCGGATAGCAGCTCGGCGAACCGGAGCGTGGTCAGCGGCGTCGTCGCCGCCGGCTTGGCCACCACGGTGTTGCCCGCTACCAGCGCCGGCGCGAGCTTGTTGCACAGCAGCGTCGTCGGGAAGTTCCACGGCACGATCGCGCCAACCACCCCGAGGGGCCGTCTGAGGACGATGCCGTCGACGCCCGGATCGAGGTTCGGGGTGTGGACGCCGCGCAGCGACTTCGACAGGCCGACGTAGTGGAGGAGCGTGTCGATCGCCTTGGTGATCTCGATCTTCGAGTCTCGGAGGGTCTTGCCCTGCTCGCGCGTGAGCAGCGGGATCAGCTCTTCGATGTGCTCCTCGACATGGTGCGCGGCGCGCCCGAGGATCTCGCCGCGCTTGGACACGGCCAGCTCGGACCACGCCTTCTGTGCTTCGGCGGCTGCCTCCACGGCCGCGTCGACGTCGGCCTCGGTGGCGGTCGCGACCTCGGTGAACGCGCGGCCGTCGGCCGGGTTGACCACCTCGAGCGGGTCGCCGGCGTTGCGGTGCTCGGCGCCGGCGATGAACGAGCCGGGGTGGGTGGTCAGCGTGCTCATGCGCCCACGAACTCCGGCTTGCGCTTCTCGACGAATGCGTGCAGCCCCTCGTCGGCGTCCTTGGACTTGAACAGCTGCTCCATCAGCTCGGCCTCGAGCGCAAGCCCGTTGGCGAGCGCGAGTTCGCCGCCCTCGTGCACGCACCGCTTGATCGCGGCGATCGCGAGGCCGGCGCCGCCGGCGAGCCGCTCCGCGTACTCGCGGACCTTGATCGGCGCTTCGTCGGTGTTGTACACGTCCGCCACGAGCCCGATCTCGCGGGCCTCCTCGACCGTGTAGGTACGCCCGGTGACCAGCAACTCGAGCGCGCGGACTGGCCCGATCAGACGGGTGAGCCGCTGGGTGCCGCCGTTGCCCGGGAGCAGCCCGAGCGTCACCTCGGGCAGGCCCAACTTGTACAGACCCGCGCCGGCGAGGCGGATGTCGCAGGCGAGCGCGATCTCGAGGCCGCCGCCGAGCGCGTGACCCGAGACGTGAGCGATGAACACCTGCGGCGCGGCCGCCATCCGCCGGAACGCGGACTGGCTGACCTTGATCATCTCCATGTTCGCGCTGACGTCGCCCTCGAGGAACTTCTTGATGTCCGCGCCTGCGCTGAAGAACTTCTCGCTCGCGCTCTGGACGATCACGACGCGGGTGGCGCCGACCACGGCCTCGTCGACCGCCTCGGAGAACTCAGTCATGAACGCGAGGTCGTAGGAGTTGGCCGGCGGTTTGTCGAGCGTGATGAACCCGATCGAACCGTCGGTTGTGAACGTGACACCCATGGTTATCCGAGCCCTCCGACGACGACTGACTTGATCTCCACGTACGAGTCGAGCGACTCGATCCCGTGCTCCTTGCCGTAGCCCGACGCCTTGACGCCGCCGAAGGGCAGCTCGTCGTAGCCGTAGTGGATCTGGTTGACCCAGGTCATGCCCGACTCGATCTCCTGCGCCGCCCGGTGGATGTTTCGAGCGTCGTGGGTCCAGATCGAAGACCCAAGGCCGTATTGGGTGTCGTTGGCGCGGGCGATCGCGTCGTCGAAGTCGGTGAACCTCCAGACCGGCAGGACCGGCCCGAAGACCTCCTCGTGGTTGAGTCTCGAATCGTCGGCGGGCTCGGCGATAACCGCCGGCTCGAGGAACCAGCCCTTGTCGCTCGACCCGGTGCCGCCACCGATCAGCAGCTCGCCGCCCTTGGCCACCCCGTCCTCGATCTGCTCGAGCAGCTCGTCGCGACCTGCCTTCGTGTGGATCGGCCCCATGCGGAGCTTGGGCTTCTCGGCTTTGACGGTCCCGTCGCCCGGCTCGTACCGCCCGACCCGCTCGACAAGCTGCGAGACGAAGCCGTCGTACACCGAGTCGTGGACGAACACGCGCTTACACCCGAGGCAGGCCTGGCCGGCGTTCCAGTAGCGCCCGATGATCACGGCCTTGACCGCCGCGTCGACGTCGGCGTCGGCGCAGATGATCACGGGGTCCGAGCCACCCAGCTCGAGCGTCACGTGCTTGAGGCCTTGTGCGGCGATTTGTGCCACGTGCCGGCCGACCGCGGTCGAGCCCGTGAACGCGACGCGCTTGACGTCCGGGTGGGTGACGAGCGCGTCGCCGATGTCCTTGCCCCGTCCGGTTACGACGTTGAGGACGCCGTCGGGCACGCCGGCCTCGCTGAACAATTGGGCGACTTTCAGAGTGGCGAGCGGCGTTGTGGCGGCGGGCTTGGCCACGACCGTATTCCCGGACGCGAGCGCCGGAGCGACCTTCGTACCGAGCAGCGTCAGCGGGAAGTTGTACGGCGTGATCGCCGCGCACACGCCCATCGGCCGGCGGATCACCATCCCGTAGGCCTGCCCGAGCGTCGACGGGAGGTCCTGGTAGGCACCGCGCACCTTCGTCGCGGCCTCGGCGAAGAAGTGGACGCCGTGCGCGAGGTGCGTCACCTCTCCCATCGCCTCCGCGATCGGCTTGCCCTGCTCGGAGGTCAGCGTCGCCGCCAGCTCCTTGGCGTTCTGCTGGATCAGCTCCGCGGCCTTGGTCAGGATCGCCGCGCGCTTCTCGACGTCGGTCTTGGACCACTCGGCGAACGCGCGCTTGGCGGTCGCGACGGCGAGCTCGACGTCCTCGGGCTGGCCCGCGGGCACGCTGGCCACGATCTCTCCCGTGGCCGGATTTACGACCTCGAGCTCCTCGTGAGCGGCGGCCTGTCGCCACTCACCTCCGATCAGCATCTCGGGCACGTTGCCTCCAGTGTCAGTTTCAGGGGACGCGCTCGTCGTCGTGCGGGCGAACGCGGCTCGTTGTCAGATAATGCTCTCGCAACTGCTGGTAGTGCTGCGCGGCGCGGCCGGTCCAAGCCAGCGCCGAGCCGGACAGCTCCTTCTTGATCTGAGCCGGGACGCCCGCCGCAAGGACCCCGGGTGGGATCTCGGTGCGCTCGGACACGACCGCGCCGGCCGCGACCATCGCGCCCTCCCCGACCTGGGCGTGCTGCAGGACGACCGCGCCCATCCCGATCAGGGCGCCGTCGCCGATCGTGCACCCCTCGAGCATTGCGCCGTGGCCGACGACCACGTCGGCGCCGATCACGGTCGGCAGATTGTCGGCGCAGTGGATGACCGCGGTGTCCTGGATCGAGCACCCGGCACCGATCTCGATATGCGAGACGTCGCCGCGCAGCACGGTGCCGAACCAGATGTTGCACCGGTCGCCGACACGGACGTCGCCGACCAGGACGGCGGTCGGGGCCAGGAAGACGTCCTCGCCGATCGTCGGAGCGACGCCGTCGAGCTCAACGATCGTGGCCACTTGACCTCACTGTCGAGAGACTATACGATTGCGGGCGTTAGTCAAGTGTCACACATGAGCACTCCCGAGGCAATCGCACCCTGGACCGAAGAGCAGGTCGTCGAGCATTTGGCGACCGGCAAGCTCGTCGAGGGCATCCAGCACATGTCGCCGAAGTACCTCGAGGGGATTCGGCGGATCCTCACGGTCTCCGCGGACACCGAGTTCGTCAGCGCGCCGGCTTACCTGCGGGCGGCCCAGCACGCTCCCGCCTTGAACAACTTCGGGTCCGCGATGTCGATCATCCAGGACGAGCTAGCGCACGCCCACATCGGCTACCGGCTGCTCGGCGACCTCGGGGTCGACATGGACGAGCTGATCTACGAACGGCCCGCGCGGAGCCTTTAAGTACCCGTACGCGTTCGACGTGCCGCTGAATTCCTGGGTCGAGCTCGTGTGCGCGAACGCCCTGTACGACCAGGCCGGATTCGTGCTGCTCTCGGACGTGTACCAGTCGAGCACGTTCGGACCGTGGAAGCGCGCGCTCGCCAAGGTCGACAAGGAGGAGACGTTCCACCTGCGTCACGGCCGGACGTGGCTGCGCAAGTTGTGCAAGGACCCCGCCGGACGAGCTTCGGTTCAGGAGGCGGTCGACTGGATGTTCATCCTGACGCTCGAGTGGTTCGGGCTCCCGGATTCGTTGAAGCAGCATTCCGAGCAGCTCGACTACGGCTTCAAGGGCAAATCGAACGATCAGCTCCGGCAGTGGTGGATGTCCGAAGTGGTTCCGTTTATGGGGGAGATCGGGATCCGTGTGCCAGCGCATTTCGATGAGGAGCGGGACGTGTACGTGATCGACTGTCCGTTCCCGGCGGCGTTCGACGAGGAGCAGCGTTCGTGGCTGCTCTCGGACGGCGCGATTTCGTGGGACGACGTGGTCGTCCGGTGGCGCGCTCGTGGGCCGATGAACTCCGACTACGTTCGCACGCTGCAGCGTGGTTATCAGACGACATCCCTGCGTCGCGCGGCATGACCGATTCGGTTGAGGCTCGGTTGTGGGAGGCCTTGCGTGGGGTCGAGGACCCGGAGATTCCCGTGTCGGTGCTCGGGATGGGTCTGATCGTGTCGCTGTCCTACGTTGCGCAGTCGCGGACCGCGGATTTGCAGATCACGTACACGAGCATGGGCTGCCCGGCGATGGACTTCATCGAGGAGGACATTCGTTCTGCGTTGCTTGCGGATCCGGACGTCGACGTGGTCAACATCGAGGTCGTGTGGGATCCGGTGTGGACCAAGGCCCGGCTACGGGACGACGCGCGAGTGAGGATGCGTTCGTTGGGGATCGCGGTGTGAGCCGGGCCGGCGAGACCGTGTGGGAGGTGTTCGCGCGCAAGGAGTATTCCGAGCCGCTGCATCACGTCGGCACGGTGACCGAGGGCGACGAGGATCTGGCCGTCGTGTCAGCGCGCGCGATCTATGACGAGCAGCCGTGGATCGAGATGATCATCGTGCCGCGGTTGTCGATCCGGGAGGCGATCCGGGCGTGAGCGCTTCTGCTGCGGGTGCGGTCGATGCGGCGACCGCCACGATGATCTCTTTGATCGGGTCGCTCGCGGACAACAAGAGCGCGCTCGGGCGCCGCTACGGCGAGTGGGCGGTGAGCGCGCCGACGATCGAGTCGGCGGTGGCGGCCGCCGCGATGGCCCAGGACGAGCTCGGCCACGCCCGGGCGACGTACCCGGTGCTGGCGAAGCTCGGGGTGTCGCGATCGGACGAGGCGGGGCTAGACACGGGACATCCTCTGCCCGTGATCTCGCACGAACTGCCCGACTGGGCGTCCGTCATCGCCGCGAATCTCGTTGTCGACGGTGTGTTGACCACGTTTGTCGCGTCGGCCCGGAACAGCTCGATCGAGCCGCTCGCCCAGCGAGCGCGCAAGATCCTCCAGGAGGAGGGCGCCCACCGGGTGCACGCGGAGGCGTGGGCCCGGCGGATCGTGGGCGTCGGCGGCTCGGATCTGGCGCTGCTCGTGCGGCGGATCGAGGAGATGTGGGTCCAGGCCGCACGCTGGCCGGGCCCGGACTCGGACACCGGCTACGCGGACGCGCTCGCTTTGGGCATGGTCGACTCGGGGCCTTCTTTGATTCGCGCCCGCGTGCGTGATTGGCTCGCCCCCCAGGTCGCCGGCGTGTGTCTGGACGAGCCGGCGGACTGGTCGGATTGGGACGCGCAGTACCGCCGATGACCTGCCCGTTCTGCTCGTCTGAGGACGTCGAGCTCGTGGCCCCCTGGGCCGGCCAGATGATCACCAGCCAGATGCGCTGCCGGGGCTGCAACACGTACTTCGAGGCGATCCGGGAGGAGTTCTCGGACGATCAGGCATGGATGACCAGCTCCGCAGACGATCGGTAGGCGCCCCGGCGGCCCGGTCGCTGCTGCTGACGATCCTGGGCGAGTACGTGCTGCCGCTCGGCGAGGCGGTGTGGCAGGAGACGCTCGTCGCCGCCTTGGTGTCGGTTGGATACACGCAGCAGGCGGCGCGGCAGGCTCTCGCCCGCAGCGTGCGGCACGGCTGGCTTCTGACGTCACGCCACGGTCGTCGGGCGAGGGTGTCGTTGAGTGACTCGACCGCGGCGCTTTTGCGGACCGGGGCCGAGCGGATCTACTCGTTCGGGGAGCCGCGGCAATGGGACGGCCGGTGGCTCGTGGTCGTGTTGCGCGTCCCCGAGGAGCGGCGCGAGGTCCGGCATCAGCTCCGGACCCGCCTGGCCTGGGCCGGGCTCGGCTCGATGGGCGCCGGCGTGTGGCTGACGCCGCACGTCGAGCGCGAGGCCGAGCTCCGCGAGGTCGTGCTGGAGGCGCCGGCAGCGGAAGCCACCTCGTTCGTGGCTTCGCTCGGGGCGCTGGGGGGTCCTCCCGAGGTCGTTGCCGCGACCGCCTGGGATCTCGACTCGGTGCGGGACGGGTACTCGGCGTTCATCGAAGACTTCGCTTCGGTTCGACCCGCGTCGGCGGAGTCGTTCTTCCGTATGCAGACGCTGCTCGTGCACGCCTGGCGGAAGTTCCCGTTCCTCGACCCCGACCTGCCCGGCGAGCTACTGCCCGAAGGCTGGCCGCGCCGGCAAGCGTACGAGCTGTTCGCGGGGCGTCACGAGCGGTGGCAGGGGGCGGCACGGTCGTACTTCGAAGAGCTCGAGAGCGGCCGGGGCGCGCAAGCCGCGTAGGTCGTCGGTCGCCTGGCCCGGGTTAGTTCCGACCGCGTGGGAAGAAAGTCTCAATAGTTCATCCTTTCTTCCCAACGCTGGCCGCCACCGTGTGGGAAGAAACGCTGACTATTTCCGAGTTTCTTCCCAAGCGGTTGTGAACATCCGGAGATGACCGCAAAGTTTCCGTTTTCGGTTCGCGGCACGTGGGAAAGCCACTATCGCCCTTTCAAATGAAAACCGGCGCGTGAGTGCAGCAGAACTCAGACGCGGACGGCGATAGGCAGCGCCGGCGCTAACCCCGCCGGCAGTTGGCAAAAAGACAAACGTGGGTGCAAGGCCCCGTCACAGAGTTCCAGGAGGCGGAACGATGAGCAAGCGTCAGCGTCGTCGCATGACCGAGCGTCGCAGTGTTCACATGCAGCACTCGAGGCGAAGAACGGTCCTTCCGCTCGCGGTGGCCGCCGTCGCCGCGCCGGCAGTCGCGGCGCCCGCCGCCCAGGCCTCGCCCCACGTCGTCCGCCTCAACGGGTCGGTACTCAATGGCCTCGCCTTCCACCGCATCGATGCGATGGCCCGAGCCGAGCGCGGGCTCCGCCGCGACAACACGTCCGCCGCCAAGGCGATCGCGAACGCCACCCAGACCGGCCTGTTCCGCCCCCGGCCGGGCCGGCCGCGGCGGCCGGTGGCGCCGGCAAAGCCGGTCGCGCTGTCGCCGACGGTGATGGCGCCGGCCCCGACGCCGGTCGAGATCCAGGTCGCCCCCACTCCGGCGGCCACGCCCGTCCAGGCTTCTGGCACCACTGCGCCGGCTTCCGGCACCACTGCGCCGGCAACCGCCTCCACGCCCGCGCCCGCCGCGACTCCGGCTCCGGCCTTCACGGCGACTTCGGCTCCGGCCTCCACGGCCGCACCCGCGCCCACGGCACCGACGATCCCGGGCGCACCTGCCGACGCGCTTGCCGGCAGTGCGATCGCGCCGACCCCCGCGCCGGCGCCCGCCACCGCGGCTCCCGGAACCCCCGACGCCTCGGCGGCGCCCGCTACTCCGGCCGCCACCGCGGCCCCGGCAACCCCTGACGCCACGGCAGCGCCGGCAACCCCCGACGCCACGACCGCGCCGGCCCCATCCGGCGTCGCGATCGCGGTGCCCGTGACGCCCGGCGGCCCGGAGGCCGGGAGCTCGATCGCGCCCGTCTCGTCGCCGGCACCGGCGACCCCGGGCTCCACCGCCGCGCCCGCGCCCGCGCCGACACCGACTCCCGCCGACGCCGGAGCCGCCATCGCACCGGCACCGGCGCCTACGCCGGCACCCACGCCCGCCGACGCCGGAGCCGCGATCGCACCGGCACCCGCACCCGCACCTACGGCCGCGGACGCTGGAGCCGCGATCGCTCCCGCGCAGACGACCCAAGCCGCGCCGGCGACACCCGCGCCGGCCACACAGGACGGAATCGGTCCGCCGACGCCGCCCGCCAACCCCGATGCGCCTCCGGAGGCGCCGAATCCGACGCCGAGCACCGGCACCGGCGGCCTCTCGATCGGGGCGAGCTACTACGACGGCGTCGGCGGCGGCGCGACCCTGGTCGTCACGCCGACCGGGACGTACATCGTGCCCGAGTTCGGGATCGGGTTCGGGCCCTCGGTGTCGGCCAATGCCGGGTCGAACGTGAACGTCCCGAACGCGCCACAGCTCCAACTCGGGTTCACCGGTGGCGATCAGATCGGCGACATCGGCTATCGCGGATCGGGTTCCGTGACCGTGCCGCTCAACGATCCGAGCCTGAACAACACGAACGTCGGCGGCAACTTCGGGTTCAACGTTCCCGGGAGTCCGTCGCTCCAGAACATCCCCGGGACGAACGTCCCCCTGACGAACCTCCGGGTCTCGGGTAACTACAGCCCGGCCGCCGGGCTCACCGGTGGCTTCCAGTACTCCGGCACAAATCAGCTGTTCGATGTCGGCGACCAGGTGAAGCTGGCGGTCCGGGTGCCGATTCCGCTACCGAACCTGACCCAGACGACCCCACCGGACTCGAACGGCGTGTCTGAGCTGATCACCCCGACCGGCGAGGGTCCGCCGTCGGTCATCGCCACGCGCGACGTCTCGAACCTCGGCTACCCCGACGGGCAGGGCGACACGGTGACCCTCAACCCGGACGGGTCGTACACGCTGCACACCCCGACGAGTGACGTCACGAACTTCGGGCCGAACTACGTCCAGCAGAACGGGCTCGACTCGAGCCAGGGCGGCTCGCTGACCCACCAGCTGATCGACACGATGGGGCAGCAGACCGATCAATGGACGTGGAAGGGCAACGACGGCTCGACGGTCACCCAGACCCCGTCCGGGACGCTGACACAGACGAATCCGAACGGAACCACGATCCAGCAGTCCAGCTCAGGCGTGGTCACGCAGACGAACTCCGATGGCACCACCGTGAGCTACGACCCGAGCACGGGGAACGTCACCTCGAGCGACGGTCACTGGTTCGGCACGACCACGACGTTCTACCCGGACGGATCGGTGAGTCAGACGAGCCCGGCCGGCACGACGATGTGGGATTCGTCGGGCGCCGGGACGATGATCCCGAATTCGCTCGACGGGCCCGGATTCCCGATCTCGACCTCGGACCCGGCGCCGACCGCGCCGACGATCCCAAACGGGATCTCGCTGCCGCACAACCCGAACGTGCCGGCGTCGAACAACCAGTCGTCGAACACCGACAACGGCACCAACACCAACACCAACACCGACGCCAGCAACACCGCGCCCGCCCCCGCACCCGCGCCGACCGACAGCACACCCGCGCCGGCACCCACCGACAGCACCCCGGCGCCGGCACCAACCGACAGCACCCCCGCGCCGGCACCAACCGACAGCACCCCGGCGCCGGCACCGACCGACAGCACCCCGGCGCCCGCTCCGGTGGACACGCACGCCGGCGCCCGCGCCAGTGGACACGACGCCGGCACCGGCACCCGCACCCACGGACACCACGCCGGCGCCCGCTCCAGTGGACACGACGCCGGCACCGGCCCCGGCACCGGTAGACACGACGCCGGCACCGGCCCCGGTCGACACGACCCCAGCACCCATCGACACCACCCCGATCGCCCCGATCGACACCACCCCGATCGCCCCAATCGACACCACCCCAATCGCCCCGATCGACACCACCCCGATCGCCCCGATCGACACCACCCCAATCGCCCCGATCGACACCACCCCAATCGCCCCGATCGACACGCCATCGCCCGACACGGGCTCCCTCGACGACAGCGGCTCCCTCGACGACTCCGGTTCCCTCGACGACAGCGGCTCCCTCGACTCCGGGAGCCTCGACTCCGGCGGGCTCGACGGTGGCGACGCCGGTGGCGGTGACGGCGGCGGCGACTGAACACAGACCCACGCACACCCGAGCGGCGCCGGGCCACCCCCCGGCGCCGTTTGCATCTGCATGGTCGGTAGGCTCGCAACGCCGTGCCCCCGACCGATCTCACCCTTGCCGGCGGAACGCTCGAGGTCCTCGACATCCCCGGCGATCCCGACCAACCGCCGCTCGTGCTGCTGCACGAGGGGCTCGGGTCGGTCGGGTTGTGGCGCGGCTTCCCGGAGCGGCTGGCCGCCGCCACCGGCCGGCGAACGGTGGCGTTCTCGCGCTACGGCCACGGGCAGTCGGACCCGCCGCCCAGGCCGCGGACCCCGTCGTTCATGCACGAGGAGGCGCTCGAGGTGCTGCCTCGCCTCCTCGGCGGCCTCGGCATACACGAGCCGATCCTCGTCGGCCACAGCGACGGCGCCTCAATCGCGCTGATCTACGCCGCCCACCACGCGGCGCGCGCGGTCGTCGCGATCGCCCCGCACGTGTTCGTCGAGGAGATGTGCCTCACCGAGATCCGCGTCGCACGCAACACCTACGAGAGCGGCGATCTGCGCGAACGGATGGCGCGCCACCATCGCGATCCCGACGCCGCCTTCTTCGGCTGGAACGACGTGTGGCTCGACCCCGAGTTCCCGGACTGGAGCATCACCGACCTGATCGAGCGGATCTCCTGTCCGCTGCTGCTGATCCAGGGCGAGCGCGACCAGTACGGGACGATGGCCCAACTCGACGCGATCGAGCTCAGGGCCAGGACCACGGTCGCGAGACTCCAGCTCGACTGCCAGCACTCGCCGCCGACCGAATTGCCCGACGAGACGGTGGCGGCGATCGCCGACTTCACAAACGGGCTGGTCACGATCGCCGAGGAGTCATACGACGGCCCGGCCGCCCAGGTCCTCGTCCCGGCGTACGTCGACGAGATCCGCGCGATGTACCCGGACTGGACCCCGGATGTCCCGCCGCGCCTCACCCCGGAGGACGTCGCGCCACCGTCAGGGCGCTGGCTCGTCGCGTACCGCAAACGACAGCCGGTCGGCTGTGCCGCGCTCAAGCGCCTCGACGACGACACCGCCGAGATCAAGCGGGTGTACGTCGCGCCCGAGGCCCGCGGCACCGGCGTCGCCCGCGCGCTGCTCGCGCGCCTGGAGACGATCGCCGGAGAGATCGGGTACACCACGCTGCGCATGGATACCGGCGCACGGCAACCCGCCTCGGTGGTGCTGTTCGGTTCGGTCGGCTACGAGCAGATTGCCGACTACAACGGCAATCCGGTCGCCGCGTACTGGTTCGAGAAGCGGCTCGCATGACCTCGGCGCCCGAGCATCGCGTGACGATCAGGCTCGCCACCCAGCGCGACGCCCGGGCGATCGCCCCGCTGCTCGGCCTGCTCGGGTACCCCGCGTCCGCGGACGAGCTGGGCGAGCGGATCGAACGGCTGACGGATCGCCCGGACGGCGAGGTGCTGCTCGCCGAACTCGATGGCGACGTCGTCGGGCTCGCCGCGTACCAGCTGATCGACGTGCTCGAACGGCCCGATCCCCAGTGCCGGATCACGTCGCTGGTCGTCGACGATCGCTTCCGGCGACGGGGCGTCGCCTACGCGCTGCTCCACACGATCGAGGAGACCGCCCGCGACTTCGGCTGCTTCAGGCTCGAGGTCACGACGCAGCCCGACCGCGCCGACGCGCTGGCGTTCTATCTCGCGTCGGGGTTCGAGGAGCGACCGCGCCGGCTGACCAAGCCGCTCGAACACGAGGACATACTGATCTCTGACTAAAATCAGAGAATGCCCTCCGGCGTCCTGACGGATGAGGTCCGGAGCTTCAACCGGATCGTGACCCAACGCGTCGGCGCGCTCGACGACCACTACTTGGGGCGCGACCGACCGCTCGGCCAGGACCGGGTGCTATGGGAGATCGGGAGCGAGGGTTGCGAGGTAAGGGCGCTCAGATCGCGGCTCGGCCTCGACGCCGGACACCTCAGCCGGTTGCTGCGCGCGCTCGAGGTGGCGGGTCTCGTCGTAACCGAACCGAGCACGGCCGACGCGCGGATCCGAGTTGCCCGGCTCACGACACCGGGCCTACGCGAGCGCGCCCTCCTCGACGAACGCAGCGACAACCTCGCTAAGTCGATCCTCGCCCCGCTCGACGAAGCCCAGCGAAACGAACTCGTCGAGGCGATGATTACGGTCAGGCGACTGCTGAGCACCGCCACGATCGAGATCCGCCCCGTCGATCCCGACGGCGCCGACGCGAGGAGCTGCCTGCGCGCCTACTTCGCCGAGCTCGATCGCCGCTCCGAATCTGGGTTCGACGCCGTGGCGGGAATCTCGGCTGAGCCGCACGAGGTCACCCCTCCCGCCGGCCTGTTCCTGGTCGCCTACCTGCGGGGCGAGCCGGTCGGGTGCGGCGCGGTCAAGCACCATCCGGGCGAGGCCTCGGAGATCAAGCGGATGTGGGTGGCGGAGCCGGCGCGCGGCCTCGGGATCGCTCGCCGCCTCCTGGCCGAGCTTGAGAACGACGCAGTCACAAGCGGTGCCAGCACGGCCCACCTCGAGACGAACAAAACGCTCGTCGAGGCGATCGCGTTGTACCGCTCGGCCGGCTACGTCGAGGTGCCGGCGTTCAACGAGGAGCCGTTCGCGCACCACTGGTTCGAGAAGCGGTTGCCGCCGGCCGCCCGATCCTGACAACCTGAGAACGGTGCAACTCACGTTCCTCGGCTCCGGCGACGCGTTCGCCGGTGGCGGGCGGTTCCAGGCTTGCATCCACCTGGACGATGGCGCCGAGCCGATGCTGCTCGACTGCGGCGCGACCGCGCTCGTCGCGATCAGGCGAGCGGACATCGACCCGAACTCGATCGGGTTCGTCGCGCTCAGCCATCTCCACGGCGACCACTTCGCCGGATTGCCCTGGCTGATCCTCGACGGACAGTTCGCGGGGCGGACGAAGCCGCTGCGGATCGCCGGCCCGGCCGGCGTCCGCGAGCGAGTCCAGCGCACGTTCGAAGCCTTGTACCCGGGCGCCGCCACCGTCGACCGCGCGTTCGAGACCAACTTCGTCGAGCTGACAGAACGGATGCCTCTCGACTTCGGGCCGGCGCGCGTCACCCCGTTCGAGGTCCGCCACTCGAGCGGCGCCCCGTCGTATGCGCTGCGGGTCGAGTACGGCGGCAAGTTGATCGCGTACTCGGGCGACACGGAGTGGACCGACGCGCTGATCGAGGTCGCCGACGGCGTCGACCTGTTCGTCTGCGAGTGCAACTTCTTCGACCTGAAGGCCCCGGGGCACCTCAACTACGTGACGCTCGCGGAGAACCGGCCGCGGATCAACTGCGCCCGGCTCGTGATCACCCACATGAGCGAGGGGATGCTGGCCCGCGCCGACGAGGTGGAGTTCGAGATGGCCGCCGACGGCGCAGCGATCTCGCTGTGAAAGCCACCGCCGTGACCTTCACGGCCCTGCTGATACTGGGCGTCGCCACGGCGAACGCGCAGGCTCGCGTTGTGCATGTGGGCCCCGGGGAGCAGTACCGAAAACCTTGTCAGGCGATCGCGGCCGCGCGCCCCGGAGACGTGATCGAGATCGATGCGCGCGGCAACCCGTATCGCGGGGACGTGTGCGCTTGGTCGACCAACCACCTGACGATCGTCGGCGTCCACGGCCGCGCGCACCTCGAGGCGGCCGGCCAGAGCAGCGAGGGCAAGGCGATCTGGGTGATCGCCGGCAGCGACACGACGATCGAGAACATCGAGTTCTCGGGCGCGCGCGTGCCTGACCAGAACGGCGCCGGGATCAGGCAGGAGGGCGCGAACCTGCTGCTCGAGCACTGTTATTTCCACGACAACCAAGAGGGGATCCTCGCCGCCGACAACCCGACGAGCAGCATCGTGATCGACTCCTCGGTGTTCGCACGCAACGGCGCCGGCGACGGCTACTCGCACAACATCTACATCAACCACGTCCGCAGCTTCACGCTGCGCTACAGCTACTCGACCGACGCCCGCGTCGGGCACCTGGTCAAGTCGCGCGCGCTGCGCAATTACATCCTGTACGACCGCCTCACCGGTGAGCACGGGACCGACAGCTACGAACTCGACCTCCCGAACGGCGGCCTCTCCTACGTGATCGGAACCGTGATCGAGCAGGGCAGTAACACCCAGAACCCGAACATGCTCGCGTACGGCGAGGAGGGCGATCTCAACCCGGACTCGCGTTTGTACGCCGTCAACGACACGTTCGTCAACGACCTGCACCGCGGCGATGCGATCTTCGTCGGACCGCAAGTGACCGACCCGGTGTTCGCCGAGAACGACATCAGCACCGGCAGCACGGCGTTCGTCTCCAAGGCGGGCGCGCGCACGCCCCATGACTGCATCACGAACCATCCGAAATTCGTAGACGCCACCCGCTACGACTACCGTCTGACGCCGAGCTCCCCATGCTGGCGCAAAGGCGTGCACGCGGGCGAGGCGCAAGGCTTTTCGCTCGCCCCCCGCTTCCAGTACGTACAAACAGCGAGACACAGGACGCGCACCGACGGCGGCACGATCGCCGGCGCGTTCGGCAGCTAGCCGTGTCCCAATAACGCCCGAGCGGACTGCTCGGCGGTTACCACCGTCACCGGAACCCCAAGCGCTTGCACGCGGGAGGGGACGTCCCTATGGAGCCACTTGGACACGCGCTGCGGCAGGGTCGAGATGATCACCTCGTCGACCTGCGTGGTCTCCATCACGTGACGGACCGCCTCCACAGGATCAGAGTCGCCGATCATGGCGTCGATATGTAACAGGGCCGCCCGCTCGAGCAGCGGGACCGCCAGCTCGACGACCACCTGAGCTTCGTCGGTGTCCGGATCCCAGTAGGGCCTCGGGACGAGCAGCGTCATCCGGCACCGACCCGCTCGTGCTCGGCGGCTCACCTCTTGGAGTAGCCGCGGCGTCGCCGCGGTTCGGTGCGCAACAACCAGGACGTGCGGCTCGCGTTCGGCCACGGCGCCATCGTATCGCCGTTATCTGCCGGTCCAGGTGGGGGCGCGCTTCTGGAGGAACGCGCTCATGCCCTCCTGCGCGTCGGCGGCGAGCGCGTTGTCGGCCATCACGGTCTTGGTGTGCTCGTAGGCGTCGTGCTCGTCCCGGTCGACCTGGTCGTAGAAGGCGCGCTTGCCGAGCGCGACCGTATACGAGCTCGACCGCGCGATCGAGTCCACGAACGAAGCCACGGCGCCGTCCAGCTCAGAAGCCGGGACGACACGGTTGACCAACCCCCAGTCGAGCGCCGTCAAGGCGTCGATCGTCTCGCCGGTCAGCAGCATCTGCATCGCGCGCTTGCGCCCGACGGCCCGCGACACGGGGACCATCGGGGTCGAGCAGAACAGCCCGATCTTGACCCCGGGCGTGCCGAACCGCGCGTCGGCCGCCGCCACCGCCAGGTCGCAGGCCGCCACGAGCTGGCACCCGGCGGCGGTCGCGATCCCGTGCACCTTGGCGATCACCGGCTGGGGCAACTCCTGGATCGTCTCCATCACCACCGTGCACACGTCGAACAGGTGCGTGTAGAACGCCTCGTCGCGGTCGATCATCTCCGACAGGTCGTGGCCGGCCGAGAACGCCGGGCCGGCGCCGGCGATCACGATCGCCCGCACAGGCTCCCGCGCCGACGCCTCGCGGAGCGCCGCGATCAGCTCCTCCATCAACTCGAGCGACAGCGCATTGCGCTTGTCGGGGCGGTTGAGGGTAATCGTCGCCGACGCCTCGTCGAACCCCACCGTGACGTTCCGGTACTCGATCCCGTGCGCCGAGCTCACCCGATCAGGTTACCGCCACCGTGAACACCGTCAGTGCCCAGCAACCGCCTGAAGCTCGATCTTCGCGCCGAACGGGAGGGCCCCGGCCTGGAAGGTGAACCGCGCCGGCGCGGTCGACACATCGGGGAACTGGCGGCGCCACCAGTCGTTGAGCTCCGAGTAGTCCTCGATGTCGGCGAGCACGCACTGGACGTAGAGGATCTCCTCGACCGAGTAACCGGCCGCACCGGCGATCGCGACGACGTTCTGCCAAGCGCGCTCGGTCTCCTCTACAAACGTGCCCGCGACGAACGCCCCGGAAGCGTCGACGGAGGGCATGCCGCTGATGAAGCAGATGCCGTCGGTGCCGCCGGCGAGGCTGAACGGGAAGGTGGTCGGCAGCCCCGGTGCGGCCGCGACGCGTGTTATGGCCATGAGCGTTCCTTTCGTTTGGTCAGCGGGTCGTGACGTCGCACGAGTTACTCGCGGTGGCGCCAGAGCAGCGCACTTACGAATGTGGCGGCGAGCACGAACGCGACCACCGAGCCGAACGTGACGGCGAATCGGTGCGGTACCTGGGACGCGGCGGTGGTGTTGAACGCGCTCGCGGTTGCCACGGCGGGGGACAGGCCGAGCGGCACGGTGACCACGAGGCACGTGGCCAGCGCGAGCAGCGCGACCGTACGGCTGCGAGTCGCCGGACGTGCGAACAGCGCCGCCAGCGCGCTTCCCGCCGCGGCGCAGACGAGGTTTGCCAGCAGGATGAGTCCCAGCTCGGCCGGATGCGGCGCGCGCTCGAAACGCCCGGCGAGCGTCGGGTAGGCGACCGCAAGCAACGAGCTGATGAGGATGAGAGCGCCGAGCCCGGCGATACGCCCGAGCACGAACCCCCGACCTCCGACGGTGGCGACGAGCACCTGACGATCGTCGTCCGGCTGGCTGTTGAGAAACGACAGCGCGCACCAGCACTGCGCCAGCAGCAGGAAGCCCGCCGCGCCCCCGGCGGTCTCGAGCACGGGGTTGGGCGGCTCGGCGTAGAGCACGACCACGCCAACGGCCAGCAGCAGGAATGGCGCCACCCAGCGGCGTGAGGCGAGGTACAGCATCAAGAGGTATCGCCCGACGGCGATCATCGCGGTGGATCCCGCCGGACTGCTTCGATCTCGATCCCGCCGGATGGCCGCTCGCTGACCCCGATGACGTGCCAGCCGTCCTCTATCAGGCGCGAGATCTCCCGGTCGCTCTCCCCACGCCCAACGACCCGCCGTAGCCGGCGCTCGGGAGATTCAGGACCGGCCGAGGCCGGAGGTATAGCTGAGGACTCCTCGGCGAGGACGCCGTCGGACAGCACAAACCGGCGGTCCGCCTGCCGACCGGCCCAGTCGTGGTGGTCGCAGAACATCACCGCCGCCCCGTCGTGCGCGCGCATGGCCATGAGCCGCCACAGCGTCTGGCGAGCCCGCGCGTCGAGGCTTGCAAACGGCTCGTCGAGGACCAGCACGCGCGGGCTTCCGAGCAGACACTGGATCGCCACGACCTTCTGGAGCGAACCCTTGGACAGGGCCGCCATCGGCTCGGTCAGCAACTGGCGAGCCTCGAGGCTGTCGGCCAGATCGGACACCTGTTCACCGCCCGCATGTGGCTCGAGCCCCCTCAAGCGCACGTGATGGCGCAGATAGGCCCCCGCCGAGAACCCCGACGCGGTCAGCCGCTCGGGCATATATCCGAGCCCGGGCCCGACCTCGCGTGCGACAAGCCTGCGTCCTGAGCTCGGCAACGTCGCGCCCGAGAGGATGCGCAGCAGCGTGGATTTCCCGGCGCCGTTCACCCCCGCCAGCTCGACGACGCTGCCCCGGTCGAGCGCGAGGTCCACGTCCTTGAACACCCACGGCCGGCCGACGCCATATCGCTTACCGACGTGCTCCAGTGCGACGGTGGCGCCCGCCATCGCTCCATCGTCGCACACCGCCCGCCGATGGCGAGGGGACGCCTCGTGCATCTGGCTGCGGATCGCTTCAGCTGCGTGTCTGTTTGCGGTATCGCGACACCGCGAGCGGGGCGAATACGGCCGTGATCCCGATCGCCCACAGCGTCGCCTGCCAGACGTAGTTGCCAGGCGGAAGGCCGAGCCACAGCGCGCGGATCGCGTTGACGGTGATCGTGAACGGGTTGACCTTGGCGAAGGCCTCGAGTACCGGCGGCATCGACGCCACCGGGACGAACGCGGAGGAGATGAACGTGAGCGGGAAGATCGCGATGAACGCGACCGAGTTGGCCGATTCGGGCGTCGACGCGATCAGGCCGACGAACGCGAACACCCACGAGAACGCGTAGCCGAACAGGAGCAGCAGCAAGATGCCCGCCACCACGTGCAGGACGTCGGCGTTGAACGAGAACCCGATGATGACGCCGGTGACGAGCAGGATCACGACCGACAGGCTGTTCGTGACGATGTCGGAGAAGGTGCGGCCGGCGAGCACCGCGGCGCGCGCCATCGGTAGCGAGCGGAACCGGTCGATCAGTCCCTTGTGGACGTCCTCGTTCAGCCCGAGCGCGGTGACGAACCCGCCGAACGCGATGTTCTGCACGATGATCCCGGGGATCAGGAACTGGACGTAGGGGAGGCCGGGGGTGCTGATCGCGCCGCCGAAGACGTACCGGAACAGCAGCAGGAACATGATCGGCTGGACCGTGAACGCGAGCAGCAACTCGGGCGCGCGGGGCAGCCGGATCAGGTTGCGCTCGGCGATCACGAGCGTGTCCGTGGCCAGGCCCCTCACGCCGCCGCGCCGTGTCACGCCGCCCTGACTCACACGACCGCCTTCCGGTCCTCGTCCTCGTCGGCAACCGGCTCCTCGGCGGCGTGCCCGGTCAGAGTCAGGAACACGTCGTCGAGCGTCGGCCGCCGCAGCGCGAGATCGTCGACCTCGACGCCGGCATCGCTCAGCCGGCGGACCGCCTCGACGATCGTGCCGTGCCGCTGGCGCACGTTCATCGTCACGAGTCCCCCCTCACACGAAGGCCGATCGTCGGCCATCGGCTCGAGCGCGCGGACGGCGTCCTCGAACGATGCGCCGTCCTCGAGCCGCACCTCGAGCCGCTCGCCGCCGACGCGGTCCTTTAGCTCATCCGAGGTGCCCTCGGCGATGATCAAGCCGTGGTCGATTACCACGATCGTGTCGGCGAGGCGGTCGGCTTCCTCGAGGTACTGGGTGGTGAGCAGCACCGTCGTTCCCCCGGACACCAGGTTCTCCATGACCTCCCACATCGAGAGTCGGCTGCGTGGGTCGAGCCCGGTCGTCGGCTCGTCGAGGAACAGCACGGGCGGCTTGGCGACGAGCGCGGCCGCGAGATCGAGGCGCCGGCGCATGCCACCCGAATACGTCTTGACGGTCCGCTTGCCCGCATCCTCGAGGTCGAAGCTCGCGAGTAATTCGTTCCCGCGCACGCGGGCCCGGCGTCGGGTCATGCCGTACAGCCGGCCGACCATCACCAGGTTCTCGAGCCCCGTGAGGTTCTCGTCGACCGCCGCGTACTGGCCGGCGAGCCCGATCTGCTCGCGAAGCTCGGCGGCATCCTCGACGACGTCGAGTCCGAGGACCGTCGCGGTCCCCCCGTCCGCCTGGAGCAGCGTCGTCAGCACGCGCACGAACGTGGTCTTGCCGGCGCCGTTCGGTCCGAGCAGACCGAGGATCGTTCCGCGGGTGACGTCAAGATCGACGCCGGCGAGCGCCTTCACCTCGCCGAACGACTTTACGAGACCGCGGACGGTGATCGCGGGGGCGTCGGAGGTCATCGCCCCACACTACGAGATTGGCCAGACCCCACCCGTCGGCGGGAGTTAGCATGGGGCCCCTGGTGAGCGAGGTCGAGGTTTCCCCGGAGCGCGGCGTGAACGGGCCGGAGCCGAGCGGTGCTGGACATGCCGCTACAGACTCCGAGAGCCCGCAACATTCATCGGTCGCCGACGTCGTCGGCGCGACGCTCGCCGCCCTGGGGGTCAGGGACGCCTTCGGAGTACTCGGCAGCGGCAACCTGGTCGTCACCAACGCGCTGTGCCGGCACGGGGCTCAGTTCCACCACGCCCGCCACGAGATGAGCGCGACCTGCATGGCCGACGGCTATGCGCGCGTCACCGGCCGGGTCGGCGTGGTCAGCGTCCACCAGGGCCCGGGTCTGACGAACACGATGACCGGGCTGGCCGAGGCGGCGAAGAGCCGGACCCCGGTGCTCGTGCTCGCCGGCGAGACGCCGGCGGCGGCATTGACCTCGAACTTCCGGATCGACCAGCACGGTCTGGTCGAGTCGGTCGGCGCGATCGCCGACCGCGTCCACAGTGCGAGCACCGCCGCCGACGACGCCGCACGCGCCTACCAGCGCGCGGTCATCGAGCGCCGTCCGGTCGTGCTGATGCTGCCGATCGACATCCAGCCGCAGCCGGCGGTCCAGACGGAGCCATCGCGCCCGCCACTGCCGCCGCTAGACCCCCCGGAACCGGCGGCCGTGGCGATCAGGAACGCGGCCGACCTCCTCAGGAACGCGAAGCGCCCCGCGATCATTGCCGGCCGCGGCGCGGTGCTTGCCGGCGCGGGCCCGGCGCTCGAGGACCTCGGCGCGACGATCGGCGCGATCCTGGCGACGTCCGCACCCGCGAACGGCCTGTTCGCGGGTCTCCCCTATGCGCTCGGGATCTCGGGCGGGTTTGCCAGCCCGTTTGCCGCAAAGACCCTCCCGCAGGCCGACGTCGTGCTCGTCGCCGGCGCATCGGTCAACCACTGGACGACCAGGCACGGCGCGATGATCGCCCCCGACGCCAAGATCATTCAGATCGACGTCGACCCCCGGGCGATCGGCCGCAACCGCCCCGTCGACGCGGCCCTGGTCGCCGACGTCGAGGCCACCACTCGGGCCTTGCAGGCCGCGCTTGGAACCCACCACAACCAAGGCTTTCGCACGCCCGAACTGGCCGAAGAGATCGCCGGCAACACGTGGCGCCACGACCCCTATGACGATGCCTCGACCGACGAGTGGATCGACCCGCGCACCGCGAGCATCGCGCTTAACGATCTCCTCCCGGAGAACAAAGCCGTCGCGGTCGACTCGGGGCACTTCCTCGGTTACCCGTCGATGTTCCTCGAGGTGCCCGACGCGCGCTCGTGGCTGTTCCCGAACGGATTCCAGGCGGTTGGACTCGGGCTCGGCAACGCGATCGGCGCCGCGATCGCGCAGCCGGACCGCCCGACGGTGGCCGCGATCGGCGACGGCGGCGCGTTCATGGCGCTCGCCGAACTCGAGACCGCGGCGCGGCTGAAGCTGACGCTGCTCGTGGTGATCTACGACGACGCCGCGTACGGCGCCGAGGTCCACCACTTCGCGCCGATGGGCCACGACGTCTCGCTTGTCCGGTTTCCCGACGCCGACCTCGCCGGGATCGCGCGCGCCGCCGGCGCGAAGGCCGCCACCGTTCGACGCACCGAAGACCTTTCAATAGTCGAGGAATGGCTCGCGAACCCGCATGGCCCGCTCGTCCTCGACGTGAAAGTGAACCCAACGATCTGCGCCGAATGGCTCGAGGAAGCGTTCCGCGCGGGATGACCTAGGAGAGAACCAATGTCCACGACCCAGCCCGCGACCGCCCTGCTCGAAGCGATTGGCAACGGCAGCGTCGAGATCGTCGACTGCACGCAGCCGCTCAGCGAGACGACGCCGGTGATCCAGCTCCCGCCGCCGTTCGCCAACACTCCCGGGCTGTCCCGCGAGGAGATCAGCCGGTACGACGACCGCGGTCCGGCCTGGGCGTGGTACACGCTCACGATCGGCGAGCACGTCGGCACCCACCTCGACGCGCCGATCCACTGGGTCACGGGCAAGGACGGCGCCGACGTCGGCTCGCTCGGCCCGAGCCAGCTGATCGGGCCGGCGTGCGTGATCGACAAGACCGCCGAGACCGAGGCCGACAACGGCTACCTGCTGACGGTCGCCGACCTCGAGGCGTGGGAAGCCGACAACGGCCGGGTCCCGGACGGCGCCTGGGTGCTGCTACGGACCGGTTGGCAATCCCGCGCTCAGGACCAGACGGCGTTCCTCAACGTCGGCGACACCGGCCCCCAGACCCCGGGGCCCGACGTTGAGGCGTCGCGCTGGCTCGCGAACGAAAACCGCCAGATCCTGGGGTTCGGGACCGAGACCGTCGGCATCGACGCCGGCGCTGCGCACAGCTTCGACCCGCCGTTCCCGCTCCACAACTTCCTGCTCGGCGCCGGCCGGCTGGGCCTCACGCAGCTCGCGAACCTCGACAAGCTCCCGCTGACGGGAGCGCTGCTCGTGGTCTCGCCGCTCCGGCTCGTCGGCGGCACCGGCAGCCCCAGCCGGGTATTCGCGTTCGTGCCGAAGGCGTAAGCAGGGGGCTTGGGAAGAAACTCGGAATATGTCCGAGTTTCTTCCCAAACGGGCTACGGCACCGCCGCCGGCGCGCGCCCCGCGGACGTGACCGCGTCGAAGTGACGCTGCGACGACGCCGACAGCCCCGTGTAAAGCGCCTCGAAGATCTCCGCCGCGCGCGTGCGTGGCCCCGCCAGCGGCGCGAGCTCCTCGGGCAGCTCGGGGTCGAGCTGGGCGAAGCCGCGGAACGTGTGCATCAGCCGGGTGCGGACGAGGAACGCATCGCGGTCAGAGAGCGGCGGCGCGTCGGGCGCCAGGTAGCGGTCGAATCCCGAGCAGAACGCGCCATAGCGGTCCTCGAGCCCGCTCAGATCCCACGCCCGCGCCACCAGCGCCGGCAGACCGCCGCCGGAGCCTCTCCCGAGCAGTGAGACGAACACGATCGCGTGCTCGTCCACCCCGAGCTCGACGAGCAGCTGCGCGACCTCGTCGCGGTGATCGTGCGGCGAGACCCAGACGCTGTCCTGCACCGAGCCGAACCCCAGGAACCGCAGGCGCCGGCCCAGCCGGGCCCGCTCGAGCCGTCGGTCCTCGGGGATCTGGTGCCACAGCACCGTCCACGGGCCGATGTTCGCGGGGAGCCGGCCCAGCATGAAGATCCGGCCGTCGCCCTCGATCAGCAGCCGCTCGCACCGCGGGGTGAGGCTGTAATGCACGAGTCGCCCGGACCTCACGCGGGCGATCAGGTCGCGGCGAACGAGCCGGGTCAGGGCGGCGCGGGCGGCACCGTCGGAGAACCCGAACTCGCGCAACAGCATCACCAACCCACCCGACCACACCGCCCGCCCAAACGGGCGCACGTACGTCCCGAGCAGCGTTACGACGAGATCCTGGGGTTGGAGGGGATCGCTGCCGGTCACGCGCTTGCGTCCGACGAGATCAGCGCGATCTCGTCAAACGTCCGCTCGAGCTCGGCCCGGACGCGGTCGCGCCCCGCCGGCGGCTTGCGCGACCCGGGCTGATATTGGGGAACCCACGCATCCAGCTGATACTCCTGCTCGGCGGCGGCGTGGAGCGTCCACGCCGGGTCATACAGGTGCGGGCGCGCGAGCGCGCACAGATCGGCACGCCCCGCGCAGATGATCGTGTTGACGTCGTCGTAGCTCGAGATCGCACCGACCGCGATCGTCGGGATGCCCGCCTCGCTGCGGATCCGGTCGGCGAACGGGGTCTGGTAGCTGCGCCCGAACGCCGGCTTCTCGAGCGGAGACACCTGACCGCTCGACACGTCCACGATGTCGCAGCCGTGCTCGGACAGCATCCGAGCCAGCGCCACCGCGTCATCAACGCCGAAGCCGCCGGCCACCCAATCCGTGGCGGATATGCGCACCGAAAGTGGCTTATCCGCGGGCCACACGGCACGGCACGCATCGAGCACCTCCAAAGGAAATCTCGCTCGCCCCGCCAGCGATCCGCCGTACTCGTCGTCGCGCAAGTTCGACACCGGCGAGAGGAAGCTCGACAGCAGATAGCCGTGCGCCATGTGAAGCTCGAGCAGATCGAACCCGGCGTCGAGCGCCCCAGAAGCAGCCGACACGAACTGAGCGCAGACGATGTCCATGTCGTCGCGCGTCATCGCCCGCGGCACCTGGTTACGTGAGCTGTAGGCGATCGCTGAAGGCGCGAGCAGCGACCAGTTCCCAGACTCCAAAGGCTCGTCCATTCCCTCCCACATCAACCGCGTCGATCCCTTGCGCCCCGAGTGCCCGATCTGGGCGCCCATCGCAGACCCGCCGTGCGAATGAGCGAACGAAACGATCCGCCGCCAGGCATCGACATGGTCATCCCGATACATGCCGGCGCACCCGGGCGTGATCCGCCCCACATCGGACACGCAGATCATCTCGGTCATGACCAGGCCGGCGCCGCCCAGCGCGCGCGCGCCGAGGTGCACCAGATGGAAGTCACCCGGCAACCCATCCACGGCCGAATACATGTCCATAGGTGACACCACGATCCGGTTCGACAGCTCCAACCCCCGCAGGCGCAACGGCGTGAACATCGGCGGGCGAGGGTCGGGATGAACCGCAGACACGAACGACGGATCCCGCAGTTGCAAGTTCTCGTAAGTCACGCGCCGCGACCGCGTCAACAGGTTGAACGCGAACTGGAATCGCTCCTGCCCCACATACCGCTTGATCCCCTCAAACCATTCGAGCGAGGCCTGGGCAGCGCGCTGGGTGCTTTCGACGATGGGACGACGCTCGGCCTCATACGAAGCAGTCGCAGCCGCCACGTCGTCGCCGAGCGACCGGAAGGCCCACGCGAGCGACACGGCGTCCTCCATCGCGAGCTTCGTTCCCGAGCCGATCGAGAAGTGCGCGGTGTGCGCGGCGTCACCGAGCAGCACCACGTTGTCGGTGCACCAGCGCCGGTTGCGGACCGTCACGAAGTTGATCCACCGCGACTTGTTCGCGAACAACTGGCGGCCGTCGAGCGCATCGGCGAACAACTCGGACGACCACGCGACGCCGTCCTGCACCGAACGATCGCCGAGGCCAAGCCGTTTCCACGTCCGCTCGTGCATCTCGACGATGAACGTGCTCATCCGCTCGTCGTACGGATACGCGTGCGCCTGGACCACGCCGTGCTCGGTCTCGGCAATGAAGAACTTGAACGCGTCGTACACGACGTCGGTGCCGAGCCACATGTACCGGCAATGCCGGCGGTCGAGCGTCGGAACGAAGTCGCGCGACAGCGCGGTCCGGACCGCACTCGATGCCCCGTCCGCACCCACTACAAGATCAGCCCAGCCCAACTCCGACACGGCCGGAGCCTCACACCCAAAACGCACATCGGCACCAAGCGACATCGCCCGCTCCTGCAGAATCCGCAGCAGCTCGCGCCGGCCGAGCGCGGAGAACCCGTGGCCCCCGGACTTCGTCATCGCGCCGCGATGGTGGATGTCGATGTCGGTCCAGCGCGTGAACCGCTCGGCGATCTGCGAATACGTCTCGGGGTCGGCGTGCTCGAACACGGTCAGCGTCTCGTCGGAGAAGACGACCCCGAAGCCGAAGGCGTCGGTCGGCGCGCGCCGATCGTAAACCGTGACCTCGCAGTCCGGCCTGATCTTCCGCATCAGGATCGAGAAATAGAGCCCGCCGGGCCCGCCGCCGACGACAGCGATCCTCATGCGGCCCCTCACGTCTCGAGGTCGTTCAGGTGCTCGTACTCAAGCGCGAGCCCGTTGACCACGTTGTGCATCAGCGCCAGCGACGCGCGCACGCCGCAGTGAGCGTTCGGCGGCAGGTCCTCGGCGCACAGCGCCTTGAGCTCCGCGTAGATCGCGAGCAGCCGCTCCTCGGACGGGGTCAGCTCTGCCCCGAGCAGATCGACCGTCACTTGGCCACCGCCGGAGACACCGGCGACTCACGGAGGTCGACCATCCGCTTGGCCTTGAGCTCGAACCGCGGCAACTCGCCCGCCGGAGCGCGCTCGATCTGGAAGTTCAGCCCCTCGTGGGCGTACCCGAGCCGCCGGTGGAGCGCGTCGCTCAGCTGAGCCCACGAGTCCGACGGCCAGTCGGGCTTCATCTCGACGCGCAGCTTGATCTCGTCGCGGATGCCCTCGCGGAAGATCACCGCCTGGAACTCGTCGACCTCGGGGAACTCGCGGACGATCGCCTCGATCGCGCGCGGGTACACGTTGGTCCCGCGGATCAGCTTCATGTCATCGACCCGTCCCTGGATCCCGCCTTCGTAGATGTCGAAGCCGCGGCCGCACGAGCACGTGGACGCCGGGACGCGACAAACGAGGTCGCCCGTGCGGTAACGCACCAGCGGGGTCGTCCCACGCCCGAACGAGGTCACGACACGCTCGCCGCGCTCGCCGTACGCGACCGGCTCCAACGTCAGGGGATCGAGCACCTCCTCGAGCACGTGGTCCTCGATGATGTGCGTCCCGCCTGGCTGGTGCGAGCACTCGAACACCATGATCGTGCCGATCTCGGTCATCCCCGCGGTGTCGAACGCCTTGGCGCCCCATTGCTCTTCGATCAGCGCCTTGGTCTGCGGGATCGACCCCGCCGGCTCGCCCGACAGGATCAGCCGGCTGACCTTCGAACCCCGCAGGTCGACCCCGAGTTGATCGGCCTCCTGCGCCAGCCGCAGCGCGTACGTGGGCGTCGCCGCGATGACCGTCGCGCCGAAGTCGACGATCTGGAGCACTCGAGCCTCGGTGGTCTGGGCGCCGCCCGGGACGTTCAGGACGCCGACCTTCTCCATGCCGTAGTGCAGTCCCCAGAAGCCGATGAACGACCCGTAGCCGAACGCGATGTAGGCGGTGTCGAGCGACCGGACGCCGCAGCCCCAGATCCCGTAGCACCACATCTCGGCGATCCACGCCCAGTCCTTGCGCGAGTCGAGCGCCCGCAACGGGCCTCGGCCGGTCGTGCCGGACGTCGTGTGGATGCGAATCGCCCCCGAACCCCCGACCGTGGGGATCTCGCCGTAGGGCGGGTTCGCCTCCTGCGAGGCCATCCAGTCGTCGCGGGTCAGGAGCGGGATGCGGCGCAGGTCATCGAGCGTCGTCAACTGCGCCGGGTCGAAGCGCTCGGCGGCGAAGCTGCGCTGGTACCAGGGGCTGCGGGCGGCCGCCCACTCGCACTGACGGCGCAGCTTGGCGAGCTGAAGCGCCTCGATCCGCTCCCGATCGAGGGTCTCGGTCTTAGGGTTCCAATACGGGCTCTCCGTCGCCACCGGCGTCGGCGCGAGAATACCTGACATTGCTCCGGAGTTCTATGTCAAGTATCGTCGTATTTGCGGCGCCGGGGACCGGGTATCGTCGGCGCCGCGACTGGGGATGAGCTCACACAGGATCGTCAACCCTCCCGAGCTGGGCAAGCCGAGCGGCTTCTCGCACGCGATCGTCTCGACGGGCGCGATCGTCCATCTCGCCGGCCAGCTCGGCGCCGGCGCGAGCATGGCCGAGCAGTTCGACGGTGCCGCGGCGAACCTGATGGTCGCGCTCGAGGCCGCGGGCGGCAAACCGGAGGATCTCGTCTCGCTTCAGGTGTTTGTGACCGACGTGGCCGCCTACAAGGCGTCGCGCGCCGACATCGGTCAGGCCTGGCGCAAGCACTTCGGCCGCCACTACCCCGCGATGGGGTTGTTCGGGGTGACCGAGCTGTTCGAGCCCGACGCGCTCGTGGAGCTGATGGGCGTGGCGGTGGTACCGGGCTGATGGGCATGGGCGCGCCGGCGCGCTGACACCGTCGCAGTACCGCTGGGGCGGCACGGATCCGCCCCGTGTGACAGTGTTGTGAACGGTGCGTTCCCGGTCGCGTCGAAGTCTCACCGCGATCACGCTCGCGGCTATCCTCGCCGCCGCCGTCGTGGCGGGGTTGATCGCCTCCCGCCAGACGAGCGCGCACGTGCAGCACGCCGCGTCCGCGTCGGCGTCCGCTGGGTCGCTCACCGTCAGCGCCACGCCCACGGGCCGCGCGATCGCGCCCGGCTTCCTCGGGCTGTCGCTCGAGTACACGGCGGTCCCCGCGTACGCCGGCAAGGACCCGAAGGCGGTCAACCCGGTGTTCGAGCAGCTGATCCGCAACCTCGCGCCGGGCGCGGCGCCGGACCTGCGGATCGGCGGCGACACGACCGACTGGACGTGGTGGCCGGTCCCCGGCGTCGCCAAGCCCGGGGGCATCCGCTACTCGCTCACCAAGAACTGGGTCGGAGTCACCGCCGCGCTCGCGCACGCGGTCGGCGCCCGCGTGATCCTCGGGATCAACTTCGAGCTTGACAGCAAGACCGACGCCGCGACCGAGGCGCGGGAGCTCATCAACGGAATCGGGGCGAGCTCGATCGAGGCGCTCGAGCTCGGCAACGAGCCCGAGTTGTACGGGAGCTTCTCCTGGTACAAGAACGCGCAGGGCCAGCACGTGAACGGCCGTGCCTCGGGCTACGACTTCACGAGCTACCTCCCGGACTTCGCCAACATCGCGCGCTCGCTGCCGAGCGACATCCCGCTGGCCGGGCCCGCCACCGGAGCACCGAAGTGGATCCCCGAGCTCGGCAGTTTCCTGCCCGCCGAGCCGCGCGTGAAGGTCGCGACCCTGCACCGTTATCCGCTCCAGCAGTGCTTCATACCGGCGGCCGCGCCCCAGTACCCGTCGGTCGCGCACATCCTCGCGCCGTCGGCATCGCAGGGACTCGCGGACAGCGTCGCCCCGCTGGTGGGAGTTGCCCACGCCCGTCGCGTCGCGTTGCGGATCGACGAGATGAACTCGGTCTCGTGCGGCGGCGCCCCTGGAGTCGGCAACTCGTTCGTCTCAGCGCTCTGGGCGCTCGACGCGACGTTCCAGATGGCACGCGTCGGCGTCGACGGGGTCAACTTCCACACCTACCCGGGCGCGCCGTACGAGCTGTTCACCTTCGACCGCAAGCACCGGAAGTGGACCGGGTCGGTCGCGCCCGAGTATTACGGCCTGTTGATGTTCGCCCAGGCGGCTCCGGCCGGCGCGCGGCTGCTCCACACCTCGGGATCGCTCGGCAACGTCCGCTCGTGGGCGACGCGGGCGCCCGACGGAACCGTTCACGTCGTGCTGATCAACGACTACACCGCCCAGTCACGCACGATCGACGTGGGAATCGCCGGGGCGACCGGGGCCGCCACACTCGAGTACCTCCGCGCCCCCGGCGTCACCGCGAAGACCGGCGTCACGCTCGGCGGCCAGGGCTTCGGCACCGCGACCACGACCGGCCTGCTCAGCGGGCGCTCGGCGGCCGTCCCGGTGACCGCGGCGCACGGCGCGTACGTCGTGAAGATGCCGCCGGCGAGCGCGGCGCTGCTGACGCTGCCCGCTACGCCGACCGGCTGAGCAGCTCCCGCAACGCTTCGACCCCGTCCCAGACGTCGATGAACCTCGTCGTCAGCGGCGAAAACCCGAAACGGATCACATCCGGGCGCCGGAAGTCTGGGATCACGCCGCGCTCGATCAGCCCCGCGCAGAGCCCGCGAGCGTCGGGGTGGGCGAGCGCGACGTGCGCGCCGCGCCGCGCCGGGTCGCGCGGAGAGGCGATGCGCACACCCGGGAGCCGCGTGTCCGCGAGCCCGATTGCGAACTCCGTCAGTGCGATCCCCTTGGCCCGGATCGCGTCGATCCCGGCCTCCGCCACCAACCGCACCCCCTCGTCGACCGCGGCCAGCGCGAGCACCGGCGGCGTGCCCGACAGGAACGCGCGCATGCCGTCGGCCGCCTCGTACCCCGGCGCCATCTCGAACGGGTCGCGCCGGCCGAGCCAACCCCAAATCGGCTGACGGAGCTCGCGCTGCAACTCGTGGCGCACATACATGTACGCGGGCGCGCCAGGACCGCCATTTAGATATTTATAAGTGCAGCCGACCGCGAGCGGGGCGTGGTCGCCATCGAGCGACAGGGGGACGGAGCCGGCGCTGTGGCTCAGGTCCCACAGCATGAGCGCTCCCGCGTCCCGCACGATCTGATTGACGAAAGCCATGTCGGCGATGTAAGCCGACCGGTAGTTGACGTGCGAGAACGTGACCAGCGCGGTCTGCGGGCCGATCACGGACGTCACCGCCTCCGGATCGGGATCGCCGTCGAGCCACACGAGCCGAAGACCGCGCGCCCGCGCCACACCCTCGAGGACGTATCGATCGGTGGGGAAGTTGTCGAGGTCGGTGACGATCTCCGACCGGCCGGGGCGCGCGTCGAGCGCTGCGCACACGAGCTTGTAGAAGCAGACCGTGGTCGAGTCGCCGATCACCGTCTGGCCGGGAGCGGCGCCGAGCGCGGCCTCGCCCAGCCGATCCCCGACCGAGAGAGGAAGATCAAGCCAGCCCTCGTCCCAGCCACGGACGCCGCGCTCGCCCCACTGCGCCACCAACCGTTCGAGCCGCCCGACCGTCGCCCGCGGCAGGCATCCGAGCGAATTGCCGTCGAGGTAGACGACCTCGGGATCGATGACGAACTGCCCACGGAGCTCGCGGAGCGGGTCGCGCGCGTCAAGATCGGCCGCGGCGGCGCGGCTGAGCTCGTCGATCACAAGGGCGTCCTCGGGGCGGTCATGCCTTGGCTTCGAGGCACTGTTGCACGGCGAGCTGACGCCAGCCCGCCAGCCGGTCGCTCACACCCCGCCCGACAGCTCGGATTGGACGATCACGCGGCCTGGACCATGTCCGAGCGCGGCCGGTCGAACGGCAGGCGGATCGTGAAGCGGGCGCCCTGGCCGGGCACGCTGACGCACTCCAGCGAGCCGCCGTGTCCCTCGATCGAGCTTCGGGCCAGCGCCAGCCCCTGGCCCGTGCCCTGGCCGACCCTCTTGGTCGTGAAGAACGGCTCGTAGATGCGCTCCTGGAGCTCGTGCGGGATCCCGGGCCCGTCGTCGGCGATCTCGATCAGGACGTCCGATCCGATCACCCGCGTGGAGATGCTGATCACGCCCAGCTCACCGCTGTCGGACACCTGCTCCTCGAGTGCCTGGGCGGCGTTGATGATCAGGTTCAGGAACACCTGATTGAGCTCGCCGACGTTGCAGGTGACCGGTGGCAGCTCGGCCAGCTCGAGTGACACGCTGGCCACGTACTTGTATTCGTTTCGACATACCGCGAGCGTTGTCTCGATCGCCTCGTTGATGTCCGCTGGGGCCGACTCGGTGATCGAAGCGTGCGAGAAGCGCTTCATCGCCTGCACGATCGACCTGACTCGAGCGATCCCGTCGGTGGTTCGGGCAAAGGCGACCGGGATGCGCTCGCACAGGTACTCGACGTCGGCGTGCTCCTCGGCTTCCCGCATGATCCGGCGACGCTCCTCGAGCGGAATCGCCTCCTCCCCGTAGAGCGTCTCGCGGTATCGCCAGGCCAGTCGTAGGAGCTCATCGACGGCGTCCTCGAGGAACGTCACCGAGTCGCCGACGAACTGGAGCGGTGTGTTGATCTCATGAGCGATGCCCGCCGACAGCTGGCCCACCGCCTCCAGCCGATGGGAGACGCGACGGTCGAGTTCGAGGCGCTGGCGATCTTGCTCGAGCGCCTCACGGTCGCTGAGCCCGGCGGCCGGCGTCCGCCTCACGACATGGGTGGTACGCAGGGTGGGCGCACTCGCGGATTCGTGTGAGCACCACCGCAGGACCGCGTCCCGATCGCTCGTCGGGCCTCCGAGCAGGTAACCCTGAGCGGCGTCGAGACCCAGCTCGCGCAGCGCCTCGAGGTCCTCTTGGCGCTCGACTCCCTCCGCGATCACGGTCGACCCCAGCTCGCGGGCGAGGTCCACGAATGCGCTGACCGCGGCGCGCCGGCCGCCATCGTCGGCGACCCCGTCGATCAGCCACCGGTCCAGCTTGATGAAATCCGGCCGCAGCTCGAGCACGTGGCGCAGCGACGCATAGCCGGCGCCGGCGTCGTCGACCGCGATCCGTAGGCCGCGGCGGCGCAGAGGGGCGAGCTCCTGCTCGAGGACGGCGTACGCCTCGATGGCCGAGTGCTCGGTCACCTCGACCACGATTCTCGACCAGGGCACGTCCTCACCGCAGCCCGCGCCTCGGGCGATGTCGAGGAGCGCGGCTGGACTCGCGTTCAACGCCAGGAACTGCCCCGGGGCAAGTCGCGGGAGGATTCGGTACGCGCGACGCATCACGGCGCGCTCGAGTTCCACGCCGAGCCCGGCAGCTTCTGCGGCCGCGATCGTGTGAGCGGGCGGACCGAACGGCGCGCGAAAGCGCGCGAGGGCCTCGAGTGCCACGCACCGATCGCCGGCCAGCTCGAACACCGGCTGATAGGCGATGTCGAACTCGCCGTTCTCGATCACCTTGGCGATCCGTTCGCGGAGATCTCCGCGACGGCGCTGATCCTCGAGGTCGTCGACGATCAGCTCGCCCAGCAGCGAGAGCAAGCTCACCGCGCGGTCGTCCAGCGTGTAATCCGGCTCGTGGCTGACGCACGACAGCGTCCCGTACAGCGTCCCGTCGGAAAGGAGGATCGGGACACCCACGTACGCGCCGATCCGGGCGTACCGGGTCACGACCAGCCCGGCGACTCGCTCGTCGGCCGACGCGTCGCAGATCACGTTCGGAATGCTCCCGGCCGCCATCCGCTGGTCGTAGGTCGCGACCGCCGGGAGCCCGTCGGCGTGCGTAATGTTGAACGAGGCGGCGTCCCCGGACACGGCGCGGTAAAGCTGCATCCCGTCTCGAAACTCCCCGACGTAGGCAACGTCGAGCGAGAGCTGACGGTGGGCGAACTCGACGATCCGCTCGAGCCGCGCCTGGCAGGCAGCGGGTTGGGCGAGCAGTCTGTTCACGGCAAGCGGCTCCTTAGTGATCCTTGCACCGGCGCGGGTCTGGCCTGCGCAGCAGTCCTACGTCTCGGTGATCGGCCGGCGAGTTCTGCCCTTCAAGCGGCGGCCGGGGGATTGAGGGGAGGAAGTTGCCCTCCACCGTTTGGTGGAGCCCGCCGGGCCCGGCTTGGCACAGGTGGATCGCGGGTAGCCTCGGTCCGCTCGCCCGACGGGCAGCGATGGACGAATTTGATGCTTGCGACCGTTTCGGTCTATATCGCCGACGATCATCCGGTGTTCCGGGAAGGCTTGACCCGAGCGGTTCACCACCACCCCGATTTCCAGTTGGTTGGGGAAGCCGGCGACGGCGCAGCCGCGCTCGAGGAGATCCGCGCCTTGGCACCGCGTGTCGCCCTGCTCGATGTGAGCATGCCGAAGCTCGACGGCGTCGAGGTGCTCGGCGCAATCGTCCGCGAGGAACTGCCGACGGCCGTGGTGCTGCTCTCCGCGCACCTGTCCGCGCACGTGATCTTCCGGTCGATGTTGGGCGGAGCGTCCGGTTACCTGACGAAGGGAGCCGATCGCGACGCGATCCTCGACGCGCTCGCGGCCGCTGCCCGCGGCGAGGTCCAGATGCCGGCGGACGTTCAGACCGAGCTGGTCTCCGAGCTGCGCCGGCACGCGACGAGTAACCGTCCGCGCCTCACAGCTCGGGAGTCCGAGGTGCTCCGCATGGTCGCCGACGGCCTCACCACGCCGCAGATCGCCGACCGGCTGGTGCTGGGCACGGCGACGATCAAGAGCCACCTCCAGAGCCTCTACGACAAGCTCGGCGTATCGGACCGGGCGTCGGCGGTCGCGGTCGCGATGCGGCAGGGCATTCTCCAGTGAGCTGAGCGGATGAGGCTTTCCGAGGACGCGCCGTCGGCCCCACACCTGGCGCGCCTGGTTCGCGCCGTGCAAGATCTTTCGCGCGCCCAGTCGCTGCCCGACGTGCAGCAGGTGGTCAGCACCGCAGCCCGCGACCTGGCGGGTGCCGACGGCGCCACGTTTGTGCTGCGCGACGGCGACCACGTGCACTACGCGGACGAGGACGCGATCGCGCCGCTGTGGAAGGGCCGACGGTTCCCGACCGAGGAGTGCGTGAGCGGCTGGTCGATGACCCACGGTTCGGCGGTCGTGATCGAGGACGTGCGCCTCGACGACCGCGTGCCCCAGGACGCGTACCGACCGACGTTCGTTCGCAGCCTGGTCATGGTGCCGATCCGGCCGGAGGAGCCGCTCGGCGCCATCGGCACCTATTGGGCCGAGCAGATCAGGCCCTCGCCGGCGATCGTCGACCTCGTGCGGGCGCTCGCCGACTCGACCGCGATCGCGATCGAGCATGTGCGGTTGCTCGCCGACCTCGAGCGGCGCGTTGCGCAGCGCACGAGGGCTCTCTCCCGCCGGCTGGCGCAGCTCCAGGTGTGCGCGCGCGAGCGGCGGCTGCTCGCGCGGGAGGCCATGCACGCCGAGGAGCGAGAACGGACGCTCCTGTCCGAGATCATCCACGACGACGCGCTTCAGTACGTCCTGGCGGCGCGGCAGGAGCTGGCCGACGCCGCCAAGGGACGCGCCGACGCGCTCGACCGCGCCGGCTCTCACCTCGACGCGGCCCATCGCAGCCTCCGCACCCTGGTGGCGGAGCTCTCGCCGGTCAGCCTGCACTCGTCGAGCCTCGGCGACCTGATCGCCGCGGTCGTGCAGACCTACACCGACGGTCGCGACTTCAGCGTGGTCACGCAACTGGGCGAGGGCATCCGCCCGGTGCACGGACAGTTCCTCGTCCGCGCCACGCGCGAGCTTCTCGCCAACGTCTCGAAGCACACGCGAGCCCGCAACGTCACGGTCACCCTCGAACCGGTCGACGACATGCTGGAGCTGAGCGTGGTGGATGACGGAGCCGGTTTCGATCTCGAAGATCTGCCGCGCGCGCTCCGCGCCGGCAGCGTCGGGCTGGCTTCGCTTCGGAGCAGAGCCGAGGGGCTGGGCGGCGTGCTGGTCGTCCAGTCGAGCCCGGCCGGCACCAGCGTGATGGTCCGCGTCCCGGCTGTCGAGTAGAAACGATCGCGAGCTCAGCGCCCGAGGTACGCGCGCTTGAGGTCCTCGTGGTGCAGAAGCTCGGAGGCGGAGCCCTTGAGCACGACGCTGCCGGTCGCGAGCACATACCCGCGGTCGGCGATCGACAGCGCCATATTCGCGTTCTGCTCGACCATCAGGACCGCCACGCCCGACTCGTGGACCTCCTTGATGATCCGGAAGTTCTGCTGAACGAGCGCGGGCGACAGACCCATCGACGGCTCGTCCATCAGCAGCAGCCGCGGTCGCGACATCAGCGCCCGGCCCATCGCGACCATCTGCTGCTCGCCTCCGGACAGCGTGCCCGCGAGCTGGCCCTTGCGTTCCTCCAGGCGCGGGAACAGGCCGTGGACCCGCGCGAGGTCCTCGTCGAACGTCGACCCGTCCTGGAGCACGGCGCCGAGCTCGAGGTTCTCGCGCACGGTCATCTGCCCGAACAGTCTCCGGTTCTCGGGCACGATCGCGAGCCCGTTCGCGATCCGCTGCGCCACCGGCCAGCGGGTGACGTCCTCGCCCTCGATCATCACGCGCCCTGCCCGGGGACGCACGATGCCGAGGATCGTCTTCAGCGTGGTCGACTTCCCCGAGGCGTTGCCGCCAAGCAGGCACACAAGCTCGCCGGCGCCGACCTCGAGTTGCACCCCCTCGAGGATGCGCATCTGGCCGTAGTAGGTCGTGACGTTGTCGAGCTCGAGCAGCATCAGGCCTCGGCCAGCGCCTCGGGATCGCGACCCAGGTACGCCTCGACCACGGCGGGATGGCTGGCGACCGCCTCGAACGAGCCCTCGGTGATCTTGACGCCGTGGTCGAGCGCGACCACGCGGTCGGAGATCCCTTCGACCACGTGCATGTCGTGCTCGATCACGAGGATCGCCAGACCAAGCTCGTCGCGGAGCCGGCTGATCACCTCGGTCACCTCGTGCGTCTCGTTCGGGTTCATTCCGGCGGCCGGCTCGTCGAGCAGTAGCAGCCGCGGCTCCGTCGCGAGCGCGCGCGCGATCTCGAGCCGACGCCGGTTGGCGTAGGAGAGCACGTAAGCGGGCTGCTCCCACCGGTATCCCCTCAGACGCTCGCCGAAGAACCCGAGCGCCTTGGTGGACAGCGCCTCGACCTCCTTCTCCTCGCGGCGGGCACGGGGCAGCCGCAGGATCGACTCGACCGGCGAAGCCTTCGTGTTCCCGTAGGTGGCGGCCTTGACGTTCTCCTTGACCGACATGTTGAGGAACAGGCGCAGGCTCTGGAACGTGCGCGCGATGCCGAGCTTGGTGATCGCGTGCTGGCGCTTGCCGGCGATGCTCTCGCCGGCGAACCGCACGTCGCCTGAGGTCGGCTTGTAGACGCCCGTGATCACGTTGAAGATCGACGTCTTGCCGGCGCCGTTGGGTCCGATCACGCTGACGATCTCCCGCTCGTGGACCTCAAGGTCGACGTCGCTCAGCGCTTTGAGCCCCCCGAACGCCAGCGTCAGCTTCTGGAGCTCGAGTAGCGGTGCGCGCGCCTCGGCGTCGGTCATCGCGTCACACCACCTCGACGCGTCGCGTCCCGAGCAGTCCGTTCGGTCTCGCCGCCATCGTCACGATCAGGATCACGCCGAGCATGATCTGGGTGGTGATCGCCGGGTTGACGATCAGCCGCGACTCCCAGCAGCACGCCGCCAGGTACACGGTCGGTACCACGAGCAGCAACCGCAGGGTCCCCTGCACCCTGATCAGCACGAGGACGAGAACGATCACCAGGACGAACAGGATGTTCCCGTAGCTGACCGGGTCGCTCGGGACGATCACCCAGTTCTTGACCGCGGAGCCAATCCACCCGAAGCTGCCCGGATGGCCGGCGGTGGCCGAACTCGAGATCGCGCCGACGATCGCGTGCGCGACGAAACCGAACACGACGATCGCGGCGAGCACCGCGAAGAACTTCCACAGCGGCCTGATCCGGAGAAACAGCGCGAGCAGGATCAGGCCGTAGAACAGGTAGCCGGCATCGGTCGGGCTGGAGAGCATCTGCTCGAGCGCCCACACGATGATCCCGCCCGCGATCGCGCCGGCGATGCTCCCGGCTCCGCCGAGCACGAGGCACGCGAAGATCAGGATCAGGATGCTCTCGGTGAAGTTCGTCGGGAAGACGCTCCCCTGCTGCGCGGCGAACAGCGCGCCCCCGAGGGCGCCAATTGCGGCGCTGAAGCTGAACGCCATCACTTTCAGCTTGTTGACCGGGATCGTCATCGCGGACGCGGCCAGCGGATCGTCGCGCAGCGCGCGCCACGCGCGCCCGGTTCGCGAAGTGTCGAGCAGGTGCAGGAGCCAGGCTAAGAGCACGACGACGATCAGCGCCACGAAGAAATAGCCGCGGGGAGTCGAGACGTTGCCGCTGAGGCCGTGGAGCGAATCGAGTGAATAGATGCCGTTGACACCCCCCAGGGTTCCGGGGTCGACGTTGTTGACGATCTCGACGAACGCCTGCCCCACGAACAACGTGACGATCGCGAGGTAGTCACCTTCGAGGCGGAGCGCGACCAGGCCGATCAGCACGCCGACGAGGCCGCCGGCGATCATCACGATCGGGAGCGAGAAGAACGCCGCCAGGTGCGCCCCGCCCGACCCGCCACTCCCCAGCGCCGTGGACGAGAAGATCGCGTACCCGTAAGCGCCGAACCCGACGAACGCGATGTACCCGAGGTCGAGCAGGCCCGACCACCCGGCCGCGACGTTCAGCCCGAGCGACAGGACCGCGTACAGCAGGCACGTGAAGCCGACCGTGAGCAGATTGACGTTGTTGGTCGTCAGCCCGAATGCGACGCCGACGAGCGCCGCCAGCGCCAGCCGCTGCCACCACGCGACGCGCGTGTCGAGTTCGTGCAGGACGCGGCGCAGGCCGGTGCCCTCGTCGCGGCGCTCGCCGGACTGGGCGACCCATTCGTCGACGCCGATCTGGGGCATCAGACCTTTTGCAGTGCTCGCCGGCCGAAGATCCCGGTCGGGCGGATGAGCATCGTGACGATCAGGATCCCGAACACGATCAGGTCTGAGTACTTCTCCGAGATGTAGCTGAGACTGAACGCCTCGCACATGCCGATGACGATGCCGCCGACGACCGCGCCGGTGATGCTCCCGATGCCGCCGACGACGGCGGCGGTGAATGCCTTGAGCCCGGCCAGGAAGCCGATCGTGGCGGAGATCGTTTGGAATTCGAGCCCGGACATGACGCCGGCGAAGCCGGCCAGCACCGACCCGATGAAGAACGTCAGCGCGATCGTCCGGTCGACGTTGATGCCGAGCATCTCGGCGGCCTCCCGATCGGACGCGACCGCGCGCATCGACTTGCCGAGCGTCGTCCGGTCGACGAGTTGCACCAGCCCGTAGCAGAGCAGGGCGGTCAGGACGACGATCATGATCTCGACGCTGTCGATGTGAGCGCCGGCGATGTGGATTCCGTTCGTGTCGGAGATGAAATCGGTTGTGTTGTAGCTGCGCTGGAAGCCGCCGAACAGCAGCAGCACCGTGTTCTCAAGCACGAACGAGACGCCGAGCGCGGTGATCAGCGGCGCTATTCGCGGCGCGTCGCGGAGCGGTCGGTAGGCGAATCGCTCGATCGCCACCCCGAGCAGGCCGGTGCCGAGCCCCGAGATCAGCAGCATGAACACGATCAGGAGCGGCACCGGGATCGCCAGGTGGTTCGGGCCACCGAACCACTGGATCACGAAGTAGCCGATGTACGCCCCGACCATGTACACGTCGCCGTGGGCGAAGTTGAGCAGCTTGAGCACGCCGTAGACCATCGTGTAGCCGAGCGCGATCAGCGCGTACAGGCAGCCGGTGACGAGCCCGTTGACGAGTGTTTGGATGAAGACCTGCACGTTCCTGTGCCGTTCTGAGTCCTAGACGCCCGGCGGCGCCGCCTGCGGAGCATCGCAGGCGGCGCCGTCCAGAACCACTGTCAGTGATCCGTCACTTGCTCACTTGGGCGGGATCTCTATGTACTTGCCCGCGCTGTTGATCTTGAACAGGTAGCCGTTGTCGCCCGCGAGATCGCCGTTCGACGCGAACGACACGGGAACCCCAAGCGGATTGGCGTTAGCGGGGATGTTCGTCGTCTTGAGTGCCGCCAGCACGTTCGAGCGGCTCGGCGTCTGACCGGACTTGCACACCGACGCGATCGCCTTCATGACGACGTCGGCGGCCTCGTACGTCGGGACGCCGAACGGCCCGTACGGACCGTACTTCGCAACGCCGGCGACGATCGCCTTGTCGAGCGCGCTCGGGTTGCCGGCGATGTCGGGCCCGAACGACGACACGTAGGTGCCCGGGATGTTGAACTGCGACGGCGAGTTCGTCCCGTCGGTCCCGAACAGGACCACCGTCTTGCCGGCCTGCTTGGCGTCCTGGCCGAACATCTGGGCGGACGTGGCGGTCTGCCACGGCAGCATCGCCACGCCATCCTGGGCGCTCAGGTGCGAGGTGACGAGCGACTTGATCGCCGCCGCCAGCGTCGCGCCGGTGTCGGTGCCGTTGAGCGTCTGGTGGTCGACCGCGATCCCGGCCTTCTTCAGGATCGGGATCATCACGTTGACCAGGCCCTGCGAGTACGCCTCGTCGTCGTCGATGATCAGCACGCCCTTGGTGTGCAGGTGGTTGACCACGTAGTTGGCGTCCTGCGGTCCCTGGACGTCGTCGTCGGGGACCACGCGGAAGAACGTCGGGTTCTTGCCGCTGGTAGCGAGCGCCGGCAGCGTCGCCGAGCCCGAGACGAACGGCATCCCGGCCTTGCCGAAGATCGGACCGACAGCCTCGACCTCCTGGCTACCCGCGGGCCCGATCGACGCGACCGCGTTGGTGGCGACGATCGACTGGGTCTTCTGCACCGCCAGCGAAGGCGTGAGCTGAGTGTCGTCCTGGGCCAGCGTCACGTTGGTGTGGTTGGCGGCGTTGTCGTCGGCGACGGCCAGCTGCGCGAAGTGCAGCTGCTCGAGGCCGACCTGCGCCACCGGACCGGTGAACGGTCCTTCGATCGCGATCGACGCGGTGCACGACTTCGAACCGCTGGAACTGGCGGCGGCCTGAGTCGAACTTCCGCTACTGCTGGCAGCAGCGCTGCTCGTGCTGCTGCTGTTGCTGCTCCCGCAGCCGGCCGCGACCAAAGCGGTCAGGGCCATGGCGGCGAGGCTGATACGTACCTTCATTGGCGCTCGAACTCCTCCTAGTGGGTCCTTAACAACATGCGTCATGCGGACATGACCGGCGGCATCCCCGGGTACGCCGGGGTGCCGTCGGGGTAATACGCGGCCGCCGGCGAGCCGGCCGGCCGAAACACGGCGACGAGTCGCATGACGTCCTCGCCGGTGTTCTCCAGGCAGTGCACAGTCCCTGCCGGCAGCTCGAGGCACGAACCGGCGGCGACCGGGGTCCGGTCGCCGCCGGCGTGCAGTGTTCCCTCTCCCTCAAGCACGTAGATGACTTCGTCGTAGGTGTGGAAATGGTCGGGCGCCCGGTCCGTCGGCACGTAGCCGACGAAGTGAGTCGCCGATTGCAGGCCCGTGCTGGGGTCTGCCACGATCCGGAACGTGCGGGAGGTCGTCGCCGCCTGCTCCTCCTGTTCGGCGAGCCGGCGGACGACGGCGCGGGCCTCGCCGGCCTCGGCGTCGGCGGCGGGCGTCACCGGATCGGGGATCCGCACCGACACCACGCGCAACGGCTCGGATCCCGGGTTGTCGAGCTCGTACTCCTCCCCGGGGGCGAGATAGGCGCCGGACTCTGGCTCGAGCTCGTAGCGGTTGCCGTCCAGCGCCAGCCCGCCGTTTCCGGCCAGCACGAACAGAACCTCCTCGACCTCCCCCGTGGCGCGGCTGATCGAGGCCCGTGGGGCACATTCGATGACCGCCTGTTCGAGCTCGGTCCGGTGGCCTCCAGCCGCCGGGTCAGTCACTTCCAAGCTTCGCCTCCAGCGTGATCTCCGTGCCCGCGAGCGCACGCGACACCGGGCACGTTTCCTTCGCCTGCTGAGCCAGTCGCGCGAACGCATCGGCATCGACCCCGGGAACGTCGCCGACCGTCTGGAGAGTGATGTTCGTGATCGCGAACCCCGTCTCGAGTTGCTCGAGCCGGACCTTGGCCGTCGTCTTCAGATCGGCCGGCGGATGGCCGGACTCGGTCAGCAGGTTGGCCAGCGACATCGTGAAGCACCCGGCGTGCGCGGCGCCGATCAGCTCCTCCGGATTGGTCGAGCGCTCGACGTCCTCGACCCGCGCGCGGAGCGTGAACGGCCCCTCGTAGGCGCCGCTGCCCACGCCGATCCGGCCTCCGCCGTCGGCCAGGTCGCCTTGCCAGCTCGCCTGGGCGGTGCGTGTGACGCGGACGCTCATGGCCGGGTGAGAGTAAGCAAACTAACCTTGCGATTGCGTTATGCGTTAGGCCCCGTCCTACCGGGGTCATCCAGAACCCCGAAAGGAAGGGAGAGCCTACACATGGCTCAGATCGCCGACAAGCTCGACGTCGATGCCGCACGCGAGCGCTTCTCCTCCCTCCAGGAGGGGTTCATGTTCTTTGACGCTCCCGGAGGCTCGCAGGTCCCCGACGAGGTCGGCGATGCGATCGCCCGGACGCTCCGCGAAGCGAGCGCGAACCTCGGCGCCGGCTACGAGACCAGCCGCCGGGTGGGACGGATCCTCGAGCACGCCGAGGCGGGCGCGGCTCGGTTCCTCGGGTGCGAGCCGCACGAGGTGATCTTCGGGTCGAACATGACCTCGCTGAACTTCACGCTGTCGCGGACGGCGGGGCGCGAGTTCGCCGCGGGCGACGAGATCCTCGTGTCGTCTCTGGATCATGACGGCGGCGTCGCGCCGTGGCTCGAGCTCGCCTACGACCGGGACCTGGTCGTGCGGCACATCGAGTTGCACGAGGACACCGGGCTCGACTACGACGACCTCGCCTCGAAGCTCGGGCCGCGGACGCGGGTGGTGGCGTTCGCGTGGGCGTCGAACGCGATCGGCACGGTGGTCGACGCCGCCCGGGTTTGCCGGATGGCGCACGACGCGGGCGCGCTCGCGTGGATCGACGCCGTCCACTACGCCGCGCACGAGCCGATCGATGTCCGCCAGGTCGACGCAGATGTCCTGATCTGCTCGCCCTACAAGTTCTGCGGCCCGCACCTGGGGATGGCCTACGGCCGGGCTGAGGTGATCGAGCGGTGGCGCCCGTACAAGGCCCGGCCGGCGCCGACCACGCCCTTGGGGCGCCGGTTCGAGACCGGGACCCAGCCCTACGAGCTGCTCGGGGGTTTGATCGCCACCTTCGACTACCTCGATTCGATCGGCGGGTTCGAGCTGATCGTTCCCTACGAGCGGGCATTGGGAGAGCGGTTCGTTTCCGGGGTCTCCGACGCTGTGTCGATCTACGGCCTACCGGGCATGGAAGGCCGCGTGCCGACCTTCCTGATCAACGTGGCGGGTGTCGGCGCCGCGGACGTCGCGGCGCGGCTGGCCGAACAGAACATGGGCGTCTGGGCCCACGACTCCTGGTACTCGCTGAACCTGTACCAGCGCCTCGGGTACGCCGACCAAGCCGTTCGGTTGGGCTTCATCCACTACAACACGGAGACGGAGGTCGACGCGCTGGTCGCGGCCCTGAACACGCTGGCCGACTAAGGGGCGGTGCTCAAAAATCCACGCTATACGTGGTTTTTTGAGCACGCACCCTTGCGGGGCCGCTAGTGGAGCGACATCGTCTCCGCGCCTAGGTACAGCTTCGCGGCATACGACTCGGGGTCGGCCGCGAAATGCTTCTGCATCGCGCCACCGTTGAGGGCGTCGTCCAACGCGGCCATGATCATCGACTGGTCGAGCACGAGCCGCCGATGCCCGACCTCACCGGTGACCGGGTTGACCGCGTCGTAGAACCCGCCGTCGGAGGTGTAGATCCCCGGGTACAAGGTCCGCAGCTTCTCGAGGTTCGAGAGCGCCTCAGACCCCAGCACCGGTAGCGCGATCGCCGAGGCGTGCGGACTGACGGTGTTCTCGGTGGCGCAGGTCGTGCACCACGCGAGCGGCCCACTGGACCCGAACGCCAGGCCCTCGGCTCCGAAGCCGCCGTAGTCCCCGGTGTCATCCGCGGTCGAGGACGGGGACATTCCCCACACCGGGTAGCCCAACTTCTGGGTGGCGTACTTCATTTGGACCTGGGCCCAGCGCAGATCGTCGAGCCCGAAGCTGTGGGGACCCCACGTCGTCTCGGGGACGACCAGGTTCGCCATCAGCCCCTCGAACATCCCGCCGGCGAACGTCGGCACGAACGTAAGCGAGGTGCCCGGGTAGGTGTAGTGGCCCTCCCACACCGGGAACTGCTTGCCCGACTGCGGGTCGGTGTAGGTGTGCCAGTAACCGGTGCCGGTGCTGAACGACGGCGCCGGGTCGGTTGAGCAGCGCTGCGGCGGATCGGTCCGCCACGTCCGCCACCACACGTCGCCGGGCATCTGGTGGCGACCCATCCCGATGTACATCGCGATCCGGGGGTCGCTGTACAGCGCACCGTTGTGGTAGCCGGCTGGACCCTGGTCGACGTAGTAGCCGCCGTACATCTGGCCCGTCGGCTGCCCGCCGAGCGACGCGTTCACGTTGCAGGCGGTCTGGGGCCGGTTGTCGTAGAAGATGCTGAAGTCCATCGGCTTCAGCAGGGAGTCGGCCAGACCGCGCAACGCCGGCAGGGCCTGCTTGACCTCGATCAGGCCCGTCGCGTACCACCCGTTGTCGACCGCCGAGACGAACCAGCAGTTGTCCTGCGCCGGCGTCGTCTCCGTGCAGTCGCCCTGGCCGGGGTTCGTCAGCACGTTGCCGTTGTTCGTGTCGTACCACTGGTACATGAACCCGTCGTAGCGCTTGAGCCCGGCGACCTCGTGCATCGTGGCGCCGGCCAACTGGTCGGCCCGCGACTCCGAGATCAAGCCGAGGTCGTGGGCGGCGACGACCGCCCACAGGTACACGCCGACGTTCGCGGCCGATGTGTACTCCCCGCGCACCGACCCCGGACCGAGGTTGTCGAGCGGCAGGTGCGTCACCCGATCGACGTCGGCGGCGTAGAACTGCCACGTGTCGTGCGCAATCCCGTAGAGCTCCGCCTTCTGACCCGGGGTGAAGGTGGCGGCGCCCGCCGGCGCCGCCACCACCAGGATCGCCGCCGCGGCTGCGGCGGCGATCAATCCACGGATCCTCATCCGACCGTGAACGTCGCGGGCGTACCCTGGTCGACGGTCGAGCTGTCGCCGACCCACAGGTCGAACGTCCCCGGCACGACCGCGAAGTGGCCGTTGTTGTCGTAGTAGCCGAGGTTCTGCGGTCCGAGCGTGAACGTGACCGTCTGCGACTTCCCGGGGTCGAGCGTCACCCGCTGGAACCCCTCGAGCTTCTCGACGGGCTGGAGGATCGGCGTGTCGCTCTCGTGGATGTAGAGCTGCGCGACGTCGGTGCCCGCCACCGAGCCCGTATTCGTGACCTTGGCGGTGACCGTCGCCGTCCCGTTCCGCGACACGCTCGATGGTGCCGACACGTTCGAGATCGAGAACGTCGTGTACGACAGCCCGTACCCGAACGGGTACTCCGGCGCGTTCGACACATCCAGGTACCTGGACGTGTACTTGTTGTTCGGATCGTACGGCCGCCCGGTTGGGAGCTCGTCGTACGACATCGGGATCTGGCCGACGTTCTGGGGGAACGACATCGTCAGCTTGCCGCTCGGGTCGTATGTGCCGAACAGAGCATTCGCGATCGCGGTGCCGCCGGTCGTGCCGGGGTACCACGCCTCGAGCATCGCCGGCGCCCCGCCGGCGTGGGTCGTCGGATCGCCACCCAGCTCGGGGATCGTCAGCGGGCGGCCGTTCATCAGCACGACCACGTACGGCTTCCCGGTCGCTGCGATCTGCGAGATGAGCGCCTCCTGCTGTCCGGGCAGGTCCAGACTGGTCCGCGAGGACGCCTCGCCGGAGTCGCCCGCCGGCTCACCGACCACGATCACGGTCACGGCCGAGCCCTGCGCCGCCGCCACCGCTGAGCTGAAATCGGTGGTCTCGTTGCAGGGGTCGGTAACGGTGAAGTTGGCGCATCCGTTCACGTAATCGACGTTGCCCTGACCGACCACGTTCTCGATGCCCTGCTTCACCGTGACGATCTTGTCGGTCGTCGTGAGATCGGCCGCGGTCGTGTCGTAACCGATCGGCACGTCCGGACCGAGCTGATCAAGCGCGTCGTCGGCCAGCGGCCCGACCACGGCGACCTTGCCCACGCTCGGGCTGAGCGGCAGCGCGTGGTTGTTGTTGTTGAGCAGGACCAGCGACTCTTCGGCAGTCGTCAACGCGGTCGCCTGGTTCTTCGGGGTCAGCTCCTCGTTGGCGTACCGGGTGGCGTTCCCCTGATCCGGGTTCGAGAACATCCCGGCCAGATACTTGAGCGTCAGCACGTGCCGGACGGCGTCGTTCAGCTGCGCCATCGTGATCTTGCCGTGCTGCAGCAGCGTGGGGCCGTAGGTCCCGTAGTTGTTGTAGACCGGGTTGGTCGAGGTCATCGACACTGCCATCTCGATGTTCTCGCCCGCGGTCAGCGCCAGCCGAGCGGCGTCCTCGCCGTCGGACGCGTACCCGAAGTCCTCGAGCTCCTGGACGGCCTGGTAGTCGCTCAGGGTGGTCCCGCTGAAGCCCCACTCATCGCGGAGGATCTGCGTGAGCAAGTACGGATTGGCGGTGTTCGGCACGCCGTTGAGCGAGTTGAACGAGCTCATCACGGTCGCCGCGCCCGCGTCGACCGCGGCCTTGTACGGCGGCAGGTAGTCGTTGAACAGCTGCTGGGTCGACATGTCGACCGTGTTGTATTCGCGGCCTGCGACGGGGGCGCCGTAGCCGCCGAAGTGCTTGATCGTGGCCGCGACCTTGTCCGTGGCCGCGTAGTTGTGGCCCTGATAACCCTTCACCTTCGCGGCGGCGATCGCCGAGCCGAGGAATGGATCCTCGCCGGCGCCCTCCACCACGCGTCCCCAACGAGGATCGCGGCTGATGTCGACCATCGGGTTGAACGTCCACTTGATCCCGTCGGCGGCCGCCTCGTCGGCGGACACGGACTCGTCCTTCGCGACCTGAGCGGGATCCCAAGTCGCGGACTCGCCCAGCGGTACCGGGAACATCGTCCGGTAGCCGTGGATCACGTCGAGCCCGAAGATCAGCGGGATGTGATGGTTCTGGGCTGACGCAACCGCGGCGTTCTGGACCGCGTTGATGTTGGCGGCGCCGGTGAGGTCAAGCACCGAGCCGATCTTTCCCTGCTGTGCGAGCGGAATCAGATCGCTCCCGTTCGCCGTGCTGGGGCCCGCCATCTCGAGCTGGCCGAACTTCTCGGCGGGGGTCAGCTCGCCCAGTAGCGCGTTGACCTTCGCGTTGATCGCCTGTTGCTGTCCCGCGCCCACGGCGTCGTGCCGCCGCACATGCTGCACGTGGCGAGTCGTAGAGGCGGCGTTGGACGATCCGGACATGCCGCTCACGAGCAGTGCGACGGCAAGTCCAACGACCGCTAAGAATGCCCCAAATCCGAACCTCCGTCTCGGTTTGACCCAGACGGCGTCGGCGAACTTCTCTGACATTTCCCCTCCTCGTTACGGGTGACTTCGCGGGCCGTACCCAAGGGAAGGGCGCTTGAAAACGGCGAGTTACGAATTCGAGAACGTCAATCGGTCGACCGCGTGCACGACCACCGGGATCTCGGAACAGGAGGCAGTCGCGCCAGCGGCCGACGTCAGGGGCGCGAGACGGCGCCGTCGAACAGCACCGCGCCGGTCTTCGTGTCGCGCAACACGAACACGAACGGCCGGTCGACGATGAATTTCGTCCGGGGCGGCAGCGGCACCGCGGTGCCGCTGATGCCGACGCCGGTCGCGGCCGCGGCCTCGGTGCCGGCCTCGTCGACGCTCAGGTACGCCTCGTGCACGACCGCGTGGACGTACAGGTAGCCGGGCGCGCCCGCGATTCCCGACAGATCTGCGCGCCCGGGATCGAACGCGAGCCGCATCCCGAGCGCCGACAGCGCGCCGGCAAGCTCCACGTGGGTGGTCAACTTGAACTTCGGCAGCGCGAGCGCGACCTGCGTGCGCCGCAGCCCGGCGAGCAACGGCAGCGGACCCTCGCCGGCGAGCCGCGAGAGCAGCGATCCGTATCCGCCGGTACTCGGGAGCAGGATGTCGAACGCGAGACGCCCGCCCTGGTAGGGCAATTCGAGCGCCTGATACCCCGACCCCTGCACGTAGCCGAACACCCCGGTCTGGTGCATCGTCGGGACCTTGACGGTGCCGGCGGGGGCGTGGAACGGCGCCGGGAACGTGTCGCCGTGAGTGAACGGCTGGAGCCACTTGGCGTGCAGGTAGACGGCGTTGACCAGCACCAGCCTGGTCGTCTGATCGACGTCGCCCGGCCCCATCAACTGCGGGATCTTGCCCTGCGTCTGCGCCGACACCCAGGCGTTGATCTCGGCCCGCGCCGCCGCGGCAGCCCGCGCGAAGTCCGCGGTCCGCAGCCCGGCTCCGTAGTCGCGCGCCATCACGCGCAGGAACGCCTGGCGGAAGCGCAGCCCGGACTGGCCGTACATGGCGTTGGCGATGTTCAGCGTCGCGCCCGGCCCGTTGACCCCGGCGAGCGATGTGTCGACCGCATCGAACGCGGCGCCGAGACGCGCCGGCGGCAGCGTGAAGTCGAGCGCGGCAGCGATCTGCGCGGCGGTCGCGCCGCGCGCGCCCGCGAACGCCATCGACACCGCCTGGGAGATGCTCGCCGGCGACAGGGCGACGTTCTGAGGACGGGGCGCGAGCGTCGCGAGCAGCCGCCCGGCGAACCGCGCGTTGCCGTCCCGCAGCGCGGCCGCGTCGGCGCGCGGGACGGCCGCCGTGCCCGGCGGGTCCGCTGGGCGCGTCGGAGTCGTCCCCGGCGCATCGCTCGCTGATCCGCACCCGGCGAGCGCGATCACAACGCCGGCGAGCGCGATCACGACGCCGCCGAGCGCGAGCGTTCTGAGCCGCCGACTCATACTGAAGCTACGCGCGAGGGTGGGCGTCGTCACGCCGGCGGCTGCTCAGTTCTTGCGGCCGGAGACGAGCAGGCCCGCCCCGACGGCGACGATCGCGAGCCCGCCGGCGCCACCGACCAACTCGAGACGCCGGGGCGAGCGCGCGAACCAGGCGCGGAAGCCGCCGGCGGCGAGCGCCCAGATCGAGTCTGAGACGACCGCGATCGCCGCGAACACCAGCCCGAGCACGAGGATCTGAGCGGCGACATCACCGGCGGCGCGGTTGACGAACTGCGGGAGGATCGCGGCCAGGAACACGACCGTCTTGGGGTTGGTCGCGCCGACCGTGAACCCCTCGAAGAACGAGCGCCGGTCAGACCCGGCCCGGACCGGGCGCGGCGAGCGCGGCCGCGAGCGAGCGCCGGTGCCGGAACGTCTTCACCCCGAGGTACACGAGATAGGCGCCACCGAGCAGCTTCAGCGCGGTGAACGCCGCCACCGATTGCTCGGCGAGCGCGCCGACGCCGAGCGCCACCGCGAGCACCTGGACGTACTCGCCGAGCGCGTTACCGACGACGGTCAGCACCGCGACCCGGCGACCGCTCGCCAGCGCCCGGCCGACGACGAACAGGACGCTCGGCCCGGGGATCACGATCACGACGAACGCCGTGACGGCAAACGCGAGCAACCGATCCGTCGAGAGCACACCCGAAGTCTAAGCGCGACCCGTCGTAGGTTCGGCGGCGTAGAGGACGCGCGTCGAGACGCGGATTGACACCTAGCATCTCTATGCATTACGCTGCTAGGCATGAAGCCGGATGCGTTGAACGGACAGCTCGATTCGCTGATCCTCGCCACCGTGGCCGAGGAGCCGGCGCACGGCTACGTGATTCTGCAGCGGCTCAAGGAGCGCTCGAGCGGCGCCTTCGACCTGGCCGAGGGCACCATCTATCCGGCGCTCCACCGCCTCGAGCGCGACGGCCTGATGAGTAGCGCATGGTCGACCGCGAGCGGTCGGCGCCGGCGGGTGTACAGCGTCACGCGCGCGGGGACCTCGTCGCTGAAAGTGCGCCGGCGTGAGTGGAAGCAGTTCGCACACGCGATCGAGCTGGTGATGGGATGAGCTGGCTCGAGGACCTGTCCGGCGAGCTGTACGCCCGCGGGGTCGCTCGCCGCGACCGCGTGCGGATCGTCGCTGAGCTCGGCGACCACATCGCGTGCGAGCCCGGGTGCGAGGACAGGCTTGGCGATCCGCGGATGCTGGCGAGCAGCTTCGCCGACGAGCTCGCCACCGCGCAGGCCCGCACGTCGGCGTTCGCCGCGTTCGCCGCGCTGGCGGTCGCCGCGGTCGTGCTGGTCGTCTCCCAGCTCACGCTCGCGCGGCTCGCCCACTATCCGGGCTATTCGAACGGGATCTCGACGCTCCTATTCTTCCCGGCGCTCCTCGGAATGGTGGTCGCGCCGCAGGTCGCGCTCGTGGCGGGAACCTTGGCGGCGTGGCGGTCGCTCCGCCGCCGGCGGGTGGCGAGCCTGCCGGCCAGGGAGATCGCGCTCATCCACCGCCGCACGCGTGTGGCCGTGACCGCGGGCTTCGCGACCATGGCCGGGATCGAGCTGTACGTCGTCGACTTCTCGGAGCGCCTGCCGGCGTGGTGGCTCGGCCTCGCCGGGGTGCTCGCCGCGATCGCCGGCGCCGGCCTGTGGGCCACCGCTCGAACGCTCTCGCGCGCCCGGACGATCGTGTCCGGCGCGGACGGCCCGGCCGGCGACATCTTCGAGGACCTGCCCGTGCTCGGCTGGAGCTGGTTGCGCTCGCGGCCGTGGCTGCTCGGCGCGCTCGCGTCGCTCACGGTCGGACTCGCGCTGGGCGCGTTCGAGGCGCACGCAGAGCGCTCGGTAGCGGAGGGGATCCAGCGCGGCGGGTTCGAAGGTGTCGCCGCTGCGATCGGATTCGTGCTGCTCGGCAGCGCGATCGGCGCTCGGCCGGCGGCGCGAGAATCCCCTCATGGGTCTGCCCGATCCGACTGACGTCGCGGCCTACGACGAACTCGAGCAGCGCCGGATCGGCGGGGCGCGACCTGGCCGCGCGCGGCTGGAAGTACATGCAGCAATATGCGGACGCCAAGTCCGACGTAGTCCGCGGAGATCATGTCCCGCGCGATGCCGGACTGAGAGCGCTCACACCTCACCGATCCTCCTCCCCCGTTTGGGCCGGCGGGTCCACCGGGTGGGGGATTGCGGTTCGCCGGATGGTGGTTTGCGGATTTGACGGGCGCGCGGGGGGGAATCGGGTTCCTGGTGAGGCGCCTGCTTTTCGCGGTGTTGTTGGTCGGGGCCGTGGCGGCGCCGGCCGCGGTCGCACACGGGTCGACCGCTTCGGTAGCGATCACCGGGGGTGGCCTGTCGCTCGGGAGCCCGTCCGTCCGCGTGATCGGCCAGGACCCGACGCGGCTCGAGGTCAGCACGTCCGTGATCGACGCGCGCGGCACGGGCGCTGGATGGTTTCTGTCGCTCGGCGCCGTCACCTCATCCGGCACGACCGCCAAGACCCTGATCGTGACCGGCGCCCGATCCGCGTGCGAGCCGGGCTCGGCGTGCACCCTCCCCGACAACGACGTCCCGTACCCGCTGGCGCTGAGCGTGAACGGCGCCAGAGGCTGGGTGTTCGAGGCCGCGCCGTCGAGCGGGCTCGGCGCCCAGACCGTCGACGTGTTCGGCACCCTGCCGCCCGGCGCCGTCGAACCGCTCGACCTGACCTTCAGCGTCTCGACGCAACCGCCGGGTGGCGGCGCCCCGCCCGCGCCCGCGTCGAGCGGTGCGAGCGCTCCGCAGTACCCGCCGTGCTCGCCCCACCAATTGCTGACGACCGGCTCGTGCCGAACCAGCCCGTGAGCCGCGCTACGCCGCGGTGCCCTTGCGCTCGGCGTCGAACAGCTCGACGAGCCGGCTCCGCACCTCCCACAGCTTCGGGATCTGGCGCTGGGCGATGAGCTTGCCGAGCACCTGAACCGGCGTTCCCTGCGTCCCGACCGTGTCCTCGCCGAGCGCGCGGGCGACGATCGCGTAGTGCCGGAAGCGCCACATCCAGATCCGCTCGTCCCACTCGGTCAGCAGCTCGGCCACCTGGTAGAGCTGCTCGTGATCGCGGCCGTGCTGGTAGAGCTCGATCAGATCCAGCCCCGCCTCGGACAGCAGGCGGTCGAACGCCTTCGCGACGCGCTGGGTCACGGCCGGGACGCGGCGGAACCCCGGGGAGTCGAAGCCGCTCCCGTGACCGAGCACGACACGGATCTGCGAGTACTCCCACGGGTCCATCTGGTTGAGCATCTCCATCTGGGTGGTGACGTACTGAAGGCTCAGAACCGCGCGGCGCAGGAGCCGCACCGCCGGCTCGATCGTGCCCGCCTCGAGCTGGGCCGCAGCCTCGTCCACCTCGGTCGTGGCGAACTTCAGCCACAGCTCCGAGGACTGGTGCACGGTCTGAAACAGGAGCTCGTCGTGGTGGACGCGCTCCTCGGCGGTCTTCTGCAGCGACAGCAGCTCGTCGGTGCGCAGGTAGCGCTCGTAGTCGCTCGCTCCCGGACCCGGCAGGATCGGGTCGCGCAGGTCGTCTTGCGCACCGTCGCTCACGAGACACCTCCCTCGAGGATCCCGGCCAGCTTGCCCAGATCGATGTTCCCGCCCGACACGATGCAGACGACCTTGCCGTTCCCGGCGCGACCCGCGAGCGCGGCCGCCGTGGCCAGCGCCCCGGCACCCTCGGCGATCACGCGGGCACGCTCGGCGAGCGTCCGGACCGCCGCCGCGGCATCCGCGATCGGGACCGAGAACGCGCCGTCGACGAGCGGCTGCACCCGGGGCCACATCGAGTCGAGCACGCGGCGGCTTCCCGAGCCGTCGACAAACGACGGGGTGTAGTCGACGTCGGTAGGCTCGCCCGCCGCGAGCGCCGCCGCCAGCGCGGCGCCCGTCTCGGGCTCGGCCGTGTAGATCTTCGTCTCGGGACGGAACGCCCGGATCGCGCTGGCGATCCCGACCGTCAGCCCACCGCCGCCGTACGGGATCACCACCGCGTCGGGGTTGGGCAGGTCGTCGAGGATCTCGAGCCCGATCGTCCCGTTGCCCGCCATCACCCCCTCGTCCTGGACCGGGTGCACGAACAACCCGTCGACTCCGTCGACCTGGCTCGTCACGATCGCCTGCCACCACTCCTCGTAGGGCACCTTCAGGACCTTGCCGCCGAGGCGCTCGATTGCGGACAGCTTCGCCTGCGGCGCGTGCTCGGGGACGGCGATCGTGACCGGCAGCCCGAGCTCGCGCCCGATCCAGGCGACGCCCTGGGCCATGTTGCCGGCGCTGGCCGTGACCAGACCGCGGGACCGGGCCTCGGGCGACGCGGTCCGGACGGCGTTGGTCGCGCCCCTGATCTTGAACGAGCCGATCGGCTGGAGCGTCTCGAGCTTCAGGTAGATCTCGGCGGGCGCGTCCTCGACGCGGAGCCGCACCAGCGGCGTGCGGACGGCGACGTCGGCGATCCGCGCCCGCGCCGACTCGATCTCGGATAGCTCGATCACAGCTCGACCTCCGTTCCAATTCTGATCCGCCGCGCCCGCGTGACCGCGCACTGGGCGGCGGCGAGATCCTCGACCGCGAGCCCCAGCGAGCGGAACACGGTCAGCTCGCCGGCGTCCAGACGACCGGGCGCGCTGCCCGCGAGCACCTCGCCGAGCTCGCCGCGGACGTGGTTCTCGCCTGGGATCGCGCCCTGCTCCAGCGCCAGCCGGTATTCGCCGGCCTCGTTGCGGAGCGACTCGCGGCTGTCGCAGAACAGCGCGCACGCCGCCACCGTGTCGACATCGAGTTCGCGCACGCTCGGCATGCTCGCGCCTACGGCGTTGACGTGCGCGCCCGGCTCGAGCCAATCGCGCCGGAGCACCGGCTCCCGCGCGCTCGTGGCGGTGACCACGACGTCGGCCCCGCGGACGGCGTCCTCGGCCGAGTTCACGACGCGGGCGAGGCCGTCGCCGGCGGCGGCGAGCGCTCGCGCGTGCGCCTCGGTGGGCGAGTACACGCGAATCTCCTCGAACTTCCTGACTCCCGTGAGCGCCATCAGATGCGCCCTGCCCTGCACCCCCGACCCGAGGATCGCCAGCACGCGTGCATCCTCACGCGCGAGCGTCCGGGTCGCGACCGCGCTCACCGCCGCGGTGCGGACAGCGGTGATCGCGGACGCGTCGAGGATCGCGGTGGGCACTCCGGTCGCGCCGTCGAACAGCGTCACCGTGCCCTGGTGGGTGTCGAGCCCGCGTGCCGGATTGCCCGGCATCAGGCACAGCGCCTTGAGCGCGAACACGGGCTCCTCGCCGCCCCGCCAGGCGGGCATCAGCCCCATGAACCCAGCCGCGCCGTCGAACCGGACCACCGACCGCAGCGGCATCCGCGCCTCGCCGCGGGCGTGCGCGGCGAGCACCTCGGCCATCGCGTCCGCACAAGCGTCGGGCGGGAGCGCCGCGATCACGTCGTCGTGGCTGAGGATCAGAACCGCGCTCACGTGAACACGGTGTCGAGGGTGGCGCGCTCGTCGCCGCTCAGCGGTCGCTCGATCGCCTCGCGGACCGGCGCGAGATGCTCGGGGCGGCCCGGGCCGACCACGACCTGAGTGACGCGCTGGTCCGCGAGGAGCCATGCCAGCGCGAGCCCCGACATCGACATCTCGCGTGCTCGCGCCAACCGCTCGAACTGCTCGAGTCGATCGAACGTGGGCCCGGAGACGAACGGGGCGTACGGATCCGGACGTTGCGTCATCCGCGATCCCGCGGGGAAGGGCTCGTCGCGGCGGTACTTGCCGGTCAGCCAACCCCCCGCGAGCGGGCTGAACACGAGGTAGGAGACCCGCTCACGCTCGCACAGCGGCAGCACCTCGGCCTCGTCGGCCCGGGCGAGCAGCGAGTACTCGTTCTGGATCGCCTGCGGCGATCCGACCTCGAGCGCCACGTCGAGCTGTCCCGCGCTGAAGTTGCTGACCCCGTAGGCGCGGATCTTGCCCTCCGTCGCGAGCCGCTCGAACGCGGCCAACGTGTCGGGCAGCGGCACATCGGGGTCGAACTCGTGGGCGAGATACAGGTCCACCTGATCGACCTCGAGGCGCTCGAGGCTCGACTCGAGCTGCCGGGCGATCCGCTCGGGCGCGAGCCCGTGATCGGCGCCGGCGTCCATCGGGTTGTACGTCTTCGTCGTGAGCATCGGCCGGACGCCGCGGCTGCGCATCCACGCGCCGATCATCCGTTCGCTGCGACCGCCCCCGTACGCGTCGGCGGTGTCGAAGTGGTTCAGGCCCTGCTCCCACGCTGCGTCCATCAGCTCGAACGCCTCGTCCTGGCTCAGCCCCTGACCGAACAACTCGGGCGCCGAGCCGACGCCGCCGAAGTTCCCGCACCCCAGCGCGACGCGCGGCACTGTGAGCTCCGAGCGCCCCAGGGCGCGGCGCTCGATCGGAAGAGTGATGCTCACCTGCCTATTTGATCGAACCGGGCGCCGCATGGCAAATTGATCTGACCGTGCCTCGCCTCCGCCCCCGTGGTCTCGTCCTTGTCGCGACGCTCGCATCGACGCTCGTCGCGCTCTCCGGATACGCCGCGGCGTCGACGCCGGCCCCGCAGGACGTCGCCGTCGTCACGGTCTCCGGCGCACCCGGCGGACCCGCGATCCAACCCGGCTTCCTCGGGCTGTCGCTCGAGAACAGCGCGATCATCCCGTATGCCGGTACCGACCCCAAGCGACCTGACCCGGTGTTCCTCCAACTGGTCCGCAACCTGACCCCGGATCAGTCGCCGAACCTGCGGATCGGCGGGGACAGCACCGACTGGGCGTGGTATCCGGTCCCCGGCCTGGCGAAGCCAAAGGGGGTGCGGGTCACGCTGACCCCGCGCTGGATCGGGGTCATGCACACGATCGCCGCCGACCTGAACGCCCGCCTGATCATGGGCGTCGACCTCGAGGCCGACAGCCGCGCCGCCGCGGACGGTGAGGCGAACGCGTTCGAGCAGGGGATCGGAAAGCCATGGATCGAGGCGCTCGAACTCGGCAACGAGCCCAACCTGTACGACAGCCTCACCTGGTACGTCCAGCCCGACGGCGTCCACGTGATGGGCCGTCCGCCCGGATATGACTTCTCCTCGTACCTCGACGACTTCGACTCGTTCGCGAAGGGCCTTCCGGGGCCGCTGGCCGGACCCGCGACCGGCTCGATCTTGTGGACGCCGGACACCGCCGCGTTCCTCGCCGCCGAGCCGCGCGTCGGAGTCGTGACCCTGCACGCCTACCCACTCCAGACCTGCTTCGTCCCGCCGTCCGCGCCGACGTACCCGACGATCGCGAACATGCTCGCCCCCGCCGCGACCACCGGCCTCGCCGACGGCGTCGCCCCATACGTCCCCGTCGCCCACGCTCATCACCTGCCGCTGCGGATCGACGAGATGAACACCGACTCGTGCGGCGCCGCGCCAGGCGTCAGCAATGCGTTCGCCTCGGCGCTGTGGGCGCTCGACGCGCTGTTCGAGATGGCCCGGGTCGGCGTCGACGGCGTGAATATCCACACATATCCGGGGGCCACCTACCAGCTGTTCACATTCGCGCACTCCCGCCGCGGGTGGAGCGCGTTCGTGGCGCCGGAGTACTACGGCATGCTGATGTTCGCCCAGGCCGCGCCGCCGGGATCGCGACTCGTCGCCACCACGATTACGAACGCGCAGGGGATCACGGTCTGGGCCACGCGCGGCAGGGCGGGCCACACGCGCGTGGTGCTGATCAACGAGAGCCTCGACCGCCGCACCGTCGCGATCGGCTCCACCGGCGCCCATCCCCTTCCGGCGGCGCTCGAGCGGCTCCGCGCCCCCCGGCTCACCAGCACCTCCGGCGTCACGCTTGGCGGCCAGAGCTTCGGCACCCGCACGACTACCGGGCGCCTCGCCGGCCGCCCGAGCATCGCCGAGCTCACGTCCACCCACGGCAGCTACGAGTTCACATTGCCGGCGCAGAGCGCCGCGCTCCTCACGCTACCGTAACCGCAGTGCCCGTTCTGGAAGCTCGCGGGGTCACCAAGACGGTGGGATCCGGCCGTGGAGCCCGCCCCGTACTGGGCGACGTGAGTCTCCAGGTCAACGCGGCCGAGGTAGTCGCGGTGCTCGGCCGCTCGGGGAGCGGGAAGTCGACTCTTCTCCATCTGCTCGGCGGCCTCGACGCCCCCGACGCGGGCCAGATCGTGATCGCCGGCCAGGACATAACGAAGCAGCGCCCGCGCGCGCTCGCCCGCTCCCGGCTCCGCCATATCGGGTTCGTGTTCCAGTCGTTTCACCTGATCGAGGAGCTCAGCGGCGAGGAGAACGTGCTCCTGCCGGCGCGACTGCCCGGAGCACTCCGCGGTGGCGAGCAGCGCGCCCGCAGGCTGATCGCCGAGCTCGGCCTGACCGAGATCGCCGGGCGCCGGCCGCATGAGCTGTCCGGCGGTGAGCAGCAGCGGCTCGCGATCGCTCGCGCGCTCGTCAACGACCCGGAGTTGGTGCTCGCCGACGAGCCGACCGGCAACCTCGACCAGGACAACGGGGCGATCGTGCTCGAACTCCTCCGCGGGCTGACCGACCGCGCCGTCGTGATCGTCACGCACGAGCCCGAGGCGGCGGCGATCGCCGACCGCGTGTTGCATCTGAACGAGGGTCGCCTGGTCGATCGGCCGAGGGAGCTCGCCTGAGGGCAGCGTTTCGAGAGGCGCGCTACGGCGTACGGGTCCGGCGCCGGCGGTCGCTGCTCACCGGCCTCGGGATCGCGCTCGCCGCCGCGATGCTGGTGGCGGCGCTGGTCGTCTCGGACAGCCTCGGGTTCGGGTTCGACCGGGCCGCCCGCGCGTCGGACCTGCCGGACATCATCGTCCGTTTCAACCCGCAACCGGCCGACCGGGTTGCTCAGCGGATCGCCGCGCTTCCGGACGTCGCCGCCTACACGGTGCGCACGGAGGTGACCGGCGTGGGCCTCGGGAGCGCCGACGAGTTCTCCGGCGACGGGGACGTCGAGGTCATCGGCGCGGGCCGCCGCGGCTACGCGATCGTCGCCGGCCGTGATGTCACCGGTCCCGGCCAGGTCGTCGTCGAGCGTGGGCTCGCCGACGCCTGGCACCTCGCGCTCGGCGGCGCGCTCACCATCAACGGCCTCGGCACCGAGCGGATCGTCGGCTTCTCCGAGAGTCCCGACAACGTCTCCTATCCGCTCGCGGTCCCGCGGGTGTACATATCGGCGCAGGGAGTCGGACCCCTGGCCGCGGACCTGGCCGACATCTGGCTGCGCGATCCGCGCAACCTGAACGAGGTGCTCGTCCAGGCGCGCGCGACCAGCTACGGCCTCCAGGGGCTGCGGTTCGTCACGCGCTCGGGGGTGCACGTGCTGCTCGACCAGGCGGCCGGGATCGTGATCGACCTGCTCGTCGCGCTGTCGCTGATCGCGCTCGCCACCGCGAGCGTGATGCTGGCCGCCTCCGCGCGCGCCGAGGTCCAGCGCCGGCTCGGCGCGATCGGCGTCCGCCGCGCAGTCGGAGCCTCGCGCGCGCACCTGGCGGGCACCCAGGCGTTCGAGGCGCTGTTCGTCGCGGTGCCGGCGGCGACGATCGGCGCCGTCGGGGGCGCACTCGCCATCTACGGCCCGACCAACCGGCTGCTCGTGCTGCTCAACGAGCCCGCGCCGGGGGCGGCGCTGCTGCCCGCGCTCGCGGCGGCGTGGCTGGCCGCGATCGCGATCCCGGTGCTCGCGGCGGCGTGGCCGGCCTGGCGTGCGGCCGGACGGTCGCCGGTGGCGCTGCTGCGCGGCGCCGAGCTCCAGCGCCGGCGGGGGCGCGGCCGCGGCCGGGGGCCAGCCGGACCTGCGGCCGCTCGCGCCGGCCTGACCGTGCTCGGCGCGCGGCTCGTCAGCGCCCGCCGGACGCGCCTGGTCGCCACCGTCGCCGCGCTCGGGTTCTCGACCGCGTTCGTGCTGCTGATGCTCGCGCTCGCCTCCGCGCTCAGCTCGCTCGAGACCGACCCGCAGGCGCTCGGCAAGCACTACCAGCTGACCGCGGATCTGCCCGCGTCCGCGGTCCCGCGCGTCCGCCGGATCCAGGGCGTGCAGGCCGTCGCCCCGCGCTACGAGGAGGAGGCCGTCGACTCGTACTCGCTCGGCGAGACGATCGACGTGATCGCCTATCCCGGCAACCACACGGTGTTCGAGGCGCCGCCGCTCGAGTCGGGGACGCGGCTGCGCGGCGACGGCCAGGCGGAGGTCGGCCTCGGGCTGGCGCAGGCCCTTGGGCTGTCGCCCGGCTCGACGCTCGCGATCCAGTTGGCCTCCGGCAGCGAGCTGCGGCTCCGCGTCGCCGGCGTGGTCAGCTCGCTCGATCACGACGGCCGCGTCGCCTACGTGCCCGCGGCGGCGCTGCTCGCCGCGGACCCGTCGGCCTCCTCTGAGGAGCAGCTCGCGATCGTGCTCAGGCCGGGCGCGAACGCCGCGGCGGTCAGCGCCGCGCTCGGATCGACGGCCGCGCCCGCCACCGGCGCGGTCGGCCGCGGCGTGCCGCTCGTGTCCGTGCTCCGCTCGATCCTGCGCGCGGTCGCGATCGTCGACGGCCTCGTGTGCCTGTACGCGCTGATTCAGGCGTGCGCGCTCACGGTGCAAGAGCGCCGTCGGACGGTGTCGGTGCTGCGCGCGTTCGGCGGCGGCGGCGCCGCGGTCCGCCGGCTGCTGGCCGGCGCGGTGATCGCGCTCGTGCTGCCGGCGGCCGTGGTCGGGATCGTGCTCGAACGGCTGGTGCTCGGCCCCGCGATGTCGCGGCTGGCGGCGAGCTACGTGACCCTGCCGCTCGGCGCGAGCGGACTCGAGATCGCCGCCGTGCTGGCGGGCTTGGCGCTCGCCGGCGCGACCGCGGTGGCGTGGGTCGCGCTGCAGACCACGCGCGAGAGCGTGATCGAGGGGATGGGAGCGCCGTGAGCCTTACCCGGCGCGAGGCGATCGTCCTCGGCGCCGGCGCGCTGCTGGCGACCGCGGCTGCGGCGCCGCGCGATCGACGCGCCGCCGGCTCGGGCTCGACGCTCGCCTCGACCTGGGTCGACCCGGGCGGCACCGGGACGCTCGCGCCCGGACCCGGCGAGGCGTTGGTCGCACGCACCGAGCTCGGCCCGGCCCGCGCCACCGAGGGCGTGATCGCGACGCTCGCCCACGTCACCGACGCCCACGTGCTCGACGCCTCCTCGCCCGCGCGCGTGCCGTTCCTCGACCGGCTCGGGCCGCCGTTCGAGTCGACCTTCCGCCCGCACGAGACGCTGACCGCGCAGGTGCTCGCGGGCGCCACCCGCGCGGTCAGGGCGCTCCGCCCCGACGCCGTCATCCAGGGCGGCGATCTGATCGACAACGACCAGCGCAACGAGCTCGCGTGGGCGCTGACCGCGCTCAGGGGCGGGATCGTCCGGCCGGATCGTTACTTCGGCGTCCAGCTCGCGAGCGACCCGGACCCGTTCTACTACCGCCCCGACCTCGACGCGCCCCAGCACCCGGGGCTGCTGAACCGCGCCGGCCGCCCGTTCGCCAGCCTCGGCGCCGGTGCTCCGGTGTACCCGGTGCTCGGCGACCACGACATCCTCGTCGCCGGCGAGATCGTCCCCACCGCCCAGACCCGCGCGCTCGCGGTCGGCGATGAGGCGCTGTGGGAGCTCCCGCCCGGCCTATCGGTGCCGCCCGGCACCTCGCTGACCGCCGGCGGGTCGCCCGACGGCCCACCGTTGCCCGGCCTCGTGAACGGCTTCCTCGCTCGCGCGCTGGCAGGACCGAAGGTACGCGTGCCGGCGGATCCGTCCCGCCGCGAGATGTCCGCTTCGGAGGTTGTCGCCCGACTGCGCGCCACCGCCCCACCCGCCCGAACCGGAAACTCGCGCCACCGGGCTCCCAAGTTTGGACTATCACGCGGACGTCGGACCGAACCTGCGCCTGATCGTGCTCGACCTGGCCCGTCGTGACGGCGGCTCCGGCGGCCTCGTCCGCCCCGACCAGCCTGGCTGGCTAGCCAGCCAGCTCGACGAAGCGGGCAGAGCGGTGGGTGGTGGTGTCGTCCCATCAACCGCTTGGCCGGCTCGGAGGGAGGCGACGCGCTGCTGTCGCTGCTCGACGCCCATCCGAACGTGATCGCGGTGCTGTCCGGCCACACCCACCGCAACCTGATCGAGCCCCGCGCGCACTACTGGCTGATCAGCACGGCGTCGCTGATCGACTACCCCCAGCAGGCCCGCGCGCTCCGCGTGCTGAGGACGCAAGGCGGCGGCGTGGCGATCCAGACGTGGATGCTCGACCATGCCTTCCCGGGAGATCTCGGGACGATCTCCCGCGAGCTCGCCTATCTCGACGCGCAGGGCGGACGCCCGAAGGGGTTCGCCGGCGGCCGCCTCGACCGCAACGTGACGCTGTACCGGCCCGCGGCTTAGTGGTCTCTTTCGTAGTACGAAAGAGGCCGCTTAGTTGCCGTCGCCGCCGAGCGCGGCGGTGATGTCCGAGATCGCGGCCTGTTCGCCGGGGCTGACCGCCACCCCGTGCTCCCGATGGGCGTTGGCGACATGGTCTGAGAGCGTCAGCACGAACCGCCGGTAGTCGTTGACCTCGTCGGGCGTCGCCTTCTGCTCGAGCACCGAGACCGCGTCGGTGACGTGCTTCAGCGCGGCGGCCTTCACGTCGTCGACCGAGTGGTAGAGATGGTGATCGACCTCGGGCTTGGCCGACGCGATCGCGTCAAGTAGCTGGCTCGCGCCGTGTTGCTGCCGCGCCTCGGCGTACGATTTCGCGATAGCGATGCTCTCCTTGAACGTGCCGCCCCTGGCAGCCGTGGCCACGAGCATCCCGGCCGCCGGCGGGCCTTTCAGCACCGTGTCCCATTCCTGCTCGGTGAAGTCGCTTTTCCCAGTCATCAGATCACCCGTGTTGGGTGATGCTATCTCGTCGGCGTCGTCCTTAAGTGTGCGCGCCCACGAAATCGACAGATCGGAGTCGCAGTGTTAGTTCTCGGAACGTACACATTCCTGGATGCCTTCTGGGACATCCTCATCATCACCGCCTGGTTCATCTTCTTCTGGATCGCGATCACCGTGCTGATCGACGTGTTCCGCCGCCACGACATCTCTGGCTGGGCCAAGGCCGCCTGGGTCGTCTTCGTGGTGATCCTCCCCTGGATCGGCGTGCTCGTCTATCTGATCGTCAATCACACCGGCATGGCCGACCGCAAGTACAAGGACGCCGCGGCCGCGCAGTCGCAATTCGACGATTATGTCCGCCAGACCGCGGCCAGCGGCACCAGCCCGACGGCCGAGATCGAGCGGGCGAAGGGCCTGCTCGACAGCGGCACGATCACGCAGGCGGAGTTCGACGCGATCAAGGCCAAGGCCCTGGCCGCGGCATAGCTTCGGTATGTGTCCACACCGGGTGACGTGCGCCGTCATCTGGATTGGTTAGCCAGCGGATCGGGCGCGAGTCACCCGGGTGGGACACACACCTACGCAGCCATTTTCCCCCGTAGTGGGCCGGATCTCCCAGGCCCGCTACCCGACAACCGTCTCGATCGTGTCGATCGGCTCGAGCTGCGAGATCTCCGACCGGCGGTCCTCCCAGTGCGGCGGGATGCACATGTGCGTGCCGAGCTCGGAGGCCGACTCGTCGATCAGGAATCCCTGGGGCGTGCCGTGGGCGATCTCGACCAGGAGTCCGCTCGGGCTGCGGCAGTACATCGAGAAGAAGTAGCCGCGGTCCTTGGCCTCAGAGACGTCGGTGAAGCCGAGGCCGACGATCCAGTCCTTGACCTCCTGCTGGTTCGCGGCCGAGACCACGTCGAACGCCTGGTGGTGGATCGTGCCCTCGCCGAAGTTCCACGTGCCCTGGGGAAGATCGGGCTCCTCGACCAGCTCGAGCATCCGGCCGTAGCCCTGCTCGTCGCCGATCTGGAACTGGTGGTGCGCGCCCTCGGAGGAGAGCAGCTCGCCGCCCATCCCCTGGGTGACGAAGAAGCTCATCGGGTCGGGCTCGCGGACCGAGGTCGTCGTGCCGTAGGCGCCGCGGATCGCGTGCTCGGCGGGCACGAGCGCGTCGTAGGGCTCGCGGTCGTCCGGATTGGGGTCGGCCACGATCTGATACTCGATCCCGCAGGGGTGGCGGAAGAACAGCCGCTCGGTCCCGAACAGCTGGCCCGGTTCGTGAGGGATCGAGAACTCGGACAGGCGGTCGGCCCAGAACCCGATCGAGCCGATCGGCACCGACAGGTTCAGCGACTTGGCCTGGTTGGTTCCGCGCTTGCCCATCCAGCCCGCCTGGCGATACGGGAACGCCGTCAGCAGCGTGCTCGGATCGCCGAGGCCGTTGCCGTAGTACAGGTGGTAGACCGGTATCTCGCCGTCGAACAGCACGGTCTTCTTGACGCTCTTGAGCCCGAGCACGCGCACGTGGAAGTCGTAGTCCTCCTGGGCGCCGCCGACGCAGAACGTCAGATGGTGGGTACCGCGGATGAAGCCCCGAGCCATGATCCTGCTCCTCTTCCTCGTGGTGACTTTGTCGCCCGCCCACCCGAGTTTAACTAGAGCTCTGTGAGCGCTCCTAGGACGCGAGCGCCGCGGAACTAGGACGAGAGCGCGGCGCGCGAGCCGTGCAGCCAGTCCACGAACTGATCACCGGAGACCACCCAGGTCCGCCGCTCGCGCGCGAGCTCGGCCATGAATCCGAGGAGTCTGGCGACGCCTGAGGACCAGCGCTCGTCGAGCATCAGGAACGGGTGGAGGACCACCGTCCGCCGCCCGCCGGTGGCGGCCAGATCCTGGAGCTCCTCCTCCCAGCGGTCGGCGAGGTCGACCGGATCGAGTGGCGCTTGCGGATCGCCGCGCGAGGCCCGCAGTCCGGCAAAGTTGTCCATCAGGTGGTACGCGTCGACGAAATTCCAGTCGAACGGGACGTACGCGAGCCCGTGGCGAATGCCGGCGCCACCACCGGCCGGCGAGCACCAGCGCAGTCCCGCCTCGCGCAACAGCGCCGGCGTGCGCGGGTTGAGCTCGCCGCCCGGCGGGCGGAAGCCGCGCGGCTCGAGCCCGAGCGTCGAGAACCCCTGAACGCTCCGCGCGAAGACCTCGCGCTCCTCAGCGCCGGATAGCGACGTCCACTCCTCATGGCGCCAGCCGTGGAGCCCGAGGCCGTGTCCGCGCGCGGCGATCTGCTTGAGCGCGTCGGGATACAGCTCGGTGTTGATCGCCTCGACGAAGAACGTCGCGGTGAGCCCGACCGACTCCAGCTCGTCGAGCAGCCACGGCAACGCCACCGTCACCGACGGGTCGTCCCCGACCGGCGCGTCCGGCGGCTGGGTCCCGCGCTCGAGCGCGCGCGCCTCGCCGAGGTTGTCGATCGTCAGCACGAGCGCGCTCGGCAGCCCGGCTGGCCCGAAATTCGCCACGAGCAGCATCGTAATGAGCCCCACCGCAATACTTCGCGGCAATGGAGAGTTCCGGACAACCTTCCCGCGTGGCCTTGGTCACGGGTGGCGCGGGCGGCATCGGGCGCGCGATCGTGCGCGCACTGACGGCCGACGGCCACCGCGTCGTGGCCGGCGACATCGCCGACGGCGCGGTCGACGGGGCCGCGCTTGCCGTTCGGCTCGACGTGACCGACACCGACTCGGTCGACGAGGCCGTCACGCGCGCGGAGCGCGAGGTGGGCCCGATCGACATCGTCGTCAACACCGCCGGCTGGGACGAGTTCCACCTGTTCCTCGAGACCGAGGAGGAGTTTTGGGACCGGATCATCGAGCTCAACTACAAGGGGTGCCTGCGCGTCTGCCACCGCGTGGTGCCGGGCATGGTGGAGCGCGCGTACGGCCGCGTAATCAACATCTCCTCGGACGCTGCCCGTGTCGGCTCGTCCCAGGAGGCTGTGTACGCCGGCGCCAAGGCCGCGCAGGTGGCGTTCGGCAAGACGCTCGCGCGTGAGGTCGCGCGCCGCGGCGTGACCGTGAACAGCGTGTGCCCGGGACCGACGGAGACGCCGCTGCTCGAGGGCATGCTCGGCGCCGGCGAGGCCAGCGCGAAGATGGTCGAGGCGCTTCGCCGGGCGGTGCCGATGCGACGGCTCGGACGGCCCGAGGACGTCGCCGCCGCGGTGGCGTTCCTGGCCTCGGACGCCGCGGGGTACATCACCGGTCAGACGCTGTCGATCAGCGGCGGGCTGACGATGGCCTAGTGCCCCGAGGCACTGGTGGTCTCACAGCAAAGGAGCGACGGATGGATTTGACCGACACCCGCTACGAAGTCGAGAACGGCCTGGCCTGGATCACGATCGACCGGCCCGACCGGATGAACGCCTTCCGGGCGAGGACGGTCGACGAGCTGATCCATCTGTTCACGCGCGCGTGGGCCTCGCCCGAGGTCGGGGTGATCTGCCTGACCGGCACCGGCGACCGGGCGTTCTGCGCGGGCGGCGACCAGAAGCAGCGCGCGGAGACCGGCGACTACGGCCCGAGCGAATCCGGGCTGTTCGAGGTCGAGCGCCTGCACCGGCTGATCCGGGGGGTCCCCAAACCGGTGATCGCCGCGGTCAACGGCGTCGCGATCGGCGGCGGGCACGTGCTCCACGTCCTGTGCGACGTCACGATCGCGGCCTCGTCGGCCACGTTCGGCCAGGTGGGCCCGCGCGTGGGCTCGTTCGACGGAGGGTTCGGCACCGCGTACCTGGCGCGCGTGGTCGGGGAGAAGCGCGCGCGAGAGATCTGGTTCCGCTGCCGGCGCTACGACGCCGCGACCGCGGAGCGATGGGGGCTGGTCAATCAGATCGTGCCGCTCGACGGGCTCCGCGACGAGGTTCGCGTGTGGGCGGACGACATGCTTGCCCTGTCGCCGACCGCACTGAAGTTCCTCAAGCAGTCGTTCAACGCCGACACCGAGCACATCGCCGGCATCGCCAGCATGTCGTTCAGCGGGCTCGGGCTGTTCTACGAGACCGACGAGTCACGCGAGGGCGTGGAGGCGTTCACCGAGAACCGCGCGCCCGACTACGCGGACTACCGCGCCCAGGCGTCGAGCTAGCCGGGCGTCGAGCTAGCCGGCCGTCGGGCCGGCCGCGGCGCGGAGCACGGAATCGAGGAGCCCCGGGAAGCGCTGCTCCAGCTCCTCGCGGCGCAACGAGTTCAGCCGCGTCGTCCCCTCGAGCCGCTGGCGGATCACGCCCGACTCGCGCAGCACCTTGAAGTGGTGCGTACACGTCGATTTGGTCACGGGGAGGTCGAAGCTCCCGCACGGCCGGTGATCTCCGGTCGCCAGGCCGACCACGATACGCAGGCGCATCGGGTCGCTCAGGGCGTGAAGGACGGCGGCCAGCTCCATCTCATGCTTGACCGGGTGGTGCAGCGAGTCGACGAGCGCGTCGGCCGGCGCTCCCAGCGGTACGGGCGGAGCGAGAACCTCGGTCTGTGTGGCCTGGACGCCCATCTTTGTCACTCCCAATCATAGTACGACGATCATCGAACATCTGCTATCGTTCGATAACGATCGTAGTACGGGGCGACGGTTCGGCGAAAAGGTTGTCGAACCGGGCAGGCCTCGTCCGTCATCCGTACATGAGACCGAATTCAGCCGACCATCCAAACCTTCGGGCCACGCTGCTGCTGTGCTGCCTGGCCCAGTTCATGGTGATCCTCGACGTCTCCGTGGTGAACGTCGCGCTTCCCTCGATCCGCAACTCGCTGCACTTCTCCGAGCAGGATCTGCAGTGGGTCGTCAACGCCTACACGGTCACGTTCGCCGGCTTCCTGCTGCTGGGCGGCCGCGCCGCTGACCTGATCGGTCGCCGGCGCGTGTTCGTCTTCGGGCTGACGCTGTTCGCGCTCGCCTCGCTGGCCGGCGGACTCGCCGACTCCAAGGTCCTGTTGATCGCGGCGCGCGCCGTGCAGGGCCTCGGCGGCGCGATCGTCGCGCCCGCCTCGCTGTCGATCCTCACGACGACCTTCGAGGAAGGCGCGGCCCGGAACCGCGCGGTCGGGATCTGGGGCGCGATGGGCGGCGCCGGCGGCGCCGCCGGTGTGCTCCTCGGCGGCATCCTCACCGATCTTCTGAGCTGGCGCTGGATCCTGTTCATCAACGTCCCGATCGGCCTGATGGCGGCCGTCCTCGCCCAGCGCTACATCGTCGCGGGTCGCTCCGAGCGGAGCGAGCGGAACTTCGACCTCGCCGGCGCGGCCAGCGCGACGCTCGGGCTGTCGTTGCTCGTGCTCGGCATCGTCCGCACGGACGTCACCGGCTGGGGCTCGATCCCGACGCTGGCGCTGATCGCCGCGGGGGTCGTGCTGCTGGTCGCGTTCGTCGCGATCGAGGGACGGTTCGCGAAGGCTCCGTTGATGCCGCTTCGCATCTACGCGTCGCGGACGCTGCGCGCGTCGAACGTCGTCGTGTTCACGCTCGGCGCCGCGACGTTCCCACTGTGGTTCTTCCTGTCGCTGTACCTCCAGCAGGTGCTCGGATACTCGCCGTTGCGCGCCGGGCTCGCGTTCCTGCCGATGACGCTCGCGATCGTCGTCACATCGACGCTCGTCTCGCGCGGGGTCACGCGCATTGGGGCCAAGCCGCTGCTCGTCGCCGGGATGGCGCTTCTCGCGCTCGGTTTGGCTTGGTTCACCCAGCTGTCGCCGAACGGCAGCTACCTCGGCGTCGTCCTGGTGCCGTCGGTGCTGGCGGCGGTCGGCATGGGGATGGCATTCGTCCCGGTCGTGATCGCGGCCGTGTCGGGCGTCGCGCCTCACGAGGCCGGCCTTGCCTCGGGGCTGATGAACACCTCGCGCCTGTTCGGCGGCGCACTCGGGCTCGCGATTCTCGCGGCCATCGCCACCGCGCACACGAACAGCGAACTCCACCACGCCGTCGGGCTGCACGCCGCGCTCAACGACGGGTTCGTGATCGCGTTCGCGATCGCGGCGGCGTTCGCGGCAGTCGGCGCGCTGACCGCGGCGGTCGGGTTGCCCAAGGTTTCGCTGCGGGCCGCCCGGCGGCGGGCGATCGCCGCCGAAGGCGCATAGCGCTCGATCCCGGGACAATGCAGCGCGGCATGGCCCGCGTGTTCGTCACCCGCCAGCTTCCCGGACCGGCGCTCGACCGGTTGCGCTCGATCCACGAAGTCGAGGTGTGGCCGGAGCGGCTTCCTCCGTCGGCCGAGGAGTTCGCCGCCGGCGCCGCGGACGCCGCGGGGCTCCTGACGCTGCTCACCGAAAAGGTCGACGCCGCGCTGCTCGAACGCTGTCCGCAACTGCGCGCGATCGCCAACTACGCGGTCGGCTACGACAACATCGATCTCGCGGCGACCGCGGCGCGCGGCATCCCGGTCGGGAACACCCCGGACGTGCTGACCGACGCCACCGCGGACCTGACGTTCGCGCTGCTGCTCGCGGCAGCGCGCAAGCTGCCGGAGGCGATCGATGCGGTTCGCACGGGCGACTGGGTGACGTGGGAGCCCGGCCAGTATCTGGGCGCGGCGGTGTTCGGCGCGACGCTCGGAATCATCGGGTTCGGGCGGATCGGGCGGGCGGTGGCGCGGCGGGCGTCGGGGTTCGACATGACGGTCGTGCACACCGGCGCGGGCGGCGACTCGCTCGAGACAATGCTCGAGCGCTCGGACTTCGTCTCGCTCCACTGCCCGCTCACGCCGGAGACCCACCACCTGATCGACGAGGCCGCGCTGGCGCGGATGAAGCCCACCGCGATCCTGATCAACACCGCGCGCGGCCCGATCGTCGACCAGTCCGCGCTCCGGGATGCGCTGATCGGCGGGGAGATCGCCGGCGCCGCGCTCGACGTGACGGATCCCGAGCCGCTCGCGCCCGACGATCCGCTGTTCGACGCGCCGAACCTGATCGTGACGCCGCACATCGGCTCCGCGACCCGGGCCGCGCGCGAGCAGATGGCGGAGCTCGCCGTCGACAACCTGCTGGCGGGACTCGACGGCAGGCCGATGCCCCACCAGGTCGGCCTGCCGGGCTGACGTGCGCCGCGCGGTCATCGACATCGGGACGAACTCGACGCGCCTGTTTCTGGCCGACGTCGACGACGGGGTCGTCGGCGATGTGCTCGAGCGCCGGACCGTGATCACGCGTCTCGGCGCGGGGGTCGACGCCGACGGGCGGCTGGCCGACGACGCGATGGAGCGCGTGTACACGGTGCTCGACGAGTACCGGGCTCTGATCGACGGCCACGGTGGCGCCCAGGCGGTCGCGGTCATGACCAGCGCGGTCCGTGACGCCGCCAACGGCGCGTCGTTCGCTTCGACCGTCGGTGCGCGGTGGGGGTTCGAACCGCACGTGCTCACCGGGGACGAGGAGGCGAGGCTGACGTTCCTCGGCGCCACCAGCGAGCGCGATCCCGAGGACCGCACGCCGACGCTCGTGATCGATATCGGGGGCGGCTCGACCGAGTTCGTGATCGGCACCGGCCGCGACATGACCTTCCACGTGTCCAACCAGGCCGGCGTCGTCCGCCAGAGCGAGCGCCACCTCCATTCCGATCCGCCGGCGCCGGCCGAGATGGACGCTCTGGCCGTGGACGTGCGATCGATCCTGGCCGCGGGCGTGCCGGAGCGGTATCGCGGCTCGGTGGAATGGGCGATCGGCGTCGCCGGAACCGCGACCTCGATGGCCTCGATCGCGCAGGAACTCGAGCCGTACGACCCGGACAAGGTCGAGGGCTACGTCGTGAGCGTCGTTCGAGTGCCGGCGGATCCTCGATCGGCTGGCGGGTCTGAATTTGGAGCAGCGCAGGCAGGTGCGCGGGCTGCACCCCGACCGCGCGCCGACGATCGTCGCCGGCGTGATCATCCTGCTCGAGACGCTGGCGCTGTTCGGGCTTAGCGAGTTCGAGGTCTCAGAGCACGACATCCTGCGCGGGGCCGCGCTCGGGCTGTTCTAGGCTGGCGCGCGACCTGCATACGCGACAACGGAGCGACTTCGGGCAGGCCGTGCCGTGCTGTGCACGCATGGCACGCGTCACACGGCAGGGCCACGGCTGGCGGCGCCGTTTGTCGAGCTGTGCAGGTTCAGGCGGTGGCGCGGAGCCGGCTGCTGATGTCGGCGCACTCCTCGCACACCGACTGGGGAATCACCCCGAGGCGCATCAGACCCGAGAACACCTGGCACCCGAGGCAGACCGCGAAGATCGACTCGAGGCCGGCGGCGACCACGAACAGGCCGAGGACCACGTCGGCCGCTGTGTCGTCGCCGAGGATCAGCCCGAGCACGAGCGCGGCGCTCGCCATCACGGCGCCCATCCCCTGCGCGAACCGCTTCGGGGGGCCGGGGACGGGCTTCTTGGGACCGAGGCGTGGCGCGATCACGTTCTGCGCAGTCCACCCGAGCGGGCTCAGCGTCGGCCCGGTGAGCACGCGGGCCCAGAACCCGTACGTGAGCGGGATCAGGAGCCAATAGGCGCCGGTCGCGAGGATGATGAGCACGGTGGCGAGGACGACGCCGGCGACCACGCGAGCCGCTTTCTCGTTGACCGGATTCGGAAAAGAAAACAACCGGGCCACAATTTCCAGTATATGTGACTGGAATTCAGGTCTATAAATCCCGGAATTGCTGAGTAGTACATTCGTCCAGTTTGAGTTCTAAACGGAACTGGACGAATGTACGATTGTTCCCGGGAGCGTTAGTGGGAATGATTGCTGCGGGGCCGGGTTGATCTTGGCTCCCAACATAGGCTCGGGCGAAGCCGCAGACATCGGCGCCTCCCGCCGTCCGAGCCACTCTAACCGGCCCTTTCTGGCACGTACCCCTGCCCGTCCCGATTGGGCCAAACCTGGATCGGAAGCCGCCCGCTGAGAATGCGGGCGGTTTTCGTATTCGGGGTCGGTGTCATGTACGCCGCGCGGCACGGGCGCCGGTCGGACGTCTCTCAGGGCCCACGGTGGTCGGGCGCGAGTGCCGCGGGGCGCACGCCGACACCGTCCCCTCGAGCTTTGGTGGGCGTCGCGACAGCCGCCGTCGGGACCCCTCCCTGCCCTAGGCCAGATTCGATCTGCGCGGGTAAGCCACGCTCGGGTCTGTCAGCACGTTGATCAGCGCCGGCCCGCCGCTGGCTAGCGCCGCGCTCCAGCGCCGGCCGCAGCTCCGCCGGGGTGGAGACGAGTTCGCCGTGGCAGCCGAGGGCGGTGGCGATCTGGTCGTAGCGGGTCGCTGGGCGGAGGTCGGCGGCTACGGAGTAGCCGTACATCGCCTCCATCGGGTGCTTTTCGAGCGCCCAGATGCCGTTGTTGCCGACGATCGCGAGGACTGCGACGCCGTGGCGGGCGAGCGTGTCGAGCTCCATCCCGGAGAAGCCGAAGGCGCCGTCGCCGAGCAGCAGTACGACCTGGCGATCTGGGCGGGCCAGCTTGGCCGCGAGCGCGTAGCCGAACCCGGAGCCGAGGCAGCCGAGCGGACCGGGGTCGAGCCAGCAGCCGGGCTCGAACGAGTCGATCAGCCGGCCGGCGTAGGAGACGAAGTCGCCGCCGTCGCCGATCACGATCGTGTCGCGGTCGAGCAGGTGGATCAGCTCGCCGTAGACGCGCATCGGGTGAAGCGGCGCGCGCTCGTCGGCCAGTTCGCCGGCCTCGCCGGCTCGGCGGTCCTCCTCGATCGTCCGGAGCGATGCGATCCACGCCTCGCGCGCCGACCCCGGCTCGGAGGCGCGGGCCGCGGCCCCCGCGCGGAGCGCGTCGAGCGTGGCGGGGAGCGCGCCGTAGAGCTCGGCGGCGAGCCTTCGCGGATGTTCCTGGTCGGGCTCGGCGACGTCGATCGCGACGATGTCGGCATCCTGCGCGAACGCGGCGCCGAAGCCGAGCCTGAAGTCGAGCGGCGCCCCGATCACGAGCGCCACGTCGGCTCCCTGCAGCCCGACGCTCCGAGCCCGCGAGAACGCGAGCTCGTGGTCGGCGGGCACGCATCCGCGCGCGAGGCCGTTGAGGAACACCGGAATCCGCAGCTCTTCCGCGAGCGCCCGCAGCGACTCCTCGCCCCGGCCCCAGTACAGCCCGGCACCGGCCATGATCACCGGCCGCTCGGCGTCTCCGAGCAAGACCGCGGCCCGGTCGATCGAGCGGCTCTCGGCGGCCGGCCCGCGCCAGGGCTCGGGCAGCGGCTCGGCCGGCGCAGGGCTGCGAGCCTCGCCGAACACCTGGTCGAGCGGGAAGTCGAGGAACACCGGCCCGGAGTGGGGCGTGATCGCAGCCGTCATCGCCTCGTCCACGAGCGCGGGAATCTCCGCGGTTTCGACCGCGGTGTCGGCGAGCTTGACGAGCGGCCGGACGAACGGCACGTGATCGATCTCCTGGAGCGATCCCTGCCCCCAGCGAAATTGCGGCGCGCGCCCTCCCAGCACCAGCATCGGCGAGTGGTTGTGGCTCGCGGACGCGATCGCGCTCATGCCGTTGGTGACGCCGGGTCCCGCGGTGAGCGCGCACACGCCGACGGTCCGCGTGACCTTGGCCCAGCCCTCGGCGGCGAACGCCGCGGCCTGTTCGTGGCGGACGTCGACGATCTCGATGCCCTCGGCCCGGCAGCCGTCGTAGATCGAGAACAGGTGGCCCCCCGACAGCGTGAACAGCTTCGTCACGCCATGGGCACGGAGGCGCGCGGCGATCAGCCGCCCGCCGTGAACCTGGCTGCTCGCATCAGCCTCCGTCGCCACCGGCGGGACGCTACAGCGCGTCCGCCCCCAGCAGCGCCGCACCCTCGATCAGGATGCGGTCGCTTTCGAGAAAGCGGCGACCCAGCCGGAGCGCCGGCAGCGCGCTGACCCCGCGAGCGCGAAGCCCCCGTGCGGTAGCCCACAGGACACGGTCCCGATCTGGTTCGCGCGTGGCCAGAAGGCATTCGTCGATCGGGAGCCCGGCCGATGCCGCGGCGATCCCGAGGATCTCGGGATCGTCCAGGTCAAACCCGCCGCAGAACGCGAGTCGCATCGCGGCGAGGGCGAAGTTCCCGCCGGCGCCGTTCTCGGCGGCATAAGACGCTGCCCTCAGCGCGAGCCGGGTGTTGGCCGGAAACCAGTCGGGCCAAACCAGTGGGAGGCGTTCCTTGATCGCGTGGCGCTCGGCCAGCTCGCGCGTCGCTTCGAACCGTGCCCAGCGGGCGCCGCCGTCGAGCGCGACCGCCGGGGCGGGCACCCACTCGACTTCACCCAGTACGCGCTCGACCCGCTCGGCGACCAGGTAGGAGAACGGACAGGCGACGTCGTAGAAGAACGCGGCGCCCAAACCCCCCCTGGGGCGAGACCGATCCGCAAGCTGGTCCTTCAGCTCGATCACGTCACCCATGTATCTCAGCAACGGAGTTGGGGGCCAAAACTGACGTAAAGCTCTCTCACGCGTTGTTTCCCTACACACACCCCTACCTGAATCGCCGTTCGACTACTACAAAATGGGCATTTGTCCTGGAGTGAGGGGGCTTACGGTCCGTTAGACTCGAACTTGGTAGGTACGCACCGTCCACCGGGAGGACCTCCCATTCCGCACGTACCCCCACCGAAACGTCACCCCTATGACCAGTGGTCGCCGGACGCCCGGGCGCTTGACCTGGTCGGCGACAAATGGACGCTGCTGATTGTCCGCGACCTCGCCGCCGGCCCCCGGCGGTTCGTCGAGCTTCAGCGCGTACTTCCGGGCATCTCCACCGAGCAACTCCGGTCGCGGCTGAACCGCATGGTTGCCGACGGCATGCTCACCCGCAAGCGCTACCGCGAGGTTCCGCCGCGGGTCGACTACGAGCTCACCGAGCGGGCACGCGAGCTGATGCCGATCCTCGGAGAGCTCGCCCGCTGGGGCTACGAGTGGGCGTGGAGCCCACCCCGCGCTTCGGAGTCCGTCGACGTCGGCGCGATCTTCAGGCTCGCCCCCGGCCTCATCATGCGTTCCAGCGCCACCGGCACCGTCGAGTTCGACGTCGACGGGCCGGACGGGCGCGCCGCCTACACGTTCACGGTCGCCGAGGACTCGGTCGCCTTGGAGGAACGGTCGGACGACGGCGCGGACGCGAGGGTCATCGGCGCGACCGGCGCGTGGATCAAGGCGTTCTCTCCCGACCGCGACCGCGGTGGGCTCGAGCTGACCGGCGACCAGCAGCTCGCCGGCGGACTGCTCGACGGACTGCTCGGGGTCGGGGGCCGCGCCCCGGACCGCGCGCGTTACGCTGCGTAACCGCTACTTGTCCGGATAGGTCGCCGCGAGCAGATGCGGGATCTGACCCGGCTTCGCGCCCGGGAGCGTCGGCGCGACCCAGCACGGCTCCTCGGACCCCGGCGTGCTGGACGACTCGCCGTTGCCGGCGGTCGACCCGTCGCCACCGGCGCCCGTGTTGTTGCAGTCGAACGAGGGGAAGTTGCCCTTGGTGAAGTTCTCCGCGTTGTTGAGCCACACCGGCCCCGGATACGTGTTCCCACGGTTGTCGGAATCGCGGTTCGCGGCGAGCGACAGCGTCTCGGATCCGACCGGCGAGAACTGACGCAGGTAGTGGCCGACGCCGTTGCCCGAGAACGAGGTCGTCGTGGCCGCGAGGCCGGCGGCGCCGTTGGAGATGAAGTCCGAGATCAGCTGCTGATGGTCTGAGAGCCAGCCGAGGATCGGGTTCAGCTGCTCGAGGAACGTCCCGAGCGACCCGAGCAACGGGGTGGCGCCGGTGAGGATGTTGCTGACCGCGGGCAGCCCCGTCTGCGACACCGTGATCAGCGGCCCGAGGTTCGTGAACAGGTGACGGAGCGGCGGCGAGAGCTCCTGGACCGAGTGAAGCGTCGGCCCGAGTTGCTCGGCCACCGGGTTGAGCTCCTTGATCAGCGGGTCGGTGTTGTTCGAGAACGTCTGGAGCCTCGCCATCGTCGCCTTGGTCTCGTTCAGGAACGTCGGGAACACCTCGAACGTCTGCGCGAGCTTGTTGTTGTTGGCGGCGGTGGTGGCGAACGTCGTCTCGGCGCTCGTGATCAGGTTGCGGAGCGCCGTCTGGTTGGCGCCGAGCGACCCGAACACGGTGCCGCCGTTCTGCACTAGGCTGACCACCGCCTCGTGCTGGACGTCGAGCACCTGGAGGATGTCGGACGCGTCGGCCGCGAACGAGGGCAGGTTGCCGAGCACGTCGTTGAGGTTCTGGTCGTTGCCGTTGATCGCCTTGGCGAGCTGTTGCTGCCAGACCTGGAACGCGTGGCGCGTCGTCGGATCGAACGCGTTGTAGATGTCCGAGAGCTGAACCTCGGACTGCACCTGCCCGCGCGGAAGCGTCCCGCCGTCGGGGATCGTCGGGCCCTTGCCGGTGCCGGGGATCAGCTGCACATAGGTCTCGCCGAGGATCGTCTTCGTGCGCAGGATCGCGTGCGTGTTCTGGCGGATCGGCTCGTATTGGGTCTGGATCTGGAGCGTCGCCATCGTGCGGTTGCCCTTGGGGTCGAGCTCGGTGGAGACCACCTTGCCGACGTTCACCCCCGCGATCCGCACGTCCGCCTGGGTGGCCAGGTCCTGGGCGTCCGGGAACGACACGTTGATCCGGTAGCCCTGGGCGCCGAGCGGGATCGTGCCGCCGAACGAGAGCCACAGGAACAGCAGCAGCCCGACGCACGACAACGCAAACAGCACCATCGTGATGACGCGCGAGATTGGAGGGCTGCCGGTATTCATTACTTAGTGGGGAGCTTCGGGAGGAACAGGGAGCCGCTCGAGCCGTTCGAGCCGGCGTGCGGCGTCAGCGCCGAGACAGCTGACAGACCCGACGTCGACGACGCGGTCGCGGTGCCGGGATGCTTCTGCTCGTACTTCGCGTACGCCGCCTGGTCGACCGAGGCCTGGGCCGGGCACAGGTTGGCGCTGGTCAGGATCGGCGTCAGGTTCATCAGCACCTCGGTCAGCGGCGAGGTGTTCGCGAGCTGGGCCAACGAGGCGCAGCTCGCCTGCAGGAACAGCGGACGGAAGTCGCCGTTGGCGTCCTGAGTCGCGAACAGCGTCCGCGCGTTGTGGTCGAGCCAGGCCAGCCACCACAGGTAGCCGTGCTCGGTGTTGCCCGGGTTGTAGCCGACCATGTTCACGAAGTTGTTGAGCACGCCGAAGACCTTGGTCAGGCTCGGCGTGGCCGCGGCGAGGTTCACCGCCGCCGGCTTCAGGTTGCGAACCACAGGGCGGGCCGCGACCACGAACGGGCGGATCTGGTTCTGCACGATCGGCGCGCCGGGGACTGCGAGCGCGGTCAGCGCCTGGTTGGCGCCCTTGAGCGCGTTCGCGGCGGGCAGCAGGTTCTTGGCGGCCGGCCCAAGCTGCTGCGCGAACGCCTGCACCTTGGCGAGCGTCGCCGTGGTCTGGTTGAGCGTCGAGGGCAGATCGGCGACCGCACGGCTGACGTTGTTGTCCTCTGAGGCGAACGCCCCAAACACCTGCTCGCTCGAGTCGATCAGCTGCACGATCTGCGGCTGCTTGGCCGCAAGCGCCACGTTCAGGCGCTTGAGCGAGTTGACGAGCTGGCGGAGGTCGGCGCCGCGCTGGGCGACCGCGCCGTTGACCCGCGCGAGGTCGCGATGGGTCGGCTCGAACCGCTCCATCACCTGCGCGAGTTCGTCGCCGCCGTTCTTCTGAAGCCCCTGGCCGGCACCGTTTACGAGCAGGTCCAGGTACTCGCGGCTGTCGGCGTCGAGCGAGGACAGGATCTCGTCGAGGTTGACCACCGGCATCGTGTTCGAGACCGGGATCGTGTATCCGGGCTTCGCCACCGGCGCATTCCCGATCCCGGGACTGAGCTCGACGAACATGTCGTCAAGGCCGGTGCGCGGGCGGAGCAGCGCCGTCCAGTTCGTGCGGATCAGGTCCTCGTACTTCTTGTCGATGCTCATCGACACGACGCCCTGGCCGTTCTTCAGCGTGACCCCGCTGATCAGGCCAATCTGGACGCCGGAGATCCGGACGCTCTGCCCCTGGCCCGGGGTGACGGCCTGGGCGGTCTGGAAGTCGGCGTTGAGCGTGTACGTGCTCGGCGAGATGAACGGAATCGACAGCCGCTCGTTGGTGAGGATGTATCCGGCCACGGCGATCGTGATCACGAGCAGCCCGACGATCGCCGCGAAGTCCTTCCAGTGCTCTCGGATCGCGCGCTTCATCGCGCGTTCCCCCGCAGCACCGAACTCTTGGCGGTGGTGGCGCTCACGCTCTTCAGCTGCGGCATGGCGGCCGTGCCCAGGCCGAGCCCGGACATCGACGCGAGCTTGCGGACCTGCGGAATTGCCGCCGCGGCGGCGGAGTCCCAGCGCAGCGACGCGCCCGGCGACGACAGGCTGGTGGACTCCTGCTGCGGCGGGCCGCCGGTCGGGGTCGACAGGTCGGTGATCGGCGCCTGCGTCTCGCACGGGACGTTCGGCTCGAGCGGCGGCGGGTGCTCGCCCGGGGGCGGCTGGGGCTGCTCGCCCTGGAGCGGCGAGAGCGCTTGGCCGAACAGGCCGGGCTGGAGCGAGTAGGTGAGCGTGCCGCCGGTGCCGAGCACGCGGATGTACGGGCCGTTGGCGTCGAAGTCGCGCGATTCGCCGGCGAGGCCGGGAAGGAAGTCGACGGCCTCGACATACACCGGGCGCTGCGGGAATCCGTTCGAGGCGTTGAAGTTCGGATCGTTGATCGACAGTTTCGACCACGGGATCACGATGTTGGCCACGCAACTCGACGCGGGGCGCACCCCGTTGGCCATCAGCGGGATGCTCGCGCGCGTCAGGTTCGACAGCGCCGGCACGGTCTTGGACAGATCGGCGGTCAGGCCCCGCAGCTCCGCGGGCGAGACCAGGTAGCGCAGTTGAGTGATGAACGGCAGGCTCGCGTCGATCATCGGGCCGGTCGACTGGACCCCGGGGATCAGCGCCTTGGCCAGTTGCGGCAGCGGCCCGGGCGCGCAGTCGGGCTTCTCTGCTCCCGAGCAGAACGCGGCGTTGAGCGCGTTGAACGCCGGGATCGCGGCCTGGAGCGTCTTCGGCAGCGCGGCCACGGCGTTCTCGAGCGAGACGTTCTCCCGCGCGAACGCGTTTGCGGTCGTGTTGAAGTTCGTGATCAGGTCCTGGAGGACCTGCGGGTGGGTGTTGATCGCGCCCGAGACCGTCCCCTGGTCGTTGATCGCGTTCGACAGGTCATGCGGGTCGATCCCGAGCGCGTCGTGCGCGACGACCGCGGAGTACTCGTACGCCGGAAGCCAGTATTTGATCGACGCGTTGAATGACGGCCCGCCCTTCTTCAGCGCCGTTCCGAACTGCTGGAGCAGCGTCTGGAGGTTCTGACGCGTGTTCGTCTGCAGCGAGGTGAGGACCTGGTCGAACTGCACCGGCTCGGTCCCCTGCTGAATCGGGAACGTGTAGTGGTCGGGCGCGACCGGGGTCTCGGGCGTGCCGGGGCTGACATCGACGAAGAAGTTTCCTTCGAGGAAGATGCGCGGCCGGATCGCGAACGTGGCGTCCTTGTGGAGCGGCAGCCCGTTGCTGTCGATCGTCATCGTCACGTCGGCGGCGCTGCATTGCGTGCTGTTCCCCGCCACCGCCTTCTGCGGGGTCCCGCCGACCTTGCATCCCGGCACCGCACCGACGCTCTCCACCTTGCCGACGTCGATGCCGGCGATCCGCACCAGCGAGTCGGGGAGCAGGCCGTTGGCGTTGGCGAAGACCGCGTGTACGGTGTACTGGCTCGCGAACGGGTTGGCGAACTTGGTGAAGCCGAGATAGGTGAAGACGACGATCGCGATCAGCGCGATGAGGCCCGCCTTGAACGGGGACAGTCCGCCTCTGCGTAGTCGCTTGCGCATCAGTTGTTCCCCGGGACGGGCGGGGTGACAACCCCGGTTTGGGGTGTGCGGGTGAACGTCTCGCCGGCGGGCACGTGGGCGCGGCCGGCGAAGGTCGGACCCTGGTCACCAGGTGTATGGGGATCGGAGTCGAGGTCGCGGCCCTGGGGGTCGTAGTAGTTGAGCTTCTGCGGGTAGCCACGCTGGCCGGTCTCGCAGTCGGCGTTGCCCTGGTCATCGACGGCCGCCCCGTACACCTCGCCGTGCAGGTACTGGTTGCCGCCTAGCGGCGTGTCGGCGCCGCCGCCGTCGACCGGCGAGGTCGCGCCCTGGTCGGAGACGTTGTTGGTCTGCGTCGGGTTGCTCTGCATCAGCAGCACGCGCTGGGCGAACCCGAACGAGGTCGCCTCGGAGATGTGCTCGGACAGGTACGTCCACCAGTAGTTCCAGTCGTCGCACACCGTCTGGAACGGCCCGAGGTAGCGCACCATCGGGTTGAGCGTCGACGAGGTGTTGACGAGCGCGTTCAGCGCGATGTTCGTGCCGGGCGCCGCCGCCAGCGTGTTGAGCGCCTCCATCGTCTGCTGGAGCCTTGCGTTCAGCGCGGGCGTGCGCGCGAGCACCTGCGTGCCCTGCTCGAGCGCCGGGTTCAGCACCGGCAGCGCCACCTCGAGCGATTTCGTCGCCGGCGTCATGTCCTGCCCGAACGTGGTCAGATCGGTCAGCAGCGGCTGCTGGGCGGCCAGCGACTGGGTGGAGGTCTGGAGCGTCGACGGCGACTCGCTGATCGTCGCCTTGAGGTCCGGCGGGTTGCGGTCGATCGCGCTGAACGTCGTCGCCATCTTCCCGAACAGCTCCGCGTTGACCTGCGCCACCGGCGCCACCGCGCCCATGAACGAGTTCAGCCCGTCGAAGAACCGGGTCAGCTCGGTGCTCGGGTCCGACAGGTAGCTGGCGACCGGCTCGAGGTGACCGAACAGCGCCGGCAGGCTCGCGATCGTGTCGTTGAGCGCCGACCCGCGCGACGCGAGCGTGTCCCCGAACCCGTCGAGATCCTCCTGGACCGAGGCTCGGGTGTTGGCGTCGAACATCTTGAACACGTCGTCGAACTGGACCGGCACGTTCGTCTGATTGACCGGGAGCGTCGCGCCGTCGGCGAACATGTGGGTCGAGGTCCCCTTGTGCAGGTCGAGGTACTTCAGCCCGAGCACGGACCGCGGCTGGATCGAGACCGTCGAGTCGATCGGGACCTCGCCATAGGCCTTGTTCAGATTCAGCGTGAGCTGGGCGCCGGTCTGCCCGTTCTCGAGCGTGACCGGCTTCAGCGAGGACACGATCCCGATCAGGTAGCCGCCCTCGCGCACGTCGTTGCCCGCGACGAGCTCTGACCCGTTCCCAATATCGATCTTGAGCTGGCGCGTCGGCACGAACGGCAGCCCCTCGTTCGCGTTGTACGCGAGGAACACGGCCACGAGCAGCACCAGCACGGTGACCGCCCCGATCAACACGGGGTTGGCGAACGCGGATTGCTGCTTGCGCTTCATGGCGACAGGAGGTAGTTGAGAAGTTGCTGCGCCTGCTGGGCCGACGGCGCGCCGTCATTCGGGGTGCTGGTGCTGGTCTGCGGCTGGGTGGGGAGCGGCACGCTCGGCACCGACGAGGTGACTCCGCCGAGCGTCGACGTGACTCCGCCGACCGCCTTGTTGACGGCCCCGAGCGCGTTCTGCACGGTGCTCGGCGGGCTGACGCCCGTGGACGGGAGGGCCCCGGTCGCGCCGGTTGCGGGCGTCGGTGTGCTCGACTTCTTCGAGCTCTTCTTGTTCGCTCCGTTGGTGCTGAGCGCCTCGGCCGGGCACTTGGCCGCGGTCGTCGAGGGCCCGGTCTCGCCCGGGGGCGCGCCGCCGGGGTCGGGCACGCACGCGCTCGGGTTCGACGGGTCGGTCTCGTTGACGCCCGGCTGATTCGGACCGAGCCACGAGTAGCACTGCCTGTAGGCGGCACCGTCCGTCTTGAGGTTCGCGGAGATCGTCCCGGGCGTCGCGTACGGCGTACACATCGTGTTCGCGAACGCGTCGACCGCGAGCATATGCCCGAACGGACCGAACGTGTTGATCGCGAGCGTCTGGTTGAACGCGTACTGAAGCAGCGCCTGGAGGCCGGTAAAGCCCTTGCCGCCAGGGCTGCGCGGGTCGGGCTCGACCGCGCGGCTCTGAGTGTTCATGTCCTGGAGCACGATCGCCAGGTTCTGGGCGAGCTCGCCGGTCCCGGCCCCGCCCTGGCTCACCGGCGCGGCGAACTTGTTGAGGATCGAGACGGTCGGCGCGGCGGTCTGGACCGCCTGCTTGCCGGTGATCGAAGCCTGACCGAGCGACTTCAGCGCCGGCAGCGACGCATTGGCGAACCCGCAGTCGTTGCCGGTGTGCGGCTGTGAGCACGAGGCCAGGTTCGTGAACAGAGTGTGCAGCTGCCCGGAGGCGGCGTTCAGGTTCGCCAGCACGGGCGTGTTCGCGGTCGCGGCCGAGCCGAGCTTCGCCATCGTCGGCTTGAGCTGCTCCAGGAAACCCGGGAATCGCGCGAGGGTGGTCTTCAGGTTGGCCTGCTGAGTGGCGGTGTCGGTCGCCGCCTTGTCGGCGTCGACGATGAAGTTCTGGACTTGCGTCGAGTTGTTGGCCAGCGCGGTGATCACCGAGTTGGAGCTCGCGGTCAGCGCCTTGAGCGTGTTCGAGTCGTTGCCCAGGAGTTGGAGCAGGTTGTCGGTCTCATCGAGCGCCGGGACCGCGCGCTGGAGCGCCGTCTGGAGGTCGGTGGAACGGCCCGCGACCGCCGCCCCGAGCTCGTTGATGATCAGCGTGAACCGCTCGCGCTGGGGCATCCGCATGATGTCCGCGAGCAGGTCGGCCGGAATCGTCGAGAACGTGTGCGACGCGTTGAGGGTGCTGCCCGAGGCGAGCGTCTTGCCGTACTGGCCGGGCTGGCAGTCCACGAAGTACTCGCCGATCAGCGACTGCGGCCGCGACTGGCACGAGGCATCCGACCGGAACGCACCGAACCCCTTCGTGGTCACCGCCACCGTGACCAGCGCGTCGAGCTTGTTCTGGCAGTGGGAGTGCTTGTCCGTGTAACAGAGGTTGATCGACTTGATCGACCCCGCCGGTACACCCGCGACCTTGAACGGCGCGCCGGTGACGAGCCCGAACGCGTTGTCGAACTCGAGCTTGTAGGTGGGGTTGCTCGGCCCGTTCGTGAACCCGCCGGCGATGACGATGAACGCCCCGAGCACGACCACGATCCCGACGCTGAGAACGATTCGTCGCATCAGTTCCCGCTCGGGACCTCGCTCGGGTTACACGGGTAGCCCTGCTCGGGGTAGTAGACCGCGCCGCGCTCCATCGAGCCCGGACAGCGGTCTCCCTGGCCGGAGGTCAAGAGGCCGCTCGAGCTGGTGTTGGTCCCCGTCCCCGTGCCCGTGCCACTGCCGCCGAACGCGAGCACCTCGCGCAGCACCGGCTGGAGGAACGACGGGAGCAGGTTGAGGCTCCCGTTCTCGATCGATCCGACGCCGACCACGGGCGCCACCCGGCTCGCGCTGCCGTTGGCGTCGATCGTGCCCGGGTGGCTGTAGCCCTCGAACCAGCCGGTCAGGTCGACCGCGTACGGCCGGGCGGTGGCGAGCTCGGGGGTCGAGTCGTTCAGCGCGATCGTCGACTGCGGGAACGCGCCCAGCCGCTGCTGGCCGTTGGCCGCGAGCGTGCCGTTGCAGTTGTTGGCCGCCTGGTTCGTGCCGCAGGTGACGTTCGAGAGCTGGACGCTCAACTCGAGCAGCTGGATCAGGTCGTTCTGACCCGGGGTGCTCGCCGAGCACGGCTTGGAGCCTCGGGAGCAGATGATGTTGGCCAGGTCGCGGACCGTCGGGACCGCGTTCTTGGCCAGCGGCTCGAGCTGGGCAAGGAACTTCTGCAGCTTCGGGGCCACCGGCTTTGAGTCGTTGACCAGCGGGGTCAGCGCGTCGAGCGAGTTACGGAGGTTCACGAACGTCGTGTCCGCGAGCGCCATGAACTGCGGGAGGTCCTGGATCGACTGGCCGAGCGCGTTCTTCTGCGACGCCAGCGCCTCGGTGGTCGTCCCGAGGTTCTTGACCAGCGCCGTGAGGGTCGAGGACTTCGCGGCGATCGTCGAGAGCAGCTTCGACGACTGGACGACGAAGTTCGTGAAGTCGCCGCCGTCGTCGTGGTCAAGCTCCTGGAACAGGGTGCTGCTCGACGCGACGGCCGGGTTCAGATAGGCCCACGCGGCCTGCGCCTGCGCGCCCTTGCCGGCGAACTGCGAGCCCGCGCCCTGGATCAGGTTCTGGAGCCCCTTGAGCGTCGGCGGGTTGAGCGTGTTGAACAGCTCGTCGATGTCGACCGCGCTGGTCGTGTTCTGGGTGCCGATCGTCCCGCCCGACGGGATCGTCGGCGCGTTCCCGGGACCGAGCCGCAGGTCGATGTAGCGGTTCGCGATCCCCGACAGGGACGTCAGCCGCACGGTCGCCTCGGTGCCCTGGTGCAGCGGCTCGTACGACGGGTTGGAGATGTTGATCGTCAGCTGCGCCTGGCCGTTCGGAGTCAACGCGATGTTCGAGACCGAGCCGACCGAGATCCCGGCGACCTGGACCTGGTCGCCGCTGACGATCTGGCTCGCGTCTCCGAACACCAGCCGAACCTGGTAGTTCGTTCCACTGGAAAGCAGGATTACGCCCACGACGACCAACGCAATCGCCACCGCGGCGACTGCGGCCACCCTGCCGACCACGGTCGAGTTCTTCACCGCTCCGAACCTGCCAATCCGTTCTCCTCCCGCGAGGACCCTGGAAATCCCAGCGCGGGCTTGGCAGCCGAACCTAGCATCGGGTTTGTTCGGCTGTCAATTTCGAACCGACAGGGGTGTCGGAACCCAAAGCCCCAGTAATCACGGGGGATATCTACCCGGGCCTAAACGTCCCTATCTGGCCCGCGCGCGGGCCCGAGCGCGCGGTCTTGCGCGCCCGCATAGTGCCCGGGATCTCATAGTGCGCCCCGCCAGCCGATAGCGTTTACCCCCTACGCCCGGGTGGTGGAATTGGTCAGACACGGTCGCCTTAAGAGCGATTGCCCCAGCGGCATGAGGGTTCGAGTCCCTCCCCGGGTATCTCGTGGACCGTCCTTCGAATCGGGCCGGCCCACTCCCCCAGGCGGCGTATACGGGCGCGGTTCTTCAGGACCGCAACTAATCCGCTGCTACGGTGTCCATGCGTCCGACGGCCCCCTTTCGGTTGGCCCTCAAGCGGTCTGGATGGAAGTCTCAGCGCTCAGATACTCGGGAGGAATCGGTCTTCACGCGCGCTCGCCGCTGCTGAGGCTGCAGTCCGACGAACGTCTGGTGTCGCTGATCCGGCGGGGCAGCACGACCGCCTTTGAGGTCCTCGTCGCGCGGTATCACGCGCGCCTGCTGGCGTTCTGCCGGCACCTGCTCGGATCCCGCGAGGACGCCGAGGACGTGCTCCAGGAGGTCTTCTCCGCCGCGTTCAACGCGATCCTCGACGACGAGCGACCGATCAACGTGCGGCCGTGGCTGTACCGGATCGCGCGCAACCGCAGCCTCAACCACCTCCGCCGGATCCAGGCGGTCGGCGTCGACTCGATGGACATCCACCTGTCCGAGCACGGCGCGACAACCGCCGACAAGGTCCACGAGCGCGAGGAGTTCCGGATGCTCGTCGGCGACATCCATGGGCTCCCGGAGACCCAGCGGACGGCACTGGTCCTGCGCGAGATGGACGCGCTGTCCTACGAGCAGATCGCCGAGGCGATGGAGACGACGGTGCCGAGCGTCAAGTCGCTGCTCGTGCGCGCGCGGGTATCGCTGGCCGAAGCCGCCGAGGCGCGGCTACTTACGTGCGAGCAGGTTCGCATCGAGCTCGCCGAGGTCACCGAGGGGCTCCAGCGCCGGCCCGGAGCCCTGGCCCGCCGGCACCTCCGCACGTGCAAGCGTTGCGAGACCTTCAAGGGCCAGCTCAACGAGACCAGCAAGGCGCTCACCGCGGTCTTGCCAGTCGGCGGGTTCGTGCTGCTGCGGAAGCTCGCGATCCTGCACATTGGCCACTCCGCCGGCGCCGGCTCGAGCGCCTCGGGCGCGAGCGCGGCCGGGCAGGCGGCGGCGGTCGGAGGCACCGCGGCGGCCGGTGCCGGCGCGGTGATGGGCTCGACCACGACCGGATTCCTGTCGGCGAGCATCGGCGCAATCGCGACGAAGGCGGCAGCCGGCCTGGCCGCGGCCGCGCTCGTGACCGCCGGCGCGGTCGAGGTCGAGCAGCCGGCCCGTCCGCACGTCCATCATCACGCCGCCTCCGATGTCACCCGTGTCGCTTCCGTTCCCAGTCCGCCGGCGGCCGTCGCCACCCCGAGGCCGTCAGCGACGCCGAGCGGCGGCGCCGCCCTTGGCGCGATTCCGCATCACAACGCGGTCAACCATGCCCACAAGGCCAGGGCCCAGGCCAACGCCACCACAGCGCACAAGCCGGCGGGCAAGACGGTCGCCAAGCACGCCACCGACACGACCAAGGCGGGCACGAAGACCAAGACGACCCCGGTAGTTCCGCCGGGGCGGACGCAGACCCAGACCGACTCGACGGTGCTGAGCGGATCGACGACCGCTACGACCACCCCGACGACCGGAACGACGTCTTGTCCGGCGACAAGCTCCGACAGCACGACGGCGGCTACGGCTCCTGCTCCGACGACCACGAGTCAGAGCGCCGACACGACCACGACCACGACCAGCCCAGCCACAGACTCGACGAGCACCGACACGAGCGGGGCGACCACGAGTCCGGCGACCACCACCCCGGGCAGCAGCGCCGATGCCGGAGCCGCGCCCTGCGCCGGCGATTCCACCCCGACGAGCACGACCGCCACCCCGAACACCACCAGCACGAGCACGACCACGAGCTCCAGCACAACCACCACCACGAGCACGACCACCACCACGAGCACGACCACCACCACGGACTCGGCGGCTGGAACCGCGCCGAGTGCGGGACCGACCTCGACCGCGGGATCTGCATTGGGCGCCGCCGGGGCCTCGACGCTCGCGGCGCACGCCGCCAGGCACCACCACATAAGCTTCCGGCGTGATCGACGTCGGCCAGTTCACGGCGGTTGACATGCGAGTCGGCCGTGTGGTCGCGGTCGAAGACTTTCCCGAAGCGCGCGTGCCGGCGTGGAAGCTCACGATCGACTTCGGCCCCGACATCGGGATAAAGCGCTCCTCGGCGCAGATCACCCACTACCCGCGCGAGCAGCTCGAGGGGAGCCTGGTCGTCGGCGTCGTCAACCTGGCGCCGCGGGTGATCGCGCGGTTCAAGTCCGAGGTGCTCGTGCTGGGCGCGCTGGATGATGACTTGGGCGTCGTCCTGCTCCGGCCCGACAAAGACGCGGCGGTCGGGTCGCGGATTGCGTAGTGGGCCGGACCTGAGCTGACCCGGGCGCGACGGTCCCAGCGGCGCTACGGACCGGGCGCGCCACCGATCGCGAGCCCCCCGCGCGGTTTTGAATCGACGTCGAGCGTGTAGCGCCCGACCCTGAGGCCGGTGATGAGCACGGTGGCGCGGCCCTGCGCGGGGACCGCGAGCGTGCGCGGCGGCTCGGTCCGGAGGACCACGACATGCGATCGCCCGTCACCGGAGACGACGGTCAGCTGGACGGGGATGTGCGCCGGCGCGGTGATCGTCGGCGGGTTCAGCGAGCCGCCGGGCACGATCGTGTACGTGGCCGGAATCCGCGCATCCTCCGGGGGCGCGCCACCGGTCGCCGGCGCGCCCGGATTCGTGGTCGTCTCGGGCGCCGTGGGGGGCGTGCCGGTGGCCGTCGGGGAAGTCGTCTGGGTGGTCGGCGGCGAGGTCGTCGGCGAGGTCGTCGGCGAGGTCGTCGGTGGCGCGGTCTGGGTCGCCGGCGGGGGCGCGGTGGCGGTCGTCTTCGCGGTCGACTCGGTCCTCGATCGCGACGTTCCACACCCCACCGCGGTGGCAAGTAACAAGACGCATAAAAGAACCGCGAATCTCCTCACGTTTGCAGGATAAGGGTCGATAAATGGGGCGATTCAGAAGATGCGACAGGGCGCTGCATATTCAGTCGCGAAGCTCGTCGAATATGACGCGCTTCGCCGCCGGCTGTGGATCTTTGGGCAGCGGTGCCACCACGGCGCCACCGGCAGCGTCGTGGCCGTCACGGCGTTCCTCGCTCTGCTCTCCGACCAGGCGCCGGTCGCCACGCCGCACGTCGGAGCGCGCCCGGTGCTGGCGCTCACGGCCGCCGGCGGGGCGCTGATGATGGCCCACGACTGGAAAGACCGCGCGATCTGGTTCGAGCGCGGCCGCGGGTCGCAGCTGTAGCCGGGCGTGTCCCGCGGCGCGAACCGCGGCGCTCAATAACCTTCGGGCGGCCATGCCCGTTCGCTGCGCGATCGTCCCGCCGACGCCCGTTCCCTACCGGGAGCCGCTGTTCCGCGCCCTGCACGAGCGCGACGACCTCGACATCCGCGTCATCTACCAGTCGGCCGGCCAGCCGAGCTGGGACGTCCCGTCGGACTGGTTCCCGCGCGAGCACCCCTATCCCGCCGTGCATCTGCACTCGCGCCAGCGCCGGCGAGCCGGCCGCACGCCGATGCTGTGGTCCCGCGGGCTCGAACACGCGCTGCGGACCGTCGACCCCGACTGCGTGGTCGTGTCCGAGTACGGGCCGGCGTCGCTGCGCGTGTTCAACTGGTGCCGGCGGCACAAGCGCGCATACGTGATCTTCACCGAGTGCACGCCCGGGATCGACCCGCTCCTCCCGCGCTGGCAGCTCGGGCTGCATCGGTGGCTGGGCGCGCGCGCCGACGGGTTGATCGCGACGAGTTCGGCGGCGCGGGCTCGGCTGCTGGCGTTCGGCGTGCCGGATGAGCGGATCACGGTGGCGCTCCAGGCCGCGGACCTCGAGCCGTTTCGCGCCGCGTCACGCGACGACGGACGCGACGGCGTCAAGGTGATCAGTGCCGGGCGGCTCGTCCCGGACAAGAACTTCGCAACGCTGATCGAGGCCTTCTCGCGAATCGCGGACGAGGCGACGCTCGAGATCGTGGGGACCGGGTTTCTCGAGGGCGAGCTGAAGCAGCTGGCGGCCCGGCTCGGCGTTTCCGTCCGGTTCGCGGGCCATGTCCCGCCCTCCCAGATGCCAAGTCTCTACGCCGCGGCCGACGTCTACGCGCTGGTCAGCACCTACGAGCCGTTCGGGGTGGCGGTCCGCGAAGCCGCCGCCGCCGGGCTGCCGATCATCTGTACCAAGACCGCCGGCGCCGCCGGCGACGTCGCGATCGACGGACGGAACGCGCTGCTGATCAACCCGTTCAGCGTCGACGACATCGCCGGCGCGCTCGAGCGGCTCGCGTCAGACGGTGATCTCCGCCGGCGCATGGCCGCCGAGAGCCACGCGATCGACCACGAGACCGACGGCGTCGAGGTGGATGCGTTCGCGCGCGCGGTCCTGGACGCGGCCCGCCGGCGAGGCCGCGCGGGCCCGGCCGAGGTCTACGCGCCGAGCAGCGCCGGCAGCACCTCTTCCTGAAGGCGCTTGACCGACGCCTCGGGCCGGTAGGGCTCGAGCTCGAGGCGCGCGGCGCCGCGGTAGGCGGCGAGGACCGCGTCGTCCGCCGCGAACGCCGCCTCGAGCGCGCGCGCCAGCGACGCGGCGTCCCGATCCTCGGCGACGAACGAGGGCGCGAGTGAGCGGGCGATCGCGAGCCCGGGGAACGGCCCGCCGCCTGGCGCGCCCACCAGAGCGGCACCGCGGTCGAGTGCCTCGAGCGGCGCGATCCCGAAGTCCTCCCACGCCGCGGCGCTGACGAACACACGGGCGCGCGCGAGCAGATCCCGAAACGAGGCCTGGGGCAGCATGCCCGCGAACTCGGCGTCGGTCGGGGGGCCGGCGCCGCGGCGCGCCAGGAACTCGACCGCCCGCTCGCGCGGGATGCCGGCGATGACGAGCCGTGCGCCCGGCACGCGCGCAGCCTCCCAGGCCGCACACAGCAGCGTGAGCCCCTTGGCCTTCGGGTCGGGCGTGTAGCCGACCGCGAGCGGCTCGCGAGCATCGTCGCTCGACCCGGCCGGCGCGCGGGCGATCGGCGGCGGGATCAGCACGGTCGGCGCCGCGCCGATCGGCAGCGCCGTCGCCGCGCCCGGACTATGTGGCAGCAGCACCCGAGCGCGCGCGAGTTGCCGGCGCTCGAGCGCGTGCAGCGGGGTGCTCGCGAGTCCCGGGCGGTTGAGGCGCGCGGGCGAGTCGAGCCAGACGGCGAACGGCACCCCCGGGTCACCGGCGAGTAGCGCCGCGGTCGTGGTCGAGAACACGACGGACCGCGGCCGGTGGCGCCGGAGCCCCGCCGACAGCGCCCGCCGCGTCGCGATCGCCTCGACCACGTCGTTGACCGGGTACGCCCGCCGGAGCGCGTTGGTCAGCCCGATCCGGGTGCTCACCGCCGCCACCGACGCGCCCGCCGCGCGCAGCATCTCGACGAGCTGCGCGTCGGCCAGGCGCAGCCCGCGGGTGGTGCCGAGCGACACCACCAGCACGTCGACCCGGTCGCTCACGTTCGCCGCGCCGAGAGCGCCGCGCGATAGGCGGCGACGGTCTCCGACCCGCACCGCTCCCAGGTGAAGTTCGCGGCCACGTTCTCGCGCGCGGCGGCGCCCAGCCGCGCCAGCTCGGATCGGTCGGCGCTCAGCCGCTCGATCACCGCCGCGAGCCCGCGCGGCGTCGCCCGGCTCGACGAGGAGCATTCCGTCGCCGGCAGCGGCGATGTCTTCCGGTCCCCCCTCGCCACGACTGCCGATCGCCGGCAACCCGGCGGCCATGGCCTCGACGAACGCCACCCCGAACGGCTCCTCGACGCCCGGCATCACGAACACGTCGCACGCCGCGGCACGCGCAACCGCGTCGGGATTGTCGAGCTGACCCAGGAACCGGACGCGATCCGCGACCCCCAGCTCGACCGCCAGCCGCTCGAGCGGCTCCCGGCGCGGGCCGTCCCCGATCACCAGGTACTCGGGTCGGCGCGCCGGATCGAGCATCGACAACGCCCGCAGGACGGTCTCGTGGCGCTTGCGCGCGACCAGGTGGGCGACCGTCACGATCCTCACGGCGCCGTTCGGTGTGTGCGCGGCGGGCGGAACGTCCGCTCCCAGGTACACGACCCGCACCGGAAGACGCCGGCCCGCGATCGCCTCGCACCGCCGCGCCGCCCAGGTGCTGTTGGCGAGGACCAGGTCCGCCACCGCCATCGCCGCCACGCACGCCCGCCGACCCACCGGGCTGTTCTCCGGCACGTTGATCATGTCCGGCCCGTGCGCCGAGACCACGAACGCCGGGCCTACGCGACCGCGCCGGCGCACCCAGCGCGCGGCCGCGTGTCCCATCGGCGCCAGGTTGTGAGCGTGCAGGACATCGAACGGCCACTCGGCGTGCAGGCGGTCGAGCGCCCGGGCCAGCGGCGGCGCCATCCAGTAGCCCCAGCTCCCGTACGAGAGCGGCCGCGGCGGCGCGAGGAACGGCACCGGCGTCACCGACAGCCCGTCGAGCGACGTCGGCCGCAGCGATGTCCGGGCCCCCGCGACCCAGTCGCCGAGCGCCCCGATCGCCGGGGGAACATGAACCAGATCTCGTGCCAGAGCGAGCGGAGGGATTGGGCGCCGGAGCGCCAGCACTCGCACCTCGGCCCCGGCGTCGCGCGCGGCCATCGCTTGGCGGTGCGCCCAGATCCCCAGCACCGGGTCGGCGCGCGACGGGTACCACTCGGCTACGACCGCGACGCGCATCGCGGAGCTACTGGCCGACGGAGAACAGCGCCTCGAGGTCGTGCCGCGAGTACACCTCGAACGCGACCATCGTGTGCGTCCTCGCGACGCCCGGGAGCTGAGAGATCTGCCCCGCGACGACCTTCGCGAGATCTTCGTGCTGGCGCAGCCGCAGAACCGCGACGAAGTCCCACTCGCCGGTCACCGAGTACGCCTCGGCCACCCCCTCGAGGTCGGCCAGCTCGCCGCCGAGCGTCGCCAGCCCCGAGCGTTGTGCCTGGATCAGGACGATCGCGTGAGTCACGTCGAGTGCGACTGGCCGGGGTCGAGGATGACCACGTTCGAGCCCGTTGCCGACTCGACGTCGGACTTGAACGCCTGGGCATCGGTTTCGATCGGCGGGAACGTGTTGTAGTGGCACGGGATCACGGTCTTGGCCCCGATCAGCTCGGCCGCGTCGACGGCGTCCACGCGATCCATCGTGTAGTGACCGCCGATGCACATCAGCGCGATGTCGATCGGCTGGCGCTTGCCGACCAGCGCCAGGTCGGAGAACAGGCACGTGTCGCCGAGGTGGTACACGAGCGTGTCGCCGATGCTGATGACGAGGCCCGCGGGCGTGTTGACAGTGCCCTTGGGCGTGGTCGAAGTGTGCCAGGCGGGCACGAGCTTGACCCAGCCCCAGTCGAACTTGACCGAACCGCCGAGGTTCGGGTCGCGCACGTCGACTCCTTCGTGGCCGAGCTCGCCGGCGAGCTCGGTGATCGCCACCACCGGCGCGCCGGTGCGCTTGGCGATCGCGACCGTGTCGCCGATGTGGTCGCCGTGGCCATGGGTGAGCAGGATCGTGGTGGCGGCGGCGTCGTCGGCGCTGATCGTGGCCTTGGGGTTTCCGGTCAGGAACGGGTCGATCAGAAGCGTCGTGTCCCCGTCGGAGAGCTCAAAGCACGCGTGTCCCAGAAAGCGAACGTCCATTTCGTGTCAATCCTCCTCTGTCGTTTGCGGCCCGGCTAGCTCCCGCGCCAGTTCGAAGCCCACGGCGACGCCGACGAGCATCCCCAGGCGGGTCTCCTCGGCGAGCAGCGTTTGCACCGCCCGGACGCGCTCGGTGGGGTCGTCGTGCCCGGTCGCCTCATGAACCACCTGGTTGTGCCCCATGTCGAACCAGCCGCCCTCCTCGAGCGCGGTGGCGAGCACTCGTTGCAGCGACGGGGCCGTGCGGGCGACAACATCCTGCGCCTCTCGCAGCCGCTCCGGATCGGAAATCGCTGCTATCGCAGCCTCCAGCTCGGCGTCGGTGTAGGCGCGGTCGACCACGGGGCCCGACGGATCATACGTCCGCACGCCGGGCTCGGCGGGTCCGCGGGAGGGCCTCGCTGGGCCTAGCGCTCGCCGGTGAGCGCCAGCGGGAGCCCGATCAGGATGCCCGTCAGCACGCCAACGCCGGCCGAGATCCAGCTCGCGCCGGGCGCGGCCAGCGGCATCAGCAGCACGACCACGCCGATCACCGCGGTCCCAAGCAGGTCGCCGTCGATGTCCTCGCCGGCGCGGAGCGAGAGCAGATCGGGGATCGCCCACGCGATCAGGAGCGCGAGCGCGCCACCGTTGGCGCCCAGCGCCAGCGGGAGGGTCGAGTCGGCGGCGGTGACCGCGGCCCCGCCGACGGTGGCGATCCCGAACACAAGCAGCACGAGCAGCGGACCGTGCCGGCGCTCGAGCAGCCAGCCGTAGAGCGCGATCGTGGCAAGCGCCACGATCGCGTAGCCGGTGTTGACGTAGGTGAACGGCGCCACCAGCAACCGCCACCACAGGTGCGTCCCGAATCGCGCCCACGCCTCGATCGCGGCGGTGCTCCCGACAAGCGCCGCCCGCCACAGCAGCGTGCCCGCGATTCCCGCCAGGACCAGCGCAATCGTCGCGTAGGGACGCGATTCGGCGCGGATCCCCGGGATCTCGCCCGGGCGCAGCCGCGGCAGCGTCGGCGCGGGCGAGCGTCGCTTGCGCTCGGTGGGGCGGCCTTCGCGATCGAGCTTGGGGGCTCGCTTGCGCAGCCGACTCCCGCAGTACGGGCACTCCGTGATGTACGGGCTGACCTCGGACTGACAGTTCTTGCAAATTACGAACAAGTCCTGGCCGCCGGTGCTCATGGCCAACCGATTGTAGGACGGCGCGAGTGTCGGTAACAGGGCACCGATGCGCCCGATGACGTATGTCTCGACGATTCGTCGCTACACGGCGGTCGCCGCGACGATCTCGGCGACCACTTCGCGCAGATCGTGGTTGGCCTCGTACACCACGACCTGGCGCGCGGCGCCGTTGCCGCGCTCGAGCAGATCCTCGACGGCTTCGAGCTCGGCGGCCGAGCCGAGATCGCGGCAGTGATCGCGGGTCCGGTCGATCAGCCGGCGGGCCAGCTCTCGCGCCGGGACGCGATCCCACTTGGGGAGGTCGACCAGCTCGCCCTCGAGGCCGTGGCGCGCCGCCAGCCACTTGTTCTCGTCGAGCATCTCGAACGGGTAGCGCGACAGCTCCTTGCCCGCGTCGTAGTGCTCGCACAATTCGCGGACCAGGCCCTGGACCAGCGCCGCGATACCCAGCGTGTGCTCGACGTGGCTCTGGGAGTCCATCACGCGGATCTCGACCGTCCCGAACTTGGGGTGCGGTCGCACGTCGTGCCACAGGTACGTGTAGTCCTCGATCACGCGCGCGTTGATCATGAACTCGATCCGCGCCTCGTAGTCCGCCCAGTCCTTGTACGTCGGCGGGATCCCCATCCGCGGGAAGGCCCGGAAGATCGGTGTTCGGGTCGAGGCCAGCCCGGTGGCCTCAGCGCGCCAGAACGGGGAGTTGGCCGACAGCCCGAGCAGGATCGGGACGTGCACGCGCATCCCGTTGGCGACATGGATCGCCTGCTCGGGATCGTCGACGGCCACGTGCACGTGCATCCCGAAGATCAGCTCTTGGCGCGCCACAAACCGCAGCGCGGACACGAGGTCGCGGTAGCGCGGGCGCGCCACGATTCGCTGGTCCTCCCACATCGCGAACGGATGCGTGCCCGCCGAGCCGATCGTCAGGTTCTTGCGCGCCGCGATCTCGCGAACCTGCGCACGCAGCGCCCGCAGCTGGTCGCCCGCCTCGGCGGTGTTGCGGCACGGGTCGGTCGAGACCTCGAGCACGGACTCCATCAGCTCGGGCTTGATCTCGCCCACCGGCGCGGCCTCGAGCATGCTCTCGATCGCGTTGACGAGCTCGAGCGTCTCGGCGTCCAGGATCATCAGCTCCTCCTCGATCCCGATCGTGAACGGAGCCCCCCGGTCCTCGAACTTGTGCTCCATCGCGGCGCAGGCTAGCGTGAGGACTGGCCGTAGACTGCAGGCAACACCTCACCGGAACGAAAGGGGAGCGCAGATGGCTCTCGGATACGACGGCAAGCTCTACATCCTCGCGTTCGACCATCGGGGGTCGTTCCAGAAGAAGATGTTCGGGATCCAGGGCGACCCGACGCCCGAGGAGACCGAGCGGATCGCCGACGCCAAGCGTCTGATCTTCGAGGGCATGCTGGTCGCCGTTGGCGAGGGCGCGGAGGCGGGCGCCACCGGCGTGCTCGTCGATGAGCAGTTCGGGTCGGACATTCCGGAGCGCGCCCGCGAGCACGGACTCAAGCTGGCGATGCCGGTCGAGAAATCCGGCCAGGACGACTTCGACTTCCAGTACGGCGACGACTTCCCCGCGCACATCGAGAAGTTCAACCCGGACTTCTCCAAGGTGCTGGTCCGCTACAACGCCGACGGCGACGCCGACATGAACAAGGAGCAGCTTACGCGGCTCAAGCGGCTCGCCGACTGGCTTCACGACAACGATCGGAAGTTCCTGTTCGAGCTGCTGGTTCCCGCCACCGACGAGCAGCTTTCCTCGGTCGGCGGCGACACCGATCGCTACGACGCCGAGCTCCGGCCGGAGCTGATGCGGCGCGCGATCGAAGACGCCCAGAACTTCGGCGTCGAGGTCGACATCTGGAAGATCGAGGGCGTGGATGAGCAATCGGACGCGGCGATGCTCGCCGAGCAGGCCCGCACCGGCGAGGGCCGCGAGGGCGTCACGTGCGTGCTGCTCGGTCGCGGCGCGTCGAACGAGAAGGTCGAGCAGTGGCTCGAGCAGGCGGCGCCGGTCGAGGGCTTCATCGGATTCGCCATCGGGCGGTCGATCTGGTGGGACGCGCTCAGCGCATTCCTCAACGACGGGCTCGATCGCGAGGCCGCGGCCAAGCAGATCGCCGATAACTACCTGCACTTCGTGAAGGTCTACGAAGGCGCGGCGGTTCACTAGCGATCGTACGGCGCAAGCGCGGACGATCGCAGCGGCCGCTATCCAAAGCTGGCGTTTCCTACATCTCCATAACGCCGAACGTCGCCACTTGGTAGGCTCGCGGCCGCATGGCGATGAAGATGCGCCAAAGTCTCGCCGAACTCGAGCAAGAGTTCCGGCACGAGATCCAAGTGGACCGCCGGCGCGACGACCACCTCAAGCGCAGTGCGCTCTCGCGCACGCGCAAGCGCCGACGCGCACGCGAGAGGAAGCGCAGCTCAGTCCGTTTTTGGCTGCTCGTCACCACGTTGCTCGGAACCGCGGTCGTGGTGACGATCGCGATGTTCGAAACGCTCTACTACCTGCTCGGCTGACGGTTGCGGACCTCCGGCCGCTCGCCGCAGCAGAACGGGCGGTTCTAGGTGCCGTCTCCCAGGCCACGCAGCGCCGCGTCGACCTCTTCGCGGGCGCCCTTGCCGGAGCCGAGGCGCTCCTGCTGAATCTCCAGATAAACCTCCTTGCGGAACACCGGGATGTCACGCGGTGCCTGAATCCCGATTCGCACCTTCTCGCCCATGATCGCTAGTACGGAGACCTCAATGTCATCGCCGATCATGATGCTCTGGTTGGACTTGCGGGTGAGTACCAACA
>CAVYQJ010000030.1:0-132200 GCA_963770615.1 uncultured Solirubrobacterales bacterium | reverse complement strand
GCCAGCCCGCGGCGCGCATGCGCACGCGGATTCTTGTTCCACTCGATCTGGTACGCGACCAGCGTGGGGAGGAGGTCGTCGACGTCCGAGGCGCTTGCGAGCAGCACCGCGAGCGTGCCGGTGCCGCTGTCGTACCACCGGCGCCGCCGCGCGGGGGCCTCCGCCTCCTCCCAGGAGTCGACCGGTATGCCGGCGGCGGTCAGCGCCTCGACGGCCTGGCCCATGACCACCAGATCGGCTCCGGCGATCCCGTCGGGCAGCCGCTGGACGGCGTACAGGAACGCGCCGAGGTCGAGCTCCTCGCTGGCCGCGAGCGGATGCAGGCTCGAGCCCATCGCCATGTGCGACGGTTCGAGCACGCGTAGCGCGGTCTCGCCGCTCGAGCGCAACAGCGTCGTGTACGTGCGCTGGTACAGCTCGACCTCGTCGCTGAGGCGAACCTCCCCGTCAACGAAGCTGGCCAGTGCCAGTCGGGCGACCGCCATGGCGTCCCCTACTCCCTCACGTACGGAATGCCGTCCGCTGCCGGCGGCCGTGAGCGGCCCACGAGCCCCGCGACGGCAACCAGGGTGAGAACGTACGGCAGCGCCTCGAAAAGCGTCCCGAGCGTCGGATTGACGCTCGAGACCCGGTCGGACATCGCGTTTCCGAAGCCGAACAGAAGTACCGCCCAGAAGGCGCCCCACGGCTTCCACTTGCCAAAGATCATCGCGGCCAGCGCGATGAAGCCGCGCCCGTTGGTCATGTCATTGCTGAACGACCCGACGAACCCGACCGAGAGGTAAGCGCCGCCGAGCGCCGCGAACACGCCGGACGCGACCACGGCCACGTACCGGATCCGCACCACCGACACGCCCACGGTATCGGCGGCGCGCGGCTTCTCGCCCACGGACCGCAGCCGCAGGCCTCCGCGCGTCCGGAACAGGTAGAAGGTGAGCGCCGGCACGAGCGCGACCCCGATCCAGGTCATCAGGTTCGCGTCGCCGAACGCCGCCCCGAAGAACCCGATGTGCTGGATCCCCGGGATCTTGACGTTGGGGATCATCGAGATGTTCAGCGGTGTGCCGTTGGGTCCGTAGTGGTACTCGAGGAAGTAGCCGGTGATCCCGAGCGCCAGGAAGCCGAACCCACTGACAATCTGGTTGGCGCGCAGGTGGATCGAGAAGACCGCGTGCAGCAGCGCCAGCAGCCCCCCCGCCGACGAACCAGGCCCCAGACCCAGGAGCCGAGCACGTCGGCGCCATAGACGCCCCAGAAGCAGCCCATCAGCATCATGCCTTCGAGGCCGACGTTGATTACGCCGCTGGATTCTGAGATCACGCCACCGAGCGCCGCGAACAAGAGGGGCGTCGCATACCGGAGCGTCGCCGCCACCAGCGCCGACCACGTGAACACGGACTCGAGCGTCGACACTGCCGAGTTCACCGATGCCGCGGCGCCCGCGACCGCGAACAGGGCCACAACGATCGCCTCGGAGCCGACCTTGCGCTCGCCGCCTGCGATTGACCACGCCCCGGCGCAGACGGCAAGGACGGCGAGCACGATCGTCGGCACCATGCCGCGTGACTCGACCGGCGGGATCGTGATCACCCACGCGACCGCGGCGAGGACTATGCCCGCAATGCCGACCTGCTTCGGCGAGACCGCGCGTGCCGGTGCGATGGCGACTGCGCCCACGCTCACGACGCACCACCCTTGCTTGCTTGCTCAGCCGGCTTGCGCCGTAGCGCCACGCGGACCTGCCGCCCGCCCTTCAGCAACCGGAGCGTGATCACGTCGGTCGAGACGAGCAGGATGATGATGCCCTCGATCATGAACGTCAGGTACTGGACGAGGGTCGGGTCGATGCTGAGGTGGATGTTGCGGTCCGAGGTGCCGGTCAGGAGCGCCCCGAACAACAGCGCGGCGGCGACCGTGCCCCCGGCGGTGTTGCGACCGAGCAGCGCCACCGCGATCCCGTAGAAGCCGATCTGCGAGGTCTGGATGTCATTCGTGAACACGTTGAACTTCCAGCCGAGTACGTCGAGCGCGGCCGCTACACCCGCGAACGCGCCGCAGATCAGCATCACGCGGACCCAGGTGCGGCCGACGTTGACCCCGGCGTAGCGCGCCGCGTCTGGGTTGAAGCCGACGGTGCGCGCCTCATAGCCGAGCCGCGTGCGGTTGATCAACACGCCGAACACGACCGCGAGCGCAAGCGCGATGAAGATCCCGACGTCGAGCCCCTGGAGCGACGCGCTGCCCCAGAAGACCGGCAACTTCGCCCCGGCGACGACGTTGCTGGACACGGGCGTCGAAGCCATGTGGGGGTTCTGGAGCGGGCCACCGAGCTGGAAGCAGTAGACGCCGAGCCAAATCGCGATCCAGTTGAGCATGATCGTGGAGATCACCTCGTTGGCGCCCGTGGCCGCCTTCAGGACACCGGCGATCCCGGCCCACACAGCCCCGGCGGCGGCAGCGGCGACGATCGCGAACACGATGTGGAGGACCGCAGGCATCCCCGCGAATGAAGAGCCGATCCAGACGGCGACGATCAGCCCCACCGTGTACTGGCCCTGGCCGCCGATGTTGAACATGCCGGCGCGGAACGCGAATGCGACCGCGAGGCCGACGAGGATCAACGGCGTGGCCTGAAGCAGCGTCTGCTGGAGGTTGCCTGCCGCGGTCGCACGCTCGGACCCGCTGACCCACGGGAACACCCAGTTGAGGCCGGTCCCGTTGAAGATCGACTGATAGGTCGAGAGCGGATTGTGGCCGGTCGCCAGCACGACCAGACCGGCGGCGATGAACGCGATGATCGTCGTGACGATCGGCACCAGCACTCCGCTGAAACCCCGCCGGAACGCGGTGAGCGCCGCCGGGGACGTGACCGCGGCACCCTTGCTCTCGTCGGCTTCGGCTTGGAGTTCGTCTTCGAGCAGAGTCACGTCGCCACCTCGGCCGGCTGCATCGTCCCGCCCGTCATCGCGATACCAAGCTGCTCCTCGCTCGCATCGGGCGGGAACTCGCCCGCGATCTTACCCTCGTAGATCACGAGGATCCGGTCGGCCAGCGCCTTCACCTCCTCGTACTCGAGCGATACGAGCAGCACCGCGCGACCCTTGTCGCGCTCCTCGATCAAGCGGCGGTGCACGAACTCGATCGCCCCGACATCGAGGCCACGGGTCGGCTGGTGGGCGACCAGCAGCTTGGGGTTCGACGCGATCTCGCGCGCGACACAGACCTTCTGCTGGTTGCCCCCTGAGAGCGATGCCGCGTAACTGTCCGGTCCCCCGCCGCGCACATCGAATTCCTTGAGTAGCCGTTTCGCCAGGTCCTTCCAGTAACTGAGGCGAAGCCAGCCGCGGGCGCTGAACACGGGCTTGCGGTACTCGCGCAGCGCCAGATTCTCCGTCAACGTGAACGGGAGCACGAGGCCGCGGAGCTGGCGGTCTTCGGCGATGTGGGCGACGCCGGCATCCGTTGCCGCTCGCACGCCCTTGCCGGCGATGTCCTGGCCGTCGATCACCACCGCGCCAGACTCAGGCGCGCGCATGCCCGTGATCGCATCGACCAGCTCCTGCTGTCCGTTTCCGTCGACGCCCGCGAGCGCGACGATCTCACACTCGCGCACGGAGAGCGAAAGCCCGGAGACCTTCAAGAGCTCGCGGTCGTCGCGCACGTACAGGTCGCTCACCTCGAGCAATGGCCCCGCGGGCTTGCCGGGGGTCTTCGAGACCGACAGGAGCACGTCGCGCCCGACGACGAGGCGCGCGAGGCTCGACTCGGTCGCGCCCTGGCGCGGAACGGTGTCGACCTTCTTGCCACGCCTCAGCACCGTGATCCGATCGGCGACCTCGAGCACCTCGCCGAGCTTGTGGCTGATGAACACGATCGCGGTTCCGTCCTGCTTGAGGCGGTTGAGCACGCCGGTGAGCTCCTTGACCTCCTGCGCCGTCAGGACGGCGGTCGGTTCGTCGAGCACGAGGATCCGCGCGTTGCGATAGAGCGCCTTGAGGATCTCGACGCGCTGCTGGGTGCCGACGGTGACGTCCTCGATCTTGGCGTTTGGATCGACCGCCAGTCCGTAGCGGTCTGAGAGTTCGCTGACCCGAGTTCGCGCCGCCTTCAAGTCGAGCCTGCCGCCGGCCTGGGTCGGCTCCTGGCCGAGCACGATGTTCTCCGCCACGGTCATCACAGCCACCAGCATGAAGTGCTGGTGGACCATGCCGATCCCGAGGTCGATCGCGGCCGAGGGCGAGGAGATCTCGACGGGCTGGCCGTCGATCAGGATCTCTCCGGCGTCGGGCTTGTACAGGCCATACAGGACCGACATCAGCGTCGACTTGCCGGCGCCGTTCTCGCCGAGCAAAGCGTGCACCTCTCCTGGGATCACGTCGAAGTCGACCCGGTCGTTGGCGACGACCGAGCCGAACTTCTTCGTGATTCCCTTCAGCTCAAGGGCCGGAGGGCTTGACCCTGGCACGGCGGGCTTGATTCTTACTACTTGACCAGGAGCGCCGTCGGCGGGGTGATCTTTCCGGATTTCATCTCCGCGATGATGTTGTCGATCTGTGACTCGAACTGGGCGCCGGCCGGACCGATCTTGCCGATCCCGACACCACCGTTATTGATGTTCTCCTGCAGGTTGCTCGAGAACTGGCCGGCCATCAGGTCCTTGATCGCCGTGAACACGCCCGTGTTGACCTTCTTCTCGGCCGACGTCAGCACGAGGGTCGGCGCGAGGTAGCTCTGGTCGGCGTCGACGCCGATCACCTGGGTCTTCGTCGACACACCCGCGGAGATCACGCCTAGTCCGCAAGCGCCGGCGACCTGGAACACGACCTTCGAGCCCGCGTTGATCTGATTGAGCGCGAGCTCCTTGCACGAGGACTCGTCCGTGAAGTTCTGCGAGTACGCGTTGAGCAGCTTGGCGGACGGGTCCGCCGCCTTGACTCCCGCCTGGAAGCCGCCGATGTAGTCGGTCACCGGTGGGATGCTCTGGCCGCCGACCGAAGACGCGGTCGTGTAGCCCTTTTCCTTCAGGTAGAGCCCGGTGAGGTAACCGGCCGGGTAACCGGCCTCCTGCTCGGCGAAGTCGATCCCCTCGATGTTCTTGGCGGTGTCCGGCGCGGCGCCGCCGGGGTTGTCGATGATCGCAAAGTGCACATTGGGGTACTTCGTCGCAACCGTCTGGATTGCGTCAGCCATCAGGAAGCCGACCGCGATCACGAGGTTGTTTCCGGAAGCCGCGAGCCGGGTGAGGTTCGGGACATAGTCGGAGCCGGAGGTCGACTGAAGCACCGTGCCCTTGATGCCGAGCTGAGACTCGGCCTGGAGCAAGCCCTCATAGGACAGATGATTGAAGCCGTGGTCGTTGAGCCCGCCGATGTCGGTCACCAAACCGACCTTGAAGTTCGAGCCGCTCGACGAGGTGCTCGTCGTGCTGCTGGCGGCTGGTGCGGCCGCGGTGGTGGAACTGCTGGTAGTCGCGCTACTGGTGCTGTTGCTGCTCCCGCATGCGGCAAGCCCCAGAGCCACCGCCAAGACCAGAACCGCGAGGACAGAGCGCCTCATCCTCCCCGTCACTGCATCTCCTTTCCACAGATACGAATGGGCAACCATAACCGCTGTGCGGGACGGGTGTGAAGTGGCCTAACGTGCTCTTCACCATGCCCACGATCGTGCGCGCCCAGGTTGCACATACTCCCTGCAATCCGTTCGTTTTTGCGGACGCGCTGGAGACGTTCCCGGACGGGGCGGTGGCGTTTGAGGAGGGCCGGATCGTGGCTTGCGGCTCGTTTCGCGAGGTCCGCGGGATGTCGCCGGATGCGGAGGTGGTGGACGCCCGGGACGCCGTTCTGCTGCCCGGGTTCGTCGATTGCCACGTCCATTTCCCGCAGGTCAGAGTGATCGGTGCGCTGGGGCTCGGGCTGCTGGACTGGCTGCGGTCGGTGGCGCTGCCCGAGGAGGCCCGGATGGCTGATGTTGGGTATGCGGCGGCGGTCGCTTCTCAGTTCGTGCGAGGCCTGGCGGCGAATGGGACGACGACCGCGCTCGTGTTCGGGTCCCATTTCGTCGGCGCGCAGGAGGCTCTGTTCGCCGCGGCCTCGGCCACAGGGCTGCGCGTGGCCAGCGGGCTGGTCGTGTCCGACCGCAACCTGTTGCCGGAGCTCGAGGTGAGCGCGGAGGTCGCGCTCCAGTCGAGCCGGGAGCTGCTGGCGCGCTGGCACGGCCGGGGACTGATCCGGTACGCGGTCAGCCCCCGTTTCTCGCTGTCGTGCTCGGACGAGCTGCTGTCCGTGTGCGGGGAGCTGGCGAGGGAGGCTCCCGGGGTGCTCGTGACGAGCCATCTGAACGAGACGCTTGGCGAGATCGAGCTCGTGGCGTCGGAATTTCCCTGGGCGCGCGACTATCTGGAGACGTACGAGCGTTTCGGTCTCGTCAGCTCCGCCTCGGTGTTCGCTCACGACGTGCACGCGAGTGATTCCGAGCTGGGTCGGCTGGCCTCAGCGGGGTCGGCGGTGGCCCACTGCCCGTCGAGCAACGCGTTCCTGGGGAGCGGGCTGTTTCCGCTGCGCCGGCATCTCGATGCCGGGGTGCGGGTGGCGCTCGGGACTGACGTCGGCGCCGGCACGGGGCTGAGCATGCTCAAGGAGGGGCTGACGGCCTACCAGGGGCAGATGCTCGCGGGGTCCAACGGCGTGCCGCTGGGTCCGGCCGGCTTGTTGTGGCTTGCGACCGGCGCGGGGGCGGTGGCGCTGGGGCTGGCGGACGAGGTGGGCGATCTTTCGGTCGGCAAGAGCGCGGATTACGTGCTCGTGCGGCCGCCGGCGGGAAGCACGCTCGAGGCGGTTCTGTCCAGGGCCTCGTCGATCGAAGAGAAGCTGGGCGCGCTGTTCACGCTCGCGCGGGAGGAGTCGATCGCGGAGGTGCGGGTGGCGGGTCGGGTCGTGTGGCCTTCGGTGGTCGCCTGAATGCGACGAGCTGCGGTCGTGGTGCTGGACGCATGTGGCGTGGGAGCGCTCCCGGACGCGGATTCGTACGGCGACGCCGACTCGAACACGCTCGCACATCTGGCTTCGGAAGTCGGCGGTCTTTCGTTGCCGACGCTTGCGCGGTTAGGTCTGGGTTCGATCGTCCCGATCCTGGGAGTACCGCCGGAAGTGGGGCCGGCGGTCTACGGGCGGCTTCGTCCGCTCGGACCCGGCAAGGAGTCCACGACCGGTCACTGGGAGCTGATGGGCGTGGTGCCGTCGGCGCCGCTGCCGACGTATCCGAACGGCTTCCCGCCCGAGGTCGTGCGGCGGCTTGAAGATGCGACCGGGCTGGGGTTCTGCTGCAACCGGCCGTACAGCGGGACCGAGGTGATCAACGATTACGGCGAGCACCATCTGCGGACCGGAGAAGCGATCCTGTACACGTCGGCCGACTCCGTGCTCCAGATCGCGTGTCACGTCGACCGCGTCTCCGAGCCCGCGCTGTACGAGGCGTGCGAGGCGGCCCGCGAGGTCATGACCGGGGAGCATGCGGTTGGGCGCGTGATCGCGCGGCCGTTCGAGGGGGAGCCGGGGGCGTTCCGCCGGCGCGAGGGCCGGCGGGATTACGCGGTGACGCCGCCGGGGCGGTCGTATCTGGAGGAGCTTCAGGACGCCGGCGTGCCGGTTCACGGGGTCGGCAAGATCCGTGACCTGTTCGCCGGGGTCGGAGTCGACGTCAAGCACGCCGGCGCTACGAATTTGGCTGGGATCGCGGAGACCACGCGGCTGCTGCGCGAGCTGGAGTGCGGCCTGATCTTCGTCAACCTGGTCGAGACCGATCAGGTCTACGGGCACCGGCACGATGTCTCGGGGTTTGCCCGGGCGTTGACCGAGATCGACGCGGCCGTTGCTACGTGGCTGACGCTGCTGCGCGACGACGACCTGTTAGTTCTGACCGCCGACCACGGAGTCGACCCGACCGCCGCCCATACCGATCACACGCGCGAGTACGCGCCGCTGCTGGCGACGTATGCCGGCTGCGAGGGGCGACGCCACGACGGTCTGCTCGCCGACGTGGGGGCATCCGTGTTGTCGTGGCTTGCCGGGCGGGATGCGCCCGAGTTGCCGGGCGAGCCGTTCGTGTGAGCACACAGTCGTACTGTGTTGGATCGGCGGAGTCGCCGGCACGGTGCATTTTCTCGCCCCCGAGTAGCCCCTCGGCCGGATGCGACATCCTGAGTGGGTGAAGGCAGCGCCCATCAACCAGCCGATCGACGGCGTTGTGGACCTGCATCTGTCCGAGGTCTTGTCGGGGCTCTCGCACGCCCTCGACATGACCGAGGGTCAGGTGCCGGGCCATGCTGAGCGCAGCTGTCTTATCGGGATGCGAATCGCGACCGCGCTCGATCTCGACGACGACACGCGGTCATCGCTGTTCTACGCGCTGCTGCTGAAGGACGCGGGCTGCTCATCGAACGCCGCGAAGGTCGCGGCGCTGTTCGGGGTCGACGACGCGATGGTCAAGAGCTCCCGGCGGCTGACGGATACGAGCCGGACCTCGGAGGCGCTGCTTCACGTGCTTCGTACGGCCGGCGCCGGCGGATCGCTGTTGTCCAGGGGGCGACGCGCCGGCGCCGTGCTCAGGTCAGGGCGCGCGGCCGCGCGCTCGTTGATCGAGCTGCGGTGCGAGCGGGGCGCCGGGGTCGTCCGTGCGATCGGCCTGGGCGAGATTGCGGCTCGAGCGATCATGGACCTGGACGAGCATTGGGACGGCGGCGGCTATCCCGCCGGCCTCGCGGGAGATGAGATCTCGCTCGCTGGGCGGGTGGTGTGCCTCGCCCAGACCACGGAGGTGTTCTGGCAGCACGGCGGCGCGAGCGCCGCGTGCGAGATCGCGCGCAAGCGGCGCCGAACGTGGTTCGATCCCGCGTTGGTCGATGTGCTCGTCGGGCTGGAACACGATGCCCGGTTCTGGCAGTCGCTCGAGACTGCCGCCGTGACGGAGGTTGAGCCGCCCGAGCACGTGCTCGTCGCCGACGAGGCCCGGCTCGATCTCGTGGCCCATGCGTTCGCCTCGATCGTGGATGCCAAGTCGCCCTACACCGCGACCCACTCCGAAGGGGTAGCCGCGATCGCGGACTCGCTGGCGGCGTCGCTCGATGTCGACGCGGAAACGCGCCCGACTTTGCGTCGCGGGGCGCTCCTGCACGACATCGGAAAGCTCGGCGTGTCGAACCGGATACTGGATAAGCCCGGTCCGCTCGGCCCGAGAGAGTGGGACACGGTCCGGCGCCATCCCCAGTGGTCGATGGAGATACTCGCGCGGGTGCGCGCGTTCGAAGACGTCGCTCGGATCGCCGGCGCGCACCACGAACGGCTGGACGGGAGCGGGTACCACCGCGGGCTCAGGGCCACCGAGCTCGATCAGCCGTCGCGGATTCTCGCGGTGGCGGATGTGGCAGAGGCGCTAAGTGCCGACCGGCCCTACCGCCCGGCGCTCGGCCCGGGCGAGGTGCTGGGGATCATGCGCCGGGACGCAGATCGGGCGCTCGATGGCGATGCGTTCACCGCGCTGGAACACGTACTGCCCGAATGGTCATCGCGGACCCACGGCCGCGCGGCGCCGGCAGAGCGCGCCTGGAATAGCCGCGCACGGCATCGATTCGGACGGTAGGCTCTTACCATGCCGAGCGCGCCACAGATCGGCGGAGTCAACATTCTCGGTGCCGCGTACCTGGCGATCATCCTCGCTCTGGTGTTCGTGCCGATGTTGCTCGGGCGCCGGGGCCAGCCGCCCGGACAGTCCGACTCGGACTCCGACGGCGGCGGAGGCCATGGTCCGTGGCGACCGCCCCCGCGGCCGAACCCGCCGGGCGGTGGGATTCCACTCGACGATGCCGCCCCGGCGCGGGTGCGACTCCGAGGCCACGACCGGCTGGCGGATCTGCTTCCCGCTCGCGTTCGCCGGCGATCGCCGGAGCCCGAGCGCACACCGGCGCGGACTCCCACCGAGAGCTAGCGGCGAGTTCAGACGCGCGCGGCTCGACGCGGGCTGGCGGCATGATGTGACGATGACCGCTTTGCCCGCCGGGTTTCGGATCGGACACTGGACCGATCCGGACGGCCGCACCGGATGCACGGTCGTGATCCCGCCACCGGGCGCGCGGGGCGCAGTGGACATCCGAGGCGGCGGCACCGGTACGCGCGAGATCGAGACGCTGTCGCCGCTGGCTAACGCGGAAGGACCGACCGCCGTGTTGCTCACGGGCGGGAGCGCGTTCGGCCTCGCGGCGGCGGACGGCGTCGCGCGGTGGCTCGAGGAGCGCGGCTTCGGTAGACCGACCCCGATGGGGACGGTCCCGCTGGTGCCGGCGGCGGTCATATACGACCTTGCCGAGGGTGGCGCCGGTCGCCGGCCCGGACCGGACGAGGGCTATAGCGCCTGTGACAACGCGTCCGCAGCGGTCCCGGAGCGAGGTCCGGTCGGCGCGGGCGCCGGCGCCGCCGTCGGAAAGCTGTTAGGCCGCGAGCGATCGACTCGTGGCGGAGTGGGTTACGCCGCGACGGTGCTCGCGAACGGTCGGGTCGTCGCGGCCATCGCCGTCGCCAACGCGTTCGGCGACGTGATCGCGCAGGACGGCACGGTCCTCGGAGGCCCGCACGACGACGGCGGCCGGCCGGTCCGCACCACGTACCTACTTCCGGGGATGCCGATCCCACCGGGTATGCCGGTCCCGCCGACCGAGGCGTCCGAGGCGTCCGGGGCGTTCGGGGCGTCCGGGGCGTCCGGGGCGTTCGGGGCGTCCGGGGCCGAAGGCTCCGAGGGGAACACGACGCTCGTGTGCGTGCTCACCGACGCGTCGCTGGACAAGCGCAGTTGCGCGATCGTCGCGCGCATGGCCAGCGCCGGCATCGCGCGCGCGGTCGATCCCGTGTTCACACCCGTCGACGGCGACGTCGTCTTCTGTGTCGCCTCGGGAGATGAGCCGTCGCCGGCACCGGGTTTCGAGGCGACATGGGCGCTCACCATGCTGGGAACCGTGGCCGCGACGGTCACCGCGAAGGCGATCCGGGACGCCGTCCAGCACGCCACCTGAGGGTCAAGCGGGTGAATGCGCGGTCCGGGCGCCACCCTGAACTTTTGACCGCCGCCACCTGAATTCAGCCAGGGCCCGGAAGGAACGCCCGACGGCGTCGTCTCCCCTCCGACGACTAATTCGCACCCGCTCGCATGGAGTGACGGCGGTCGGCCGGCTTGGCCCCGTGGTCACTGCGACTGACGCTCGCCAGATAAGGGAAACCGCAGCCACCTCACCGCGGACCGATGGGCGGGCCGGCAACCGGGACGGCGCTCTTGACGACGGCCCGGATCCGCTCCTCGAGATCGCGGCTCAGCTGCTGCTGCCCGCTCCAGAAGATCGTCGGAATGTCGGCGACGTCGAACGGCAGCTGGGTACCCTTCTTCGCCGTGACGATGACTTGCTTGCCAAGCCCGTCGGCGTACCCGAGCTCGTAGAACACGTTCTCGCGCAGATCCGTGAGATCGACGATCGTGAATCCCGCACGGCGGATTTGCGCGAGGATCTCCGGGAGGATGCGGTGCTCGGTGTTCTTCTCGGTGACGCGGTCGCATTTGTAGCCAAGCTTTTCGGTGACCGTCTCGAAGGTGGCGTATGTGTCCTCGAGTTCCTCGCGGTCGGCGTAGGACATGATCACCAGTACCGAGCGGGACTCGGCGACCTTCTCGGCCAGCGCGACGACGTCCGTCGCGTGCTCGGACCAGTCACTCTTCACGCTGTTCAACTGTTCGTACTCGAGCTTCTCGACCAGCCCGGCGTACTTGGCGTCGAAGTCCCGTAGCTCCTGCCTGTAGATTTCTGAGGCTGCGCCACCGAACGCCGTGAAGGGGAGCAGTGGCTTGCCGGCGATCCGCGCCCAGTTCGCGGCGCGGAGCGTTCCGCCGAAGCCGCCCACGAGAATCACCGCGTCGGCTTCCTGCAGCTGCTCGGGGATGTAGAACGTCGCCTTGTCAAGCTCCCAGTCCGGGAGTTGGGACCGGATGATCGTCCCACAGGAGTGCGACGGCGCCACGCCATCGAGCACGTACGAGATGACGCGCTTGTCGGGCTCGGGCTCTCCCATCGCCTGGAGCTTCCGGTACGCGGCCTCAGCCACACAGGTGTCGAGCTCGGTTCGGCAGCCGTTCAGGAGCACGTGACCGTGCTCGACGATGCCCGCGCCCAGCGCACCGCCGAACGCCAGGATGCGCTCCCTCTGCGCGGCATTGTTTGCGTCGAATCCCCCAGCGACGAGGAGTCTCATCGCGCCGTCCTTCCGAGCGGCATTGACGGCGCGAGCCTACCAGCGCCGCTGCGGACTCGCCACCGGCTGCGCCGCGGCCTGAGCCGGCTTGGCCTCGTGGGCCGTCGGCAGGGTGCTCGTGCACTGGACGTTAGGGCTGGTCACGGGATTGCTCTCCTACGGGAATAACCGTCGAGCACTGTCCCACTCCCGGCGCGGGCCGACATCGGGCAAATGACTACTCTTGAGGCGCGGTCCTTAGGCGGGGACAGCGGGTCTTTAGGCCAGGCCCGTCTGGACGGCGCCGGCTCAGCGAAGGATCGAGCCGCCGTCGGCGACGAGCGTCTGCCCGGTGATCGCGCCGGCGGCGTCGGAGGCGAGGAACGCGACCAGGCCGGCCGTGTCCTCGGGCACGAGCGACCTAGGTATGGCCTGGCGGCCGCGAACCTCTTCGAACGCCAGCGGCGGCAGGTCCGCCTCGGTGAACGGGGTTCGCGTGAGTCCCGGCGCCACGCAGTTGACCGTGATCCCGTGCTCGCCGAGCGGCTTGGCGAGCGAGCGGGCAATCCCGACGAGCGCCGCCTTGCTCACCACGTACGGGAGGAAGTCCGCGGCGGGTGGCCTCCAGACGGTGTTCGACGCGATGAAGATCACGCGGCCGAATCCTCGCGCGATCATGGCCGGCGTGAGCGCCTGACAGAGCCAGAGCGCGGACTCGACGTTGACCGCCTGGACGCGCCGCCAGGTACCGAGGTCGAGGTCGTCCAGGGATGCGCGGTCAAACGCGGCAGCGGCGTGAACGAGCACGTCGCGGGGACCGAGTCGTCCGGCGACCTCGCGCACGGCCTGCTGGTCGCCGAGATCGACCGCGAACTCACCGTCGCGGTCGAGGATCGCGACGTGATGTCCGGTCGCGGTCAGCGCGCTGACTATGGCGCTACCGATTCCGCCGGCACCGCCGGTCACGACCGCCGTTCGATCCACGTCTCCTACGCCTCCCCGGAGGGTTCCGACCAAGCATAGGCGAACCCCGGTCGCCGCTGAGCAACCGGTCCATCCGCGGCGGATTCGCTTCAGGGTGGGGGGGCGGTCCCGCGCAATTTCGTCTACGCCGACGGCGAAGTCTCAGTACGGGTAGCCGTCGATCCGATCTCAGGTGTGTGGAAGGTGCCGTAGCGCTCACGCGTGAGATCACCGATCGGCTCGCGTCGGTCGGCTGTCAGGAAAAACGACGGGAGCCGGTATCAGTTGCGATGAGGCTTAAGGTCCGGGACCGGATCGCGCTGCTCTGCAGTGCGTTGGCGTTTGCGCTCATCCTCGCCGGCCCGGGCGCGCAGGTGGCGTTGGCTCACCCGGTCGGCGTCGCGGGGTGCACGCGCGTGACGCGTCACGCCACCCCTCCCAAGTCGCGCACCAGCAAGCTCAAGGCGCATGTGTCAGGTAAGGCCGCAGTCAAGCCGGCCCCTTCACGCGAGAGCACGCGACGAGCGGCCGTGTCGGGCAAGCGCCACAAGACCGTGGCTGTCACGTCGTGCGCTCCGACTCCGGCGACGACGACTAAGCCGACCGGCGGGCACGCCGGAAGCGGAGCATCGTCCGGGGCGCGGAGAAGACGCAGGCGGCGTCGCGCCCGCGGCCTCCTCGTCGTCGACGATCGGTCCCGTCTTGCCCGGAGCGGCGGCGCCCGCCGCTCCGGTGGCCACAGAGCCGTCGAAGCCCTCGCAGCCGTCCGAGCCGCTGGATCCGTCCTCGCCGACTGGACCGTCGCAGCCGTCGGTGGGCGGGACGTCGTCGGGCGACCAGATCCTCTCGCTGCCGCTGGCGAACCCGTTCTCGCCGACGAGCTTCTGGAACGCGCCCCTTGCTCCCGTCGCGCCGATCGATCCCAACTCGCAGGCCTACGTGAACGAACTGGTCCGTCAGGTGCAGACGTACGGCACTTGGATGAATACCTACCAGTACAGCGTTCCGGTGTACGTCGTCGGACCGAACCAGGCGACGCAGCACGTGACACTCGACGTGTCGGCACCGGACCTCCAGGCGGAGTTCGACGCGGTCCCGATCCCGAGCACCGCGCAGGCCGCGGCCGGTACGGACGAGGAGATGACCGTCTGGCAGCCCTCGACCGACAAGCTTTGGGAGTTTTGGAAGATGCAGCAGGAGCCAGACGGGTGGCACGCGCGCTGGGGCGGGGAGATGGACAACGTGTCCACGAGCCCCGGTTACTTCACGCACTCAGGTATCACCAACGATTGGGGCGCGGCCGCCACCGGCCTCCCGCTCCTGGGTGGGCTGGTCACCCAGGCCGACCTGCAGCGCGGCTACATCAACCACGCGCTCGCGATCAGCCTCGTCGAGACCGAGCCGAAGTGCTGGTCGTGGCCCGCCCAGCGCACCGACGGCGCTTACACCACGCCCGGGATCACCCCGATCCCCGAGGGCGCGCGCTTCCGGCTCAACCCGGCGATCAACGTCGCGAGTCTGAACCTCCCCCCGCTCGACGAGATGCTCGCGCAGGCGGCGCAGACGTACGGCATCGTCGTGCGGGACAAGGGCGGCTCCGTCGCCTTCCTCGGCGAGGACCCCAACACCATCCCCGGCAGCAACCCGTGGCCGGCCGAGTTCGAGAACACGTACGCGAGCACGATCCTCGCGAAGTTCCCCTGGAGTGACCTGCAAACGCTCCAGACTCAGATGTCATGCGCGTCGTGATCGCGACGCGCGTGCGCTCAGCCGAGTGAGAGCGGCGGGCGAGCAAGTGGCCGCCTGACCGCCGGGGGTCATATCTCCGCACTCGGCGGGCCACCGTAGCCGAGATACGTCGTATGACCCGTATTCGTGTCTGAATCGGCGTTCACCCCCTGGGGAGGGGTCGAGCGTCGACTTATGACCCGCCGTGGGCGCCGGCAAGCGTGTCCAACGGCCGCCCGCGCCCTTACCCCAGCGAGCTGATTCGCCCGATCAGCATCTCCCGGAACCGGTCGGAGTCGATCGCGACCGCGACGTGGCAGTTGCGCTCCCAATCGGCTAGCCCGGACCGGTCGGCGTGGGTGCGTCCGCGCGACAGCTCGGGGCCGGTGTCGACGACCACGCCGACGTGCTCGGTGGTGAGCAGCCCGCCGTCGATCACATGGGCCATCGCGACGGCATCGTGGACGGGCGCGCCCTCCCACCCGTAGCGGCGGCGGTGGAACTGCACGTAGAACTCGAACAGATCCGCGACAAGCGTCCCCGCCCTGCCGGAGCTTCGCAGGCGGGCGACGTCGGCCGGTCCGAGCAACGCCTGGTGGGTGACGTCGAGCCCGACCATCGTCAGGTCGATGCCACTCGTGAACACGCGATGCGCGGCCTCGGGGTCGGCCCAGATGTTGAACTCCGCGGCCGGCGTGACGTTGCCCTCGCCGATCGCGCCGCCCATCAGCACGATCCGCTCGACGCGGCCCGCAAGCTCTGGGTATCGCGCGAGGAACAGGGCGATGTTCGTCAGCGGTCCGGTCGGCACGAGTGTCACCGGGTCAGGGCGGCCGATCAGGGTCATCGCGATCCAGTCGATCGCGTGCGCCGGTTCCGGCTGCCGGGCCGGCGGCGGGAGGTCCGGGCCGTCGAGCCCGGTCTCGCCATGCACCTCCGCGGCGACGTGACGGTCTCGGACGAGCGGCCGGTCGGCGCCGGCGGCGACCGAGACGTCGTCGCGGCCGACGTAGTCGAGCACGCGGATCGCGTTCGCGGTCGTCTTCTCGAGCGTCTGATTTCCGCACACGGTGGTGACGCCGAGCAGGTTCAGCTCGGGGCTGCCGAGTGCCAGCAGCAGCGCGATCGCGTCGTCGTGGCCCGGGTCGCAGTCGAAGATGATGTCGGTCATGCGCTCAGGGTACGGATGCCCGCCGGCCGAGGGTCAGCGCTGGCAGACCGGGCACCAGTAGGTCGTTCTGCCCCCGACCCTGTCCCGCTCGAGACGGTGGCCGTCGCGTGGGCAGACCCCCTCGCTCCGGCGGGCCTCGATGAAGTTTCCGGTGTGGGCGCCGCCCTTGCGAATCGCCGAGCGGACCGCGGCGCGGAGTTCGCGGCGGAGGCGGTCCAGGTCGTTCGTCGACAGGTCGGATGTGCTGTGCAGCGGCGAGATCCGCGCCTGCCACAGGATCTGGTCCGCGAGCAGGTTGCCGATCCCGGAGATCGCGCCCTGGTTGAGCAGTCGCGCCTTGATCGCCGTATGCCCGGCGCCGATCAGGCGGCGGAAGTCCTCACGACCGACGGTGGCGGCGTCCGGCCCGACGTGCGAGAAGTCCGGGTTGAGCACCGCGCGCCCGAGCCGGCGCTTGTCACGCAGCACGAGCCGCCCGCCGTCCTCGAACTCGATCGTGAAGCGGTCCCAGTGCGAGCTGTCCTCGGGGTCGACGACGATCCGTCCCGCCATCCCGAGGTGCAGGCCGACGGCGGGCCCGTCCTCGGTCTCGAGCCACATGAACTTGCCGCGGCGGTGAGCGGTGGCGAGGGTGTGGCCGGTCAACGCGGCGGCGAACTCGCCGGGTGAGTGCGGTCGGCACACGTACGTGTCCGAGTCGTCGACGGCCGCGATCCGGCGGCCGAGCGCGGACTCGAGCGTCTGGCGGGCGCGTTCGACCTCGGGCAATTCGGGCATGGATTCAGCGTAGTGCGGGCGGACGCGCGATCGCCTCGGGTAGCGGCAAACGTGGCGCTCGGGACCGCCCGAGCCGCGAATGCCACGTTCGCGTGGCGGCAAACGTGGCGCTCGGGACCGTCCGAGCCGCGAATGCCACGTTCGCCGCCACAGGCGCGGCGAACGTGGATTTCGTCTGGCGGCCCGCGCCGAGTGACACGTTTCGGGGCTCCGGTCAGCCGAGGACCAGCTCCTTGGCCGCGTAGTCGATCGTCACCGACCCGAACCGCGAGAGCACATCCGACCCGAGCAGGCCGAACGGATGCGCGTTGAGCCCCGCGATCGGGGAGCTCGAGACGACGACCGTCGGCAGCGGCACCACCCCGCCGACGTTCCAGTTCGAGACGCGCACGCGCCGCGCCAGCGCGCAGCCCGTCACGCCGCAGAACTTGTGGCGCTTTCCGACGGTCTTCAGGTGCAGACGCCGTGCGGCGGTCGTATTGATCACGGTCACCGTCGCACCCGTGTCGATCAGCATGGGCACGAGGCGGCCGTGGATGTACACGCGCACGAGCGCCGCGGTGGCGCCGCTCCGCGTCTTGACCACGACGATCGGGATCGTCGCCTGGGCCGTGTGGGCTTGGACGGGCATCGCGGATGCCACCCCTCCCGTGACGCCAACCAGCGCCACCGCGCACACCAGGCTCACCACAACGATGAAACGACGCACAACTCCTCCCCTCCTTGACCGGCTTCCGGCGCCGACCCCGCCGCCGAATAGTTGTCGAACAACCTACTGGAGAGTGGCCAGCGCAAGCGGCACTACCCGCTCGGCGCCGGCGCGCCGGAGCTGGCCGCCGACCATCGCGAGGGTCCAGCCCGAGATGCGGCGATCGTCGAGCAGGACGCCCGTGCCCGGCGGCGGTCGGTCGACGACCCGGAACGCGCCGCGGACATTGGCGGCCTGCTGGGCCGCGTTGGCCATCTCGCGCTGGGGCGGCCGTTCGGACACCCGGGTCACGAGCGGCACGAACGGAACGGACAGCGCCTCTGCGACCCGGCGCCCGAGCCGCGAAACCACCTCGCCGAGCCGCACCGACGGCACCGACGTGACCCAGTCGACGCCTCCCGCGCGGACCACGTCGGCCAACGCCTCCACCACGTCCTCGGAGAACTCGCCGCTCTCGAGACCACGCTGTATCGCCGGCCACCACCCGCCGTCGCCGAACCTGGCGACTGCCCACCCGGTCTCGACCAGTACGTCGGCGGGGATCTTGCGCATCACGCCCTCGGCGTCCGGGGCCATCTTGCGGACCTCGAGCTCGATCGGGGTCGAGCGCAGGTGGCGTCCGGCCGCCTCGACCAGCGCGGGATCCGGCGGCGCGTCGAACCGTGGCCCCGCGCATACAGAACATCGCCCGCAGTCCTCGGGCGAGGGGTCGTCCAATTCCTCCTGCAAGACCCGCATCAGACAGCGGCCGTCGGAGCCGAACGCGGCCATCGCCCGCTGCTCGGCGCGACGCAGCGCGGTCACCTCCGCGTAACGGTCGGCGTCGTACGCCCACGCACGCCCGGGGACAAACTTCCACCGGCTTCCGGCCCGCGCCACCGCGCCCTCGACGTCGAGAATCTTCAGCATCGCCTCGATCCGGCCCATGCCGAGGTTGACGACCGCCATCAGCTCGCGGGTCGAGCGCCCGTCCTCGCCGGCGGTCTCGAGTTCACCGAGTACGGCGTTCACCCGCTCGCGGTCGGGAAACGCCTGCTCGATGAAGAAGTCCTGGATCCGGCGGTCCTCGCCGCCCCGGAGCAGCACGATGTCGGCGTGCTCGACGCCACGCCCGGCGCGGCCGATCTGCTGGTAGTACGAGATGACCGAGCCGGGCGCCTGATAGTGGACGACGAACGTCAGGTCCGACTTGTCGTAGCCCATCCCGAGCGCGCTGGTGGCGACCACAGCCTTGATCTCGTTACGGAGCAGGCGGTCCTCGGTGGCGATGCGATCGACGTTCTCGTGCTCGCCGCTGTACGGCACGGCGCTGATCCCCTGGGCGCAAAGGAACGCCGCGACCTGCTCGGCGTCGCGCTTGGTGAGCGTGTAGACGATCCCCGATCCGTCCATGCGAGGAAGGTTCTCTGCCAGCCACGCGAGCCGCTCGGCCGGCCGCGGCAGCTCCAGCACCTCCAACCGCAAGCTGGAGCGCGCCAGCGGTCCGCGATAGGTCCGAAGCTTCGCGCCATCGTCGACGCCGAGTTGCGCGACCACGTCCGCGACGACCCTGTCGTTCGCCGTCGCGGTCGTCCCGAGCACGCCGACCTCGGGCGCGAGCCGGTCGAGCATGTCCTTGACGCGACGGTAGTCGGGTCGGAAGTCGTGACCCCAGTCCGAGATGCAGTGGGCCTCGTCGATCACCAGCAGCCCGACTGACGCTGCGAACAGGGGCAGCATCTCGTCCCGAAAGCGGGGGTTGTTGAGCCGCTCGGGGCTGATCAGCAGCAGGTCGATCGTCCCGGCGGCGAGGCGGTCGCGGACATCGTCCCACTCGTCGCGGTTCGTGCTGTTGATCGTGTGCGCCCGCAGCCCGAGGCGCTCGGCGGCATCGATCTGGTTTCGCATGAGCGCCAGCAGCGGGCTGACGATCAGCGTCGGGCCGGCGCCCGCCTTCCGCAAGAGCGCGGTGGCGACGAAGTACACCGCGGACTTGCCCCAGCCGGTCCGCTGGACGCACAGTACGCGGGCCCGGTCGACGACCACGTCGCGGATCGCTTCGAGCTGGTCCGGGCGGAACCGAGCATCCGGGTCATCGGTGAGAATCCGAAGCCGATCCAGGGCGGCCGCGGGAATCGTTTCGGGGTTGGCGATCGACACTCTTAAAGACAAGAGTCGCAGGCGGCCCGGAAATCACCCCCCGCCACTAACGTCGTAACAAATGCTGCATGTCCACCGAGCCGAGCGCGCGGACCGTCTCGCCGACGGTCTGGCCGAGACGCTGCTCGAGCCGCTGGCGGACCCGTTCGCGCCCGACGTGGTCGCCGTCCCGACGCGCGGGATCGAGCGGTGGCTCACCCAGCGCCTGTCGACGAGACTCGGAACCACCGGCGACCGCCAGGACGGCGTGTGCGCCAACGTCGAGTTTCCGTTCCCCGGGCGTCTGATCCAGGCGGCGCTGGCGGCGGCGACCGGAATCGATCCGGACAACGACCCTTGGGTGGCGGAACGGTCGGTCTGGCCCTTGCTCGACGTCGTCGACGAGTGCCTCGACGAGCCCTGGCTGGCCACGCTCGCGCGCCATCTCGAGGGTGCCCGCGGCGACCCGGAGGACCCGATGCGGCGGTTCGGCGCGGTCCGCCACATCGCCGACCTGTTCGATCGGTACGGGGTGCACCGCCCGGACATGGTGAGAGCCTGGGCCGCCGGGGCGCCCGGCGCCGGCGACGGGTCCGACGCGTGGCAACCCGAGCTGTGGCGTCGCCTCCGGGCCCGGATCGGCGTCCCGAGTCCGGCCGAGCGCCTCGCCCCGGCGTGCGAGCGGATCCGGAAACACACCGAGCTGCTCGATCTCCCCGCGCGGTTGTCGCTGTTCGGGCTGACGCGAATCCCGCGCTCCTACCTCGACGTGCTGGCCGCGATCGCGGGACACCGCGACCTGCACCTGTTCGTGCTCCATCCGTCGCCGGCCCTCTGGGAGACCGTGGCCGCGGAACTACAAAGCGGTCCCCCGATCACGAACCGGCGCGAGGACCGGACCGCCGCGGCGCCCGTCAACCGGCTGCTCGCGTCCTGGGGCCGCGACGTCCGCGAGCTTCAGCTCGTGCTCGCGAGTGCCGGCGAGGGCGACGACCGCCACCACGGGCTGCCCGACGTCGAACCAGGGACGCTGCTGGCGCGGATCCAGGCGGATATACGCGACGACCATCAGCCGCTCCGAACCGCGTCGCCCGGTGAGCCCGACGCCCGGCTGCTTCTCGACCCGGGCGACCGAACCGTCCAGATCCACGCCTGCCACGGCCGGGCGCGCCAGGTCGAAGTGCTCCGCGACGTGGTCCTCCATCTGCTCGAGGACGACCCCACGCTCGAGCCGCGCGACGTGATCGTGATGTGCCCTGACATCGAGACGTTCGCGCCGCTGATTCAGGCCACGTTCGGCTCCGGGCGCCACGCCGACCGGGACGATGACGACGAGGACGAGGCGGACGACGAGCGCAAACGGCTCCCTGACCTACGCGTCAGGCTCGCCGACCGCTCGCTGCGCCAGACCAATCCCGTGCTCGGCGTCGTCAGCCAGCTGCTCGCGCTGGCCGACCAGCGGGCGACCGCGTCCCAGCTGCTCGACCTGGCCGGGCGCGACCCGGTCCGCCGGCGGTTCGGCTTCGACGACGACGACCTGTCGCGGATGCAGGAATGGGTCGCAGAGAGCGGCGTCCGCTGGGGGTTCGACGCTCCGCATCGAGAGCCGTTCAAGCTCGGCTCGCTTCAAGCCAACACGTGGCGGCGGGGCCTCGACAGGATGCTCGTCGGCGTCGCGATGACCGAGGAGGACAGGCGGCTCGTCCAGGGCGTGCTGCCGCTCGACGACGTCGACAGCGGCGCGATCGACCTCGCCGGCCGGTTCGCCGAGTTCGTCGACCGCGTGAAAGCGGCGGCCGACTCGCTCACCGAGCCGAAACCGATCGGACGCTGGGTCGACGCGATCGCCCAGGCCGCCGACTCGCTCACCGCCACCAGCGAGCGAGACTCCTGGCAGCGACGCGAGCTGCAGCGACTGCTCGGGGACGTCGACAGGGAGTCCGGTCAAGCCGGCGCCGACGCGGTGGCGGGCGCAGAGCTGGAGCTCGCGGACGTCCGCGTGCTGCTCGCCGACCGGCTCCGCGGGCGCCCGACACGCGCGAACTTCCGCACGGGCCATCTCACCGTGTGCACGCTCGTGCCGATGCGCTCGGTTCCCCACCGGGTCGTCTGCGTGCTCGGACTCGACGACGGCGAGTTTCCCCGCCGCACCCGCCGCGACGGCGACGATCTGCTGCTGGCCGACCCGCACGTCGGCGATCGCGACCCGCGCACCGAGGACCGCCAGATGCTGCTCGACGCACTGATGGCGGCGACCGAGCGGCTGATCATCACCTACACCGGCGCCGACGAGCGCACGAATCTGCGCCGCCCCCCGGCCGTTCCGGTCGGCGAGCTGCTCGACGTCGTCGACCGGAGGGTCAGGTCCGAAACCGGCTCGCCGCGCGATCAGATCGTCGTCCACCATCCGTTGCAGCCGTTCGATCCCCGGAACTTCGTCCCGGGCAAGCTCGTGCCCGACCATCCGTGGAGCTTTGATCCGCAGGCGCTAGCGGGAGCGCGGGCGATCGAGCGCCCTCGCCACCCAGACACGCCGTTTCTACCGGCGCCGCTCCCTCCCCGGTCGGACACCGTGATCGAACTCGACAACCTCGTCCGCTTCGTCGAGCAGCCGGTGCGCGCGTTCCTGCGCGACCGGCTCGGGATCAGCGTCAGCGAGTTCTTCGACGAGGTCGAGGACGAGCTGCCGGTCGAGCTCGATGCGCTCGGCAAATGGGGAGTCGGGCAGCGGCTGCTCGACGGCGTGATGTCCGGCGCCGAGCTCGACGCCTGCAAGGACGCGGAGCTCGCACGCGGCACGCTCCCGCCGGGTCACCTCGCGTTGCCGGTCCTGGACGAGATCGGCGCGGTCGTCGCTCAGCTGGCCGGCGCGGCGAACGCACTCGGCGCCGGCGGATCGCCGGGGTCGCTCGACGTCAAGCTCGCGCTGCCCGACGGGCGCACGCTCGCCGGGACCGTCACCGGCGTGTGCGGCGACACGATCCGCGCGACCTCATACTCGCGCGTGCGGCCGCGCGACCGGCTGCGGGCATGGGTGAAGCTGCTGGCGCTCAGCGCGGCGCGCCCCGAGCGGCCGTTCGAATCGCTCGTGATCGGCCGCGCGCGGAGCGGCGCGTACCGGGCCGACGTGTCCGTCGCGCGGATCGGGCCGGTCGGTGGCGACGCGCTCGCCGAGCTCGAGATCCTGATCGACCTCTATGACCGCGGGATGCGTGAGCCGCTTCCGCTGGCGTGCGACGCATCGGGCGCTTACGCCCAGGGTGGAGTGGCGGCGGCTGACCGGGCGTGGACGAGTACGTTCGACTACCCCAAGGAGGACCGCCAGCCGGAGCACTTGCTCGTGTACGGCGGCTCAGTTCCCCTGTCCGAGCTCCTCGAGCCGCCGCCCCGCGATGACGAGGAGTGGTATCCGGACGAGACGAGCCGCTTCGGCGTGTATGCGCGGCGGCTGTGGGACGGACTCCTCGCCCGCGAGTCGGTGGACGACCGATGAGCGCCGTCTCGACGTACACCGACTTCGACGTGTGCGGTCCGCTGCCCTCGGGTGTAACGGTGCTCGAGGCGAGCGCCGGGACCGGTAAGACGTACACGATCGCCGCGCTGACCGCGCGCTACGTGGCCGAGGGAACTCCGCTCGACCGGCTGCTGCTGATCACGTTCACGCGGATGGCGACGGGCGAGCTCCGGGACCGCGTCCGCGAGCGGCTCGTCGGGTGCGAGCAGGCGCTGTCGGCGATCCTCGCCGGCGCGCCCGACACGTATGGCGACCCGGTTGTGACTTTGCTCGCTGACGGCGACGCGGCGGAGGTCGAACGCCGGCGTGACCGGCTCGCGCGCGCAGTTGCCGACTTCGACGCGGCCACGATCGCGACCACGCACGGCTTCTGCCAGGAGGTGCTGGCCGAGCTCGGGACGGTCGGCGACCTGGATCGCGAGACGGCGTTCGTCGAGGACGTCTCGGACCTGCTCGAGCAGGCGCTCGACGACCTGTACGTCCGGCGCTTCCACCGGCGCGAGGCCGCGCGGTTCAAGCGAGCCGAGGCACTCAAGATCGCCAGAGCGGCGGTGGACAACCCGATGGCCGAGCTCGAGCCGCGCGAGGAGCCGACCGACAGCACCGCGGCGATGCGCTACCGGCTGGCGAAGGCGGTGCGCAGCGAGCTCGAGCAGCGCAAACGGCGGCTCGCGATCATGACCTACGACGACCTTCTCACTCGGTTGAAGGACACGCTCGAGGGCCCGAGCGGCGAGGCGGCGCGTGAACGCCTGAGCTCCCGCTTCGACGTCGTGCTCGTCGACGAATTCCAGGACACCGACCCGATCCAGTGGCAGATTCTCGATCGCGCGTTCGCGAAGGGGGGCGTCACGCTCGTGCTCGTCGCGGACCCCAAGCAGGCGATCTATGCGTTCCGTGGCGCCGACGTGTTCGCGTACCTGAAGGCGGCCGAGATCGCCGGCACGCGCGCGACGTTGCGTGAGAACCGCCGAGCCGACCAGCCCCTGATCGATGCCTACGACGCGCTGTTCGCGGGCGCCAACCTCGGCCACGAGGGGATCGCGTACCGCGAGGTTACGGCCACGCCGGCGCACCGGAAGCGGCGCCTCGTGGGCGCGCCGAGCGATGCCGCGCTCCGGGTGCGCATCGTCCACCGCGACGATCCCGCGATCCTCCTCACCCAGAACGGGTTCGCCGCCACCGACTCGGTCCGGGCACACGTGGCCGCCGATCTGGCCGCCGACGTGGTCGCGCTGCTCTCCTCGAACGCGCGGATCGAGCACCGATCGTCCACCGGCGAGCTGATCGGCGAGGAGTCACTGTGCCCGCGCCACATCGCCGTGCTCGTGCGCAGAAACGCGGACGCCGAGCACGTCCAGGACGAACTGCTCCATGCGCGCGTGCCGGCGGTCCTCAACGGCGCCGGAACCGTCTTTGCCACGCGGGCCGCGCGCGACTGGCTGGCCCTGCTGGACGCCATCGAGCGACCTGCCTCGCCGGTCCGGGCGAGAACTGCTGCTTTGACTATTTTTCTGGGGTGGCGGGCGGAGCGGATCGCCATTGCCCGTGACGAGGAGTGGGACGAGGTTCACCGCCGTCTTCACCGCTGGGGCCGGATCCTGCGCGATCGCGGCGTCGCCGCGCTGCTCGAGGCGATCACGGTCGGCGAGGACCTGGCCGCCCGCGTGCTTTCGTCCGGCGACGGCGAGCGCCGGCTCACCGACGTGCGCCACCTCGCGCAGTTGCTGCATCGCGCCGCGAGTACCGAGCGACTCGGCGTGACCGCGCTGCGCGGCTGGCTGGCCGAACGCGTCGCCGACGCGGATCGCGACAACGGTGAGGAGGAGCGTGCTCGCCGGCTCGAATCGGACGCCGAGGCGGTCCAGGTGCTCACGATTCATCGGAGCAAGGGCCTCGAGTTCCCGGTCGTTTACTGCCCGTTCCTATGGCATCCGACCTGGATCCGGGAGCGGGAACCCGTGTCGTTCCACGATCCTGCGACCGGGTACAAGCACACGGTCGACGTTGGTCTCGAAGGGCGGACGTTCAAGCGCCATTTCGAGCAGCACGTGATCGAGGAGCGCGGCGAGGACCTGCGGCTCGCGTACGTCGCGCTGACTCGCGCCAAGCATCAGGCCGTGATCTGGTGGGCGGGCACGAGGGACAGTCGCCATTCACCGCTCACGCGGCTGCTCTTCTCAAAGGACGCGAACGGCGACATCGCGGCCTACGGCGCCTCGACTCCGGCGGACGCCGCGGTGGTCGAGCGCTTCCGGGAGCTCGGCGCGGCTGCGCCCGGACAGATCGAGGTCGAGCGCTCGACTTTGGCGCGCGTGCCGGCGGCCTGGAGTCCACCGCTCGACCCGCCGGTTGACCTGGCGGCCGCGCGGTTCGACCGTCGCCTCGACCTGTGGTGGCGCCGGACGTCCTACACCGACATCACCGCCGAGGCGCACGACGCGATGGTCGCGAGCGAGCCCGAGCGGCCGGTCTTGAGCGACGAGCCCGAGACGGTGACGCCGGTGGCGGTGGCGGGCGTCGCAAGGCCCGAGCTCGAGCGTGAATCGCCGCTCGCGGCCGCCCCCGTCGGGGTTGACTTCGGCACATTCGTCCATACCGTGCTCGAAGCGACGGACTTCGCCGCACCCGACCTCGACGCGGAGCTCGCCGAACGTGTCGCCGGGGCGCTCTCGCGCCGGGCGCTTGATCTGGGCGGCGAGCCGGATCGGGTCGTGCAGGGGCTGCGGGCGGCGATCCTGACGCCGCTGGGGCCCGTCGTCGAGGGGCTGCGGCTACGCGATATCGTCCGCGCGGATCGGCTTGACGAGCTCGAGTTCGAGCTGCCCCTGGCCGGTGGCGACACGCCGAGCGGTCGGCTGACTTTGGACGCGATCGCTCGCGCCCTCCGTCAGCATCTTTCAGCCGACGATCCGATGGCCGGATACGCCGCGCGCCTCGAGGACCCGGCGCTGCGGTCGCAGGTCAGGGGATTCCTCACCGGGAGCATCGACCTCGTGGCGCGGATTGGGTGCCCGCCCACCCCGCGGTTCGCGGTCGTCGACTACAAGACGAACTGGCTCGGCCCAGCGGGCGAGCCACTCACGCTTGCGCACTACCGACCGGAAGTGCTGGCAGAGGAGATGAGTCGCGCGCACTACGGATTGCAGGCGCTGCTGTACACGGTCGCGCTGCACCGGTATCTGCGTTGGCGGCTGCCCGGGTACGCGCCGGACCGCCATCTGGCCGGCGTGCTCTACCTGTTCGTTCGAGGCATGGCCGGCGAGCCGGATGCGGGCGTGTTCGCGTGGCGGCCGCCGGGTTCGCTTGTGGAAGCGCTGAGCGACGTGCTCGATGGGAGCCCAGGATGAGCGCGCTCGCCGATCCGTTCGAGGCGCGGCGGGCTGTCAGCGCGACCGGGCTGCTGCGCGAGTTCAACGACATCGGGGTGCTGTCGGCGGCGGATGTCCATGTCGCCGCGCGGCTCGGCGAGCTGGTGGGCGAGGAGAGCGAGTCGGTCAGGCTCGCGGTGGCGTTGGCCGTGCGCGGCCCCCGGCTCGGCCACGTGTTCGTCGACCTGGCCACGATCCGCGACACCGCGACCATCGAGTCAGACGAGCCGGTCGACCTGTCGGAGCTGCCATGGCCGGAGGTCGACGAGTGGCTCGGCGCGCTCGCCGGCAGCGGGCTGGTTGCCGTCGGAGAGGACTCCGGTGACTCGAGGCCGCTGCGTCTGCTCGGAAGCCGGCTCTACCTCGACCGTTACTGGCGCGAGGAGCGCGCGGTCGCCGCGGATCTCAACGACATGACCGCGAGCGGCCGCCTGGAGGTGATCGCGGGCGGCCCCGGTACGGGAAAGACGACGCGGGTCGCGCGGATGGTCGCCGAGATGATCGACGAGGCCGTCGCGGCGGGGGCGCGGCCGCCGCTGGTCGCGCTCGCGGCGCCGACCGGCAAGGCGGCGGCGCGACTGCAGGAGGCCGTCCACGAGGAGACCGCTCAGCTACCGGTCGGCGAGGACGTCCGAGGCCTGCTTATGGCTCTGCGGGCCTCGACGCTTCACCGGCTGCTGGGGTGGCGGCCGGGGAGCCACAGCCGGTTCGCGCACGACCGCGGCAACCGCCTCCCCCACGACGTGGTGATCGTCGACGAGACCTCGATGGTGTCGCTGTCGCTGATGGCGCGGCTGGTCGAGGCAGTGCGTCCGGAGGCGAAGCTGATCCTCGTAGGGGATCCGGGACAGTTGACCTCGATCGAGGCCGGCGTCGTGCTCGGCGACATCGTCGATGCCGGCCCCGGCCCCGGCCCCGGGCCCGGCCCCGGCCCCGGCTCCCGGGGCGAGGGCGTGGTCGTGCTGACGCGTGTGCACCGCTACGGAGGGGGCATCGCCGCGCTCGCGGACGCGATCCGAGTCGGCGACGGCGATGGCACGGTGGCGGCGCTCCGCGCGGCGCCGGACGAGATCACTTGGTTGGATGTGGATTTGTACGAGACCGAAGCCGGCCTGGAGTTGGTCCGCGAGCGGGCGGTCGCGGCGGGACTCGAGGTGGTCGGAGCGGCTCGTGAGGGAGCGGCATCGGAAGCGCTTGCGGCGCTCGGGCGGTTTCGTCTCCTGTGCGCCCACCGGCGCGGTCCCTACGGCGTGAGCGATTGGAGCTCCCGCGTCCAGGCGTGGCTCGCTCCGGTCATCGAGGACATCGAGCAGCGCGACTTCGTCGGTCGCCCGCTGCTGGTTACCGAGAACGACTACGAGCTCGGTCTCTACAACGGCGACACCGGCGTGATCGTCGCCGGCGCCGGCGAGCGTCCCGCGGCCGCGTTCGAGCGCGGTGGCGAGGTGTTGCGGTTCAGTCCGCTCAGGCTCGGGGCGGTCGAGACCGTGTACGCGATGACGATCCACAAGAGCCAGGGCTCACAGTTCGACACCGCTGCCGTTCTGTTGCCGGCGCCGACCTCGCGCATCCTCACCCGGGAGCTGCTCTACACCGGCGTCACACGCGCGCGCCGTGAGTTGATCCTGGTTGGCACCGAGGAGGCTGTGCGCCAAGCGGTTGAGCGCCCGGTGGCGCGAGCATCGGGATTGCGAGAAAGGCTGTGGACACGCGAGTGAGTGGGTGCGATGATCGGCTCGCAGGGGCAGGACGCCAAGGACGGGGCTCAGAGCGTTCGACGAGGAGGACTGATGGCACAGCGTGTGGAGATACCGGGGAGTGCGCGAGAGGCTGACCCGCACCACCCGCGAGTCGGAGCCGTGGACCCGGACAAGCCGATCGAGGTGACCGTCTACCTACGGCCGTCCGGATCACTCGACTGGGTCGATCAGGAGGCCGGTCGTGCGCCGGCGGAGCGGCGGACGCTGTCGCGCGAGGAGTTGGCGAGCGCGACCGGCGCGAGCGATGCCGACGTCGCCGCCGTGCGCTCGTTCGCCGGCGAGTACGGCCTCGAGGTCGTCGCGGTCGACCAGGGTCGCCGCGCGATGACGCTGCGCGGCACGGTGAAAGCGGTGGGGGAGGCGTTCGAGGCGCAGGGGTTGCAGGTGTACGAGCATCCAACGGCGGGGCACTACCGCGGGCGCCAGGGGCCGCTCACGGTGCCGAGTTCGCTTGGGGGCGTGATCACCGGCGTGTTCGGGATTGATGACCGGCCGCAGGCGCGGGTGCATCTGCGGATGCTCCAGCAGGCCGCCTCCAAGTCATACACGCCGCCCGAGGTCGCCGCCGCATACAACTTCCCGACGGGCGTCAACGCCGCAAGTCAGAGGGCCGGGATCCTCGAGCTGGGCGGCGGGTTTAGTCAGACCGATCTCGACACCTACTTCAAGGGTCTCGGGGTGACAGCGCCGACGGTGACCGCCGTCAGCGTCGATGGCGGCACCAACTCGCCCGGCACCGACCCCAACGCCGACGGCGAGGTGATGCTCGACATCGAGGTGCTCGGCGCCGTGGCGCCCGGCGCCAACGTCTTCGTGTACTTCGCGCCCAACACGGACCAGGGGTTCATCGACGCGCTCTCGACGGCCGTGCACGACGCGACCAACAAGCCCTCGGCTGTCTCAATCAGCTGGGGCGGCCCCGAGGACTCCTGGACGGCGCAGGCACGAACGCAAATGGAGCAGATCCTCACCGAGGGAGCCGCCGCCGGTGTGACAGTGACCGTGGCCTCGGGTGACAGCGGCTCGACCGATGGGGTGACCGACGGCAAGCAACACGTCGACTTCCCCGCGTCCGCCCCGCACGCGCTTGGTTGCGGCGGCACGAGGCTGAACGTCACGAACGGCAAGATCTCGAGCGAGACCGTGTGGAACGACCTGCCCAGCGACGGCGCCGGCGGCGGAGGCATCAGCGTCGAGTTCGCGGTGCCTTCCTATCAGTCCGCGACCACCCTGCCCGACAACGTCGACACGGGCAAGCCCGGCCGCGGCGTGCCCGACGTCGCCGGCAACGCCGATCCCGACACCGGCTACTCGATCCTCGTCGACGGAGCGACGCAGATCGTCGGCGGGACGAGCGCGGTGGCGCCGCTGTGGGCCGGTCTGATCCTGCTCCTGAACGCGTCGCTGGGCAAACCGGTCGGCTTCCTCCAGCCTCAGATCTACGTCGGCTCGGCCTCCGGCGGATTCCACGACATCACGAAGGGCGACAACCCCGCGTACACGGCCGGTCCCGGCTGGGATGCCTGCAGCGGAAACGGTTCGCCGAACGGTGGCGGTCTGTTGACCGCACTAGGCGGTAGCTGACCGGTCCGCGGGCGGTGGCGATCGCCGCCCCCTGTAAAACGCAGCAAAGCCCCCGGCCGCGCCAGCGGTTCGACCACATAAGCATGGTCACCATGCTTATGTGGTCGACGGCCGGTCGTTGGGGGAGATTTGCCGCGTTGTACAGGGCGATTTGACAGTGATGGAACGAATGCGTCTTGTTCTGTAACAGGCGGTGACGTGACGCTGGTGGGGTGGCGTGGGAGATCCGATTCACACCCCAGGCGGAGCGGTGGTTGAAGGGCTTGGGTGGCGAAGGACTCCGGCCGGGTTGCGGGGGCGATCGAGCATGCTACGAGAGTACGGGCCGCACCTCGGTCGGCAGGCGTGTGAGTCTGATCCGCGGCTCGCGCCACCACAACATGAAGGAGCTGCGTTCGGTGGGAGGTCACATACGGATCTTGTTCGCGTTCGACCATCACCAGCGCGGAGTCGTGCTGCTCGGCGGTGACAAGACCAACGACTGGACGGGCTGGTACAAGCGCAACATCCCCGTCGCTGACAGGCTCTACGACGAGCACCTGCGTTCGATCGGAAAGGAGACCACCATGGCTGGCCAGAGCAAGGACTGGCGAGAGATCCGCGGGAGCTCGCGCTGAACGAGGAGCGCGTCGCCATGTATCGGCGGATCATGGACGCCGAGGATCGCCTCGACGCGGTGCGCCGGCGGCGGGGCCTCAGCGAGACGGCGCTCGGTGACGCGCTCGAGGCCAGCGAATCGGCCGGCGATGGCGATCGGGACGACGACGTCTACCTCGACGCACTGACCCGCTACGTCGCCGCGCTCGGAGGTCACCTCGAGGTCCAAGCGGTGTTCCCCGAGGAGACGATCACTCTCCTGCGGGAGCCCGCCACGAAGTAAAACCCAGGCTCAGCCGAACTCGACGCCCTGCGCCAGCGGCAGTTCGTCGGAGTAGTTGATCGTGTTGGTGGCGCGCCGCATGTACGCGCGCCACGCGTCCGAGCCCGACTCGCGCCCGCCGCCGGTGGACTTCTCGCCCCCGAACGCGCCACCGATCTCGGCGCCCGAGGTGCCGATGTTGACGTTGACGATCCCGCAGTCCGAGCCGTCCGCGGCGAGGAAACGCTCGGCCTCGCGCTGGTCGCGGGTGAAGATGCTCGAGGACAGTCCCTGGGGTACGCCGTTGTGAAGCGCGATCGCTTCCTCCAGCGTGCGATAGGTCATCACGTACAGGATCGGGGCGAACGTCTCGCGGCGGACGACGTCGGTCTGCGCCGGCATCCGGACGAGCGCCGGCTCGACGTAGTAGGCATCGGGGGCACCGGCGACGGCGCGGCGCCCACCGCCCACCACAACAGCGCCACCGTCGGCCCTGGCCTCCTCGAGCGCGTCGACCATCCCCCGATACGCGCGCTCGTTGATCAGCGGACCGACGAGCGTCCCCTCCGCGGACGGGTCGCCGATCGGAAGGCGCGCGAACACGTCGCGCAGCCCGGCGACAAGCTCGTCGGCGACTTCGGAGTGCGCGATCACCCGGCGCAGGCTCGTGCATCGCTGCCCGGCGGTGCCCGCCGCGGCGAACACGATCCCGCGGGTGGCGAGCTCGAGGTCGGCCGACGGCGCGACGACCGCGGCGTTGTTGCCACCGAGCTCGAGCAGGCAGCGCCCGAGGCGCGCGGCTACGCGGGGCGCGACCTGCGCTCCCATCCGCTCTGATCCCGTAGCGCTCACGAGCGCGACGTCGGGGCTGTCGATCAGCGCCGCGCCCGCCACCGCATCGGCGATCACCAGCTCGTGTAGCCCCACGGGCGCCCCGGCGTCGGCGCATGCTCGGTCCAAAACCGCGGTGCACGCCATCGATGTCAGCGGCGTCATCGGCGAGGGCTTCCACACGACGCTGTCCCCGCACACCAGCGCGACCGCGGTGTTCCAGGACCACACCGCCGCCGGGAAATTGAACGCCGAGATGACCGCCACCACACCGAGCGGGTGCCAGGTCTCCATCAGCCGGTGGCCGGGGCGCTCGGAGGGCATCGTGCGACCGTCGAGCTGGCGCGAAAGGCCGACCGCGAAGTCGCAGATATCGATCATCTCCTGAACCTCGCCGAGCGCCTCGGACGGGATCTTCCCCGCCTCGATCGTGATCAGCTCGGCGATGTCGGCCTTGTGCTCGCCCAGCAGCGCGCCGAACCGTTTGACGAGTGCGCCGCGAGTGGGTGCAGGGACCACCCGCCAAGCCGCGAACGCGGCCTTGGCCGCGGCGATCGCCGCCACGATCTCGGCCTCCCCTGCGGCGGGAATCTCGAACAGGTCCTCGCCGGTGATCGGCGAGCGCGCCATCACTGTCGGTCCTGGCAGCAGCACCGGTTCGGCGCTGCAGCGCTCGAGGCTGCGCCGGGCGCGCTCGGCCAGCTCGCCGGTCGAGGAGACGGACAGCGCGGTCGAGCTCATGCGCGCCGGTACCACCGTGGCGACGTGGTCGGGGGTGGCTTCAACGCCGCCCGCACGATCAGCATCTCGGGCGTGTCGCCCCCGATCGACCGCGTCAACTCCTGCTCGAACTCGGGGCCGAAGCCGTCGATCGTCGTCGCCGGCACCCCGAACGACGCCGCGAACGCGCGAAAGTCCGGTCTCACGAGGTCGACCCCGAACGGCTCCTCGCCCGACAGCACCTGGTCAAACCGCAGCATGCCGTACCCGCCATCGTCGACGAGCACGATCGTCAGCGGGATACGCTCCTGCACCGCCGTCGCGAGCTCGCCACACGCGTACATGAAGCCCCCGTCTCCGACCACGCACACGGTCGGGCCGGCACCGGCGAGACCGGCCCCGAGCGACGCGGGGAATCCGAACCCGAGCGTGCCCCAGCCGAGCGGGTAGCCGAGCTTGCGCGGACGGGGCACCCGCCAGTAGCCCGCGAGCCAGTACCCCGGGATGCACATGTCCGTGACCACGACCGCATCGGGCGGGAGCGCCCGGTGGATGATCTCCAAGAAACTCGCGGCCTGCGGGTCGTCGGCCTCGATCCAGGCGGTCACCGCGGTGCCGACCACCGCGAGCCGGCGCTGTAGCTCGGCCACGCCGTCGCGCGCCTCGACCAGCGGGACGAGCAACTCGAGCACCGCGCGCGCATCGCCCACCAGCGTCACGTCTGAGACGTAGCTCTTGTTCGCCTCGGCCTCGTCGACGTTGACGCTGATCAGCGCCGGCGGCGCCGGCATCTGCCAGTTCTGGGTGTTCGTCCCGTCGAAGTCGGTCCCGATCGCGAGCACCACGTCGGCCTCATCCCACAGCGCGCCCACCTCGCGCGCGTGAGCCGGCCCCGGGACCGCGCATGGGTGATCGGGCGCCAGCAGCCCGCGGCCCATGAACGTCGTGATCACCGGCGCGGCCAGCTTGCGCGCAAGTTCGCCCACGAGCGCCCCCGCGTCCGCGCGCAGCGCGCCGCCGCCGGTCCAGATCAGGGGTCGTTCCGCGCCCGCGAGTAGCTCGGCCGCCCGCCCGATCTCGTCGACCCGCAGCGGTGTGCCCGCGACCGGGGGCGTCGCCCGCACCCGCGCGCGCGGCACCGGCTTCGACAGCAGGTCGGTGGGAATTCCGAGGTAGACCGGCCCGCTCGGTGGCGCGAGGGCCGTCGAGCCGGCCTCGAACGTCGCGCGGGCGATCTCGTCAGCGCGCTTGACGACTAACGCGGCTTTCGTGACCGGCACGAACATCGCGGTCTGATCGCGCGTCTCGTGCAGCGTTCCCCGATACACGCCCTCGCGGCGAAGCGCGGTCGATGTGTCGGTGGCGATCACGAGCACCGGCGAGCCCGCCGCCATCGCCTCGCCGGTGCCGCCGAGCGTATTTGCTGCCCCGGGGCCGGTGGTCACGAGCGCGACGCCGAGCCGGCCCGTGGCACGCGCGTACCCGTCGGCGGCGTAGGCCGCGGTCTGCTCATGCCGGACGCCGACAAGCCGGATGTGCGAGTCCGACAGCGCCTTCCAGATCGGCAGGTTGTGGACTCCGGGCAGCCCGAACACGAGCTCAACCCCGAGCCGCTCGAGCATCTCGACGAGGCTTGCCGCGCCGGTCTCAGTGGGTGTTGCGATCTCGACCATGAACGTATTCCTAGACGATGTTGTACTCCGGGCGCAGCGCGGCGGCGTCGAAGCGCTCGACGCTCAGCGGCGAGACGTCGACGAACGTCGGGCGGCGCAGGACCATGTCACGCAGGATCTCACCGACCGCCGGGCCCTGCAGGAATCCGTGGCCCGAGAACCCGGTCGCGTACAGGAACCGCGACACGCCGGCGGCCTCGCCGATGATCGCGTTGTGGTCGGGCGTCATCTCGTACAGCCCGGCCCATCCGCCGCGGATGCCCACGTCGGCGATCCGCGGCGCCCGCCGGCGCACGATGTCCATCAAGCCGGGGATCCAGTCATCGGAAGTCTCGACGCTGAAGCCGGGCATCTCGCTGGGATCGGACATCCCCATCAGCAGCCCCGGGCCCTCACGGTGGAAGTAGAAGCTCGTCTCGAAATCGATCGTCATCGGCAGGTCCGCGGGCAGCCCGTCGATCGCCTCGGTGAACAAGATCTGCCGCCGTAGCGGGCTCACGGGCAGTTGCACCCCGACCATCGCGCCGCAGGCTCGCGACCAGGCTCCGGCGGCGCAGACCACGGTGGGCGTCCGGATCACGCCGTCGGTCGTGACGACCTCGGTGATCTGGCCGCCGTCGTCGACACGGATCGTGGTGACCTCGCAGCCGACGCGGATATGCGCCCCGTGGGCGCGGGCGGCGAACGCGTACCCCTGGACCACGCCCTCGGGCGTCGCGTGGCCGTCGCCCGGCGAGAACGCTCCGGCGAGCACGTCGTCGCCGTCGAGCAGCGGGCAGAGCGCGCGCGTCTCCTCGCTGGTCAGCATCCGTGAATCGAGGCCTAGCTCGTTCTGCAGGGCCACGCTCCTCGCGAACTCCTCGACGTCGGACGGCCGCGTGAGCACGAACAGGTAGCCGACCTGCTTGAGGTCGATCTCCCAGCCGGGCCGTCGTCCGAAGTCGCGAAAGGCATCGAGGCTGCGCTTTGCGATCTCGATGTTGAGGACATCCGAGAACTGCGTGCGCACGCCGCCGGCGGCCTTGCTGGTCGAGCCACTGCCGAGCGATGCGCGCTCGATCAACACGACGTCCGCGCCGGCCTCGGCCAGGTGGAAGGCGGCACTGGTGCCGACCACGCCGCCGCCGACGATGACCACCGAGGCGGACTCGGGGAGGGCTGACACCGAACGCGGCATCACTCGATCATCACGGATCGCAGAAGCACAACGGCATTGAATCTTTTCCCGCGGGGCGCTGCGCTCAGGCGATAATCGGCTGGCCGGGGTTGGGCACGACAGCCTGATACGGCTGTGTGAGGGCGAAACGGCTGACTGCGGGCTACCTCCTCGCTTTCGGTGATCCGGTCCCGGGCACCGTCCAAACAGCGTGAAAGGACCGGGAATGACGCTCCATCTGGGCAAGAGTGCGCCGACGTATGACAGCCGCGATCTGCATTACGCCGATGTCCGGGAAGGAATCGAGCTTCCACCGGTGCCACCGCCGAGCGGCGGTTATGGCACGGACTTCTCCGATTGGCTGATGCTCGGTAACGGCCCCGATGACACGGTGTTCGCTGGATTCCAGGGATGCGGAGACTGCGCGTGGGCCGGGCCGTCGCACGAGACGATGGAAGCGTGCAAGAACTCAGGCCAGGCGGTTCCAACGTTCAGCGGCAAGACGGTCGTCGATCAGTACGCCCAGTATTCGGGCTACAACCCGCAGACCGGCGCGAACGACAACGGCTCGCAGGTCCGGGACGTACTCAAATGGCGCCAGAACACGGGTCTGCTCGACGACGCGGGCACGGCTCACAAGATCGGCGCCTACGTCGCGCTCGAGGCTGGGAACCTCAACCAGCTGTGGGAGGCGCTGTGGTTGTTCGAGTGCGTCGGCATCGGCATCCAGTTCCCGAACTCGGCGATGGACCAGTTCAACGCCGGACAGACGTGGTCGGTCGTCGCGGGAGCCCAGAACGAGGGCGGCCACTACATCCCGCTCGTCGGACACCCGACCAACGAGATCTGGACGTGCGTGACATGGGGAAAGCGTCAGACGATGACCACCCAGTTCCTCTCGACGTACAACGATGAGGCCTGGGCGTACATCGATCCGTTGCGTTACTCGCCGGCCTCGGGTAACACGGGCCAAGGCTTCAACAATGCTGCGCTCCAGCAGTATCTGACCCAGGTGTCGCAGGCGAAAAGCTCGTGACGAAACGAGGCACTCTTGACTGACACTTTGCCGCCGGGGACCGATGCTAGGCGTGACACCGGGCCTGCCTGGGACCGCCTGGAAGATCAGATCAAGTACTACAGCGGCAGCAGCGCCAAGAACAAGCGCTGGTTCACGAGGCTCAAGATCGTGCAACTAATCTGCGCCGCGGCGGTGCCGGTGGCGGCGAGCGTTCACGCTCCGGTATGGGTGACGGGGAGCCTCGGCGCGATTGTCGTCGTCGTGGAGGGAATCCAGCAACTCGGGCAGTATCAGGCGAACTGGATCAATTACCGGTCGACGGCCGAGGCGCTCAAGCACGAGAAGTTTCTGTACCTCTCGGACGCCGGGCAGTACTACGGAGCCGCCGATCAGCAGCGCATGCTCGCGGAGCAGACCGAGGCGCTTGTCTCCCAGGAGAACTCGAAGTGGACTTCCGGGCGCGATCAGCCGGCGCGTCAGGACCACAATCAGGCCGGTGGTGGCGGCACAGGCAATCGGTGAAAGACCCGACTCGCCCGGCGGTCATGACTCGAGCCGGACGCCGGCTCCGGCGAGCAGGCCCTGCCGCGCCTCTGTCAACGGCTCCTCGGGCAATCCGGCCAACCGCAGGAAACCGAGCTGAGACAGCGTGCTGTCGATATCGCCGCGGCCCGGACGCAGGGCGCCGGCGGCGCGATAGGCCTCGGCGACCGCCGGACCCGGGAGCCCCAGCAGTGACTCGTGCAGAGCACATTCCGCCAGGCTCACCGCGGCCCAGTAGTCGCGAGGGTTCGCACTCAACGCCAGCCCCGCCGCCACGCGCACGACCGGCAGCAGGTCACGAGCGAGGCGGCCGGCGTCCTCGTCCGCGTAGGCCACGTGCAGGGCTACGGCGACGGCCACGACGTTGATGCCCTCGTAGTACGAGTTGAGGTTGCGCTCGTAATCGATCCTGTAGGACGTCAGCGCGAGCCGTAGGTCGCGCTCACGCTCAGCGCCGTCGCTTCGGAGCTTGAGGCGGCGCTTGGCGATCGCGCCGAGCATGGCCCGCACCTCGGGATATGCCGGCACCGTGACGAGCACCCGGCCGAGGACCTTCTGGGCGGCGTCGAACTCCTCGATGCCGGCGTCCTCGGGCCGGTAGAGCGACAAGGCGTAGTAGACGTGTGCCTCGGGACGGAGAACCTCCTTGTCGCTGTCCGTTACCTCGTGCAGAAGCTCGCGCGCTTCGAGGTAGCGGCCGAGCCTGACGAGGCCCACGCCGGCCTCGGCTCGGAGCAGAGAAAGCGCCTCGTCGTCGAGGCCCGTTGCCCCCGCCAGGACCTCCAGCATCAGATCTCCATCGGCCAGATCGCGGGCCACCGACAGCCGCTGGCGCATCGCTTCCCAGCGCTCGTCCGGCTCGCGCCGGCGTTCGACGATCCCCCACTGGACGATCTTCATGACCGCGTCGACCGGCGAATCACTGGGCCCGCTCCCGCCGTTCTCGACGGAGCGCAGGTACGGCGCCAGCGCGGCCCACGCCTCGATCGCGTCGTCGTCGCTGATGCCGCGCTCGTCCAGGCGATACTGGACGTGCCGGACCATGTTGAGGTCGAACGGCGGAATCGTCTTTGCGGGCCTGAGCAGCAGCGTCTCGCGCGCACGCATCAGATGGCGCAGGCCGAGCTCCCAACCGACGTTGAAGTTCGCGGTCCCGAGATCGCCGATCACCAGGTCGGCGTCGGCGAGCCACTCGATCATCGGTTGCAGCACGACTCCGCGGTCGATCTCCTCGTCGGCGCGGCGGTAATAGAGCTGCGCATCCTCGAGGGCGGGCGTGAGGATCTTGGTGTAGACCAGGTTGCAGTCGACCTCGATCCGGCGCTGCGGGTCCTGCTTCTTCCCGTACGGCATCGCCACGAACACGTGCGGACGCCCGCCGATGGTCAGGTCGGGGTCGATTCGCAGCGATGGAATGTTGCGCAACCTCGCTCGCTCGGCCAGGTCCTGCACCATCTCGCCTTGACCCTCGCCGGCGATGACCAGCACCACGGCCCGCTGACCGTCGGTTGCCAGTTCCTCGGCGCGATCGAGGAACGCGACGTTCGCGCTCGCGTAGGCCTCCCGGCCGGGATCGAGGCCGAGCGACGCGACCTTTCCCCGCTTGTGGACCTCCCCGAGCGCGCGGTCGAATCTGTGCTGCCACGCTTCGTCCACCGAGTCGTCGCGGAACACTTCCTCGCGCGTCGGGAGGATCGCATGGACGGCAGGGGCAACCGCCAACCCGAGCGCCGCCTCGGCAACCAGGAGATCGCCGCCGTCGGCCAGCGCCCCGACGACCGCGGTCGGTGCGAGCGCGGTGAGCAGACGGCGGATGCGCTCGGCGACGGCATCGAGGTCACCCTCGATCGACTGTGCCCGGCGACCTGCGAATGCGATTACCACGGTGCGTGGACGCTACCCGGGCGTCACACGCGGACACGTCTGCTGGAACTGAATGCCTGGAGCGTACTGCTGCCACTCGGTGCGGCTCAGGCCGGCTCCCAAGAACGTGCACACCTCGGCGCGGAACGCTGGAAAAGACCGCGGTAGCGTCGGGGCGGGCCAAAGTCGGACGGTATGATCGTCACTTCCCGACACCAAGAACTGGCCGTCCGGGCTGAACGCGACGCTCTCGACCCAGCCCGTGTCGCCGGCAAGTGGATCGCCCAGCTGCGTGCCGCTGGCGACGTCCCAGAGCTGGACGGTCTCATCCTGGCTGGCCGACGCGAGCGTTGTGCCGTCGGGGCTGAAGGCCAGCCCGCGAACGAAGTCGGAGTCGTTGATCAACGTCCTTGGCGAGGCGTTCGGCGAAGCCTCGAGGTTCCACAGCCGGATGGTGCCGTCGGCTCCTCCGGAGGCGAGCTTGCTGCCATCAGGGGAGAACGCCAACGCGAACAGCGCGTCATCCTGGCCGAAGGCGCGCCAGGTACGCCAGCCGGTGTCGCCGGCGGTCCAGACCCGGATCGTCCTGCCATTGCCGGCGGCGGCGATTTCTCTCGTTTGCGGGTTGAAGGCGACGGTGTACACGGGGCCGAGGGCCCCTGTCAGTGGCACTCCGACCTCGCGGCTACGCAGGACGTCCCAGACGCGTACGTCCCCGTCGCTGCCTCCCGACACCAGGGTCGTGCCGTTTGGGTCAGAGGCCAAAGCCAAGATGTTCGACCGGGGACCAGGCGGGAGCCGCTGTCCCAACGATCGTCCGGTGATCGGATTCCAAAGCTGGATCACGCCGTCGTTGCCGGCGGACGCAAGTATTCGACCTCCCTCGGCAAATACGACGGCGTGCAGGCCCTTCGGAGCCGAGATCGTGACGGGTTTATGGTTCACACCGCCGACGACGAAGATCTGGCCATCGAAGCCTCCCGAGGCGATCAGTCCGTTCCGGGCTACCGCCACGCTCAGCACCTTCCCCGCGTGGCTCGGTGACAGCGGGAGGCCATACCTCCGGGTGACCGGGGTGTCCCAAACCCGGATCGTCCTGTCTGCGCCCGCGGAAGCGAGCGTGCGGCCATCCTTGCTGAAGGCGACCGCGGACACGGCTCCGCGGTGGCCGGTCAACGGAGTCGGGCGTCGAGCGCCCGTCACCGGATTCCACAGCTCGACAGCTCCCGTAGCCCCGGCGGCGAGTGAATCGCCATCGGGCGCGAACGCGAGGCTATAGATGAACGAGCCGCTCCCGTTGAGGACCGCCTGCACGCGATCGTTCGCGGCCAGGTTCCAGAGCACGATGTGGTTACCGGCGCCGGCGGCTGCAAGGGTGTCGGACGCGGGGCTGAACGCGACGGCATACACGTCTGTCTTGTGAGAGGACAGCGTGCGCACCGGGCTGTCCGTCGCTACATCCCACAGGACGACCTTCCCCGCGGATTCGCCGGCGGCGAGGAGGTCGCTCCGGCGACTGAAAGCGACGCTCCGGACCGGCTCTGACGGCGTGGCCTTGAGCGGGGTGATCCGACCGGAGGCGGTATTCAACAGGAACACCGTGCCCTGAAGGCTCGCCGCCGCCAGCCAGCGCCCGTCCGGGCTGAACGCGACGCTGGTCACTGCGCCGCCTGGATGCGCGACCAGGATCTGGTGTCCGTTCGCGAGGTTCCACACGATCAGCTTGTTGAACGATCCCGATGCCAGGCTGCGGCCGTTGGGGCTGAATGCAACGCTAAGGACTGGACCGCCTGCCTTCAACGTCTTATCCAGCGGATAGTGACTGTTTCGATTCACGTGCCACAGCCGGATCGTGCCGTCGCCGCTCGCCGAAGCCAGCGTGTAGGAAACAGGACTGAACGCCACCGAATCGATCCCATCGGTCTGGCCGTGGAGGATCCCGCCGGCTCCCGACATCTGCACGTCCTGGAACGTGGCCATCAGGCTCCGTTCCGCGGCCGTTTTGGGAACCTCACCGTACGCTCCGAGAAACAAAAGGAGCGCGACGTCGGGCCGGCTCGACAACTCCGAGTCCGCGCTGCTTGTGAGCCCGAAATATGCGGCGAGCCTGGCCGCGGTGTGCGCCCGGCTCGTTGCGTTGACTGCCGCGGTCTTCTCGGCGTCCGCCTTGGATTTCTGATGGAAGGCATAGAGGGCAAGTCCACCGAGGCCGAGCAGCAACAGGCCGAGGCAGATCGTGAGCACTCGGAGTCGGTGCGCCTGCGCTGTCTGGCGGCGAGTCTCCTCCTCGGCTCGGTCCTTCTCCAGCCGTAACTGCTCGGTCTTCTGCTGGGTGAGCCAGTCGAGGATGGCCGCGGCGAGCTTGTCGTGGAAGATCTCGTAGCGGTTCTCCTTCCCTCCGGCAGCGGCCTCGACCGCCCGGACGATGCGCTCGTCGTCGAGCGTGTCCAGGACTGACCCGACGCTCTCCTCGGGGCGTTCGGTGAGCTTCACGAGGTCGGACTCCGTGTGCGCGATCTTGGTGCCCGACGGCGTGACCAGCTCGCGGAACAACAGCTTTGCGGTGATGAGTTCTTGCTCGCCCTTCAGGTGACCGAGCGCGTCGGTCAGGTGGTCGCGGACGATCCGCTCGGCGCCGCCGAGTGTCGTGTCGAGCGTGTCCTTGCGGAGCTCCGTCGAGCCTTGCCCACGCTCGCACGTCCACAGGCGTTCCATCACAAGCTGAAGGAACGGCGCCTCGATCTCATCGTCGCTCAAGGCAGTACTCTCGGCGGGTCCTGACTCCTCCGGCCCGGGACCGAGGGCGAGGTTGCCGCGTCGGACCTCATTGAGCACGGCGTCCGCCAGGCCTTCGCCCAGCCTGATCGGCGGCTCCTCGGGATGTTCTTTGTTGTACTGCTCGATCGGCCCCTCGATCGACTCGCGCGCGGCGTCACGGGTCAGGTACTCGAGATGAATGTAATTCCTGTAGACGTTGCCCACGCGACCGCGAAACAGATCCCCGAGGCCGCCGTAGGCATCCTCACGCACCGCGAGCAAGAAATGCACCGGTAGGGCCGGCGCGTTGACGCACGCCGCGATGTTGTCGGCCATCTGCTCGGGAGAGCTCTGCCTCATGCGGTAGCGGAAGTGCTCTTCGAACTGGTCGAGAATGATCAGTAACGTCGCGTTGGTCGCGTCGACGGCGCGAGCGATCGCCTGTGCCAGGTCATTGTCCGGGACCGCGATCGCCATCTCGCCGTTGTCCGGTGGCCCTCCGGAGTCATCTCCGTGCATCACCGAGGCCGCCACGAGGCTTGCCGACCGTCGCACCGGTGCATCGGCGGGCGCCCTGAACCGGGCTGCCTCGCTCTCGATCCGCGTCACCAGCTGATGGCTCGGCTCGTCCTGCCAGTCGCTGAAGATGACCGGCACGAACCGCGCCGAGCCTCGCTGGTCGATGTCAGCCCTGGCCAGTTCCCGTAACCGGGCTACGGCGCCGGCTCGCAGAAGCGAGCTCTTGCCGACACCGCTCTCCGCGTACAGGATCGTGAGCCGGCTCGTCCGAAGATTCGAGATGATCCGGTTACGTTCGGAGCGGCGACCGAAGAACCATTTGGCGTCATCCGCGGTGTAGTAGTCGAGACCCTGGTAGGGGTTGTGGTCGCGACCGCTTCCGTTCGCTTGCGGGGCCACCGCGGTGTCGGCAACGCCTGCACCTGGGGGCTCGTCCATGTCAAACTCCGGTTCCCGGGGGAGCGACACCACCGAACGCGTCCTTGAGCGCCGAGGCGAGTTGCTGGACGTATTCGGACGGATGCGCGTTCATCAGGTCGACATTGCCCAGCGCGCTCCAGGAGCGCTTCTCGAGCTCGTCTGGTTCGTGCTCGATGGCCCACGAGAACTCGTGCTTTGTCGCCGTCCCAAGCCAGAGCCGTCTGAGCAGCATCCGCGCGGTCCACTCACGCAGCGGGTGACCGAGGAACAGGCAGGAGCGGCCAACGAGCATGTCGTGAATCTGCACGGGCAGGTTGTCGCCGATGGCCTGCGCTGAGAGGTAATCGATGTATTGGTCCTCAGTTACCACATAGTCGTCGTCTGACCATCGATAGCTTCCCTCCTGGAAGCTGAACGCGCCATGCAGCTTGACGATCACCGTGCGTTCGAGCTCGTAGTCATCCCTGATCGGGAACCGCATGTACTCGCTCGGTTTGTCGACGGGCGTCTCGGGCCGCTCGGTGCCCTCGCGCCACGGGAAATGGACGAACTGGCCCGCGGCCGGCTTGTATATCGCGTAGTCAAACGGTTCGTTGATCAGCTCAAAGGCGCGCTCCAGTGCCCGGTCGTAGTTCGTACTGACGATCAGCTGGTAACGCGGATCGAGTTTGAGCTGCCGGCGCCAGCCTGGGAAGCTGGCGAGAAAGTGGTGGACGTCGATGGGCTCGGAGTACTTGTTGATCAGCTCGCTCAACTTCATCCGGAGCACCGTGGCTGTCCTTCGGATCGCGATGGTCTGCGCGACCTCCGCCAGGTCCGACGACTCGATCTCGAGCTCCGGGAACGCGCCGGCGAGCTGCGCCGCCACGAGCCGGCAGTCGGGCAGGCCGCCTCGGACACACGCCCCGAGCCATAGGACCACGGTGCCGGCATCCATCGCGTCGACCACGTCGAGGTAGTGATCTGGTGTCGGCGCGGGGACACTGGACGCGCGCCGTCGTCGCGGTGGTGGACTGTCCGTATCCCCAACCGACTTCGGCAAGCCGGCGATCCCTTCCCCCTGCGGACCAAGCTCCGTGATCTCGGCGCCGTCGATCGCCGCAACCAGTCGCTCGAAGTCGGGGTCGATCGACGCGAGAGCCAGCCTCGCCGCGTTCGCGCGCCGGAGGCCCCTGATCGCTCTGGGCAGCTCGTACTCCCCGGGCATGCTCGTGTCGTCGACCAGCACCGGAATTACCTTCCCGTGCCAGTCGCCCAGCGCCCACTCGATCTCGCGTTCAACAAGATCGGCGGCGCCAGTGGATCTGGCGTCCTCGCTGCGAGCGTTCAGCATGTCGAGCCAATGTGGGCCGATGACCGCGAGGAACACGTCGGCCTGCTTACCGCGTTCCCGGATCCGGTCTTCCCAGTCGATCCCGGCCTGCTCCTTGACGTCGAAGTAGACCGCCTCGGGCCCGTACCTCTGCACGAGCCGGTCGTGAAGCAGTTGCGCGTAACCCGGGGCGTCCTTGCGCCGGTAATTGATGAATATGCCCCGCGGCCCGGTTGCCGGGTTCGCTGACACGGTCGCCCCTTCTCTCGGTCGCTTCCCCAGATCTATTCTGGCGGAAGGTCAGTGCGATGGCAAGCCGCCGGACCGTCAGCCCTGGTACAAAGCGCGCAGCCCGGGCGCCATGTAACCGGGCAAGTTCATCTCGTGGCCGATGTTGGCGAGCCAGTTGGGATCGTCGGCGACCGTGAGCGGGTCGATCGCGATCGGCGATAGTAGAGACGAGATCGCGGGCGCCGCCGCCTCGGGCGTGTCGAGAGGCCCGGTCGTGACGCCGTCGAGCATCAGATGCGGGCGCTGCGTGAAGTCGGTGTGCTCGAACTCGTCGAGCGCGAGGCGTGGATGGCCGGTCTGGACCGCCGGCGCTGCGGCGAGCGCCTCGGGGCCGTGCTTGGCCTCCTGCTCGAGCCGGATCTCCTTGATGTTCTGGAGGGCGTCGGCGAGCTTGGCCTGCGCGGCGCCGTAACCGAGCGCGGCGACGTCGGGGTCCTCGGTGGTCTGCGTGAGGTACAGAACGCGCGGCTGCCCGCCGACCGTGATCTGCTCCAACCCGGGGCCGTCGGCGACCATCATCGCCGGTGTGCCGTAGCGCGGGGTGCCGTTGATCGCGACCAGTTGCACGGTTCGCTCGTCTCCGCGGAACAGCGGGGTCAGCGGGGCGGTGTCGTTCTGACCGGCAACGACGACCAGGTCGGCGCGCTTTCCGACCTCGAGTGAGCCGACGGCCTTGTCCCACCCGAGGATCTCGGCGCCCGCGGATGTGGCCAGGCGGATCAGTTGCTCGTCGCCGAACACGTTCCCGTCGTTCTGGCTGTAGACGTGGGCGACCTTGAGCTCGCCGAACAGGCTCTTGCTGCCGCTCGGTGACCAATCGGACCCGAGACCGATCTTGAACGGCGCGCCCGTAGTGCCCGCCGCCTCCGCCGACGCGACGTCCGCGGTGTGCCCATAGAGCAGCAGATTGCTGAACGGGGACCAGACCATCGAGGCGCCGTTCGCCGCCATCACCTGGAAGTCGGCCGGCTTCAGCGCGACGCAGTGGATGCCGGCGAGGGGCGGCGCGATCGCCCACTTGTTCCCCGGAAGCTGGAGCGCCTCGAAGTGCTTGTGCGCGGCCTCGTCGGTGCCCTCGCTCAGGTGCAGCAGGAAGCAAGTCTTCTTCTCGATCTCGGCGAGGAACGCCTGCGGGTCGCTCGCGTCGACGTCCGCGATCCGGCTCCCGGCCTCGGGCAGCAGCTTGTCGCCGGTCTCCTCGACGTTGCGGACGATGCCCCGGTAGTAGCGCCGGACGCCGGGCGCGCTGAACAGCGCGATCCCCTGCGTGGTCGTCACCCCGCCGACGAGCGCCTTGCACTCGACGTAGCGCACGAGCGCGGGCAGAAGGTCGGTCGCCTCGCCGATGGTCTTCATCGGGGCGGTGACCAGCTGGTGGTACGCGGCCGAGTTACCCCAGGTGTTGCGGTTCGTGTACGGCTGTGGAACCTGCCAAAGCGGCAGCGCGTTGTACGCGACGTGGTTGTGGAGCTCGATCAGGCCGGGGAACACCGTTCCGCCGGTCTCGAGCGGCACGACGCCGGCGAACCCTTCGGGGTTGGGGTCGCCGCGCTTGGTGATCGCCGCGATCGCGGCGTCCGCGATCCAGATCGCGCCGTCCATGATCACGGTTGACTGGGCGTCCATGGTGGCGATCCGGCCTGCGAGCGCCCACTTGGGACTCGCGGCGGGATCGATCGGGCCCGGCGTGCCGACGGGACCGATCGGGGCGCGCGCGGTAGGCATATGCCTACCGTACACGGCGGACCGTTTCGAGATAAGCTTTTCGCCGCGCGGGCCCGGGGCGCACCGGCTCGCACGAACGTGGTGGCGACGACTCATCAATACGATCCCGGTCCGGTGGGCGAGCCGTACGCCTCGCTCGTCGGAAGCTATCCCGGCGCCGACGTGTATCCGCCGGACTCGTTCCGCGTCGAGTGGGGTCCACTGTTCCACCGCGGACGGCTCGACGGGAGCGCCCGGCTGCTCGTGATCGGGCAGGACCCCGCCCAGTCCGAGGCGGTCGTTCGGCGGATCCTGGTCGGCGAGGCCGGCCATCGCGCCCAGGGGCTGATGGCGAAGCTCGGTTTCACCAGCAGCTACCTGCTGATCAACACGTTCCTTTACTCGGTATACGGTCAGACCGGAGGCGAGCAGCACAAGGACGATCCGGGGATCGTCGCCTACCGCAACGACTGGCTGCGGAGCATCTTCGGCGGCAACGCGATCGAGGCGGTGCTGGCGCTCGGGTCGCTCGCCGACGACGCATGGCAGAAGTGGAAGCAGACGCCGGTCGGGCAGAACTACTCGCCCGCATACGAGCACGTCACGCACCCGACCGAGCCCGAGAGCAGTGCCGGCGGCGACCCGACCAAGCTGAAAGCCGCCATCGCCGCCATGCTCCAGAACTGGAACCAGGCGCTGGCGTCGCTTCACCCGCTGATCCAGCATCCCGACGTGCCGGGGCCGCTGGTTCCCTACGGTGACTCGTTCGCGCCCGGCGACCGGATCGAGATCCCCGAGTTCGACGCGCCTCCCGGGTTGCCCGAATGGATGCGCTCGCCGGCCGCCTGGGCACAGAGGGTGGGCAAGACCGCGGCCGAGAAGCGCGCGAACATCACGATCACGATCCCGGCCGGCGTCGTCTGAGGGTCGGTGCCTCGAGGGCAGTCAGCCTCGGATCGGGGGCGTTTAGGCTACGGCCACCCCATCAGAAAGGAGCGGACCCGTGGCAAGTGTCGAGACCGTGCGAGGCCCGGTGGAGCTGGATGACCTCGGCCGTACGCTCATGCATGAGCACGTGTTCATCATGCAGCCCGAGGCGCTGCAGAACTGGGGTCACGCGTTCGGTCCGCGCTACTGGAACGAGCAGGAGCGCATCGTCGACGCGGTGGACAAGCTCACCCGCGTGCGCGAGGCCGGGATTCGCACGATTGTCGATCCGACCGCGCCCGGCCTCGGCCGGTACGTACCGCGGATCCGCGAGGTGTCGGAGGCGGCCGACGTCAACATCATCGTCGCGACCGGCGTGTACGCGTTCATCGAGCTGCCGAACTTCCTCGCCTACCGGAGCGTCGACGCGATCGCCAACCTGTTCGTCCGCGAGATCCGCGAGGGCATCGACGACACCGGCGTGAAGGCGGCGTTCCTGAAGTGTGCGGTCGAGCGGCACGGGCTCGTCGGCGACATCCCGCGGATCATCGAGGCGATCGCGATGGCGGCGGTGCAGACGGGCGCGCCCGTGATGGTCCACACGAACGCCGAGCAGAAGACCGGGCTGCTGGCACTCGACGCGCTCACCCGCCACGGTGTCGACCCGAGTCGGATCGTGATCGCGCACATGGGCGACAGCAACGACCTCGACTACCTGAAGCGGGTCGCGCACGCGGGAGCGTGGCTCGGTTGCGACCGGTTCGGGATCGACCACTTCAACCCGCTCGCCGACCGGATCCGGACGCTGACCGCGCTCATCGGCGAGGGCTTCGCCGACCGGATCCACATCTCCCACGACGCGGCCTGCTTCCTCGACTTCTTCGTCGGCAATCCGGCCTTTGCCAACGAGAAGCCCGACTACCTGCTGATCTCGAACCAGGTCCTGCCGGCGCTGCTCGAGGCCGGCGTGACCCAGGAGCAGATCGACCAGATGATGGTCGTGAACCCCGTCGCGTTCTTCGGGGCCGCGGGCGCCGCCTAACGGCTGGCGATCAGGTCGTCGAGCACCTCGCCGTAGTGGCCGAGTGCGAGCGACAGATGCCCCTGGTCTGGCAGCAGCATCGCGCGGGCGCCGGGGATGTGGGCGGCAAGCCATTCGCCGTGCGCGATCGGGACCATCCGGTCCTGGGCGCCCTGCCAGATCGTCACCGGGCGCGAGATGTCGGAGAGCTCGAAGCCCCAGTCGTGGAGTAGCTCGAGATCGTCGTCGAACCATCCCCACACGCCGTGCGCCATGCCGACGCGGGTCGACTCGGCCTCGTACTCGGCGAACTGCCCGGTCATCACGCTGCGATCGACGTCGGACAGGAGGTCGCCGAACTCCTCGTGAAGATCGGACGCGCTCGCCGATATCAGCTTGGTGCGGAACGGCTCGATGAACGCGAGCAACTCCTGCTCGCCCGCCCGCATCGCCGCGAACTCGTCGATGTTCTCCTGTCCCATCCCGGCCAGCCAGTCGAGGCCCTCGGCGTCCGCCGGAGCCACCCCGGCGATCGTCGCGGCCGCGATCACCCGATCGGGAAGCAAGGCGGCGCATGCGAGTGCATGCGGACCGCCGCCCGACCTACCCGCCGTGTAGAAACGCTCCACCCCGAGCCAATCGGCGACCGCCGCCGTATCCGCCGCGCAATCGGCCACCACGCGTCCCGGACACCGCTCGCTGTCGCCGTATCCCGGGCGCAGGTACATCACGTGACGGAGGCCGCGCTCCGCGCCCAACTCGACCAGCGGGGCATACATGCTCCCCGCGCTCGGGGTTCCCATGTGGAAGATCAGCGTCGCGCCGTCATCGGGGCCTGTCACCTCGACGTCGAGGCGGCCGCGGGGCCCCGCGATGTGATGTCGGTCGGCCATCGAGCGTTACGCCTCCGCGCGGTCGACCGGCAATGGCGCGAAGCTCTGGCTGACCGGCATCAACTCGATCACGTTGACGTTGACGTGCTCGGGCTGGGACGTGACCCACTCGACCGCCGCGGCGATGTCCTCGGGGCCGAGCGGCTTCGTGCCCGTCGTACACGCCGGCCGCCCTGCCGGCGTCGCCGCCGAACCGCACCTCGGAGAACTCGGTGCCGCCGATCAGGCCGGGCTCGATCGAGGTGACCCTGATGCCGGTGCCGTGCAGGTCGGCGCGCAGCCCAAGGCTGAACTGGTGCACGAACGCCTTGGTCGCGCCGTACACGTTCCCGCCCGGGTACGGATAGGTGCCGGCGACCGAGCCCATGTTGACAACGTGGCCCCGCCGGCGGGCGACCATGCCCGGGAGTATCGCGCGGGTCACGTACACGAGACCCGTGCAGTTGGTCTCGATCATCCGCTCCCAGTTGTCGAGTACGGCGTCCTGGGCCGGCTCGAGCCCGAGCGCGAGCCCCGCGTTGTTGACGAGCACATCGACCTGCGCGAACGCCGGCGGCAGCGACCCGACCGCGCGCTCTATCGCGTCACGATCGCGGACATCGAGCACGAGCGGGAGGATCGCCTCGGTCCCGAACTCGGCCACGAGCGCGTCCAGCCGGTCGCCCCGGCGAGCCGCCGCGACGACCTTGGTGCCCGCGGCCGCGTAGCGGCGGGCGATCGCCTCGCCCAAGCCAGAGCTGGCGCCGGTGACGAAAGCGATCTGCGGTGGCATCACGGAGATCCTAGGATGACGCGATGCTCCACACCCTGCTGACGTCCTTCCGCTGGCGGCGCTGAGCGATGAGCGCGGCTCGGATCGACGACCTGGACACGCCGTCCGTGACCGTCGACCTCGACGTGTTCGAGCGCAACCTGCGGACGTGCCTGAGCCGCCTCGAGGGCGTGGACGTCCGGCCGCACCTGAAGACCGCGAAGAGCCCGGAGGTGGCGCGGCTGCTGCTCGAAGCCGGCGCCGTCGGCGTGTGCGTCGCGAAGCTGAGCGAGGCCGAGGTGATGCTCGCCGGCGGGATCGAGGACGTGCTGATCACGACCGAGATCGCCGGCGAGGTCAAGGTCGGGCGGCTGGCCCGTCTGATCGCCGACTGGCCCGCGGCGCGCGTGCGGATCGTCGTCGACTCGTGGGACGGCGCGGCCGCGATCGACGCCGCGCTGCCCCGGCCGCTCGAGACGCTGATCGACGTCAACGTCGGACAGGACCGTTGCGGGATCGCGCCCGAAGGTGCGCGTCGCGCTCGCCGACCGGATCCAGCAGCCTCGACCGGCTCCGGCTGATCGGGCTCCAGGGATACGAAGGCCACCTCCAGCACGTACGCGACCCGACCGAGCGCAGAGCGCTGTGCGACGCTGCGATGGGCCGTCTCCAGATGGCGGCGGAAGACTTGCGGGCCGGCGAGCACACGGTCGAGGTCGTGACCACGGGCGGAACCGGCACCGCCGAGTTCTGCGCGGCGCACGCGTTCGTGACCGAGGTGCAGCCCGGATCGTTCGCGTTCATGGACACCGACTACCTCGACACCGGTGGTCTCCCGTACGAGTCCTCGCTCCAGGTGATCGCGACCGTGGTCAGCCGGCCGGCGCCGGACCGGGCCGTGATCGACGCCGGGCTGAAGACGCTGACGGACGATTCGGGGCCGGCGCGCCTGGTCGACGCCCCGGGCTGGACCTACCACCACGCCGGCGACGAGCACGGAAAGCTGACAGCCGGTGGCGAGGCAGACCGGCGTGACTTGCAGGTCGGCGACCGCGTGATGCTCATCCCCTCCCACATAGACCCCACGATCAATCTTCACGACGTGATGTATGCGCACCGTGGCGGCACGGTGGAGGCGACGTGGGCGGTGGCGGCGCGTGGGAAGGTTCAGTAGCGCGGGCTGACCGGCGGCGCCGGGGTCGGCGTGGCCGTCGGCGGGTGGCGTCGGCGTGGGGTGGCCGTCGGCGTGGGTGTGGCCGTCGGCGTGGGAGTGGCCGTCGGCGTGGGAGTGGCCGTCGGCGTGGGCGGGACTGGGTCATAAGCCCGCACTCGGCCCTTACGCGGAGCCGAATGCGGATTCGGGCACCCATGCGGGTCATTCCGTGACGCTCGGCCCACGCGCGGCCTCGAGTGTCGAGATATGACCCATGTCGGTGCGTGGTTCCGCGCAGGATGACCCGCACCAGCACGTTCGCGGCGCTCGCCGCCGGCAGTTCCTAGCTGTCGAACCCGAGGCCGAGCCGGTCGAGCGTCCTCAGCCACAGCCCGCGCCGGCCGTCGTTGCGGTCGGCGGCGGCGAGGCGGTTGCGGGTCAGCTGGATCACGCCGGTCCGCAGCGGCTCGGGTGGGAACGGCAGCGGGCGCCGGCGGACCATCGTCAGCGCGGTCGCCTCGCTCGGGCGCCCGTCGAGCAGGTCGAGCCCGACGCGGGCGCCGAACCGGCTGGCGGCGACGCCGAGGCCTGTGTAGCCGAGCGCGTACGCGGCGCGGCCGCCGAGCGCGGTGCCGAAGAACACCGAGAAGCGGCTACACGTGTCGATCGCGCCGCCCCAGCGATGGGTGAAGCGCAGGCCTTCGAGCTGGGGAAAGGTCGTGAACAGGTGCTGCGAGAGCTTGGCGAACGTCGGCTCGTGGTCGTCGAGTTGGGGGCCGACCGGACCGCCGTAGCGATAGACCGCGTCGTAGCCGCCCCACAGGATGCGGCCATCAGCGGTGAGCCGGTAGTAGTGAAACTGGTTGCCCAAGTCGCTGATGCCCTGGCGCGCGGCCCATCCGAGCTCGTCGTGCATCCGCTGATCGAGCGGCTCGGTGACGAGCACGTAGTCGTACACCGGCGCGATGTAGCGCCCGATCGCGCGCAGCAGCGGCGGGTAGGCGCTGGTCGCGAGCAGGACGCGGTGCGCGTCGACGACGCCGCCTTCGGTGATCACCGAGACGCCGGCCGGGGCTCTGCGGACCTCCCGGACCGGGCTGTACTCGTGCATACGCACGCCGGCGCGCACCGCCGCCGCGCGCAGCCCGTCCGCGAGCTTGCCGGGGTGGACGAGCGCGGAGCCAGTTCGCGTCCACAGCGACCCGACGTACATCGGCGAGTTCACCTCGGCCCTGGTCCGGTCGGCGTCGAGCACCTCCGCTTCGTGCCCGAACCGCCGAATAAGCTCGGCCTCCTCGTCGAGGTCCGCGAGCTCACGCGGCTCGAGCGCGACGATCAGATCGCCGGTCGCCTCGAACTCCGCATCGATCCCGAGGCGCTCGAGGTCCGCGGCCAGCGCATGGAAGTTCTCGAGCCCGAGCCGCTCGAGCTGGTCGAGCTCATCCGGGAAGCGCGACATGCCGTTGCCGATCCCGTGCGTGAGCGAGGACTGAAGGAAACCGCCGTTGCGCCCGCTGGCGCCGGCGCCGCACCGCGTCGCCTCGAGCACCACCACGCTCGCGCGCCGGATCCAGCGTCTTCGCGTAGAGCGCCGCCCACAGTCCGGTGAAGCCACCGCCGACGATGCACAGGTCGGCCTCATGCGCCCCGTCGAGCGGAGCGTGCGAATCGCGGTCAGGCAGCGTGTCGAGCCAGAACGACCTGCGCGTGGCGTCCGCGAAGGCGGCTCTATCCGCCGGAGTGGGGGGAGTGTCGGGCCACGGCGTGGGCAGGCCGCGATCGTAATCGTTTACGGGTGGCGCTCGAGGCCGCGCAGCACCGCGTCGGCATCGCGGTGCGGCGCGCGCAGCGCGAGCCCGACTAGATCGAGGTCGCCGGTCGCGACCGCACGGACCGCCGCGCGGTTGTCCTCGTCGTTGCCGGTCGCGAACATCTCGTTCGTGTAGATCGCGAGCGTGACGCCGCGGCGTTCGGCGCGCTCGCGCACGGTCTGGAGCTTGGCGGCGCCGGCCTCGAACACGAGCACCGGCTGCACGAGCAGCGGCAGGTAGCGCTTGTCGTCGGCGTCGAGGTAGTCCTCGCCGATCGCAGTAGCTCCGGCCTCAGCGGTCACGCCGCTGATCAGGAACGCGGTGACGTTCAGCCGCTGCCAGGTGGCGAGGTCGTCGCGAACCACGACCGCGATCTTCGTGTCGAACTGGCCGACGCCCATGCGCGACATGATCGCCGTGTGCGCCCCGCCCTGTCTTGAACGTTGTTGCGGTCTGTCGGTCGTTCGCGGGTGCACTCAGGACGCAACGGCGCGGGCATAGCGGCCAGGGCTCACCCCGACCGCGCGCTTGAACACGCGCGTCAGGTGCGGCTGGTCGGCGAACCCGCACGCGGCCGCGACCTCGGCTGGGGCCATCCCGGCGGCGAGCAGCCCGCGCGCGTGGTCGACGCGCAGATTCGTCTGGAACGCGTGCGGCGTGACGCCGTTCTGCTGTCCGAACCGGCGGACGAGCTCGAACCGGCTGAGGCCGGCGACGCGCGCGAGTTCGTTCAGCGTGACCCGCTGGTCCCAGCGTTCGGACAGGTGATGCCGGGCTCGCCGAACCGGCGCGTGCTCGGCGCGCTCGCGTCCCCGCGCCGGCGGCCCTGGGCGCAGATGCGGGCGCAGCGCCGCGACCGCGCCGAGGACCGCCTCGTCGATCGCGAGGTCGCCTGCGGGCTCGGCGGCGAGCGCCGCGTGGGCGCGCTCGAGCGCCGCGCGCAGCGCGACGTCGCGGAACACCACCCAGCGGGCCGCGCGGGGCGCGCCACCGTCGCGCTCGGCCCAGTCGTGCACGAGCCACGGATCGATGTACAGGACCTTGTACGCCCACCCCTCGGGGACCGCGGCCATGCCCGTGTGGACCGCCTCGGGCTCGAGTACGAATAGCTCGCCCTCGTCGGCGCGCTGCTGGGTCGCATCGAGCTCGAACCGGGCGGCTCCGCGCTCGACGACCGCCACCGTCCACGTCGGGTGCGAGTGGGGCCGGTACGCGTGCCGGACGAATCGGGCGTGCAGCGCCTCGATTCCGTCGAGCCCTTTCGGGCGGAAATATGTGGAGTACTCAGCCGGCGTGCCGCGAAGGTTAGGACGCCCGCGGGTCCGGGAAAGCGAGGTAATGCGACTAAGCGTCGCTATCCTCGGACCGCGCTATGTCGATAAGCACAAATCAGCTCAAAAGCGGAAACCACGTCGAGGTCGACGGGACCGTCTACAAGGTGATCGAGTTCCAGCACGTCAACCCGGGGAAGGGCGCGGCGTTCGTCAGGACCAAGCTGCGCCGGGCCAGCGACGGGGCGGTCATCGATAAGACGTTCCGAGCCGGCGAGAAGCTGCGCTCGGTCCGCAGCGAGTCGCGCCGGATGCAGTTCCTCTACACCGACGGCGACGCGGCGCACTTCATGAACACCGAGACCTATGAACAGATCGAACTGCCCGAGGCCACGCTGAAGGACACGCTGAAGTGGATCAAGGTCAACGACGAGGTCGAGATCCTGTTCATCGACGACCAGCCGAGCGACGTCCAGGTGCCCGGCTCGGTCGATCTCGAGGTGACCGAGACCGATCCCGGGCTGCGAGGCGACACCGCCTCGGGGGGCGGGACCAAGCCGGCCACGCTCGAGACCGGGGTCGTGGTCCAGGTGCCGCTGTTCATCTCGACCGGTGAGACGATCAAGGTGGACACGCGGGAAGGCAGGTACCTGTCGCGCGCGTGAGCGCGCCCGCCCCCGGGACCGGGGGCGAGGTCTATGGTGGGCCCGATGGAGATGGTCTACGGCAAGCACTCGGTCCGGGCCGTGTTCCTGACGCGGCCCCAGGAAGTGAAGCGAGTGATCCTCGGCGGCAAGCCCGAGTACCACAGCGACACGATCAAGGCGGCGAGGCGCGCCGGCGTCGAGCCCGAACTTGTCGCGTGGCCTGAGTTTCGACGCGAAACCGGGCTGACCGACGACGACAAGCATCAGGGCGTGGTCGTGTTCACCGCGCGGCGACCCGTGTACGGCGAGCACGACCTCGATCGTCTGGCGAACGCCAGCCTCGTGATCGCGCTCGATCAGATCTCCGATCCCCAGAACCTTGGCGCGATGCTGCGGGCGGCGGCGTTCTTCGGGGCCGACGCGGTGTTGTTACTGAAGAACCGGTCGGCGGAGCTCACGCCCAAGGTGGCGCGTATCGCGGTCGGCGGTGCCGAGTTCGTCGACGTGTTCCGGGTCACGAACCTGGCGCGCAGCCTCGACATCCTGCGCGAATACGGATTTTGGGTGTACGGGCTCGACGAGCGCGGCGAGCACACGCTCCGCGACACCGAGTTCGATCGACAGTCGGTCCTCGTCGTCGGCGCCGAGGGCCAGGGACTGCGGCAGCGCACGCGGACCAAATGTGACGCGCTCGTGCGCATTCCGGGCGGACGCGAGGGGGTCGAGAGCCTGAACGCGGCCGTCGCCACGGCGATCGCGCTTGCCGACATGACCGCGGCGCGGGCGGCTGCCGGCCGGCGTTAGTTGCTCGGCGGATTCGGCTGCTGGGGCAGCGGTGCGTCGTTCGGAGGCGGCAGCGTGCTGCCGTCGCTCAGGATGATGGCGGGCACCGGCACGGGGTTGCCGGCGGGCGGCGGCGGTGGCGGGTTCGGCGCGACCGGCGGGCTGGGCGCGGTGGGGATCGTGATCGTCGTGCCGTAGGCCGGGGGTGGGGCCGTTGGGGTCCTGGCCGGATCGACCAGGTCGGCGAGGCCGGCGTCGTCGTCGAGGCGAGGGACGCCCAGCGCCGGCAGCCCAAGCAACTGCATGGCGGTCTTCGGAAGGCTTACATGGCTGCACCAGCGGCTGTCGATGCCGGGCTTCACCGGTCCGCCGAACATGAGCAGCGGCACCCGTGGGCCGAGCGCGAGTTGCACGTTGTCGGGCGTGTACTCGAGCACCGGCGTCTTCACGTGATCGTCGTAGCCGCCCCAGTCGTCCCAGGTCAGCATGAACACGGTGTCGTCCCACGCGCCGCCCTGGACCGCCGCGTCGACCGACTGCCAGATCGTGTCCATCCCCTCGGTGACGTTCGCGGGCGGGTGCTCGTCGTACGGGCTGTTGTGCCACAGGAGTACGAGCGCGGGGAGTTTCCCGGCCTTGGCGTCGGTCAGGAACTGCGACGTGGACACGACGTTGGTCGAGCCCTGGAGTTCGGTGTAGAACGCGACGGGGTAATTGCCCGACGCGGCGTAGGCGCGCCAGGCGACGCCGTTAGCCTCGGCGAGGCCCGGCAATGACGGCATGTTCCACACCGGCGACGAGCTCTCCGAGGGGTTCTTGAGCGTCGGGGATTGGCCGCCGACGATCAGCAGGTGGTTCGGCGTGGAGTTCGTGCCGAACCCCGCGCAGTGGTTCTCGAGGAACGCCCCGGTGATCGCGAGATACAGGTAGTAGGGGAGCACCGCGGCGGTGTCGAACTGGACGTGCTCGCCGGTCGATGCGCCGGTCAGCCACTCGAAATAGGCCTTGCGGTCGTGCGGGTTGTCGCTGGCCGGCGGGTTGGCGGCGATCGGCCAGTCGGTGGCGACGTTTGCCCCGTAGGGCGCAAGGCCCCTGAAGTAGTTGTCGGTCGTGTGGTTCTCCTGGACCATGATCACGACACGGGCGACGCTAGGCATCTCGATCCGGACCCTATCGGCTCGGCTGGCGCGCGATGTTGGGTTCTCGTTGTCGCGCGGTCACGTCCTGAGGCTGGAGTGACAGATTTTTCATCCCGCGCCCCTTGAAATCGTCCGAACGCTGAGTTACCCTGGCTTTGCAGCAAGGAGAGAGTCTCATGACCATGCTCAACGCGACATATTCATTCTTCGTCCAGGCGGACGGGCGCGCGACCCGGGTGATGGGTATCGACGTCGCCACGCCCGACGGAAATGTCACCCTCGCGGAAGGGCATGCGCGCTAGACCAAAGCGCGACATACAAAAGCCAAATCGCGAGGGCGGCCCAACGGGTCGCCTTTTTTATTGCTCATTCACGGGTGAAGTGACACTCGTGAGTGGCAGCTGGACGCGCGCTCGTGTGACACGCACGCGACATAGCGGGCTGCCCGAAAACGGGCGCCCGCAGTAACCAAACCAACCAAAAGGAGACCTCCCATGAGAGGGGATCCGCAGGCGGTCAGCTCCCGCCTGCTCGCAGTGCTGCCCGGTCGGCGATGGTCCTCGCGGCCCGCGCCGGTCAGCAGACCACGCCTAACGCCGGAAGAGCGCATCGAGGTGATCGAGCGACTCCAGGCCCAGGACCGAGCGGCTCGGCGTTCGGGCCGGTACGTGGCCGAGGCCAGGTACCTGGGTCGCCGGTGGTAGATGTGGCTGGGGGTCACGCCACGAGCCTGGGAGGGCCTGGTTCCGTCGCTGCAGCCGACGGGGCTAGGCTCTCTCCAGGATGTCACTGGTCTATCGGGTGATGTACCGGATCGGGTTCACCCCGTGGGACACCGGCGAGGTGCCACCGGAGTAAGCGTCGACTGGCTGAAGGCCGATGTCGCCGGGTTGGGCGCCCTGGGACTCGAACCGGGGTTCACGCTTGCGTTCGATCGCGGTTGCTTTCACGGCCTCGGCGACGATGAGCGCGCCGGCTACGCCGCCGGCGTCACCGCACTCGCGGCGCCGGGCGCGACGTTGCTGATGATGGCGTTCGGTCCCAACCGGGTGCTGGCCGCGCCGGCCGGCGTCGAGGAGACCGAGATCGTCGCCCGCTTCGCTGGCTGGGACCTTGTGTCCACGCAGCCCGACACCGAGGGCGAGATCGCGGGGCCGTTGCGCAACGTGCCGCGCGCCTGGTACCGGCTGATCCGCCGGTAAGGCCGCCCTGCGAGCGGGCGCCGGCGCTCAGATCCGTGCACGTTTTGCACGACATCCGTCCATATTTCCGGCGATCGCGCGTACGCACGCGTAGGGCGGCCAATACGGCAGTATGCGTTGCTCGACAGGGGGCGCGCCGAGCCGCGCGCTCAGGCGCGCGTTCACATGCCTGCTGCCGCTGCTCGCGGCCTCCATCCTCGCTTCACCGGCGCAGGCCGGCGTCCGCTCCGGGGCCGGCGTCCGCGCCCAGGCTGCCAGCACTCAGGCGATCGCCGGGGTGCTGTCGCAGGCGACCGGCCTGACCCCGTCGCAGGTGACCTCCGAAGCGGCGTGCGGGACGGCGCGGCCCGGGTTCGCGCAGTGCGACGCGGAGGCGCTCGTGCTCAGCTCCAACCATGCCAGGGTCCGCCCGCACGTCCACGGCGGCCCGACGTTCACCCAGGTGTTCCCCGCCCGCCGAGCGGCGATCGCATCGGCGCGTCCGGCGGGAGCCGGGTCAGCCGCGCCCGAGCCCGACACGCCGGCATGGCTCCAGCAGGCCTACGACCTGACGTACCTGTCGCAGACCGGCGGGACCGGGGACACGGTGGCGGTCGTCGACGTCGGCGACGATCCGACCGCCGAAGCCGATCTCGCCGTGTTCCGCAGCACGTATGGGCTGCCGGCGTGCTCGTCCGCGAGCGGCTGCTTCGAGAAGGTCAACCAGACCGGGGGTACGTCATCGCTCCCGGCCCCGGACCCCGCCTGGGAGCCCGAGGAGTCGCTCGACCTCGACGCGGTCTCGGCGCTGTGCCCGAACTGCCACATCCTGCTCGTGGAGGCCTCCACCGCCAGCGTCAGCGACCTCGACAAGGCCGTGATCGAGGCGGCGCACCTGCACGCCAACCAGATCTCGAACAGCTGGAGCGAGGCCTCGGGGACGCCGATCCAGGGGCAGTTCACGTTTCCCGGGGTCGCGGTGATCGCCGCGACCGGTGACAGCGGGTACATGGGCGGCGGCTCGGACGCCTATCCGGCGGCGTTCCCCGGCGTGACCGCCGCCGGCGGCACGAGCCTCGCGGTCGCGACCGCCGGTCAGAGCGCGCGTGGATTCAGCGAGTCCGCGTGGTCGCTGTTCGACGGCTGGGGTGCCAGCTCCGGTTGCGACCTGAACGAGCCAAAGCCGGCGTATCAGGTCGACTCGGGCTGCACCGGGCGTTCGTACTCGGATCTGTCCGCCGACGCCGACCCGGACACAGGCCTGATGATCTACGACGACGGGAACTGGTGGCAGTACGGCGGGACGAGCCTCGCGACCCCGCTGATCGCGGCGTACGAGGCGGTCACCGGCGTCAGCGGCGCGACCCCGCAGTGGGCCTACGCGGACGGCGCCCTACTGAACGACCCTACGAGCGGCTCGAACGGCGACTGCCCGCCGAACATCGTCTACATCTGCGTCGCCGGGCCGGGCTACGACGGCCCCACCGGAATCGGCTCGATCTCCGGGGCGGTGGTCGCCGGCGCGCCGGGGATCGGCGGCCCGACGTACGGCGACACTTACACCGAGAGTGTCGGCGCCACGACGGCGGCGCTGAGCGGTGGCGTATACCCGAACGGGCTCGACACCATCTACTACTGGCAGTACGGAACCACGAACTCGTACGGGGCGCAGACCGGGCCGGTCGACATCGGGGCGGGTCAGGCGCCCGTCGCGGTGACCGGCGCGCTGTCGGGCCTTGCGCCCGGCACGGTCTACCACTACCGGCTCGTAGCGCAGAACAGCAGCGGGGTCATGTACGGATATGACTCTGAGCTCACCACGGAGCCCGCCCCGGTGAACACGATGCTCCCGTCGATCGGCGGCTCGGCGATGACGGGCCACACACTGACGGCTTTTCCGGGTGGGTGGACCCCGAACGGCAACTCGCTCACCTACCAGTGGCAGCGCTCGAGCAACGGCGCCAACTGGACGAACATCGGCGGCGCGAACAACGGCGCCTACACGATCGGCGCAGGCGATGGCGGCGACCAGCTCCGCCTGGTTGTGACCGCCGCCAACGCGTATGGTCAGGCCACGGTGGCCAGCGCCGCGGTCGGCCCCGTCGTCGCGGGCTTCGACGCATCGATGGCGCCCGGCGGGCCGCGGTCGACCGCGCGGCCGCGGATCTCCGTGGACCCGGGACACGTCGGGGACAAACTGACGATCGTCCCCGCCAGATGGGCCGGATCGCCGCGCAGGAAAGTCACCCAGGTGATGCGTTGCACGAACGTGTGCGTCCCGGTCGGTCCGTCGAACGCCAGCCGCTACACGATCACCGCGGCCGACGTCGGTTCGGTCCTGCGGGTCAGGGAGACCGCGAGAAACCGCGCCGGGAGCGCGGTCGTCTGGTCGGCCCGATCGGTCGGACCGGTCGTGTCGGTCTCGTCGGCCGCCGTCGTGCTGTCCGGCCGGCGCACCGCGCTGCGGAACTCCCGCGGCGCCACGCTGGCGTTCGCGCGGATCAGCGCTCCGGCGCAGAGCGCCGATGCCGGTCCGGGGCAGGGCGTCAGTGCAACACCCGCGCAGGGCGTCAGTGCAGCACCCGCGCAGGGCGTCAATGCCGCGCCCGCGCAGACCCGGGTGATCGTGCTGCATCGCGCCCGTGGCGTCCGCGGGCAGGTCACCGCGTGGGTGTGCGCGGTTGCCGGCGCGCCCAGCGGCGCGCCGCCGCGCTGCACGGCCCGCGTCGCTCTGGGAGCGCAGGCCAGCGTCGAGCTCCCCGGGTCGATGACCGGCCGGGTGCGGGTGGTCGTCGTCCGCCGCTGCTGACCGACGGACGGCCGCCGCCGGCGCGGTAGCGTACGGAGCGATGGCCGACGTCCAGGTCCTCACCCCGACGCGCAAGATCGGCGCGTCGACGCCGGCGCCGATGGAGATGCGGCTGGTGCAGCGCATCGTCGACGACGTGCGCCGCGAACGGCGCGTCCGCCGCCGGGCGGCGCTCCCCGCGGGGAGCACGGCCCCGAGCCTCGCGAACACGCGCAGGATCATCTCCGACCCGCTGGGGCTGCTGCTCGAGCACGAGCGGCGGTTCGGTCCGGTGTTCACGATTCGGCTGCTGCACGAGCCGATCGTGTGGGCGATCGGCGCCGAGGTCAACCACCAGATCCTGGTCAGCGACTTCGACGCGTTCTCGTGGCGCCAGGGCCGGTTTGCGGATCTGTGGCCGCTGCTCGGCGACGGGATGCTGAACATCGACGGCGCCTATCACCGCGACTTCCGGATGCTGATGCTGCCGGCGTTCCATCGCGAATACGTCGCGGGCGTGGCGGAGACGATGATCGAGGAGGCGGTGGCGGCGAGCGAATCGCTCGTCGAGGGGCAGGCGCTCGAGGCCTACCACTGGACCCGCGAGCTGGCGCTCAGGATCGCGCTGCGCGGCCTGCTCGGACTGGACATCACGGGCGGGCGCGAGCAGCCGGTCGCACAGGCGTTCGAGGAGTCGCTCGCGATTCACGGGGAGCCGGTCCTGCTCCAGCTGCTGCCGGCCCCGAGGACGCCGCTGGCCCGCGCGATCGCCGCACGCAAGCGGCTCGACGCGCTCGTGCGTGCCGAGATCGACGAGCGCCGGCGCCGGGGAGATCCGGGGCGCGGCGTCCTCGGCCTGCTGCTAGCCGCCACCGACGATGCCGGATCGCCGCTGCCCGCGGGCGTGGTCCGCGACCAGGCGGTGACCCTGCTGTTCGCCGGGCACGACACGACGACCACGACGTTCACGTTCCTCCTGCACGAGCTCGGGCGAACCGCGCGGGCGCGCGACGCGGTCGAGGACGAGATCGATCAGGTGCTCGGGTCACCGAAACCCGACGCCGGCCGAGCTCGACGGCCAGGCCCTCCCCGTGCTCGAGCGCACGCTGAAGGAGACGCTGCGCTGCTATCCGGCGGCGTGGGTCGGGCCGCGCCGGGCGACTCGCGACGTGAAGCTCGCCGGCGTGCCGGTGCCGGCGGAGATCGGCGTGCAGTACTCCTCGTGGGCCACGCACCACCTGCCGCAGCTGTATCCGGACCCGTTCCGGTTCGACCCCGACCGGTTCCTGCCCGAGCGCGAGGCCGCACTGCCACGGGGCGCGTATATCCCGTTCGGCGGCGGGTCGCGCATGTGCCTCGGCAAGCGCTTTGGCGAGTACGAGTTGCGCGCGCTCGCCAGCGTGCTGCTGAGCCGGGTCCGGCTGGAGCCGGCGTCGGCGAGGGATCCGCGGATCGTGACCACGCCGACGCTCGGTCCGAAGGGCGGTCTGCGGTTCGTGGTCCGCCGGCGCTGAACGAACCTTCCGCTCGCGTCGTAAGGTGAAGGCGACGAACCTTTCAACCGCGAACGACTGGAGCAGGCAATGAAAAAGCGCAAGCTTGGATCGCTCGAGGTCTCGGCGCTCGGGCTCGGATGCATGGGGATGTCCGCGTTCTACGGGTCCGCCGACGAAGGCGAGGCGATCGCGACCATCCAGCGCGCGCTCGAGCTCGGGATCAACTTCCTCGACACCGCGCAGCTATACGGCCCGCTGACCAACGAGGAGCTCGTCGGGCGCGCGGTCAAGGGCCATCGCGACGAGTACGTGATCGCGACCAAGTTCGCTCGCCGAGTTGACAAATCGACGCCGGGCGACATGTCGACGGTCGGTCAGGTCGACGGCTCCGCCGAGTACGTTCGCCTCTCGATCGAGGGCTCGCTCGAGCGCCTCGGGACCGATCACGTCGACCTTTACTACCAGCACCGCGTGGACCCCAACGTCGAGATCGAGGAGACCGTCGGGGCGATGGCCGAGCTCGTCAAGCAGGGCAAGGTTCTCCACATCGGCCTGAGCGAGGCGGCGCCGGACACGATCCGCCGCGCGCACGCGGTCCATCCGATCACCGCGGTGCAAACCGAGTACTCGATGTGGTCGCGCGACCCTGAAAACGGAGTGATTCCGACCTGCCGCGAGCTCGGGATCGGGTTCGTGCCCTACTCGCCGCTCGGGCGCGGCTTCCTGTCGGGACGCTTCACCTCCCCGGACGAGCTCGACGCGAACGACTTCCGGCGGCACGGGCCGCGGTTCACCGGAGCGAACCTCGACGCCAACCTCAAGCTCGCCGCGAAGGTCGCGGAGATCGCGCAGGAGAAGGGCATCACGCCGGCGCAGCTCGCGCTCGCGTGGGTGCTGGCCCAGGGCGAGGATCTCGTCCCGATCCCCGGCACCAAGCGGCGCGAGTACCTGGAGCAGAACGCCGCCGCGGTCGACGTCGAGCTGACCGCCGATGACCTGGCGCGGATCGACACTGAGCTGCCCGACGTCGCCGGCGAGCGGTACGACGAGGCCGGGATGGCGGGCGTCGACCTTTAGGTCCTCGATGAGCTTCGACCGGGACCGGGTCCGCGCGGCCGCCGAGCAGCACGTCGGCGACACGCGCGTGCCCGGCCTCGTCGTGCTCGTCGCCAGCGGCGACGACGTCTACGTCGAGGCGTTCGGCAAGCTCGCGGTCGGTGGCGCGCCGGTGCAGCGCGACTCGCTGTTCCGGATCGCGTCGATGACCAAGCCGATCACCGCGGCGGCGACGCTCGCGGTGATCGAGGAGGGGCTCGTCGGCCTGGAGGAGCCCGTCGACCGCCTGCTCCCCGAGCTGGCAGACCGGCGCGTGTTGAAGCGGATGGATGGACCGCTGGACGAGACCGTCCCGGCGGAGCGATCGATTACCACGCGCGACCTGCTGACGTTCACGAACGGCTTCGGGATGGTCATCGAGATGTTCGGCACGCCGACGCCATGGCCGGTCGTGGCGGCGTCGAACGAACTCAACCTGTCGACGATCGGGCCGCCCGAGCCCGACGCGCAACCCGACGCCGATGCATGGATCGCGGGTCTCGGCGCGCTACCGCTGCTGGCGCAGCCGGGAGAGCGTTGGTTGTACAACACGGGCGCGTCCGTGCTCGGCGTGCTGCTCGCGCGCGCCACCGGACTGCCGTTCGCCGACGTCCTGCGAACGCGTCTGTTCGAGCCGCTCGGGATGCGCGACACCGCGTTCTGGGCCTCTGACACCGCCCGGCTCGCGACGGCTTACCTCCCGAACCCCGAGAGCCTCGTCGTGTGGGACGAGCCTCGCGGGCAGTGGAGTCGCCCGCCGGCGTTCGGCGACGGCGCCGCCGGCCTCGTCTCGACGGCCGACGATGTGCTCGCGTTCTCGCGAATGCTGCTCGCCGGCGGGGCCGGGCTGCTCCCCGCAGAGAGCGTTCGCGCGATGTGCAGCGACCAGCTCACAGACGCGCAGAAGGCGCACGGGGGATTGGGCAGTGGTTTCTTCGCGCGGAAGTCGTGGGGGTACTGTCAGGCCGTGTACGACGGTGGCGCGTTCGGGTGGAACGGCGGCCTCGGGACCTCGTGGGTCATAGATCCGGCGCACGATTTGACGGTCATCGTGCTGACGCAGCGCCTGTTCGAGAGCCCGGAGTTGCCTGCCGTGCACCGGGACATCCAATCGGCGGTCTACGCGAGCCTCGGCGTCGGGGGCTAACCCCGCACTCGACAGGGACGCGCGCCGCGAGTGTGGGGTTGACCACGCAGGGGGTGGCTGAACATGAATTCACCGGCGGGAGGGCGGTGAGTGTGGGCTTCGCCCCGCCTCGCCCCACCTCGCCGCACCTGGGACGGGGGGCGAGGGCGTACTGCTCCCGAACCGGGAACGGGCCGCGCGGGGCGGTACCGTGCCGCCCATGTCGACTCCCACCGACCTGCGCCTCCGCGACGTCGCCGCGATCCGTTACGTCACCCCGTTGCGCGAGGGTGGGTCGCTCCCCGGGCTTGTCGAGGCCGACGACGACGGCCTGTACGTGGTCAAGTTCCGCGGCGCCGGCCAGGGCCTGCGGGCGCTCATCGCCGAGGTCATCGTCGGCGAACTCGCGCGCCGGCTCGGCCTGCTCATGCCCGACCTGGTCACTGTCGAGATCGATCCCGTGCTCGGCGCGGCGGAGCCCGACCCCGAGATCCAGGAGCTGATCACGGCCAGCGCCGGCGCGAACCTCGGCGTGGACTTCCTCCCGGGCGCGCTCCCGTACTCGCCCGCCGGCCCATACACGCCTGAGGACCGACTCGCCGCCGACGTCGTGTGGCTCGACGCGCTCACCACCAACGTCGATCGCACCCCGCGCAACCCCAACCTGCTGCTCTGGCACGACCGGCTGTGGCTGATCGACCACGGCGCCGCGCTGTACCTCCACCACGGCGGTCTGGACCCCGCAAAGCACGCCGACAAGCCGTTCCCGCTGATCAAGGACCACGTCCTGCTCCCGCACGCCGGCTCGATCCTCGAGGCGCACGAACGGCTGGCGCCGGCCGTCGAAGCCGGCGCGCTCGAACACGTCGTCGCGCTCGTGCCCTCCGAGTGGCTCGCGACCGCTGGCGGCCGACACCTCTGGCGGCGACACCTCTGGCGGCGACACCTCTGGCGGCGACACCCCAGGCGGAGACTCCGCCGAGACATACGTCGACTACCTGCGCCGGAGGCTGCGAAGCGGCTCGTTTGCGGAAGAGGCGGAGCGTGCCCGAGTCGGCGCGTAGCCCGTTCTCCTACGCGATCCTGCGTGTCGTCCCCCGGATCGAACGCGGCGAGCGGTTCAACGCCGGCGTGGTCGTGTTCTGCCGGCAACTCGGGTTCCTCGGGGCCAAGGTGGCGCTCGACGAACAGCGACTCGCGGCGCTCGCGCCCGCCGCGCGCGCCGACGAGGTGCTCGCCCACCTCGAGGCGCTCGTGAACGTGGCCGCCGGCGAACCCGGGGCCGGCGCGATCGCCGAGCTCCCGCCCTCCGAGCGGTTCGGCTGGCTGGTGGCGCCGTCGAGCACGATCATCCAGCCCTCGGAGGTGCACACGGGACTCACCGACGACCCGGTCGCGACCCTCGAGGCCCTGTTCCGCGAGATGGTCGAGCCGGTGGCGCCCGACTAGGACGGCAAGCCGAGCGCGGTGACGAGACGGGTTGCCTCAGGAGTGCAGAATCGCCTTCACGCCCCTGAGGTAGCGCTGACCCGCCCGGTTGGTGTCGTCGACGAGGCCGGCGTCGGAGGGGCTCAGGAATTGCTCCATGGCGGCGAGGAATGCGCTCAACCGACTCTGCTCGACCGACTGGACGCGGGCGAACCTGGCCAGGTAACGCAGCGTCCCCGGCGGCGTCTTCTGCCCGACCGAACCGACGAACGCCCGCAGGTCCGAGCACAGGTGACTCGGGCGCAGCGCGAACAGCCGTCGCTAGCGCCGTCACGAAGCCGCTCATCGTCCGATTCGTCTGCGAGCTCGACCAGCGCAGCTGAGCGAGCGTCGCCGCGAACCTGGCAGACGGACCGCGCAACGCCGGATACGCGGCGGCGTCGAGATCCTCGCCGAGTTCTTCGCCAATCGCGAGCGCCGCGCCCCCGTTGACCGAGACCGGCGGCAGCGCCTCGATCGGCGCCAGCACGTCGGGGCAACGCGCCGAGATCGACGAAACGTAATCGGCCACTGCGACGTGAGCGGCCGGGAGGCTCGACAGCAGACCCTCGACATAGCTGTCGTATGCGACCAGCGCGGCGTGGTCGGACGCCGTGTCGATCGGCGCCGCGCCGGCGCCCGCCGGCCACAGCGCCAGCGATCCCGCGGCGAAAGCGATAGCGACCGCGACCCACTTTCGAGATGCACGCATATGCCCTCCAATCCCTCGAACCCGCTCCTCCGGCGGAGCCTGAGGTAAACATGAGGCCAACATGCCCCGGCTGACAGGTCACCATGGGCTCGAAAACGACACCCCTGTCGTGGTCGTCCACGGTGGCGCCGGCGGTCACGACGACGAGATCCGCGAGCTCGAGGCCGAGTACCGCGCGGCGCTCGAACAGGCGCTGAACGCCGGCGCGGACGCACTCGCAAAGCGCGGCGGCGGTGCGGTCGAGGCGGTACGCGCGGCGGTCATGGTGCTCGAAGCGGTACCCCTGTTCAACGCCGGCCACGGCGCGGCGCTGTGCTCCGACGAGTCGGTCGAGCTGAGCGCGTCGGTGATGCGGGGCAGCGACCGGGCGGCCGGCGGCGTGGCGATGATCACGCGGACGCGGCATCCGGTGGCGGCCGCGGTGGCGCTGCTCGACGAGCCCGAGGTGCTGCTTGTCGGCGAGAGCGCCGACGCCCACGCGGCGGCCAATGGCCTCGAACAGATCGATCCGGCCGAGTTCGTCACCGAGCGGCAGCGCCAACGGCTGGTCGAACGCGTCGCGAAGGTGGATCGCGAGACCGTCGATCCCGAGACCGTGGGGGCCGTGTGCCTCGACGCCACCGGCCTGCTCGCCGCGGCCACCTCGACCGGCGGGCTGGGCGGCCAGCGGCCCGGCCGCGTCGGCGATTCGCCGCTGATCGGCGCCGGTACGTGGGCCGACGAGCGCGTCGCGGTCTCGTGTACGGGGCAGGGCGAGACGTTCATCCGCGCCGGTGCCGCGCGGCTGGTGGCGGCGCTCGTCGAGCACGGAGAGACGCTGCAGTCCGCGGCCAACGCAGCGATGCACGCGGTGGCGCAATGCGGGGGCACGGGCGGGTTGATCGCGGTCGACGCGCGCGGCAACGTCGTGACGCCGCTGTCGACCGCCGCGATGCCCCGCGGCGTGTGGCGCGCCGGGGAAATACCGGTCACGACGGTCCCCTAATACCATTGCTCCCTCAATGGAGGGCTCTGTAATACCGGCGGGCAAGCGGCTGCGTGCAAAATGGGAGGCGGGTGAGCCCGTGTTCGGGCTGTGGGCGGGGATCCCGACCTCGTTCACCGCGGAGCTCGGGGGGCTCGCCGGGTACGACTTCGTGTCCGTCGATCTCCAGCACGGTCTAGCCACCGAGGCGACGCTGCTGTCGATGTTCCAGGCGGCTCGGGGCGCCGGCGCGGTGCCGATGGCGCGGCTGGCGTGGAACGAGCCGTGGCTGATCATGCGCGCGCTCGACATCGGCGCCGCCGGCGTGATCCTGCCGCTGATCGACAACGCCGCCGAGGCCGCCCGCGCGGTGGAGGCGTGCCGCTACCCGCCGCACGGGCGCCGCTCGTACGGCCCGATCCGCGCCGAGATGATCGTCGGCGCTACCGACCCCGAGGCGATCGGCGCCGACGCGCTGTGCTTCGCGATGATCGAGACGCGCGAGGGGCTCGACAACCTCGACGAGATCGCGGCCACGCCCGGCCTCGACGGCCTGTACATCGGTCCCTCAGACCTGTCGATCGCGCTCGGGCTTCCCGCGGGCGGGATCGTCGACGACCCCGCGAAGGACCGCAAGCCGCTCGCCGAGGCGATCGAGCGCGTCCGCCAGGCGTGCGAGGCGAACGGGCTGATCCCCGGGATCCACTGCTCGACCGGCAAGGCCGCGCAGCTGCACGCCAGGCTTGGCTTCAAGCTGATCACGGTCGGCGTCGACGCGGGCCTGCTCAAGGCGGCGCTCAAGCATGAGCTGAACACCGCCCGGGGGGTCTCCGACCACTAATGCCGTACGCCCCGGATCTGGCCGGCTGCGCCCTCGACGGCCGCTACGAGCTCCACGAGCTGATCGGCGAGGGAACGTTCGGCCGCGTGTATCGCGGCTACGACCGGCGGCTGGCGCGCCCGATCGCGATCAAGGTGATCAAGCCGTGGTGGGCCGAGGACCCCGACGGGGCCGAGAGTTTCGAGCGCGAGGCGCAGCTGCTCGCGCGCGTCAGCGATCCGGGGATCGTCCAGATATTCGACGTCGGGCAGGCCGAGGAGGGCCTGTACTTCGTCACCGAGCTCGTCGAGGGCGAGAGCCTGGCGGCGCGGCTGAAGCGCGGCGGCCCGCTCGCCGCCTCGGACGCCTCCGGCATCGCCGTGCAATTGTGCCGCGCGCTCGAGCGCGCGCACGCCCAGCACATCGTGCACCGCGACATCAAGCCGGCCAACGTTCTCATCTCCGACAGAGGCCAGGTGAAGGTCGGCGATCTCGGGATCGCGCGCCTGGCCGAGGGCAGCACCGACGGCGGGACCGCCACGATCGTCGGCACCCCCCGCTACATGGCGCCCGAGCAGGCAAGCGGGCTGCCGGTGACGCCCGCCACCGACGTGTACAGCGCCGGCATCGTGCTGTACGAGATGCTCGCCGGCAAGACGCCGTTCGGCGGCGAGTCGGCGGTCGAGATCGCGCTCCAGCACGTCCAGATGGAGCCGCCGCCGCTTCCGCCCGGGACCCCCCGGTCGCTCGAGTCGGTCATCGAGCGCGCGCTGGCCAAGGACCCCGCCGACCGGTATCAGAGCGCGGCGGCGATGGCCGACGCGCTCGAGCTGGCTAGCGCCCGGGGCGGCGCGGGCACCGACTGGCGGACGCCGGAGCCGCCGAGTGACGACTGGTGGGCGGAGCCGACCGAGGTCCAGGGGGAGGACCCGACGGAGATCGTCGCGCGCGACACCCGCCGCCAATCGGCGCCCGGTATCGACCCGACGCGCAAGGCGCCGAAGCTGACCCCGCGCCGGACCGCGAACCCGGCCGCGCGCCGGCGCGCGGTGGCGGTGTTCGTACTCGCACTCGGCGTGCTCCTCGCCCTGCTCCTCGCGGCGAGGGCGCTGACCGCGCCTCCGACCGAGCCGGTACCGCGGCTCGACAACCTGAGCGAAGGACAGGCCGCGAAGCTGCTGACGCGCCATCACCTGAAGGCGAAGTTCACGTACGACTACAGCGGCGCGACGCCCCTGACCGTATTCGCCCAGACTCCGGCCGCCGGCACGCAGGTCAAGAAGGATTCGACGATCACGGTCGCGATCAGCAAGGGCCCGCGACCGATCCCCGTACCGCCACTGACCGGCAAGAGCTCGGCCTCCGCCACCGGGGCGCTGCACCATCTCAACCTCAAAGCCACCGTCACCACCGTGCCCGCCCCCGGCACCAACCCCGGGATCGTCGTGCGTCAAGACCCCACGCCCGGGCACGACCTCAAGCCGCACAACACGGTGGCGCTGTTCGTCGCCGAGGTGCCGTTCTGGCACACCGTGACCTCGTTCAACGCCAACACGGGCGGCGGGCAATCGGTTCCGTTCCGGATCCAGGGCAGCCAGTGGCGAATCGTCTACAGCCTGTCCTACAACGGCACCTGCGACTTCGTGTTCTGGTGCAACGGCCCGAACGCACAGGTGCTCAGCTTCGGAGCCGACCAGAGGAACGAGTCGGTCGGTCTGGGCAGCGGTAGCGGCAAGACGAAAGTGTTCAAGACCGGTCCGGGTCTGTACCAGATCGACGTCAACGCCGGGTGGGACGACGCCCGATGGTCGATCGAGGTCGAGGACTGGAAGTGAGCCGATGGCCGACGCCGCCGGCTCCGAAGTAATCAGCATCGTCGACGCTGACCCGGATCTCGGGGAGCTGCTCGACCCGACCGAGCGCGAACGGGCTCGTCGCGGGACGGTAGCGAGGGTGCGCCGGCTGTCGCCCGGCAAGTGGCTGCCCCACGACGCGCTCGAGGAGACGGCCTATCACCAGGGGTTCCTCGTGATCGAGGGGCTGCTCAGCCGTGAGGTCGACGTGCTCGGCCGCCGTTGCGTCGAGCTGATCGGGGACGCCGACGTGCTGCGGCCGTGGGGCTGGGACCCATCCGGGTCGCACGTGAGCGCCGAGGTCGAGTGGATCGTGCTCGAGCCAACTCGGATGGCGGTCCTCGACCACGCGCTGGTAGGACAGATGAACCCCTGGCCGCAGCTCGGTCTCGAGCTGTTCGCGCGGGGCACCCGGCGAGCGCACTGGCTGGCGGTTTCGCTCGCGATCTCGCATCATCCACGCGTCGACGACCGGCTCCTGCTGACGCTGTGGCAGGTGGCGGAGCGGTGGGGGAGGGTCCGTCGGGACGGGATCTCGATCCCGCTGGCGCTGCCCCACGAGCGGCTCGCGAGCCTCATCGGGGCCCACCGGCCGGCGGTCACGACCGCGATGGGCGAGCTGACGCGAGCCGGGCTCGTGAGTCGCGGCGCGGACCGGATGTGGGTGCTGCACGGCGACCCGCCGGACGAGGTTCGCGGCCGCGGCCTGGCCGCGGTGGATATGTGATGGATCACGGCGGGTGAGACGCGGATGCCCCTCGACCACGCGGTAGTCCTCGCGCTCGGCGCCGCCGAGCGCATCGCAGCCGAGCTCGAGGCGCTCGACGAGGTCACCGTGGTCAAGCGGTACGAGCTCGCGAGCGCGCGCGAGGACGAGGTGCTCGCGCTTGGGCTCGCCGGCGCCTGGGCGGTGGTCGCCGGCAGCGAGCCCTACACGCGCGGACTGTTCGCGGCGACGCCCGAGCTCAAAGCGATCCTCCGCTGGGGGACGGGGTCGGATTCGATCGACATTCCCGCGGCGACCGAGGCCGGCGTCGCGGTCATCACCACGCCCGCCGTCAACGCGGAGGCGGTCGCGGACATGGCGCTCGCCCTGATGCTCGCGTGCATCCGGCGCCTGGCGGAGCTCGACGCGATCGTTCGCTCAGGGCAGTGGCGAGGCCTCGGCCCGACTCGGGACCTGGCCGGTTCGACTGTCGGCGTCGTCGGCCTCGGGGCGATCGGGCGTGCGGTCGCGCGCCGGCTGCGCGGATTCGATTGCCGCGTGCTGGCGGTCGAGCCGAACCCCGACGTCGAGTTCTGCACGCGCTACGAGGTCGAGCTGACGGACTTGGACGCGATGCTCCCGCAGGTCGACGTGCTGACCCTGCACGCGCCGCTCATGGAGACGACCCGGCGACTGATCGGCGCGCGCGAGCTCGCGCTGCTCCCGCCCCACGCGGTGCTCGTCAACGCGGCGCGCGGCGACCTGATCGACCAGCCCGCGCTTGTCGCGGCACTGCATAGCGGTCAGATCGCCGCGGCCGGCCTCGACGTGTTCGAACGCGAGCCCCCCGCGCCCGACGACCCGATCCTGTCGGCACCGAACACGATCCTGAGCGGCCACATCTCGTCGTACACCGAGCTCGGGCTCGACCGGACGGGCGAGATGGTGGTATCGAACCTGCGCGCTGCACTCACCGGCCGGCTGCCGGCAAGCTGCCTCAATCCGGAGGCTTGGGCCCCCCGTTAGATCCGGTGTGACGACTGCTGCTCGATCACGGTCAGCAGCGCCGAATGGTCGAGCCCGCCGTCGCCTGCTGCCTCGAGCGCGGCCAGCATCTGATCGACGAGCGCGGTCGTCGGCACGAACACGTCGAGCTCTCGCGCGGTGCGAAGCGCGATCCCGAGGTCCTTGTGATGCAGCGCGAGCTTGAACCCCGGGGTGAAGTCGTGCTCGAGGAAGTTGCGGCGCCTGACCTCCATCACCTTGTTGCCGGCGAGCCCGCCCGACAGCACCTCGATCAACTTCTCCGGGTCGACGCCGGCCTTCGACGCCAGCACGAGCGCCTCGCTGACCGCCTCGATCGTGACCGCGACGAGGATCTGGTTGCAGGCCTTTGCGGTCTGGCCAGCGCCCGCACCGCCCAGATGCACCACAGTCTTGCCGAGCACGTCGAACAGCGGTCGCGCCCGCTCGAACGCATCCGACGGGCCGCCGACCATGATCGACAGCGTCCCGTCCCGCGCCCCGACGTCTCCGCCCGAGACGGGCGCATCCAGAGCCGACGCCCCCACGCGAACCCCGGCCTCGGAAACAGCCCGCGCCACCGACGGCGCGATCGAGCTCATGTCGATCAGCAGCTGCCCCGCCCGCGCGCCGGCGATCACGCCGTCGTCGGCCAGGTACACCTGCTCGACGTCGGGTGAGTCGGGCAGCATCGTGATCACCACATCGGTACGCTCGGCGACCTCCTTCGGGCTGTCCGCGACCTCCGCGTCCGCGCCTTCCGAGGAAACGAACTCCTCGGCCTTGGCGCGAGTTCGGTTGTGGACGACAAGCGGATAGCCGGCCTTCCGCAGGTTCGCCGCCATCGGCGCGCCCATTATCCCCAGGCCGACGAACCCGATCTTCGTGTCAGTGTCAGGCATATCCAAGCTCCTTCATCCAGTGCAGGCTCTGCTCGGTCGTCGCCGTCGACGGGTTGTACTCGCATCCCACCCAGCCCTCGTACCCGATGCGGTCGAGCAGCCCCAGCACGAAGCCGAAGTTGACCTCGCCGGTACCCGGCTCGCTGCGCGAAGGCGGGTCGGCGATCTGGACGTGCCCGATCCGCGGGAGCAACCGGGTGATCGTCTCCGAGAGGTTCCCCTCCATGCGCTGCATGTGGTAGACGTCGTACTGGAGGGCGACGTTGTCCGCGCCGACGGCGTCGAGGAAGGCGATCGCCTTAGCCGTCGTGTCGAGCAGATACGGTCCGTTCTCGTACGAGTTGATGGCCTCGATCATGATGCTGGCGCCCTGCGCCCGGGCCTGCTCGGCGGCCCAGGCGACGTTCGCGCGTGCCTCCTCGAGTTGGGCCTCGACCTCGAGCCCCGGCCGCTGCACGCCGACGAGCGCGTTCAGGCGTGGGCAGCCGATCCGGGCCGCGAGCTCGAGCGCGACCGGGACGTTGTCGCGAAACTCGGCGCGGCGGTCGGGATCGCCGGCGAGCCCGCGGTCGCCCGCGGCCATGTCGCCCGCGTCGAAGTTGAACAGCGCGACCTCGAGCCCGGTCTGCAGCACGGCCTCGGCGACCGCATCCAAACCATCGACCCCCGGCCACATGAACTCGACGCCGCTGAAGCCCGCGTCGGCCGCGCGGCGGAAACGGTCACCGAATGGCACGTCCTTGAACAGGAAGCTGAGGTTCGCGGAAAATCTCATGGGGGAAGGCTTCGGCATCGTATGCACATACGACGCCTCCGCACCTGCTTGCTGATCGCGTGTCTGTGCGCAGCCGTCCTCGCGGCGGTCGCGCAGAGCGCCGCCGCTGAGGGCAACGGGCTCGCGCTGACGCCGCCGATGGGCTGGAACGACTGGTATTCGGTCTACTGCGGGGTGAACGCGCAGCTGGTCGAGCAGACCGCCCAGGAGATGGTCGCCGACGGGATGAAGGCGGCCGGATACGACTACGTCAACATCGACGACTGCTGGATGGCTCCGAGCCGCGACGCATCCGGGAACCTCGTCCCCGACCCGACCCGGTTCCCCGGGGGGATCGCCCCGGTCGCCGCGTACGTGCACAGCCTGGGTATGAAGCTCGGCATCTACGAGGACGCCGGCACGACGACGTGCGCCGGCCTGCCCGGCAGCTTCGGGCACGAGGCGCAGGATGCGGCCACGTTCGCCTCGTGGGGCGTCGACTACGTGAAGTACGACCGCTGCAACATCCCGTACGGCGACTTCCCGGGCGAGTCGGAGGAGCAGGTCCAGCAGACGCTCTACGCGCGCATGAGCAACGGCCTGGAGGCGACCGGCCGCCCCATCGTGTTCTCGATGTGCAACCCGGATCCGGGGGACGACCCCTGGGAGTGGGGCGCGCCGATCTCGAACCTGTGGCGGACGACCACCGACATCCAGGACAACTTCGGCTCGATGCTCGCCAACTTCGAGGGAACCGTCGGCCACTTCCGGGACGCCGGACCGGGCGCGTGGAATGACCCGGACATGCTCCAGATCGGCAACGGCGGCAGCAGCCTTGAGGAGTACACGAGCGAGTTCAGCCTGTGGGCCGAGATGGCCGCGCCCCTGATCGCGAGCACCGACATCGGAGCGTTGACGAAGGCCGAGCTCGCGATCTACGAGAACCCGTACGTGGTCGCGGTCGACCAGGATGCGCTGGGGCGGCCCGGCGTGCCGATCTCGAGCGCCAACGGGCTGTGGGTCCTGACCAGGCCGCTGACGGGCGGCGGCCGGGCGGTGCTGCTGTTCAACTCGACCAACACGGCCGCGACGATCTCGACCACGGCGACCGCCGCGGGACTGCCGCGAGCGCGGGCCTACGGCATCCGCAACCTGTGGACGAACGCCGTCAGCGAGACCGGCGGCGCGATCAGCGCGTTCGTGCCCGGGCGCGGCGTCGCGATGTTCACGGTGAGCGCGCTTCCCGAGCGGCACGCGCCCAAGCTCGCCCCGCACACGGTGCTATCGCTCGACTCCGACTCGGCCCAGCTCCCGCTCGGACAGTCGACCACCGTGGCCGAGTCGTTCGCCAACGAGGGCACCTCGGACATCAAGCGCGTCGCGCTGACGCTGTCGGCATGGCCGGGGTGGGTCGTCAAGCCGCTCGGCCGGACCCGCGTTCCGGTGCTCGCGGCCGGCCGGCGGTTCACGGTCTCCTACCGCGTCACCGCGCCTGCGTCCGGGCCGCCGCTCGCGACCTCGATCTTGAGCGGCGTGGCGGCGTACGACCCGCCGGCCGGGCGGGCGAGCGCGTCGGCGACGCTCGGCGAGATCGTGGCCGCGCCCGTGGGTGCCCCGTTCCAGACCGCCGACGTGACCACCCACCCGGCGCTATTCGGCTCCTCGGGCCGGGACCTCGCGATCGGCTCGCGGGGGCTCGGAGTGTTCAACCCGCCGTACGGCGCCGCCGAGACCGACTCGTACGCCGCGATCTACGAGCACGCGAGGGCCCGGCGCGACTCGACCGCCGACGTCACGGTCACCACCGATCCCGCAGGCGGCGTCTCAGGCGGTGCGGGCCTGATCGAGCGCGACGCGATGACCGCGCCGAAGCGCTCGCGCGCTGCCGTGGCGCTGTACGTCAACAACTTCGCCGAGGTCGTGATGGCGTGGAACGCGTCGGGCGGCGAGGACGTGGACGAGCACTACGCGGTTCCCTCGGTGACGGTCAAGTTCCCGGTGGTGCTGCGGCTGGTGCGCCACGGGAGCGTGTACGCGGGGTACTACTCGACCGACCGCGGCAAGGTCTGGGCCCCGGTCGACACGGTGACCGTGGCGACGGCGGCGTCGTCGGGCAAGCAGGACGTGGGCGTGTTCCACGCCTCGGGACTGATGACGTGGATGACCACCGCCACGTTCAGAGACTTTCGCGTGCGCTGAGGTTGCCCGTCACGCCCGGTGGTCCGTGCGCGGGAACAACGGCGTCGGGCCCGATTTCCGACACCGAGCGGCGCCCGGCCAGCCCCATCGTCAGGTCGAAGTCGGCCGCCAGGTTCTCGATCACCTCGCGCACACCCGCGCGGCCGGCGATCGCGAGCCCGTACACGTAGGGGCGGCCGATCAGCACCGCCCGAGCGCCGAGCGCGAGCGCCTTGAACACGTCGGCGCCGCCACGCACTCCGGAGTCGAGCAACACCGGGATCCGCCCGTCGATCGCCTCGACGACCGCCGGGAGCGCGTCCAGGGTGGCGATCGCGCCGTCGACCTGGCGGCCGCCGTGGTTGGAGACGATCACGCCGTCGATGCCCTCGGCCACCGCGCGGGCGGCGTCGTCGGGGTGGAGGATGCCCTTGAGCACGATCGGGAGGCTCGTGCGCTCGCGCAGGAACGCGAGCGTCTCCCAGGTCAGCGAGGGGCGCGAGTAGATCTCGGTGAAGCGCTGGACGGCGGCGCGTCCCCGGCCCGATCGCAATGTCGCCAGGAAGCCGTCGGGATACGCGCGGGTCAGCTCGATCAGCGTGCGCAGTGCGGCCAGGGTCGGGCGCGGCTGCTGTGCGGGCGGCTCGAGCGCGCCCTCGCTGATCAGGTCCCGGAACACGGGGTCGCTCGTGTACTGGGCGATGCCCTTGCCATGCAGGAACGGCAGGTACGCCCCCTCGAGGTCGCGCGGGCGCCAGCCGAGCATCGTCGTGTCGAGCGTGACCACGATCGCGTCGCAGCCGCAGCGCTCGGCCCGCGTCGCGAGGCTCTCGACGAGTGCGTCCGAGCGGCTCCAGTACAGCTGGAACCAGTGCGGCGAGTCCTCGAGGATCCGGGCCACGCCCTCCATCGGCTTCGAGGCCTGATTGGAGAACACCATCGTCGTGCCCGTGTCGCGGGCCGCGCGGGCGACGGCACAGTCGGCCTCCGGGTGTGCGAGCTCGAGCACCCCGACCGGCGCGAGCAGGAACGGACTCTCGCAGGCGACGTCCGAACAGCTCGACGCTCGTGTCGCGCCGCTCGACGTCGCGCAACATCCGCGGCACGATCCGCCAGCGGTCGAATGCCGCGCGGTTGGCGGCCAGCGTCCGTTCGTTACCCGCGCCCGCGGCGACGTAGGCGAACGCCTCGCCCCGCATGCGCTTCTTGGCGGCCGTTTCGAGCCGGCTCGCGTCGAGTGGAACTCGTGGTCGCCGGCCGCTGACGCCGTCGAGGTAGATCTGTGTCTGGCGCCGCACTCCAATCATGCGGCCGGATCACATCACACCTCGCTGCCCCGGCGGGCCGCTAAACGTCAGAGGCGCGGCGATGCCCTTCCGGATGGAGCAAATCCGCTAGCTCCTGGAGAGACACGACATGCACCGTGTATCCCCGTTCCGGAAGGACATCGTCCGCTTCACTACAGCCCCCGTAGTAAGCCCCCAGCCCAAGCCCCCAATGCGAGGAACCAACTTGCCCTGCCCCGTTGCCCCCGGTTCCGGTCTCCTGTTGGCTCCTCGTCATGGGTGGAACCTTAGGTGCGGGCGGGCCGTATTACAGGCCCCCCTAGGGTGTGCGTCTCACACCTGGTGTGGGGTGGTGTGGGGGTGCTTCTGGGCCGCTTCGCGGCGTCCATGGGGCCGTTCCGCCGGGCGTCCGTGCCCGGCGGCCGTAGCCGTCGTTTTCAGCGTGCGTCCGTGTCGCCGGCGCATTGGGTCCGACTGCGGGCATCTGAAGGTGGGTGGGGGCGGGTCGCGGGCGCGCGGCGGGTCGCGGAGCATGCATAGCTCGACAATCGACGCGCCCGTCCCGAGCCGTGCCGTGTGACGCGTGCCCTACGTGCATAGCACGGCAAGGCCTCGCCGGATCGGCTCCGTTGTCGTGCTATGCACGCCCGGCGCGCCGCGACCCGTCCCCGGGACGACCGCACCCACGCTCAGTCGCCCGTCGTTTCCATCCGCTGGCTCTCAGCCATTCAAGGGTGCGCGCCCGCAGGGCATGGACGCCCTGCGGAACCGGCATTGCGGCGACGGCCCGCTCGGCATCCTTGCCTCGCCTAGCGGGCCTGCCGCAATTCCATCCGGAGGACGTCGAGCGAAGCGAGACCCCGAACTAAAAGTCCCGAGGCACCAGCACGCCGGCCTCGAGCACGGTCGCGACCAGCCGGGCGCGCTTCTCGTTCTGCGGAAGCTGGCTGAGCCCGTAGCGCTCGAACAGCACCCGGAGGTGTGCCTTGACCGCGTCGACGGTCAGGAACACCTCCTCGGAGATCTGGCGGTTGGTCGCCGGCGTCTCCGAGGCGGACTCCTGGACGGGGCGGCACAGCGCGATCAGCACCTTGCGCTGCATCGGGGTCAGCGTGAACGCCGCGGGCGTGTCGATCGCCGAGGCGGTCTGCGTCACGCTGCCCGACGTCTCCCGGTATGTGATCTGGGACGCGCCGACCACGAGCCGGTCCTTGTCCGCCAGGCGCCGGCGCCCGACGACGCGCGCGCCGTTCACGAACGATCCGTTGCGCGAGAGCCCGTCGTCGACGAGCATCCACCCGCGGCCCACCTGCTCGACCAGCGCGTGTGTACGCGACACTTCCGCATCCCACGGAAGCGGGACGTCGGCGCCGGCGTCGCGGCCGATCGTCACGCGCCAGTTCGCCTGTTCGAGCAGCAGCAGCCGCTGCTCGCCGTCGTCGGTCCGCCACACCAGGAACGGGTGGCCGGTCCGCTCGGCGGCGATGACCTCTTGAAGCTCCATGGGGCTCTGCTGAACCATCGATAAGGAGACTAGTTAATTCTTACGTTTGTGCCGGTTAGCGCGGCTAGTTTCTCTTGTATCGGGGTAGGACGTCGGCGCCGCACTACACCCGCGGGAAATGCGGCCGATAAAGGGCTCAGACAGACCCGTCCGAACTCAGATACAGACCGGGATAAATCGATGCTCCGCACATCAGCTTCTGCCGCCAACAGCGCCCCCGCTCGCATCACGCTTGGTCAGACCGCCAAGGTCTGCGGCCACGCCGCCCACGTGGGTACGTGCTCCGCTTGCCAGCGCGCTCAGCTGGCCAAGTGGCAGGCGCAGCTCGCGGCCGTCGCGCGCTGATCAGATCTGACGCAGGAACTGCGCGGCCGAGCCCCACGAGAGCTCGGCGAGATCGCCGGCCCCGCACAGGTCGAGCTTTGCTCTGATCTCGACGTCCGTCACGGGGCGCTCGGGCGCTCCGGGCGGCAGCGCGAGCGCGGCGTGTACACCGTCGATTTCGAGTTCCACCTCGCCGGTCAGTAGGTGATCGCCGCCGGCGGTGGCGGCGACCTCCACCGCCTGCATCAATCGCGCGGCTTCCGGGCGCAAGACGGCGTCGTCGGAGAAGCTGTCAAATCCGGGGCGGCCGTCGAGCAGCGCCGCCGCGATCCCGTACTCGAGGCTGAATTTGCCCTCGAGCCCGGTCCGCGGGGAGTGATGGATGAGCGGGGCGAGCGAAGCGGCCGGCGTCCGGACGACGATCCGGCGGACCCGGTCCGCGCGCGGTGGCTCCGCGAGCTGGTGCACTGCCGCGATCGGTCGCTGAAGCGCGTAGCAGCACGGGAACGGCTTGATCGCGAGGCCGCCGGGGACCGCCGGGCCGCCGAGGTCGAGCGCCCCGGGATCGCCGCCGACGAGCGCCATCCACTGCTCGAGCGCCCCCGGGTCGGCGCTCGCGCCGGCGGCTGCGAGCGAGGCCGCGCGGACCCCGGCGTCGGCCGCGAACCCGACCTGGAGCGACTTGGCCGCGGTCCCGAACGCGCGCTGCACGCCGCCGGCCCCCGGGACCGCCAGCGCGATCGCGGTCGCGGTCGCGCGCGCGTCGAGCCCGCGCGCTACCGATGCCGTGACAGCGGCCGCCGGCGCGCCGGCGGTGCACGTCGCGTGCCAGCCGGCGCTGTAATGCCGCCATCCGAGCGCGGTGCCGAGGCGCGCCATCACGCCGGCGCCGGCCAGATACGCACGCTCGCCGCCGCCGGTCGCGAGCGCCACCGGGACGCACACCGCGCTGATGTGCGTGGTCGAGGGCAGGTGCAGGTCGTCGTAGTCGAGCACGTGCGCCAGCGCCGCCCACCGCCCGGCCTCGGCCAGCTGGGCGAACAGCGGCGCGAGCGGATCGCCGCGCGCCGCGAACATCACGCCGACCGTGTCGAGGAGCGCGCGCCGCGCCAGCTCGAGGTCTTCTTCGGATGGATCGAGCCCGGTCGCCCAGCGCGCGAGCTCGTCAGCCAGCCCGGCCGTCGCCATTCTGATCGATCGCGCGCCACACCCGCTCGGGGGTCATCGGCAGCTGGCGCATGCGCACGCCGCCGGTGGCCGCGGCGACCGCGTTGGCGACCGCGCCGGGGACGCCGACGACCGGGGCCTCGCCGACGCCCTTGGCACCGAACGGGCCCTCGGGCGCCGGCACCTCGACGATCTCGGTGTCAATCAACGGGACCCCGCCTGCGGTCGGCATGGCGTAGTCGACGAACGAGCCGGCGACGGGCTGCCCGTGCTCGTCGTAGGCGATCTCCTCGAGCAGCGCCCAGCCGAGTCCCTGGGTCGTCCCGCCGTGCATCTGCCCCTCGACGAGCGCGGGGTTGAGCGCGCGGCCGACGTCCTGCGCGATCACGTGCCCGACCACGGTCACCTGACCGGTCTCGCGGTCGACGCGCACGTGCGACAGGTGGGCGGCGGACTGCGGGACCTGCGGCAGTGAGACCAGTCCCTGTCCCTCGACCGGCGCATACGGGCTCCCGAAAGTCAGCACCTTCTTCGCGAGGTCCTCGATCGCCATCGCCTTGGCCGGGACGCCGACCGGCCGCACGGAGCCGTCGACGATCTCGAGGTCCTCGGGCGAGATCTCGAGCTCCTCGGCGGCGACGTCGAGCAGCCGCTCGCGCGTCTGGCGCGCGGCCATCTCGACCGCGCGGCCGACCGTGTAGGTGATCTTGCTGCCGCCGCTGACGCCGGAGTACGGCGCGCTCGCGGTGTCCGCATTGACGACGCGGACCCGGTCCATGCTGAGCCCGAACGCGTCGGCGGCGATCGCGGCGAACGTCGTCTGGACTCCGGTCATGTCGGACACGCCGGTGATAACCGTGAGGTTGCCGTCGGAATCCAGCCGGCACGCGGCGGCCGCCGGTTCGTACCCGCCGGGCCACCAGCCGATCGCGGCACCGACGCCTTCGTCCGCGGGGAGCGAACCGCGCCCGGTCCACATCGGGTTCTCGACGAGTCGCTCGAGGCACTCGCGCGCGCCGAACACCTTGAGCTCCTGTCCCGCCACGGTGCTGTCGCCGGGAACGAGCACGTTGCGCAGGCGCAGCTCGAGCGGGTCGATCCCGAGCCGCCCCGCCAGCTCGTCGATCATCGACTCGACGGCGAACGCCGCCGGCGGCGCGGTCGGCGCGCGGTAGGCGCCGAACGTCACGCGATTGGTCGAGACCCCGTAGCAGGTCAGGTGGTGGGCCTGCCACCGATAGGGGCCGGCACTGAGCATCGCTGCGATCGATTCGACGCCCATGCTGTCGGTCGAGCCGCGGTCGCACCAGATCCGGGTGCGGATCCCGGTCAGCTTCCCGTCGAGGTCGGCGCCGACCTCGACCTCGAGTACCTCGGCGCCGGCCGGGTTGGCGGCCGCGAAATCCTCGCTGCGGGTCATCGCAAGCCGCACCGGCCGCCGCGTGGCGAGCGCCGCCGAGACCACCAGCGGCTCGGGGATCATCATCTTGCCGCCGAAGCCTCCTCCCAGCGGCGCGCAGCGGACGCGGACGCGGTCGACGGGGAGGCCGAACAGCGACGCCACCTCGTCGCGGGTCATGAACGGCGCCTGGGTCGAGGTGCTCACGACCAGTTCGTCGTCGACGTCGAACCAGGCGGTGGCGGTCTGGGTCTCGAGGTAGCCCTGGTGCACCCACGGCGTGTGGAAGCGGCCGCGGACGACGGCTGCGCTGGCGGCGAACGCGGCGTCGACGTCGCCATTTACGAGCCGGGCCGTCCCGAGCACGTTCTCGGACAGCTCCTCTTCGTCGCCGACGCCGGCGGCGGCGACCGAGGCGTGGGCGTCGCCGAGGTCCCCGTCGTCGCCCTCGTCGGCGACGTGGAGCCGCGCGCGCGCGGCGCCGGGCAGGACGGCTCCCTCGACGTCGGTCACGGCCTCTACGTGCTCGAGTTCGACGTCGATCAGCTCGATCGCGTCGGCGGCGAGCGCCTCGGTCTCGGCGACCGCGATCGCGATCGGTTGCCCGGCGTACATGATCTCCTCGCGGGCGAGCGGATTTTTCGACCGGCCCGTGCCTTTGGCGACGATCGGCAGATCGTCGGCGGTGAGCACGGCGACGACGCCGGGCAGCTCCCGGGCGGCGGTCGTGTCGATCGACTTGATCAGCGCGTGGGCGTCGTGGGCGAGCAGTAACCGCGCATGCAGCAGTCCGTTTACGGGGATGTCGGCGGCGAAGCGGGTGGCGCCCCGAACCTTCGGCTCGGAGTCGCGACGGGGAGTTGAGACACCGATCGAGGGCATGTCTTTGAAGCTATCAGGGGGCGTTCGGTTATCTGTTGCCACGCCGATGACCGGCGGTGTAGGGTCGCCACTGCCGCGATGTCAGACCACAAGTGGGTGTACGACTTCGCCGAGGGCTCGAAGGACATGCGCGAGCTGCTCGGCGGCAAGGGGGCGAACGTCGCCGAGATGACGCGCGTGCTCGGGCCCGATCGCGTCCCGGCCGGGTTCACGATCACGACCGAGGCGTGCGTCGCGTACATGAAGTCGGGATCGGAGCCCGAGGGGCTGGAGTCGCAGGTCGCGGCGGGGCTAGAGCGTCTCGAGGAGAGGGCGGGGAAGAAGTTCGGAGACGACGAGGATCCGCTGCTGGTGTCGGTCCGAAGCGGCGCGCGCGAGTCGATGCCCGGAATGCTCGACACGATCCTGAACGTCGGGCTGAACGACGACGCGGTGCTCGGGCTGACCGGCGCCACCGACAACGAACGTTTCGCCTGGGACTCATATCGGCGGCTGGTCCAGATGTTCGGCAACGTCGTCGAGGGGGTGGCTGGTTCTCGGTTCGAGGACGCGATCGCCGCCGCGAAGCGGGATGCCGGCGTGGAGACCGACGCCCAGCTGCCCGTCGACTCGCTGAAGAGGCTCGTCGAGGAGTTCAAGGGCTTCTACGACTTCCCGCAGGACCCGCAGGAGCAGCTCCGCCGCGCGATCCTCGCGGTGTTCGACTCCTGGACCGGGGAGCGCGCCGTCGCCTACCGGCGGATCAACCGCATCCCTGAGGACTGGGGCACGGCGGTCAACGTCCAGCAGATGGTGTTCGGCAACAAGGGCGACAGCTCCGCCACCGGCGTCGCCTTCAGCCGCGACGAGGTCACCGGCGCGCCGGAACCGTCCGGCGATTTTCTCGTGAACGCACAGGGCGAGGACGTCGTCTCGGGCGTTCGCACGCCGCGCGACATCTCCGAGCTCGCCGAGGTGATGCCCGAGGCACACGAGCAGCTGATGGAGATCATGCGCACGCTCGAGGCCGAGTACAAGAACATGCAGGACGTCGAGTTCACGGTCGAGGAGGGGCACCTGTACATGCTCCAGACGCGCAACGCCAAGCGGCCGGCGCAGGCCGCGGTGCGGTTCGCGGTCGACGCGGTCTCCGAGGGCCTGCTCACGCGCGAGCAGGCGCTGCGGACGATCGACGCCTCTGCTTTGGATGCGCTGCTTCACCCCACGTTTGACCGCAGCGATGGGTACGAGGTGCTCGCGCGCGGAGTGGCCGCCTCGCCCGGCGCGGCCGTCGGCGAGATCGTGTTCGACGCCCGCGACGCGGTTTCGGAGTCGACGGCGGGGAAGGACGTGATCCTCGTCCGGCCGTTCACCGAGGCCGACGACGTGGCGGGGTTCCACGCGGCCAAGGGGATCCTGACGTCCGAGGGCGGGAAAGCGTCCCACGCGGCGCTCGTGGCCCGCGGGATGGGCGTGCCGGCGGTGACGGGCGCGGCGGTGACGATCGACCTCAACGCCGGCGAGGTGACGATCGACGGGCAGGTGTTCCGAGCCGGCGACAGGATCGGGATCGACGGCTCCGAGGGCACGGTCGTCGATGCCGGGGCGACGCTCGTCCAACCCGAGATCGACGAGCGGTTCGACACCGTCTTGGAGTGGTCCGACGAGTTGCGCCGGCTGGGCGTGCGCGTCAACGCCGACACGCCTCACGACGCGCGCCGTGCGCGAGAGCTCGGGGCGGAGGGCATCGGGCTGTGCCGGACCGAGCACATGTTCATGGCCGAGGACCGCCAGCCGAAGATGCGGGCGATGATCATGGCCGACGACCGCGAGGGCCGGCGGGCCGCGCTCAGCGAGCTGCTCCCGCTCCAGCGGGAGGACTTCGTGGGCTTGTTTGAGGCCATGCGCGGGCTCCCCGTGACCATTCGCCTGCTCGATCCGCCGCTGCACGAGTTCCTGCCCAACCTGCCCGAGCTGCGCGCCCAAGTCGAACGCGCCCGAATCGAGGTGACCGACGACCTCGACGAGCTCGAGAAGCTGCTGACGCGGGTCGAGGAGATCCACGAGGGCAACCCGATGCTCGGCACGCGCGGAGTGCGGCTCGGGATCCTTTATCCCGAGATCTACGAGATGCAGGTCCACGCGATCATGCAGGCAGCGAAGGCGGTCGACGAGCCGCCGCATCCCGAGATCATGATCCCGCTCGTCGCCTACGAGCACGAGCTCGAGATCGCCCGCGACCTGGTCGTGGCCGTCGGGAACGAGCACGGCATGCGCGAACGCGAGGACTACACGGTCGGGACCATGATCGAGCTGCCGCGGGCCTGCTTCATCGCGAACCTGATCGCCAAGCACGCCGACTTCTTCTCGTTCGGCACCAACGACCTCACCCAGACCGCGCTCGGCTTCTCGCGCGACGACGTCGAGTCGAAGTTCATCCCCACCTATATCGAGGACAAGATCATCGACCGCTCGCCGTTCGAGACGATCGACAGCCCCGGGGTGGGCTGGTTGGTGCGGCTGGCGGCCTGGGTCGGCCGCGAGGCGCATCCCGGGCTGAAGCTCGGGATCTGCGGCGAGCACGGCGGCGATCCCGACTCGATCACGTTCTTCCACAACGCCGGGCTCGATTACGTGTCGTGCTCGCCGTTCCGGGTGCCGATCGCGCGGATCGCGGCGGCGCAGGCGGCGATCGCGGACTCCGACGGCTGACCCCGCCCTGCTGGGGCGGTTGTGGCGGGTCTGGGTCAGCGGTCTGACCCCGAGTTCGGTCGAGCGTCCCCTGGCGCGGATTCAGCAGAACGAGGGGTCGGCCGATTACCGAATGTGATGCAAAACGCTCGGAAAGCTGCCGGCTCGCGCCTGGCGCTGTGGCTGGTGGGGTTCCCCGCGGCTCTGGCCCTGGTGTCGATGCTCCTTGGCCATGTCACGTCGTCGGGGACGTTCTGGTGGGACACCGCCTGGACGGCCGCGGCGGCCAGCGCTCTGACCGGGACGCTGCTCGGTCGCCGCGCGGCATCGCCGGGCAATCGGAGCCACTGGACGTTATGGAGTGTCGCATCCGGGTGCTGGCTGGCTGGCCAGCTGGGTTGGGACGCGTTCACGATCGCCAGCCCGAACAGCGTGCCGACGTCTCCGAATGTGGCCGACTTCTGCTGGTGGGCGTTCGCGATCCTGATGATCCTGAGCCTGGTGCGGATGCGGAGCCGGTCTCGGGCGCTGTTGATCGTCGGCGCCGCCGAGGTCCTGCCGTTGATCGCCGCCGCGGCGTCACTCACGTACGCGCTGCTATGGCACGACGCCAGCATGTCGACGCTGCCGGTGGCGCAGCGACTCTCAGCTCTCGTCTACCCCGCTCTGTACGTGTCGGCCGCCGTGCTGGCGCTCCAGGCGCTGATCGGTGGCGCGCTCACCAGCGTGCGGTCCGCCGCGGCGCGGGTGGTGCTCGCCGGGGTGATGCTCGAGGCGGCCGCGTTCATCCCCTGGAGCCAGCAGTTGCTCGACCAGGGGTACGTCTCGGGCCACAGCGTGCTCGATCCGATCTGGGTGCTCGGGCTGGTTACGATCGGTTGCGGCGGGGCGCTGGCCGCCCGTCGGCCCGAGCCGGCGATCAGCACCGAGGAGCCGGGGCTCCGGGGCGGGATCCTGCCCGCCGGGCTGTTCCTCGTGCTCCTGGGGACGCTGCTCCGCGCGCGGCTCGAGCACGCCCCCGACGCCGTCGCGTTCATTCTGTACGCCGGACTCGGGTTTTGCGGTGCGTCCTTGGTCGTGCGCGGCGTGCTGCTCGAGCGGCGCCTGCGCCGGATGCTGAATCGCGAGCGCATGGCGCTGGCGGACCTCGCCGATCGCGAGGCCGAGCTGGCGCGGCTCAACGAGCGGCTCCGGGAGGACTCCCGCCGTGACCCGCTCACCGGCATGCGCAACCGCCGGGCGCTCGCGGACGAGTTGCCGGGGCTCGAGGCCGGACACCAGGCGCGCGGGGAGTCGCTCGCGATCGCGCTGTGCGACGTCGACCGCTTCAAGATCTACAACGACGAGCTGGGACACCTCGCCGGGGACCAGGCGCTGCGGGCGATCGCCGCCACCATCCGCGGCAGCCTGCGCGGCAAGGACATGGCCTACCGGTTCGGCGGCGAGGAGCTGCTGATCGCGCTTCCCGACACGACCGCCGAGGAGGCGCTGGCTGCGGCTGAGCGCGTCCGGGCCGCGGTCGAGGCGGCGGCGCTGCCCCACCCCGCCGGACTCGGCGGCGTGCTCACGGTCTCGATCGGCGTCGCTGCCGGCCACGCCGACTACGGCAACCTGCTGGCCCGCGCCGACGCCGCGCTGTACGCGGCCAAGCGCGACGGCCGCAACCGCGTGGCCGCCGCGTCCGACGCCGAGCCGTTGCGTGCGCTGGCCCGCGAGCACGCCGGCGCCGAGCAGGGAGCGGTGCCGCGCCACCTGCGCAGCATGCTCGCGCTGTCACGCGCCGCGGCGTCCGGCGACGGCGTGGTTCCGGTGCTCGAGGCGCTCGCCCACACGATCCGCTCCGAGCTCTCGTTCCAGGTTGTCGCGATCAACCTGCTCGACGATGCGGGCGAGCAGATGCACGTGCTCCTCGTCGACGGCGACGAGGAGGCGCGTCAGACGCTGCTCGGGACCTCAAGCGGCTGGCCCGAGTGGGCGGGCATGATGACCCCCGAAAACATGCGCGAAGGCGCGTTGTGGCTCGCGGCTGGGACGTACGAGTGGGAGAGCGACGGGTCGTTCTGGACGCCGCCGGCGGCGGCCGCGCCGATACCCGACGCCTGGGACCCCGAGGACATGCTGATGCTGCCGCTGCGGGGAGCGTCGGGCGAGGTCATCGGGATGGTGTCGCTGGACCAGCCGCTCCACGGCCGTCGTCCCGACGACGGCGAAATCGCGGTGCTGATGGCGGTCGCCGACCAGGCCGGGCTCGCGATCGAGCAGGCGCATCGCGCAGGTGCGGGAGAGGCCGGGGTCCAGAACGAATCGGCCGAACTACGCTTGGCTGCAGTTATGTTGCTCGCCGAGACGCTCGATCTGCGCGACGCCGGCACCGCGCGGCACTCGCGCACGGTCGGCGCGTTCGCCAAGCGAACCGCGATGACGCTGGGCCTGGCCGAGGACCGGGTCGATCGGATCCACGCCGCCGGCGTGCTCCACGATCTCGGCAAGCTCGGGATCGCCGACGCGATCCTGTACAAGCCGGGACCGCTCGACAACGGGGAGTGGAAAGAGATCATGCGCCACCCGGAGATCGGCGCCCGCATCCTCGAGCACGCCGGCCTGAGCGACATCGCGGGCTGGGTCCGCGCCCACCACGAGCGGCTCGACGGGCGTGGGTATCCCAAGGGGATCAGCGGCCACGAGATCCCGCTCGAGGCGCGGATCCTGGCGGTCGCCGATGCCTACGAGGCGATGGTCGCCGACCGCCCGTATCGCGCCGGGATGCCGGCGGGCAGCGCGTGCGAGGAGCTCCTGCGCTGCTCGGGCACCCAGTTCGACCCGGCGATCGTCGACGCCTTCCTGGCCGCGCTCGAGCGCGGTGAGGAGGAGCTCGACGCTCAACCGTCGGTCGCCAGGGCGGCGTAGGCCGCCCCGTCTATGTCCGCGACCGCCGGCCGGCCGTCAAGGTCGCCGTCGGGCAGGAGCGGGAGCGCGTTCGATCTGGCCACCTCCGAGTAGAACGCCGCGCTCTTCTTCGGCAGGCGCCGCTGCGTCCCGAAATCGACGTAGTACAGGCCGAAGCGGCGTTGATATCCGCGTGCCCACTCGAAGTTGTCCGTCAGCGACCAGACGAAGTAGCCGGCGAGGTTGACGCCGTCGTCGACCGCGCGGCGTGCCGCGTCGAGGTGACCTTCCAGATAGTCCACTCGCTCGTAGTCGTTGACATGACCGTCGGGGTCGATGTAGTCGTCTGCCGCGCAACCGTTCTCCGTGATGTACAGCGGCAGTCGCGGCGCTTCACGGTCGAGCGTCCGAAGCGCGTCATAGAGACCCTCGGGCTCGATCAGCCAGCCCATGCTGGTGCGCGGCATCTCCGACGGCACGTAGTTGACGACGCCCGGATATCCCGGGAGCGGGCTTTCGCCCTCGCGTAGGTCGTTCGGATCGCCCGTGCGCACGTAGTACGGGCAGTAGTAGTTCAGGCCGAGAAAGTCGAGTGGCGCGGACATCCGAGCCATATCGCCGGGTTCGATCAGCTCGTCCGGTGGGAGAAGCTCGGCGCGGGCCGCGTCGGGGTACGAGCCGTGCAGCACCGGCTCGAGGAAGATGCGATTCTGCTCCGCGTCGAGGGCGGCGGCGGCGGGTGCCGCGTCATCGTCGACGGCGCGGACCGGGTGTAGATCGATCGTGATGCCGACCGGGACGTGTCCGGACAGCTCGGCGCGGATCGCCTCGACGGCCAACCCATGGGCGAGCAGGAGATGATGCGTGGCCGCCGCCGCGAGCGACGGGTCGGTCTTGCCCGGAGCGTGCGTCCCGACGCGGTAACCCTGGTGGGCCGCCTGCTGAGGCTCGTTGAGCGTGATCCACATGCCGACCTCGGTGCCGAGAGCGCGGGCCAGTGCCTGCGCATACTCAGCGAACCGATACGCGGTATCGCGGTTGGGCCAGCCGCCGTTGTTCTCGAGCGCCTGCGGGAGATCCCAGTGGTACGCGGTGAGAACCGGAACGATGCCCCGGGCACGGAGCCCGTCGACCAGCGACCGGTAGTAGTCGAGTCCGCGCTGGTTGAACGGTCCGGATCCGGTGGGCTGGACACGCGACCACGCCACCGAGAAGCGGTAGGCGCCGACCCCGAGCGCGGTCAGCAGCCCGAGATCCTCCTCGTAGCGGTGATATGAGTCGCTGGCGATGTCGCCGGTGTCGCCGTGGTGCACCTTGCCCGGCGTGTGACTGAAGGTGTCCCAGATCGAGGCGCCACGGCCGTCCTCGTGGACCGCCCCCTCGATTTGGTACGCCGAGGTCGAGGCGCCCCAGAGAAAGCCGGGTGGGAAGGGGCGGGCGCCATGCGCACCGTCGAGTGACGTCCCAGTCATGAAGTTCTCCTAGTCGGTGTGGTTCTGAAGATTGGGCGAGCACGGCGCCCGCTCCCCGCGTGAGAGGACACGGGAAGCGGGCGTCTTTGGGGTGGAGGAGAGACCTAGCTGATGGGCCGCAGCCGCAAGACCACGACCTCGTTGGTGGGCGTGTTGGGGCTACCCGACTCATACGAGTCGCTGGCCGTCGGCCACCCGGTGAACTTGCTCGTGTTGTACTCGTCGAATACGACGCCGTAGACCGTTGGGATGATCGGCAGGTTGGTGGCCACGTACTGCTCGATCGGGGCCAGGTCCGTCTGCAGGGCGGCGTCCGTGTTGTCGCTGGCGAGCTTGCTCAGGTCGGCGTCGACGGTCGGGTCCTTCAGTCGCTCGTAGTCGCCGGCCGCGTTGCTCGTCGCCTGGGCGCTGTTCAACCAGTCGTTGTACAGCTGATACGGCGAGACGCTGGTCTGCGACCAGTGGGAGGTGAGCTGGAAGTTCCCGGTTGCGATGTCCGACGACCACGCGGTCACCGACTGGCCGACGAACGTGGCGTTGATGCCGGCCTTTCGCAGCCACCCAGCGATCAGCTGGTCGCCGGTCGCGTAGTCGGCGAACGACGATGGATTCGTGATGTCGAGCGAGAGCTCCTGGCCGGACTTCGTCCGGAAGAAGCCGTCGGAACCCATCACGTACCCGGCCTGCTCGAGCACCTGCTTGGCCGCGGCTACGTTCGCGTGCGGATCGAGCGTCGCGCCCGACACCGTCGGAGACAGGAACTGCTGGAAGATCGGCAGCGTGAGTCCGCTGGCGTTGGACACCGGCGGCTCGAGGCCGCCTTCGGCCTGCTGGCTTAGAGCGGTCCTGTCGATCGCCAGGCTGATCGCCTTGCGTACCGCCAGCTGGTTGGTCGGGAACTTGGTCAGGTTCGGCTCGAGGCTGTTCGTCTGGACCGGCGGGAACCACACCTGGTGGCTCGAGTGGCCGGCCTCGAACACCTGCTGCACACCCGGGATGAAGTTGCCCGCCCAGTGCAGCTGGTTGGTCTGGAGGGCCGCCAGCGCGGTGTTGGCCGACGCGTAGGTCGGGAACTGCACCTCCGACACGGCCGGCTTACCGCCCCAGTAGGTCGGATTGGCCTTCAGCGTGATCCCCTGTGAGGTGAACTGCGAGACGGTGTAGGGGCCGGTCCCAATCGGGTTCGGGTCCGTGTACTTGCCCGGGTCGCCGACCTTGCTCCAGACCGATGCCGGAACGATGTAAGTCTGGCCGGCGATGTTCTGGAGGTTGGCGTACTGAGGCGTGGCGAAGTTGATCGTCACCTGGTTGCCGCTCGCGCTCGCGCTCCCGACCGAGAGCCCGGTGTTGTTGACGTCGGGGTACTGCTTGATCATGTTGAAGGTGAAGGCGACGTCGGCCGCGGTCATCGGCGTGCCGTTGGACCACTTCACTCCTGGGCGGATCGTGAACGTGATCGACTTCCCGCCGTTCGACCACGTGTAGCTGGTCGCGAGCCAGTCGTAGTACTGGCCGGGCTTGATCGCGTTCGCTTGGAGCAGCGGCTCGTACACCAGCGACGTGGCACCGAGCAGCGTCGCCGCGGACGATTGGATATACGGATTGAAGTTCTGGGTGATCGCGTTCTGCTGGCTTGACTCCACGGTCAGCACCGAGGAACCGCCGCTGGAGCCGCTGGAGGCGCCCGAGCTACCCGAAGAGGAGCTCGAAGTCCCGCCGCAGCCGGCGATCAGCGCGGCGGCGCCGAGCGCCACCCCCGCCACCAGCCACCGTTGTTGCTTGATCCATCGTTTCATCGAGGAGTACACCTTCTCTCTGATAAAAGAGTCGTGTCGCGTATGTAGACATTCACGGCCCCTGGTTCAGGCCAGGGTCGTGTCGCGTATGTAGACGGTCACGTGCCCCCGGGTGAGGCCGGGGGTGCGGGCTTTAAGGAGCCCGTCCGCGCCGAGATGCGTGGTAGCGCACGCTCGGCGTCCCGACAATCACCTCATCGCACGATCCTCCCTTCGGGCGGGGAGTTGGTGGCCAAAGGCGTCAGGGTCGGGCGCCGAGGCGATCAGCAGCCGCGTGTACTCGTGGCTCGGCGACTGCGTCACCTGCTCGGCGGGGCCGCGCTCGACGATCTCGCCGCGGTACATCACGAGGATCTCGTCCGCGAAGTAGCGGGCCGAGGCGATGTCGTGGGTGATGTAGAGCACCGCAAGGTTGAGGTTCCGGCGCAGCTGATCGATCAGGTCGAGCATCTCGAGCCGGATCGAGACGTCGAGCATCGACACCGGCTCGTCGGCGAGCAGCACGCGGGGAGCCGCGGCCAGCGCCCGGGCGATCGCCACGCGCTGTCGCTGCCCGCCCGAGAGCTCGTGCGGGTAGGCGTCGCGGAACTGCTCGGGCGGGGCCAGACGGACCTGGGTCAGGACCTTGTCGAGCTCTTCGGCGGTCGCGGCCCGGCCGCTGCGGTCCTCGTGGAGCCGGAGCGCGCGCGTAAGGTGGTAGCTGACGGTGTGGAGCGGGTTGAGCGAGGCGAACGGGTCCTGGAAGACCATCTGGACCGCTCCCTTGTACGCGCGGAAGCCGCGCTTGCTCGCGGGCTCGATCGGCTGTCCGTCGAGCAGGATCTCGCCGCCCGAGCGTCGCTCCTGGCCGGCGAGCAGGCGCGCCACCGTGGTCTTGCCCGAGCCGCTCTCGCCGACCAGCGCCGTGATCGTGCCCTGGCGGAGCTGGACCCCGACGCCGCGGACGGCGTCGACGGTCGCCTTGCGGCCGATCTTGTAGGTCTTGGTCAGGGCGGCGGCCTCGAGCACGACGGCGCCGTCAATGTCGTTGCCTGCGCTCGGCGTTGCCGGCGCGGGGGGTGCAGTCGTCGTGGTGGTCGGGAACGGGCATGCGGTGAGGTGCTCGGGTCCGGTCTGCTCGACCGGAGTCAGCGCCATGTCGATCTGCTTGCAGGCGTCGGTGGCGAAGGCGCAGCGGGGAACGAACGGGCAGCCCGTGAGCGCGCCTCGGAGGTCGGGCGGCGAACCGGGGATCCCGGACAGCTTCAGGCGAGGCCCGCTGAGCTTCGGGAACGACGTCAGCAGGCCCTTGGTGTAGGGGTGGGCCGCGTGCCTGTGGATCTGCTCGCGGGTCCCGGACTCGACGACCCGGCCGGCGTACATGATCATCACGCGGTCGGCGATCTCGAGCAGCAGCGACAGATCGTGGGTGATGAACAGGACCGAGAAGCCGAGGCGGTCCCTCAGATCGAAGATCTCGGACAGGATCTCTCGCTGGACGACCACGTCGAGCGCGGTCGTCGGCTCGTCCATGATCACGACCTCGGGCTCGGCGGCGAGCGCCATCGCGATCATCACGCGCTGGCGCATCCCACCCGAGAGCTCGTGCGGGTAGCTCTTCAGGCGCGCGCGAGGGATCCCGACCATCTCGATCAGGTCGACGATCCGTGCCTGTCGCTGATCGTCGGCGAGGGGGAGGTGCGCCCCGACCGCGTCGAGCAACTGGTCGCTGACGCGAAGCACCGGGTTCAGCGAGTTCATCGCGCTCTGGAACACGATCGCGATCTCGCGCCAGCGGAGCTTGCGGAGCTGCTCTGGTTTCGCCGCCAGGATGTCGACGCCGTTTTCGGCGACCCGGCGTCCGTGATAGGTGACGCTGCCGGCGGTGATCACCGCCGGCGGGCGGAGGAGGCGGATCGATCCGTACGCGAGCGTCGACTTCCCGCACCCGCTCTCGCCGGCGAGGCCGACGATCTCGCCCGGACGGAGCGCGAGCGAAACGTCCCGGACGGCGCGCACGTCGCCGCCTTCCGATCGGTACGCGATCGACAGGTTGCGGATGTCGAGCACGGGCCGGGGCGTGTCGAGGGCCGCCGCCGCTTCGGGGCGGGGAGCGTCGGTCTCGCTCACCGCGCTCACGCTAGCTCCCGCCGTTCGTCAGGTACTACCGGGGTCGGGTCCGACGGCCGCCACGTCCGGCGCCCGACGCGCACGTTGCCGGCCGCCCGCAGGCGCGGGTTGCCGAGCTCGTCGAGCCCGAAGTTGAGCAGCACCATGCTCATCCCGAGCAGCGCCACGCAAATCCCGGGCGGCGCGTACCACCACCACGCGTTCAGCTGCACGGCGTTGCCGTTCTGGGCCCAGTACAGCATCGTCCCGTAGCTCCACTGCGACAGGTCCGCGACGCCGAGGAACGCGAGCGCCACCGAGGTCAAGATCGCGTACAAAACCGTCCCGACAAAACTCGCTGCGATCAAACCGATCTCGTTCGGGAAGATCTCGAACAAGATGATCCGCCAGCCGCTCTCACCGGACTCCCGTGCGGCGGCGACGTAGTCGCGGTTACGCAGCGACAGGGTCTGAGCCCGGATCACGCGCGCGCCCCACGGCCACCCGAGCGCGCTCAGCACGATCGCCGTGGGCAGCTCGCCGGAGTGGGGGAGGTAGCCGAGGATCACGACCAGCAGCGGCAGCGCGGGCAGGACCAGGAACACGTTGGCGAGCAGCGACAGCCCCTCGTCGGACGCTCCGCCGAGGAAGCCCGCGGACATCCCGATCACGACCGCCAGGAGGGTTGCGATCACCCCGGTCAGCAACCCGAGCACGACCGTCGAGCGGGTGCCGACGAGGAGTTGCGAGAGCACGTCCTGGCCGGTTGCGGTCGTGCCGAGCAGATGGGTGGTGGTGGGGCCGAGCGGAAGCGCCTGACCCGGGGTGGTTGCGGTCGGGTCAAACGGCGCGATCGTCGGGCCGATAACCGCGACCAAGATGAACAAGGCGAGGATCGCCGCGCCGACCTTGGCCTTTCCGGGCAGGCGCCGGAGCCATCCCCGCTTGCGCGCGATAACGGCCGGCGGGAGCTGCTCGGTGCCGTCGGGGAGCGGATCGATCCCGGCTGCGATGGCGGACATCAGAATGCGCTCCTCGTCCGCGTCCGCGGGTCGGCGAAGAAGTACACGATGTCGGCGAGCAGGCAGGCGAACAGCACCGAGAACGAGATCACGAGGAAGATGCCCTGGAGGAGCGGGAAGTCGTCCGAGGTGACAGCGTTGTAGAGGGTCAACCCGATCCCCGGGTAGGAGAAAACGATCTCCATCACCAGCGCGCCCGCGACAACGAAGCCGATCGAGAGCGCGAACCCGGCGAGGTTGGGCAGGATCGCGTTGCGGGCCGCGTAGCTGAACATCACCCGCCGGGGAGAGAGACCCTTGGCCTGCGCGACCAGCACGTAGTCCTCAGAGATCGTCGTGATCATCACGTTGCGCATCTGGAGCATCCAGCCCGCCATCGAGGTGACGATGATCGTGAGCGCCGGCAGGACCGAGTGGTAGGCCGCGCTCGAGATGAACGACCAGTTCCAGCCGGGAGCCAGGCCGAGGCTGTAACCCTGGCCGAACGGGAACAGGCCCCAGCTGACCGCGAACAGCTCGATCACGATCAGCGCGAGGAAGAAGTACGGCGTCGCCTGCAGGAACGTGAACGCCGGCAGCGTGCGGTCGAGCCAACCGCCGCGGCGCCACGCGGCGAGGATGCCGAGGAGCGTGCCCAGGAGGAAGCTGATGACCGTGGCGGTGCCGACGAGGATGAGGGTCCACGGCAGCGTCTGCGCGATCACCGTCGTGACCTTGGCGGGATACAGGTTGACCGACGTGCCGAGGTTCCCGTGCGCGAGGTTGCCGAGGTAGGTGAAGTACTGGCTGATCAGGCTGCCGTGCGTGTGCGTTCCGAACTCGGCTTCGAGCGCGCGCAGCGAGTTCGCGTCCAGCGTCGGGTACTTGGCCAGCAGCGTGTCGACCGCGTTTCCGGGCATCACCCGCGGAATCGCGAAGTTGACGGTGATCGCCACCCACGCCGCGACGGCATAGAACGCCAACCGTCGGGTGATGAACGCCATCGTCGCTTGCTCCTCTCGTGTCCCTTTTGCGGTCGGCTCGGGTGGAGAGCCGGACTCGACGCTGAAAACGTTACCGAAACAGTTTCGGCCGTGTCAAGGCTTGTTTTCAAATGAATTTCCGGCGTATGGTCCTGCGATGATGCAAACAATGGCTTGTAACGTTTCAGAAATTGTGATTCAATCCTCCGTATGAGTTCCACAGATCGCTTGGAGAACGGCCGCACCGCACGGCTCACGATCCGCCAGGTGGCGGATCTCGCCGGCGTGTCGACGGCAACCGTCTCGCGCGTGATCAATGGTCGCGCCGAGGTGTCCGACCGCGCTCGGGAAGCCGTCCTGCGAGTCGTTCGCGAACACGGCTACAGCACGAACCGCACCGCGCGGGGCTTGTCGGCCGGGCGCACCGGCCTGGTCGGCGTGACCACCCCGGTCGTTCACCACTCCTACTTCGCGGTGATCCTCGACGGCGCCGGCGAGGCGCTGTACGAGCAGGACATGCGGATGGTCCTGTGCCCGACCCACCATGAGCACGACCGCGAGGTCTCGCTGCTCGAGCGCCTGATGCAGGGAACGACCGACGGCGCGCTGCTGATCCTGCCCGAGGAATCGCCCGACGAGTTGGCCGCGCTCCACGATCACGGCTACCGGTTCGTGATCGCCGACCCGTTGAAGCCTCTCGACGAACGCGTCCCCACGGTCTCGGCCGCGCATTCGTCGGGGGCGAGCGAGGCGGCCGAGCACCTGCTGTCGCTCGGGCACCGGCGGATCGCGGCGATCACGGGACCGCGAGGGTGGATCGCCACCGAGGAGCGGCTGCGCGGCTACAACGGCGCGCTCGCGGCTGCCGGCGTCATGCCCGACCCGGAGCTCGTGGTCGAATCGGACTTCCACGCCGAGGGCGGCGTCGAGGCGGCGCTGTCGCTGCTCGACCGCCCCGATCCCCCGACGGCGATATTCGCGTTCAACGACATGCTCGCGATCGGCGCGATGCAGGCGGCGCGCCTGCGCGGCGTCAGCGTTCCCGACCAACTGTCGGTCGTCGGGTTCGACGATACGTTCGAGGCCTCGATCGTCACGCCGGCGCTGACCACGGTCCGCCAGCCGCTAGCCGAGATGGGGCGGATGGCGGTCAACCTGCTCGTCCGCCAGCTTCAGAACCAGCGGATCGAGGCGCTCCACGTCCAGCTCGAGACCAAGCTGGTCGTGCGGGAGTCGACTGCGCCGGTTCCCGGCTAGGTCTGCACCCGTGTAGACGGCTCCAGGTTGTCGGCGATGAGTCGCGTCTATGTTGTCGATCGACGATGAGACGAAAGGACCGTCATGACAACGCTCGCCACCGCACCCCTTGACGCGCTGCTCGACCGGCTATTCAGCGAGGCGGAAGCCCCTCCTTCGCCCGAGTTCCGCGCCGCGCTGGACCAGACGTCGCCCGAGGAACGCGACTCGCTGCCCGACTATCTCCGGTTCTACAGCCTCGCGAAGAGCGCCTACCTCGCGGTCTCCCGCGAGACCGCCGAGCTCCTCTACATGCTCGTGCGCTCGACGGGGGCGCGCCACGTCGTCGAGTTCGGGACCTCGTTCGGGATCTCAACGCTCCATCTCGCGGCTGGACTCCGCGACAACGGCGGCGGACGCATCATCACCACCGAGTTCGAGCCGTCGAAGATCGAGCGCGCGCGTGAGAACTTCGTCGCTGGGGGGTTGGCTGATCTGATCGAGATCCGGGAGGGCGACGCGCTCGAGACGCTCTCGCGCGATCTCCCCGAGCGGATCGATCTCGTGCTGCTCGACGGCGCCAAGAGCCTGTATCTGCCGGTTCTGAAACTGCTCGAGGACCGGCTGGAGCCTGGCGCCCTGATCGTCGCCGACAACACCGACAAGAGCCCGGACTATCTCGGCCGCGTCCGGTCCACCGCGAATGGGTACATCTCCGTGCCGTTCGCCGAGGACGTGGAGCTCTCGATGCGCACCGGCTGATTCCTGCGTGTTGGCCTCGGACCCAAGTGGGTACGAGATCATTAGGCCCACCTCGCGCCGAACCCAAACGAACAGGAGAGCGCCAGATGTCCGACAAGCCAGCCCGCACCACAACCGACGGCGGGGCTCCCGTTGCGAGTGACGAATTCTCGCTGACCGTCGGCCCGGATGGCCCGATCCTGCTTCAGGACCAGTACCTGATCGAGCAGATGGCCAACTTCAACCGCGAGCGGATTCCCGAGCGTCAGCCGCACGCCAAGGGATCGGGCGCCTTCGGCGTGTTCGAGACGACCGAGGACGTGAGCGGCTACACCCGAGCCGCTCTGTTCCAGCCCGGCGTCAAGACCGACATGCTCGCCCGGTTCTCGACGGTCGCGGGCGAGAGCGGCAGCCCCGACACCTGGCGCGATCCCCGTGGCTTCGCGCTGAAGTTCTATACGACCGACGGCAACTACGACATGGTCGGCAACAACACGCCGATCTTCTTCGTCCGCGACCCGATGAAGTTCCAGCACTTCATCCGCAGCCAGAAGCGCCGCGCCGACAACGGCCTGCGCGATCACGACATGCAATGGGACTTCTGGACGCTGTCGCCGGAGTCCGCGCATATGGTGACGTGGCTGATGGGCGATCGCGGGATCCCCCAGACCTACCGTCACATGAACGGATACTCGAGCCACACGTACATGTGGGTCAACGCCGGCGGCGACAAGTTCTGGGTCAAATACCACTTCAAGACCGATCAAGGCGTCGACTGCCTCACCCAGGAGGAGGCCGACCGGATCGCCGGCGAGAAGCCCGACTACCACCGGCAGGATCTGTTCGAGGCGATTCGCGCCGGCGACTTTCCGAGTTGGACCTTGTTCATGCAGATCATGCCGTTCGAGGACGCCAAGACCTACCGGTTCAACCCGTTCGATCTGACCAAGGTGTGGCCGCACGGCGACTACCCGCTGGTCAAGGTCGGGACGATGACGCTCAATCGCAACCTGACGGACTTCCACACCGAGATGGAGCAAGCCGCGTTCGAGCCGAACAATCTCGTGCCCGGGATCGGGCTGAGCCCGGACAAGATGCTGCTTGCGCGCGGGTTCTCCTACGCCGACGCGCATCGCGCCCGGCTCGGGGTCAACTACAAGCAGATCCCGGTGAACACTCCGCACGTGCCGGTGCACAGCTACAGCAAGGACGGCGTCGGGCGCACGGTCAACGTCTCCGATCCCGTCTACGCCCCCAACTCCTACGGTGGCCCGAAGGCGGATCCCTCGGCGACGGACCACGCGGGCCTGTGGGCGAGCGACGGCGACATGGTCCGGTCCGCGTACACGCCGCGGGCCGAAGATGACGACTTCGGCCAGGCCCGTACGCAGGTGCGCGACGTGCTCGACGACGACGAACGTGACCGCCTGATCTCGAACATCGCCGGCCACCTCGCGGACGGCGTGTCAGAGAAGGTGCTGGCGCGGGCGATCGAGTACTGGAAGAACGTCGACGAGGATCTCGGCGGGCGCGTCGAGCAGGCCGTCGGCGCGGCCGTCGGCGCCTAAAGTTGTCCTGAACGCGCGCCCGGAGCGGTTCCGGGCGCGCTCCGGCACCATGGCGCCGACCGTCAACAGCATCGAGATAGCGCGCCCGGCGGAGGAGGTCTTCGCCTACGTGACCGATCCGAGCACGATGCCCGAGTGGCAGGAGGGCGTCGTCAGCGGTCACATGGACGCGCCCACGACCAGCGTCGGCTCCACGTGCACAACGATCCGGAAAATCGGAGGCCGTGAGCGCGAGGTGAACACGACGATCACCGAATACGATCCGCCGCGGCGGTGGGCTGACAGGGGCATCGATGGTCCGATCAGGGCGATCGTCGCGGTTACGGTCGAGCCGCTCGCCGACGGATCATCGTCGCGGCTCACGATCGAGCTCGACTTCACGGGCCACGGGATCGGACGGCTGCTGGTGCCGCTCGTGGTCCGCCGCCAGGCCTTCGGTCAGTTGCCGGGCAGCATGAGGCGAGTCAAGCAACGGCTAGAAGCGAGTTCTGACCTTAAAAGCTGAGGCCGAGGCTGTCGAACGCCTTCGCTTGGCCATGTTCGCGCCGGACCTGAAGCGGCATCCTGCGCTGAGATGGATTACCGACGACTAGGGAATACGGGCCTGAAGGTCTCGAGCATCGGGCTAGGCATGATGAGTTACGGCGATCCCGAGCTCCAGCAGTGGGCTCTGACCGAGGAGCGAGCAGCGCCGATCGTCCGCGGTGCGGTCGAGCAAGGGGTCACCTTTTTCGACACCGCTGACATGTACTGCGACGGAGCCAGCGAAACGATCACGGGCCGCCTGCTGGCGAGGCTGTTCGCCCGCCGCGACGACTACGTCTTGGCCACCAAGGTCTTCTATCCCACTGGCCCAGGACCCAACGACAGGGGCCTGTCGAGAAAGCACATCTTCGGGGCTCTCGACGCCTCCCTACGGCGGCTTGACACCGATCACGTCGATCTTTACCAGGTACACCGCTTCGACGCCGAAACGCCCGTCGAAGAAACCATGGCCGCGCTGGACCACGTCGTCCGGGCGGGGAAGGTCCGCTATGTCGGTGCGAGTGGGATGGCGGCGTGGCAGTTCGCGAAGATGCAGAGCGCCGCGGAGGCGCAAGGGTTCACACGGTTCGTGTCGATGCAGAACCGCTACAACCTCGTCAACCGCGAGCACGAGCGCGAACTCGTGCCGATGTGCCGCGACATGGGCGTCGGCGTCATTCCCTACAGCCCGCTGGCGCGCGGCCTGCTCGCCGGAACCAGGGAGCGAGACGGCCAGGCCCATACGGCCAGGGCGTCGACCGCGTCGCCCGACCGATCAGCTGACTTCGACGTCCTCGACGCCGTCAGGAGAGTCGCCGCCGAGCGGGGCCTGACCGCCGCCACGGTCGCTCTCGCCTGGCTGATCAACCAGCCCGGCGTCGTGGCGCCAATCATCGGCGCGACCGCCGACCAACACGTTGACGACGCGATCGCAGCCCTGCACGGTCGAGCTGACCGCGACCGAAATCGAGGCTCTGCAAGCGCCCTACCTTCCACGACTGAACGTCGACTACACGTGACGTAGCCATCGTTTGGGATGATGATCGCCCCGGCGCTGAGTAGCTCGGGTTGGGCGCTCGGTTCGCTCGCGAACGCGGATGCGGTGTTCCGCACGATGGCGCCAACTGCCGACGAAGCCACGTCTGCCGTTATCGTGGCCAGCGCCGTGCCGCCCGGGGCGAGCGTCCCAAGGTTGCAGACGACGGTTTGCCCCGTGGCGCCACAGCTGCCCTGGCCGGAGGACGCCGACACGAACGACAACTCACTGGGAAGCGGGTCGATGATCGTCGCTCCGGTGGCCGGGCTTGTTCCCGAGTTGGTGAGTGTGAGCGTGTAGGTCACCGGCCCGCCGGCGGCCGGCGCCGGGTTCGAAGCAACCTTGGTGAGTGCCAGGTCGATGAACGGCTGCACGTTTATCGTCGCGGACGCCTGGTTGTTGGCCGGGTTGGGGTCGAGGTCGTCGCTCGACACGGTGGCCAGATTCGTGACCGACATGCCGGCGACCGCGCTGCTGGTGTGCGTCCGGATCGTCACCGACGCGCTCCCGCCGGAGGGGACCGTGCCGACATTGCACGTCACGGTGCCGTTCTCGTTGTCGCACCCTGGGGTGGCATCGATGAAATCCATGCCGGCGGGCAGCGGGTCGCTGATCGTCACCCCGGTCGCGTCATTGGGGCCGGCATTGCTTGCGGTCAGCGTGTAGTCGACCTCGTCGTCGACGCTCGGGCTGGTGTTCGAAGCGGCCTTGGTTAGCGACAGATCGGCCTCGGGGTTGACGTTCACCGTGGCCGAGTCCATGCTGTCTGCCGGATTGAAGTCCGGGAGCGCCGGGAACCCACCGGCGGCTTCGCTCGAGATGGTCGCGGTGTTCGTGACGCTCGTGCCTGCCGCGGCCGAGGTCACAAGCGCGATGAACGTTGCGGTCACCGCGTCGCCTTGTGCGAGGGGGCCGAGATGGCAGGTCACGACCCCGGCCGGCGCCGTGCAGCCGTTCGGGGACGAGACGAACTGGAGCCCCGGCGGCAGCGGGTCGGTGATGACCGCGCCGGTCGTCCCCAGTCCAACGGGGGCGCCGCCGCTCTCGCCGACCGAGATGTCGTTAGTTCCGGTCAGCGTGTAGGTGACGAGATCGCCGACGTTCGCCGTCTGCGGAGAGACCGACTTAGCGACCCCGAGGTTCGCGACGGCCCCAACGCCCACGGTCGCGCTCGCCGAGTTGCCTGTCATATCCGGATCGGCGGTCGTCGTTGACACAGTCGCCGTGTTGGTGGTCGCGCTGTTGTTTGCCGCGACCCCCACCGTCACATTCAGGTTGATGGTCGCGGTCGTGCCTGCGGTGACCGTGCCAAGCGTGCAGGTCACGGTGCCGGATGAGCCGGACGGGACGAACCCGCAGGCGCCGGGGAGCGTTCCGCCGGTGGGCGTGATGCCGGCCGGCAGGGGGTCGGTGATCACGACGTTGGCCGCGTCGCTCGGCCCGTTGTTCGTGACGCCCAGCGCGTACACGAACGTGTCGCCGACCGACAGGGGGTTGGTGACCTGGGCGCCGCCCACACTCAAGAAGGCGACCTTGCTCATCGTTAGGCTGGCGACCGGGTTGATGACCTGGCTGAAGCCGGCGTTGTTGTTCGAGAGGTCCGGGTCGCCAGTGTTCGAGCTGACCGCGGCGGCGTCGGCGATCGTCTGCCCGGCGGTTCCCGGCGCGAGCGTCCCGCTGATCGTGATCGTCGCCGTGGTGTTCGCCGCCATTGTTCCGAGCGTGCACACCAGGGTCCCGCCGGTGACCGGCAGCGGCGCGCACGCCGCGCCGGTCGCGGCGGTCGCGGTGAACTGGCTGGCGAGGGAGTCGTTGACGACCACCTGCTGGGCGCTGTCCGGGCCGTTGTTGGTCACGGTCAACGTGTAGCTGTCCGCGCCTCCCTGGGTCGGATTAGCGCTCCCCGTCTTGGTGATCGCGAGGTCGGCCGTTCCGAGCACCGTCACGCTGGCGGTGTCCGTGTTGTTGCTGGGGTTGGGGTCGGGGGTCGGGCTCGACACGGTGGCGGAGTTGTTGACCGTGACGGCGCCGGCGCTGGTGTTGGCCGCGGCACTGGCGGTGATCGTGATCGTCGCGGTCGCGTTGGGCGCGAGCGTTCCGAGCGAGCAGGACACCGTGGTGTCGCAGCTCCCCTGGCTCGGCTGGACCGCAACATCGGTCAACGACGCGGGATCGACGGGGTCGCTGACCGTGACGTTCTGGGCCGAGGATGGGCCGGCGTTCTGCACGTTGAGCGTGTAGGTGACGGTCTGGCCGTTGAACACGGTTGTGGGGTCCGCGGTCTTGGCGATCGAGACGTCGGCCAGGCCGCCGGCCCCGCCGCCGTCGCTGCCGGTGGCCGGCAGCGATCCGCCGCCGGACACCGTCGCGGTGTTGGTCACCGTCGCGGGGGCGGGATCCTGCACCGTGCCGTCAACGAAGATCGTCGGGTAGCTGGCGCCCGCGGCCAGGACGTCGCTGCGGGTGCAGGTCAGGGTGAGGCCGGCGATCGAGCAACTCCAGCCGGTGCCGTTCGCGTTCCCCAGCGCGCTGAATGACCCGGCCGGGAACGGATCGGTGACCGTGACGGTCGACCCGTCCGTGGCGAGGTTCCCAACGTTGGAGACTGCGAGCGCGAACGTCGTCGCCTCACCGCCGACGAAACTTCCCGTGTGGCTCTTGGAAAGCGACAGGCTGGGAGCCGCCACGGTGTCGATCACCTGCGGGGACGTGTCAAGGAACGGCGTTCCGAGCGTCAGCCCGTTGAAGTTCGCGGTCGCCTGGTTGACGATCTGCTGCCCGGGGCTGTCGTCCGCGTTGATCGTCACGTCGAACGTGACGGTGTCCGTCTCCGCCGGCGCGATCCTCCCCCCAGACGTCGCGTTACCGCCAGTGCCGAGCCGGAAGATCACCTTGTTCGTCGCCGGGTTGAACTCGCCCGGATCGTCGCCCAGCGCATCCGTTGGGTTCGGATTCGTTGCGGCGAGCGGACCGGCGGTGATGTGCAGGGTCCCCGGTGTGTACGTCGTCCCAGACGGGATTGCGTCGCGCATCACGAAGTTGACCGCCGAATCCGAGCCGGTGTTCGTGTAGGACACCGTGTAGCGCAACGTATCGCCTAGCTGATCCGGGCCGCCGGGATGGGTGAGGTTCGCCACCGATTTCGAGCTCACGATGTGGGGCGAGTACAGATCCGTCGCCAGCGTCACCACCGCCGGAAAGTACGTGTCCCCGCTCGTCGTGACCACGATGTTCGCCGACGTGGCGTTGTTCTTCAGGATGCCGTTCCCGTTGACCAGTTTCGCGTCGAACGCGAAGTTGTTGATGTCGTTGGGACTCCGCGTCGTGACGTTCGCTCCGAGGTTCGAGATCGCGCTGCACCAGAAGTTCCCGGCCGGGCTGCCCCCGTCGCTCAGTGTGGTGCCGTTCAGCGACGCGCTGTCGCCCGTCAGCCCGGAGTCTCCCTCGTAGCCGACGAACCCGAGCGTGGTCGTGACGGGGCCCGACGGCGGCGTTCGGAACCCGGAGATAGGGATCGTGATCGGAGGCGTGCCGGACGAGACCGTGACGAACCCATCGTCGATGGTCAGATCCCGGGGCGGCTGCCCAGGATCTTGATAGGCGACGACCAGCGCCCAGCCCGCATATCGGTCCCCGCCTGTGCCCGCCTGCACATTCGCGACGCTGTACGTGCCCGCGCCGGCCGCCTGAACCTGCGACGTGACGTTCGCAAACGCGTTGTACCGGGTCGACGCGCCCGAAGAGATGTCGAGTGGGGTCGTCGCCGTCAGCGCGGTGTACCCGGACGCTCCGGGAACCTGGAATCCGACCACGTTGGCAGGACAGCCCGCGAGCGACACGCCCGGGCAGCCCGGCGCGGTGTGGGGAGCGGGCCCCCCAGTGGGCTGATTCGCGCCCGCGCTCGTATCCGCGCCCCAATACAGCCCGGCGAACAGGACCGTCGCGGTTGGCGGTAGCGTCAGCGTCGCGCTCGATGAATCGAAGCTTGGGGATCCCGAGACGGTGCCCGGCGCCGTGTTCACGTACACCATGTTCCAGTTGTTGTTGTTGATCGCGGGGTTGCTTCCGCTCGCGATCGGTGGCGTGCTCCGAGCGGCCGTGCACCCGGATGCTGTCCCCGGACACACCATCAGTGTGTTCGCCGCCATCGTGATGTTGCCCGGGACGTCCGCGTTAAAGCGCGTCGTGAACGAGCGGTCAGCGAGCGCCGGCGGCGCGCTCGCGAGCACGAACAAGGCCACCAGGCCGCCCACCAACTGACCACGCCGCAGCCCACGCTTGCACCAGCCCGCGCGAAGCGAAGCCGTGGAGCGATCAACGAGAACACGTGGTGGTCTGCTGCTCGACACGCTGTCTACCTCCGGCGGAGCCGGCAACTCCGCCCTCTCGTGTCAGGGCACCGCGTCTCGGACGATCGAGCATCACCCGTTTCGGGTGATGCCCCGGCACAAGGGCTCCCGAGTTTCGCCGAGGTTGTCAACACCAGCACCCTGACGATGACGGCTGCGCCCGGCTGGGATACTAAGTGCCGATGCTCAAGCGCTCACGGCACGCTCGGGTGGCGATGGACGTGCCGTCGCCCGAGGTGATGGCGATCGAGGAGGTGCGTAGGGTCACGATCGTCGGCGCTGGGACGATGGGTCAGCAGATCGGGTTTCAGTGCGCAGGGCACGGCTATGACGTCGTGCTATACGACATCGATCCGGCGGTGCTCGAGGCGGCAAGCGGGCGTATCGATACGTACGCGGAGATGCTCCAGACGGGTGGGGTGATCACGTCCGAGGTGGCGGCGTCGGCGCGGGCGCGGATCACCATGACGGCGGATCTCCAGACCGCGGCCTGGGACGCAGATCTGCTCAGTGAGGCTGTTCCGGAGGATCCCGAGCTCAAGGGCCGTGTACTGGCCGAGTTCAACGCGGCGTGCCCGCCTCGAACGATCTTCATGACGAATACCTCGACGCTGCTGCCCTCGCAGTTCGCGCGGGTGTCCGGCCGGGGCGATCGGCTGCTGGCGCTGCACTTCCACCTCCCCGTTTGGATCAACAACCTCGCCGACGTGATGCCGCATCCCGGTACAGCGCCGGAGGTCACACAACTGGTGCTCGTGTTCGCGGACCGCATCGGCCAGGTGCCGATCGAGTTGCGGCGCGAGCACCACGGCTACGTGTTCAACGCGATGTACAGCGCGCTGAATCGCGAAGCGATCACGCTCGCGCAGCAGGGCGTGGCGTCGATCGAGGACATCGACCGCGCCTGGATGCACGTCACGAAGGCGCCCGTCGGGCCACTCGGCGCGCTCGACGCGATAGGCCTGGACACCGTCTGGACGATCACCGACTACTGGGCTCGCGAGCTCAACGACGAGCAGCTGCGCGCTAACGCACGGTTCCTCAGGGCCTACGTCGATCGCGGGGATGTTGGCGTCAAGAGCGGGCGCGGCTTCTACACCTATCCCGACCCGGCGTACTCACAACCCGGCTTCATCCAGACACCAGCCACGGGGCCGCAATGACCGTCGGCGATTGGGGAAGCCGGATGCCGCGGCGCCGTCGGAGGGGCGTGGGCTAGGCGAGCTGGTGTTCGTGGGCGTAGCGGATCGCTTGGGCCCGGTCCCTGGAGCTGGTTTTCGCGAACAGGTGGTTGATGTGGGTTTTGACCGTGTGGTCGCTGATGAACAGTTCGCGGGCGATCTCTCCGTTCGAGAGTCCGGCGGCGAGCAGTTTCAGCACCTCGGCCTCGCGCGGGGTCAGGTCGTCGGGGAGCTCGACCGGGACCGGTGGCTTGGCTGGGGGCGCGGAGGTGGCACCGGCGAGCAGCATCGCCGTGACCTCGGGTGTGAGGATCGTATGGCCCGCCGCAGCGCCGTGTAGTGCCTGGGAGATCTCGCGGCGGTCGGCGTTCTTGGTCAGGTAGCCGCGGGCGCCGGCCTTCAGTGCAGCGATGATGGTCTCGTCCTCGGCGTAGGTGGTGAGCACGACGATCGCCACTTCTGGATGCTCGCGGGTCAGCCGCTCGGTCGCGCCGAGACCGTCGAGCACGGGCATGTGGAGGTCGAGCAGGATCGCGTCGGGTTTGTGCTGGTCGACCGCGGCGAGGGCCTGCTCGCCGTCGGCGACGGCGGCGACAACCTCCAGGTCCGGAATCACGTCGAGCACCATCTGCAGCCCCTCGCGGACGACGGTCTGGTCGTCGGCGATCACGATCCGCAGGCGTTCTGGGTGGGCCGCATCCACTGCGCTCACCTCTTCACTTGGGCCCGCACGACCCACCGGTCGCCGGCCGGGCCGGCGTGGAGCTCGCCATCGATCAACCGTAGCCGCTCGTGCATGCCGGCGAGGCCGTATCCGCCGGCGGTGTCGGGCCGCTCGACCGCGACAGCGTGCGGGAGCGTGTTCTCGACTCGCAGCTCGACGCCGGTGTCGGTGTAGTCGAGCGTGATCGTTGGTGGGTTGCCGTTGGCATGCTTGGCGGCGTTGGTGACCGCCTCCTGGGCGACGCGCAAAAGCGCCAGGCCGGCGGCCGGGGCGAGCGCGTATGGCTCGCCGCTGACCGTCAGCGCGCCGGGGCGGTCGTCGAGGAGCGCGGCGAGCGCATCTGGCAGCGGCGGCGCGTCGGTCCGCAGCGCTCGGACCGCTCGGCGCGTCTCGGTCAGCCCCTCGTCAACGAGCCGCCGGGCGTTGGCAAGCAAGCGCAGCGCGCGGTCGATGTCGTGGCGCTCGGACAGCATCGCCTCCGCGGCCTGTACCTGGATCCCGAGCGCGCCCAGCGAGTGGGCCAGGACATCGTGGATCTCGCGGGCGATCCGCGAGCGCTCGTCCAGCGCGGCGGCGCGCTCGGCCTCGAACTGGGCCCGGCGGGTCTCGGCGAGCAGCGCCTCGGCCTGCTCGGTCTGGGTCCGGTAGACGCGCTGGTAGCGTCCGGCCAGAGCGACCGCTGCAAGTGCCGCCGGATACCCGAGCACCGTCCCGAGATCCGTGTGGCCGTAGCTGACCGCCCCGATCTCGACGGCGAGGACGCCCGCGAGGAACACGACCAGTAACTCGGCAAGCGACAGGTCCGCGCCCGCGGCCAGCATGCCGACGATCGCCAGCGCCAGAACGCTGGTGTCGCTGTGGGAGGTCGCGGCGAAGCCGCCGGCAGCGGTGAGCACCAGCAGGCAAGCGAACCGCGACCGGTCGGCCCACGGCGCCGGCACGCGACCGCTCGCCCACAGACCGATCAACGCCGCCGCCGCGATGGCCAGCTCAGCGATGCCGGCGGCGAGACTCGCGCGGGCAGTGAGCACGACCACGGCGGCGAGCAAGAACGCGCTGGCCCGGAGCCACCACTGCCACGTCCCAAGCAGCGCTTCGGGCTCGCCGCGATTTACCCGCTTGAACCAGCTGAACATCCGTCGCTCAACCCTCGCGTCCGTTGGAGTGGTTGAACCACCCGGCGCCGAACACGCTGCCGTCCTTCTCGGGGGCGAACGGGATTCCAGCTGCGATCGCCCGAGGAGCGACCACCAGCGCTTGAGCGGCACGGTTGAGGCCGAGCATCAACAGGATCGCTGTGGCACCGGCGGCCAGGTGTGCATGGGTGGCGTCTCCGATGCCGGTGATGAGCAGGCGGCTGATGATCAGCCCGCCCCACAGCCACAGACCGCGCGTCGGAAGCTGCGCCCACAGGTGCCCGTCGCGGCGCTCCAGGCGCGTCATCGCGCCAAGGCCCAGGCCGATCGCGATGGCGATCACCGCGCTCACGGTCAGCAGCACGATATCCGTTGCATGGGGGTGCGACTTGTTGCCGGTGAGGTCGAGGATCCCGATCACGGTGAGGACCACGGGCAGCACGACGAGGCGCTTGCCCGATACCGAGCGGCCGACCACTTGCTGCCCGATCACGTACACGACGATTCCGATTGCTACCAGCGCTGTTAGAGGGGACATTTCGATCGCTCCTTTGCGGGTTGATTGACGCTCCCTGAAGCTATGGGCGCGCGGCTCGGCGCACATCGCCGCACGGCCTGATTCGTGGGTTGATTCCGGTTTGAGAGCGGGTTGAGAACAGGTTGAGAGCGGCCTTGCGATCAACCCGAGATCAGCCGCCAGACCAGCCCGTGCGGCGATGACAGAGCGCTTTCCGGCGAGCAGCATTGACGGCGCAAACCCGACCGTCGAAAGCGAGAAAGCAATGCTCACCAAAGCCCTGATCGTCAACGGACTCGTTCTGTTCGCCGTGCTCGAGGCAGACCTCGGCCCCGCCCGGAAGGTCAGCCGCTTCCGGCTGCTGCGACCCCTGCTGATGTGCATCTCAATCGTGCCTCTGTTCGTCGTGGCTCTCGCCACCCACGGCACCGGCCTCGCGCTCGAGATCGCCGGCGGCGTCGCCGGCGTCCTGCTCGGACTTACCGCCGCCGGCCTGATGACCGTCCGCCGCCAGCCCACGACCGGCCGGCTCGTGACCCGCGCAGGCACCGCCTACGCAGCGCTGTGGATCACTGTGATCGCCGTGCGCAGCCTCTTCTCGATCGGCGCCGAGTACTGGTTCAACCACCCGCTCGCCACCTGGATGGCCAACCATCAGGTCACCGGCGCCGCAATCACAGACACCCTGATCATCACGGCCGTCGCAATGACACTCGCCCGCACCATCGGCCTCGCGGTCCGCGCGAACCAGTTCCGCCGCGAGGGTGCGGTCGCGCACATCGCCGCCTGAGCATCCCCGGACAGCCTTGACCATGGCCGCGCTCCGTCACTGCACGGAGCGCGGCCCGCGTACGCTGCGGCCGGCCGGCCGGCGGACGGTCGAGCGGCTAACACACGCGGAGCTGCGGTCTACCGATTCCTACATAGTTCCGACAGACCTCTTCCGATTCTCCAACGCGGTTACCGGATCTTGTGCCGGTGGCCGAACACGAAGACCGGGCCGAGCGCCGGCATCAGACTGACGCTGCCGGATGAGCGGCAATCGCGACGGCCGGCGATGGCGGCATTCGATCTTCCTGTGTGTTCTGGCCCTGGTGGCCGCCGCCGTCGCCCTGCTGGCCATCTCCCAGGTGGGCGTTCCGACCAGTTCCGCGCGCGTCGCGACGCAGGTCGTGACCGCTGAGGACGGAGTCGTTCAGACGACCGTGTCCGGAACCGGCAGCGTCGCGGCCGGCACCGACGACGCGGTCGACTTCGCCACGAGCGGAACTCTGAAGCACGTCTACGCGCACGAAGGCGAGCACGTGACCAAGGGCCAGATCCTCGCGACGCTCGACCCCACCTCTTCACAGCTCACTCTTGACGAGGCCGACGCCACGCTGACAGCGGCGGAGGACACGCTGGACGAGGCCGAGGACAGCTCCTCGTCCTCCACATCGACCACGAGCGATGCGACCGCGCTCGACGAGGACGAGCTGTCTGTCGAGACCGACGAGCAAACCGCCAAGAACGACAAGGAGGCTCTGGCCGAGACGACGCTGCGCGCCCCCGCAAGCGGCACGATCGTGTCGCTCGAGGACCTGTTCGCAGGTGACTCGGTGCAGGCGGGGTCATCGTCCAGCGACTCAAGCACCTCGAGCTCGAGCTTCGCGGAGATCGTCAACACGAACACGCTGACGATGACGGCCGCGATCAGCGAGGCCGACATCGGCGAGATCAAGGTCGGGCAGCCGGCGACCGTGACGCTCGACGCGCTCACCGGGGTCGAGCTCGCCGCCCACGTCGCCACGATCTCCGCGGACGCCACCGACAGCAGCGACGTCGTGTCCTACAACGTCACGCTCGATCTCGACCAGACCGATTCGCGCGTGCTCTCCGGCATGAGCGCGTCGGCCACGCTGATAGTCGCTCAGGCCTCCGGTGTGACCGTCCCGACTGCGGCGGTCACCGGTTCGGGCTCGGAGGCCACGGTGACGCTCGACGAAGGCGGCAAGGACGTTCAGCAGCAGGTCGTGGTCGGGCTGCGCGGCACCACTCGCACGGAGATCGCGAGTGGTCTGAAGGCGGGTGACGAGCTCGTCGTCACCGAGGCGCTGTCGTCGCTGAGTTCGCGCAGCGCGACCTCGACGAGCACCGGCTCGAGCGGCACCCTCGGTGGGGGCTCGGGGCTCGGCACAGGCGGGTTGGGAGCAGCCTTATCCGGCGGTGGCGGCGCGGGCGGCGTTCCTGGTGCGGGAGGCACGCCGTGATATCCCGACCCGCCGGACGCCGCCGATGGCTGACGCCGACGAGCGTGGCCCTGCTCGCCATCGCGCTCGGCTTCGCCGGGTTCTACGCCGGCGTCCGCGAGGAAAAGACCCAGGCGGCCGGGTCGGCGTCCACGAGCTCGATCGCGCGGACCGCGGCCGCGCGCTCCGGCGCGAGCCGCACCTCGGCCCGCACGGGAGCGGCGCCGGCGTTCGGTGCGGCAGCCAGCGGGGTTACGGCCGGCACCGTGACCCGCGTCGACGGCGACACCGTCTACATCAAGGAGGCCTCGGGCAACACCGTCGAGGTCAAGCTGCTCCCGGCCACCACGATCGACAAATCGCTGGGCGTGAGCAGCCGCTCGGTTCGCCCCGGCGATTCCGTCACGATCCAGGGGACCCACGGCAGCGGCGGCACGATCACTTCGACCTCCGTCAGCGACTCTGGGAACAACAGCACCACCACGGCGAGCAGCGGCCAGGGTACGGCGGCAACGAACTCAGGCTGACGTCGCCGCGCGTCAAAGTTCGCGATTCCATCAAGCAGCCACAGGAGGACTGACCATGCCGCTGGTAGAGATCGATCTGCTCGAAGGCCGCTCCGAATCAGAGCTCGACGTGATCTCCGATGCGGTCCACGAGGCGATGGTCGCGGAGCTCGACGTTCCGCAGCGTGACCGCTTTCAGATCATCACCGAACGCACCCCGGCGCGCCTGCGCTTCGACCCGAACTACCTCGACATCGACCGTGACGAGGGATTCCTCTTGATCCGGATCACGCTCGCCGCGGGCCGGACCACCGAGGCCAAGCAGGCGTTCTACCGCCGCCTCGCCGGGCTGCTGGCCGAGCGGACCGGGATGCGAACCGAGAACCTCGCGGTGGTCATGATCGAGAACGGCCGCGAGGACTGGTCCTTCGGCCAAGGTCAGGCGAGCTACGTCGAGCTCCCGCGTGACCGGTGGCGATGACGTCCGCAGAAACCTAGTCAGCCCTGCCGGCCTGCTGGCCGAGTGTGAGGTGCGTCACTTGCGGGCCAGGCTCTTCAGAACCTTTCATTTTTCGCTGGTCCAATAGGTATCGCGGGTGGCAGGGAAGCCCAAGCGCCGGTGACCGGTCGGTCGCCGGAACATCACGCGTTGCCTTGGGGCACCGCCGACCTCACACGGGGCCTACATGAAATTAGGAACGGCGGGCGGATATCGTCATGCCCGCCCGGGACGTCGATTAAGTGCTGGATCGCGTCCAGATAGGGTCGACCAGCCGCTCCCGATCCCTGCGGACGACGCAATATGGCGGGCTGGCACGAGGCGTCATCGGCCAGGCGCCATGTATTTCGCAGCAAAGTCCCTCTGGCTTGGCCGCGGCGCCCACATAAGCATGGTCACCATGCTTATGTTGCCTTTGCGGCGCGGCAGCCGGCGGTTTGCTGCGTTTTACATAGGGCGCGGGCGCTCAGGTCGTGTCGCTCTGCGGGAACCGGGCCGGACAATGGCCGGGCGGGGCGGCGTGCGAATATGTCCCCAGATGGAGGACGGCACGAGCACGACCCGTCTGAACCCGGGCGCCGGCGAGCGATTCCTTCCGCTGCGCCGGCAACTCGGCGTCACATCGTTCGGGATGAATCAGATCGTGCTTGAGCCCGGGCAGCGCGGACGGATCCACCGCCACGAGCGCCAGGAGGAGGTTTACCTGGTGCTCGAGGGTCGGCTGACGATGGTGATCGAGTCCGAGCCGACCGACCTCGGCGAGGGACAGCTGATCAGGGTGGCGCCGCAGGTGCGGCGGCAACTCGTCAACTACGGACCCGACCGTGTCGTGCTGGTCGCGGTCGGTGGCGCGAACGAGCATCAGGGCCGGGACGGCGAGGCGTTCTCGTCGTGGGAGGACCAGAGCCCGGTGGCGCCCGCAGGACATGCAGATGCCGCCTGACCTCGAGCCGGGCGAGCTTCGCTCGTAGCGGCGGTGCGTATGCACCCGACCGCAGCCCGGTTTCAGGAACGGCTGCACGATCGCGGCCTCGACGTCGAGGTACAGATGCTGCCGGACTCGGCGCGCACCGCGCGGCGAGGCGGCGGTGGCGGTCGGGTGCGAGGTCGGCCAGATCGTGAAATCGCTCGTGTTCATGCGCGACGGCGTGCCGGTGATGGTGCTGTGCGCCGGCGACCGGCGCGTCGCCGCCGACCGCCTTGGGCTGCGCGCGGCCAGCGCGGACGAGGCGCGGGCCGCGACGGGGTTCTCGATCGGTGGGATCCCGCCGCTCGGCCACGACGCGCCGCTCGAGACGCTGATCGACGAGTCGCTGCGGCGCTTTGCCACGGTTTGGTGCGCCGCCGGGACGCCGCATGCGGTGTTCGAGGCGGACACCGACGCGCTGATCCGCGCGATCCCCGGTGGCGCGGTCCAGAACGTCTCATAACCCACTTCAATCGAGGAGGCTCACAAGATGGCCGACCTACCCGCACCGACCGAGGGGTTCGTGCTGACCAATTTCATCGTCTCGAACGACGTCGAGCGCTCGCGGCGGTTCTACGCCGACGTGCTCGGCGGTGAGGTCGTGATGGAGGGCGAGCCGACGATCGTCGCGCTCGCGAACGGCTGGATCATCATCAACGTCGGTGGCGGTCCGACCGACGACAAGCCGACGGTGACGCTCGAGGCACCGCAGGATCCGAACCGGACGTCGGCCTTCTTGAACATCCGTGTCGCGGACATCGATGCGATCTACCGAGAGTGGAGCGCCCGTGGCGCCGAGTTCCTCACGCCGCCGCAGCAGCGCGCGACGGAGATCCGCTGTTACATCCGGGACCCCGACGGGCACCTGATCGAGGTGGGGCAGTCAACCGCGCGGCGCTGAACTCCAGGGATCACCGGATGGTGTCAGCGGAGCCCTGACACTAGCTCGGGCGTTATTTCCGGCAGCGCATCGACGCGCGCCGAGGCGAGCGCGAGCGCGTCCTCGTCGGGCGGATAGTGCGGGTTGGGGAACGCGATCACGGCCATGCCGGCGGCCGCGGCCGACCGCATTCCGTTGCTCGAGTCCTCGACCGCCACGCACCGGTCCGCGTCGACCCCGAGCCGGCGCGCCGCCTCGAGGTAGACGTCTGGGGCCGGCTTGCCGCGCGCGACCTCCTCGGAGGACACGGTGGCGCCGAACTCACCCGCGAGGCCGGCGGCGTCGAGTGCGAGGTCGATGAGCTCGCGGTTCGCCGAGGACGCGAGCGCCAGTGGCCACCGTCGGTGCAGCGCGCGGACGGTCTCGACGGCGCCTGGCAGCAGCGGGAGATGCTCGCGATAGTGCTGCTCCATCCGTGCGACGACAGCCCGGTTGATGTCGGCCGGGTCGCGGTCGACGTGCAGCTCGTCGTGCATGTACTGCGACCACTCGCGCGAGCTCATGCCCATCATCGCCCGCGGCGCATCGTCGAGCCAGCGCCCGCCGAGCTCCTCGACGAGCTCGTGCTTTGACTGGTTCCACAGCTGCTCGGAGTCGATCAGGACTCCGTCCATGTCGAATACCACCGCGTCGGGCATGATCGATGAGCGTTGTAGCAGGGGCTCGACATTTCGGTTTGGGACGAAGGGTTCTCGCGCAATCATCGACGCATGACCTCACGCCGATACCTCGTCGTCCTGTCCACGGCGATCCTCTGCTACGCGGCCCTCGGCACGGTGCTCGGGATCCTTCCGGAGTACGTGCATTCGCTGGGCGGCGGCGCGATTCTCGTGGGCTTCGCGGTGGGGGCGCCAGCGCTCACGGGCGCGACCGGGCGCCCGCTCGGAGGACGGTTCGCCGATCACATCGGTCCGGCGCGGATCGTCATTGCCGGCGCGCTCGTGATGGCCGCGGGCACGATCCCGGCATTCGTTGAGTCGCTCCCCGTTCTGATCGTGAGCCGCTTGGCGGTCGGCGCCGGCGAGGCGATGATGATGGCGGCGACGGTGCTGTGGCTGCTCCGGCTCGCGGGCCCTGAACGGCGCGGGCGCGCGATGGGCCACGTCGGGCTGGTCGCGCTGGTGGTGATGGCGGTCGGGCAGGGCCCGCGGTCCCGTCGCTCGGAATGCTCGCGCTTAAGTCGGTGCCGCCGAGCCGACACGGCCGAACCGCCGGCGCGTTCTTCGCCTACTTCGACGCCGGCGTGGGCCTGGGCGGCCCGGCCGTCGGACTCGCCGCGCACGCTGCTGACCCGACCGGCGGGCTGTTTGCGGCGGCCGGCGCCGTGCTCGCGACCGCGCCGGTAGCGCTGCTGCGCCGCGCGGCCGCGCCGGGAAGCCGGCGCCGCAGCTCCTGTTCCGCCGCGACGGCACGACGCTCGACAGCGTGAGCGAACGCCGGGCCGGCGCACCGACCAGTTTGAGCGCGGCCGAGCGCGGGGATAGCGTTCACCGTTGACACCGACCGCAGCGGCGGACGGTGACCTATGGCGCGCGAACTATGGATCAGAAACGGCGGCGGGCTGGTCAAGATCCGTGACCCGTGGGCCGTCGCGCTGCTCCCGTTTGTGACGTTCGGGATCTACCACCTCGTGTGGTGGTACCGAATCAACCGGGAACTGCGCGACTTCGGGTACGCCAACAACGCGGAGCTCGGGGACAGCCCGGCGCTGTCGACGCTGGCGCTATGCCCCGGCGGCCTGATCATCGTGCCGGCGCTGGTGAGCTACTGGCGTGGAACCAAGCGAGTCCAGTTGGCCGCCCGCGTGGGTATGACCAAGCCGCCGAGCGGATGGGCCGCGGTGCTCCTGTTCGTCTTCATCCCGCCCGTTTTCTCGGCCTACGTCCAGGTCTCGCTGAACAAGGTCTGGCGGTCGAGCTGGGTTACTTGAGTACCCCGCGCGCGGCAGCCGTCCAGGCGGCGGTGACGTCACGGATCCACTTGGCCTGCGTCGTGGCCAGTGACGAGACCCACTCGACGTCGCTCTTGCCAGGCCCGCGCTCGAGCGAGGCGGCGATCGCCTTGAGCGCCTTCTCGTACGCGGTGAGCGTCGCCTCGCCCGCGGACTTGCTCTCTTCGATGATGCGCTCGTTCAGCTTGCGCACGCGCTGCGCGACGGCGTCGAGCCGCGGGTCGGCGGCGCCGGCGCCGTTCGCCCGTCCGTTGCTCGAGCGCGCGCTGCTCGACTTCGACGCGGTACTGCGTGCCGCGCGTGGCTTGCTCGCGCTCGACTTCGCGCTCGCGGTCTTGCGCGTTGTCCGCTTCGCGCCCGTGGACTTGCTGGCGCTCGCGCGCTTGGTTTGACTACTGCCTGACGTGCTCGACTTCGAACCGCTGCTTCTGGCCTGTGGCACAGCTTCCTCCTTGGGTGATGGACGGGCGCACCTTACTTCCTGCATACGTCGCTACCCAGCACTGGCAGCAAGCGTGCACTGGAGCGTCCCTGAATTTGATGCGCGCGTCCGCGCGAGAGCTTGACGACACCAAAGCTAGCGGTTTGCGCGCGCAAGGCGCGCCAGCCGGCGTGCGTGGCGCAACGGCTCGGGCGTGCGATGAGCAAGCGTGCACGACAGCACGACCTCGACCGCGACATCGAGCGTCGTTCGCCACCCGGCGTGCACCGCCACCGGCCGCGCGCCCGCGCGCGTCCGCACCCAGGCGGCGACGCACGCACCGTCGAGTGACAGCGGTGAACGTGCGCCGCGGTCGTCGCGCGGCCAAGCGCCTTGCGCGAGCAGCGGCCGGTGGGTGACGCCGACCGTGGCGAGCCCCGTTACCGCCCCGAGTTGCAGCGCGAGCCCGGCGCGGCGTGGATGGTCGGCGCCGGTGGCGTCGACGAGCAGCACGTCGGGCGCCGCCGGCAGCGCGCGCACCGCCGCCTCGAGACACGGGCCCTCGCGCAGCGCGAGCAGCCCCGGGATATACGGGCCCGCGGCCTCTCCGGTGACAGTCGCGTGCGCCAGCGTGTGTCCGCGCCGGAGTACCGCAGCCGCGGCCCAGGCGGGATCGCCGCGCGCGCTGGCGCCGGTCTGTCGGCGCGGGAACACGACGACGCACGCGCCGATCGCGGAGCGGAGGTGGGGGGCGCCGGTGCGCCAGGTGCCGGTCGCGCCGGTGTGCCAGGTGTCGGTGGCGTCGGTGTGCCACGTGCCGGTGGCGCGGGCGGTCGCGCCGGCGTCGCCGCGCTCGGCGACGGCCGCCGCGAGCGCGCGCTGCGCGTCGATCAACTCATCGGCGGACGTCGGCCACGACGTCACGCGATCGCGGCGACCGAGCTCGCGCCGACCGCCCGCGGTGGCGCGGTCGTCGAGCGGACGACGAGCGACGGTTCGATCAGGCGCACCTCGTTGGGGCGCCGGTTGTCGATCCGGTCGAGCAGCAGTTCGAGCGCGAGGCGACCCATCTCGGTCCGCGGTTGGTGGACGGTCGTGAGCGACACGTGCGCGAGGTGCGCGATCGAGATGTTGTCATAGCCGACGATCGACACGTCGCCCGGGACCTCGACGCCGGCGCGATCGAAGCCACCGAGGAGGCCGGCGGCTTGCAGGTCGTTGGCGGCGAAGATCGCGGTCGGCAACTCGGGCCGGCGCAGCAGCTCCGTGGCCGCGTTCATGCCCGCCTCCTCGGTGAAGTCACCCGGGATCACGAGCGCGTGCCGCTCGAGCCGCATCGTCCGCATGCCGCGCAGGTACGCGGAGCGGCGCTGCGGGCCGCCGGCGCCGCTGCCGCCGTCGACGTGTGCGATCCGCTCGTGACCGAGCCCGGCGAGGTGGTCGAGTACCAGTCCGGTTCCGTGCGCCTCGTTGATCAGCACGTTGTCGGCGTCGACGTTGCGAAGTCCACGCCCGACGATCACGGTCGGCGCCTCGGCCGCCGCGGCGGCGATGTCACCGGCGGGCATCCGCGGGCTGACGAGGATCAGCCCGCTGACCCGGTGCTCGAGTAGCGCGGCGAGCGCGGCGCGCTCGCGCCGGGAAGAACGCCCGCCGGCCGCGAGCAACAGCTGGTACCCGGCCTCGGACGCGTAATCCTCGACGCCGCCGGCGATCTCGGCGAAGAACGGGTTGCGTAGGTCGTCGAGGATCACGCCGACAGTCTTCGTTCGCCGGCTGGCCAGGCTGCGCGCCATCGCGTTGGGCCGGTAGCCGAGCCGGGCTGCGGCGTCGAGCACGCGCCGGCGGCGCTCCTCGCTGACGTTGGGCCGCTCGCGCATCACGAGCGAGACGAGCGCGCGCGAGACGCCGGCCTCACGAGCGACGTCCTCCATCGTGGGCGCGCGCCGGGAGAGATCGTGCGTCGAAGGGCGGCGCCGGGACTGCGGCATGGCGCGTGGACCTTACTTAGAGCGCGACAACATTGCAATCGGGTTAGCGCGCTCTACACGAAAGTTCGCCACGAGGGGGACATTTCGGCGTAAGCCCTTGACTTCCTCGGAAGCTGCGGGATATAGTCGCGCGATCCGCCGTTAGAGCGCTCTAATAGCGTGCCGTGGTTAGAGCGATCCAAGGCGATCTCGGGAGTGAGAGGAACACCAGAGGAATGCACCAGACGCACGCGCACAGCGCCTGTCCGACCGCGGCCATCGATGACCGCTTGGCCGGCGCGCCCATCTCTTGGGGCGCGTGTGAGATCCCGGGCTGGGGCGTGATGCCGTCTCGAGATCGCGTGCTGGCCGAGATGGCCGAGCTCGGGCTGCGCGGAACGGAGCTCGGCTCGGTCGGCTTCTTTCCCGACGATCCCGAGAGCATCTCCGCACAGCTGAAGCGCTACGCGCTCGAGCTGGTCGGCGGGTTCGTCCCGCTCGTACTGCACGAGCCCGATCTCGACGGCACGATCCGCGCGGCCCGCAAGTCGGCCGAGCTGATCGCGCGGGCGGGCGGACGGATGTTCGTAATCGGCGTCGTTCAGGACCTGAAGTGGAGCGCTCCACAGGAGCTCGACGATCTCGGCTGGACGCGACTGGCTCAGCACCTGAACGAGATCGAGACCGTCACCGGGGAGTACGGGCTGACCGTGGCCGTGCACCCGCACGCCGGCACGCTGATCGAGACCGCGGAGCAGGTCGAGCGCGCAATGGAGGTCGTCGAGGTTGGGTGGTGCCTGGACACGGGTCACCTGACGATCGGTGGGGTGGACCCGGTGCAGTTCGCCCGCAGCCACGGTGACCGGATCGTGCACGTGCATCTCAAGGACGTGGATGCGAACGTCGCAGCTGACTTCCGAGCGGGCCGGCGTTCGCTGGTGGACGCGACGCGCAACGGCCTGTTCCTACCGCTGGGCAAGGGCGACGCACGGATCGCGGAGGTTATGGACGCCCTGCAGGCACACGGGTACGACGGGTGGCTCGTGCTCGAGCAAGACACCGCCATCACCGGAGATGAGCCGACGGTGGCAGGCGGACCGATGCGCGACGCTCGCGAGAGCATCGCCTTCCTTCAGCACACGGCTCGGACGACGGAGGAGATCAATCGATGAGACGACTGTCTCGCACTATCGGCGTCGTCGCCGCCGTGGGCGTCGCGGCCTTGCTGGTGGCGGCGTGCGGTAGCAGCAGCTCGAGCAGTAAGGCGAGCGGCAGCGGCACGACGACCAGCGCGGTGAACATCGCGGCGAGCAGCAAGCCATGCTCGTACAAGTTCGCGCTGATCACCCACGGCGACAACGGAAGCTTCTGGAGCGTCGTGTACAAGGGCGCGAAGGACGCCGCAGCCGACCTCGGCTGCACGCTCACCGAGACGTACGGGTCGCAGCAGCAGGGCCAGGCGGAGCCTGATGACAACGCCGAGAACGCGCAGATCCAGGACGCGATCAACGCAAAGGTGAACGGCATGGCGGTGTCCGACCACGATCCAGCGCTGATGAACCCGACGCTGGCGAAGGCGGCGGCGGCGGGCATTCCGGTGGTGCTGCTCAACGCGGGTTGCGACGACACCGACATCGCCGCCAGTCAGGCGATCACGTGCGTGGGGCAGCCCGAGCAATTGGCAGGTCAAGCCGCCGGCGCCTACTTCAAGAAGCTCGGCACCACCAACGTTCTGTGCGTGATTCACCAGTCGGGTCAGAACCTGCTCGACCGGTGCAACGGGATCGCGATGGGGCTCGGAGTCGGTTCGCAGTGCAAGACCGGGACCGCGCCCTCGAGTGGCCCCGCGTGCACCGAGCTGACGCTATCCACGCCGAACGCGGCGTCGAACCCGCAACAGGCGATCCAGCAGGTGACCGCGTACCTCCAGACGCACACGGGGATCAACGCGGTGATGACGCTGAACAATGCGATCGGGACGGCGCTCGTCACAAGTGCGCCGGCCAGCAAGCCGAAGATCGCGACGTTCGACCTGAACTCCGGCGTCGAGGCGGACCTCAAGAACGGTTCGATGTCGTTCGCGATCGACCAGCAGCAGTATCTCCAGGGATACCTGCCGATCGTGTTTCTGTACCTGTACAACAAGGACAACGGCCAGAGCGTCGGCGGTGGCACGACCGTCGCCAGCGGGCCGCTGATCGTGACCAGCGCGAACATTGGCAAGGTTGCCGCCGCGATCGCCGCAGGACAGGACTAACCGGTCGGAAAACTACAAGGGCATACAACGAACGGTCACCGGGCGGGACGCCGATCCCGCCCGGTAGCGACACCCCGTAATCCAGGAACTATGAGTGCCACCTCGCCTCCGATAGCAACGCCGCCCTCATCCGCGGGGGCGCAAGACGACCGGCTGGCTCCGATCAGCCGGCTCACGCGCACGCTCCGGCGTCCCGAGCTCGGCTCGTTCCTCGCCGCCGTGTTCGTGTTCGTCCTGTTCGCGATCACCGACGCGAGCTCGAACCACCTGTGGCTAAAGCAGACGGGTGTTGACGCGTGGACCACGCAGGCGGCGTTCTTCGGGATCGTCGCGGTGCCGGTCGGATTGTTGATGATCGGGGGCGAGTTCGATCTGTCGGCCGGTGTGATGACCGGCGTGACCGCGATCGTGATGGCGCTGCTCGTCGGCAAGTGGCACGTGAACACCTGGATCGCGATCCTGATCACGATCGCGTTCGCCATCGGGATCGGGCTGATCAACGGCTACATCGTGACGCTGACCAAGCTGCCGAGCTTCATCGTCACGCTCGCCACGTTCTTCGTGTTACGCGGCGCGAGCACCGGCGGCGTACTGCTGCTCAACAGCGGGAGCACGCAGATCACCGTCACGCAGGCCCATCCGTCCGGGCTGAGCAGCGCGAAGTCGGTCTTCGGCTCCTCGTTCTTCTCGAGCGGCTCGCTTCCGAGCGGCTACTCGACGGCGGTTCTCTGGTTCATCGGTGTGACGATCGTGTGCACTTGGCTGCTCAGCCGGACGAAGTTCGGAAACTGGATCTTCGCCTCGGGCGGCGACCAGAACGCGGCGCGCAACACCGGCGTTCCCGTAGACCGGACGAAGGTGCTGCTGTTCGTGGGCACGGCGCTGGCAGCGGCCCTTGTCGGGATCATCTCGTTCACCCAGGCGTCCTCGGCGGTGTCCGAGCAGGGTGTCGGCTACGAGTTCTTCTACATCATCGCGGCGGTCGTCGGCGGTTGCCTCCTGACGGGCGGTTACGGCTCGGCGATCGGCGCGGCGTTCGGCGCGTGCATCATCGGGATGGCGTTCGAAGGGGTGATCTACGCCGGCTGGGACAGCTCCTGGGACTTCGCGTTCCTCGGGGTGATCCTGTTCCTCGCCGTGATCGTCAACACCCTGATCTACCGCCGGGCTCTGAAGGCGCGACGATGAGTCGAAGGAGCTTCGAATATGAGTGGTGGCACGGCGACGGCAACGCCGGCGCTCGAGGTCCGGGACGTCTCGAAGTACTTCGGGAGCGTCAACGCGCTCGAGGACATCAGCGTGTCGGTGTACCCCGGCCAGGTCACGTGCGTGCTCGGCGACAACGGCGCGGGCAAGTCGACGCTGATCAAGATCCTGTCGGGCGTGTACTCGCCGGACAAGGGAGAAGTGCTGTTCGAAGGTGAGCCCGTGAGCTTCGCCGGCCCGCGCGACGCGCGGGCCCACGGGATCGCCACCGTGTTCCAGGACCTCGCGACCGTGCCGCTGATGTCGGTGTGGCGGAACTTCTTCCTCGGCAACGAGCCGACCCGCGGCTGGGGCCCGCTCCAGCGGATGGATATCAAGGGCGCGCAGAAGATCATGCGCGCGGAGATGTCCAAGATGGGCATCGACGTCCGCGACCCGGACCAGACGGTGGGAACGCTGTCGGGCGGAGAGCGCCAGGCGCTGGCGATCGCGCGTGCCGTGTACTTCGGCGCGAAGGTGCTGATCCTCGACGAGCCGACCTCGGCGCTCGGCGTCCGCCAGTCGGGCATCGTGCTCAAGTACGTCGTCCAGGCGCGCGAGATGGGGCGGGCGGTGATCTTCATCACCCACAACCCGCACCACGCGTTCCCGGTCGGGGATCGGTTCGTGCTACTCAAGCGCGGGCGGATGTTCGGCTCCTACGCGAAGTCCGAGACGTCGATCGCGGAGCTGACCTCGATGATGGCCGGCGGCGCCGAGCTCGAGGAGCTGAGCCACGAGCTACAGCGCGCGGTCGACCCGGCTCTCAAGGAGGTCGCTAAGGAGCTCGCCGCCGAGGCGCCGTCGAACGCCCAAGCGTCCGCCTGACCCGATGCCGAGCGATCTCGAGCTGCTGACGGTTGGACGCATCAGCATCGACCTTTACTGCGAGCAGATCGGCGCCGACTGGGACGCCGCGGAGACCTTCAGCAAGGCGATCGGTGGCAGCCCGACCAACGTGGCGGTTGCGGCCGCCCGCCTCGGCCACCGGACCGCGGTGTTCACGAAGGTCGGCGAGGACCCGTTCGGTGAGGTCGCGATAAATGAGCTGCGCGAGTTCGGCGTCGACACGCGGTTCGTCGGGGTCGAGCCCGGCACGGTCACGCCGCTGGCGTTTGCCGTGCTCGATCCGCCCGAGAACCCGCAGCTGCTGTTCCGCCGCGATCCGCCCGTGCCCGATTTCCAGCTCCGGCCCGACGAGGTCGACCCGGGGACCGTCGCCGACGTGCCGATCCTGTGGGTGACGGCGAGCGCGCTATCCGCGGAGCCGAGCGCCTCGACGACGGCCGGGATGCTCGAAGCCCGCGGGCGGCGGCGGCACACGGTGCTCGACCTCGACTACCGACCGACGTTCTGGCGCTCGCGCCAGGAGGCTTCGGCGCGGATCGGCGCCGCCGTCGGCCACGCGACGATCGCGGTCGGCAACCGCGAGGAGTGCGCCGTGGCGGTCGGCACGGACGACCCGCGCGAGGCCGCGGCCAGGCTGCGCGAGCGTGGAGTGGAGCTGGCGATCGTCAAGCTCGGCGGCGACGGCGTGCTGCTGTCGAGCGAGCGGTCCGAGCGGCTGCTCGAGCCCCCGCCGATCCGGGTGCTGTGCGGCCTCGGCGCCGGCGATGCCTTCGGCGGGGCGCTGTGCCACGGGCTGCTCCGCCAGTGGCCGCACGAGCGCACGATCGCGTTCGCGAACGCCGCCGGCGGAATCGTCGCCTCGCGGTTGTTGTGCTCGCAGGCGATGCCGTACGAGCACGAGGTCGTGCAGCTGCTCGAAGGGTCCCCGGCATGACCGTGGCGACGCGCCGGATCGGCGTCGGCGTGATCGGGTTCGGCTGGCTCGGCCAGGCGCACACGCGATCATTCCTCCGGATCCCGACGCTGTTCGAGAACCGCGCGTTCGACACCGAGCTCGTCGCGTGCAGCGACGCGCTGCCGGCGCGCCTGGATCAGGCGACGGGATCGTTCGGGTTCAAGCGAGCCTCCGCCGCGTGGGAGTCGGTGATCGACGACCCCGATGTCGAAGTCGTCTACATCGCCGCGCCGAACATGGTGCACGTACAGCTGGTCGAGGCCGCCGCACAGGCGGGCAAGGCGGTGTTCTGCGAGAAGCCGGTCGGCGGCACGCCCGAGCAGGTGGCCCGCGCCGCGCTGGCGGCGCGCACCGCCGGCGTGATCAGCGGCGTCGGCTACAACTACCGATGGGCGCCGCTCGTCCGCTACGCCCGCGAGCTGATCGCGACCGGCGAGCTCGGCGAGATCACCAACTACCGCGGCCGGTTCTTCTCGATGTACGGAGCCGACCCGCTCGGCCTCAACTCGTGGCGGTTCCAACTCGACCAGGCGGGCTACGGCGTGACCAGCGACCTGATGAGCCACTCCGTCGACCTCGCCCACATGCTCGTCGGCCCGATTGCCAGGCTGACCGGGACCATCGAGACGTTCATCCGCGAGCGCCCCGCGCCGACCGACGGTGCGGGCCACTACGGCCGAGGCGCGCCGGACGATCCGCGTACGCCCGTGACCAACGAGGACTACGCGGCGATGCTGTGCGAGTTCGCGTCTGGTGCCCGCGGCACGTTTGAGGTCAGCCGCACGCTGGTCGGACCCGAGAGCGAGAACGCGTTCGACGTGTACGGCACGCGCGGCGCGGTCGGCTGGAACTTCGAGCGCTTGAACGAGCTGCGCGTCTACCGCGTCACCGAGGACCGCGGTTCGGGGTACACGACCGTGCTCGGCGGCGACCGGTTTGGGCACCACGGCATCTTCGTGCCGGGCGGGGGCAACACGATCGGGTTCGAGGACCTGGTCACGATCGAGGACTACGAGTTCTGCTCCGCGGTGGCGGAGGACCGCCCGTACGAGCCGAGCTTCGAGCAGGCACTCGCTTCGGCGAACGTGCAGGACGCGCTCCTGCGCTCGGTGCAGAGTGGAGGTTGGGAGGAGGTGCGTTCGTGACGGCCAGCACCGCGGTGACACCGCTGCGGATCGGCGTCATCGGCGTCGGGCGGATCGGGCGGATGCACGCGGAGCTGATCGCCCACCAGGTACCGGGTGCGGCGCTCGGCGCGGTGTACGACCCGTACGAGCCGGCGGCGCAGGGCGTCGCGGCCGCGCTCGGCGTGCCCGCCGCCGCAAGCGTGGCGGAGATCTTGGCCGGCGACCTCGACGCGGTCGCGATCTGCTCGAGCTCCGACACCCACGTCGACCTGCTGGTCGCGGCGGTCGAGGCGGGCAAGGCGGTGTTCTGCGAGAAGCCGATGTCGCTCGACCTGGCCGAGGTCGATCGTGCGCTCGCCGCGATCGACGCCGCCGCCGTGCCGTTTCAGATCGGCTTCAACCGCCGGTTCGACCCGGCGCACGCCTCGGTCCGGGAGGCCGTCGCGTCGGGCGCGGTGGGCGAGCCGCACCTGGTGCGGATCTCGAGCCGCGACCCCGAGCCTCCGCCACTGGACTACGTCAAGAGCTCGGGCGGGCTGTTCCTCGACATGATGATCCACGACTTCGACATGGCCAGATTCGTGACCGGCAGCGAGGTGGTCGAGGTGTTCGCGCGCGGCGCGATCCGGATCGAACCGTCGTTCGCCGAGGCGGACGACATCGACACGGCGCTGGTGACGCTCGTCCACGAGAACGGCTGCCTGACCGCGATCGACAACTCGCGCCGGGCCGCGTACGGATACGACCAGCGCGTCGAGGTGCTCGGCTCCAAAGGCATGGCGGCATCGCTCAACCCGCCGGCGCACACGGGGACGGTCATCACCGCGGCGGGCGAGCGGCGCGCCCCGAACCCGCACTTCTTCCTCGAGCGCTATCTGCCGAGCTACGTGCTCGAGTGGGAGGCGTTCGTCGAGGCCGTCAAGACGGGCGCCGCCCCGCCGGTGTCGGGCGTCGATGCACGCGCCCCGCTGGTGATCGGGCTTGCAGCGGGGCGGTCGTTGCGAGAGGGTCGTCCCGTGCGCGTCGAGGAAGTGCAGCCGGCATGAGGATCTACCTGACGGAAGCGAGCGGCTCCGCACGCCTCCGGGCCGAAGTCGAGTCATCATGGAGCGTGGCATGAGTCGTCTCACGGTCGCCCAGGCGCTGGTCCGGTTCCTCGCGGTTCAGGAGACCGAGCGCGACGGCGCCCGCGAGCGCCTGATCGCCGGCTGCTACGGGATCTTCGGCCACGGCAACGTCGCGGGCCTCGGACAGGCGCTCCACCAATACCGCGACCTGCTCCCCTACCAACCGGCGCGCAACGAGCAGGCGATGGTGCACATCGCCTCCGGCTACGCGCGCCAGCGAAACCGGCTCGGGACGTTCGCGTGCACCACGTCGGTCGGCCCCGGGGCGACGAACATGGTGACCGGCGCGGCGCTCGCGACGATCAACCGTCTGCCGGTCCTGCTGCTGCCGAGCGACACGTTCGCCACCCGCACGCCGCACCCGGTGCTCCAGCAACTCGAGGTGCCCTGGGATTCGACGGTGTCGGTCAACGACTGCTTCCGGCCCGTGTCGCGCTTCTACGAGCGCGTCGAGCGGGCCGAGCAGCTGATCCCGGCCGCGCTCGAGGCGATGCGGGTGCTGACCGATCCGGCCGAGACCGGGGCGGTCACGCTCGCGCTTCCCGAGGACGTGCAGGCCGAGGCGTTCGACGTGCCGGACGCGTTCCTCGAGCCGCGCACGTGGACGATCTACCGCCAGCCGCCCGCGCCCGAGGCGCTCGCGCGGGCCGCGGAGCTGATCCGGGGCGCGCGCCGGCCGCTGATCGTCGCCGGCGGGGGCTTGATCTACAGCGAGGCGACCGCGACGCTGCGCGCGTTCGTCGACGCCACCGGGATCCCGGTGTGCGAGACGCAGGCGGGCCGCGGCGCGCTCGTGTCCGAGCACCCGCTCAGCCTCGGCGCCGTCGGCGCGACCGGGACGAGCGCCGCCAACCGCGTGGCGCGGGACGCGGATCTCGTGATCGGGATCGGGACGCGCTGGAGCGACTTCACGACCGCGTCGAAGTCGGCGTTCCAGGACCCCGCCGTCCGCTTCGTCAACGTCAACGTGACCGCGTTCGACGCCGGCAAGCAATCCGGGCTGCCGGTCGTCGGCGACGCGCGCGTGGCGCTCGAGCAGCTGCGCGAGGCGCTCGGCGGGTGGCGCGCCGACGCGGCGTGGGAGGAGCGGGCGCGCTCGGAGGCACGCGAGTGGGCGGCCGAGCTGGCGCGACTGATCTCGCTCGACGGCGGCACGGGCGGCTTGCCCACCCAGGCGCAAATAATCAAAGAAATCAACGACGCCGCGGGCGAGACCGGGGTCGTCGTGTGCGCGGCCGGCTCCGCCCCGGGCGACCTGCACAAGCTGTGGGTGGCGCGCGACCCGGCCGGCAAGGGCTACCACGTCGAGTACGGGTACTCGTGCATGGGCTACGAGATCCCGGGCGGCGTCGGCGTGAAGCTCGCCGCCCCCGAGCGCGAGGTGTACGTGCTCGTCGGCGACGGGTCCTACCTGATGCTGCCGGGCGAGCTCGTGACCGCGGTGGCGCAGCGCGTCCCGATCGTGATCGTGCTCGTCGACAACCACGGCTACGCCTCGATCGGGGCGCTGTCGCGGTCGGTCGGGTCGTCCGGGTTCGGGACGCTCTACCGGTTCTCCGACAACGGCTCGGTGCCGGTCGACCCGGCCTCGACGGACGTGCTCCCGCTCGACCTCGCCGCCAACGCCGAGAGCCTCGGCGCGCGGGTGGTGCGTGCTTCGAGCATCGGCGATCTGCGGGACGCGTTGGCGCGCGCGCGTGGCGCGGACGGGCCGGTCGTCGTGTACATCGAGGCCGACCGGTACGCGGGCGTGCCCGGCTACGAGACATGGTGGGACGTGCCGGTGGCGGAGGTCTCAGACGAGGAAACCGTGCGCTCGGCGCGCGAGGGATACGAGCGAGACCACGAGCACCAGCGCCGGTATCTACGCTCCGCGCATGACTGAGCTCCTGATTCCCAGCGCCTCGGCCCCCGGGCCCGACGGCGCCATCCTTTCGATCACCCCGGACGCGGCCGGGTTCGATTACGTCGGCTTCGAGGTGCTGGCGCTCGAAGGCGGCGGCACCGCCGAGCGTGAGTGCGGCATCCGCGAGCTGTGCGTGGTCGTCATCTCCGGCGTCGTGCACGTCGCCTCCGAGCACGGCGAGTGGTTCGACATCGGCGGCCGGGCCGATCCGTGGGCCGGCCTGCCCGACGCCGCCTACCTGCCGCCGGAGTCGCACGTCGGCCTGCGCGCCGGCGAGGAAGGCGCCGAGGTGGCGCTGTGCTGGGCGCCCGCCCTGAGGGGCGCCACGCCGCGCGTCCTCCCCGGCATCGAGATCGAGGTCGAAACCCGCGGCCGCGGCGATCACGAGCGCTTCATCCGCCCGATCCTGATGGAGAACGAGGGCGCGGGGTCGCTGCTCGTGGTCGAGGTGCTGACCCCGGGCGGCCACTGGTCGAGCTATCCGCCGCACAAGCACGACCACGACGATCCTCCGCGCCAGTCGCTGCTCGAGGAGGTCTACTACCACCGAATCAAACCCGAACCCGGATTCGGATTGATGCGCGTGTACGACTTCGAGACCGAGCTCGACGAGGCGCTGACGTTCCGCGATCGCGACTGCGTGCTCGTGCCGCGCGGCTACCACACCGTGTCGGCCCCGCCCGGCTACGACTCCTACTACCTGAACGTGATGGCCGGCCCGCAACGTCTATGGGCCGTCGTCAACGACCCCGACCATGAATGGATCCTCGATGGCAGTAACAGCAACCCGCCTTCTTGACAACTACATCGACGGCGAGTGGACGCCGGCGCAGGCCGCGACCGACGTGCTCGACGTGTTGAACCCGGCTAACGGGGAGGTGCTCGCGCGTGTGCCCCTGTCGGGGTGGGCTGATTTGGACATCGCGGTGCGGGCGGCGCGTGAGGCGTTGCCGGAGTGGCGGGGGGTGTCGACGATCGCGCGGGCGCGGAAGCTGTTCGAGTTGCGTGAGCGGCTGGTGGCGCGTCAGGAAGATCTGGCGGTGTCGGTGACGACCGAGATGGGCAAGACGATCGGGGACGCTCGCGCGGAGGTGGCGCGGATGATCGAGATGGTCGAGGCTGCGTGTGCGATCCCGACGACGATGCAGGGCCGGATCCTCGAGGATGTCTCGCGGAATATCGACGCGGAGACGATCCGTCAGCCGGTGGGGGTGTGCGCGGCGATCGTTCCGTTCAACTTCCCGGCGATGGTGCCGTTCTGGTTCTTGCCGTTCGCGATCGCCTGCGGGAACACGTTCGTGCTCAAACCGTCCGAGCAGGTGCCGTTGACGCAGCAGATCGCGTTCGAGGAGTTGCACGCGCTGGGGCTGCCGCCGGGGGTCGTGAACCTGGTGAACGGCGGCCGTGAGGTGGTGGAGTCGATCCTCGATCACCGGGGGATCGACGCGGTGTCGTTCGTGGGGTCGGCGCCGGTGGCGCGGATCGTGTACGAGCGCTCGGCGAAGGCGGGCAAGCGGGTGCAGGCGCTGGGGGGCGCGAAGAACCACATGGTCGTGATGTCCAGGCCTTTACCCCGACCGTCTTCGGGCCGGACCAGAGCATCCTGGTGTTCACCACCGCCGTGGTCGGTGGCATCGGATCCCTCCTCGGCGCCGCCCTCGGGGCCATCTACCTCGAGGGCGGCCAGTGGTTCCTGCCCGGGCGGATTGGCAGGCGCTGGCGTCGGCCGTCGGCGTCCTGCTCGTCCTGATGATCGTGCCGGGTGGGCTGAGCGATGTGGTCTACCGGGTGCGCGACGCCGGGCTGCGGTGGGTGGCCACCCGGCGAGGGCTCATCGTCCCGAGCCTGCTGGCCGACCGAGCCGTGGCCGAGCCGCACGACCGGTCCCGGCCTCGTCGATCCGTCCGAGCGCCACCTCATCACAGCGGTGGAGGAGCACGAGGTGGCCCATGACGACGACGGGCACCCGATCGCCGAAGCCGTCGAAGCCGTCGAGCACGTGGAGACCACGGCGTGATCTCGCCTCCTCCCGTGGCCCCACCGCCGCCCGCCCCGATCGGGCCGAGGGTCAGGGCGGCCATCCGGCACCCAAGCCACTGGCTCGGCGACATCACGGGGGGTGGCCCGGTCTACGCCTTGATGATTCTGTTCGGCCTCAACATGGTGACCCAGATGAACGACACCTCGTTCGGGATCCTGTTGCCCAACATCCGTGACGCCTTCCATCTGTCGATTTCCGGCATTCTCGGTGGTGGCGGTCTCCGCCGTGGTGGGCCTGGCGTTGCAGGTGCCGATCGCCCAGGCGGCCGATCGGCACAACCGGGTTCGCCTCATGTTGCTCGGTGCCACCATCTTCGCCGGCTTCGTCTTCGGAATGGGGCGGCGATCGCGGCGTGGATGCTCGTGCTCATGCAGTCGGGGGCCGGGGTCGGAAAAGCCACCGTCGGCCCCACCCACAACCCATTGATCGCCGACTGGTACCCGATCAACTCGCGACCCGGGTCTACAGCTTCTACTTCGGCTCGAACGCCGTGGGTGCCTTCCCCGGCCTGATCCTGGCCGGCGGGCTGGCCGCCTGGCTCGGCTGGCGGGCACCGTTCATTGTGCTCTCGGTTCCGGTGCTGATCCTGGTCCTCCTCGGCCTGCGCCTGAGGGAGCCCAGCCGGGGGATCCAGGAGCGGATGGCCATGGGCGTCACCGACGCGCTGTTGACCGAGGAACCACCCCCGTCCTTCGCCGAGGGCTGGCGCACGGTGTGGAAGATAGAGAGCCTGCGGCGGATCTTCTTCGCCCTGCCCTTCCTCGCCGCCTCACTGGTGGGCTTCGCCTCGCTGGCCTCGCTGCTCTATCAGCAGAAGTTCGGACTCGACGTGGTCCAGCGAGGTTGGGTGGCAGCCGCGGCCGAGCCGGCACAGCTCGTCGGCCTGGCCATCGGGGCCCACGTGTCCAGCAAGCTGATCGTCAAGGACCCCGGGCTCATCATCCGCTTCCTGGCCGTGGTCGCTGCGGTTGCCGCCGGGCTTCTCGTGCTCTTCGCCCTGGTGCCGATCCTGTGGATCACCATCCTGGTCAACATGGCCGTCACGGCCTCGCTGGCCGCCATCGGCGCCGGCATCTACGGGTCGCTCTCCTTGGCCATCCCGGCCCGCTCAAGGTCCCTGGGGTTCTCCATGGGCGCCCTCTCGGTGATCCCGGGATTGATCATCCTGCCCATCATCGGGGCCATCGCCGACACTGCCGGCATCCGGATCGGCATGCTGATCCTGGTGCCGGTGTTCCTGATCGGGGGGCCTGATCCTCGACCGCGGGACGGTCATCGACCGGGACATCACCCAGGTCCGGACGTTGGCCGCCGCCCGCTCCGAGGTCCTCTTCGCCCGCCGCGAGGGTCAGGTCAAGTTGTTGCTGGTGCGGGACTCAACGTGTATTACGGCCAGGTCCAGGTGCTCTTCGATGTCGATCTCGAAGTGGACGAGGGCGAGATCATCGCCCTGCTCGGCACCAACTGCGTGGGCAAGTCCACCCTCCTCAAGGCGATCTGCGGCGTGGTCGAGGCGGACAAAGGGGCAGTCATATTCGACGGCCGGGATATCACCCACGTGCCGCCGAACGAGATCGCGGCCTTTGGTATCACCCAGGTGCCCGGCGGCCAGGGGGTGTTCCCCGGGCTCTCGGTGGAGGAGAACCTGCGGGTGGCCGGCTGGCTCGACTGTCACCGTCGCCAGCAGAACGCCCAGCGCGTCACCGAGGTGCTGGACATGTTCCCTGCATTGGCCAGCCGCCTCGGCGATCCCGCCGCCAACCTCTCGGGGGGCCAGCAGCAGATGCTGGCGTTATCGATGGCCTTCCTGGCCCGACCCCGGCTGTTGCTCATCGACGAGCTCAGCCTCGGCTTGGCCCCGGTGGTCGTCGAGCAACTGCTCCCCGTCATTGAGCTCATCCGCTCGTGGGGCACCACGGTGATCCTGGTGGAGCAGTCGGTGAACCTCGCGGTCGTCGATGGCGCAGACCGCCTACTTCATGGAGAAGGGCGAGATCCGGTTCCACGGACCGACCTCGGAGCTGCTGGAGCGACCGGACATCTTGCGCTCGGTTTTCCTGGAAGGCGCCGCCACCCGAACCGATGCCGCCCGGGGCCTGTTGGTGCCGGGCACCTTGGGGAACGGGGCGGTGGCGGCAACAGCGACGGCGGCGCAGGTGCCGGCGTCGCCCGGCCCGGCGGAGGCGAACGCCACACCGGCCCTGGAGGCCCGGGGTCTCTGGTCTGCTTCGGTGGCATCCAGGCGGTCAGCGACGTGACCCTCTTGGTCGCTCCGGCCGAGATCGTGGGGGTCAACGCCCTGAACGGTGCCGGCAAGACGACGCTGCTGGACCTGATCTCAGGTTTCACCCGCGCCGAAAGCGGCGTGGTGCGGATCGGCGGGATCGACGTCACCCGGTTCGGTCCCGACCGGCGGGCCCGCCTCGGCCTGGGCCGCTCATTCCAGGACGCAATGCTCTTCCCCGCCATGACGGTGGAAGAGACCATCACGGTGGCGTTGAAGCGATGGGCCGGCGTCGCCGAGCCACCCCGACGCCGGCCTCCGCTTCCGGCCTGGATGGGCGTGGAGCGCAGGCTCCGGCACGCTGTTGACGAGCTCATTGAGCTCCTCAGTCTGGGGGCGTACCGGTCCAAGTTGGTTCGGGAGCTTTCGACCGGGACGTGCCGTGTGGTCGACCTGGCCTGCGTGGTGGCCCACCGACCCTCGGTGGTGCTCCTCGATGAACCCTTGAGCGGCATCGCCCAGCGGGAGTCCGAGGCGCTCGGCCCGTTGCTCATCCGCATCCGCGACCTGCTGGCGCCGGCCTGGTCGTGATCGAGCACGACATGCCCCTCCTGGCCGCCCTGGCCGATCGCCTGGTCGCCTTGGACCAGGGAGTCTCTGGTCGAGGGGTCGCCCGAGGCCGTCCTGGGCGACCCACTGGTCATCGCCTCGTACCTGGGTGAGAACGCAACGGCCATCGCCCGGTCCGACGTGGTCCCGGGCCCGCGGCCCGCTCCCACCGCTTGAGCGTCGTTGCCGACCAGCCGGGACGCCGCCGGGTGGGTACAGTTCGGCAGACGCACGAGGGGGGATTGATGTCGCAATTCAGGTCACCGTTGGCCGAGGCCCGTATGGGGGGACCGGTCAGCCGGCTGTTCACCGTCGTGGCCGCCCTGGCCGTCATCGGCACGATGGTGGGCACCACCCTCCCGGCCCCGGCCAGCGCGGCTTCGACCAGCAGCGTGGCCGCCGCCCCGGCTGCGCCGGCCGGAGTGCTGTCCTTCTCGCAGGCCCAGGCGGAGGGCAAGGTCGGCTCGATCAATTTCGGCAGTCGCTGCAACGTGCCGACCGGCACGCTGAAATACCCGAGCTTCTTCGCCGCCGCGTGCGGCACCAGTCGTTCACGGGGAACAACGGCGGCACCACCACGCAGGGCGTCACGGCCTTCGACCATCAAGGTCGTCTACTACGTGCCTCAGGCCACGGACCCGATCCTCAACTACATCGAATCGGCGGTCAAGGACACGGCCACCAACGCCCAGAACATCCAGACCATGCAGGACTGGGTCGCGGTCGACAACCACTTCTTCGAGACCTACGGCCGCAAGGTGGTGCTGGTCCCCTTCACGGCGACGGGTGTCTCGGACGACCCCGTCTCGGCGCGGGCCGACGCGG
>CAVYQJ010000029.1:0-126031 GCA_963770615.1 uncultured Solirubrobacterales bacterium | reverse complement strand
CAACCGAGGTGCGCGTACAGCGGGTACCGGTCGGCGATCGCCGTGGTCCGTTCCACGAACTCGGGCTGCCGCTGCTCGAAATCGTCCGCGGTCAGCGTCTCGGCGATGATCGATCCGACCTCGACGAAGTCGTCCACCTGAAGGCCGCGCGTCGCGAGCGCCGGCGTGCCGATCCGCAGCCCGCTCGACACCGCCGGGGGACGCGGATCGAACGGGACCGCGTTCCGGTTCACCGTGATCCCGACGCTGTGCAGGCGATCCTCGGCCTGCTTACCGTCGAGCGCGGACTCGCGCAGATCGCACAGAACCAGATGCACATCGGTCCCGCCGGTCAGCACGCTCACCCCGCCGCCCGCGCCGAGTAGCTCCTCAGCGACGACACGCGCGCCCGCGACGGTCCGCTCCTGACGCTCCCGGAACGGCTCACTCGCAGCGATCTTCAACGCCACCGCCTTCCCCGCGATGATGTGCTCCAACGGCCCGCCCTGCTGCCCCGGGAACACCGCCGAATCGATCCGCTTACCGAACTCCTCGGTACACAAGATCAGCCCCCCACGACCGCCGCCGATCGTCTTATGGATCGTGGTCGTGACCACATCCGCGTACGGCACCGGACTCGGATGCAGCCCCGCCGCGACCAGCCCCGCGAAATGCGCCATATCCACCACCAGATACGCACCGACCTCATCAGCGATCGCCCGGAACCGCACGAAATCCAAAAACCGCGGATACGCCGACCACCCCGCCATGATCATCTTCGGCCGACGCTCCTGCGCGATCCGCTGCACCTCGTCCATGTCGATCCGGCCGGTCTCGCGGGAGACGTGGTACGGCGCGATGTCGTACAACCGCCCCGACACGTTGATCCGCATCCCGTGGGTCAGGTGGCCGCCGTGCGAAAGCTCGAGCCCCATCACCGTGTCCCCGGGATCCAACAGCGCGTGATACACCGCGATATTCGCCTGCGCACCCGAATGGGGCTGCACGTTCGCGTGCTCTGAGCCGAACAGCTCATTCGCGCGCTCGATCGCCAACCGCTCCGCGACATCCACGAACTCGCAACCGCCGTAATAACGCTTACCCGGATAACCCTCCGCGTACTTGTTCGTGAGCACCGACCCCTGACACTCCAAAACCGACATCGGCACGAAGTTCTCCGAAGCGATCATCTCAAGCGTCCGCTGCTGACGCTCCAACTCCAACGCCAGCACCTCCGCGATCTCCGGATCTACCTCTGCCAAGGGCCGGTTGAAGAAATCAGTCGGTAGATCGGTGATCGGTTCCGGCACTGTCGTCGTCATTGGCGGTCCTCTGATGGATGGGTGTCGATGAGCTCGATCGCGTGGCCGGCCGCGGCCAGTTGCTCAGCCACCGAGCGTGAGTGATCGGGGCCGCGGGTCTCCAGCAGCAGCTCGATCCCGGTCTCGGCCACGTGCAGCTCGACGCCTTCGCGGACGTGCACGACCTCGCGGACGCTTGCGCCCGTGGTGGCAACGGCCGCGAGCAAGGCGGCGAGGCCGCCGGGGCGATCCGAGACTCGGGTGAACATCCGCAGCCGCCGATCGACAACGGTCTCGTGACGCGCGATCACGCCGGCGAGGACGCCGACGTCGACGTTCCCGCCCGAGAGGATCGCGACCGTCACTCCGTTGCCGGCCGGCGTGGTGAGGCCGCCGAGCAGCGCGGCAGTCGCTGCCGCGCCGGCGCCCTCCGTGAGCAGCTTGCCGCGCTCGAGCAGGAAGATCATCGCCTCGGCGATCGCCTCCTCGCCGACCGTGACGACGTCGTTGAGCAGCCGTTCGATCAGCGGCCTGGTCAGCTCGCCCGGCCGCTTGATCGCGATGCCGTCAGCGATCGTCGCCCCAGCGGCGCGCGGCTCGAGGCCGTGCAGCGCGTCGGCCAGCGGCGCGCAGGCGTCCGCCTGGACACCGACGATCTCGACCTCAGGTCGCGTTGACTTGATGGCGAGCGCGACGCCCGCGGCGAGGCCGCCACCGCCGATCGGCACGACCACTTTGGCGAGGTCCGGGACCTGCTCGCAGAGCTCGAGCCCGACGCCCGCCTGGCCGGCGACGACGTCGGTGTCGTCGAACGGGTGCACGAACGCCGCCCCGCTCTCGACCGCGTGATCCCTGGCGGCTGCGATGCAGCGATCGACCGATTCGCCGCCGTCGAGCACGGTCGCGCCGAAAGCCTCAACCGCTCCGATCTTCGCGACCGACGCCCCCGTGGGCATGTACACGCTGCAGGCGATTCCCCGTGTGCGGGCGGCATACGCGAGCGCCTGGGCATGGTTGCCGGCGCTGCCCGTGACGACCTCGCGGCATTTTGGATCGAGCGTCCCGAGCTTCGATAGAGCGCCCCGCAGCTTGAACGAGCCGGTCCGCTGGAGGTTCTCGGCCTTGACGCTGATCGTGCCGCCGCAACGCTCGGTCAGGCTCGCCAGCGAGAACACGGGCGTGACGCGCACGATGTCGCCGGCGGCGAGGCGCCGTAACTCGAGCTCGCGCCGGGAGGAGAGGATCGTTCGGTCGACTTGCTCGGTCGCGGTCATGGCAGCATCTGGCGCACGATCGGGTGCCTGGCGGCGGTCGCCTCGTCGAGCCTGCGCACTGGGGTCGTGTGGGGTGCGCTGCGAGCTATCTCCGGGTCCTCGCTCGCCTCGCGGAGGATCTCGGCGACTGCGGCTGCGAACGCGTCGAGCGTCTCCTTGGTCTCGGTCTCGGTCGGCTCGATCATCAGGGCCTCCTCGACCACAAGCGGGAAGTACACGGTCGGCGGATGGAAGCCGTGATCCAGCAGGCGCTTGGCGAGGTCGAGCGTCCTGATCTGCAGCTCACGCTTCATCGGGGCTCCGGACAGAACGAACTCGTGCATGCACAGGCGATCGTACGCCGCCGGGAGGTGCTCGGCGACGCCGGCGTCGCGTAGCTTCGCGAGCAGGTAATTGGCGTTCAGGACCGCGGTCGCTGACGCGTCGCGCAGGCCGTCGGCGCCCATCGACAGGATGTAGGCGTAGGAGCGGACGAAGACGCCATAGTTGCCCTGGAAGCCGCGCAGCCGGCCGATCGACTTGGGGCGGTCGTGGTCGAGCTCGTAGAGCAGCTTCGGGGTGCCATTGCCCTCGCCGGTCTCGCGGCGAACGACTTGCGGGCGCGGCAGGTATGGCTCGATCCGTTCCGATACCGCGATTGGCCCCGCGCCGGGCCCGCCGCCACCGTGTGGTTGCGTGAACGTCTTGTGCAGGTTGAAATGGACGATGTCGAAGCCCATGTCCCCGGGGCGGCAGATGCCCATGATCGCGTTGAGGTTGGCACCGTCGTAGTAGAGCGTCGCCCCGATCCCGTGGACGATCTCGGCGATCTCCGCGATGCCGGTCTCGAACAGCCCGAGCGTGGATGGATTGGTCAGCATCAGACAGGCGACGTCGTCGGTCGCCTTGGCCCGCAGGTCGTCGAGGTCAACGTTGCCTCGGGCATCGATGCCGAGCTTGACGACGTCGTAGCCGGCGAGCGTGACCGTCGCGGGATTCGTCCCGTGGGCGGTGTCGGGGGTCAGCACTTTCGTGCGGCGCTGGCCGCGGTCCTCGTGGTAGGCGCGCGTCAGCAGCAGCCCGGCGAGCTCGCCGTGCGACCCTGCGCTCGGTTGGAGTGAGACATAGGGCAGCCCCGCAATCTCGGCCAGGGCGCCCTGCAGCTCGAACATCAGACGCAGCGCGCCCTGCGCCCGCGACGGATCCTGGAGCGGGTGCAGCCTGGCGTTCCCGGGCAGCGCCGCGAGCCGTTCGTGCAGCTTGGGGTTGTGCTTCATCGTGCACGAGCCGAGCGGATAGAAGCCGGTGTCGAGGTCGAAGTTGCGCTTCGACAGCCGGTTGTAGTGGCGGACGATCTCGGGCTCGGAGATCTCAGGCAACCTCGCCGCCTGCCGTCGCTGAAGACGCGCTGGCAAGATCTCGTCGATCGGGCGCTCGGGCACGTCGAGCACGGGGGCGACGAACGCCCGCCGCCCGGGCTTCGAGCGCTCGAAGATAGTCAGCGTATCGTCGCCGGCCCGAATCATGCCGATGCCTCCGCTTTCGGGCGTGACCGGCGCCTCTCCCGGGAGAGGGCGTCGTCGAGGACGTCGCCGAGGCGGTCGATGTCGACCCGCGTGCGCTGCTCGGTGATCGCGACGAGCAAGCAGTCGGCGTACTCGGGGTAGTGGCTGGCGAGGAGGTGACCCGGCATCAGGCCGGCGCGGGTGCAGTGCTTAACCACCCGCGCGGCGGGAGCATCGAGCCGGATCGCGAACTCGCGCACCGCCGGTTGGTCGTGCACGAGCTCGACCCCATCGATCGCCTCGAGCCGGTCGCGGGCGTAGGCGGTTCGCTGCAGCATCAGCTCCGCGATCTCGACGATGCCACGGGCGCCCAGCCAGCTTAGATAGATCGTCGCGCCGAGCGCATTGAGCGCCTGCGACGTGCAGATGTTCGATGTTGCCTTCTCACGGCGGATGTGCTGCTCCCGTGTCTGCAGCGTGAGCACGAACCCTCGTCGACCGTCGAGGTCGCGAGTCTCACCCGCGATCCGGCCGGGCATCTGGCGCAGATACTCCTCGCTGGCCGCAAAGAAGCCGAACGAGGGACCGCCGAACGCGAGCGGGTTGCCGAGCGACTGACCCTCGCCGACGCAAATGTCGACGCCCAGCGCGCCGGGCGGCTCAAGGATTCCGAGGGTGAGCGGGTCGCAGCTCACGATCAGCGTTGCGCCGGCATGCTCGACCGCTGCCGCGAGCGCCCCAATGTCCTCGACTGCTCCGAGGAAGTTCGGCTGCTGGAGGATCACGGCGCACGTACTCGAGTCGACCATGGTTCCGACCGCGTCGACGCTGGTCACGCCCTCGGACAGCGGCACCTCGACGACGGTGGCCCGCCATCCGGCGCTCGTCGTCCCGAGCGCCTCGCGCGCATGCGGATGGACCCCTCGGGAGACGACGACTCGACTGCGGCCATTCTTGAGGTGCGCCATATATGCCGCCGCGGCGACGGCGCTCGGGCCGTCGTACACGCTCGCGTTGGACACCGGCAGGCCGGTCAGCTCGGAAATCATCGTCTGGTATTCGAACATCGCTTGAAGTCCACCCTGCGAGACCTCGGGCTGGTAGGGCGTGTACGGGGTCAGGAACTCGGAGCGGGAGAGGATCGAGTCGATCAGTGCGGGGACGTAGTGGTCGTACATCCCGGCCCCGAGGAACGACGTCTCGTTCTCGCAGGAAACGTTCGCCGCGGCGAGCTCGCGGAGGTACGTGTAGACCTCCTGCTCGCTGCGTCCCGGCGCCAGCGCGAGTGGACGCCGCAGCAGCAGCGCCGGCGGGATGTCCGCGAACAGCTCGTCGACGGAGCCGGCCCCGATCACTTCGAGCATGGCGACGCGATCGGCGTCGGTAGTTGACGTGTAGCGACTCATTCGCCGACGTGAACGCGGTAGGCGTCAGTGTCAATCGAGGTCAGACGAGGGCGCCCGTCGCCGTCAGGGATCGTTCCGTGGATCTGGGTGCCTTGTCCGGGCGCCGAGAAGATCGCGAGCCTGCCGCCGACCGCCTCGATCCGATCTCGCATGCTCGTAACGCCCAATCCGCGGTCGTCCGCACACTCCATACCAGCGCCGTCGTCACTGACGGTGAACTCGATTGAGTGCTCGCGACGTCCAAGCGTCACCTTGACCGCAACGCCGGGTCCGGCGTGCTTGGACGCATTCTGGATCGCCTCTCGTATGCAGAAATAAATCGCCGCCTCGATCAAATCCGACGAGCGTCCGATGCCCTGATCGACGACGTGAACTGGGACCGAAGCCCGGGTCCCATGCGAGCTAAGCGCAGCAGCAATTCCGCGGTCGCGCAGGAGGACCGGATATATCCCGTGAGCGAGCGCACGCAGCTCCTCGAGCGCGGCGGTTGCCTCCACCTGGATTGCGTCGAGCTGGTTGGCGATCTCCTCAGAGTTGGCCACGTCACGCGCCATCTGGAGCCTTACCTGGATCGCTACCAGCCGCTGCTGGGCGCCATCGTGAAGATCCCGCTCGAGGCGTCTGCGTTCGCCCTCGGCCGACTCGACGATCCGCGCGCGCGACGCGCGCAGCTCCTCGGCCAGGCGCCGGTTCTCAACTAACAGTGAGCGCGTCCAGTCCTGCGGACGCTGTCCCCGTTGGCGTCGGTCGCGGAGTACGTGCCGCGGCGCCACCTGCACGTCCCTCGGGGTCATCTGAGTTAGTGCTCTTCTTCGGGGACCGCATACCACCGCCGGCGCTCGCCGACCTTGGCGCGCATCTTCCAGCGTCGGGTCTTGGGAGCTTCTTCGAGTGCGGTCAGCAGCGTCCTGATCTGCTCGTGGACTCGCGCAGCATTTTCGAACCCGTCGAGCTCGCGCGCGATTTGATCCACGCGCTCGGCGCTGTTGGTGGTGGTCCGCCAGAGCCCCCAGTCATCGGCGGCCAGCTCGGACATGTAACGGACGTTGATCCCGCCGTCGTCGTCGGTCAGATCGTGGTCGGTTAACAGCGCGAGCATGTCGAGGTAGTCCTTGTGGTTCGTCTCGACGATCTGGAGCTTGAGCAACAGCAGATCGGCGAGCGACAGCGTCTGCGCGTCGATGTCGATCCGCTTGGAGAAGTCGAACGCGTGGCACATCTCCATCTTGTCCAGGAACACGTCGACCTGCCGCTCGTTGACCGGATCCCAGAAGTACAGGCGATGGCCGCCATGAAGCGCGTTGAACGACTGGTCCTGCTCGTATCCGAGCCCGTCCATCAGATCGCGGATCGCACGGCCTCTGCGGGCCGGCGCGACTACGTCTATGTCGACGTACTCTCGGTGCAGAGGTGGCTTATGGGCGCTGGGGCACCGAATCGCCACAGCCACCCCACCGATCATGCGCAAGAGGATCTCCTGCTCGGCGCCGGCGGCGACGAGACGGCCCGCCTCGGCGATTGGATCTGCGATCTGGGCGGTCGCGGTCGTCACAATGCCTCCTCGTAGATCGTCGCCGCGTCTTCGATCCGAAGCTGGCGTGGATTGATGGTTGCGGAGAAGTGCTCGAGCGTGAGGCCGACGAGCTCCGGGATGTCCTCCGCGGTGGCGCCGAAGGTGCTGAGCGTCGGGATCTCGAGTCGGACGTTCAGCTCGGTCAGCCAGGTGAGCAGCGCTTCGCATGCAGCCTCGTCGCCGAGCGTCGTCCAGTCGGGCGTGATCTCACGCGCGATTCGGGCGTACATCTCGTGGGCCGCGGGCATCGTGAACGCGGTTGTGTGTGGCAGGAACATGGCGACCGAGGCGCCGTGGGGAACGCCGAAGCGACCGCCGACGACCTCGCCGAAGGCGTGGTCGAGTCCGGCCTCCGCGTTGTACATCGCGAACCCGGCGAGCGCGCTTCCGAGCTGCATCGCCAGCCGCGCGTCGAGGTCCGAGCCGTCCTCCACGACGGTGAGCAGGTTCCGGCCGAGGAGCCGCACCGCGCCGAGCCCGGTAGGCTCCATCAGCGGGTGGGTGAGGGTCACGACCAGCGCGCCCATCGCTTGCGCGAGCGCGTCGATTCCGGACCATGCAGTCGCTCGAGGCGGCAGCGACACCGTGAGCTCGGGATCGAGCAGCGCCAGTGCGGGCCAGTAGTGCTTGTCGATTATCAGGTACTTGCGCCTCGCCTCGGGGTCGGAGACGACCATGCCGCAGCCGACCTCCGAGCCGGTGCCCGCCGTGGTGGGCACGCTCACGAACGGGAGTCCGGCGTTTGGCACGAGGTCGAACCCTTCGAAGGGCCGGATGTTGCCGTCGTTGTGCGCGGCGACGTTGATCGCCTTTCCGGCGTCCAGCGCGGAGCCGCCCCCGACGCCCACGATCACATCGGCCTCGTGCTCGGCGAGGACCGCGGCCCCCCCGGCGACGTCGCCCTCGGTCGGCTCGCTCGCGATCGTGACCGTCGCGGTCGCGATCAAGGCCGTGTTCAGCGACTGCTCCAGGCGCTCGGTGATCCCGGCCTGCTGGACGCCGACGTCGGTGACGATCAGCGCCCGGGCGACGTCCGGCAGGGCCTCGGCGACCTCGGTTCCGGCGCCGGCGGCGATGCCGGCGCCGTAGAGGACGCGGACTGGTGCGTGGTAGGTGCGCAGTGTTGTCTTTGTGATGCTCATGTAGACCTAGTCCTCTCTGGTCACTCGGGCGGAAGGGACGCCATGGCCACGTCGAATGGGACGCCCTGCCGGATGCGGAACGCGCGCATGACCCAGAACGTCACGAACCCGAGCACCCAGAAACCCAGGAAGAAGAAGAGCTCGGTGCCACTGTTGGCGCCGAACACCTTGTTGCTCAGGAACGCGTAGATCATCACGGCGAGCATTGCGAAGGCTGGCCCGCCGCACAGCGCAATCACCGGCACACCAAACAGCCTCCGCCTGACAGGCTCGGGCGAGGAGTCGAATAGATTCTTACGCAGCCACGGGAATGCGACTGCCGCGATGCACGTCGTCGCGAACGCGGAGATCCATCCGAGCGTGGCGCCACCGATGAACGAGATGCCGCCGTGGTAGGTGTAGAAGTACAGCGCTATCTCTGCGACGACCGCGGCGATCAGAGTGGCGTTCACCGGGCTGTGGGTGCGGTCGTTGACGGCTGCGACCTTCTCGGGCAGGAGGCGGTCGAACGACCAGGCGAACAGACAGCGGGTCGCCGCGATCGCGGTGAAGATCATCGATGCCATCAGAATGCACACAAACGCGAGGTTCATGATGATCACCAGGATCGTGTTCGAGTTGGCGATCGACGCGAGGAAGTTGAAGTACGGTGCACTCGCGAAGGGGTAGTGGGCGGTACCGTTCAGCGTCCACGCGGCGGACAGGAAGTTCGACCCCCAGGTGTGGACTGCGACGAGTGCCATCAGCAAGAACACGAAGCCGCCGACGATGACCGTGCCGAAGATCGCGAACGGGATCGACTTGCGGACGTCTCGCACTTCACCGCCGGTGTAGACGGCGTACATCACGAACAGCGTGCTCAGGCAGAGGAAGGCGACGCTGAGGATCGTCTGCTTGATGCTTCCCCAGCCGCCGGCGGGGTGCGCGTAGCCCGCGTGCGCGGCGGCGTGCATGAACCCGGCGTAGGACGTGTAGTGGTTGAGGTTCTTGACGAAGGTGGCATGGCTTGTCAACGCGACGACCGCGAGCGCGACCAGGATGCCGAACATGCCGGCGTAGAACAGGATCTTTTGGATTCGCAGCGCGCCGCGGAGGTTCAGCAGAATGCCGCCGATTACGACGATCACGAGGGTGCCGACGCCGAACGCCCAGCCGTGCCCGCTGAGGCTCGAGGCCCAGCTGGTCAGAGTGTGATTGCCGGTGGACAGCCCGATCGAGGCAAACATGCCCGACAGGCCGACGGTAGCGACCCAGTTCGCGTACACACCGAGGATGATCAGGTTCCAGGCGGTGGCGCTCATGTTGGCCGCCAGCCCGATTGATGGGTGAAGCGTCCGGGAGATGAACACGTAGTCGCCGCCTGAGCGCGGCATCGCGATCCCGAACAGCACGTAGACACCGCCCAGGAAGGCGGCGGGGATCAGTGACAGCAGTACGGCCACCGGGAGGTTCGTCCCCGGGAACAGCCATGGCAGGCTGACGAGCGTGATCGCGGCGATCGCGAAGTTGAAGCACACCAGGCTGCCGATCAACGCATTCGAGCCGCTGATCTCGCGCACGAGGCCGGAGGACCGGCGCACGTACATCTTCGGTGCCGAGCTCGCGCTCGGCTTAGTGCCCACAGCGGGCATGTCCTGCTGAATTGCCATCTCTCCTCCTCGTACTAACCAGACGTCAGCACGTAGCCTTTGATGCCGTTTGTGTTGAGGTCGATAAGCGCGCCGCGCAGGATCCCGTCCGGGTACTCGCTGCCGGGGTTGACCACGAGCGTGCGACCAATCTTGGTCACGCCGCGCCCCTCGTGGATGTGGCCGTGCAGCGAGGCGATCGGTTGGTACTGCTCGATCGCATCCCGCACGGCGGTGCTGCCGACCGGGATCATCACGGGCTGGCCTCCCGCCATCACAGTGGACATATCCTCTGTCAGCTGCGGTGCCATGTCGAGGCCCGAGTCATATGGCGGGCAATGCAGGTTGAACACGAGCTCTTTGTCGCCGCTCCCGTCGCCGATGGCCTCATGGATCCTGCGCGCAAGGTCATCCTCTGTGGTGTCCCGAGGGCACTGCCACGGCGTCTGATTGGCAAACCCGACACTGACCAGTGACCGGCGCTCGTCGATCTCGACGGTACGTCCCTCGGCGAACACCGCGATCTCGGAGGTGCGCAGCAGATCGTCCAGGTCAAGCGGGTCGTCGTTGCCGCAATTGATGATCAGCCGGACCCCCGTGCCGGCGAGACGCTCGGCTGCGAGCGTCAACCACCGCTCGACCCGAACCTCCGCAAGGCGCAGGAAGTAGTCCTCGACCGCCTGCGGATTCGTCTCGAGCTCGGTGACGTCGTCGCTCGTCGCCTGGAATGCATATAGGCCGGCGTTCGCCGCCTGCTTCTCGAACTCCCGAATCTCGTCGCTCGACTCGAGCCGGACCTCGCCCGAGCCCATCGTCGCGACGTAGTGGCCATTGACCGGCACGATCGGCACGACGCGCTTGCCGGTGATGTCACCACCGAGGATCAGCACGTTCGCCTTGTATGCCGCGGCGGCGTTGATGAACTTGATCCAGCATTGATCGGAGCCGTGGAGGTCGGTCACGAAGAAGACGCGCAGCGCCTCGCCGGACGACTTACGCTTGAACACGCCTAACTCCCTTCGGGTGACCGTGGATGCCGCAGGTGACCATCGCGAGCATGTCGAAGATCAGGTTCGCCCCGAGCAGTGCGGTGATCTGTCCGGGCCCGTCGTAGCTCGGCGAGACCTCGACGACGTCGTAGCCGACGAATCGGATGTCAGCGAGCGCCCGCAGATACGAGATCGCCTGGAAGCTCGTCGGACCGCCAACCTCGGGGGTGCCGGTGCCTGGCGCGAAGGCCGCATCAACGAAGTCGATGTCGAACGTCAGGAACGTCGGCCCCTCGCCAATCCGCTCGCGGACACGATCGGCGAACTCATCGGGTGCCAGGGTGACGAGCTCGCGCCACGGGATCATCATCACGCCGAGCTCGTCTGGGATCTCCTCGTCCGAAGCGTGGTAAAGCTGCCCGCGCATCCCCGCCTGGACGACGCGCGAGGGATCGACGACGCCCTCCTCCAACGCGCGGCGGAACATCGTGCCGTGCGCGTAGGGGCGGCCGAAATAGCTCTCCCACAGGTCGGTGTGCGAGTCGAGGTGAACGAGGCCGAGCGGTCCGTGCACGGCCGCGATCGCGCGCAACTCGGCGAGCGTGACCGAGTGGTCGCCGCCCATGCCGATCGTGACAACGTCGGCCTGGACGAGCGGACTGACGAATTTCTCGATCCGGTCCAGTGTGTCCTCGATGTATCCGGGGACGGTTGGCGCGTCGCCATAGTCGACGGTCGACAGCTCACCGAACACCTGCACACCCTGGTCGGCGTGGTAGGTGCGGATCAGCCCTGAGGCGGAGCGGATTGCCTCGGGGCCGAAGCGGGCGCCCGGGCGAAACGAAGCGCCACCGTCCCACGGCATCCCGAAGACGGCGCATTCGACGCCCTCCAGGTCCTGCACGTAGGGGAGGCGAGCGTACGTCCGGGGGCCTGTGAAACGGGGGGCGAGGAGGGCATCGGGTGGCTCATACATGACACCGTGAGGTCTATCCCGCCGGCCGGGGCAGCGATAGTCACAGCGCATCCGAAGTCGTCGCGTTTAGCTTGGAGGATCCTCCAAAAGCTCCGTCGGACCTCCGGCGCTACGAAGCGCCTCCAGCGCGATGAATAGGTTCACCCGCTCCTCGAACGACGACAGAGACCTGCCGGTCAGCTCTTCGACGCGACCGATCCGGTAACGGAGCGTGTTGACGTGCAGATGGAGTCCCTGGGCGACCTGCTGCCAGTGTCCGCCGTTGCGCAGGAAGGCGTCGAGCGTCTCGACCAGGTCAACGCCGCGCTCACGATCGTGGTCGAGCACGGGGCCGAGTACGGCCCGAGCAAACGCCGCCCGCGAGTCACCGCTCTGAGCCGCGAGCAGCACTCGGTAGGAGCCCGCGTCCGCGTAAGTGGTCACCCCACCATCCCCTCCACGAAAGCGGGCGTAGTCGGCCGCCAGCCGCGCCTCGGCGACGCTGCGCCGCAGCCCGCGTGCCCCGGCGTGCGCGGGCGACCCGACAGCGGCATTGACGTCAATCCCTTCACGCCTGATCGCCTGCGCAAGATCGGCGGCCAGCGCAGTGCCGTCGGCGTCCGACGCGATCGCGATTGCGAGGGAGCCGTCAACGGCGATGACGCCGGGGATGCCGTGCCGCGACAGCGCTCCGGCGGCGGCGCGGGCCGCCCGCCGGATCACGCTCGCGTCCTCGGGCGGCTCTGCGGCCAGCGCGATCGCCACGAGCGGCTGATCGGGGTCGATCTGGAACGAGCGAAGCCGGGCTGCGAGCTCCATCGTCCGGGCCTCGCCCTCAGCCACCAAGTCCAACAACTCGTCCGCGAGCCTCTCATTGAACTCGCGGGTCATCAGTACGCGGGACAGCTCGAGGCCCAAAAATGCGAGCTCATGGCGGATCGCGTCCTGTTCGTCCTCGGTCCACTCCTCGATCGGGCGGAAGCAGACGAAGAAGGCCTCGACGGCGCCGACCGCCGTCACCGGGAAGACCGTCACCGAGATCCCGTCCACAACGTTGCCGCTAGGTCGCGAGGGATCAGCCCCCTCGGTCGCGGCGCGGGCGACCGCGAGCGCATCGTCGCCCGGTATGGCGCTACCGATCGTCTGACCGCCAGGGTCCACGAGCACAAAGTCGAGCCGGTAATCGCGCGCGAGGATCCGTAGAACGTCGTCAAGTCCGCCGCCACGGCTGACGCTCCTCAACAGGACCTCGTCCCGCCGTAGGCGGCCGACCAGACCCCGTTCGCGCTTCGCCGCGTGTTCGGACGCGACCTCCTCCGAGATGCTGACGAACGCCATGTCGTGCGGGATCTGGAGCAGCGGCAGCCCGGCCGCCTCGCAGGCGAGGACGAGATCCTCCGGCGTCCGCGTCGCCTCCTTCGTCAGCCCGTACCCGATCGCAACAACGCCGGCAGCCGATACCGCGCCGACGAACCGGGCCGAGTCGGCCCGGCGGTGACGCCACTGGCCGTTCGTGAGGAGCAGCTCGCCGCCCTTCAGGTAGCGCGATGGATCCGCCAAGTCCGTCGCGTGAACCCAGCGGATCGACGCTTCCAGGCCGCCAAGACCGGCAAGCACGGTGACCTCTGGCGAGAATCTCTCGACGAGCTCAGCGACTCGCATGGCTACGCGGCCCCACGAGCCGAGTCTACCGGCCGTGCGACCCCTGATCAGCGCAAATCAGCTGAGCGACGCCATCACGTGCTTGACCTGCGTGTAGTCCTCGAGGCCGTACATCGACAGGTCCTTGCCGTAACCGGACTGCTTACAACCGCCGTGTGGCATCTCGCTCGGGAGCAGCCCGTGATCGTTGATCCACACGCACCCCATACGCAGCGAGTTGGCGACGCGCAGCGCCCGGCCGACGTCCCGCGTCCACACCGATGCTGCCAGCCCGTACGGGGTCCCGTTAGCCCACCCGACCGCTTCGGCCTCATCGACGAATCGCTGGACGGTGATCACCGGTCCGAAAATCTCGCGCTGGATCAGCTCGTCATCCTGCCGCAGACCGGCAACCACCGCCGGCTCCAGGTAGAAGCCGGGCCGGTCCGGTGCGACGCCCCCGGTGACGAGCTCGCAATGGTCTGCCTTGCGGTCGATGAAACCCGCGACGCGCTCGCGCTGGCGCGAGCTGTTGAGCGGTCCGAGCGTCGTATCCGGCGAGTTGGTGTCGCCAATCACCAGCTGCCTCGCCTTATCGGCCAAGCCGGCGACGACCTCGTCGTAGATTCCGGCGCTTGCAAGAACCCGCGTGGCCGCGACGCAGTCCTGTCCGGCGTTGTAGTAGCCGAAGCCGGCGATACCCTCAATCGTCGCCGGCAGGTCGGCGTCGTCGAACACGAGGACTGGCGCCTTGCCGCCGAGCTCGAGGTGGACCCGCTTGAGCGTCTGCGCGGCATGCTCGGCGACCCACTTGCCGGTCTCCACCGATCCGGTGAGCGAGACCAGCGCGACGTCCGGGTGCTCGACCAGCGCGGCTCCCGGGGCGTTGCCGCCGACCACGACGTTGAGGACGCCCTTGGGGAAGATGTCGGCGGCGAGCTCGGCCAGACGCACTGCGGTCACCGGTGTCGTCGGCGATGGCTTGAGCACGGTCGTGCAGCCGGCCGCGAGCGCCGGAGCGATCTTCCAGATCGCCATCATCAGTGGGTAGTTCCAGGGCGCTATCTGCCCGACCACGCCGACGGGCTCGCGCCGGATGATCGACGTGTAACCCTGTACGTACTCGCCCGCGGCCCGGCCCTCCATGCACCGCGCCGCACCTGCAAAGAAGCGCAGGGGATCGACTATCGCCGGGATCTCGTCCGCCTTCACAGCTTCGATGGGCTTGCCCGCGTTCTGGGACTCCAGCATTGCCAGCTCGTCCGCATGCTCCTCAATCGCGTCAGCGAGCCGCAACAGGGCGAGCGAGCGCTCCTGCGGCGTCGTCCGTCCCCATGACTCGAATGCCCGCGTCGCGGCTCCGACCGCACGGTCGACGTCTTCGCTGGTCGAAGACGGCGCACGAGCGATCTCATCGCCGGTCGAGGGATCGACGATCGACTCCGTGGCGCCAGTGCTCGCGCTCACGAACTCGCCGTCGATGAAATTGCTCAACTCGTTTGTTGCGATTGCCAAGACGTCCACTCCTTATCTGCAGGATCTCTCGCTCGTACAGCACGGCAGACTGTCGCTTCGTCGGATCACGACCCAAGTCGCCGACTGCCAGCTCTGAGTGCGAGGTCTAGCTGCAGGTGCGACCGCGCGCTAGGCACGGCCCCTCCGAACTTCGTGGCGCCACTTGGAGGATCGTCCAACACTCGGCTCAGCCGGCATCAGACAGGACCCACAGGCGCCGCTGATATCAGCCAGCTGGGCGCTCGCGTCCGCCCCAAGGCGGTCCACGACCTCGCCGTCAACTACATCGGCGTCTGCTGCGGTGCCTCACCCATGCTGTTTCGCGAAGTCGCGGAGGCGGTCGGGAAGTCCACCGAGGCCAGCCGGTTCTCCGAGAACATGCGCAACCACTTCATGTACGGAGACAACGAGCGGCTGGCCGAGCACATCGTCGCGCTCGGCGACCAGGCCTAGCTGCCGACCATCCGACCCCGCGTAGGATTTGGCGGATGTCCACCGAGCCCGACGCCCCACCCCTCGACGATGTCGAGCGCGAGCGGCGGCGGGCGTTCGTGGCCGAGCACCGCGCGGCCGTGTTCGGCTATCCGCGCCGGCACGACGGGCCGTCGATGTCGGTCGTCTACTACGTTATGGACGGCCACGATCGCATCCTGGTCTCGACGATGCGCGACCGCGGCAAGGCGAAGGCGGTCGCGCGCGACCCCAAGGTATCGCTGTGCGTGCTGGACGAGCAGTGGCCGTTGACCTACATGCTGGTGTACGCCACCGTCGAGGTCGATCCCGACCTGGATCGGGCCACGGATCTGATGATGCGGATCTCGGCGGTGATGGCCGGTCACCCGATGCCGCCCGAGGCTCGGGCCGACGTCGAGGAAATGTGCCGGCGAGAGCACCGGGTGGTGCTGACACTGTCGCCGTACGCCACCTTCCAGACGCCCCCGCGACACGTCCGGGAGGCGACCGACCTGAAGGGCCTCACGCACTGGACCAGCAAGAGCCTTCCCTGGTAAAGCCCGCCGGCCGGGGCGGCCCGAGGAACCCCAGCCGAGGTGGGCTCGGCATCGCAGGCGGCTCGACATCATTGCTAGTTGGAGCGCGCCGTTCGAGCAGTCGAGCAGCGCCGCTGGGCCGAAATCACCGTGATGCGGTGATGACGTCTCACCCGGTCGGTGGTAAAGCTTCGAACTGATGATCCGACTCGACAGACGTGTGGCCCGAGCCGAAAGCCGGGCGAAGCTCAACCCGGAGGTGGCGTATGCCCGAGCCTGTTGACCCCCATCACCTCCTGCTGATCGGAGCCGGACCGGGAGTCGGTGCCGGCGTGGTTCGGCGCTTCGGCCGCGAGGGCTTCCGCAGCACACTCATCTCCCGCGGCGGAACGCTCGACCAGCTCGCCTCTGACCTGCGTAGCGGTGGCCTTCAGATAGAGGCGGTCGCCGCGGATATCGCGGATCTGGACGGCTACCGCGACACGCTCGAGCGGATCTTCAGCGCCCCGGGGGCCCCAGGTGTCGTCGTGTACAACGCCGCGCTGCCGGATCCTGGGCAGATCCTCGACATCACCGTCGAGCGGCTCCGAACCGCCCACGACGTTGACGTCATCGGCGCCGTTGTCGCGGCACAGGTAGCCGCGCCCGTCCTGCGCGCAGCCGGCGGCGGCACCCTGCTGGTCACGAGCGGCGGCTTCGCCGACAATCCAGTGCCGGCGCTGGCGAGCCTCTCCATGGGGAAGGCCGCCGTGCGCTCGGCGCAGACGCTGATTGCTGCGGGCGTCCGGGAGGACGGGATCCACGCCGCGACCGTCACGATCGCCGGCGCCGTCAAGCCGGGGACGGACTTCGATCCGGACAAGATCGCGGAGCTGTTCTGGACCGCCCACACCGACCCCGAGGACGCCTGGCAGACCGAGTACCGGTTCACGGGCGCATAGCGGGGCATCAGCGCCAACGCGTGTTCAGTTGTTGGCATGCGTCACCCGAGATTCGCCTAGGACACGGTGAGCTTCGACTCTGCTCCCGGGCGCTGGCTGCTCGCTGTGGCGGTGCTCGGCTCCGGAATCGCGTTCCTGGACGCCACCGTCGTCAATGTCGCGTTACCGGACATCGGCCGTGACCTGCACGCATCGACCAGCACTCTCCAGTGGATCCTCAACGGCTACACGCTGACGCTCGCCGCGCTGATCCTGCTCGGTGGGTCGCTGGGCGACCGCTACGGGCGGCGTCGCATCTTCGTATTGGGCACCGGCCTGTTCACGGTCGCCTCGCTGCTCTGTGCGGTTGCGCCGAACGCGGAGCTGTTGGTGGTGGCGAGGCTCGTGCAGGGGGTCGGCGGGGCTCTGCTGACACCGGGCAGTCTGGCGATGGTCGAGTCGGGCTTTCGCCCCGCTGACCGGGCCCGAGCGATCGGCGCTTGGTCCGGGCTCGGCGCCGTGGCGGGCGCTCTGGGCCCGCTGCTCGGCGGCGTGCTCGTGGCGGCGGTGTCCTGGCGGGCGGTGTTCCTGATCAACCTTCCGCTCGGCATCTTCATCGTCGTGATGGCAGGCCGCCACGTCCCCGAGAGCCATGACCCCGCGGCCGGCGGGCCGCTCGACTTTCGCGGCGCGATGCTGGCGGCCATCGGCCTGGGCGGCACCACCTACGCGCTGATCGAGGCCCCGGGCCGCGGCGCCTCGCCACTGATCCTGGTGGCGGCGATCGGAGGTGGTCTTGCGCTGATCGCCTTCGTTCTCGCCGAGCGGCGTTCCGAAAATCCGATGATGCCGCTCTCGATGTTCGCTTCGCGCCAATTCAGCGCCGCGAACGCGGTGACGTTCGTCGTCTTCGGAGCGCTCAGCGGAGTGTTCTTCCTGCTCGTGGCGTTCTTGCAGATCTCGCTCGGGTACTCGCCGCTGGCGGCGGGTGCCGCCTCGCTGCCGATCACGGCCCTGATGCTGCTCCTCTCCCCGGCTGCCGGAGCGCTTGCCCAACGGATCGGGCCGAGGATCCCGTTGACCGTGGGACCGCTGGTCACGGCTACGGGACTGCTGTTGATGTCGCGGATCGATCCGGGCGACAGCTATCTGTCCGGCGTCCTCCCCGCGGTGATCGTCTTTGGTCTGGGCCTGACCTTGGTCGTCGCGCCGGTCACGGCCACGGTGATGGCTGCCGCGGATGAGCGGCACTCGGGCATTGCCTCGGGGATCAACACCGCTGTTTCGCGGCTCTCCGGCCTGATCATCGTCGCCGTCCTGCCCGTGATCGCCGGGCTGACCGGGTTGAAGTTCTACGACCCGGCGACAATGACCCACGGCTTCCACGTCGCGATGCTGACCTGCGCCGCTCTCGCCGCGGCGGGCGGGGTGCTGGCCTGGTTCACGATCAGCTCTGAAGTCCTCCAGTCCGAGCCCGCACCCGGCGGGGACCTGCCGACCGGGGTACTGCACGACTTCTCGTGCGCCGTCGCGGGTTCGCCGTTAAGACCCGGACGCGAAGCGGAATGCCATCCCGTCGTCGCCGACCCGGTGGCGGGGTGAACCCGGCGCCCGCATCAGATCGCGCACAATCCTCCGCATGGACCTCGACGATGTGCTCGCTTATTTGCGCGATTGCGAGTGGATCGACCTTACTCACGCGTTCGAGCCGGGGATTCCACACTACGCTCCGTTCCCTGATGAGGAGCGCCGCGTGGTGTTCGGCTTCGGGCCGAGCCAAGGGGCTCTAGGGTCGGGGTTCCTGGTCCACGAGTACCGCCACGTCGGTCAGTGGGGGACGCACGTCGATCCGCCCGCGCACTTCATCGACGGAGGTCGCACGGTGGACGCGCTGCCCGTCGAGGAGATGGTGTTGCCGCTAGTCGTGCTCGACGTTCGTGAACAGGTCGATTCCGACGCCGGGTTCGCTGCCACCGACGCCACGATCGGCGCGCACGAGGCCGAGTACGGGCGGATCCCTGAGCGGGCGTTCGTGGCTTTGTTGACGGGCTGGGGCGCCCGCTGGCCCGACGTCGCGGCGATGGACAACCGAGACGCTCACGGTAACTCACGCGCGCCTGGGTGGGACGTCTCTGCGCTCCGCGTGCTGTTTGAGCAACGAGGTAGCGTCGCGATCGGCCACGACGTCACAAGCACCGATCCGGCGGCGCTGGTTGATCGTGGCCACGTCGAAGCCGAGATGTACGTGCTGGCGCGTGACCGATGGCAGATTGAGCTGTTGGCGAATCTTGACCGCGTCCCGGTGCGCGGGTCATTGCTTGTCGCGACCTGGCCAAAGCCGATGGCGGGCTCGGGGTTCCCCGCCCGATGCTTCGCGATAGCGCCCAGGGCCGCTGACTGAGACCCCGAGGAGCGCCAGCGCGATGCCGCCGGCGTAGACGCCCGCAGCGGCGAGGAAGGCGGCGTCGAGCGCGAGGTTGCCGTTGCTGCCGGTGAGCAGGGCGCCGAGGACTGCGACTCCGAGAGCGCCGCCGGTCTGGCGGGAGGCGTTGAAGACGCCTGACGCCAGCCCGACGCGCTGGCGCGGCGCATGGCTCATCGCCACCGCGGTCATCGCCGGCATCGCCAGAGCGGTGACACCGATGGGGAGGCTCGAGAGGATCAGCGTTGCTACCCCGCCGGTTGCGGCGAGGGCGATGAGCAGCGCTCCGCCGGCGCCGGCGGAGAGGCCGACAACGATCGCGGTCCATTCGCCGATGCGATTGACGAGACGGCCGCTGAGGAACGCCATCGAGCCGGTGACGATGGTCATCGGTAGGAGGGCCAGTCCGGTGTCCAGGGGATCGAGGCCGTGAGCTCGGCGCAGTTCGATCGCCAGGCAGAAGATCGAGCCGTAGAGGCAGAAGTTGAAAATGACCCCGAGCGCGAGCGCGACCCTAAACGTGCGCTCGCGAAACAGGGCGGGGTCGATCATCGGGCGTCCGACGGTGCGCTCGACGAGGGCGAATCCGGCCGTGCTCGCGATGCCGGCGGCCAGCAACGCGAGCGTGAGGCTCGCATCCCATCCCTTGCTGCCGGCGATGATGAAGCCGCCGGTCAATGCCGCCAAGCCAACGGTGGAGATGATCTGGCCAGGGAGGTCGAGTGGGTGGCGGTGTCGCGGCGTTTCCGCGACGTGGCGGCGCAGGAGTTGCGCGGCCACGGCGGCGATCGGCACGTTGACCAGGAAGATCGCGCGCCAGCCGAAGGCGGCGGTGATGACGCCGCCGAGGACGGGTCCGGCGGCCAGGCCGACTCCCGACGCACCCCCCCACACGCCGAGCGCGCGGCGGCGGTCGGCGGGGTCGGGAAACATGTGGGCGATGAGCGCCAGCGAGCAGGGCATCAACGCCGCAGCGCCGGCGCCTTGAATGACACGCGCGACGATGAGCTCGGCCAGCGAGGTCGCGCCCGCGCAGGCTGCGCTCCCGACCGCGAACACGGCGAGGCCGGCGAGGAACCCGGTGCGCAGCCCGACACGGTCGGCCAGCGCGCCGGCCGTGAGCAGAAGCGCCGCGAACGCCAGGGTGTAACCGTTGACAATCCACTGCGCTGTCGACACCGCCCCGCCGAGGTCGTCACCGATCGGCCCCAGAGCGACGTTGACGATCGTCGCGTCGAGGGTGATCATCAGAAAGCCCAGGGAGATCGCGGTCAGCCCGAGTGCCGGGCTGCGCACGACGGTGGGGTGGGCGAGCAACTTCATGCGGGATGCCATGGAGCGTGCTGCGCGCGCGCGTTCGTCGCGTCCGGCGAGCCCCCCGGGTTAGCACCCGGGAGTACTAACCAGTAGTCACCGCACTTGGTCGGCCTGCACGGGGGACAGGCAGGGCGGTCCCGGGGATTGGCCGGGGCCTCCGCCGGACGCGACGCGCGGTAATCGGCGGCACGATCGGCCGCCGATCATCAATCAAGTAGCGGCCCGCACCTGAAGCCGAAGGTCAACGACTGGGGTGCCCGGATGCGGGCCACGCTCCGAAAGGAAGGAATTCGCATGCCTAGAGTCACAGTCGGCCGGGAGAACTCCGCCGACATCGAAATTCACTATGAGGACCATGGCGCGGGTCAGCCCGTCGTCCTGATCCATGGGTATCCGCTCAGCGGCCGCGCCTGGGACAGGCAGGTCCCGGCCCTACTCGAGGCCGGCCACCGCGTCGTCACCTACGATCGCCGGGGGTTCGGCCAGTCGAGCCAGCCCGCCGTCGGTTACGACTACGACACGTTCGCCGCGGACCTCGCCGCCCTTCTCGACCACCTGGACCTGTGGGACGCCGTGCTGGTCGGGCACTCGATGGGCACCGGAGAGGTCACCCGCTTCCTGGGTACCTACGGTTCGGCGCGGGTGGCCAAGGGCGTTCTCGTGGCGCCGATCCCGCCCTTCCTTCTGCAGACGAGTGACAACCCCGAAGGGGTCCCGCAAAGCGTGTTCGACGGGTTCGTCCAGGCCGCTCAGGCTGACACCCCCGCGTGGATGAAGGGCTTCCTGGACAACTTCTACAACGTCGACACCCTGCGCGGCACGCTGATCAGCGATCAGGCGTACCAGACCAGTTGGAGCCTCGCTACGACTGCCTCGGCCATCGCCGCCGTGGCATGCATCCCGACGTGGGCAACGGACTTCCGCGCCGACCTGCCCAAGCTCGACGTCCCGATCCTGGTGGTCCAGGGGGACGCGGACCAGGTCCTGCCGCTGGACAAGACCGGCAAGCGACTGCCCGGCCTGATCGAAGACGTCCAGCTGGTGGTGATCGAGGGCGGCCCGCACGCCATTCCGTGGACTCACGCAGACCAGGTGAACAGGGCGCTGCTCGACTTCCTGGGCAGCGACGACCGGCGCAACACCAGCAGCCCGGCACAGACAATCACCACCTGAGGGGACCCACCATGTCGAATCATTTCAGCGCTGACAATCTCAAGTTTCCCGGCGACGACCGGCGCCTGGACTTCACCGATCTGTTCGTATTCACGTCGTCGGAGGAGCCTGGCAAGACGGTTCTGATCATCGACTCGAACCCGACGAGCGCGCCGCCGCCGATACCGCCGGCCGTCACCGGACCGGAGTTCCACCCGGATGCGGTCCACCGGATCAACATCGACACTGACGGCGACGCGCAAGCCGACATTGCGTTCACGTTCACGTTCTCCGAGTATGAGAACGGCGAGCAAACCGCGTCGGCTTGGTACGCGACCGGAAGTCAGGCGAGGGAGCCCGGGCCAGTCGGCGAGCTGCTCACCAATTCGCTCCCGGTCAGCTTCGACGGCACCGCTCGGCCTGTCCAGGTCGGCCGGATCCGGCTGTGCGCCGGGCTGCGCAGCGACCCGTTCTTCGCCGATGTCGAGGGCGCGCTACACGGCTTGGTGTGGACCGGGCACGACGACTTCGCCGAGAACAACGTCGATTCGATCGCGCTGGAGATACCCAGCGAGATGCTCGGCTCGGGTCCGGTGATCGGAGTCTGGGCCACGATCAGCCTGCGCCGTGACGGCGAGCTCGTGCAGATGGACCGCGGCGGGCATCCGACGATCAACCCGTTCGTCAACCCCGATGGCGAGAAGAACCTCTACAACTCCCGCCAGCCGGCCGACGACGTCGCCAACTACCTGGGGCCGTGGTCCAAGATCCTGGAGAACGGCGGTTACTCGCCCGAGGACGCCAAGGCGGCAGCGATGCAGGTGCTTCCCGACGTCCTCAAATACGACCGCACCAGGCCGGCCGCGTACCCCAACGGTCGCGTCCTCACCGACGACGTCTACAGCCTCCGCTTTGCCTGGCTGACCCACGGCAAGGTACCGCCGAGCGGCCTGAAGCCGCACGACGACCTGTGGTCTGAGTTCCCTTACCTCGGCGCGCCTCACCCCGTGCCGGTGATGAGTTCCTGATCACTAGTCCCTGATCCGGGCGGACGCTTCGGCCGGCCGTCCCGCAACCAGAGGAGGAATCCAGATCCGGCGCAGCGCCGGATCTGGAGGCTCTCCGGTCAGGGGTACCCATCATGCTCGACTTGCCTACCTCCGGGTCCTCGCGCATCGCCGCGGTGATCCGCCAGTCGTTCGTCGCGATGACCCGCCAGGAGCGGACGCGGGTGATCACGATGTTCGCGGTGATCGCGGGCCTGCACGTGCTCGGGTTCTTTGTGTTCTTCGCGTTCGTGGTGCCGTCGCACTACAAGGGGCTGGGGATCGGCGTGTCGATCCTGGCCTACACCCTCGGCTTACGTCACGCGTTTGACGCCGACCACATCTCGGCGATCGACAACACCATCCGCAAACTGCTCAGCGAACGGCAGCAGACCGGCCAGCCGCGCCCGTTCGGGTTGGGGTTCTTCTTCTCGCTCGGGCACTCCACGGTGGTCGTCGTGATCGGGATCGGGATCGTCGTTGCGGAGAAGACCGTGTTTCACGCGGTCACGGACACCGGCTCAGGGCTGGAGCAGTTCGGTGGGGTGTTCGGGACCGTGGTGTCCGCGTGCTTTTTGTTCGTGATCGGGCTGCTGAACCTCTTCATCCTGGCCGGGATCGCGCGCGTGTTCCGGTCAATGCGCCGCGGGGAGTACGACGAGGCGGAACTCGAGCGGCAACTCGAGAACCGCGGGTTCTTCTACCGGTTCTTTGGTCGCTGGATGAAAGCAATCACCAAGGAGTGGCAGCTGTATCCGGTGGGTGTCGTGTTCGGCCTGGGGTTCGACACCGCCACCGAGGTTGCGCTGCTGGCCACCACTGCGCTGCTGGCCTCCCAGCACATCCCGTGGTACGCGATCTTGTGCCTCCCGATTCTGTTCACGGCCGGAATGACACTGATGGACACCATCGACGGACTGTTCATGAACCTGGCCTACGGCTGGGCCTTCTTCAACCCGGTCCGCAAGGTGTATTACAACCTGGCTATTACCGGACTGTCCGTGGCCATCTGCTTCTTCATCGGCGGGGTCGAGGCGCTCAGCCTGTTCCCCCAGGAGATCAAGGGGCTCAACCAAAGCCACGGATTCTGGGGGTTCATGGCCAACTTCAACGTCAACACAGCCGGTTTCGTCATCGTCGGCATGTTCATCCTGACCTGGCTGGCCGCACTGCTCGTCTGGCGCTACGGCCAGATCGAGAAGAAGTGGACCGCCAGGCTGCAGCCGGCGACCGCCGGTGGGATTGCCCATGAGCCCGCCCCCATCGTGCGCCGCGACCGGGAAGACGGATCCGGCTAGGCGGGGAGGGCCGGCCGCTCGGAGCGGGATGGCAAGTGCGTCCGCGTGTTCGGCTGCTCGCGTCGGAGCAGCGTGAGTCCCAGCGCCGGTGAGATGACCACCGAGAGAAGACCGGCGGCGACGAGCCCGGCAGCAGTGGCCTGAGTGACCACGCCGAGCTGGAGCCCGATCTGCGCGGCGGTGACTGTGAACGTCAAAGATGTGGCTTGCAGCACGCCGGCGATGACCGAGCGATCGTCGACAGGAGTGCGCCAGCCGTGAACGCTCCGAGGATTGTCGCTAGCCCGACTTGCTCGGCGAGCGCGGTGAGCCCGACTAGGAGCACGGACGCCGCACGAACAGGAATCTGCGCGGTCGTGTCCTGGAGACGCCGAAGGACCCGTAAGAGGCTGATGGAACGCTCGACGCCGGCGATCACTACGCCGATGAGAGGGTCGCATAAATCCGGACTGCCGGCGAGGCGTTGTGATCACCCCGCAGCGGATCGCGACGACATGGCGCCTACGGAGGAGCCGGCTCGAGAAACGACGTCTGAGGTTGCGTTTCTCGAGCAGGCTCCGAGTTTCGGCGCCGCGCAGGACGCGGGGAAGGCTGGCACTTGTGCCCAGCTCACAGTGATCGCAGCAGCCCTAGCCGCGGGAAGAAACTGAGCGCGAGTGGGGCCAGCAGGCCGACGGCGACGACGATCAGCAGATTCGTGAAGTGCACAGCCGGCATGTCAAGACCAGCTTCGTGATCGCGGCTGGTCGCGGCGCGGCACTCATCCGACGAGGTAGGTCTCGTAGATGACGCCGTCGGCCTGGCGGGCGGCCGCGCTGATGAAGATGCCCTTGTTCAGCCAACCGAGGTCGACCGCGCCAGTCTCTATCCGGGTCGAGGTTCGGAACGTGTACTCGCTTGGGTCGACGTCCTCTCCACGCCCGAGGCGTGCGAGCACCTCCGGGCTGCCGTGGCGGATGCTCTGTGACTGGACGTACAGGAGGTCCCCCCGGTCGGTCTGAAGGACGTAGCGGATGTCCCCGAGTGCGGTCCCGTCCGGGAGGATGGTCTGCCAGTCGGCGCTCGTGCCCGGGAGTAGCGTGCCGCTTATCTCAGGACCGCTGAATGTCCCGCCGGTCAGCGGCACGATACGCCGGCGGCCTTGGGCTGTCTCCCCGAGTTCGAGCGGTGGCGCGAGCGTGGCCTCCAAGCGGTAGACACGGGTCAGGCGAGGTTCGGGAACGCGAGTGCTCATGGCTGCCTCCGGAGGGTGACGTGGAACGCATTGCTGGGCTGCCGGATCGTTGGGATGGGGCTCCAGCGGTGTAAGCGTGACGCACATCCAGTCGTAGAGCGGCAACGCGCGCATCAGGCCCTGTAACTCGGCTTCGCTCTCGGCGCGGTACAACCCGATCGGTCGGCTCTCGCCGGGGGAAACGCGCCGCGTCCAAAGCCTGATCAGGTGTCCTTGGTCCACGAGCTTGGCTGCGGCGGCCGACTCGGCGTCCTCGCGCGCCGTGACCTCGGACTCCGGAGTCCCCTCGGGAACATTGATCTCGAACTCGACGAGGAACTCCATCGCGCTCACCCGGATTCGTCAGGTCGGTAGGTCGGTGCCGGCCTGTTCGGCGGTCATGTAGGTGGCGTACCAGGTGAGCCAGTGCTCATCTTGATCTGAGCGGTGGAACAGGTGCGCTTTGCCGGTGCGCTTTGCGTGCTCGCGGTGGGCGGCTTCGGCTCGCCGGAGGGCGCCCTCGAGGTCCGCCGTGGATACGTAGCCGGTCTCGGTGGCGTTCATCCGGCCGGGGAGCCGGGTCGTGACTTCTTGGACGAGCCAGGTGTTGCTGTCGGGGTCGGTGAAGTACACGAACGATCCGTAGCTGTTGCGGTCGGGGTCGGGGCCGGGTTGCCGGGCCTCGACCGGGAACGGCGGGCCGTGCCAGATGTCGCTGACGTCGATCCCGCGGCTGGCGAGCTCGTCGTGTGCCGCTTGGATGTCGGAGACGGTCAGGCCGCCCTCGGCCGAGCCGGGCGCGGCGGTGGTGAGTCCGCGGCCGAACGTGATCGAGGTGGGTGAGCCCGGGGGCGTGAACTGGACGATGCGAAGGCCGTCCATCGGGGCGACGTCGTCGTCGAGCCTCCAGCCCAAGCGCTCGTAGAACGCCTTGGCGCGGTCGACGTCGGACACGGGAATGACCTGGATCTCGAGCTTGAGGTCGACCTGCGCGACGGTCGCGTCGCGGCTCGTGCTGCTGTTTTCAGTGGCGCTCACGGCTACCTCCTTACGGGTGGGAGAACTCCGGTGGGTCTTCGGAGCGGGGGTGCCGTGAAGCGTGCTGCGCGCGCGTGTTCGTCGCGTCCGGCGAGCCCCCCGGTCATTACCCCCGGGGGTGCTGACCCGTAGCCACCGAACATCAGTCCGGGGGTTGCCAAGGCCGAGAACCGCCCCTAGGCTGGCCTGGCGATGTCGACTACCGATTCCCGGCACCGGCTGCTGGGCCGGCGCAGCGAGTGCGCGGCGCTGGATGAGGTGGTGGCGAGCGCGCGAGCCGGGCAGAGCCGAGCGCTCGTGCTGCGCGGGGATGCCGGGGTTGGCAAGAGTGCGCTGCTGGAGTACCTGGCCTCGCACGCGTCGGGATGCACCGTCGCCCGCGCGGCCGGAGTCGAGTCGGAGATGGAGCTCGCGTACGCGGGGTTGCAGCAGCTGTGCGCACCGTTCCTGGATCGCCTCGAGCGCCTTCCCGCCCCGCAGCGCGATGCGCTTGGCACCGCATTCGGTGTGCGCGACGGCGATGCGCCGAATCGATTCCTCGTCGGGCTGGCGGTCCTGAGTTTGCTCTCCGACGTTGCGGAAGACCGAGGGCTCGTTTGCGTCGTGGACGACGCGCAGTGGCTCGACGCGGCCTCGGCACAGGCGCTTGCGTTCGTCGCGCGCCGTCTCGGTGTGGAGTCGGTCGGGCTGGTGTTCGCCGTGCGCGAGCCGAGCGGCCAGCAGCGGTTCGAGGGGCTGCCGGAGCTCGCCGTCGGCGGTCTGGATGACCGCGATGCGCACGAGTTACTCGCGACCGTGGTCACCGGTCCGCTTGACGAGCGCGTTCGCGATCGGCTCGTCGCCGAGACGCGCGGCAACCCGCTGGCGCTGCTCGAGCTGCCACGTGGCTTGACGCCTGCCGAACTCGCCGGAGGGTTCTGGCTGTCCGAGGGACGGGCGCTGCCCGGGCGGATCGAGCAGAGCTTCACGGAGCGGCTCGCGCCATTGCCGCCCTCGACACGCCTTTTGCTTCTCGTCGCCGCGGCAGAGCCACTGGGGGATCCGGTGTTGGTGTGGCGGGCGGCCGCGGAGCTCGGCATCGGGCCGGACGCGGCCGCGCCGGCCGCCGCCGCAGGACTGGTTGATTTCGGCGCGCAGGTGCGCTTCGATCATCCGCTCGTGCGCTCGGCGGTGAAGCGCGCGGCAGCGCCCGAGGAGCGACAGCGCGTTCACCGGGCGCTGGCCGAAGCCACCGACGCCGACATCGACCCCGATCGTCGCGCCTGGCACCTCGCGCACGCGACGGCCGGGCTCGACGAGGACGTCGCCGCCGAACTGGAGCGCTCGGCCGACCGGGCTAAAGCGCGAGGCGGTCTGGCGGCGGGGGCGGCATTCCACGAGCGCGCCGTCGAACTGACGCCAGACCCGAGGCGCCGGGCACAGCGTGCGCTCCTCGCCGCAAAGGCGAAGCACCGGGCCGGCGCGAACGACGGGGCGCTGCGGCTGCTGGCGGTCGCCAAGGCAGGACCCCTGGACGAGCTCGAACAAGCGCGGGCCCAACTGTTGTACGCGCAGATCACGTTCGCGATGACCCGTGGCCGCGACGCTCCCCCGCTGCTGCTCGAGGCGGCAAAACGGCTCGAGCCGCTGGATCCGAGGCTCGCGCGCGAGACATACCTCGAGGCATTCGCGGCCGCGTTCTCCGCCGATCGCCTGGTGCGTGGAGGCGATGCGCGCGAGGTCGCCACCGCCGTCCTGGGCGCTGACTGGGAGCCCGCGACCCGTGCCTGCGACCTACTGCTGGACGGGCTCGCCCTCCTCACCTGCGAGGGCTACGTCGCTGGGGCGCCAGCGTTGAAGGTCGCGCTGCGCGCGTTTCGTCAGGAGCCGCTGTCCGAGGAGGACGAGCTGCATTGGACGTGGCTGGCCTGCCGCATCGCCCGGGCGCTGGCCGACGATGAAGCGTGGGACGAGCTCACCTCGCGCCATCTCGAACTCGCGCGCCGCGCAGGTGCTTTCTCCGCGCTGCCCGTGGCGCTCACAGACCGCGTCCTCGTCGAGCTGTTCTGCGGCAGGATCGGGGAGGCTATGTCCCTGGCCGCCGAGTCAGACGCCGTCGTCGAGGCCACCGGCAGCCACCTGGCGCTCCGCACTTCGATCGTGCTGGCGAACTGGCGCGGGCGGGACGCCGAGGCAGTGGCGCTCATCGAGGCGCACCGGCAGGACGTGCTGCGACGCGGCGAGGGGCTCTGGCTCTCCGCCAATGACTGGGGCAGCGCGATCCGTTACAACGGACTCGGCCGGTACGAGGATGCCCTGGCCGCGGCCGAGCGGGCCGCCGATGCCGCGCGTGGGCTGGGGCCGCCGATCTTGCTGCTGGCGGAGCTGATCGAGGCCGCCGCACGCAGCGGTCAGGCGGAGCGCGCGACGGGTCCGCTCGCCCAACTCGCCGAGATTGCCCATACAGCCGACACCGACTGGGCGCTCGGAACCCATGCGCGCGCGGCGGCGTTGCTTGCCGAGGGAGCCACAGCCGAACGGCTCTATCGGGAGGCGATCGAACGGCTGTCGCAACTCAGAACACGCGCGACGCTGGCGCGCGCCCACCTCCTGTACGGCGAATGGCTGAGGCGCGAGCACCGCCGCGTTGACGCCCGCGAGCAGCTGCGAGTCGCTCATACGATGCTCTCAGACATGGGCATGGAAGCGTTCGCCGAACGCGCCCGCCGCGAGCTATTGGCCACGGGCGAGACGGTGCGTAAGCGCACGGTCGAGACGCTCGACGATCTGACCCCTCAGGAGTCGCAGGTCGTGCGCCTGGCTGCCGACGGGCAAACGAACCCTGAGATCGGTGCCCAGCTGTTCCTCAGCCCGCGCACGGTGGAGTGGCACCTGACCAAAGCGTTCGGCAAGCTCGGGATCAGCTCCCGCAAGGAGCTCCCCTCCGCGCTGTCCGAGGTCGGGCAGCCGTCGTCGACCTCGAGCAGCGACGGCGGCCCCGGCGACCAGGGGAGGGCGACCGGCGGGACCGTGAGCCATCTGGCGCGGTCCCGTTCGACGCCTGCGCAGACGCCTTCCCGTAGGAGAACGAGGGGTCTCTGACCTCCATGGTCCCGTTCGTTTTGTCGGGATCGAGACGGCGCTGAGGGCGGACCGGGGACCTGGTCCCGGGGGTCGCACGGGCGCGAACAGGTGCGCCCCGGAACAACATCGACGTCACACCGTTATCCCTTCACGCGTTTTTATGGCACCCGCGTGTCCCGTCGGTTAGCCGGGCAGATCTTCGGGCCGCTTTTTCGCGAGCTTGCCGTGGAGCAGCCCGGTCGACTGGCCGACTTCGATCATGTAGCCGTCGGGGTCCCGCATGTAGCAGCGGATCTCGGCGCCGCGATCGAGTGGCGGCGTCACGAACTCGGCTCCCTTTGAGTGCCACTGCTCATAGCAAGCGTGGATGTCTGCGACGCGCAGGTTCATGAAGGTGGACACCGTGTTCCCGGGCTCGTAGTCGACGACCGAGATGTTGGGCTTATCGGGAGTAGGGCCACCGCCCGGGTTCATGATCACCCACGAGTTCGAGAGTTTGATCATGCACGGGTTCTCCTCCAGCACCACCTGGCCGCCGAGGATCTCGGAATAGAACGCGCGGGACCGAGCAACGTTTCGTACGGTGATGAAGTGTGTGACGAGGAAGCCCTCGCTCGGGGACGGAAGGTTCTCGAAGTCGATGAATGGCGTGTGTTCGCTCATCGCTCGGCGCTCCTCTCATGCGTTCTCGGACTGCGGCTAGAAAGAACCGGGAAGGCAACATACTGTTCGGTGCGGCGGGTGATCGACCACCGGGTCGGTGAGGTCCCTAGAGGAGATTTTTGTGCAACGGATTGAGCTGACCTACCTGAACGGCCTCGACATAGCGCGGTTGGCCCTTTCGGACGAGGCGATCCTGGCGGCGGTGGAGGAGGGCCTGCGGGCGCAGGGACGCGGTGAGGCGGTGATCGAGCCGCGCGTCCATCTGCGCGGCGATCCGTCGGTCGACGGGCATTTCAACGTGCTTCGCGGGTCCATCCCGGCGATCGGGCTGGCGGGGGTGAAGGTTGTCGGCGACTTCGTCGAGAACTACCGGAAAGGGCTTCCGTCGGAGATGGCGGTGCTGAATTTGTTCGATCCCGCGACCGGGATGCCGAAGGCGGTGCTCGACGCCACCGCGATCACGGAGATGCGCACGGGCGCTGTCACCGCGATCGGGGCGCGGTATCTGGCGCGCGGGGACGCGCGGGTGCTCGGTCACATCGGGGCGCGCGGCACCGCGTACTGGAACGTGCGACTGCTCGACCGATTGTTCGACTTCGCCGAGATCCGGGTCCATTCTCGTCGGCCGGAGAGCAGGCGGGAATTCGCCAGCCGGCTGTCGGAGGATCTGGGCAAGCCGGTCTCGGCAACCGACGATTGGAGAAGCTGCGTTGAGGGAGCGGACATCGTCGTCGAGGCGTCGCGGCTCAGCGAGCCGACCCCGCTGCTGAAGACGCGCTGGATAGCTCCCGGAGCGCTGGTCGTCCCGTACGGCACGATGAGCGCCGTGGAACTGTCGCTGACCGACATCATGAGCAAGGTCGTCGTCGATGACTGGGGCCAGTGTGCGACCGGCCAGTTCGGTGCGCTTCGTCGCCACGTCGAGGAGGGGAAGCTCACGCTGGACAGTCTCCACGCCGAGCTGTGCGAGATCGTCGTCGGCGCAAAGCCGGGACGCGAGTCGCCGGAGGAGACGATCTTGTTCTGGCATCGTGGGCTGTCGCTTTCGGACATCGCCCTGGCGCGCGCTCTGCTCGAGCAGGCCGAGGCGGAGGGCATCGGACAGCGGCTGAGGTTCGCGTGAGCAGCGGGGTGCGGCGGGGCCCGCTTTGGGGCTGATGATCCTAGATGGACGCAGTCTCAGTCCGGCGGCGGTGGCGGCGGTCGCTCGCGCCGGCGAGCGTGTTGCGGTCGCCCCGGAGGGTTACGACCGAGTCCGGCGCGACCGAGCGGTGGTGGACGATGCGGTGGCGAGGCGGCTGCCTGTATACGGGGTGACCACCGGTCTCGGGGCGAGGTCGACTTTCAGCCTGCCGGCGGAGGAGCTCGCCGAGTTCAGCGTCAGGACGGTGCGGGGTCGAGCGAACGCGGTCGGGCCCCCTCTACCTCGCGAAGTGGTCCGGGCGGCTGTGGTGGTGCGCTGCAATGGCATCGTCCACGGTGGCAGTGGCGTTCAGCCGGCGGTGCTCGATTTGCTCGTCGCGATGCTCAATCACGGTCTGCACCCGATCGTCCCAGAGATTGGCTCGATCGGCGCCTCCGATCTGAATCAGATGGCGCACGTCGGTCTAGTCGTGATGGGGGAGGGCGAGGCCGAGCTTCGCGGAAAGCGGCTACCGACGGGCGTCGCTCTCGAGCGCGCAGGTCTCGCGCCGGTTGTGCTGGCGCCGAAGGACGGTCTCGCGCTGTGCAACAGCAACGCGTTGAGCGCGGGGAGTGCCGCCCTTGCCTATCACGACGCCCGGGGTCTGAGTGCCGCGGCGCAGGTGGTCGTTGCGCTGAGCTTCGAGGGCTTTCGAGGGAATACGACGCCACTTGACCCGCGCGTGCAAGCCGCTCATCCGGTTGCTGAGCAGCAGGCATGCGCCGCCGAGCTGCGCGAGCTGCTCGCCGGCGGCAGCCTGCTCGACCCGCGCAACGCCCGGCGTGTGCAGGACCCGATCAGTTTCCGCTCGGTCGCGCACGTGCACGGCACGCTCCGCGCCGCTTTGGGGATGCTCGCGGGGCCTCTCGACGCGGAGCTCAACGGTGCGGGAGACAACCCCGTGGTTCTGGCCGACGAGGGGGAGATCTTGTCGACTGGGAACTTCGCGACGCCGGCACTTGCGCTCGCGCTCGACACGGTGGCGCTCGCGATCTGCCAGACCGCAAGCATTTCGACGCAACGCACACAGCGGTTGCTCGCGAGCTCGCTGACGGAACTGCCGGAGAACCTGTCGCCCCACGGAGCCGAGCGCTCGGGCTACGCCCCCTTGGTCAAGACGGCGCAGGCCCTGCTGACGGACTTGCGGCACCTGGCTGCGCCACTGACGATCGATCCGCAGTTCGGCGCCGCCCTCGTTGAGGACGACTCGAGCAACGCTCCGGCAGCGGCCCGCCGGACGGCGCAGATGCTCGAGCGGCTTCGTTACGTGCTCGCCATCGAGGCGCTGGTGGCTGCGCAGGCGGTCGACCTCGCCGGGCCGGGGGCGATCGGCCGAGGGCCGGCGGCCTTGTATCGCGCCGTCCGATCGCACGTCGCCCCGCTCGACGAGGACCGATCGTCGGCCGACGACGTCGAACGTCTGGCAGCCGAGGTGTTCGGTGTCCCTACGCTCGCGGAACTGCTCGAGGAGGCCGGGATCGGCGCCGACCGGCCGTAGACGGGGGCTTGGGGCTTGATCGGAGAACGCTGGTGCGTGACCGCGATTCTCAGCCGCGGCGCAGCAGCCGGCCGACGGCGGCCATCATCTCTTCGGTGCGCTCGTCCTGCTGATCTGGCTCGGCGCCGATCACGCAGGTGTGCGCGTGGCCGTCGAGCAGCCCGAGCGCGACCTTGTCGAGCGCGGCCTGGGCGGCTGAGATCTGGGTGAGGATGTCGATGCAGTACCGGTCGTCCTGGACCATGCCCTCGATCCCGCGGATCTGCCCTTCGATGCGCGCCAACCGCGCGAGGAGCTGGTCCTTGGTCGCGGTGTAGCCCCTGGTGGGTGTCTGAGTCTTCGCCATGACGGAATCGTATCATTTACCTCTACCCCCTAGGGGTATCTGATACGGTCTTCGTATGAGCGTCCTCGACGTCATCTGGCACGCCCTCAGGGACTCGTTCCTGATGGCGTGGGAGGTGTGGTGGGCGCTCGTGCTGGGCTTTGCGATCTCGGCGATCGTGCAGGCGTGGGTGCCGCGGGAGCGGGTCGAGGGGTTGATGAGCGGGTCGGGTGCGCGGTCGGTGGGTTGGGCGACCGGGCTTGGGGCTGCCTCGTCGTCGTGCTCCTACGCGGCGATCGCGATCGCCAAGTCGCTGTTTCAGAAGGGCGCCAGCGCGGCGTCCGCGCTGGCGTTCCAGTTCGCCTCGACCAATCTTGTGTGGGAGCTCGGGCTGGTGCTTTGGGTCCTGATCGGCTGGCAGTTCACGATCGCGGAGTATCTCGGCGGGATCGTGATGATCGTGCTGATGACCGTCCTGCTCCGGCTGTTCGTCAGCCGGCGACTCGAGGAGCACGCGCGCGAGCACGCGATCGAGGCGGACGCCGGCCATCAGCATCACGTGGCCGGCGAGCAGCTCTCATGGCGTGAGCGCCTGACCTCCGTGCGGGCGTGGTCGGATGTGGCGCACAACTTCCGCGGCGACTGGCAGATGCTGTGGAAGGAAATCACGCTCGGGTTCCTGCTGGCCGGGTTCATCGCCCAGCTCGGCAACGGCTTCTTCGAGAAGCTGTTCATCACAAACGCGCCGGCGCCTCTGCCCACGATCGAGAACGTGATCATCGGGCCGATCATCGCGGTCCTCAGCTTCGTCTGCTCGGTCGGGAACGTCCCGCTCGCCGCGGTCCTGTGGTCGGGCGGGATCTCATTCGCGGGTGTCCTGGCGTTCCTGTTCGCCGATTTGATCGTCGTCCCGATCCTGTTGATCTACCGCAAGTACTACGGCACCCGCTTCACGGTCCGGATCACCGCCCTGATGTTCATCACGATGGTGATCGCGGCCCTGATCGTCGATGGGATCTTCAGCGCGCTGGGGCTGATCCCGACCGGTCCGCGTCCGACGCGCGCGGACATCTTCAGCTCGATCGCGGTCAACTACAAGCTGGCACTCAACGTGCTCGGCCTAGCGATCTTCGCCGCCCTGTTCTGGCTGACGGCTCGCCGCGGAGCGACGGACCCGGTATGCGGGATGAAGGTCGACCGCGACAAGGCCGTCGCCGCGGACGTGCACGGCGAGACGTACTACTTCTGCTCGACAAACTGCCTGCACGCGTTCGAGGCCGACTCCGACAACTGCCAGGGCGGCCGGGCGTCGCCCGCCAAGCACGCGGACGTCGCCCACGCCCGCCACTGAGCGCCGGAGCAGAGCTCGATGAGCGACCGCGCACAACAGCTCCACGCGAGCGCCGACGCGCAGACACCGCCGAGAACTACGCGCGGATCGCGACCTTTCTCGCCACCGGCGATCGGGCGTCCGCCGCGCATACGAGCGGCGAACGCTACACGGCCGAGAGCGCCATTTCTGGCGATCTCCTCGCGCGGCTCTCCGCGGCGCGCGATCAGCTGAAGCAGATTGCGGAGCTCACCGACAGGGAGCTCGACGCCGTCCCGCCGAAGGACAGCTTCCGTTTCTGCGACGGACAACGCACACTCGAACAGGTCATCGCGGGCCTCGTGAAGCATCAGGACCACCAGGTTCAAACGCTTACGGCTGCGATCACGAACGCGCCGTAGTGACCCAGTCCCAGAGCGTGCTCGACGCTACGCGGCAGCGATCAGCTTCTCGGCGTATTCGCCTGGAAGGCCGGCCGCGGCGACTTCATGGGCCACCGCCTTGGCGTCGTAGGGGACTCGCTCGATTGACGCGCGCACCCGGCCGGTCTCGTCGAGCTCCAGGATGGCGAACCCGGCGCGCGGGTCGCCGTCCTTGGGCTTGCCGACGGAGCCGCAGTTGACGAACAGGACGCCGCTGTACGCGTGGATCCATGGTTTGTGGGTGTGCCCGAACACGAGCACGTCGCAATCCGCGAGGCCGGCGAGTCGTTCATACAGGCTCGCCGGTTTGTCCTCGAACAGGTACTCGTTGACCTTTCGCGGCGAGCCGTGGACCAGCCGGATCCGCTCGGTACCGAGCTCGAACCGCAGGTCGAACGGGAGCGCGCGCATGAAGTCCTTCGAGCGCTGGTCGGTGTGCGCGAGCGTCCACGCGACAGACTGCTGGCCGAGCTCTCGGTCGTGCTTAGTGACGTACGCACACCCGCAGTCGTCGAGGTCGCGCGCGATCGCGTAGTCGTAGTTGCCGTAGATCGTCGGGATCCCGCGGTCCTCGATCAGCCGGCACACCTCGTTGGGATTCGGGCCGTACCCGACCAGGTCTCCGCCGCAGTAGATCGCGTCGACGCCGATCGCGGCGATCGCCTCCAGGCTGGCCTCGAGCGCGGGGAGGTTGCCGTGGATGTCGGTGATGATCGCGGTGCGATTCACGGGAGGAGAGGGCGGAGTCTATAGATTGACAATCGTCAGTTCAATAGATATAAGTAGATAGATGGCTATCGATCTGGAACTCACCCCGAAGACCAAGCGTGCCCCCGGTGAGCCGTGCTGCGAGCCGGTCGTATACCCCGACGTCGAGCGCGAAGAGGCCATACGGATGGCCTCCGTCGCGAAGGCGCTCGGCGACCCGGTTCGTGTGCAGCTCGTCGACGTTCTGCGCAAGCACGCGGGCAAGGTGTGCGTGTGCGAGCTCGTGCCGCTGTTCGACCTGTCACAGCCGACGGTTTCGCATCACCTCAAGGTGTTGCGCGAGGCCGGCATCGTCGGCTCAGAACGTCAGGGCCTGTGGGCGTACTACTTCGTGATCCCCGACGCTCTCAAGGAGCTCTCCGCATGGCTGAACTGAACACCGGGTGCTGCACACCGGCAGCCCAGGAAGCGTGCTGCGAGCCTGACGCAAAGGCGTCCTGCTGCGGTGAACAGCACACCACCGGCTGCGGCTGCGCGGCCGGCGCCAAGCCGGCGTTGACGGTCGGAGCCGTCGCGTCGGCCGGGGACATCCGCGAGAGGGTCCGCGCGAAATACGCCGAGGCCGCCAGGTTGGCCGCCGGTGGCGAGTTCCCCCAGGCCCGGGCGGTGGAGTCCGAGTCGGGGAGGGACAAGGACTTCTATGGCTGCAGCCCGGCCGATCGGGCTGGCGTGTTCGGGTCCTCGTTGTACGACGAGGCGCAGCGCGAAGACGTGCCCGAAACGTCCGTGATGGCATCGCTCGGCTGTGGCGTCCCGACGGCCGTTGCCGACCTACATCCGGGGGAGGTCGTCCTCGATCTCGGCTCCGGCGCCGGCGCCGACGTCCTGATCTCGGCGCGGCGCGTTGGTCCCACCGGCAGAGCGATCGGGCTCGACATGACCGACGAGATGCTCGAGCTCGCGCGAGCCAACGCCACCGAGGGCGGGGTCGAGAACGTCGAGTTCGTCAAGGGCTACCTCGAGGACATGCCCCTCGAGGACGAGACGGTCGACGTGGTCATCTCCAACTGCGTGATCAACCTGTCCGGCGACAAGCCGCAAGTGATCCGCGAGGCCGCGCGCGTGCTCCGCTCGGGCGGCCGCTTCGCCGTCTCCGACGTGATCGCCGACCCCGACATGGACGACCAGACACGAGCCGATATGGCAGCGTGGACCGGCTGCATCGCCGGAGCGCTGACCGAGACGGAGTTCCGTACGACCCTGGCGAGCGCCGGGTTCGGAGAGATCGAGATCACCGAGACGCACCGCGTCCACGAGCACGCCGGCGCGGCGATCATTCGCGCTCGCAAACTCTCGTAATGACGGTCCTCGGCGATCGATTGACGATTCGCCCGGCACAGCCCGGCGACCTCCAGAGCGTCGCCGACATCTACAACGCCGGTATCGCCGAACGCGTCGCCACGTTCGAGACGGCACCGCGCACGGTCGACGACATCCGAACCTGGCTCGACGACGGCCAGCCGTTCATCGTCGCCGTCGAGGAGGGCCAGGTGGTCGGATGGGCACGAGCCGGCGCCTATTCCGACCGCTGCGTTTACGACGGCGTCGGCGAGCACGCCGTCTACGTCCATCCAGACGCCCGGAGTCGTGGGCTCGGGAAGAAGCTGCTGATCGAACTCTGCGCCGAATCAGAGCGGCGCGGGCTCTACAAGCTCACCAGCCGCCTGTTCCCCGAGAACGAGCCCAGTCGGGCCGCACACCGCGCCGCCGGGTTCGAAGAGATCGGCATCCAGCGACGCCATGCCAAGCTCGACGGGGAATGGAGAGACGTCGTGCTCGTAGAGCGTCTCCTCGGCGACGCGGCGATGCCCGACGCGGACGAGGGACCAGGCTAGGCGTTAGGGCAGCGCCGTGGCCGAACTCAGCCCGATTGTCGCTGGTTCGCAGCACGGAAGCGGCGCCTGGTTGCAGGGCGCGCGGCGCGCGCGAAGGCTGGCCGCCGTCTCGCTCGCCTGGCTGTGCTTCGAGGGAGCCGCGACCACGACCGCCGGTTTGCTCGCCGGCTCGACCGCGCTTCTGGCCAACGGCCTCGATGGTGCGATCGAGGGTCTCGCCAGCATCATCGTTCTGTGGCGGTTCTCAGGCTCACGCACCCTGTCTCCCAGCTCGGAGCGGCGGGCGCAGCAGCTCGTGGCGCTGAGCTTCTTCCTGCTTGCGCCGTACATCGCCTTCGAGGCAGCCCGCGCCTTGCTGGTCGAGCTTCGCGCCGAAACGACCCTGCTCGGCATCGGGCTCTCGACCGCAACGCTTTGCATCTGCCCCTGGCTGGGTCGCGCGAAGCTTCGCCTCGGCGAACAGCTCGGATCCTCGGCAACCGCCGGCGAAGGACGGCAGAACCTCATCTGCGCCTATCTCGCCGTCGCGGTCCTCGCTGGATTACTCGCCAACACCCTGCTCGGCATCTGGTGGCTTGACCCCGTCGTCGCGCTCGGCATAGCCGCGCTCGCGATCACCGAAGGACGCCGCGCCTGGCGCGGGGAATCGTGCGGGTGCGCCACCCGCTGCGGCTGAGTGGTGGTCCAACCGGAATAGGCTGGCTGCTGCGATGGAGGACCGTTCCATGGCACTCCACGAGCGTCTGCCGGTTTCGCTGATCCTCGCGGTCTCGATGGTCGCGGCCGGCGTCGTGTATCCGGTCACCGACTCGGCGCTGAAGCACACCTCGCCGATCATGATCGCCACCCTCCGTGCGCTCGTCGGCGGCCTGATCCTCACCTTGATGCTTCCGCTGCTGCGCAGCCGGTTGCCGCGGACCCGCCGGCTGTGGGGGTGGGCGTTCGCGATCGGGTTTGGCAACACGACACTGACCCAGGTCGGGATCAGCGTTGGGACCGATCGAGCGGGTGCCGCGGTCGCGTCGGTGCTGCTCAACTCCTCGCCGTTCTTTGTGGCGCTGCTCGCCCGGTTCTGGCTGCAGGAGCCGATCACGCGACTGCGGGCGATCGGGCTCGTAATCGGTTTCGCCGGAGTGCTGCTGGTCGTGCTCGCCGACCCCGGCAAGATCGCCCACGGCTCCCGACTGGCAATCGGATTCGCGCTCGCGCTGCTCGGCGCCCTCGGCTGGGCCGGCGGGGGGTTGGGAATGCGCGTGCTCACCCAGCGCGAGCCCGACCTCGACGTCGCCGGCCACACCGCAGCCCAGTTCCTCGCCGGTGCCATCCCACTCATCCCGCTCGTCCTCATCGACGGCGGAACCACGACCTGGAGCGACCCGACCCTGATCGCCCAGCTTGTCTACCTGATCATCGGCGGTCAGGTACTCGTCTACCTGGGGTTCAACGCCGCGCTGGCTCGCTGGCCGTCCACCCGCGTATACGCCTGGACCTTCCTCGTCCCCGTCGTTGCCGTGCTCGTCGACGCCGCGCAAGGAAAGCTGCCCGGCCCGACCGCGACCGTCGGCATCATCGTCGTGATCGCCGGCGTCGCGATCGTCAACCATCCAGCTGCAGAAGCGTCGACCACGGCCGACCTTGCGATCCCGCCCGCTCGCGCCGAGCTGTGAGGCCAACAACCGCAGCCGTGGCGCACAGGCGTCGCCCCGGGGCCATGCGCCGCGAAAGGATCTCGGCGCGCCGGCGTCTTCCCGGGTGTGGATCGAACTAGGGCGTTGGCCGACTATCGGCGGGTGAGGGCGTTCGGGTGGCCGCGCGGGTTTCCGGTCATCCAGTTCCCGAACAATGCCCTGATCGTGGCGTTCGTGGCGGGTCAGGTCGCTGCGATGGTGCACGGGGCCGGGAGCGTTGATGCCCGGGCGGTCTCGTATCTGGCGATAACGATTTGGGCCTACGAGGAGCTCGCCCACGGGGTCAACTGGTTTCGCCACCTGCTCGGTCTCGCCTACATCATCTCGACCGGTGCGCATCTCGCGGCCGCGCTCGGTCATTGAGCGCCTGAGCGCGCAGGTGTTCAGCGGCTGATCTCCAAATGCAGCAGCTTGGTTAGCTCGCGACATTGCAGCAACCGGTTGCGAATCGTTTCGCAAGAGTGCCTACCCTCTCGCGATGGCTGAGACTTCCGTCGTGACCGCCGACGCCGCCCTTGCGAGCCAGCGGCGCACCACCGTGGTGTCGATCATCACCGCCTCGTCGCTGATGGTGCTGATGCTCGGAGTCGGTCTGGCCGCCTCGAGCCTGGGGCTGATCTCAACCGGGATCGAGTCCACTGGGGACGTTGTCGCCGCCGTCGTGACGTTCTTCGCAGTTCGGCTCGGTGCCCGGCCGGCCGACGAGTCCCATCCTTTCGGGCACCGCCGCGCCGAGAACCTCTCCGCGCTGGCCGAGGCGTCGATTCTGCTCGGGGGTGGAGTGATCGTCGTGATCGAAGCGGTCCAGCGGCTGATCGGCAACGGAAGCTCGCTGTCAGCCCGTTGGTACGTGTTCGCGGTCATCGGCGTGGCGATCGTGGTCAACGTCAGCCGCGCGCTGGTCGCACGTCGCAGCGCCCGCCGGTACGGATCCGCCGCTCTGCGCTCTAACTCGTTTCACTTCGCGGGCGACGTCGGCGGGTCGATCGCAGTCCTGGTCGGCCTGATCGCGGTGCGCGCCGGGTTTCGTGACGGCGACGCCATCGCGGCGCTGATCGTCGCCGGCTTCATCTTCACCGCGGCCGGCCGCCTCATCTTCGAAAACGCGCAGGTCCTCATGGACACCGCACCTGCGCATGCCCAGGCCGCCGCCCGGGACGCGATCGCCGCGCTCGGTCCTGCGGTCGAGCTTGACCGCCTCCGCCTACGCGAGTCCGGTGGACGGTACTTCGCCGACGTCGTCGTCGCAATCCCGCCAGGCCAAGCCGTGGTCGAGGCTCACGCCGTCGCTGACGAAGTCGAACAAGCGATCGAGCGGGTGCTGCCCAACAGCGACGTTGTCGTACACGTCGAACCCCGCCGTCGCGGTCTGACGCTTCGCGACAGGGTTCTCGCCATCGCCCTCGGCGAACCGGCCGTCAGCGAAGCCCACGACATCACCATCTTTGACCACGGCGATCAGCACAGCGTCTCCCTACACCTCAAACTCCCCGCCGATAGCTCCCTGGCCACCGCTCACGAGGTCGCTGAGCGCGTCGAGAACGCGATCGGAGCCTTACCCACCGTCAGTGACGTTCGGACCCATCTCGAACCCCTCGAACAGCCCATCGCTGCCGACCCGTCAGCGAGCAACGATCCGCACACGATCGAGACGATCAAGGCCGTTGTTCAGCGATACGCACGCACCCCCGCACGCGACCTCCGCCTGCTTCCCACCGGGCAGGGCGAAGTGCTCTTCATCACCGTGTCCGTGGGCGCGACCGCCTCACTCAAGCACGCGCACCAGCTCGCCAGCGAGCTCGAGGAAGAACTCCGTCAAGAATTCCCCTCCCTCGCCGACGTCGTCGTCCACACAGAACCCTGACGCGGGAACGCCCGCAGCCAGCCGGGGTCGGCCAGCTTCAGCCGGACAGTTACGCTGCGGAGCCAGGCGTCGGGAAGTTCGATGCTCGATCGTGCATCAGAATACGCGTGATAGCGATCAGAACCGAGAGCCGCATCACCATCGCCAGCCGCGTCACCGAGGTGTGGGCCTATGTCTGTGATGTCGGACGCTGGCGGGAGTGGGCGCCGACGGTTCTCGAATGTCGAATTCGCGGAGGGGCTCCGCTTCAGCCCGGCGCGCAGGTGGAGCAGCGGGCGAAGGGTGTATTCGGGTCCAGTCGCGCCCGGACGCAATACGTGACCGCGGTCGAGGCGCACCATCACGTGGCATTCGCCGGGCCGATGGGCACGTCCGCGGCACGCTGGGGAATGGAGCTCGAGCCGGCGGGCGATCGGCAGACCGAGGCCATGATGTGGATTGAGGTCGACCTCGGCGGCCCGATGCGCGCGATCCCCGCTCGCATTCTCCAAAGCAGGATTCAGCGCGTAAGCGATCGCGAGATGGTCAGTATCAAGACTCGGGTCGAGTCCGCTGCGCCAGGTGGCTTGCAGCCCTAGAAGCGATGGCGCGCGCTTCTACGTCGGACGCTGCCGAGATCGAGGAGGACACCATGAGCCAGATCGACCGCTCGCGAGACCATCTCATCGAGACATACCGCAAGAAGGCGAAGCACTACGACATCACATCCCGGTTCTACCCCGCGCCCGGCTATCCGCAGCGGGCGCAGCGCCGCGCGTGCGTGGAAGCACTCGGCCTTCGCCCGGGTGACAGCGTGATCGACATCGCGTGCGGCACAGGTCTGAACTTCCCACTGATCGAAGGAGTGATCGGCCCCGGCGGCCGGATCGTCGGCGTGGATCTGACCGACGCGATGCTCAGCCAGGCCCGGGAGCGGATCGAGACGAACGGCTGGAGCAACATCAGCCTTGTGCTAGCCGACGCGGCCGACTTCGACTTCCCATCCGAGGTCGACGCGATCCTGTCCACGTACGCCCTGTCGCAGGTGCCCGAATGCGCAGAGGTCATCGCCCACGGCGCCGCGGCCCTCTCCGCCGGTGGGCGCTGGGTCGTGCTGGACCTCAAGATCCCTGACAGCGCGCCTCACTGGCTGTCCCGGCTCGGAATCGCAACCGTGGGCCGGTTCGCGTCCCTGGAGGAGTGGATCACGCGTCGTCCGTGGGAGGCGATTCGCGGAGCCATGGACGAAGAACTGTCCGATCTCACTTGGACCGAGTTGTTCTTCGGGACCGCATTCCTCGCCGCCGGGTCCCGGGGCCCAAGACCCGCAGGGGATTTCTCCCGCTCACCTGCGGCGAGTTAGGACGCGAGCTGGAAAAGCACGGTCCGCGCGTCATCGACCGGCAGGATCGCCCATCTCCACGGCTTTCTCCGCGACGAACGCTAGCTTGCGCACGCGTCCTTCACGCAGCCACTCGCTCCAGAGAAGGTGAGCGGTCAGCAGCTCCTCAAATGCCAGCCGTCCGATCTGCGCGGCAATTCCCGCGGCATCGGCCCCAAATGCGTCGATGAGTGAATCCGCCACGGCAAGGTGGGATCGGCTGCAGTCAGCCATCCAGCGAAGGACTAGCCCGGCTCGATCCAGGCAACCCCGCATCTCCGGAAGCGGGGTGAGCCACACGGTGTCGGCATCAGGCATCGTCTCTCGCTCTCCTTCGGTCAGAGGAAGGCCCTCTTCCATAGTGAAGGCGAACCGTCCGCCGGACGCCAGCGCCATGGCTATCTCCTGAAGGAGCGGTTCCTTTTCGGGAAACGCGAGCATCGTCTCGAACAGGAGCACCACGTCGAACCGGCCGGGAGGCAGTGGGGGGATCCGTGCGACCTCGAACCGACAGGGAAGGTCGCCACACCGCTCACGTGCGATCTCGATGGCGCTGGAGCTGAAGTCGACCCCAAGATAGGTGCAATTCAGCTCCTCGGTGATAAACCGTCCCGGCCCGGCGACTCCGCAGCACAGGTCCAGCACCGAAACTCCGGGAGCGACGCCGGCCCGGCGCGCCAGGGCGCGAATCTCACCGGCCAGCATGAAGCTCTCCTGCCCGACGAACTCGCCCGCCGGGTACGCGGAGCTGCGCGCTCGCTCGAGAGATCCGTGGAACGGCCGACGTTCATCCTGCCTCATCGCTGCTCCGGGCCGCGGCGCTCCGTGCGGCACTGCGGCAGCGAGTCGGTCACGCTCTTCAGGATGTCAGCCGCGGGTCCGGGAAGTGTTTTCTCGGGGCGGGCGTCCTACTCAGTACGACGCCAGAGCAGGAAGCTGCCCACATCCGAGACGGACGACTCCATCTGAGAGGGACGCATGATACGAACCGTTCAGACCGCTCCATTCACCGCATTGATCGGCCAGGCGTTGTTGATCGGAGGGCTAGCGATCGCGGTCGGCCTTGGTGGCGTCGGGCTCAGCCCTGCCGCCTGGGCCGTCGGAGCCAGCTGCGGATTGATCACGAACGCGGCGCTGGCCCGCGGCCTCTCCTACTACCGCGTCGACGGGCTGGGGCCGGCCGACTGGGTGACCCTCACGCGCGCCACGCTCGCCGCCGTCGTCGCGGCGCTGGTGGCGGACTCGTTCGGCCAGGCCGCACACGTGGTGCTGCTCGTGTCCCTCGCGGCGGTCGCGCTCGGTCTCGACGCGGTCGATGGATGGGTGGCACGGCGCACCCGGACCACGGCGACCTTGGGCGCACGCTTCGACGGCGAGGTCGACGCGTTCCTGATCCTCGTCCTGAGTGTGTATGTCGCCCGCTCGATGGGCGCCTGGGTGCTCGCGATCGGCGCGGCGCGCTACGCGTTCCTTGCCGCCGAACGGTCGCTGCCGTGGATGCGCGCGGAGCTTCCGCCACGGTTCTGGCGTAAGACGGTGGCGGCGACAGAGGGGATCGTGCTGACGATCGCGGCGTCGAACCTGCTGCCGCGGACCGCCACCGAGGCACTGCTCGTCGTCGCGCTCGCGCTGCTCGCCGAGTCGTTCGGTCGCGACGTGTGGTGGCTGTGGCGAAACCGGCTCGCGACGCCCGATCGAGTGACGGCGGCGGTCGCAGACCGGCCCACCGATCCGACGGAAGCCCTCCCTCCAGCCGGCGATCACACGCCGGCCGTCCCTCCCGGCGGTCCGCGGCACGCTCGCGCGCGAATGGGTTTGGGCGTGGTGCTCACGATCCTCGCCGCGCTGGCCGTGTGGGTCGCGCTCGTGGCTCCCTACCAGCCGAACGACGTCACGCTGAACGCGTTCTTCCGGATCCCGCTGGAGGGCCTGGTCCTGATCGCGGTGGCCGCCTTCCTGCCCCGTACTCCGCGCCGCATCCTGGCGGTGAGCTGCGGACTGGTGCTCACGCTGGTCGTCGTCCTGAAGGTCATCAACTACGAGATGTTCACGCTCTACGACCGGCCGTACGACCCGCTCGGAGACACGAGTCAGCTCGGTAATGGGATCGAGACGTTGCGCTCGCTGGTCGGTGGCACGGAGACGAAGCTGATCGAGGTCGGCGCGGTGGCCGGCACCCTTGTGCTCGCCGTCGTGCTGGCGCTGTCGATGCTGCGGCTGACCCGGGTCGCGGCCGACAACCGGCGCTGGGCGCTGCGGGCGGTCGCCGGGCTCGGCGCCGTGTGGGCGCTGTGCTTCGCGTTCGGCGCTCAGCTCATCTCCCACACGCCGATCGCCTCGACGCTCTCCGCCAGTCTGGTCGTCAACGAGGTCAACGCGCTTCGCGCGGACATCCACGACCGGAGCGTGTTCGCCGCCCAGATCAAGTACGACCCGGAACGCAACATCCCCACCAACCAGCTGCTGACCAGCCTGCGCGGCAAAGACGTCCTGCTCGTGTTCATCGAGGCCTACGGGCAACAGGCCGTGGAGGGCAGATCGTTCTCGCCAGAGGTCGACGCCGCCCTAGCCGAAGGGAACAAGCGGCTGGCGAGCGCCGGCTTCTCGTCTCGCAGCGGGTTCCTCGACTCGGCGACCTACGGCGGCATCAGCTGGCTGGCGCACTCGAGCCTGCAGGCGGGCCTGTGGGTCAACAACCAGGATCGCTACAACCAGCTGATATCGGCCAAGCGCTTCACGCTCGCCCAGGCGTTCAAGGAGGCCGGGTGGCGAACCGTGGCCGACGATCCATCGAACGACCGCCCGTGGCCACAGGGTAAGGCGTTCTACCACTACGACCAGGTCTACAACCGCTATCAGGTCGGCTATCGCGGCCCGACGTTCACCTACGCCACGATGCCCGACCAGTACATGCTCTCGGCGCTCCAGCGTCTGGAACTCTCAAAGCCTCACCGAAAGCCGTTGTTCGCCGAGGTGGACACCATCTCGAGCCATATGCCGTGGAACCGCATTCCGCGGGAGATCGCCTGGAATCAGGTCGGAAACGGCTCGATCTACAACAAGATCCCGATGATCCACGAGACGGGGGCGTTCTGGAGCACCCCCTCACGCGTCCAGGCCGCGTACGGCACGTCGATCGTGTACGCGTTGAACACGCTGACCTCGTTCGTGCAGAAGTACGGCAACAAGAACCTCGTGATGATCGTGCTGGGCGACCACCAGCCGTTGCCGATCGTAAGCGGGACCAACTCGAACCACGACGTGCCGATCTCGATCATCGCCCACGACCCGAACGTGCTCAAGCAGATCGGGAGCTGGGGCTGGAATCCGGGCCTGAAGCCGAATCCGAACGCGCCGGTGTGGCCGATGAACGCGTTCCGGAACAAGTTCCTCACGGCATTCGACTCGCACCCGGCAGCCCAGTAGCCGGTGGTCAGGAAACCCGGGATGAGGCGGACGATGTGGGCGTGGGGCCGCTTCGTGGGGCCCGCCGCCGTGCTCGCCGTGCTGGTCTGGCGTCTGGGGACCGGCGCGTTCGTGGACGGCATTCGCACGGTGAACGGAGGAGCGCTGGCCGCGGCGGCAGGCCTCCTCGCGCTGACCACGGTGTGCTCTGCCTGGCGCTGGAAGATCGTGGCCCGCGGCCTCGGCGTCGAGCTGTCGCTACCCGCCGCGGTGGCGGCGTATTACCGAGCGGTGTTCCTCAACCTCACGCTGCCCGGTGGGGTCGTGGGCGACGTCCACCGCGGGGTCAGCCATGGTCGCGAGGTGAGCGACGTCGGCCGCGCCTTGCGCGCCGTCGCGTGGGAACGCGTCGCCGGCCAGCTCGTGCAGGCCCTGCTAACCGTGGTCGTGCTGCTCGCCCTGCCGTCGCCCGTTCGCTCGTCGATGCCGGTGGTGCTGATCGCAGTCGCGGCCGCGGTGCTCGGCGTCGCGCTCGTGGCCCGGGCGCGACCGGGTGACGCACGGTCCGCCTGGGCGCGGGCGCGTAGCGCGCTGGCCGGCGACATACGCGACGCGCTGCTCGAGCGGAGGGCTTGGCTGGGCATCGCGCTCGCGTCTGTGATCGTCATCAGCGGACATGTGGCCATCTTCTTAGTCGCGGCACGCACCGCGGGCACCACTGCGCCCATGTCCACGATGCTGCCAATCGCTTTTATCGTGATGCTTGCCGTTGCGCTGCCGAACGTGGGAGGCTGGGGACCGCGCGAAGGCGTGACGGCATGGCTATTCAGCGCCGCTGGCCTGCACGCGCAGCGAGGGGTCGCTACCGCCGTCGTCTACGGCGTGCTGGTGCTCGTCGCCAGCCTGCCCGGCGCCGCGGTGCTTGTCGTGGCATGGTTACGTGGTACCCCGCTTCGAACACCGACCGAGCCGTTGCTGCGAAAGGGAGCAGCACATGCCTGACCTTCCGTACACCCTGTTGAGCTGCGCGCTGTCAATCGACGGCTATCTCGGCGGCGCGTCGTCTCGGCGCCTCGAACTGTCCAATGACGCGGACTTCGATCGGGTCGACGCTGTACGCGCCTCGTGCGACGCGATTCTGGTGGGAGCGGCGACTGTCCGCAATGACAACCCGCGTCTGCTCGTGCGCTCGAAGACGCGCCGCGACGCGCGGGCCGCTTATGGACTCCCACCGTCGCCGATTAAGGTCACCGTGACCGAACGGGTGGAGCTGGACCCGCGGGCCGACTTCTTCATCGCCGGCGAGGCCGAGAAGCTCGTCTACTGCGTGAGCCCGCGCGTGACCGACGCACGCTCGCGGCTGGGAAGTGTCGCGACCGTTGTCGACGGCGGCCGGCGGGTCAGGATGCGAAGGCTCAGCGAAGACCTCTGCGCCCGCGGAGTGCACCGGCTGATGGTCGAGGGCGGCGGGACGGTGCACACCCAGTTCCTGACCGACAACCTCGTCGACGAGCTGCAGCTGGTCGTCGCGCCCTTCTTCGTCGGCGATTCCCGGGCCCCGCGCTTCGTCACGGACGGCCGCTTCCCGTGGAACCCCGACCGGCGGGCGCGACTCGCAGAGGTCCGCCAGATCGGTGACGTGGTGCTGCTGCGCTATGCGCTCTCGCGACGGTTCGAGACCGACTGAAGACGAGCTCAATGCTGCCACCGCCTGCCAATGCAACGGTCCGCACCCAGGTCTCGGTGCCTCTGCGATTCGCCGACGGATACTCCACGACGGCCCGAGTGTTCAGCTTCGACGGGCTGGTCGATGGCCAGGAGAACCTCGCTTTCGGGCTGGGCGATCGGGCCAACGCCGTCATGTCCACCGGACGCAGGCCGGTTCCGTTGGTCAGACCACACAGCGAGTGTCTCACCGGGGACGTCTTCGGCAGTCAACGATGTGACTGCGGTGCCCAACTGCGCGAATCCGTCGAACGCATCGCCGATTCCGGCGGCTACCTGTTGTACCTACGGCAGGAGGGGCGTGGCATCGGCCTATACGCGAAGCTCGACGCTTACGCATTGCAGGATGCGGGCCTGGACACCTATGAGGCGAACCTCGCGTTGGGTCACCGCGAGGACGAACGCTGCTACCTCGTCGCCGCGCAGATGCTGCTTGCGCTGGGGGCGTCGCGGGTCGCCTTGCTCAGCAACAACCCGGACAAGGCGCGCCAGCTCCGCCGGTTCGGAGTAACGGTGACCTCACGGGTGCCAACGGGCGTGCACCTGTCTGCCACGAACGCCCGGTATCTGGCGACGAAGGCGCTCAAGGGCGCGCACATGCTCGACTTTCCGCTGTCAGCGGGCTGAGATCGCTTGAACTCAGTCTCGCGCGGCGCCGAGCACTGGAACAGCCAGCGCGTCCGCGTGGTCGACGGTGATCCGGAGCCGTCCTTCGGCTGCGTGTGCCAGACGTCGGCGCGCATAGCCGTCGATCTCGCCGGCGAGACTCGTCTGCTGTTCGCAGGCAGCATCCACCCAGCCGGTGAGCCACTCCGCTGCAAGGTTGGCCTCGGAGCGGCCGAGTTGCCACGGGCTGGCCCGAACCAAGACCTCGCGCCCGAGCTGTCTGAGCCCGTCGACGGCGACGTCGACGGCGTCGGGGCCGAGGAGGCGCCCCCGCTCCGTCGGACGCCGTTGATGGTCATTGAAGGCGGCGCCAACGCGAAGGTCCAGGGGGTCCGAGGGGGTCAGCTCCACGCGCCCGAGGACGGATAGCGTCAGCAGCACCGGACACCCGGCGTCGGCGAACAGCCTCATCAGTGCCGCGAACTCGTCCTCGGTCAGCAGGTCGAGCAGCGCAGAGGCGGTGATGAGGGTCGCGCCGGCGAGATCGCCCGGAAGCAATTGGGTGATATCGGAGCGCCGCGGCTCGACGGTGACCGCGGCGCCGTCAGCGGCGAGGCCGGGACGGTCCACTGCGGCAACCTCAAGCAGGTCCGCGTCGTAGTCGTGCACGACCCAGTGCTGCGGCCCCGGTAACCGGGGGGCGAGCCAGCGGCCCATCGCGCCGGTACCGCCGCCGAGGTCGTGGATCAACCAGCGGCCGTCCGCCGGCCGGTGTCGCGCGAGCCGGTCGGCGAGGTCCGGTGCCCGGGCCGCCGCGTCAGCGGGTTCGCGAAGAGCGAGCCATCCCCGGCTGACGCGGGGACCTCGAGCGTTCATTGCCCCACCGCGGCGAGCACGTCTGACAGGATCGACGCGGTCCTCGACCACCCGAAGAGGGCCCCGCGCCGCTCGCGCGCGGCTTTCCGCAACCGGCCTCTCAGCCCGGCGTCCCCGAGCCAGAACCGAAGCGCGGCGGCGAGTGCCGTCGGGTCCTCGGGGGGGACCAGCAGCCCGGGCCGGATCCTGGCGGCGCCGTAACCGATGGCCTCGGGCACCCCGCCGACCTCTGCGGCGACGAGCGGCAGACCACGGGCCAGAGCCTCGGTGAGCACCATGCCGTAGGTCTCGGCCCGGGCTGCCGAAACCACCAGGTCGGCGGCGGCGTAGCTACGGTCGAGATCGGCCCCGGTTCGAGGTCCCGGGAAGTGCACGCGATGCTCGAGCCCGCCGTCCAGTGCCCGGTGACGGACGTGCTCCGCGAACGCGAAGTCGCGGTCCAGACTGCCGACGCACACGCAGTCCCAGCACAGCTCCGAGATCATCTCCAGCGCATCCAGGAGCACGTCGTGCCCCTTTTCGAAGCTCACCGCCGCGACGCAGAGCAGGGCACCCCCGGTACCGGTCGGCGTGGCGAGCTCGGCAGCTTCGACACCCGGCTCGGCAACATGCACCCGATCGGCGGGCAACGAGTAAAGCTCGAGCGCGCGACGCCGGGTCCATGCGCTCGTGGTCACCACCGCGACGCCGGCCGAGAGAACCGAGCGTTCACGCATCCGAGCGTCGCCGGGCGCGTCGCCCGGCCGATGACCCAGCAGCATGTGCACGAGCACAACCAAGCGCACCCGGCGCGCCTGCGGAACGAGTACCTCGGGCGCTGGCGAGGCGATCAATCCATCGACAAGCATGACGGCGTCGTCAGGGATCCGCTCCACGACCTCGGCGAGAGCGGCCAACGATGCCGCGTCGCGTTCCGGCCAAACTCCGGGTATCGGGTACTCGCGCACCGACCATCCGATCGATCTCAGCTCGCGACAGACCTCGCGATCGTAGGTGTTGCCCCCGCTCGGCCGGCGCGGATCGTCGATGTCGTCGGGTACGACGAAATGCACCTCTGTCACAGCGGCCGCTCGTAGCTCGCCCAGGCGACGTGCGACTCGTGCAGTGTGACGATCAGTGCGTCCAACCCCCGAGCGCCGTCGCCCAGCACGCCGGTCTGCACCTTGTCGGCGAGCCGATCCGCGACCACGCGGGCGAGCGCCTCCGTCGTGGTGTTGATGCCGGCGAAGGCGGCCTCATCGTCGAGGTTGCGGTAGGTGAGGTCGGCCAGCACAGCGCGCAGCTCCTCGGCCGCTCGACCGATATCGACCACGATGCCGTCGGCGTCGAGGTCCGCCCGCCGGAATGTGGCGTCGACGACGTACGTTGCGCCGTGCAGGCGCTGTGCGGGCCCGAACACCTCGCCGCGAAAGCTGTGGGCGACCATCATGTGATCGCGAACCGTCACGCTGAACATTCCCTAACCCCCGTCGTAGGTGATGGTGTGGCAGAGCGCCGGCAGGGTTCCTGCAGCAAGCCGGGCCATCACGTCGGGCAGCTCTTCGAACGCAGAGTGCCCGGTGATCAGCGCATCGAAAGCAGGGTCGCGGAGCAGCTCGAGCGCCAACGCCAGCCGGTCGCCCGTCGTGCGGCGGCCGCTGCGGGCCGGGGACACTGTGCCGACCTGGCTTGCGCGAATGGCGAGACGACTCGAATGGAACGCTCCACCCAGCGACAGCCGGACCTCGCTGTCGCCGTACCAGCTGAGGTCGATCACCGTGCCCTCGGGCGCTAGCAGGTCGAGCGAGCGTTGAAGCCCCCCAGACGTTGCGCTGGCGTGCACGACGAGGTCGCGGCCGTCGGCAGCGTGAGCCGGCAGCGCGAAGTCGACGCCCAGCGCGGATGCGACATCGGCTCGGTCCGCGTCGACGTCTACGAGCGTCACCTGCATTGCCGGGAAGCGACTCAGAAGGCGCGCGACGCAGCAGCCGACCATCCCGGCACCCACGACTGCGACACGGTCGCCCACCAGAGGTGCGGCGTCCCACAGGGCGTTGACAGCGGTCTCGACGGTGCCGGCGAGCACGGCACGAGAGGGCGGCACATCGTCGGGCACTACAGCCACCGCTCGGATCGGCACGACGTAGGCGGTCTGATGCGGGTACAGGCAGAACACCGTGCGGCCGCGTAACTGTGCTGGCCCCTGCTCCACGGTGCCGACGTTGAGGTAGCCATACTTGACGGGGCCCGGGAAGTCTCCTTCCTGGAATGGCGCGCGCATCGCAAGGTACTGGGCCGGCGGCACGCCGCCGCGAAACACCAGCGTCTCGGTCCCGCGGCTGACGCCCGAGCGCAACGTGCGCACCATCACGTGCTCCCGCCCCGGATCGGGCAGCGTGACGGGCCGGATCTCGCCACAGCCGGGCGCGCGGAGCCAGAAGGCGTACGCGTCCCCCGTAGATACGGTCGGTGAACCCGACATCCTCATGCATCGTATTTGGAACCGCGTCAGTTGCCGCCGAGCGGTGCGCTTCGCAGTCGCATTCGCAATAGGACATTGGTCTTATGACCTCGGCGACCACCCCCGATGGAATCATCGTCCGATGGTGAGGCGCGCGCTGACCAGCAGGACGTCGTGATCGGTGTGTATCGCCCGAACGACCCGCGCCAACGGCAGGCGGAGACCGGCCGTTCCGTAGACCTGCTGACTCCCGGGATCCTGGCGCGCGGACCTGTCGGTGCGAGTCCAGAAGCTCGGAGGAGCGCAGGACGGCTGACGGTTGACGTCGCCTCCGAAGATCACTGTGCGAGCAGCTCCGCGCCGTGCGAGAAGTGCTCTTAGCTCAGCGCACTGCGGGGCGTTGGCGACCGCCTCCTCGGGCTGGGGGGACGCGAGGTGGGCGGTACACACGTCGACGTCTATCCGCGTGCTAACGCACAGCCACTCGCGCCGTTCCGGGCCGGCTTGTGCAGCGAAAGCGCGGCTGTTGCTGCTTTGGATTGAGGCCCTGCTGAGTACCGCGTCACCGAAAAGTCCGCGGCCGCCCGGTCTCACACAGGGTAAGTCTTTACCGGCGTAGATCACAGCCGAGAATCGAAAGTGGTACCTGGTCCGCCGGGCGATCAGAGCGACATCACCCCGGCACGCCTCGTTGAAAGTGACTGCGTTCGGGCGCGTTTCGCGGATTCGGGCGACTGCCTCCCCTAGCACCGCTGGGTATTGCACCCTGTCGTAGCAGCTCGCCACACCGGACAGGCACAAGTTCATCTGCATCAACGTGTATGTCGAGCCCTGGGACCGTCGAGCAGCCGCGGCCGTCGCCGACGATCCGCTGCACCCAGCCAGGGCGACGACGACCGCGCAACCCATCGCGGCCGCGGTCGTAAGCCTCACTGAACAAGAGGACGCCTCTCGGCGCGCAACCTTCCTGGGGACCGAGCGCCTCGTCGGCTCCGCAACGCTCCACGAGCTGAAGATCGACAAGGGGTTCGTCGGCGACATGCACGTCAATCCCGCGCACGCGGCGATTGTCCGCTCGATCATCGACCTCGGCCACAACCTCGGACTCCGCGTCGTCGGAGAGGGCGTCGAAACCCAGGAGAGCCTCGACGGGCTGAGCGCAGATAGATGCGACATCGCGCAGGGATACCTGTTGGCTCGCCCGGCGCCGCTCGGCGATCTCGCGCCGACGTTGGACCTGTCCGCTCCGCGACAAGTCGCCGCGTAACCCGGGTCACGTGCCTTGCCTAGTGTGGCCGTGTTCGCCCGTCGCGGGCGCGCGCGTACGCTGTCGTGATGCCTCAGGCTGAAACCCCCCGGGAGTGGACGACGTGGACGCTGATCACGCGCTACAAGACGGCCGCGATCGTCGGAGCGCTTCTGCTGGCGGTCCTGATCGCGATCATCCTTGGCGGGATCCTCACCTCGCGTGCGCTGGTCGTCAGCGACTCGACAACGTGCTCGTCGTGGACTTCAGCGAATCAGACCGAGCAGCGCGACTATGGCGCGCGCTACGTCCGGGAGCACGGAGCGCTCCACGGTGGGGGCAACAGCCCCGCCGAGGTGGTGGCGGCGATTAATCGCGGTTGCCAGGACGCGTTCACGAACGATGTCGAGGACAGCGTGAACGTCGTGCAGGCCATCAAGGAGCAATAGCCCGTTCGAGCGCCTGCTCGACCGGGAGCTCGCCGGCGCTGACGTACAGGATCCGGCCGGACGCGCGCCCGTCGGTGAGGAGGAGGTCCAGCAGCGCCGCGACGTCTTCACGGGGGATCTCGCCACGGAACGGCTCGAGGTCGATCCGAACGTTCCCGCTGCCCGGGTCGTCGGTCAGCGGGCCGGGTCTGACGATCGTCCAGTCGCGGCTGCTCGCCCGCACGGCCTCGTCGGCCTCGGCCTTGGCGCGCAGGTAGACGCTGAACACGTCCTCGTCGTCCGGAGGGGACTCGGCGCCAACCGAACTGACGATCAGGTATCGCGCGGCGCCGACCTGCTCGGCCGCCGCCAGCAGCTTGATCGCGCCGTCGCGGTCCATCGTCAGCTTGCGCTCCGCTCCGCTGCCCGCTCCGGCGCCGGCGGCGAACACGACCGCGGAAGCGCCCGCGATCGCACCCGCGATCTCGGAGACGTCGGCGCGCTCGAGGTCACAGACGACCGGCTCTCCGCCCCTCGCCCGGACGTCGTCGGCGTGGTCGGGGTTGCGGATCAGGCTGATCACCCGCTCGCCGCGTCCGCTCAGACGCTCGGTCAGGCTCAGCGCGATCTTCCCGTGGCCTCCGGCAACCGCGACCATCGCACCATCCTACGACCGAGAAGCCGTGGGCGCCCAGTGACCTAGACTCGCGGCGATGTCTTTGCATCTCTTCGCGGGTCTGCGCGTCCGGAACTTTCAGGCCGCGCGAGCGTGGTATGACCGGTTGCTTGGGCAGCCGACGTTCTTCCCGCACGCCACCGAGGCGGTGTGGACGCTCGCCGAAGACCGCTCGGTCTACGTCGTGGAGCACGCGGCTGGCGCGGGCAACTCCGTCGTGACGCTGTTCGTCGACGACCTCGAAGCACGGGTGGCCGCGATCGCCGCCCGCGGACTCGAACCCGACGAAGAGGAGACTTACTCGAACGGCGTGCGCAAGGTGACCTACCGCGACGCCGACGGTAATGAGGTCGGATTTGGCGGCGCCCCTGTCGACACCGGTGCCTAGCACTCTGCCCACCGCACCAATTGCCGCCACCGGGCTGATCCTCGGTTTCGGCGTCGCGGTGTTGTCCGGATCTCGGGCGCTCGGCGGAGTGGTGCTTGCGATCTGCGGTCTCGCCTGCATCGCGATCTGGCTGCGACGCGACGGGCGTGGAACGGCAATCAAGCTGACGATGGCGGGGTTACTCGCGTTCGCGCTCTCGCATCTCTTGGGACTCGTCATCGGGGCATGGCCCGCCGTGCTTCTCACGGCGGCAGTTACAGCCGCGCTGTACTGGCGTGTGTCCGATTCCAGAGTGAAATAACTGCGCGCCGGATGCTACGTGGTCGCGGTACCCGCGACCGCTTCCGTCGCCAGCTTGAACAGCTCGGTGTAGTCGTAGGCGGCCTCGGGGTTGGCGCGGATCACCGAGTCGAGCGTCGCCGCGTCCCTGCCGATGAGGATCCGCCACTTGCCCGAGCGCACCCCGTCGAGGATCGTGGTCGCGGCGGCCTCCGCGGTCACGGGCGCCTTGTCCCTGAAGTCGGTCTCGAACTGCGCCAGCAACCGGCGCAGGTCATCGGAGGAGGCGCCCTTGCGCAGAAGGCCGACGCGGACCAGGCCTTCCTGCGCGTCGGCGGGGATCGTCTCCTGGATGACCGCGTCGCTCATGTCGCAGGGCTCGGCGCGCCCGTGGGCGCGACGGGTGTTGGCGAGGATGTCGGTGCCGACGTGCCCGGGCATCACCAGCACGGCGCGGACCTCCGGCGCGTTCGAGCGCAGGTCCTCGATCAGCGCCTCGGTGAAGCCCCTGATCGCGAACTTCGCGGTCGCGTAGGCGCTGTTCGGCATCCCCGGTCCGAGGGCCGCCCAGAATCCGTTCACGCTGCTGGTGTTCACGATGACGCCATCGCCGCTCGCGATGAGCAGCGGCAGGAAGGTGCGGGCGCAGTTGTAGACCCCCGACCAGTTGACGGCGAAGGTCCGCTCCCACTCCTCGCGGCCGTCGTTGACGAAGCTGGCGCCGCCGCCGATGCCGGCGTTGCTGAACACGAGGTCGACGTGTTCCGTCGTGTGTTGGTGGCGCAACTCGTCGCGGAACCGCCGGACCTGCTCCTCGTCGGATACGTCGCAGGTGTGCGCGGTGACGAGGACGCCCTCGTGTGCGTCGACCCGCGCCGCCGTCGCGGCGTCCGCCACGGCGTCGGCGTGCCAGTCGCAGGCCGCGACCGAGCACCCCTCCGCCGCCAGCCGGCGGACGAGCGCGCGACCCATGCCCGAGCCGCCGCCCGTCACGACCGCGAGCTTCCCCGCAAACGTCACGGCGCCCTGTTCGAGATGGGAATTGTGGTTCGCAGCTTCCATGGAGCTCTCCCAGGGACAAGAAGATTGCTGATATCAGAATAATAGTACCACGCTAGCGTGCGGCCGCTGGGATCGTGCGCAGGTTTCACGACGGTGGCGTTCCGTGAGACCGATCACGACGGTGGCGTTCCGCGAGACCGATCACGACGGCGGCGTTCCGCGAGACCGATCACGACGGCGGCGTTCCGCGAGACCGATCAGGACCAATCCTGACCGGAGGATCACCGTAGGGCTGTCCGGAATTGACGTCCGCGAGTTGACTGAGTCGAACTCGCGTCTATAGGCTCCGCCGGGTTTAACCCTCAAGCCACGCTCACCAAGCGAGGAGGCACACCATGGCAGACAGCGTCTATCGCGTCACCGAGGTCATCGGGGTCAGCGGCGAATCGTGGGAGGCGGCCGCCCGCCACGCCGTCGAGACCGCGGCGAAGAGCGTTCGCGACCTACGCGTTGCCGAGGTCATCCGTGAGGACGTGACGATCGAGAACGGAGCCATCGTCAGCTACCGGGTCCGCCTCGGCATCTCGTTCAAGTTCGAGAGCGGAGACTGACCCCGATCGGTCGCGGGGGGCGGGGCGGACACGCCCCCTCACGCCCACGGGCCAGCCTGAGCGCTGACTCGCCGCGTCAGCGGTAGGTCACGAGGTCGTCGGTGCCCGCGTCCTCGAGGTGGCCGTGATCGTTGTAGGACACGAGCGTCTTGCCCCGGCTGCCGACGATGACCTTGGTGATCGACGCGTTCACCGACACCCGGTTGAGCGGCACGAACGCGCGCTCCGGGACTCCGATGAGCGAGGCCGCGAGCCCGGCGATCACCCCGCTCGAGGTGAATGCCATGGCTGTCTCGCCGCTGCGTAGCCCGGCGCCGAGATCGTCGAGCGCAGCGTTGACCTTGGCGAGGAAGTCCGGCCAGGTCTGGCGCGCCGCGCTTGCCGCGCCCGCGTCGACCCACGCCTGGAGGGCCTGGTCGAACACGACCTGAAAGTCGCGCGAGCTGAATGCCGGCCCGGTGTCGCCGGGGCGCCGCTCGAGTCGCGTCTGGACCGCGGAGTGATGAGAGAGCACGTCGTCGTTGTCGAGCTCATTCCAGCGCTCGTCGATCGTCGCCCCTGGGTCCGCGATCTCAGAGGACCACGGGCGAGCGGTGTCACGCTGCCGGCGCAGTGACCCGCTGACGACGCGGTCGGCGACGATGCCCCGCCGCTCGAGCGAACGGTGGAGCGCCTCCACCTGGGCGTGGCCGCGTTCGGACAGCACGTCGTAGTCGGCCGTCCCGAACGAGGCCTGGGCGTGGCGGATCAGGAGGACGATCGGCATCTAGCGGCTAGGCGACGAAGTCGCCGGCGCCGAGGCGAAGGCTCGTGAGCGTGTCGCTGATCAGGTCGAGGTCGCGGTCGGGCATCGGGGCGGTGCCGAACTCGGCCTGGTTGAGCACGCGGGTCGCCCTCTTGGCGACATCGCGACCGCGGGGCGTGATCGTCCCGAGCGTCGTGCGGCGGTCGGTCGGGTGGGGGGAGCGCTCGGCCAGGCCTTCGCGCTCGAGGCCGTCCATGAGGTTGGTGACGCTGGTGCGGTGGACCTGGAGCCGGTCGCCCATCTTCCCGAGCGGGAGCGAGCCCGTGCGGCTGTAGTAGAGCAGCATCAGCGCCTCGTACCGCGGGAACGTGAGGTTGTACGGAGCCAGCGCGTCGTTGAGGCGGCTCATCAGGATCTGGTGAGCGCGCATGATCGAGGTGACGGCACGCATCGGCGGGGTGGTCTGCTCGCCCCAATGCTTGCTCCATTGACGAGCGGCTTCGGTGATCGGATCGAACGGCAGCGGCGGCGGCATCCAGGCAGCGGGCTCTACCGTGCCATCGCCCGTGCGATCACGACGCGCTGGATCTCGTTCGTGCCCTCGTAGATCTGGGTGATCTTCGCGTCGCGCATCATGCGCTCGAGCGGATATTCGTTGACGTAGCCGTAGCCGCCGAGCACCTGGATCGCCTCGACGGTGACGCGCATCGCGTTGTCGGAGGCGAACAGCTTGGCCATCGAGGTGTACTTGCCGACCCCGGGCGTGCCGCGATCCACGAGCGCGCAGGCCTTGTACAGAAGTTCACGCGCGGCTGCGGTGCCGGTCTCCATGTCGGCGAGCTTGAACTGGATCCCCTGAAGCTGGTTGATCGGCTTGCCGAACGCGATCCGCTCCTTGGCGTAGGCGTTCGCGTAGTCGGTGGCGCCCTGGGCGATGCCGACCGCCTGGGCGGCGGCGCCGAGCCGCGTTCGCTCGAGCGTCGTCAGCGCGACGCTGAGCCCCTTGCCCTCGGTCCCGATCAGGTTGCCGTGCGGGATGCGGACGTCCTCGAGCACCGGCGAACCGGTCGGCGACCCTTTGATCCCGAGCTTGTGTTCGACGTTGCCGATCGAGAACCCCGGGCGGTCCGCCTCGACCAGGAATGCGGAGCTGCGCCCGGCTTCGCGGTCGGTCTTGGCGAACACCACGTAGACGTCGGCGATGGTGGCGTTGCTGATCCAGTTCTTGGCCCCGTTCAGCACCCACTCGTCGCCGTCGCGGACCGCGGTCGTCCGCATCGCGGCCGGGTCGGAGCCGGCCTCGGGCTCGGACAGCGCGAACGCCGGCGCGAGCTCGCCGGTGGCGAACCGGGGCAGCCACTTCTCCTTGAGCTCGGGCGAGCCGAACAGCGAAATCGGGAGCGATCCCAGCTCCTGGAGCATGAGAATCAGCGCGCTGCTAGCGCATACCTTCGCGATCTCCTCGACCGCCATCTGGAGCATCAACGTCCCGGTGCCGGTTCCGCCGTACTCGGCGGGAAACGGCAGCGCCAGCACGTCCTGCTCGGCCAGCAGCCGCCGGACGTCCCATGGGTACTCGGCGGTGCGATCGATCTCGGCCGCGCGGGGTGCGATCTGCTCCTGGGCGAGCCGGCGCACCAGATCGCGAAAGTCAAGGAGGTCCTGCGGTATGTCGTAGAGGTCGGTGTGCGCGGATTCGACGGTCATGGTGCGAGTCTAAGGGAGGTTGAGCGACTTGATCAAAAAGCGTGGACATCCTACTATTGGATTCCCAACTAAACCAAGCCGACCCGCGGAAAGTCTGACCATGAACGCCATTCCCGCCGCTGGCGACCAGCCCATGCTCGAGGGTTGGGAGCAGGCGTACGCCGCCACCCCCGAGCGAGATGTGCCGTTCACGACGCTGAGCTCGGAGCTGATCGCGCCGCTGTACACCGCAGCCGACCTTCCCGCGGACTTCGAGGAGCAGCTCGGCGTTCCGGGCCAGTTCCCGTTCACGCGCGGCGTGTATCCCTCGATGTATCGCGGGCGGCTGTGGACGATGCGCCAGTTCGCCGGGTTCGGGACCGCGGAGGTGACGAACGCGCGGTTCCGCTACCTGCTCGATCACGGGCAGACGGGGCTGTCGACCGCGTTCGATATGCCGTCGCTGATGGGGCACGACTCGGACCATGCCTTGTCTTTGGGGGAGGTCGGGCGCGAGGGCGTCGCGGTCGACACCGTGCAGGACATGGAGACCCTGTTCCGAGGGATTCCCTTGGGCGACGTGAGCGTATCGATGACGATCAATGCGCCGGCGGCGATCATGCTCGCCTTCTACGTGGTGGCGGCCGAGCGTCAGGGCGTCGGGCCGGAGGCGCTGGCGGGGACGATTCAGACGGACATCCTCAAGGAGTACATCGCGCAGAAGGAGTGGTGCTTCCCGATCGATCCGGCGATGCGGCTGGTCACCGACATGGTCGAGTGGTGCTCGCGCGAGATGCCGCGCTGGCACCCGATCAGCGTGTCCGGCTATCACATCCGTGAGGCGGGATCGACCGCCGTCCAGGAGTTGGCGTTCACGCTGAAGGACGGCCTGACCTACGTCGAGCATGCACTCGCGCGGGGGCTTGACGTCGATGATTTCGCGCCGCGGCTCTCGTTCTTCTTCAACGCTCAGATCGATTTCTTCGAGGAGATCGCGAAGTACCGGGCCGCACGGCGGATTTGGGCGCGCGAGCTGCGGGACACGTTCGGGGCGAAGAAGCCGGAGTCGTGGCGGATGCGGTTCCACACGCAGACGGCAGGGGTGTCACTCACCGCGCAGCAGCCACTGAACAACATCGTCCGCACCGCGATTGAGGCGCTCGCCGGCGTGCTCGGTGGCACGCAGTCACTCCATACAAATTCATATGACGAAGCCCTCGCCCTGCCGACCGAAGAGGCGGTGCGCGTCGCCCTCCGAACCCAGCAGATCATCGCGCACGAGACCGGTGTGACCAACACGATCGACCCGCTCGGCGGGTCCTACTTCGTCGAGTCGCTGACCAACGAGATGGAGCGCGGCTGCTACGACTACTTCCGAAAGATCGACGAGCTCGGGGGGATGGTCGACGCGGTCAAGCGCGGCTTCCCGCAGCGCGAGATCGCCGAGGCGTCGTTCGAACTCCAGATGGACATCGACGCCGGGCGCCGCGTCGTGGTCGGCGTCAACCGCTTCCCCGAGGGGGACAACGCCGGAACGCCGATCCTGCGCATCGACCCGGAGTCCGAACGGCGGCAGGTCTCCTCGCTGGCGGCAGTCAAGGCGGCGCGAGACGGCGAGGTGGTGGCGGCCCGGCTGGCCGACATCCAGGAGGCCGCCACGGAGGGCCGGAACCTGATGCCGGAGCTGATCGAAGCGGCGCGGGCGTCGGTCAGCGAGGGCGAGATCGTCCACGCGCTCCAGGGGGTGTGGGGCGGTTATCGCGAGACCCCTGTCTTCTAGGTGAAAACGGGCCCACCGGCCGCTAGGAGCGAGCCGGGTTGTGCTCTTGGCCCGGACGAGGCGGGGGCGACTGGTAGACCTCAGGGCATGACGCTGCTCGCCGATGTGGTCACGGCATCGACGCTCGTCAGCGAGACGAGCTCGCGGTCGCGCAAGGTCGCGATTCTCGCCGAGCTGTTGATGGAGCTCGAGCCGGATGAGGTCCCCATCTGCGTCGGGTTCCTGTCGGGCGTTCCCCGTCAGGGCCGAGTCGGAGTGGGGTACGCGACGATCGTCGCGATCCGCCCAGAGCCCGCGGCCGAGCCCACGCTTACCGTGATCGACGTCGACCGGGCGATCGACGAGATCGAGCACGCCACCGGGCCCGGATCGGCGCGGACGCGGGGCGACCTGCTGGCCGGCCTGCTCGAGCGCGCCACCGAGGCCGAGGCGGCGTTCCTGCGCCGGCTGTTCACCGGCGAGCTACGGCAGGGCGCGCTCGCCGGGGTGATGGCCGACGCGGTGGCGAAGGCTGCCGGCGTCCGCGGCGAGATCGCGCGCCGGGCGCTGATGCTGTCGGGTGATCTGACGCGGATGGCTCAGGTGGCGATGACCGACGGCGAGTCGGGTCTGCGCGCGATCGGGTTCGAGATCTTCCGGCCGATCCTCCCGATGCTCGCCTCCACCGGCGCCGACGTGTCCGACGCGATGTCGGGCTTCGAGCTGTCGTCGGTGGAGTGGAAGCTCGACGGGATCCGGATCCAGATCCACCGCCGCGACCGCGACGTCCGCATCTACACGCGCAACCTCAACGACATCACTGCGACGCTCCCCGGGATCGTCGAGGCGGCGCTCGGCCTGCCCGTGCGCCAGGTGGTGCTCGACGGCGAGGCGTTGTGGATGCGCGACGGGGCTCCCGCCGCGTTCCAGGACACCGTGTCGCAGATCGACAGCGACGCGCCACCGGAGGGCATCGTGACGTTCCTGTTCGACCTGCTCCACGTCGACGGCGAGGACCTCCTCGACCAGCCATTGGGGGATCGTTTGAAGCGGCTCCGGGAGATCGCGCCGGGGTTGGTGATTCCCGGCAAGCTGACCGCGGACCCGGACGAGGGCGAGCGCGTGCTGGAAGCGTCGCTCAAAGCCGGCCACGAGGGCGTGGTCGTCAAGGACGTGGCGTCGACCTACGCCGCCGGCCGGCGCGGCGGCGCCTGGCGCAAGGTGAAGCCGGTGCGGACCTACGACCTCGTCGTGCTCGGCGCCGAATGGGGGCACGGGCGCCGGCAAGGCTGGCTGTCGAATCTCCACCTCGGCGCGCGCGACCCTGAGTCGGGCGCCTTCGTGATGGTCGGGAAGACGTTCAAGGGGATGACCGACGAGCTGTTGCGGTGGCAGACCGAGGAGTTGCTATCGCTCGAGACCAGCCGCCGAGGGATCGCCGTGATGGTGCGTCCCGAGTTGGTCATAGAGATCGCGCTCGACGGCGTCCAGTCCTCGACCCGGTATCCCGGCGGCCTCGCGCTGCGCTTCGCCCGCGTCAAGCGCTACCGGCCGGACAAGGACGCCGGCGAGGCCGACACGATCGACGATCTGCGGGCGTTATTGCCGGCGCGGGCGTGATCGCGGTGGGCGCGGGTGCTCTCAGGTGGGGGCTTTGCTGCGAAATACAGGTGGATACGTCGCTCTCGCTTGAGGGCGACACATCGCTCAGCTCAGGCGATCACTTCAGCTTCGAGATGTCGATCGCGTTGGCCGGCGCCGTGAGCGTGACCGGCTGATTGAAGCGGTTGAACACGATCTGACCGCCGCCCGAGCCGGTCTTGACGATCTTGATTGGGTACGGCTTGCCGGTGGTGGCGACGTACAGCGTCCCGCCGTTCGTGGTGTCGGTGATCGGGATCGCCGGCTGGCCCTGGATCGTCGTCGTCTTGCCCTTTTCCAGCTTGCCGTGGCTCGATAACAGCTGGCCGAACAGCTTGTGCCCGTTGGTCAGCGTCGCCAGCGAGGAGAGCTGGCCGGTCGCCGGCGCCTTCAGCCATTTGCCGCTCAGGAGTTGCGCGGCGGGGGCCCCGCCGAACTTGGTCCAGAACGACGAGCTGCCGTTGATGTAGACCTCCTGACCGAGGGCCACGATCTGGAAGCTGAGGCCGCTCTCGGACATCGAGCCCTTGCCGCCCTTGCCATTGACCAGGGCCAGGTCGAGCGTGATCGGCTGGTTGGCGTTCGGAACCGAGCCGGCCACGTGGACCGAGCTGACGTTCGAGACCGCGTTCGTGGCCGCGGCGACGATCTGGTCCGGGGACTTCGAGGCGACCCCGTTTGACGACCCGCCGCCGCTGCTCCCGCACGCGGCAACCGCGAGCACGGCAAGCCCGGAGACGATGGCTGAGAGGATGCGCGGGCGCATGTAAGGTGACAACCGTACACGCTCATGGCGTCCCGTCGCGCCACCCTCCGCCGGCCGGACTAGGCGGTGTCTAGGCTCTCGGCGATCATGGGACTAGGCGGTGTCGAGGCTCTCGGCGATCATGATCGCGGCGCGTTCGTGGGCGGCGTAGGTGGCCCGGAGCGCCGGTAAAACGTCCTGTCCGTCGGCGCCGAGCGGCGGCGGGTCGGCGACGAGCAGCGTGCGCACCTCCCGGCCGAGCGGCTCACCTCCGACGGCGTCGGCGAGCGCTGCCAGCGCGTCCGCGCGAACGCGCGCGCCCTCGACAAACGAGGCGATCACGGTCTCCCGCGCGAGCGGCGCGCGGCCGAACACGCGGGCGTGGAGCACAGCCGGGTTGACCGCGTGGGGCCGGATGAGCGCCCGGCGCTCGCTGACCGACATGCCCGAGGCGGCGGCGAGGTAGTCGATCGCCTGGGTCAGGCCCTGGGCATCTACCGGGAGGGAGGCGCTCAGGTCGGGCGGGAGCGTGGCCAGGAGGCTCGCGTGCTCGGCGGCGGCGTCGGCCAGGAGCGTTTCGACGCGGCTACGGTGACTGCCCTCCACGTCTGGCATCACGCGTCGTCCCGCCAGCCGAGCGCGCGGCGCCGGGCTCGGGGCAGCTTGCTGACCACGAGGTCGTAGGAGTCCTCGATCATGTCGCCGATCGTCCGGGGCGCCAGCGAGCCGTCGAGGATCACGGTGTTCCAGTGGCGCTTGTTCAGGTGGTACCCCGGGATCACGGCGGCGTGCGCCTCGCGCAATTGTTCGGCGAGGGCGGGCTCGCACTTGAGGCTGATCCGCAGCGGGGTGGAGTCGAGCCGGGAGAGCGCGAACACCTTGCCGGCGACCTTGAAAACAGAGTTCTCGGGGCCGAACGGAAAGGTCTCCTCGGCTCCGGGGAGCGCGAGGCAACGGTCGCGTAGATCGGACGGCTTCATCGCCGCACATGGTGCCTGGTCAGCGCGGCGATGAGCCGACCGGATGAGGAAAGAGCTACATCGGGCTCAAGCCGCGGCGAGCTCCTGCTCGGCGCGCAGCCAATTCCCGAGCTCGTCGCTTCCGCGCTGGTCGAGATGGATGAAGTAGGCGCGTTCGCAGATCTCGGCGTGCGTCGGCTGGTGCCGCTCAGACGCGGGCGTGGGCTTGGGCTTGGCGGTCCGGGTGCGCCGGCGCGGCGCCGCCTTAGTCGTCTTCTCGGTCATCGAAGTCCTCCTGGTGCTGATGGACAGGGGCTGGCATGCCATCCCCCAATGGCAGTTGCGCAGTTTTTCGACGCGAGCGCGCTCGGCCCTCTTCGGCCGGGACGGATCAGTAGCCCACGTCGTTGGTCGTCGACGTGAACACGCCGGAGACGAACACGAGGGTCCAGATGATCGAGGCGACAATGCTGATCGCGATGATCCACCGGCCGTGCCGGGCGGTCGCCTTGGCCGGCCGCGTTACGGCAATGATCCCGATCAACAGCCCGATCAGCGGCAACGCGACCGCCGTGATGTAGCCGAGCACGACGAGCCGGCTGAGGCCGGGGCTCGGGACGTTGGCCGTGGCGCCGTTGCTCGACGGGTAGTCGGCGGTCCACGGCTTGCCGTTCGGGGTGGGTGGGCGGGTGGCGCTCATGGACATCAGAGCGTAGAGGTACCGCCGCCTTTGATAGAACCGCCGCAACCCCCTTCCAGCTGAGGAGAAATATGAAAGTGATCGGGGCAGGTCTGCCGCGCACGGCGACCACGACCCAAGCAATCGCGTTCGAGCAGCTCGGATTCGGGCACTGCTACCACATGCGGGACCTGATGATGGACTTTGAGGCCGGCCTCGGCCTGTGGGAGGCCGTAGCCCGTGGCGAGCCCGATTGGGAGGCGATCTTCGGCGACGCTCAATCGACGGTCGACTGGCCGGGAGGGTGGTGTTACAAGGAGCTGTTCGAGTACTACCCCGACTCGAAGGTCGTGCTCAGCGTCCGGTCGCCCGAGAGCTGGGTCCGGAGCATGCGCGACACGATCTGGCCGATGTATTTCGGCGATTCCGTGATGCACCACATGTGCATGGCAAGAGCGGCGGTCGATCCGGTGTGGCGCCGGTTCATGGACCTGATGATCCACATGACCTGGGCCGACGGGAGCGGGGGGCTGGCGCCGCCAGAGGACACATACACGGACGAGGGATTGGCCGCGGCGATGGATCGTTGGAACGAGCGAGTCAAGCGTGACGTCCCCGCAGACCGGCTGCTCGTGTGGGAGCCACGCGACGGGTGGGAGCCGCTGTGCGAGTTCCTAGGCGCGGATGTGCCCGGCGAGCCGCTGCCGAACGTCAACGACACGGCGGCGTTCAAGGAGGGGATTCTCGGCGGCGCCATCTCGGCCGTGAACGATTGGTGGAGCCAGCGCGAGCGGCCGACGGGTGGCCTGCACGGCGCCGCGGTCGAATGACCAGCGGTTAGGCCACTTCAGTCCGTTGGCGGCGAGCGGCTTCGAGCCGCTCGTCGGCGACGCGACGCGCGGCCGCCAGCGGCGTGACCGCATGCTCGAACGCGGCCGAGAACACGGCCTCGAGCGAGTCGGCCACCGCGCCGACGCGCGCGACGGCGTCCTCGCGCGTACAGCCTTCGAACTCCATCGCGCTGCCGTAGATAACCCCGCCGGCGTTGACCACGAAGTCGGGCGCCCACAGGATGCCCCGGTCGCGCAGGGCGTCGGCGACGCCGTCGTCGGCGAGTTGGTTGTTGGCGGGACCGGCGATCGCGGCGCAGCGCAGGGTCGCCACCGAAGCGTCCGTGAGGAGTCCGCCGAGCGCCGCCGGCACGAGCAGGTCGACGTCGGCGCGCAGCGCCGTCTCCGGATCGGTCCAAGCCGCCCCCAGTTCATCCGCGAGGGCACGCTTGGACGCGTCGATGTCGCACACCACGAGGTCGGCGCCGGCCGCGGCGAGCCGGCGCGCGACGCGTGAGCCGACCTGTCCGAGGCCGATGATCGCGATCCGCCGCCCCGAGACCTCGGCGCTCCCGAGCGCCTGCTCGAGCGTCACTCCGATCGCCGCGCGGACGCCCTCGGCGGTCGGCTCGGACGGCTCGCCGGCGCCTCCCTCGGACTCCGGCAGGCAGTACGCGTACCGGGTGCGCTCGCGCGCGATCAGCATGTCGTCGGCGGTCGTGCCCACGTCCTCGCCGACGCCGTAGCTCCCACCGAAGCGTTCGACGGCGTCGCCGAGGTCGAGCATCGCCGCGCGCCGGCGCTCGGGCGTGAGATCGGTGTCGGGCGACAGCGCGATCACGCTCTTGCCGCCCCCGAGCGGCAGCCCCGCGAGCGCACACTTGAGCGTCATCGCCTCCGACAGCCGGAGGGCGTCGTCGAGCCCGTCGCGCCAGTCCCGGTAGCGCCATAGACGGCAGCCGCCGACCGCGTGGCCGAGGACGGTCGAATGGACCGCGACGATCACGGGCAGCGCCGAGCGCTCTCCGACGGCGATCGCTACTTGCTCGTGCTCGAGCATCGCCACATCGTATGGACCCGCGCCGCGCTACGTTTGCACCCGCGGTCATGAGCGATCCCCACGGGCTAGAGCGGTTCGTCTCCGCCCAGAATCAAGCGGACACCTTCGCGACGGCGGCCGCCGAGTTGCGCGCCGGCGCCAAACGCGGCCACTGGATGTGGTTCGTGTTCCCGCAGATCGCCGGGCTCGGGCAGAGTCCGACCTCCCGGATGTACGCGATTGCGTCGCTCGACGAGGCGCGCGCGTACGTGGCCCATCCGGTGCTCGGGCCGCGATTGATCGACTGCGCGCGGATCCTCTGCGAGCTCGAGGGACGGACCGCGCAGGACATCTTCGGCGGCATCGACGCGATCAAGCTGCGATCGTCGATGACGCTGTTCGCGCGCGCCGCTCCGGACAATCCCGTGTTCGAGCGGGTGCTCGACGCGTATTTCGGCGCGGTCCCCGACGCGGCCACCGAGCGGTTGCTCGGGGTGGATCGCTGACACGCGCGAACGACCCGGGGTGGAGGGGAACCCCGGGTCGTTCGGTCTGTCTTGGAGGCCAGCGCGCGTGGCTAGCCCGTCCTGCTGGAAGGTGTGGCTAGCCGGCGGGCGTGGACGGCGCCGGGAGAATCACCGAAATGCCGCCGACGGGCTGGCCGGTGGTGAACACGTCCTGCCCGAGCAGCTGGTTCAGAGTCGAGGCGCCCTCGCTCGACAGGGCGGCCGTGAGGCCACTCAGGCTGAGCCCGCCGTCCGGCGTGGCCGCCTGCTCGAGCTGGGACGTGTCGATATCGAACAGCTTTACCTCGGGACCGCCGTTGAGTTCGAAGCTCAGGGCGGAGCCCTCGGTTCCGGTGCCGAGCGTGAGCTCAGGGTTCGTCATCGACACCGACGCGGCGCCGTTGTCGAGCTGCAATCCCCCGCTGAGCGGAATCGTGCCCGTGAGCGTTCCCTGGTCGAAGCTGCCGCCTGCCGTCGACCCGTTCAGGGGAAGGGTCACGCTGCTGCCGTCAGCGCCCGGGATCGTGGTCGTGCCGAGCGGTGCCGGCAATCCACCCGATGCGGGGACCAGGGGGAGTCCTGACAGCCCGGCTGAGTTAAGCAGCGAGACGAAATCGGGCGTCAGCGCGAGTCCGACTCCCGAGCTCGAGCTCGGAGTGACTCCGGTGGCACCGGGCGCGCCGGGCGCCGGAGCGCCGTTGATCGGCGCGGTGCTCACCCTGACGGTGAACGATCCGATCGATTGTCCGTTGCTCAGCGCGCTCTTGCGCAGGGCTTTGTCGAGCTTCGTCGCTCCGGCCTTGGTGAGCTTCGCAGTCATTCCACTGAGAACCTCGGTCGCGCCACTGTGCTTGACCTTCACCTTGCCTGTAACAGTGAACAACTGGACCTTGTGACCGGCGAACTTCACCGACACCTGTCCGTTGCCCTTAGCCGGACGCGTGAACGTCACCGACTTCATCGCCACCGACCGCTTCCCGAGGACGACGTGCAGCACACCCTTCAGATTGAGCGTGCCCGTCGCCTTCGCGAAGTTCCACTTACCGGAACTGTCCGGGAGGGCGTAGGTCGCGTTGCGCCTTGTCGCCGGCCGCTGGGCGGTGAGCGCGACGTGCTGGCCGGCGAACGAGTGCTTCGCTTTCGCCGACAGCGTGAGTGTGGCACCGTCCCCGCTTTGCGAGGTGACGGCGGTGTTATTGCTGGTTGCCGCATCGGCTCCGATCGGCAACATGAGAGCGATGACCGTTACTAGCAGCATCGGTCGAAAGCGAAGATGTAACATATGGACGGGCCTTTCGTCGACTTGCAGTGAACGCGAGACGCGAGCGTCGGTGCTCGGCGCCTAGGCACGCAAAGCCCAGCGCCCATCCGGGATGTATTCCAGCTTTACCCGTGCGGCCTGCCTCCGCACCGGCTTTCTGTCTCACCGCCAGCGATGCCCTTGGTCAGCAAAACCTAAACAGGTTGATGGTTACGGTGCCCACATTCATCGCAGTGCATTGTTCACTTTGAGGTGGGTTAGATAGGTTTCCCGACTCAGCGGCGCGGAATCGGGCGGATCCCGACGAACCGCTCGGCGGCCGGCCCGCGCCGGGGCCGTGTCGCGGGCGGGAACGCCGCCCCTCGCCAGCCTGCGCGGCCCGCCATCGGCGACCCGCCGCTCTCATCTGGAAGCGCTTCGTCGCCGACGTCGGCGGCCTTGAGCAGCGCGAGCACGCAGGTGACGAGCAACACCCACACCGACGAAACCATCAGAGCGATATCGATCAGATCCAACACGCCTCCCATGGCGAAGGATCGGAACGATTCCAGCAACGGCCGCGAGCCGGACCGGATGTGGAGAATTAATGGAGATCTGGGGTGGAGGTTGCAGCGGATCGCGAGAGTGCGTGGCTTCGCTGCAACCTGACTGGCCGCCTACGCGGCGTGGCTACGCCAGCGAGTGGAGCGTCGGTTCCCGGTCCGGCTCACCCGTCCCGCCTCTTCGAGTTGCGCGAGGCGGTTCCTAACCACTGCTGGCGACACGCCGAACTGCTTGGCGATCGCCGATGCCTGATCCTGTCCCCCCTTGAGGGCGTCGAACACCGCTTCGGCGGACGCGCCGGCGCTGCGGCTGCGGCGCGCGCGGCGAGGCTGTTGCGCGGCGCTGCTGTCGCCGTTCCCGGGAGTGCCGGCGCTTTTCGCGCTGGCGCCGGCGCTCTTAGTCGCGGCAGCGCGGGTCCGCTTCGCGGCGCCGCGGCGACGGCCGTTCGAGGCGGCGGCACTGCTCGGGGCTGCGCCGGACCGACCGCGGAGCGCGGCCAGCGCGCGCTCGTGCGCGGCGATCTCGTTCTTCAGCTCCGTGATGCGCCCCTCGATTTTGTGTGCGAGAGCTTCGCTGTATTCCATGAGTCTCCTTGACGATGATTGGGCAGCGCAGAGTACCTATTTGTCCACGCCGGCCGAGGCAGCCTCGCGCAGACCGAAGCTCAGCGGCACCGAAGCATCGCGCCCGTCGCGCGCCAGCCACGGGTACCGGTCGGTGTCGAGACCCGCGTAATCGGGATCGAGATAGATGAAGCAGCGCTGGATCAAGAAGTCGCGGACCTCGAAGACGTCGCACCACCTTCCCGCGTGCGTGACCCCGGCCCGCCATTCGCCGTCCTGATGCTCTCCGAAGCTCGTCCCCTCACACGCGAACGTGTCGGTGCCGGTCATGATCCAGTTGAAGTTCGCGTAGTCGTGGACGATCCGCTCGAGCGTGGCGCCGACGTCGCCGAACATCCTGCCGATCGCGTCCTTGCCGGTGGCGAGGCCCCACTTCGGGAAGCTCACCTGCGCGTCGTCTGCGAACAGATCGAGGATGCTGCCCCCGGTCGACGTCGTGCCTCCGTTGTCGAATGCCTTCAGGTACTCGAGCGCGACCGACTTGCGCTGCTCGTCGTTCATCGGCTGCTTGGAAATCGCCATCTCGTTCTCCTCCGCTCAGCTAGCCCTGGCGCCGCCCGCGGGTCAAGTGTCCCAAACCGACCTCGGTCCAGCGTAGAATCGTCACGCGGTCGATACGGGAGTCCGCTGGCAGGTGGGACGGAGATTGGGACTGTCGAGTCATCTGAGGCTGGACACGGAGCGCATTCGCGACGCGGCCGTCGTTTCCGTCCGGGGCGATATCGACCTCACGACGTTTGGCGCCGTCAAGTCGGCGCTTGACGCCGCGCGTGGGGTAGCTACCGTCCTGGTCCTCGACTTGCGAGCGGTCGAGTTCATGGACACCTCAGGTTTGCGACTCGTCATCTCAGAGCAACAGCGTGCCGAGGCGGGCGGATATCGCTTTGCCGTGGTCTGCGGCTCGGGCAAGATTCAACGGCTGTTCGCGATCGCCGGGTTCCCGGATGGGCACTCGCTGTTCGCGGGGGCGCCGGCCGAGCTTGACGGGGGGTGATTCCGGTTGAGCACGGGGCCTGCGGGCGACCGGTTTGAGCTGCTCGCCGCGGCCGGCGAGATCGCGGACGGCACGCTGCTGGTCGAGAACACCGTGGCGCGGCTGCTGGAGCTGGTCGTGCCGGCGTTCGCCGACATCGCGACGCTCGACAGCATCTCGTCCGACGGCCAGCTCCGACGGATTGGATCGCGGGTCGATGCGCCGCGGCGGCGCGAGGAGCTCGAGGCCGCCCTGCTTCGGCGGCGCCCGCTGCCCGACGCGCCGGTCGGGTTGCCCCGCGCGATCGTGAGCGCCGAGAGTCAGCTCCTTCCGGGTGTGACCGACGAGCAGCTGCGGCTGATCGCCTCGAGCGACGAGGACTTCGAGCTCCTGCGCGCGCTCGAGTTGCGCTCGGCGCTGTTCATCCCGCTGCGCGCGCGGGGACGCACCGTCGGCGCGCTCGCCCTCGGCGTCGGCACGTCGGGCCGCAGCTACGGCGAGGACGATCTCCGCTACGCCGAGATCCTGTCCGGGCATCTGGCGCTCGCGCTCGACAACGCCACGCTGGCTCAGACGGTGACCGGGCTCGAGCGGCGGCTCGAGGCGACGCTCACCAATCTGGGCGAGGCGGTTCTCGTCCGCGACCCCGCCGGCCAGATCGTGTTCGCCAACTCGGCGGCGGCGCGGCTGCTCAGCGTCGGCTCGGTCCGCGAGGTGACCGACGCCCAGCGCGGGGAGCTGATGGCTCTGTTCGACGTATTCGACGAGGCGGGGAGGAGCTTGGAGCTCGCGGACCTGCCGTCCGCGCGCGCGGCCCGCGGCGAGGCCGCGGAGCCGCTGCTCGTGCGCAACGTGATCCGCGCCACGGGCGAGGAGCGCTGGCTGCTGAACAAGGCAACTCCCGTGTTCGATGCCGACGGCTCGCTGTCGCTGGTCGTGAGCGTGATCGAGGACCTGACCGACGTCAAGCGCGCCGAGCTTGCCCAGCGGCTGCTCGCGGAGGCCGGTCAGCAGCTGTCCTCTTCGCTCGACTACGAGCACACGCTCCAGCAGGTCGCGCAGCTGACGGTGCCGAGACTGGCGGACTGGTGCGCCGTCGCGATGCGCGGTGACGGTGACGCGCCCGCGCAGGTTGCCATCGCTCCCGCCGGCGCCGGCAACGACGCGCTCGCCCGTGAGTTCGAAGCGAGCGCCGCCGAGGTGATCCGCTCCGGGCAGCCCCAGGTGAGGGCTCAGCTTCTCGTCGTTCCGCTCGCGATCGCCGAGCAGCCGGCGATCGGTGCGCTGTCGCTGGCGATGGCGGAATCCCGCCGGACGTTCGGGGCGGGCGATCTGGCGCTCGCCGCGGAGCTCGGGCGGCGCGCCGCGATCGCGGTCGAGAATGCGCGGCTGTACGCCGAGCGCTCCGAGATCGCCGCCACGCTCCAGCAGAGCTTGCTGCCGCCCGACCTTCCCGACATCCCTGGGTTCCGCCTCGCGAGCCTGTACCGGGCCGCCGGCGACCAGAACGAGGTCGGCGGCGACTTCTACGACGCGTTCGAAGTCCCCGGGGGATGGATGATCGTCGTCGGCGACGTAGCGGGACGGGGTGCCGAGGCGGCCGCGCTGACCGCGCTCTCGCGGTACACGCTTCGCACCGCGGCGAAGCTGCTCGGCGATCCGATCGGATCGCTCGGGGAGCTCAATGCCGCGCTGCGCGAGAGCCCGGGCCTGTCGCTCGTCAGCGTGTGTTGCGTCCTGCTGCGCATCGCGGACGACTACGCACATGCCGACCTCGTGCTCGCCGGCCATCCTCCGGCGTATCACGTCCGCCGCGGATCCGCGCGTCCCGTCGGCGTGTTCGCGCCGTTCCTGGGCGCCTACGAGCAGGGCGGCTGGGAGGCGATCACGGTCAGGCTTGAAGCGGGCGACCAGCTCATCCTCTACACCGACGGCGTGATCGACACCGTCGGCCAGGCGGAGCGGTTCGGCGAGGAGCGCCTAGCCGAGACGCTGCGGTCCGCGGGCGGGGCCGCCGACGCGGTGCAGCGGATCGAGGCGGCGCTTGTCGAGTTCGCCCGGGGTTCACAGGTCGACGACACCGCGGTGATCGCGCTCGAGCGATCGTCCGGCGGGCCCGCGGCGAGCGGTGGCGCCGCTCGCGGCGATGCGGCTAGAGTCGCTCGCAACCGAGAGAGGAGCCTTCCATGATCGAGCCCTACCAGGTCGTCGGACTGATCTCGACGATGCGCGGTATCCGCCGGCGCGAGGAGATCAGCTGGAATCTCGAGCACATCTCGCACATGGTCAAGGCGGCATCCTGGCTGTCGAGCATGGATCTCCCGGTGAGGCTGATCTGCATCCCCGAGGGAGGGCTCCAGGGATTCACCGACGAGGTGCTCGACCTCGATCATGAGACGTACGCGCTCGAGTGCGCGATCGACATCCCGGGACCCGAGACCGATTACCTCGGGCGGCTGGCGCAGCAGTGGGACGCGTACGTGATCGCGCAGGCCAAGGCTCGCCACCCCGAGTTCCCCGGGCGGTTCTTCAACGTCGGGTTCGTGATCGAGCCGGAGGACGGGACCGTGATCATGAGGCACCACAAGCTGGTGCCGCTGCTCCCGGTCGAGCACTCGGTCACGCCGCACAACGTGTGGGATCGGTGGATCGAGCTGTACGGGCGGGGGCTCGACGCGTTCTATCCGGTCGCCGACACCGAGATCGGGCGGATCGGGATCATGATGGCCAACGAGGCGTCGTATCCGGAGAACGCGCGGGGCCTCGCGATGAACGGTTGCGAGATCGCCTACCGCGGGCCGTATCCGGCTCCCGGCGTGATGAGCGGAATGTTCTCGGTGCAGAATCGCGCCCGGGCGCTCGACAACAACATGTACGTGATCGGGATGAACCTCGGCACGTATTACCTCGACAAGGACTCGACCACGCCGATCGACACCTTCTCCGGCGGGTCGCAGATCGTCGACTACCGCGGCCAGGTGGTGACCGAGGTGCCGTACGGCGGCGGCTCGACATGGATCGCCGGCACGATCGATATCGAGGCGCTGCGGAACTTCCGCCAGACCGCGCAGTGGGACAACTGGATGAAGGACCTCACCACCGAGCAGTACCAGCTCGTGTACGAGCAGCCGATCTATCCGAAGAACCTGTACCTCGAGCGCGCGCCATATACGCACGCCGAGTACCGCGAGCAGGTGACGCGCAAGCAGGTGGAGCTGCTCCAGGAGCGCGGGGTGTGGGCGCGCCCGGAGCGCTCGGCGCGGGTGCAAGCGCCGGCGGTCAGCTGAGCGCGTGGCCGGCTGGGAGGACGTGCGACGGATCGCGCTCGGGCTGCCCGAGACGACCGAGGGGACCGCGTGGGGTAACGCGTGCTGGCGCGTGCGCGACAAGCAGTTCGTGTGGGAACGACCATTGCGCCAGTCGGATCTGCGAGCGCTAGGCGACGCCGCGCCCGCCGGCGCGATCCTCGGCGCGCGAGTGGAGCATGTCGGCGCGAAGGAGGCGCTGCTCGCCGACGAGTCGAGGGCGTACTTCACGACGCCGCACTTCGACGGGTATCCCGCGATCCTCGTGCGACTGGAGGAGATCGCCGTCGACGAGCTCGAGGAGGTGATCGTCGAGGCGTGGCTCGTGCAGGCGCCGAAGAGGCTGGCCAAGGAGTACGCCGACGCTCACCTGAGTGAGGGATGAGAGAGGCCCGGCGGGGCTGACGCGGCGAACCGCGCCAGCCCCGGGCCCGAACGGTTTACGGTGCGGCGCAGGACTGCGCGTACGCGCAATCGTTAAACGACTCGCCGTCGGAGGCGAGCGCGGACGGCGTGGCCTCGTTGACCACTCCCGGCGAGAGGTCGATCTGCGTCGGGTCTCCGTCGGCGATCGTGTGGGTGGCGCCGCCGGAGGTGTACGTCGAGGTCGGGCCGAAGTGGGCCGTGCCGACGTCCGCCAGCGTCGTCTGGGCGACGAGCGTCGGGGCCTCGAGGATCCACTCGCCGGAGGACTCGGACGAGGTGTAGTTGACGTCCTGGCTCCAACTCCACTTGCCGGCGTCGGTCATCGCGATGCTCCACGTGTCACCGGACACCTGGCTGATGTTGACCGTGATGTTGTCGCCTGGGGTCACGGTGCAGTTGGCGTCCCCGGTGCAGTTGGTCAACTGGGTCTCGCTCGCCGGCAGCAACTCGTACCACGCGTAGTACTGATCGCCGAGGAGTGGATTGCTCGGCGTCGAATCCTCGGACGCCCCGGCCTGGATCAGGTCGCTCGTGTTGTAGCCGCCGATGCCGGTCCAGGTCGCGGCGAACCCCGGCGGCACTGCGGCCGCGGTCGGTACGGTGAAGCTCGACGACACTGCGGTGATGCCACCGCCGCTCGGAGTCACTGCGTAGCCGGACCAGTTGAGGCTGTCGGCAGTGCCGCCGTGGAGCGGTAGGAGCTCGTTCTTGGTTGTCGGCACGAGCGCACCGAGGCCTCTGGAGCCGCGCGCTGCGTGGCTCTTGGCGGCGGCGGCGCTCGCCCCAGTCAGCATGACGACGACGATGATCGCGGCGGTGAGTCCGCTCCCGGCGGCTCTGCGCATGAGTAATCCTCCCGTGGGGGGCTGCGGCGAGGGGGTTCCCTGCCCTGGACAGTTGCCGACCGTACTACCCGAATTCGGCGTGGGCGCCACCTGGAATTAGGTGCGTGCCGCTGCGAGTGTCCGTGGGCCGCGCGCGGGCTTTGTTATCATATTTGAGATCATTCTTGATTCTGAGAAGGCGCTTACGGGGACGACGAAAGGAGTGCTGTGCTTGCTTTCACCAAAACCGTCTCAGAGACCGGCGATCGGGGAGCCTCGCGCTCCGCGCGCCGTCGCAAGCGGCTCGCGATGCTCGCCGGCGCGGTGCTCGTCGAGGCGGTCCCGGTCTGGCGCCACGGGTACGGGCTCGGCGGCAACGTGACGGTTCGCTGCCACAAAGGTCACCTGTTCACGACGATCTGGCTTCCCGGGGCATCGGTGAAGTCGCTGCGTCTCGGCGCGCGCCGGGTGCAGTGGTGCCCCGTCGGGCACCACTGGTCGCTCGTGAAACTGGTCAGGGAATCCGACCTGTCGGGGCGCGAGCGACGTCGCGCTCGCGACCACAAGGACATCCGAATTCCCTGACGCGATCTCGGCGGGCTAGGCGACGCGACCGACGGTCTCGCGCTCGCGCTCGCTCGCCGGCTGGGTAGCCGGGGCGACCATCTCGTGCGCGCCGGCGATCCGCCCCGGCTCGGCGTGCACCGCGGGCGTCTCGCCGCTGATCGACTCCTTGAAGCCGCGCAGGCCGGAGCCGAGCGAGCGTCCCATCTCCGGGAGCCGCTTGGCACCGAACACGAGCAGCAGCAGCACGAGCAGGAAAAGGATGTGAATTGGATTGTCGAGTCCCATCATGGCTTTGCTCCGATCGGTTGGTTGTATGGGTCCTTACGCGCGCGAGCCGGATCCGGATCAATCAGACCCGCGCGAAGATCACTGCCCGGGTCGTCGGCACCCGGCTGCCGCCGGCAGGCTCGACGGTCACCAGCACGCGCGTGGTCCCGGTCACCGCACCGGGCACCCCAAGCACGGCGGTGCCCCGCGAGGTGACCTCGAACAGCGTGCTCGGCGTCGGCGGACGGTTCCCGCGCTGCAGCCAAAGCTCGTAGACGCGACCCCGTGGCGCCGGCGGCAGATGGTCGACGATCAACTCGCCCCGGCCGCCGGCGACCTGCAGTTGCGCCTCTCCGACGCTGGCCCGAATCACGCGCGCGGGAGGCTCGTGCGATCCGAGCGAGCCGGCCGCGATCACGACCACGAGCGTGACCGCGAACGCGAGGGCTGCCGCAACCGCGGGCCTGCGGAGTGCGGGCCAAGACAGGCGGGGCGGTCGCCGCAGCCGGCGGGCCGCTGCGCTCGAGACCTTCGGCTCGGACCGGACCGCGTACATCACCCGGCGACGAAGCGCCGCGCCGACTTCCTGTCGGGGGACGCAGGACGGCAAGACGTCAAGTACCGGCGCCAGCACGGCGACCTCGTCGCGGCAGGCGGCGCAGCTCCGCATGTGGTGGGCGAACGCCCGCGCCTCGGCGGGGTCGAGCGCGCCGAGCAGGTACGGCGCCGCGTCGTTCCCGCAGCCGCGCTCCCGGCCGGTACGACCGGGCTCGCTCATCGGAGCGCTCCCGCGGGCTCGCCGAGCGCGATCCGCAGCTTGTTCAGCGCGAGCCGCATGCGTCCCTTGACGGTGCCGGCCGGGAGCCCGAGCGCGTCGGCGATCTGCGCGTGCGAGAAGCCTCCGAAGTACGCGAGCTCGACCACCTGCCGCTGATCGGGCGGCAGCCCGTCGAGCGCGGTGCGCACGAGCAGGGCATCGTCGCGGCGCTCGACCTCGTCTTCGGTGCGCTCGCGCGCGGGAAGTGCGTCGGCGATCCAGTCGTCGGACACGTCGTGGCGCGCGGTCGACTGCTCGCGGCGGAACATGTCGACGGCGCGGTTGTGCACGACCCTCAGCACCCACGAACGGACGCTCCCGCGGGTGCGGTCGTAGCGCGCGGCGCTTCGCCACAGCGACATGAACGCCTCTTGGACGATCTCCTCGGCCAGCGCCCGTCGCCCGCACATCCGGTACGCGAGCGAGAACGCCGGGCCGGCGTGACGGTCGAAGATCACTTCGAACGCGCGGGCGTCACCGTCGTACACGAGCGCCATCAGCTCCTCGTCGGCGAGCGCCCGGAGGTCGGCTGAGAAGAAGCGGCGCGGTTGACGAAGCACGCCAACGCTTACGGAGCCGCGCGCGATCCGGATCATCGAACCGCCTGACAACAAATGATCCGACTCGGAGGGACGCGCGTACAAGGGTGCAAATGCTCGACGCGATCCGCACCTCGGTCCAAAAGCTCGGCCACGAAGACGAGCTGAGCATCGTCGGTCATCTCGACGAGCTGCGCACACGGCTGATCATGTCGCTCGTGGTGATCGCCGTCGCCTTCGGCTTCTGCTTCTGGCAGAACAACGCGCTGCTGAGCGTGATCAATCGACCGCTCGCGCACCAGACCCAGGCGCAGGTTCGCGCCGGCCACGGCCCGCTCGGCGCCACGTACACGGTGGCCCAGAGTGCTCGCGACGTCGCGCGCCAGCTCGACGCGGTGGTGGGCGTGCTCGACGGCCCGGGCCAGCACGAGCCTCCGGCGGCCGAGACCGCGCTTCACGGCGTCGCCCGCAACCTCGCGCGCGACGTCGAAACGCTGTCGGCGTCCCCGCAGGGCGACAAGCCGGTCACGCTCGGGATCGGTGAGCCGTTCACGACCACGGTGACGATCTCGCTGCTGTTCGCGCTGATCCTTGCGCTGCCGTTCGTGCTCTACCAGGCGTATGCGTTCCTGATGCCGGCACTGCATCCTCACGAGCGCCGTAACGTCCGCCCGCTGGTGGTGTCGATTCCGTTCCTGTTCGCTACCGGGGTGCTGTTCGGATACTTCGTCGTGCTCCCGGCCGCGCTGCACTTCTTCCAGAACTTCAACAGTGACCAGTTCAACGTGCTCGTGCAGGCGAACCAGTACTACAAGTTCGCGGCGACCACGCTGCTGGCGATGGGGCTCCTGTTCCAGGTGCCGGTCGGCATCGTTGCGATCACGCGCGCGGGGTTCATCACCCCGCGGCGGCTGCGGAAGAACCGCCGGTACGCGGTGCTCGCGTGCGGTGCCGTGGCCGCGTTCCTACCCGGTGACGTGGTCACACTGCTGCTCGAGACCGTGCCGCTCTATCTCCTGTTCGAGCTCGGGGTCCTGTTCGCGAGCGTGGCCGATCGCCGCGCGCGGCGCCGTGCCCGCACGACCGGCGAGCCGAGCTACGGAATTAACACATCCGGCGAGTGATCCACTTCACCGCCGCCTGCGAATGGTCGGTGAAAGTCAACCCCCACTGACCGGAGGGCAGTCATGAGTGACAGTACGAGGCGCGGGTTCGTCAAGAACTCGGCGGCCGCGGCGGCGGGCATGACCGTCGTTGGCGCGCTCGTAGCCGAGCAGGCCGACGCGAAAGCCGCGGCCAAATCTGGACCGGTCGTCGCCTACATCCGCGATCCCCGCACGGGTGAGATCTCGGTGATGGCCGGCGAGCGCGAGGTGAAATTGCACGATCGCAAGATCGCTGCCCGGATCGCCCGCGCGGCGGACTGAGGAGGCGAGCGATGTCATCTCACCGCGAGGCGCCGGCGATCAGCAAGGACCCGGTAGCCGACAACACCGACCTGTATGCGTTCGTCTCTCCCGACGACCCGGGCACGGTCACGATCGTCTCGAACTACCTGCCGCTGGAGGCGCCGTACGGAGGACCGAACTTCTTCGAGTTCGGCCCCGACGTCCGGTACCGCATCAACATCGACAACGACGGCGATGGCGACGCCGACATCATCTACGAGTTCGCGTTCGAGACCCAAGTCGCAAACCCGAACTCGTTCCTCTACAACAGCGGCCCGATCCTCTCGCTCGACAGCGCGAACTGGAACCGCAAGCAGTTCTACTCGGTCACCCGGATCAGCGGCGGGCGTCGCCAGGTGCTCGGGGCCGGCCTGGCCTCCCCGCCGTGCAATATCGGGCCGCTCTCGACGCCGGACTACGACATGCTGGCCTCGGAGGCGATCCACGGCCTCCCGGGCGGCCGGACCGTGTTCGCGGGGCAGCGAGCCGAGGGCTTCTACGTCGACCTCGGGTCGATCTTCGACCTGGGTAACCTGCGGCCGTTCGAGAACCTGCACGCGACGTTCGGGCTCCCGGCGCTAAACGCAGCCGTTGGCGTCAACGGCACCGACAACTTCAGCGTGCACTCGATCGCGCTGAAGGTCCCGATATCGGACCTGACGCGTCACGGCACGACACCGACCAACGCCTCGTCGCAAGACTCGGTGGTTGGAGTGTGGGCGTCCGCGAGCCGTCAGGCGGCGACCGTGCGCACACCGTGGTCGGAGTACGTGCACGAGGCCGGCGAGTGGATGCAGGTGTCGCGGCTTGGCAACCCGCTGTTCAACGAGGTGCTCGTCGGGATGGGGTTCAAGGACCTGTGGAACTCGCTCCCGCCGTCGGCCGACAAGCGGTTCGTCGGCGGGGTGCAGCATCCGGAGTTGGCGACGCTGCTGCCCGTGCTGTACCCGGGCGTGTTCCCGAACCTGGCCAAGCTCACCGCGCCGCGTGCCGACCTCGTCGCGATCCTCCTCACCGGGATTCCGGCGGGGCTGATCCCGGGCTTCCAGAACAACACCGGAAGCACGCTCGCCGACATGCTGCGGCTCAACCTGGCGATCCCGCCGGCGAGCAAGCCCAACATCCTCGGGTTGCTCGGCGGAGACGTGGCCGGGTTCCCGAACGGGCGTCGCGTGCAGGACGACGTGGTGACGATCGAGTTGCGCGCGATTGCGGGCGTCACGTACCCGCTGGTCAACAGCAGCTACACGCCGGACGCGGCCGCCGGTGCGGTCACCGACGGCTTGACGCCGGCGAGTCTCAACATCCCGTTCCTCAACACGTTCCCGTATCTCGGGACGCCGCAGGGCGGGTATCAGACCGCGCCGCTCGGAACGGTGTCGTGACTCATGGTGGCGTTAACCACAGCGCGCGGGGCACTCGAGCATCCCGCGCATGAGCACGGGGCACTCGAGCATCCCGCGCATGAGCACGGGGCGCTCGAGCCCGCCGCGGCGTGCGCCAGCGTCGCGCTCGACATCGGCGCCGGGTCGGGAGCGCTCATCCTGTACCCGAGCGAGCGCTTCCGTGGCCGCGAGATCGAGATCAGCCGGGTCGACGGCCACGGACACCGCGTCCACACGGGCGTGCACGAGCGGACCACGCACGCGCAGTCGAGGCTGACCGCGATCTTCGGCTGCCTCCCGTCTGGCGACTACCTGATCTGGGAGGACGCCAGCACCGAAGGGCCGGTGGTGTCCGTTCCAGATGGGGGCATCGCGGAGCTCCTGCTCGGTTGATCCGCCGTAGGGCGCCCGCGCGACGAGAGCGGGCGCCCTCCGGCTGTCTGACATTTGTCATATCGAACTGGTGAGCTTCGGCTCTACCGGCGGCGCGCGCGAGGTGTCACTGTGGCGGCATGACCACACATGACACTTCTCGCGGTGCAATTGTCCTCTCCAACCTGTCGAAGTCCTACGGCGATGTACGCGCCGTAAAATCGGTCGACCTGACGATCGCCCCGGGCGAGACGGTCGCGCTGCTCGGCCCGAACGGCGCCGGCAAGACGACCACGATCGACATGATGCTCGGACTGACCCGGCCCGACTCGGGCACGGTGTCGCTGTTCGGAATGTCGCCGCACGACGCGGCCGCCGCCGGCGTGGTCGGCGGGATGCTGCAGACCGGGTCCCTCGTCGACTATCTCAGCGTCCGCGAGCTCGTGAGCATGGTCGCGTCGCTGTACCCGCGTCCGCTCCGCGTCGACGACGCGCTGGCGCTCAGCGGGTGCTCGGACTTCGCCGGCCGCCGGACCAGGAAGCTGTCCGGGGGGCAGGCGCAGCGCGTGCGGTTCGCGATCGCGCTCGTCGCCGATCCGGACCTGCTGTTGCTCGACGAGCCGACCGCGGCGCTCGACGTCGAGGCCCGCCGCGATTTCTGGGCCTCGATGCGCCGCGTGGCGGCCCGCGGCAAGACCGTCATCTTCGCCACTCACTACCTCGAGGAGGCCGACGCGTTCGCCGACCGGATCGTGCTGCTCGCGCACGGAACCGTCGTGGCCGACGCCTCTCCGGGCGAGATCAAGGCTCGGGTCGGCGGCCGGACGATCCGGGCGACGCTCCCCGACGCGGACCTCGACTCGCTGCGCGCGCTGCCGGGCGTGATCGGGGTCGAGCGGCGCGGCGACGCCGTGATCCTCACCTGCGCCGAGGCCGAGACGGCCCTGCGCGGCCTGCTCGACGGGTTCCCGGCGGCCGCCGACGTCGAGGTGCGGGGCGCCGGGCTCGAGGAGGCGTTTCTTGCACTGACCGCCGACGGCAACGGCGACGGGGATCACAACTAACCACTGGAGGCCAAACCGATGCATCCCACCTATCTGCGCTACGAGTTGCTCCGGAACGTCCGGAACTGGCGGTTCATCCTGTTCTCGCTCGCGTACCCGGTCGTCCTGTATTTCGTCGTCACCTCGCCCCAGCGGCACGCGACGTTCGACGGCGTCTCCTTCCCGCTGTACTTCATGGCCGGGATGGCGGCCGTCGGGACGATGATCGCCGTGATCTCGACCGGCGCGCGGATCGCGGTCGACCGCTCGGCCGGGTGGACGCGCCAGCTGAGGCTGACGCCGCTCACCGCCGCCGAGCACCTCGGCGCCAAGATCGCGTGTGGCTTCCTGATGGCGCTGCTCGTAATCGTGCTGGTTTCGCTGTCCGGCACGGCGCTTGGCGTGCACCTGTCCGCCGGCGCGTGGCTAACGATGATCGGCCTGATGCTGGTCGGCCTGATCCCGATCGCGGTGCTCGGGATCCTGCTCGGGCATCTGCTCACGCCAGACTCGCTGATGCCCGCCGTCGGAGGGACGATCATGCTGTTCGCGGTGCTCGGTGGCGCCTACGGGTTCCTCGTCGCGAAGTCAGGCGCGATGTACGACGTGATCAAGGCGCTGCCCTCGTACTGGCTCGTACAGGCGGGAAAGACGGCGGTCGCCGGCGGCAGCTGGCCGGCGGAGGCGTGGATCGTGATCGCCGCCTGGACCGCGGTGCTCGTCCCGCTCGCCATGTTCGTGTACACGCGCGATACGAGCCGGGTGTGAAGACCTCGGCGGATTGGCCGGTAGATTGGGGCGGCGTGGACGCCGAGGACGAGCCGCACGCGGATTGGGTCGCCACCGAGCGCCGGTGGACGCAGGGGTGGCGACGGTTCGTGCTGCCCACCGTGTTTCTCGTGTATCTGGGGTACGTCGCTCAGTCGGTGGAACAGAACAACGACGGCGGTGCCGCGTTCGCCGGCTACGCGATCCTCGTCGCGTTCGCGGTCGCGTATCTGGTGCTGATCGCCGGAGGTCCGGAGGGTGGTTCGACGCGGTTCTGGACGCTGTTCGGGATCTGCCTCGCGCTGTTCGTCGCGGAGGTGCCGTTTGCGCGGGCGGCCGCGTTCGTGATGTGCCTTTACCTTGCGGCGATGAGCGTGGCCCGCCTCGATACCCGCGCGGCCCCGATCGTGGCCGCGATGGCGGTGGCGGCGCTCGTGGTGCCGAGCGTCATTCCCTCCTGGCATCAGGATCTCGGCGACGCTTGGGGGACCGTCACCCCGGTGGCGATCCCGGTCGTCGCGATCGTGTCGCTCGGCGTACGCCAGGTGTTCCGCAGCAACCAGGAGCTCGGCGAGGCGCGGGTCGAGCTGGCCCGCCTCGCGGCCGAGAACGAGCGGTTCCGGATCGCTCGCGACCTGCACGACCTGCTCGGCCACTCGCTGACGACGATCACGGTCAAGGCGGGCCTCGCGCGCCAGCTTGGCGAAGCCGATCCCGCGCGGTCCCAGCAAGAGATCGCCGAGGTCGAGGACCTGGCGAGACGATCGCTCGCCGACGTGCGAGCGGCCGTCGCCAACTACCGCGACGTGACGCTCGCCGGCGAGATCGCCACCGGGCGCGAGCTGCTGCGGGCCGCGGGGATCACCGCCGACATGCCGCGGGCGGCGGACGTCGTCGACCCGACCCACCAGGAGTTGTTCGGGTGGGTTGTGCGCGAGGGCCTCACCAACGTGGTGCGCCACGCCCACGCCAGCTCGTGCTCGGTGCGGCTGTCGCAGTCGTCGGTCGAGATCGTGGACGACGGCGTCGGGCAGAACGGCGGGTCGGGCAATGCTGCACGGGCGAACGCCAGACCGGGGAACGGCCTCACCGGCCTCCGAGAGCGCGTTGCCGCGGCCGGCGGTGTCGTCGACGCCGGCCCGCTCCAGCCGCACGGCTGGCGGCTACGGGTCTCGCTGACGCCGGAGGTGGTCGCGTGACGATCCGCCTGCTCATCGCCGACGACCAGGAACTGATACGCAGCGCCTTCGCGGCGCTGCTCGATCTGAACGACGACTTCGAGGTGGTCGCCGCGGTCGGGCGCGGTGATGAGGTGGTCGCCGCCGCGAAGGCGAACCGGCCGGACGTCGCGCTGCTCGATATCGAGATGCCCGGGATCGACGGCCTTGCGGCGGCCGGCGTGCTGAGCCAGGAGGTGCCGGAGTGCCGTTCGCTGATCCTCACGACGTTCGGGCGACCCGGGTACCTGAGGCGGGCGATGGAGTCCGGCGCCTGGGGATTCGTGGTCAAGGACTCGCCGCCCGAGCAACTTGCCGACGCGATCCGGCGGGTCGCCGCCGGCGAGCGCGTCGTCGATCCGGTGCTGGCGGCCGACACGCTCCGCAGCGGCACCTCGCCGTTGACCGCGCGGGAGCGCGACGTGCTGATTGCGGCTCGCCCGGGAAGCACCGTGTCGGAGATTGCCGAGAAGCTGTTCCTGTCGGAGGGGACGGTTCGCAACTACCTATCCGCGGCGATCGCCAAGACCGGGACGCGCAATCGAGTGGAGGCGGTGCGGACGGCAGACGAACGCGGCTGGCTATAGAGCCGCGATGATTTCCGAGCGTGCGCGCGGTCTTCGACGGTGAGCGCAACACGCTCGCACGCGATACACCTCAATCCACGGGAGTCATCATGGGCCAGATCCTGGTACACGAGTTCGTCAGCCTCGACGGCGTGTTCGAGTCGCCGCGGTGGACGATGGAATACGGGTTCGATCCGAAGATGGGCGAGGCCATCGGCGGGATCATGGGCCCGTGCAAGGCGATCCTCTTGGGGCGCCAGACGTTCGAGGAGTTCGCCCCGGCGTGGTCGGGCAGGACCGCCGATCAGGATCCGGGCGCGCCGTTCATGAACGAGACGCCGAAGTACGTCGTGTCAAGGACCTTGCAGAAAGCCGACTGGAACAACTCCACGATCGTCGGCGGCTACAGCGCGGACGCACTTAGCGCGCTCAAGGATCAGGTCGACGGCGGCATCTACGTGAGCGGCAGCGGGACGCTCGTCCGGGCGTTGCTTGCCGACGGCCTCGTCGACGAGTTGCACCTGTTCGTCTATCCGTTGGCGCTCGGGACCGGCGCGAAACTGTTCGGCGACGAGCCGGTGAAATTCACCCTCGCCCAGACGCACAGTTACGACAACGGGGTCCTACACCTCGCATACCGGACGGCGTAACGGCGCGGGTTACAGCTCGGACCGAACGATCGCCGCTCCGGCGCTGAGCGCCTCGAGCTTGGCGAACGCCCGGGCGCGCGGGAGGTACTTCATCCCGCAGTCGGGGGCGGGTACGAGCCGCTCGGCGGGCACGTGGGCAAGCGCGGCGCGTATTCGGTCGGCCACCTGCGCGGGTGTCTCGACCCGCGTGTCGCCGAGGTCGAGCACGCCGAGGATCACGACCTTGGGGCTCAGCTCGGACAGCTGCGCGAGGTCGAGTCGCGGCTGCGCCGCCTCGATCGAGATCTGCTGAGCGGTGCTGTCGCTCAGCTCTCCGAAGAAGTCGTAGCGGTTCCGGTCCTTGGCGCCGACCAGCGCCGCGTAGCCGAAGCACATGTGCACGGCGGTCGTGACCGGTAACCCGGCGAGCGCGCGATCGATCGCCGCCACCGCGATCCGCCGCGCCCCTTCGGGATCGTTCCGCAGCCACGGCTCGTCGAGTTGGATCACGTCCGCGCCCGCGCCCGCGAGCGCGTGGGCTTCCTGGTTGACCGCCGCGGCGAGGTCCATCACAAGCTCGTCGGGATCGTCGTAGGCCTCGTTGCTCGCCTGCTGGGCCATCGTGAACGGGCCGGGCAGCGTGATCTTGGTGACGCGGTCCGTGTGGGCGCGCAGGAACTCGATGTCGGTCACCTCGACCGGCCCGCGCCACCGGACCGGTCCGACGATGCGCGGCACGACCCGTGGCTCGCCCTCGCGGGTGTGGATCGTGGCCGGATTCTGGGCGTCGACGCCCTCGAGCGCCGTGGCGAACCGGTTCGAGTAGCTCTCGCGCCGGATCTCGCCGTCGGTGATCGTGTCGATCCCGGCACGCTCCATGTCCCGGATCGCAACCTCGGTGGCGTCGTCCTGCGCCTCGGCGAGGTGGGGCTCGGGGATTCGCCAGGCGCCCGCGACGCGTACTCGCGGCACCGAGTGCGACCCGAGCGCCTCGCGGTCGATCAGCCACTCCGGCTGGGGATAGCTTCCAACGACGGTGGTCGAGAGGGGCTGGGACACGCTCGGCGCGACGATAACCGAGAATCTGGGCATGAGTACTTTCGAGCGAGTCCCGGCGCCCGTCGCGATCGTCACCGGCGGCGGCTCGGGGATCGGACGCGCGATCGCCCGGCGGCTGGCCGGCGCGGGCTACCGCGTCGTGCTCGCGGGCCGGCGCATGGACCCTTTGCAACGGACCCTCTCGGAGCTTCCGGCCGACCCCGACGCGTTCGCCGTGCCCACCGACGTATCCGAACCCGCGAGCGTGGCGGCCCTGTTCGAGGCCGTCGTCGAGCGTGCCGGCAGGGTCGATGTGCTGATCAACAACGCGGGCGTGTTCGGTCCCGGCGTGCCGGTCGAGGACTACCCGTACGACGGCTGGGCGGCCACCATCGACACCAACCTGACCGGCGCGTTCCTGTGCGCCCAGGCGGCGTTCCGGCAGATGATCCGCCAGCGCCCGAGCGGCGGGCGGATCGTCAACAACGGGTCGCTGTCGGCGCACGTCCCGCGGCCGAACGCGATCGCCTACACGACGACCAAGCACGGCATCTCGGGCCTGACCAAGGCGCTCGCGCTCGAGGGCCGGCGGCATGGGATCGCCTGCGGTCAGATCGACATCGGGAACGCCGCCACCGACATGACCCGGCAACTCGAGGTCGGCGCGCTCCAGGCCGACGGCTCGATCGTCGGCGAGCCGACGATGTCCGTCGACGCGGCCGCCGACGCGGTCCTGTACATGGTCGGGCTCCCGCTCGACGCGAACGTCCTGTCGATGACCGTGATGGCGTCGGGCATGCCCTACGTCGGTCGTGGCTGACCCGTTCCTGCGCGCGGTCGAGCTGCCGCCCGATCGCGACGGGCGGGCGCGCTCGGGTTATCCGTGGACGCTGCCGGCGATCGTGCCCCTCGCCGCCGGCCTGCGGCTTCACCCGAGTGTCACGTATCTGATCGGCGAGAACGGCAGCGGCAAGTCGACGCTGCTCGAGGCGATCGCGGTCGCCGCCGGCATGAACCCCGAGGGCGGCTCGTCGAGCTTCGCGTTCGCGACGCGCACGTCGCACTCGGAGCTGTCGAGCGCGCTCCGCCTCGTCCGCGGCAGCCGGCGTCCGAGGACCGACTTCTTCCTGCGCGCCGAGAGCCTGTTCAACGCCGCGACCTACCTCGAGGACCTGACCAAGGACCTCGAAGGCCAGGGTGCGGCGCTCGCCGGCAATCCACTCGAGCCGTACGGCGGGCGGTCGCTGCACGAGCAGTCGCACGGGGAATCGTTCCTCGCCGTGATGATCAACCGGTTCGGCCCCGATGGGCTGTACCTGCTCGACGAGCCCGAGGCCGCACTGTCGACTCAGAACTGCCTGACCGCGCTGCGGCGCATCCACGAACTGGTCCGCGACGGCTCCCAGCTGATCATCGCCACCCACTCGCCGATCATCCTTGCGTACCCCGAGGCGACGATCTACCACTGTGACGAGCGCGGCCTCGAGGCGATCGAGTACGAGGACGCCGAACCGGTGCGTCTGACCCGTAGCTTCCTCGAGGCCCGCGATCGCTTCGTCCACGAGCTGATGAGAGACTGATCGCGCGAAGACTGCTACGGACGAGCCTCGAGGACCAGGTTGAACGGCGTCTCGGTGGCGCGGCGGAAGCGCGTGAACCCACCCGCGGTGACGACCTCGCGCAGGCGCGCCTCGCCGGCCTGGGCGCCGAGCGCGAGGCCGACCTCCTGGTCGCGCGACGCGGGCGTGCAGACGAGCGTCGAGGCGCCGTAGAACACGCGCCCGACCGGGTTCAGGTTGTCCTCGAGCCGGTCGCCGGCGTACGGCTCGACGATCAGCCAGGTGCCGTCCGGGTCGAGCGTCTCGAGCACATGCGCGGCGGCGCCGACCGGGTCGCCCATGTCGTGCAGGCAGTCGAACATCGCCACCAGGTCGTACCCGTCTCCTGGGTATCCCTTGGCCGGGGCGACCTCGAACCGCACCCGGTCGTGCAACCCCGCGTCACGCGCGGCCGCCCGTGCCCGTTCGACCGAGGCCTCGTGGTAATCGAACCCGACGAAGCTCGACCTCGGGAATGCCTGCGCCATCAGGATCGTCGACGCCCCGTGACCGCAGCCGACGTCGGCGACGTGAGCCCCGGACTGCAGTTTCGCCTCGACGCCCTCGAGCGCGGGGATCCATGCTGAGACGAGGTTCGCCGCGTAGCCCGGGCGGAAGAACCGCTCGGTGCCGGCGAACAGGTCGTGATGGTGCTCGTGCCAGCCGACGCCGTTCCCGTCCACGAACGCGCGCGCGATCTTCTCCTCGTCCTTGGTCAGCGCCGTCGCCACCTGGAACGCGCCGGGCACGAACGCCGGGCTGCCCTCCTGCGCGAGCGCCAGCGACTGCTCGGGCGTGAGGAAGAACGCCTCGGCGGCCGGGTCGTAGCTGACGTAGCCGCCGGCGGCCTGGTTGGACAGCCATTCCCGCACGTACCGCGGGTCGGTCCCGGTGCGCTCGGCGAGCTGCTCGGCGCTCACCGGCGTGCCGTCGGCCATCGCTCGGTAGAGCCCGAGCCGGTCGCCGATCACCACGAGCGCCGCGCTCATCGCGGCGCCGAGGTCTCCGACGAACCGGCCCATGAACTCATCGAGCTTGGCTTGGTCGATGCTCTGGGCTGTGGCCGACATCGCTCACGCCTCGTCCCAGACCTGAATCACGGTCTGTCCGGCGATAACGCCGCCGTCGAGCTCGATCACGGTCGCGCACAGCACGTTGGTGCCGTCCGGGTAGCGGCACGCCTGGGTGTAGGCGGCGCCGGTGTCGTCCTTGACGCGGTGCTTGACCGAGTGGGTCATGTCGCGGCCGTACATGTCCTCGAGCCAGCTCTTGATCTCCTCGCGCGTGCGGAGCACCCGCGGCGAGCCCGGCTGGGCGATCTTGTCGGCGATCGTGACGACGGCGTCGGGCGCGTACATCGACAGCTGCGTCGAGGCGTCGCGCTCCTCGGCGGCGCGGGCGAAGCGATCGAGATCGAATGCGGTGGTGGTGCTCATGGCTTCCTCCTTTGTTGGTGACGTGTGCGCCATGCGGGGAGGAGGCTCGCGTGAGGCGTGTTAACACCGTCAAAAGCGCGTCAAACTGAGCAGTAGGCTTGACGCGTGCTGCGCGCACGCATCCTTGGCGCGCTCGAGGTCGAGCTGAACGGGGCCGTGATCGACTCGCCGGTTTCGCAGCGCCCATGGGCTGTGTTCGCGTACCTTGCACTGGCGCCGCGGCCGGTTACGCGAGGCGAGCTGGCCGGCCGCTTCTGGCCCGACGTGCTCGACCAGAGCGCGCGGGCGAGTCTGCGCAGCGCGCTGTGGGTGTTGCGCCGCCGGCTCGGCGACGCGGTGTCGGTCGACGCGGAGCGGGTCGGACTGCGCGACGAGCCGGGGGTGTGGGTCGACGTGCGTGAGTTCGACCGGCTCGCGGCCGGCGATCCCGCGGCGGCGCTCGAGCTGTGCCGCGGCGACCTGCTCGAGGGACTCGAGGACGATTGGGCCGTGTCGGCGCGAGACCGGCATCGAGAGCGGGTGATCGAGCTGCTCGAACGGCTCGCCCAGGATGCGGAGGAGCGCGGCGAGCCCCGCGAGGCGATCGAGCTCACGCGGCGGCAGGTCGAGCGCGACCGGTTCGACGAGGACGCTCACCGGCGACTGATCGAGCGGTTCGAGCGCGCCGGCGACCGGGCCGCCGCGATGCGTATCTACCGCGGGCTGGCCGAACGCCTGCGGCGAGAGCTGGGGGTGGCGCCGTCCCGGCAGACGCGCGAGCTGGTCGAGCGAGTGCGCGCGGCGACGCCGGCCCATCCGATCGGCGGGGTGGCTCCGGTGATGCCCGGGTTGCTCGCCCTGGTGGGACGGGATTCGGAGGTCGCCGAGCTCGAGCGGACGTGGGCGGCGGTCTGCTCCGGCTCGGGTGCCGTGGCGGTGGTCCGCGGCGAGGCGGGGATTGGCAAGACGCGGCTGACGAGCGAGCTCCGCTCGCGGGCGCGCGCGTCGGGCGGACTCACCTGCACCGGTGCGGCGCTCGACCTCGGCGGGAGCGCACCGCTCAGCCTGTGGGCGGAGCTGATCCGCGAGCTGCTGCCGGCGCTCGAGGCGCCGCCTCCCGAGGCGGCCTGGCCGGACGACCTCGCGGTACTGACGTCGGGGCTGCCCGCGCACTTCGCACACAGCGGCGCGCCGAGCTCGACCGTGGCGCCAGACCTACAGCGCACCCGGCTGTTCGAGGCGGTGGTCGCGCTGCTGGGATGGGCTGCACGACAGGCGCCGGTGCTGCTCGTGCTCGAGGACGTGCACACCGCGGACGGACCGAGCCTCGAGCTCGCCGGCTACGCCGCGCGCCGCGCGGCAGGGCTGCGGGTGATGATCGTGATGTCCCGCCGGGAGCTGCCGCGCAGTGCCGGACGCCGATCGCCTCGAGCAGGCGCTTCGCGCGCGGGGACTGCTGGCCTGCGAGCTCGAGCTGGGGCCACTGGGGTGCGAGCCGGTGGCGGCGCTGGCGCGGCAGGCGGCCACCTTGAGCGAGGCTGACGTGACGCGGGTCCTCGAGCGCGCCGAAGGCAACGCGCTGCTCGCGGTGGAGACCGCGCGGGCGCTCGGGCGGGGCCGGGACGACGTGGCGCCGAGTCTGCTCGGGTCGGTGCGGGCAACGCTGGCTCCGCTGTCCGAAGACGCCCGCGACCTCCTCGAGCTGGCCGCGGTGGCGGCGCGGCCGCTCGACGCTGTGGAACTCGGGCGGCTCCCGCTCGTCGATCCCGAGGGGGCGGCATCCGCGGCGCTCGAGTCGGGACTACTGCTGGCTGCCGGGGACGGGATCGCGTTTCGCCACGCCCTCCTGAGCGACGCCGTCTACGAGGAGATCGGCGGGCCACGCCGGCGTGGGCGGCATCATCGGTGGGCGCACGTGCTGCTGGCCTGCGAGCGGGCCGGCGCGATCCGCCGCCCCGCCGAGGTCGCGCGCCATCTGCGGCTGGCCGGCGCCGATGCCGAGGCGGTGCCGCAGCTCGCACGGGCGGCCGCAGACGCCCGAGGCGTCGCCGCGCTTGCAGAGGCGGTGGCCTACCTGGAGGAGGCGCTGGCGATCTCGCCGGCGCGCGCCGAGCTGTGGCTCGAGGCCGCCGAGCTCGAGGCCTGGCGAGGGCTCCCGGAGGAATCGGAGGCCGCGTTCGGACGAGCGCTTGCGCTGCTCGAGGGGGCGGACCCGCTCGAGCTCGCGCGCGCCTGGCTGCGGCGAGCCCGTGCCAACCACGGCCCGATCTGCTTCCCCCGCGTCGTACTCGAGAGCGCCCGCACCGCGCTCGAGCTCCTCGTCGTCTCGGGGTTGCCCGAGACGACGATCAGCGAGGAGCGCAGCGAGGCGCTCGCCGCATGGGCCTGGGCCGAGGCGATTGCGGGAAGCGTCGACGAGGCGGAGCGCCTGCTGGCGGAGCTCAGCGCCGGTCGCGACGCGGGAGGCGATCTCCACATCTATGACGTCGGCCATGCACGCGCGCTCGCGTTGATGCGCCGCGGCCGGTTCGTCGAGTCGTATGGCCCGTCGATCGCCGCCGGCGAGGCAATCGAACGCGCGGGCCGCCCCGACATGGCCTACGGATGCTGGGCGAACGTCGCCAGCGCGGCGGGCGCTGCCGGGGACAACGAGCGAGCGCTGGAGTTCCTCGATCGCGGCCTCGCCGCGCTCGCCGGCCACGGTTTGCAGGGCCTCGAGGTCCACGTGCTGGCGGCCAGATCGTTCGCGCTGCGCAGGATGAAGCGGATCGCCGATGCGCACGCCACGTCCGAGGCCGAGCAGGCGCTGGCCGATCAGCTTGGCCAACCGCGGCTGGTCGCGATGGCCTCGCACGACCGTGGGCTCGTCGCGCTCGAGGAGGGCGAGCACGAGCTCGCCGCCGCGCTGCTGGCGCAGTCGCTGGTGGACGGAGCGCCGATCAGCCGGCCGCTCACGCGCCTCGCGCTGGCCGAGGCACTGGCACGGGGCGGGCATCCGGATGAGGCCGCCGAACAGGTTCGCGCCACCGTGCTCGAGCCGGTTCGCCCGAGCGACTTCCCCGACACGCTGGTGCCCAGGCTCGCGCGCGTCCAGGGGCTCATCGCGCGTGCGCGCGGGGACTGTGACGACGCCGAGCGCCGGCTCGAGCAGTCGGTCGGCGGGTGGGAGCGCGTCTTGGCGCGGAGCACCCGCGCCGAGAACATCACGACCGTGCTCGCCGACCTGGGGCGCCCGCTTGTGGGCCTGGTCGAGCCCGAGCGCGAGCTCGCCCGGGCCCGCGCCGACCTGCAATCCGTACGGTCACGAGAAGGAGCAACCGATGCCGTCGTTCCATGACACCGCGACCTCGTCGGCGCCGCCCGAGGAGGTTTGGAAGCTCCTGTACGACCCGTCCCGGTTCCCCGACTGGTGGGCGGGAATCGGCACCGTCGATGTGAAGGACGGTGGCTCGTACACGATGTACCCCGACGGATACCCCGACTTCCCGATGGCCCAGGTGCTCGAGACCCGGCAGGCGGACCAGCGCGTGACCGTGTCCTGCCTGGTGTCCGACCTGCGTTTCGAATGGCGCCTCGCGCCGGCAGGCGGCGGCACGCTGATCACCGTCGACGTCGAGATTCCCGAGGCCGAAGGCCACCGCCTGGAGTCTCAGCGTGAGATCATCAGCGCTTCGATGCGCCGCCTGGCGGAACTGGCGGTGGACACGTAAACGACGAGAGGAGACGAGCGATGGAGGCGACGAGCGTGCGGACCCCGCAGGAGGTGTTCCAGCACCACGCCGAGGCGCTGATCGGCGGGGACCTCGAAGGAATAGTGGCCGACTACACCGACGATGCCCTGTTCATCACGCCCGACGGAGTGCTCCGCGGCAAGGACGGGATCCGTCAGGCGTTCACGAAGCTGCTCTCGGACCTGCCGGCCGCCGAGTGGGAGGTCCCGACGACGATCTTCGACGGCGACGTGCTGTTCATCGAGTGGAAGGCGGTGTCCGAGAACACGATGGCCGATGACGGCATCGACACGTTCGTGTTCCGGGACGACGGGATGATCCGCGTCCAGACCGTCCGCTACACGCTCCAAAACAAGTAACCGCCGCTAGCGGTCGGCTTCGAGCCGGGCCAGGATCGCGCCGGCCGGGAACGTCTCCCCCTTGGGGGTGGGCGATTCCGTGTCCGGCGCAGCGGCCAAACCTCTGCAAAGCTCAGACGTGGGCGGGGTGAGGGGTTCGCACCGTCATTTACGGGTAGAACGCTTGCCGTGGTCGAGCGGGATCCCAGGATTCAGGCGGGGGCGTACATCACCGATGGGATCGACCTGTACGAGGTCACGGGGGTACAGCGGGGCCCGGGCGTAATGGGCATCTCGACCGTTCGGATAACGGTCGAGAACTGCCGCAACCTTCGCTGCCTCGAGTTCCTCCCGGACAAGATCAGGTCGTCGTTCGAGCTGGTCAAGGCCGCGCCGACGTGCACCTGCCCTGACGCGGTCGAGGACATCGCCTGGGAAGCAGGCCTCGCGGCCTGAGGGACTCCGGGCCGCAGGGTCGTCGGGTTGGTTGCGGGGGGTCAGGTCGGGAGCGCGAGCCCGACCAGGTAGGTCGCGCCGCCGACGATGACGCCCGCGAGCGTCATCTCGAGCCCGGCCGACCACCAGGTCCTGAGCGTCACCAGCGACTTCGCCGCGCCCACGAGGAAATGCGCGATGAGCGAGATCACCGCGGCGGTGACGATCGCCACCGTGCCCGTCGTGAAGATGAACGGGATCACCGGCACGATCGCGCCGAGCCCGGTCGAGACGCCCGCCGCGAGCGCCGCCTGCTTGGGATCGCCGCGATCGCCGCCGATCCCGAACTCCTCGGCCGAGAGCGCCTTCAGCATCGCGTCGGGCTGCCTGGCGAGTTGGGCCGCCATCGCGTCCGCGGTCGCCTCGTCGATTCCCTTCAGCTGGTAGAAGAGCGAGAGCTCCTCCTGCTCCTCCTCGGGGCGCTCGGCGATCTCCTGACGCTCGCGCTCGATGTTGGCTGCGGCGACCTCGGCCTCGGAGCGTTCGGCGAGGAACGCGCCGGTCGCCATCGACAGCGCCGAGGCCACGGCGGCCGACACCCCGGCGGTCAGGACGAAGCTCGACCCTCCGGTGGCGCCGGACACGCCGGCGACGATCCCGAACACCGCGGCGAGCCCGTCGTTGGCGCCGTAGATCGCGCCGCCGATCCATCCGCCGCCGGTGCGGTGCCACTTCTCGCGGCCTAGGATCTTGTCGAGTCGCTCCTGCGCTGGATGCGCGGGGGCGTCCGCCACGCCGGCGCCGTCGCTGACCCCCGACCGCATCTCGTTCACCGTACGCGAGTGCGCCCGCTCCTCCTTGCGGATTCCTCGCAGCAGCTCGTCGGTGGCGGGGTCGCCGGTCGAGCGCTTGTAGAGGTCGCCGACCTCCTCGTCCTCGGCCGCCTCACGCGCCGCGAGCAGCCGGTCGACCGGGGCGATCCGAGCCTGGAGACGTTGCCAGGCCGACAGGCGGACGCTGTCCTCGGACGGGACCGGAATCCCGAGCTCCGCCATTCGCGCCTCGAGCCGCTCGCGATGACCGCCCTCCGCGGCGGCCATTCGCCGGAGGATCTCCGCCTCGCGCTCGGGCATCCGGTCGGCGATCGCGTCGTACACGAGGCCGGCGACGATCTCGCCTCGCCATGCCTCGAGCAACCGGTCACGCACCTCCGGGCTCACCTCAGCCGTGCTTGGAGACATCGCCGGCCCAGCGTAGTCGGCGACGTGGCGACCCGTGTGTTATCCGGGGATGAGAATGCCCCTACCCTGGAGCCGGCCGCCGTCGAGGTCGGCCATCGCGTCGTTGATCGCGTCGAGCGGGTACGTGCTGGTGTGCAGCGTCACCTGACCCTCTGCGGTCAGCGTCATCAGCTCCTCGAGGTCGGCGTACGTCCCGACGAGGTTCCCGATGAACGAGATCTCGCGCGAGATCACGTCGATCGTCGGGATGTTGATGTTCTCGCCGTAGCCGATCACGTAGTAGAAGCCGCCGTCGCGCACCATCGCGATCCCGTCCTCGATCGCGCCCTTCTCGCCGACGAAGTCGATGATCGCCTCCGCGCCGAGCCCGTCGGTCATCTCCTTGACCGTGTCCACGTGCTTGGAGCCCTCGACCTTGACGGTGTGATCGGCGCCCAGTTCGCCCGCGAGCGCCAGCGCCTTCTCGGAGGGGTCGACCACGATGACCTGGGCCGACGTCATCGCCTTCAGGCACTGGATCCCGATGTGCCCGAGGCCGCCGGCGCCGATCACGACCGCGGTCGTCCCCGGCTCGAGCACCGGCACCGCCTTCTTGACCGCGTGGATCGCGGTCAGTCCGGCGTCCGCGAGGGCGGCGATGTCCTTCGGTTCGAGCGTCGGCGCCAGCTTCACGACCGAGCGGGCCGAGGTCTGGAGGAAGCTCGCGAAGCCGCCGTCGCGGTTGATGCCCGGGAACGAGCCGTTCAGGCAGTGCATGTCGTTGCCGCGCCGGCACGGCCCGCACAGCCCGCAGGCGATGAACGGATGCACGATCACGGTGTCGCCGACCTCGACGTTCGTGACCCCCGAGCCGACCTCATGGATCCACCCGGCGTTCTCGTGCCCGGGCGTGTACGGGAGGACGACCTGGGACTTCTCGGCCCACTGCCCTTCCTGGATGTGCAGGTCGGTCCGGCACAGCCCGGCGGCGCCCATCCGCACGATCACGTCGAGCGGGCCCGTGATCTTGGGCTCGTCGATCTCTTCGAGTTTCAGCGGCTCGTGATAGGCGTGCAGCCTCGCGGCCTTCATCGCAAAACCTCCTCAGGATCCTCGATCGCCACGCCGTGGCGTATTTGCAGGAGTGAGCGGCAGATGCCGCCGTTGACCTCGAGGCTCATCCGCACGAGCCGGGCCGTGCGCAGCCAGCGCTTGAGCTCCGCCGCTTGAACCGGCTCGCCGTTCGGGAGGACGAACGCCGGGGCTTTTGGATCGTCTCGGAGCCCGAGGTGACGGCGGAGCTCGACGCACCGCCGGGCGTCGGGAACGTCCTCGGGCAGGTCCTCGAGCCGGTGTGCGGCGACCTCCTCGGGGGTGGCCCCGTGTCTCAACAGCATCTCGCACAACCGCGATTGGCGCCCCACGAGCGCCTTGCGGAGGAACAGCTCGCGCAGCGCGGTCAGGTCGTCGTCGGCGGTCTCGCCCGGGAACGCCCCGGTGAAGCCGTCGCCGCGTCCGAGCGCGGCGTTGATCTCGTCGCCGGTGTAGTGGTCCTCGAGCTTGATGCTCACCTCGCGGACGTCCGGCAACCGACGCACGGCCTTGCGTGCGTCGGCTGCCATCAGGAACGCGAAGTTGGGCGCGCACTGCGGCGTCGGCAGCCGCAGCACGACCTCGACGTCGCCGTCGTCGCTGACCTCGCACGAGGACACGAACCCGAGCCTCGTGATCGGCTCGTCGAGCTCCGGGTCGTAGACCTCGGCGAGCGCGTCGATCACGCTCGCCGTCGTGGTCGGCGTCCTCTTCATCGTCAGGCGGACTCGACGAGCTGCGCGTCCTCCTGCGCCGCCGGGGTGCCGCCGTTCTTCAGTTGCAGCTCGGCCGGGACCTCGATGTCGTACAGCTTGGCGGCGTTCAGCCCCATGATCTTCTTCTTGCTGTCGGTCGTGGGGTGCGGGTAGTCCGAGTACTCCTCGGTGTCAGGCATGACCCAATCGATGAATCCCTCGACCTGCCACTTCGGCTCCCAGATGCCGTAGTCCGAGCCGAACAGGATCTTGTCCTCGCCGACCCAGAACAGCAGCTCGCCCATCACCTTGTTGAAGAACCTCGGGCGGGCGTGCATCAGGCCGCCGATGACCACGGCCAGGCCGGCGTACACGTTCGGCTCCTGCGTCGCCATGAAGCAGAAGTCCTCGATCCGCGGCAGACCCACGTGCTCGACGATGAAGTTGAGCTCGGGGTTGCTGGTGGCGGCGATGTCGATGTCCTTGACGTCGAACGCGTCCTTGTCGAGCGGCCAGATCGTCGGGCCCTTGTGGGCGTGGACGTTCTTGATCCCGAGCTCCTTGCACTTGTCGAGGAACATCTGTGCCTGGGGATCGGACAGCTTCCAGCCGCGCGAGCCCTTGTACCACTCGGCGGTGTATACCTTGACGCCCTTGAGGTTGTAACGCTTAGCGTCCTCCTCGAGCTGCTTGAGCCCGGCCTCGCCCTCGCGCGGATCGAACCGGCCGTTGACGATCAGCTTGTCCGGGAACTTCTCGACCATCCGCGCGTTGCGCTCCGCGGTATTGAAGCCGTCCGTGTACCACTCCTTGAGGTAAGTCGACTGGAGGATGCCGGCGTCGATGTGGCCCTCCTCGAACACGTCATGGACGTAGTCGTCCTCGGAGTACTTCATGAACTTCTCGAGCGGCCAATGCGTCTCCGGGGGGCCGAGTCCCATGTACGCGTGGAAGCACTCGATCCAGCCCTTCGCGTACTGCTCCTGCCCCTTGACCCAGTTGTCGGGGCTCGCGTCCCAGAAGTGCTGGTGGGCGTCGACGACGAAGTACTTGTCCCCGTTGTTCTCGTACATGCCTCTCCTCTCGACGGGCGGCCGGCCGGAGAGCCCACTCTACTGCTCGGGAACCGCCGCCCGCCAGGGGTTATTCAGGTTATCCGGACGCCCTGTCGGCGCTCAGCGGTCGTCCGGGTCCTGGGGTGTCGGGAAGCTCCTGTCGATCAGCTCGATGCGGTAGCCGTCGGGGTCCGCGACGAAGCAGATCCGCCCGATCTCCTCGCGGCCGCCGGGCGCGTACGGCGGCTTCTCGGGCTCGATTCCCTCGGCGCTGAGCTTGGCGAGCAGCGCGTCGAGGTCCTCGACCACGAGCGCCATGTGGTTGTAGCCCTCGCCGAGATCGTAAGCCTCCTCGCGGCCGTCGTTGACGGTCAGCTCGAGCGTGTCGCCGTCCCCGGGGAGCCCCATGTAGATGTTGTACGCGGTCTGGAAGTTCAGCCGGCCGCGGCGCTCGAAGCCGAGCAGGCCGTAGAAGCGCTCGGATGCCTCGGGGTCGCGGACGCGGACGCAGGTGTGGACGAAGGTGGGCATGCGGCGGAGCCTATCCGACGCGTATTGCTGTCAGTCCGGCAGGCCCTGGGTCGCGAGCCGCTGGTTCTTGTAGCGGCGATCGTCGGTGACGTCGCGCCCGAGCCAGTCGGGCGGGACGAACGCCGCCGCATCGGCGACCGACCCGAACTCGACCTCGGCGGTGAGCAGGCCCTCGAGCCGGCCGTGGTAGACGTCGAGCTCGAGCGTCAGGCCGTCACCGGCTGGGATCCGGTAGCGGCGCTTCTCGATCCGCCGGCCGTCGGTGAGCGGCCACAGCGCGGCGAACCGGCGGCGGTCGATCTCGATCTCCTCCTCGACTCGCGACTCGCCGCCGCTGGACTTGATCGTGAGGAACGCCTCGTCCCCGTAGCGGCGCACCCGCACCTCGACGTCGTCGGTGATCGCCAGGTACCCCTGTTCGATCTCCCGGTGTGGATACGCGTCGACGTCGTGCGGCAGCTGCTCGACCAGGAACTTGCGCTCGATCTCGATTCCGTCGGCCATCGTCTCGCGATTCTGACGCGCTCGTCGGGATATCGCCGCCGACTGGGTGAGCGCGTACCGCAAACTGATCCCGTGACGGATCAGCTGGTAGGCGTCAGGACCATCACCGGGATCGTCCGTTCGGTCTTTTCCTGGTACTCGGCGAAGCTCGGCGAGCGCTTGACCTGTGCGCCATACAGGCGGTCCCGCTCCTCACCCGTGGCCTCCGCGGCGACGACGTCGATCGTGTCGGTCCCGACCTCGATCGACACGGTCGGGTGGGCCTTCAGGTTGTGGTACCAGTCCGGGTTCGTCGGCGCGCCCGCCTTCGAGGCGAAGACCACGTAGCGGTCGCCGTCGCGGTTATACGCGAGCGGGTTGATCCGGTCCTTGCCGGTCTTGGCACCGACGTGGTGGAGCAGGAGCAGCGTCGTGCCCTCGAACATGCCGCCGACGCGTCCGTCGTTGGCGTGGAACTCCTCGATGATCCGCGCGTTGAAGTCGTTCGGAGATGTGGACATGGGTTTGCTCCTCGAGCGGTGGCGGGAACGCGATCATGCCGGAAAGCGCGCTGCCCATGGTTCGAGTGGAATCCTCGCGGCGCCGATCACGAACGAGATCGTGTGGTACCAGCCAGCGGTCACGACCAGCTCGAGGATCTGCTCCGGGGTGAAGTGCCGTTCGAGCTCGGCATAGACCCCGTCGGACACCTCCGCGGTGTCGTGCAGTTCGTCGGCGAGCATCAGCACCGCGCGCTCGCGCTCGGACCAGACGGGATCGTCCGCCGGTCCGGTGACCGTCGCGTCGAGCTCTCGTTCGCTCAGCCCTACGGCCGGACCGAAGAAGGCCGCATGCACTCCCCACTCGTACTCCGCGCCGCAGCGCGCGCACGTGCGGTCGATCATCAGTTCGCGGTCCCTGGGCTCGAGCAACCCGTGCCCGAGGATGCCCGCGCCGAGCGGCCGCATCCGCGCGGCGAGAGACTCGTGGACGACGAGCGTGCGGAACAGCGCCAGCGGCTCGACCTCGGTGCCGGGCGGCATCCACTTTCGGAGCATCTCCTCGACGTCCGGCGAATACGGCGGCTCGACCGGCGCGATCCGCGCGGTCTGGATCCGGTGGGTCATTGGCTACACTCCGCTTCGGAAATAAGAGCACCTCACAGCCACCGTAACGCTTCGGAAATAAAAGCGCAACCTCAATGACCCGAATTCCTCGACCCGGCGAGCCCGTACGCGGCTCGGACACCGGCCGCCCAATCATGGCGCTGCTCGACCTGCTCGGCCGGCGCTGGGCGTTGCGCGTGATCTGGGAGCTCCGTGACGAGCCGCTGTCGTTTCGCCAGACCCAGGCCCGGTGCGGCGCGATCAGCTCTTCGGTCCTCAACGACCGCCTCACCGAGCTGCGCGCGGCCGGGATCGTCGAGGCTGCGGAGGCGGGCTACCGGCTGACCGCCGAGGGGCGAGAGCTGCTCGCGGCGTACGGCCCGCTCGACGAGTGGGCCGAGCGGTGGGCCGAGCGCGAGCGAGGGGTCAGCTGACGGCCCAGCGCCGAACCGCCGCCTCGTCCCATTCGAGGCCGCTCCCGGGTCGATCAGGCGGATAGGCGAGCCCGCCGGCGACTCGGATCGGCTCGTTCAGGATCGCGCCGACGTGGTCGAGGTACTCGAGCCGGTGACCGGTGGGGGTGAGGGCCAGCAACTGGACGCTGAGCTCCGGGAACGTGTGGCTCGAGACGGGGAGACCGGCGCGCGCGGCGAGCGATGCCGCGGTCAGCCAGCCTCGCACCCCGCCGAGCCTCATCACGTCGAGCGTCGCGTAGTCGCAGGCGCGCTCCGCGATGCTCTTCTCCATGTCGTGCGGCCCCCACCAGTTCTCCCCGAGCGCGATCGGCGTCCGCGCCCTCGCGGCGATCCGGGCGTGGCCCGCGTAGTCGTCGGCGCGGGTCGGCTCCTCGATCCACGTCAAGCCCTTGGCATCGAGCGCCCGGACCCGGTGGACGGCCTCGTCCACCGACAGGCTCTGGTTGTAGTCGACCATCAACTCGGTTCGCTGGCCGATCGCGCCGCGGACCGCGCGGATCGCATCGAGATCGTCCGCGAGCGTGCCACCGCCCAGCTTCAGCTTGACGCCACCGAAGCCGCGAGCGACCGCGCCGCCGGCCTCCTCCGCCGCGCCGCCGGGCGCCATCGTGCGCAGGCTCGCGTACGCCGGGATCGCTCGAGGCTCCCCGCCGAGGAGCTTTGTCAGCGAAACCCCGCGTGCCTTTGCCTTGGCGTCCCACGCCGCCATCTCGACGCCGGCGATCGCGATCGTGACGAGGCCCTGGAGCCCGAGCAGGCGAAACCGGGCCTGTAGCGTGGCCCGCACCGCGTCCGGATCGAGCGGGACGCCGACGACGATGTCGCCCAGGTCCTCGAGCAGCCGCGCCGTCGCGGCCAGCGCGAGCGGCGTGTAGCAGCGCACGTAACTGCACCCGACGAGCCCCTCGCGCGTCTGAAGATCGATCAGGACGAGCGGCGTGCTGGCCATGACGCCGGCCGCGGTCTGCACCGGGCGGTCGGGTACGACCGCGACCGGACGGACCCGCAGCCCGGAGATCATCAGATCCGGCGCTTGATCGCTGTGTGTCAGTTCCATGAAGGTCTTCTTACCCGCGGAAGGCTGGGGGGTCGCGAGGGGTCAGTGCGGGCTGGAGGGTTACTCAACAACAACGAAGGAGAGAGCCATGATCTCCGATCAGCCTCCGAGCTCCCATCCACGGGCGGTCGCCGCACGTGCGCGACTCGGAGCCACGGGTAGACGAGCGGTCCTGCCGACGCTCGTGTGCCTGTGCGGATGGTTCGCACTCGGCGCCGCGAGCGCACAGGCGCGTCCGTTCATCCAAGGGTTCATGCCGAATCCACCGGCGATCGCGACCACGGTGCCGGGGAACGGCGACGTCAACCCGTACGGCATCGTGAGCGTGCCGGAATCGATCGGGTCACTGCGCCGCGGCGACCTACTCGTCAGCAACTTCAACAACTCGAACAACACGCAGGGCACCGGCACGACGATCGTGCAGATCCCAGCCCGCGGTAGCACCGCGAGCGCCGCGTCGGTGTTCGCAACGATCGATCCGAACCACCTTCCGGGACGGTGCCCCGGCGGAGTCGGTCTGACCACGGCGCTCGCCGTCACCAGCTCGGGTTTCGTGATCGTGGGCAGCCTGCCGACGTCGGATGGCACGGCGGCGACCGCCCAGGCCGGGTGCCTGCTCGTCCTCAACAGCCGCGGCCAGGTGGTCGAGACGATCGCCGGCGGTCCGATCAACGGCCCGTGGGACATGACCGCGGTCGACCACGGCCTGTTCACGACGCTGTACGTGACCAACGTGCTCAACGGCACGGTCGCGGCCACGACGAACTTTGGGCAAACCGGGCCCCCGGTTCCTCATGGGACGGTCGTGCGCATCGAACTGCTGACGCTGCCGGGGATTCGGCCGATCGTGCTCGACGAGCACGTGATCGCCACCGGGTTCGACGAGGAGACCGATCCGGCCGCGCTCGTCATCGGGCCCACCGGCGCCGCGCTCGGGCGTGACGGAACCCTGTATGTCGCCGACACGGTGAATAGCCGGATCGCCGCGATCCCGGATGCGGCGTTCCGCGAGTTCCCGGCTCAGAACGGCGGGTTCACCGTCTCGTCCGGTGACGAGCTCAACGGCCCGCTCGGAATGACGCTCGCGCCGAACGGGGACATCCTCACCGCCAACGCGGGCGATGGCAACATCGTCGAGACCACGCCGTTCGGCGCGCAGACCGACATCAGCGCCGACGTCACCGATGGCGCGGGGGCGCTGTTCGGGCTGACAGTGCCTCCAGGGGTCGACGGGATCTACTTCGTCGACGACGGCACCAACACGCTGAACCTGCTGTCGCCGTGATCTGACCGTCGCGGGGGCCGGGCCCGGTCGTCCGGCCCCCCGCGAACGGTGAGCGAGATCCTCTACGGCGAGGTGAAGCCGAGGATCAGCTGGGCGGTCTCGACCGGGACGTCGAGTTGGGGGCAGTGGCCGACGCCGTCGAGCACGACCCAATCGGCGTGGGGAAGCCAGTGCTCGCGGTAGCGCGCCGCGCTCGACGGCCACGGCAGCAGCCTGTCCTCGGTGCCCCACACGATCCGCACCGGGCAGGCGATCCGCTCCGCGTCGAGCGGCCAGCCGTTGCGCTCGGCGTGCCCGAGCAACGGCGCCACCGCATCGCACCTAGCCACGCCCACGATCTGATGGGCGAGCAGTTCGGGCGGGATGTGCTCGGAGTTCGCGGCGGTGAAAGCCGCGGCCTGGGCCCGGCCTTCGGGGGTCCTGACGAGCGCGTCGGCGTGGGGAGCGAGCCTTCTCAGCAGCTTCTGCATCCCGGTGAAGTGGTTGAGCGTGGCCGTGGCGGACTCGTCGCCGTGGGCCCAGCCGCCGGCCGGGGCGAGCGCCACGACCGACTCGGCCCGGCCGCGGGCGGCGAGCTGTAGCGCCAGGTAGCCGCCGAGCGAGTTGCCGACGACGTGGGCGGTGGCGAAGCCCGCCTCGTCGAGCGCCCGCTCGATCGCGTCGACGAGCGTGACCTCGCTCGCCGGATCGGCGAGCGGTGGACCTCCGGCGTGGCCGGGCAGTGTCGGTGCCAGCACCGTGTGCCGGCGCTCGAGCGCCGGGAGCACGAGCTCCCACGTCCGCCAGGTGTCGGTGAAGCCGTGCAGGCAGACGAGCGGCGGTCCGGCGCCGCCACGATGGGCCGGGGTGAACTGGAGCGTCACCTCAGCCCGGCGCGACCCAATCCGCGCTGCGCTGCCAGAGCTCCTCGGCGAGGCTCGCTGTCACCGCCTTGCCGGGCTGCGTGACCGCGCAGTCGTCGTAGTAGCGGCCGCTCTCGCCGGCGAGCTCGGGCGCGGTGGCGCAGTACAGCGACGTCCTCGCGCCCTGCTCGGGCGAGTCCATGCGTAGCTTCATCACGCCTCGCACCGGCCGCGGCACCCGCCGCCAGATGTCGGACGCGATCACGCCCGGATGCAGCGAGTAGGTGGTGACGCCGGTGCCGTCCAGGCGGCGCGCGAGCTCCTGCGCGTGGAGCACGTTGGCCAGTTTCGAGACCGAGTACTCGCGCATCCCCGTGACCGACCGCGTGGGGGTGCGCACCGCCTGGAAGTCGATCCCGGTGGCGCCGAAGTGCGCGCCGCTGGCGACGTTCACGATCCGCGCGGGGGCGCTCTCGCGCAGCCGGTCGAGCAGCAGGCTCGTCAGCAGGAACGGCCCGATGTGGTTGGTCCCGAACGCCAGCTCGAAGCCGCTCGCGGTCATGCCCCGGCTGCCGGCGACGCCGGCGTTGTTGATCAGCACGTGCAGCGGCTCGCCGCGCGCCAGGACCCCGTCCGCACACGCCCTGACCGAGGCGAGGTCTCCGAGGTCGAGCGACAGCAGCTCGAGCTGCTCGCTACCGGTCTCGCCGGCGATCTCGTCGATCGCTCTGCGCCCGTTCTCGGCCGACCGGCACGCGAGCAGCACGCGGCCGCCGCGGTTCGCGAGGCCCCGTGCGGTCTCCTTGCCGATGCCCGTGTTGGCCCCGGTGATCAGGAATGTCCGGCCCTCGAGATCGCCCACGCGGTGAGGATATGCGGTGGTCGGGCGCGCTTAACCCGGTCGGATGCGCGTTGTCTGTCAAGGAGACGCCGCCTGATGCCGATGATGCGGGCATCGTGCGGCTCCGCAGCTACGACATCGCGTTGATCGGGATCGTCTTGCTCGCGTGCGGCATCGTCGCGCTCGCGACCGCGCCCGGGCCCGGGCTGGCCTTGCCGGCCGCCGCCGCGCTGTGGTCGAGCGCGCTGATGTCGTTCGCGGTCGCCCGGCGTCCCGGCCGGCGCTGAGTACCCGGACCGGCTGATTCCCCGGGCCTTCGGGCTGAGGGTCGCTAGCCGGGAACGGCCTCCGGCGTGGCCACGCGCCGGAGCTCCATCCGCGCGATCGAGCGCTTGTGGACCTCGTCGGGTCCGTCGGCGAACCGCAGCGTCCGCAAATGGGCGTACATCCACGCGAGTGGGAAGTCGTCGGACACGCCGCCACCGCCGTGAACCTGGATCGCCCGGTCGACGACCCGCAGCGCGACGTTCGGCGCCGCGACCTTGATCGAGGAGATCTCGGTGCGCGCCGCCTTGTTCCCGACCGTGTCCATCAGCCACGCTGCGCGCAGGGTCAGGAGCCGCGCCATGTCGATCTCGATCCGCGACTCGGCGATCCAGTCCTGGACGTTCGCGCGCGCGGCCACGGGCTGGCCGAACGTGGTCCGTGACACCGCTCGTGCGCACATCAGCTCGAGCGCCCGCTCGGCGGCGCCGATGCAGCGCATGCAGTGGTGGATGCGCCCCGGCCCGAGCCGCGCCTGGGCGATCAGAAACCCGTGCCCCTCCTCGGAGATCATGTTCGACCTGGGCACGCGGACATCCTCGAACACCAGCTCGGCGTGACCCTCCTGGTCGATGTAGCCGAACACCGGGAGGTTGCGCACGATCTGGAGCCCGGGCGTGTCGCGCGGGACGAGGATCATCGACTGCTGCTGGAACGCGGCGGCGCTCGGGTCGGTCTTGCCCATCACGATCATGATCCGGCAGCGCTCGCGCATCGCGCCCGAGATCCACCACTTGCGGCCGTTGAGCACGTAGTCGTCGCCGTCGCGCTCGATGCGCAGCTCGATGTTGGTGGCGTCCGAGCTGGCCACCGCGGGCTCGGTCATCGCGAACGCGGAGCGGATCTCCCCCTCGAGCAGCGGCGCGAGCCAGCGGTCCTTCTGCTCATCGGTCCCGAACTGGGCCAGCACCTCCATGTTCCCGGTATCGGGCGCTGAGCAATTGCACGCCTCGGAGGCGATGTGGCTGCGCCCCATGATCTCCGCCAGCGGCGCGTAGTCGAGGTTGCTGAGCCCGGGCGCGCCCCACTGCTCCCCGCCGTGGGGGAGGAACAGGTTCCACAGCCCGAGCTCGAGCGCTCGCGTCTTGAGCTCCTCCATCACCGGCGGATGCGAGTGCGGGTCACCCGAGGCGGCGAGCTGCTCCTCGTACACCGCCTCGGCGGGGTAGACGTGCTCGTCCATGAACGCCAGCAGGCGGTCGCGGAGGTCCTTGCATGTGTCTGAGAACTCGAAGTCCATGGGCCGTGACGGCCCGAACACTACCGAGACGGGCTACGACGCCAGCATCGAGGCGATGACCGTCGAGAAGCGCTGGAGGTCAATCGGCTTTGACACGTACGCGTCGCATCCGGCCTCGAGCGCATCGTGCTCGTCGGCCGGCAGCACCCCGGCGGTGCAGGCGACGATCGGGATCGACGCCGTCCCCGGGTGGGACTTGAGCTTGCGCGTGAGGTCGAGGCCGCTGCCGTCAGGGAGGTTAAGGTCGAGCACGATCATCGCCGGGTGCTCCTCGGCGAGCGCTCGCTCAGCGGCGGCCAGCGAGTCCGCGGCGCGAACCTCGTGTCCCTCCAGCTCGAGCAGGCGCTCGAGCAGCGCCACGTTCAGCTCGTGGTCGTCGACGACGAGGATGTGTCGCTCCATGACGCCCTAATCGTCTCCAGGGCGCGGAAGCTTGACTCATGGCTGGAGCTTTTATGGAGGGTTCGCGCTGTCTGCCAGCTCGTCGCGCGTCGGCGGCCACACCAGCCGCACCTGCTCGAGTGCCGCGTCGGCACTGCCACCATCCGCCTGGCGTGTCGCCGCCTCGAGGTCGGTCAGCGCCGCCAACAGCTGTCGGGCCCCGAGCATCAGCGCGTCGTTCCGACATCGATGCGCCGCGCTTGTCGCGCGATCGAGGTCGCCGTCGCCCACGGCGAGCTCGACCTCGTCGATCGCGGCCGTCATGTTGCCGAGCATCGACGACACGATCGCCGGCGCCCGCGCTCCCATCAGGCTCTCGAGCTCGGCGATCCGCTGCAGGTCGATGTAGTCGGCCACGTTCAGAAGGGGTCGCGAAGGCCGATTGGCGCGCGGAGCACGGCTGGCCGAGCACCTCGAGGATCTGCCGGCGCAGGTCGGCGTAGCGGCCGTCGAGCAGCCCTGCTGGTCCTCTGCCTGTACCCCGGTGGCGTCCGGTTGGGTCGTCGCCATGGCGCGTTCGATGTTAGGTCGCGACGGTGGGCGTGGCGCCGCATGGGCGCCGGTGCGGCGCCGGATTAGCGCACTAGCCACTGCGAAGCGTCTGGTGGATCCGCTTGGCCAGGCCGCTGTGGTTGGCCGCGAGCCCGGTCACGCCGAGCGTCACCACGAACAGTCCCGCGACCAGCGCCAGTCCGGCGAGCACCGTCGGCCAGTGGCGCTGGAGGAACTCCCGCGCCGTGGCGAGCATCTGCTCGGCGCGGTCGTCGGCGAACGTGAGGATCCCGACGATGCCAAGAAGCGGGAGCACGAAGCAGACGTTGAACAGCAAGAGGAGCACGAGGTCGCGCACCGGGCCGAGGCCCGACCCGACGATCGCCGCGATCGCCGCGAAGTACGGAAACGCCGTCGGCAGCTCGACTGCGGTGATCGACGCCCCCAGGACCCAGCTGGACTTGCCCTGGGGGTCGAAGTCGGGTGGATCGCGCCGCGCGAGCGTTGCCCGATGACGCCAGATCATGGCGGCCGCGGCGATCATCGCGGTGCCGACCGCGATCTCGATGATCGAGGTGATGTGGTGATGCGGGTGGGGGAGCAGCGGCCGGATCAGCTGTCCGGCGCCGACCGCGATCGCCGCGCCGCCCACGAAATAGACGGCGAACACTCCCGCGGTGAACTGCGCCACGCGGTTGCGCGCGTTCTCGCCGGTCGCCAGGTACAGCGCCGGCGCGATCGTCGACGGGTTGAGCGAGTCGGCCAACCCGATAGAGATGACGATGCTGATCAGCCGAAGCATGCGCGCATTCTCTACTTCTCAGAGTGGGCCTTGCGCGACCGGTGAGAGGTCTCTCAGACGGCGGCCGGTCGGTCAGGCCCGCCCGCCTCGCGCGACGGCTACGCGAAGTGGAGCTCTTCGTCCTCGTCGTCGTCGACGATGCGCTCGCACGTGGGGCACCACCATCGTGCCTCCATCGGCGTTCCGCACGCGCCGTGCCGCGGGGTCGACGAGCCCTCGGCGTTGCGCGCACCCCAGCCGGCGATCAGCCGAAGCGCGCCCGCCAGCTCGCGGCCCGCCGAGCTCAGCTCGTAAACGAACCTAGGCGGGCGCTCGGAGTAAGGCCGTGCCACGACCAGCGCGTTCCGCTCGAGCTGGCGGAGGCGCTGGGTGAGGACGTTGGGGGCGATCCCCTGGACGTCCTCCTGGAGGTCCCCGAAGCGCTTTGGTCCGTCGAGCAGCGCGGCGACCACGAGCAGCGTCCAGCGGTCGCCGATCGTGGTCAGCGCGTCGGCGAGTGCAGACCGCGAGACCGCGTCGAGCCCTCCGGGCGTCGTCTCGGTCTCGTCGTCGTCGTCGACTGCGATGTGCGATTCGGCCACATCCAGATCGTACGCAGCGTGGAAGAGGCACCCGCGTGACGCGACTCCCTCCGTCAGGCGCTCGCCGTTGACTCGCCGGCCCGTCCCCGTGATAGAGTTGTCACTTGCATTTTGCAAGTGAGTAGTTAGCGAAGGAGAAATGGTCGGAAATGACTGTTCTTGAAGAGTTGGAGAGCGCGATTCAGACGGCGGCGGAGCGCACCGGTCCAAAGGTGATCGGGCTCGGCCAGGGATGGGGAAGGGGCTCCGGGTTCGTGGTCGGGCAGGGCCGGATCCTGACCAACGCCCACAACCTGCGGGGCGAGGAGGTAACCGTCACCTTCCACGACGGCCGCCGGGAGACCGGCAAGGTCCTGGCATCCGATCAGGACCTCGATCTCGCGGTGATCGAGGCCGACACGGCCGACATCGAGCCGATCGAATGGGCCGAGGACGCGTCGGACGCTCCGGTGTCCCTTGGACGCTCGGTCCTGGCACTCGCGAATCCGGGGGGTCGCGGACTCCGGGTCACGCCCGGGTTCGTGTCATCGCCCGCACGCAGCTTCCGCGGCCCCCGCGGGCGGCGAATCAGCGGCGCGATCGAGCACACCGCGCCGCTGCCGCGCGGATCGTCGGGCGGTCCGCTGATCGATGCTTCGGGACGCCTGCTCGGCATCAACGCGGTACGCGCGGACGGCGGCCTGATTCTGGCCGTGCCGGCCGATCGCTCCACGCGTGAGCGGGTCGAGCAGTTGGGGCGCGGGGAGTCGCCCAAGCGCGTGCGCCTGGGCGTGGCGATCGCGCCGCCTCGGGTCGCGCGCCGGCTGCGCCGGGCGGTCGGGCTCCCCGAGCGCGACGGGATCCTGGTGCGGGCGGTCGAGCGCGGCAGCCCCGCGGACCGGGCCGGGCTCGAGCGCGGCGATCTGATCGTGGCGCTTGCCGGCAAGGACCTCGACCGGATCGAGGCGCTGTACGAGGCGCTCGACGCGGCTCAGGCGGGCGGCCAGGTGGAGCTGACGATCGTCCGGGGCGCGGACGAGCGCGCGGTGTCGGTCAGCTTGTAGGCATCGGGAGGAACGATGAGCACAACCGCTGAGCAGCACCACGATCAAGAGAACGAGGCCGAGCGGCGAGAGGCCGAGGCGCTCGATGCCTATTCCCGGGTCGTCGTCGACGTCGCCGAGCGCGTCGCGCCGAGCGTCGCGAACCTCCGGGTGATGCGGCGCGGCCGGAGCGGTCAGGTGCCGGCGGGCGCCGGCAGCGCGGTGGCCCTCACGCCGGACGGCTTCCTGGTCACCTCGGCTCACGTGGTCGCGGGTCCGGGTCGCTCAGGGAAGGCGACGTTCGTCGACGGCCGTGAGCTCAGCTGGCGCGTCGTCGGCACCGATCGGCTGACCGACCTCGCGGTGCTGAGAGCCGACGGCGACGGCCTGACCCCGGCCACGCTCGGCGAGGCCGAGCACCTGCGGGTCGGACAGCTGGTGGTGGCGATCGGCAACCCCAACGGGTTCGCCGGCTCCGTCACCGCCGGCGTCGTATCCGCGCTCGGGCGCTCGCTGCCGGCGCGGGCGGGACGAACCGTGCGACACATCGACAACGTGATCCAGACCGACGCGGCCTTGAACCCCGGGAACTCGGGCGGCGCGCTGGTCGACAGCTCGGCGCGGGTGATCGGGATCAACACGGCGGTCGCCGGCGTCGGGCTCGGGCTCGCGGTCCCGATCAACGCCGCGACGCGGCAGATCGTCGGCACGCTGATGCGCGACGGCCGTGTGCGCCGCGCCTGGATCGGGATCGCCGCCGGCCCGCGCCCGCTTCCGCCTCACGCGCGCGTGCGCGTGGGCCGCAGCGCCGGCGTCGAGGTCGTCGAGGTGTCGCAAGGCAGCCCATCCCAGCGTGCTGGGCTCCGCGCCGAGGACCTGATCGTCGAACTCGGCGGGCAGGCGATAGAGCGCGTCGACGACGTACAGCGGCTGATGAGCCAGGACGCGATCGGCCGCCCGCTGGCGATTCGGATCCTCCGCGGCGATCGCTGGCTCGATCTGGAGGTGTCTCCGATCGAGCTGGCCGAATAGCTGGGAGGCATCTCCCGGTCACGAGCCTGCCGCTACACTGGGCGCTTGGCGCCGGGCGGCGTTCGTTCTCGCGCCCGCGGTCCGGTAGCCGGACCCCTGACCATTCCAGACGGAAGCGCCCACCATGGCTCGTGGAGACGTTCGGATCGCTGCGACTCTCGCCTGCGAAGAGTGCAAGCGACGCAACTACCAGACGAATAAGAGCAAGCGGAACAACCCGGAGCGGCTGCAGCTGCGCAAGTACTGCCGCTGGTGCAGGTGCCACACGCCGCACCGCGAAACGCGCTGAGCTCGACCGGAGTGCTGTTCCGTGGCCCGTAACCGCAAACGCGCCAGAGACCGGCGGCCTGCGCAGCCGGGCACGCCTGTGGATCCGAGCCAGGGGCTGCCGACCGCGACGCATCGCTTCGACAACGGCGACGCCGAGCTCGAGGACCAGAACGGCGCGCCCGAACTGCAGGATGAGAACGGCGGCGAGTCATTCGAGGACGAGCCGGACGCCGGTGCTGAGGTGACGTCGGATGCGTCCGACAACGAGGGCGCGGACGACGAGCCCGATGACTACGAAGGCGCGCCGGCGCCGCTCAAGCACGCCATGCCCGACGTCGAGCTCGCCGAGGAGCAACTCGAGGTCGGCCGTCCCGCGGAGCCCGAGCCTGGCGACGAGGAGGACGAGGAGGAATTCGAGCGCGAGGTCGAGGACTCGATCTCCGATCGCGGCGGGCGCCGGCGTCGCGGTGGCTACGATGGTGGAGACGGGTCCGGTGGCTCCGGCGGTGGCGAGCTAGCTGCGCCTGGCGGCGGCCGCGGCGCGGCGGTCGCCGAGCGGGAACCGAACATAGTCACGCGCCTGATCGGCTTCCTGCAAGGAAGCTGGCGAGAGCTGCAACGAGTACAGTGGCCCGATCGTCGTCAGGTGATGCAGGCCACCGGAGTGGTGATCGGTTTCGTGATCATCGCCGCGCTCTTCCTGGGCGCGTCGGACTGGGTGTCCCAGAAGCTCGTTACCTTCGTCTTGAAGTAGGCGCCAACGCGCGCCGCAGGCTAGAGAGGCCAATCGAACAACAGAATGTTCCGCTGGTACGTCGTAAACACATACTCGGGTCACGAGAACAAGGTCAAGCACAACCTCGAGCACCGGATCATTTCGCTCGGTCAGCAGCAGGCGGTCAGGCAGATCGTCGTGCCGACCGAGTCGGTGTCCGAGATGAAGGACAACCAGAAGATCACGGTCGAGAAGCGCACGATGCCGGGCTACGTGCTGGTCAACATGGATCTCAACGAGGACTCGTGGTCGCTGGTCAAGGGCACGCCCGGAGTGACCGGATTCGTCGGCGCGTCGAACGAGCCCGTCCCACTGACTCAGGACGAGGTCAACCGCCTGCTCCACCGCGAGCAGGAGGTGCGTCCGCGCAGCCGCGCCACATTCACCATCGGTGAGTCGGTGAAGGTGATCTCCGGTCCGCTGTCAGACTTCTCGGGCGAGATCTCCGAGGTGAACGAGGACGCGCAGCGGCTCAAGGTGCTGGTCTCGATCTTCGGGCGCGAGACGCCGGTGGAGGTCGGGTTCGATCAAGTGAAGAAGATCTAGGCGATGGCAAAGAAAGTTCTGACACAGATCAAGCTGCAGGCGGTCGGCGGGCAGGCCTCGCCGGCGCCGCCGGTGGGCCCCGCGCTCGGTCAGCACGGCGTCAACATCATGGAGTTCGTCAAGGCGTTCAACGCGCAGACGCAGGGTGACCTGGGCACGGTTATCCCGGTCGTGATCACGGTCTACGAGGATCGCTCGTTCACGTTCGTCACCAAAAGCCCGCCTGCCGCGGTGCTGATCAAGCAGGCGCTGAACCTGGAGAAGGGCTCGGCCGAGCCGAACCGCACCAAGGTGGCCAAGATCACTCAGGTTCAGCTCCGGCAGATCGCCGAGAAGAAGATGAAGGACCTGAACGCCGGCGACATCGACGCCGCCGCGAAGATCATCGCGGGCACCGCTCGCTCGATGGGTGTGGAGGTCGTATAGGGGTCATGGCACATCGCGGAAAGACATACGAAGACGCCAAGCAGCGGTTCGACCGCGAGCGCGAGTACTCACCTGCCGAGGCGGTCGCGCTGATCAAGCAACTCGCGCGCGTGAAGTTCAACGAGTCGGTCGAGGTGCACGTCCGCACCGGGCTGAACGTCCGTCACGCGGACGAGCAGTTGCGTGGGACGATCGCGCTCCCCAACGGGCTCGGCAAGGACGTCAAGGTCGCGGTGTTCGCGCAGGGCGACAAGGCCCGGGAGGCCGAGGAGGCCGGTGCCGACGTGGTCGGCGCCGAGGACCTCGCCCAGCGGATCCAGGACGGGTTCGACGACTTCGACGTCGCGATCGCGACGCCTGATCTGATGCCGGTCGTCGGCCGTCTCGGCCGGATCCTGGGTCCGGCGGGGAAGATGCCTAACCCCAAGGTGGGGACGGTGACGATGGACGTGGCGCGCGCGGTCGAGGAGTCCAAGGCCGGAAAGGTCGAGTACCGGACCGACCGCAACGCGATCGTGCACCTCGTGATCGGCAAGCGCGACTTCGACGAGAAGAAGCTGCTCGAGAACTACGCGGCCGTGATCGACGAGCTGATCCGGGCCAAGCCTTCCGCGGCCAAGGGCCGCTACATCCGGACGGTGACCGTCGCCACCACGATGGGGCCGGGCGTGAAGATCGATCCCACGCGCACGCGTGACATTGTCGAGGAGCCCGTAGCAGCCTAGACTCACCGTTTAACCAGAGAGACGATGCCCCAGACCCCCGGCGGATTCCCGTAAGTCCGGGCCAGGCGGAGCCTCGAGAGTTGGAGCCAGGTTCTGGTTCCGCGTTCGACGCCCGCCGATGAGCGGGCGTTTCACGTTTCGAGAGGAACCATGAACCGAGACCAAAAAGCAGCAGTCGTAGAGGAGATCGCCGGCCAGATCAGATCGGCGGACGCCGTGTTCGCCGTCGACTACCGGGGGATCTCCGTGGCACAGGCGGCCGAGCTGCGCATCAAGCTGCGCGACACCGGCACGAAGTTCCGGATCGTCAAGAACTCGCTGTCCGAGCGCGCCGCCGACGAGGCCGGCGCCGAGGCGCTCAAGGCGTTGCTCCAGGGACCGACTGCACTCGCGTTCGTCTCGGGCGACGCGGCGCTCGCGGCCAAGGCGCTGAACGAGGCCGCGCGCACGATGCACACGCTCGAGTTCAAGGGCGGGCTGATGGACAGCACGACGCTCAGCGCGGACGACGTTCGCGCGATCGCGCGCCTGCCCGCACGCGAGGTGCTCAATGCCCAGCTCGTCGGCACGATCGCCGCGCCGATTTCCGGACTCGTCCGGACGCTCAACGCGCTGATCGCGGGGGTCGCGATCCAGCTCCAGCAGATCGCCGAGAAGGGGCTCGTGAGCGGGACCGCGCCCGAGGCTGCGGCGCCCGAGCCCGAGCCCGCGCCTGAGGCTGCGGAGCCTGAGGCGGCTGCGGAGCCTGAGGCGGCTGCGGAGCCGGAGCCTGAGGCCGTTGCGGCCTGCGGAGCCGGAGCCTGAGGCTCCTGCGGCTGCGGAGCCCGAACCTGAAGCTGTTGCGGCTGCGGAGCCTGAGGCTGCCGCGGAGCCGGAGGAGCCCGCGAAGCCCGCGGCGCCCGCGGAGCCCGAGGCCGAGGTTGCTGCGGAGCCCGAACCGGACCCGAGTCCCGAGCCCGAAGCGGCCGCGGAACCCGAGCCGGAAGCCGTCACCGAACCCGAGCCGGCACAAGATCAACCTGAACAAGAATCGCCGTCGGACGACCAGCCGTCGGACGCATAAGGAGGAACAATGCCCAGCACCCAAGAATGGATCGACGAGCTCAAGGGGATCTCCGTGCTCGAGCTGTCCGAGCGGATCAAGGCGCTCGAGGAGGCGTTCGGCGTCTCCGCGACGGCCGTGGCGGCGGCAGCGCCGGCCGCGGGCGCGGCGGCGGACGGCGGCGGCGAGGAAGCCGAAGAGCAGACCGCGTTCGACGTGGTGCTCCAGGCCGCCGGCGACAAGAAGATCCAGGTGATCAAGGTCGTGCGCGCGGCGACGGGCCTCGGCCTCAAGGAGGCGAAGGCGCTCGTCGACGAGGCGCCCAAGGCGGTCAAGGAAGGGCTCGACCGCGCCGAGGCCGACAAGCTCAAGTCCGACCTCGAAGAGGCCGGCGCCACCGTCGACCTGAAGTAGTCGGGTAGCGCCGCGCTTGCCTCCGGCGGGCGCGGCGCACACCCCTTCCCCCGCGCCCGGCCTGTCGGATACGTTTGTGCGGTGAGCGTATGGCAGCTGGATGCACTGTCGGTCACCGCCGGCGACGGTCGCACGCTTGAGGTCGCGCTCGGCGGCCCGCCCGACGGGACCCCGCTGATCTTCTTTCACGGAACTCCCGGAGCCGCCGGACCGTTCTATCGCCTGATCGAAACCGGTGCCGAGCGCGGCGTGCGCCACATCGCGTACTCACGGCCGGGATACGGGGCGTCCGATCGGCACCCAGGTCGCACCGTGGCTTCCTGCGCGGCTGACGTGGTCGCGATCGCCGACGCGTTGGGCTATGACCGCTTCTACTGCTCCGGCGGATCCGGTGGCGGCCCGCACTCGATTGCGTGCGCCGCGCTCATCCCGGACCGGGTGATCGGCGTGGCGGCGATCGCAACGCCGGCGCCGATCGACGCAGAAGACTTCGACTGGACGGCCGACATGGGCGAGGACAACATCGAGGAATACGGAGCCGCTCGGTCGGGCGAGCGCGTGCTTCGCGAATACCTCGAGCGGGAGGCCGCCGCGGTCGACGGCGTCTCGCCCGATCAGCTGCTGCAGGTGTGGAGCACTCTGTTCTGCGACGCGGACCGCCGCGCCGTCAGCGGCGCATACGCCGAGCACACCGTGCGCCAGATCGAGCGATCGCTCACGTCGGGCATCTGGGGCTGGCACGACGACGATCTCGCGCTCGTCGCCGACTGGGGGTTCGAGCTCGACCAGGTCGCCGCTCCCATCCACATCTGGCACGGGGCCGAGGACCATTTCATCCCGGTCTCGCACGGCGAATGGCTGGCCACGCATGTGCCCGGCGCCAAGGCCCAGTTGCGGCCGGGTGACGGCCACATCTCGATCACGCTGAGCGCCTACGGCGAGATCCTCGACGCGTTACTCGAGACCTGAGGAGGCAGACGGGGGTCGGTGAGTTCGGGGACCAGGACGCTCGAGTGCTATGTCCCGCGGATGCTGCTCTGGCGGGGGTTCGACCCCGCCGAGGAATTCGCGGAAATTCTGGACGGAACGATGGTGTTCGCCGATGTGTCCGGCTTCACCAAGCTGTCCGAGCGGCTGGCTCGCACGGGCAAGGAGGGGGCCGAGCATCTCGTGGACGCGATCAACGCGTGTTTCTCGGCGCTGCTTGGCAAGGCGTACGATCGCGGCGCGTCGCTGCTGAAGTTCGGCGGGGACGCGATGCTCCTGTGGTTCGAAGGCGACGAGCATGTTCTGCGAGCGTGCGCGGCGGCGGCCGAGATGCGCCGCACGCTCCGTGAGGTCGGCCGGATCCGCGCCGGGGGAAGCGAAGTCGTTCTGCGGATGTCGGTCGGAGTGCACAGTGGCTCGTATGCGATGTTCCTCGCCGGCGGAAGTCATCGAGAGCTGCTGATCGGCGGCCGCGGCGCGACGACCGTCGTGGCGATGGAGGGCCTCGCCTCGGCGGGGCAGATTCTGCTCAGTCCCGATACCGCGTCGGTGTTGCCGCGGGCATGCCTGGGCGCCGAGGTGGGATCGGGGCTCCTGCTCGCCCGCACGCCGGCGCCACGCCAATGGACGCCGTCCAACGGCTTCGCGCTCCCCTCGGACGCCGCGATGGCGCGGACGCTCTCGGCTCCGGTCCGCGCTCACATATTGAACACCCAAGCCCCACCCGAGCACCGGACCGCGTCGATCGCGTTCCTTCAGTTCAAGGGCCTCGACGACGTGATCGAGCGCCGGGGCCTGCCGGTGGCCGGAGAACGGCTCGACCAACTTGTGCGCATCGTCCAGGATGCGTGCGACCGCTACGAGGTCTGCTTCCTCGACTCGGACATCTCCTCGGACGGCGGCAAGATCCGCCTGAGCGCGGGTGTTCCGCGCGCCGTGGGGGACGACGACGAGCGGATGCTGCTCACCCTGCGCGAGATCATCGAGGCGGACCTGCCGATGCCCGTTCAGGCAGGGGTCAATCGCGGTCCCGTGTTCACCGGTGAGGTCGGTCCCGCATACCGGCGCTGGTACGCGGTCATGGGGGACACGGTGAACCTCGCCGCTCGTCTGATGGGTAAGGCGCCGGCGGGGCATCTGTTCGCGACGCGAGACGTGCTGCGGTACGCAAAGACGCGGTTCGAGGAGAGCGCGCTCGAGCCGTTCTCGGTCAAGGGCAAGTCGCACCCGATCCAGGCGTGGGACGTCGGACCGCCGACCCGCGCCGCTTCCGAGGAGCGCACAAGGCCAACGTTGCCGCTCGTCGGCCGGGACCGTGAGATGGAGCTGCTCCGCGGCACGATCGACGACGCCCGGCGAGGAGCGGGCGGGATGGTCGAGCTCGTCGGCGAGACGGGGAGCGGAAAGTCGCGTCTGCTGGCCGAGGCGCTCGAGCTCGGCTCCGGCATGCGAATGCTGCACGCGACCTGTGAGGTGTTCACGCGAGACACGCCGTATTCGACGTGGCGCGACCTCCTCCGTCAACTACTCGACATCGGCTGGGACGTGCCCGAACAGGCCGTGCTCACGAGATTGAGAGACGAGATCGAGGGCACGCAGCCCGACCTCGTGCCCTGGCTTCCCCTGATCGCGATCGTGCTCGATCTCGACGTGCCCCCCACCAAGGAGGTCGACGAGTTGGCCGCCGAGAGCCGCGCGGCCAAGCTGCACGAGATCGTGTTGCGGTTCCTCGGCCGGGCGCTTGTCGTCCCGACGATCGTCGCGGTTGAGCACGCCCACCAGATGGACGCGGCGTCGGCGGCGCTGTTTGGCGCGCTCGCACGCGAGCTCGCCTCGTCGGCGTGGCTGGTCCTGCTTACCCGACGCGATCAGAGCGGAGGATTGGCGCTCGCCGACGTTGACCGCGAACGGATCGAGCTGGGGCCCCTGTCGCGGGACGACGTGCATGCGATCGCGGTCGCCACGCCCGAGGCAGAGCGCCTGCCTCCTCACGTCGTCGAGCTCGCGGTCGAGCGCTCCAGCGGAAGCCCCGAGTTCCTGCTCGACCTGCTCGCGGCGGCCGCGGCCGGGAACCGCGATGAGCTCCCCGACAGCGTCGGCGCCGCCACCATGGCGCGGATCGACGCGCTCGATCCCCGTGACGGAGCGGTGGTTCGCCGCGCCGCCGTGCTCGGGCTGACGTTCCACCCGCGGCGGCTCGCCGACGTGATGGCTCCTGACATCCCGTTGCCCGAAGAGGGCTTCTGGGACCGCCTGTCCAGCGTGTTCGGCCGCGAGGCGGACGGACACGTGCGCTTCAAACGTCCCGCGCTGCAGGAAGCTGCCTACGCGAGCCTGCCGTTTAAGCTGCGGCGTGAGCTCCACAAGGCGGTGGGTCTGCGGCTCGAGCACGACCAGGGGCGCGAGCTCGATGCCGATCCGGCCGTGCTCTCGCACCACTTCTCGCTGGCGGGCGACCACGCGCGCGCACACGGCTACGCGATGGCCGCGGCTAAGCGCGCGACCGAGCGGTTCTCGCACGCGGACGCGGCACGGTTGTATCGACGGGCGATCGAGGCGGGGCGGGCGGACGGGGCGGTGGCCGACCCGGCGGCGCTGGCGGCGGCGTGGGAGGAGCTCGGCGAAGCCCTCCGCGCGATCGGCGAGCCGGCGGACGCGATGAGAGCGCTGACAGCGGCTCGGCGCCTGGTGCGCGACGATCCCATCGCGCAAGCGCGGCTATGCGACCGGCACGCGGAGGTGGCGAAGCGGAGCGAGTCGCTGACGATCGCGGTTCGCTGGCTCAAGCGGGGCCTGCGGTGCGTCGATCCGCTGGACGACTCGGACGCTGCGGCGTGGCGGGCACGGATACGCTCGAACCTCGGCGGCATCCGCGCGCGTCAGGCCCGCTGGTCCGAGGCGATCTCGGCATGCCAGCAAGCGATCAGCGAAGCGGAGCCAGTGGGCGAGTTGCGGGCGCTGGCACACGCCTGCTACATCCTCGACTGGGCGCTCGTCGAGTCGGGACGGTCCGACGAGGCGACGAACTCGTGGCGTGCGCTGGAGATCTACCGCCAACTCGGGGACCCCGAGCATGAGCACATCGTGCTCAACAACCTCGGCGGGCTGGCCTACTGGGACGGTCGCTGGGCCGAGGCGATCGACCTGTACCAGCAGGCCGGCGAGGCGAGCGAACGTGCCGGCAGGCCGGCCGACGTCGCGTTCACGGACTGCAACGTCGGCGAGATCCTCTCGGATCAGGGGCACCTCGACGAGGCCGAGGCAGCACCTGCTGCGCGCACGGCGCGTCGTGAGCCGCGACGCGGACCGGCAGATACCTCGCGCTACGCTGAGCTGCTGCTCGGGCCGACTGGCGGTGCGACGAGGTCAGACAGCGACGAGGCGTGCCGATGCTCGAGGCGGCGATGGCTGAGCTCCGGGGATGCGAAGATCGACCTGTACGCGGACCTGGCGCAGGCGCTGTCGCCGAGGCGGAGGCGTTCGGCGGCGACCCGATGCGCGCGCTGGACATCGCCAGTCGCGAGCTGCAAGCGAACGATCGGCTGCGACCGCTGCTAACGCGTGTGGCGGGGATCGCGCTCGCTCGGCTCGGGGAGAAGAAGGGCGCCGTGCGAGAGCTGAGGCACTCGCTGCAGAGTGGCGCGCGACCGTGGAGACGAGTACGACATCGCAGCGACGATCGATGTCCTCGAGCGCGCTTGGGGCGCCGACGCTCGAACTGATCTGCGAACGGGACGTAGATCCTCGCTCGCTTAAGATCGAGCGGCTGCCGGTGCCCGTCCTCTCGTCGCAAGGCAGCTGTGAGGGCCGCCGGCGGCGGCCCCTCACAGATCAGCTTTCATCCGTGCATAGAAGGATCGGCCGGCGCACCGGTGACGAGCATCCCGGGCACGTCGACGGTGACGAGCAAGCCCGAGGTGTCATCCGAGTAGGGCTCGATCGACGCGACGCACGGGCCGATGCCCTCGAAGTCCGCGTCACAGCTGGGGAGCAGGTCGACGAAGCCGGGGCTGCCGTCAGGAAGCGTGCCGGATGCCGCCTCGCCGCCGTTGCTGTTCACGAACTCGTACGGCGCCCCGAAGCAGATCTGAACCTCGCCGGTCTGGTCGCTGTTGAGGCCGAACAGCTCGTAGCTGAGGGTCTTGTCGGCGGTGCCGGTCTCCGAGAACTGATAGGTGTTCGCGTCGAACGAGATTCTCTGGTTTGAACAGGTCAACGGGCTCCCGACGTCGACCGACTCGTTGATGGTTCCGGCGGACGCATCGGCGCTGATCTCGAGATCGCTTACCGACGTCCCCAGATCGGTGGTGCACGGACTGGTGGTGCACGTCGTGGAGGTGCTGTTGCTCTCGCTGAACGGGTTGGAGGTCGCTCCCGTGAGCCCGGTGCTCGAGGCGGTCAGGGTGTAGCCGAACCCCGGCTGGTTAATCGACAGGTCGCTGAACGTCGCGACGCCACTCGCGTTGGTGGGCTGCGTCAGCGTCCCGCCGAGCGTGCCGGAGCCAGAATTGTTGCCCAGCGCCAGCGTCACGGACACGCCGGAGGTGGCGACCGGGTTGCCGCCGGAGTCGACGAGCTGGACGGTCACCGGCGGGGTGATGTCCTGGTTCACGGTCGAGTTTGTCGGCTGCGTGAGGAAATCCACTCCCGCGGCCGGGTTGGCGCACGTGACGTTCGTGGTCAGGCTGCTGCTGGGGTCGGGAAACATGAGCTCGCCGAACAGGCCCCCGGTCGCGACCGTGAACCAGCGGGTGAAGCGGGTGTCGCAGCGTGACGGGGCGGTGGCGGTGACCGCGACGTGCAGGGTCGAGCCGGGCGCCACGGACAGGCGGTCGAGCAGGACGACGTTGAACAGCACGTACACGTGTCCCTTGGCGCCCGCGGGCAGGGACGCGCCGGTAACGCGGAACCCGAGCGGTGGCGTGATCGCCGCGGCACCGATGGTCCGTCCCGGCGTCGACGTGTTCGCCAACGCGACGTCGAACGTCGTGGAGCTGCCCTTCTGCACAGACCCCGGTGAGATGTTGACGCTGTAGGAGTCCCGGCTCGGGACGCCTCCGGCCATGGCCGAACCGGCCGCGGCGCCGAAGGCTGCGCACGCCAGCGCCGTGCTTAGCGCAAGCGTTAGCCCGAAATGGGTCACTCGGACCCTGCGAAGCTGCATAGCTCCCCCTAGTCATCAGTCAGAGCGCCCCGTGCGCCCCGGTCCGGGCCGGACCCTACTGCCTGCGACCGGCGGCGCGCAAGGACGCCGCGGGCGTAATAGGTCGTTCATCCCGGAGCCCCCGGGATGCCGGCGCTCGTCCGTACACTTCGATGAGCTGATGGCGGCAGCGTGGGGGCGCTGATTAAGAGCTCAACTTTGCAGGTGCAACCCGAACCCGGAACGCTCGCTCCCTTCGTGCCCCGGGCGGTGCTGGCACGGCTGGCGCGTCCGATCGAAGTGCTGGCCGAGCCCGTCTACTGCACGCTGGTGTTCGCCGACGTGTCGGGCTTCACGCGTCTGTCCGAGCGGCTCGCCCGCCACGGCGGCGAGGGATCCGAGCAGCTCGTCGACGTGATCAACGCCTGCTTCACGTCGCTGCTGGCGGAGGCGTACGGCCGGGGCGGCTCGCTCGTGAAGTTCGGCGGCGACGCGATGGTGCTCCTGTTCTACGACCAGGTGGCCAACCAGGAGCACGCGATGCGCGCCTGCTGCGCGGCGTCGGAGATGCGCCGCCGGCTGCGCGAGGCCGGCCGGGTCCGCGCCGGCGACAGCAACGTCGTGCTGCGGATGTCGGTCGGCGTGCACAGCGGCACGTTCCCGATGTTCGTCGTCGGTCGGTCTCATCGAGAGCTCATGATCGGAGGCGAGGCGACGACCACGCTCGTCGGCCTCGAGGCAGCCGCGTCCTCGGGCCAGATCCTGGTTAGCCCAGAGACCGCCCGGCTGTTGCCCCGCAGTTCCGTGGGCGCGCGCAGCGGACCCGGCTTCCTGCTCGGGAGGTCCCCCGCCACCTGCGAGTGGGTGCCGCCGGTCGGGGCTGCCGACCCCGACCGAGGCGGTGATCGAGAGCTTCCTCCCGGTCGCGGTCCGCGCGCATCTGCGCGAGGGATCGACGGCCCCCGAGCATCGCACGGCGGCGATCGCCTTCCTTCATTTCGGCGGACTCGACGAGGTGATCGCGGACGAGGGACTCGAGTACGCGGCGCGGCGGCTCGACGAGGTCATTCGCCTCGTCCAGGAAGCTGTCGAGCGATACGACGTTGGCTTCCTCGACACGGACATCGCGGCCGACGGCGTCAAGATCCGATTGAGCGCCGGCGCCCCGCGAGTCGTCGGCGATGACGAGGATCGGATGCTGCTGGCGCTCCGCCACATCGTCGAAGCCGACCCGCCGCTGCCGGTCCGGGTGGGCGTCAACCGCGGCCCGGTGTTCACGGCCCAGGTCGGGCCGGACTACCGGCGCTGGTACGCGGTCATGGGCGACAGCGTGAACCTGGCGGCGCGTCTGATGTCCAAGGCTCCGGTCGGTCACGTCTACGCGACCCGCGAAGTGCTGCGCGGTGCGAAGACGAGCTTCGAGCAGGCGTGGCTCGAGCCGTTCACGGTCAAGGGCAGGTCACATTCGGTACACGCGTGGGATATCGGCCGGACGCTCCGCGGTGCGTCCGAAGGAGCGATCCGGCTCGAGCTGCCGCTCGTCGGCCGGGACTCCGAACTCGACCACCTGCGGTTCTCGGTGGCACGCGCTCGCGGCGGATCGGGGACCCTGATCGAGCTCACGGGGGAGATGGGCATCGGCAAGTCGCGGCTGCTCGTCGAGCTGGCGGGGATCGGCCAGGGGATGGCCGAGCTGCGCGCCGGTTGCGAGGTATACACGCGCGACACGCCGTACTCGACGTGGCGTGCGCTCCTGCACCAGGTGCTCGGGTTGGATGCGGACACGCCCGAGCCCGACGGTGTTCGATCGACTCGTCGACGAGCTCGACGACAACTGTCCCGAACTGATCCCGTGGCTCTCGCTGCTCGCGATCGTCCTCGACATCGAGGTCCCGCCGTCGGTCGAGGTCGAGCGTCTGGCCGAGGACGCGCGCCCCGCCAAGCTCCACGAGGTCGTGATCGCATTCCTCGGCCGCGCCCTCGTCGTCCCGACGATCGTCGAGGTCGAGCAGGTGCACCTGATGGACGGCGCTTCTGCGGCGCTGTTCCGCGCGCTCGCGCTCGAGGTCGAGACCTCCGCCTGGGTTGTCGTTGTCACGCGCCGCGACGTTCCCGGCGGGCTGACGCTGACCGACTGCCCGCACGAACGGATGGAGCTCGGGCCGCTGACGGGGGACGCCGCGCACGAGCTGGCGCTGTTCACCCCCGAGGCGGCCCAGCTACCCCCGCACGTGGTCGAGCTGGCGGTCGAACGCTCCGGTGGCAACCCCCAGTTCCTGCTCGACCTGCTCGCGGCCGCGGCCGACGGCAAGCGCGACGAGTTGCCGGACACCGTCGGGGCGGCGGCGATGGCCCGGATCGACGCGCTCGACGCCGCCGACCGCGCGATCGTCAGCCGCGTCGCCGTGCTCGGCATGTCGTTCCAGCCCAGCCGCCTGGTCGATGTCCTCGCGCCGGACATCCCGGTTCCGGACGATCGGTTCTGGGACCGGCTGTCGAGCGTGTTCGCGCGCGAGGGCGACGGCCACGTCCGCTTCCGCCGCCCCGCGCTGCAGGAGGTCGCGTACTCGAGCCTGCCGTTCAAGCTGCGCCGCCGGCTGCACGAGGCGGTCGGCCTCAGCCTCGAGCGCGAACAGGGCACCGAGCACGAGGCCGCGGCGGCGGTACTCGCGAACCATTTCGCGCTCGCCCGCGATTACGTGCGCGCCCACCGCTACTCGATGCTCGCGGCCGAACGTGCCCAGGAGAGCTCCTCGCATGCCGACGCGGCGCGGCTCTATCAGCGCGCGATCGAGACCGGCCGTGCGTGCGGCTCGGCCGACAAGCACGCGCTGGCGCAGGCGTGGGAGCAGATGGGCGAGTCGCTGCGGTGCATCGGTGAGCCGGCCGCCGCGAGCCGGGCTTTGACCGAGGCGCGCCGCCTGCTCACGGACGATCCGATCGCACTCGCGCGGCTGTGCGATCGTCATGCCGACGTGGCGTCGCGGAGCGCGGCCCTCACCGCCGCGGTTCGGTGGCTTCAGCGCGGCTTTGGCGTGCTCGAGAACGTGGACGGGGACGAGGCGACGGCGTGGCGGGCGAGGATGCGCTCGCGGCTCGGCGGAGTGAGGAATCGGCAGGGCCGCTGGTCCGAGGCGGTCGCGACGTGCCGTCAGGCGATCGCGGAGGCGGAATCGGTCGGCGAGCTGAGCGCGCTCGCGCACGCCCTGTACTCGCTCGACTGGGCTCTCGTCGAGTCCGGCCACCCCGATCAGGCGACGCATTCGTGGCGGGCGCTCGAGCTGTACGAGCAGCTTGCCGACCCCGAGCACGAGCTGATCGTCCTCAACAACCTCGGCATGTTCGCCTACTTCGACGGCCGCTGGGACGACGCGCTCGCGCTGTATCGCCGCGCCCGCGTGCGCGGCGAGCGCTCCGGCCGGCCGGCGGACGTCGCGTTCATCGACTGCAACGTCGGCGAGATCCTGTCCGACCAGGGCCAGCTCGACGCGGCGGAGGAGCACCTGCAGCGGGCGCGCCGGGTGTGGAGCGGAACCCGCGAGGCCCAGTCGGTCGCATTCGTCGACATGCTCCTCGGGCGGCTGGCGGTGCGACGGGGCGATCGCGACGAGGGTCTTCCCATGATCGAGGGCGCCATGGACACACTCCGGCGGTTCAACATGAACGCGTACGCCGATTTCGCGCGGGCGCTGGTCGCCGAGGCCGAGGCGCTAACGGGGGATGCGGCGCGAGCGCTCGAGATCGCCCGCGCGGAGACGCCCTCAGCCGAGCGGAATCGGCCGCTGCTCCAGCGCGCCGCGGGGATCGCGCTGGCCCGCCTCGGGCAGCCCGATGCGGCCCGCGACGAGCTCGCGGCCGCGCTCAGGTCAGCGCGGGCGCGGCGCGCCGGCTACGACATCGCGGCCACGATCGATGCGCTCGACAGGCTCGGTGGCGCGGACGAGGATGCCCGGCGCGAGCGCGACGAGATCATCGACGCGCTCAAGATCGTTCGGTTGCCGGCGCCGGCGCTGGTCGACTCGGGGGCCGGTCCCGGGGCGGGGGCTGCCCGGGGTCCCGTGGTCGCGTAGCGAGGCCCCTCGCCTAGCCGCCACCCCAAGGGGGTCCCGCGGCCGCCTAGCGAGGCCCCTTCGGCTAGCCGCCACCCCAAGGATCGCCCGTCTCCGGGATCACGATGGTCATCACCGCGTTGTAGCTACCCGACGGGTTGGACGTCTGCGAGATCTTCGAAATGCAGGGCGGGGTCGCGGGGGTGCACATTGGGAGTAGGCCGATGAACCCCGCGGTCCCGGTGGGAAGCTTGGCCGCCGGCGCCTGATTGCCCGACGCCGTCGCGAAGTCGTAGGTGGCCCCGAGGCAGAACCCAAGCCCCTGCGTCGTGGTGTTCTTGATCGTGTACGACACGGTGTCGACGATCGGCGCGACCGAGGCGATCGGCGGCGGCGTCCCCGGCGGCGGCGGGGTCACGACCGAGTCGTACCAGTTGGAATCGTGGAACTGGTAGGCGCCGCACGTGAGCCGCCGGCCGACGTCGATCGTCCCGCGCAGCGTGCCCGTGGCCGCGTTCGATAAGACGCCGTAGCTGCTGACCGACGTGGGCAGGTTGGTCGAGCACTCCGGGCCCCCGTCGCCGCACACGGCCGTCCTCGGGCAGACCACCGTGACGCCAAAGTTGCTGGACGCCGACTGGAGCGACAGCTGCGCGCCCGTCGGGGTCGCGCCCTGGAAGGCGTGGGACGTCCAATGTCGCGTCAGGTTGCCGCAGCGCTTGGGCGCGGTTGCGTTCACGTTGAACTGAAGCTTCGCCCCCGGCTTCAGCGAGATGTGCCGCAACGACAGCGTCCTTCGCTGCACAAGCGTCTTGCGCCGGAACGGCGCGTTCGGGCCCGGCCGCGACAGCGTGAAGCCCGGCGGCGGCGACACCTGGACGGACTGCAGCATCGTCCCCGGAGCCGAGCTGTTCGCCACCGTGACCTCGAACGTCGTCGGCATGCCGGCGGTGGTGTACGCGGGATAGATCGTGACCTTGAAGGACTGCTTGGGGATCACCGGCGTCTGCTGCGCTGCGCGCGCCACGGGCTTCGCGTCCGGCGTTGCCGCCGCCGGCGCTCCGCCCAGCGCCACGAGCGCGCCCGACGCGGCGACCGCAAGCGCAAGCCGCCCGAACCTGACTCCTCCAACCCGCATACGTCCCCCCTCCTGAGGTAGATGGGCGCCATCGCCCATCGGCGCACCCCGCGCGCGGGAATCTATCGGCCGGCGGTGACGCGCTGGCGAATTTTCGGGTGGCGGGTACTGCAAGCGGGTGGTGGCGGGGCGGTGGCGCGGCGGGGCGCGGCGGTGGCGCGACCGGGTGGACGGCCGCGGTGGCTCGAACCACCGGTTTGCGTGAGCGGCGCCGGGCGGGGCGGCCGCGCGCGCCGCCGCGTGGCTCGAGCCACCGGTTTCCGTGACGGGACGCCGGGCGGGGCGGCGGCCGTGGGGGCGCGCCGTCCGCGTTGCCCCGGTGGCCGTGGGGGCGGGCCGCCCGCGTTGACCCGGGGTGAGCGGCTGCGCGCCCCCGGCCACAAGGTGCACAACGCAGCAAAGCCCACCTCCATCGTCCGCGCCGGCAACATAAGCACCTCCCGGGCGCTTATCCAGCCACGGCCGCGGGCAGGCGATGCGCTTTGGCGGCTTCTGCACCACCGAGAGCTCCCCAGGCCCTGGAAAACGCAGCAAATCACGCCGATCTGCCGCCCCATCGACCACATATGCAGGTGGACGATGCTTATGTGGTCCGGCGACCCGCGCCGCCGGCGATTTGCTGCGTTTGTCAGGTAGCGGCCCCCCCGGAAACGAGCCGGTCCCCCCTGAGCGAGCGCGGGGTGTCGGATCGGGCTGCTTCGCCTCCCCGACAACGGGCAAGCGACGTCCGGCCGGGCGCACTCGCGCCCGGCCCGGTCCGCAAGGCGGAGCGGATCGCCAGCACCCGACCCGGTCCGCAAGGCGGGGCGGACCGCCGGCACCCGACCCGGCCCGCCCGACGGGTCAAATTGCCGGCGCAACGCGCGTCCGACGGGACGCGGTTGCTCGAACCCGGCTGCCCGCACGTAGCGACCCCTCCGCGGATGCGTATGCCCGCCCCGAGCGGCCTGTCCGCGTATGCGTACGTGCACCCCGAGGCGCGGGCACACGTGGACGGACGGGGTTGCCCAACGGACCTTGAGCCCCTACACTGCCCCCGTCAGCCAATAGCCGCAGCCGCCCAAGTACAGCGGCGCCGCGCCACATACGCGGCGGTCCGAGGGCGGGGTCCGTGAGAGCTGAGTGTCCCTCCACAGGGCATCGTTGCCCTGTGCTATCTTTGATGGTCGCGCTTCGTGGGGAGTACGTGCTCTCGGGTCGCCGGGCGTACGCGCCCTCG
>CAVYQJ010000028.1:0-41716 GCA_963770615.1 uncultured Solirubrobacterales bacterium | reverse complement strand
GCGGCGAGTGGAACACGCTGGTGGAGGAGGTGCGCAAGACGGGGCCGACAGCTCGTGGTCGGGCTCGTGGTTCAACGTCGGGGGGGCCCGCGGTTGTGAGACCGGTCGCGCTCCGCGACGTCGCCGCGGCCGAGCGCGACCGTCTGCCCACCGGCATCGGTGAGCTCGACAACGTGCTCGGCGGCGGGATCGTGCCTGGCTCCCTCGTGCTGATCGGAGGATCTCCGGGCATCGGCAAGTCGACGCTCACGACGATGGTGCTCGCGAACCTCCACGCTGCCGGTCGTCGCACGCTGTACGTGTCCGCCGAAGAGTCGGCGGCGCAGATCCGCCTGCGCGCCGAGCGATTGCGCGCGGACGCGCTCGACATCCCGGTGATCGCCGAGACCGATCTCGAGACCGTGCTCGCCACGCTCGAGCACGAGCGTCCCGAGGTGTGCGTGATCGACTCCGTGCAGACGCTCCACTCGTCCGAGCTCTCGAGCGCGGCCGGCTCGGTCGGACAGGTCCGGGAGGTGGCCGGCGAGCTGATGCGGGTGGCGAAGGCGTTGCGGATCGCGGTCCTGCTCGTCGGGCACGTGACGAAGGACGGGGCGCTCGCGGGGCCGCGGGTGCTCGAGCACCTGGTCGACTGCGTGCTCTCGTTCGAGGGTGAGCGCGAGCGGACCTACCGTACGGTCCGCGCGATCAAGAACCGATTCGGCTCGACGAACGAGGCGGGCGTGTTCGAGATGCGTGACGACGGCCTGGTCGAGGTGCTGGACGCGTCGGCGCGGTTCGTCAGCGAGGCCACGCGGGCTCCCGGCAGCGTCGTGTTATGCGCGATCGAAGGCTCGCGTCCACTGCTCGTCGAGGTCCAGGCGCTGGTCTCGAGCTCGGAGCTCGTGCCGCCGCGCCGGGTCGTATCCGGGATCGATCGAAACCGGTTGGCGCTGGTCCTGGCCGTGCTCGGGCGCCACGGCGGGATCGGTGCCGGGACGAGCGACGTGTTCGTGAACGTCGTCGGCGGCGTGCGCGTCGACGAGCCGGGCGCGGATCTGGCGGTGGCGCTGGCCGTGGCGAGCGCCGTCAAAGGGATCGCGCTGAGCGGCGCCGGCGGCCAGCCGCTCGCGTGCTTCGGGGAGTTGGGGCTGACCGGCGAGCTGCGGACCGTCGCCCATGCCGACCGGCGCGTGGCCGAGGCCGCCAAATTCGGCCTCGCGCCGGTGGCCGAGCCGGGCGCGCACGGGACGCTGCGGGCGGCGCTCGCGGCTTGCTTGGGAAGCGAGCGCGGCGCCGTCCGCGCGGCTTGAGCCGGGTAGCACGCCCGCGGCGTTTTACAGAATTACGGGCTATGGTACGGATCGCGAACCGACGACCGCCCCGTGCACGCCCCGGCGGCTGACGCAATGGGACGAGGGGGACAATCGTTTGTCAAGAAGCGGTAAAATCGGCCTTCATGCCGCCGCGTTCCGGGGAAGAGCTCAAGGGAGAGCTCGAATCTCGACAGGATTCCCGGCTGGTAAGAGCGTTGGAAATGGTCGCTCCTGGAACGGCTCTCCGGGAGGGGATCGACAACATCCTCCACGCGCGTACCGGCGGGTTGATCGTCATCGGAGACCCGGACGAACTGGCGTTCCTGTTCTCGGGCGGGATCAAGCTCGATCTCGACTATTCGCCGGCACTGTTGTACGAGCTGGCGAAGATGGACGGTGCGATCGTCCTGAGCTCGAACGCGACCAAGATCGTCCACGTCAACGTCCAGCTGACGCCCGACCCGACGATCCTGACGTTCGAGACCGGTACTCGTCACCGCACCGCGGAGCGCGTCTCCAAGCAGACCGACGCGCTCGTCGTTGCGATCTCCGAGCGCCGCGAGGTCGTCTCGTTGTACGTGGACGGCATCAAGTACATCCTCGAGGACATCCCGGTGGTGCTGGCCAAGGCCAACCAGGCGCTGGCCACGCTCGACAAGTACCGCAGCCGGCTCGATCAGGTGTCGACGCGGCTGACCGCGCTGGAGTTCGAGGGCGGTGCGACGCTACACGATGTTCTGACCGTTCTTCAACGGGCTGAGCTCGTGACGCGAATGGCGGTGGAGATCGAGCGTTATATCGTCGAGCTAGGCACGGAGGGCCGGTTGATCGAGATGCAGCTCGACGAGACGATGGTGGGCGTATCGGCGGACAAGACGGCGCTCGTTCACGACTATCTGAGCGAGGACACCGATGAGACGTTCGCGACCGCGTTCGATCAACTCGTGCGCTTGCCCAACCAGGACCTATTGGACTTCGGTCGCCTCGCCGAGCTGCTCGGCTACGACCGCAAGCTGAACACCCTCGACTATCCGACATCTCCGCGCGGCTTCCGCATCCTGGGCCGGATTCCACGTCTGCCCAAGCTGGTCGTGCAGCGGATCGTGAGCGAGTTCGGAGGGCTCGAGGAGTTGCTCGCCGCCACAGATGGCGAGCTGGAGACCGTCGACGGAGTCGGCGAGATCCGTGCGAAGGACATCCGTGAGGGTCTCCGGCGTCAGCAGGAGATCAACCTCGTGGACAGGTACCTGCAAACGTAGTTAGGGAGAGAAAGATCGAGCGCGGGTCTCCGGACCCCGCCCGTCCCGGAAAGAGGAGGACACCATCACAGAGCTAATGGAAGAGCAGCTGGAGGACCTCGAGATCGCCGAGGAAGAAGTAGAAGTAGAAGTAGTTCACATCGAATTCGAAATCGGCGACAACGTCGTATATCCCCACCACGGGGCGGGAAAGGTGATCCGCAAGGAGCAGAAGGAGATCCTTGGCGAGCGACGTGAGTATCTGACCATCAAGATCCTGCACAACGACATGACCGTGATGGTCCCCACCGAGAACGCGGCGCTGGCGGGCCTCCGCCGGGTGATCGACGAGGAGACGGTGCAGAAGGTGCTGGGTGTCCTCCAGGACGAGTGCTCCGAGATGCCCAAGAACTGGAACCGTCGCTTCAAGTACAACCGCGACAAGATCAAGACCGGCGACATCTACGAACTCGCCGAGGTCGTGCGCAACCTCGCCATCCGCGAAGCCGAGAAGGGCCTGTCGACGGGCGAGAAGCAGATGTTCACGCGCGCGAAGAAGATCCTCGCCTCCGAGCTCATGTACGCGCTCGGGATGAACGAGGACGAGGTCGAGGAGCACCTCCAGGGCCTGCTGTTGGACTCCTTCCACGGGAAGAACGGCAAGAACGGAAAGGTGACCGTCGGCGCCAAGTAGGCGCTCGCGGGGCTTATGGCGGTCGCGTTGATCGTGGCCGCAGGGCGTGGAGAGCGTCTTGGGTCGGACCGGCCCAAGGCGCTTATCACGTTGGGAGGTAGGCCGATGCTCGAATGGAGCGTCGCCACGCTGCGGTCTCTGCATCAGATCGACGAGATCATTGTTGCGCTGCCCGCCGACGCGCTCGACGCCGCGCCCGACGGGACCGTCGCGGTCGCCGGCGGCGCGGTCCGCTCGGAGTCGGTGCGGGCGGCGCTGCTCGCGTGCGGCGACGGGGACCCCGTTGTCGTGCATGACGCGGCGCGCCCGCTGGCGCCGGCCGCGCTGTTCGAAGACGCGCTCGCCCAGCTGCAGGCGTCCGGAGCGGATGCCGTGATCGCGGCGGCGCCTGTGTCGGACACGATCAAGCAGGTGGGCGCGGATCGGCGCACGGTGGAGCGGACGCTCGAGCGCGCGCGGCTATGGGCGGTCCAGACGCCGCAGGTGTTCCGGCGGGCCGCGCTCGAACGCGCGCTGCTCGGGGCCGACGATGAGTTGCTCGCGGCCGCGACCGACGATGCGTGGCTGATCGAGCAGGCCGGCGGGACGGTGCAGGTCGTGGAGTCCGGCGCGCGGAACATCAAGGTGACGACGCCGACCGATCTGAAGCTGGCCGAGCTGCTGCTGGCCGAGTTGCTACTGGCGGAGGGCGGCGGATGAAGACCGAGGGCGGCGGATGATGTCCGAGGGCCGCGGATGAAGACCGAGGGCGGCGGATGAAGTCCGAGGGCGGCGGGCGCGGCACGACGGTCACGACCGGGCTCGGGTACGACTGTCATCGGTTCGCCGACGGCCGGCGGCTCGTCCTCGGCGGAGTCGAGCTGGCGCACGACCGGGGCCTCGCCGGTCACTCGGACGCCGACGTGCTCACGCACGCCGTGATCGACGCGCTGCTGGGAGCGGCCGCGCTCGGCGACATCGGTGAGCACTTCCCCGACACCGACGAGCGCTACCGGGACGCCGATTCGCTCGAGCTGCTGCGCACGACCGTCGGGATGCTCTCCGGGCGGGGGTTCTCGGTCGTGCACGTCGACGTCACGGTCGTGATCGAGCGGCCGCACGTGGCGCCGGTTCGGGACGACATCCGCTTCTCACTGGCACGGGCGATCGGGATCTCGCCCGAGCACGTGAGCGTCAAGGCAACGCGTGGGGAAGGGATGGGATTCGTCGGGCGCGGGGAGGGCGCCGCGGCACTCGCGGTTGCTACGGTCGAGCGATGAACAGCGTCCACAACGTTCTGTGCTCGTCGGGCTGGTGGGCGCGCCGCGCGGAGTTCGAGCTGATCCCGTTCGGTCTGAAGGGCGTGGACCCGGGCGAGGACGTGCTCGAGATCGGGCCGGGGTTCGGCGCCACCACGCGAGTGCTCGTCCAGCGCCTCGGCAAGGTCAACGTGCTCGAGCTCGACGCGCGCTATTGCCGGCGGCTACGTGCGTCGTTGGGAGACGCGGTCACGGTCACGCAGGGCGACGCGACCAGGCTTCCGTATCCCGACGGGCGCTTCTCGAGCGTCCTGTGCTTCACGATGCTCCACCACATCCCGTCGCTCGACCTCCAGGATCGCGCGTTCTCCGAGATCGCGCGGGTGCTTCGCCCCGGAGGCACGTTCGCCGGCACCGACAGCCTCGGCAACGGCCTCGTGTTCAAGCTGATCCATGTCGGCGACACTTTGAATCTGATCGACCCGGAAACGCTGCCGCGGCGGTTGGAGGCAGCGGGGATGGTCGGGCCGGAGGTGAAGGTCGGGGGGCGGTCGTTTCGCTGGCAGGCGGCGAAGGCCGGCTGAAGTCGCTCGCTCACTGCTTCGCGCGCGGCGAGCGACGGCTGAAACGGCGGGCACCTCTAGGGGGCCGGGGCGGGTTGCCGGCGCGGGCGGTTGCCGGCGGGCGGTTGCCGGCGCGGGCGGTTGCCCGCGCGCGGCGGGTCGTGGGGGCGGCCGACCTGCTTAGCGCGACAAACGAGCCGATCCGGCGCGGCCCTGCCGTACTACGCACGCATGGCACGCGTAACTCGGCACGGCCCGGGTCGTGCGCGTCGAATGTCGCGTTAAGCAGGTTGATCAGGCGCCGCGGGCGCCGGCGCGCCGTTGCGCCGCGCGCTCGCGCAGCTGCTCGTGCTCGACGATCCGGCCGAGTTGCTGCAACGTTTGGCGCACGTGCCGCGAGACGCTCGGCGCGGCGATCCGCTCCGCGAGCCAACCGCTCAGGCCGGCGCCGGCCACGCCGTAGGCGAGGCGGAGCTCGATCCGCGTGCGTCCGCCCGGGATCTCGCGGAGCCGCCAGCGGCCGCGCTGGTCGAGCCCGGTGATCGACGTCCACGCGAACTCGTACGGCTCGGCGAACTCGACGACCTCGATCAGCCCGCCGACCTCAGCGGCGCCGACCCGGAACAGCATTCGGTAGCGCGCCCCCAGTCCGGTCGGGAGATCGCTCGCGACCTCCCAGCGGGTGACGCCCGACATGTAGCTGAGCACGCGCTCGGGGTCGGTGACGATCGACCAGACGGCCTCGATCGGGGCGGCCACGGCGATGTCGGAGCTGATCCTCATCCGATCACCGGGAAGCGCCGCTCGGCTGCGAGTGCGTCGAGCGCGTCCTGCATGAGGCGCATCAGGTGGTCGTAGACCTCGTCGATGTCGGGGTCAGGCCCAAACTCGCCGCGCAGGTCGATCGGCGGCAGCGTCTCGATCGTGATCTTCGCCGGGAGCGGGATGTGGCCGAAGTCGCCGATGTTCACGATCCACGGAAGCGACAGCGAGACCGGCAGAACCTTGAGGCGCAGCACGCGGTCGAGCGCGAGCAACCGCGCGAGGCGCTCGCCGCGGGTCAGGAACAGCGCGGTCTCCTGACCGCCGATCGCGACGACGGGGACGATCGGAACCTCCTGCTCGAGCGCCAGGCGGATGAACCCCTTGCGTCCGCCGAAGTCGACGCGGCTCGACTGCCAGCTCGGCCGATGGACCTCGTAGTCGCCGCCCGGGTACACGAGCAGCGCCGCCCCCGAAGATAGCGCCTCGCGCGCGTTGTCGGGCGACGCGGCGACCGTGCCGAACTTCCGCAGCCAGCTGAGGCCGGGGAGCGACAGCACCAGGTTGTGCGCGAGCTGGTAGAAGGCGCGCTCGACCCCGAAGTAGGTGCTGAACGCGACCGTGAACACCATCGTGTCCGGGATCATGTTGCCGCCCGAGTGGTTGCCGACGAGCAGCACGGGACCCTCGTCGGGGATGTTGCCTAGACCCCGCACCTCGCCCCTGAACCAGATGCTCGAGAGCAGCCAGAACAGCGGGAGCTGCTCGCGGATGTAGTCGGGGTCGCGCTCGTCGAGGTCGGCGCGGGGTAAGCGTCGCTGGACGACGCCCGCGAGCTCGCGCCACGCCCGGTTGACAAGCGACGGCGAGCCAGATTTCGCCGCCGGGGGTTCGTCGACCGGGGCATCGGGCTCGTGTCCGTTGCGGCGCGCGGAGCGGGTCGTGTCTGCCTGGGCCATGGCTCGGGGGATCAGGCGGCCTCGACGTCCGCGCGGTAATCCCCGTGGCCGATCGCCGGCCTCTCCTGCGCCCGGTGGAAGAAGCTCACCAGCAACTCGTTCGTCACCTCTGGGCGCTCGACCTGCGGGACGTGGCCGCAGCCGTCGATCGTGACCTGCTCAGCGCCGGGGAGCCAGTTGTGCACGTGACGCGAGAACGCCGGCGGGACCAGGCGATCGTGGCTTCCCCACACGAACAGCGCCGGCGGCTGCAGTTCGGCCAGCCGGCGGTAGAACCCGTGGCGTCCGAACGGCGCCTCCAGATAGATGTTGCGGGCGCTCGCGAGCAGGGCATAGCGGGCGCCGGCGGTGTGGTAGATCCGCTGAAACTCATCGACGACGAGGTCCGCGACCGCGGGATCGATCAGATCGCGGTCGTGGAACATGCTCCAGAACTGCGACGCGACCACCGAGCGGCGGAACGTGTGGGGGAGGAGGCCGAATTCCGGCCGGAGCAGCCGGACGATCGGATGGAGCCCTCGCCGGATCCAGGCCACCGCAGGGCACAGCAGTCCGAGCGCGCCGATCCGCTCGGGCGTGGTCAGTCCCATCTCGATCGCGACCCGGCCCCCCATCGAGTTGCCCACGACGTTCGCCCGGGCGATGCCGAGCTGATCCATCAACCCGAACATGATCTCGGCGAACCAGCGCGCGTTGTAACCGCCGAGCGACGGCTTGGAGGACGACCCGAACCCGGGGAGGTCGGGCGCGTGGACGCGATATGACCCGCTCAGCGCCGCCGCGGTCTCGAACAGCGAGGCCCGGGTCCCGCCGAGGCCGTGGAGCAGGAGCACGTCCGGACCGCGGCCCATGGTCAGCGTCGATACGCGGTGGCGCCCGACCGGGATGTCGTGGATCTCGACCAGCGGCCGGCGGCCGCCGACGAGCCGGAACATGCCTTCGAAGGCGATCGCCTGGTCGAGGTTGCCGCGCACGGCCAGCCGGCGCTGCTGAAACGCGTCGATGCCCGAGAACTCGCCCCGGCGCAGTCGGAGCCAAGTGTCGGAATCGGTGGACATCGTCACGTCCGGGGTCCGGCGCGACCCGCCTTTGCGCACCCGGGCCGCGCCGCTCGTGCAGCGCACCTCCCAGGTGTGACCTAGGTCGCACAGCGTGATCTGGTAGGTGGCGTCGAAGCCCGGGTCGGCCCCGAGGTAGCGGTCCGGTAGCGATCTGAACGCCTGCTCCACGGCGATCAGTCGCTGGTTGGATGACGGCCTCCCCGCCACTCGCGCCACCCTACCGGCCGTCCCGGCCGGACGCGCCTCGTGGCGCTAGGGTTGCCGGATCGTGCCCAGAACGATTCGCCTGCATGACACGCGTACCGGCCAGGTGCTGCCGGTGCATCCGAACGCCGATGGCGTGGTCCGGATCTACGCCTGCGGGCCGACCGTGTACGGGCGGATCCACGTCGGAAACGCTCGCCCCTACGTCGTGTTTTCGCTGCTGGCGCGCCTGTTCGTCCATGAGGGCTACAAAGTTACGTTCGTTGCCAACATAACGGACGTAAACGACAAGATTTACGCCGCCGCCCTGACCGCCGGGGTGGGAAGTGAGCAACTGGCGCAGGAGATGTCCGCCGCGTACATCGCGGACACCGACCGCCTGGGTCTGGGCCGGCCCGACTACGAGCCGCGAGCGAGCGAGACGATCGCGGAGATCGTCGAATTGATCGGGGAGTTGATCGAGGGCGGCCATGCCTATCCGGTCGACGGCGACGTCTACTTCTCGGTGCGCAGCTACCCGGAATACGGCGAGATATCGCACCGCGACGTCGACGAGATGGACCAGGGTGAAGGCGTCGAGGGCGCCGAGCGAAAGCACGATCCGGCCGACTTCGCGCTGTGGAAGGCGCACAAGCCGGGCGAGGACACCGCGTGGGACGCGCCATGGGGTCGGGGGCGGCCCGGATGGCACATCGAGTGCTCCGCGATGGCCGAGGAGCTGCTCGGCGTCGGGTTCGAGATCCACGGCGGCGGCGCGGACCTCATCTTCCCTCACCACGAGAACGAGGCCGCGCAGACGTGCGCCGCCCACGGCGTGCCGCTCGCCCAGCTCTGGGTCCACAACGGGATGGTCCGGCTCGACCAGGCCAAGATGTCGAAGTCGGTCGGGAACATCTTCCTGCTCCACCAGGCGCTGGACGCCTACGGGCGGGACGCGCTGCTCATGTACTTCTGCGGTGGGCACTACCGCCAGCCGGTCGAGTTCGACGACGAGCGCCTGACCGAGGCTCGCGCGCGCGTGGAGAGAATCGCGGAGGCGGCGCGCAGGCTCGCGCCCGGTCCCTCGCCGCCATGGTCAGCGCCGCTGCGCGAACGGTTCTTCGACTCACTCGCCGATGACTTCAACACGCCGGCGGCGCTGGCAGCGGTGTTCGACTGGGTCCGCGAGGCGAATCGGGGCGACCCGGGCACGGGCGATGCCGATCTGCGCGAGATGCTCGGCGTGCTCGCGCTCGACAACCTGCTCGACGTGGCAGCGGTCGACGCTCCCTCTGAGATCGCCGAGCTCTCGGCGGCCCGCGAACACGCTCGCGCGACGCGGGATTACGCCGAGGCCGACCGGCTGCGTGACGAGATCCGCTCGCACGGCTGGGAAGTTCGCGACGGACCCGACGGGCCGGAGTTGCTGCCGGCGGCTTGACCGGCAGGGGCGTCGGCGGTGTCGCCACGGAGCCCCGGTCACCGAGCCCCGCAGTGCCTAACCCGCCAAAGCTCCGCCCGAATCCCCGCCGCGGGTACATAAGCGCCCGCGTGGCGCTTATGTACCCGCGGCGGGCACGTATGGGGAGGTTTGCGGCGTTTTACATAGTCCCTGCGCGTCCCGGGTACCCCGTTTGCGCTTTCGCTGCGGAGGTGGACGCCACCGAAGCCGCTTGACAAGCGCGCGGCCCTCTGTAAAGCTCTCGCCCGGGAGAGTAACGGTAGAGTAAAGCTTGAGCCTTACCGGTTGTAGAGGGTGCGTCGGACACCGCCGCGCCTCAACTGAATCGCACACCAGGCGCCAGGGGAGGTAGTGCGCCACGAAATCTGACCGATCCGTCGCAGGGTCGAGAAGGGATCACTCGTGGCACGGCTTTCCGCGTACTCGCAACCTCAACTTCAGGTTGAGGATGGGTACTTAATCGCGCTTGCAAAGCAGGGAAACCCGGTTGCGTACGACTGCATCGTCCGCCGCTACTACGGATTCGTACGGCTGAAGGCCTCGTCGTACTTTCTCGCCGGCGGCGACGCCGACGATCTGATCCAGGAAGGCCTCGTCGGGCTCTACAAGGCGGTGCGCGACTACCGCACCGACCGGGAGTCGAGCTTCCGCAACTTCGCCGAGCTGTGCATCACGCGCCAGATCATCACCGCCGTGAAGACCGCCACGCGGAACAAACACTCGCCGCTCAACCAGTACGTGTCGTTCTCGAGCTCGCCGGCCTCGGCGTCAGAGGGCGAGCCGACGCTCGACGAGATCATCCCCGGATCGCCCGTTCACGACCCGGTCAACCAGGTGATCAGCTCCGAAGAACTGCGCGCCCTCGTGGCCTGCATCTCGACCGCGCTGTCCGAGCTCGAATCACGGGTGCTCGCGCTCTACCTCGACGGCCACTCCTACGAGGAGGTGGGCCGGCGGATCGGCTGCGACTGCAAGACCGTCGACAACGCGCTCCAGCGCGTCAAGCGGAAGGTCGGACAGCATCTGGCCGAGCGGAGCGTGCCGGCGTAGACGGCAGCCGGATCGTGAACTGCGCGCCGCCGTCCGGTGGCGTCGACGCGTCGACGGTTCCGCCCATCGCCGAGACCAGCTCCCGCACGATCGCGAGGCCGAGCCCGGACCCGACCGGCCGCTCGCTGCGATACCGCCCGTACAGATAGAAGCGCTCGAACGCATGCGGGATGTCCTCGGGGTCGAGGCCCGGGCCGGTGTCGCGAACCGTGATCGCTCCGTCCTCGGCATGGACCGCCACCGACCCCCCGGACGGCGTCACCCGGAGCGCGTTCTCGATCAGGTTCGAGACCGCCTGCAGGATCCGGTCGTGATCGCCGGGCGCCCAGCTGTCAGACGCTGCGGCGCCTGACAACTCGACGCCGCTGTCCCGGGCCCGGGGCAGATGGCGCTCGACCGCCTGCTCCACGACGCCGGCCAGATCGACGGGTTCGTGCGCGACCGAGAAGCCCGACCGTCCGAACCGCGCGAGGTCGAGCAGATCGGCGACGAGCCGCTCCAGCCGATCGGCCTCGGCCCCGATCACCCGAGCCGACTCGGCCGGCGCGATCGCCCCCTCCTCGAGCGCTTCCGCGTACCCGCGGATCGAAGTCAGCGGCGTCCGCAGCTCGTGGCTGACCGACTCGAGGAAGCGTTCCTGCGCCTCACGGGCGCGCGCGAGCTCGTCCGACATCTCGTTGAAAGACGCTCCGAGGTCGGACAGCTCGTCCTCGCCCCGGACCGGCACCGAAACGCCGGCCTCGCCCGTTGCCAGGCGCCGGGTGGCCGCGGACAGTTCACCGATCGGACGGACGAGGCGACGCGCGAGCAGGTACGACAGCGCAACCGCCAGCAGCACCCCGCCGAGGCCGGCGAGCAGCAGGCTGCCCATGAACGGACGCCACTCGGCAAACGCGATGTGCGCGGGACGAATCAGGACGATCTCGCCGGCGATCGTCGGGCGCGCGGCGTAGATCAGCGACCGGCCGGCGACGTCGACCGTCCCTTGGCCGGAGGCCGCGGCCGGCAGCGCCGCGATGACGACGGCCTGTGCCCGCGGCCCGAGCCGGCGGGGGCGGCCGCTTCCGACCCGGTAGACGTGGTCGCCGGGGGACAGCGCCCCGGCGGGGCCGCCGACCGCGGCGACGAGGTCGGCCTGCGCCTCGAGCGCGGACAGCCGCTGCTTGGCGATCTGGTGCCTGACCAGCACGACGCCGACCCCGACGGTGAGCACGCACGAGGCGATCGCCGCCGCCGCGAGGTAACCGAGGACCCGGCGCTGGAGCCTCATGCGGTCTGGGCCGCCTCGGGCTGGGTCGCCTTGTACCCGAGGCCGCGCACGGTCTCGATCAAGTCCGGGTGGCCGAGCTTCTTGCGGAGCTGGGCGACGTGGACCTCGATCGTGCGCGTCTCGCCTGGAGAGACGAAGCCCCACACCGACTCGAGCAGCTCGTCGCGCGTGACCACCTGGCCGGCGCGGCGCACGAGGTAGTCGAGCAGATCGAACTCGCGCTGGGTGAGCACGACCTTGCGGCCGTCGACATGCACCTCGCGGGCGGCGCGCGCGACCGTAACCGGTCCGATCCGCGCGACGTCGGCCGCCGCCGTCGGCGCGGCCGCCCGGCGGAGCACGGCCTTGACCCGCGCGACGAGCTCGCGCGGTGAGAACGGCTTGGTGACGTAGTCGTCGGCGCCGAGCTCGAGGCCGGCGACGCGATCGGCCTCCTCGTCGCGCGCGGTGAGCATGATCACCGGCACGGTTCCGCCGATCTGGCGGCACACCTCGAACCCGTCGATCCCCGGAAGGCGGATGTCGAGCAGCACGAGCTTGACCGGATGGCGGCGGAGTTCGACGAGCGCGTCCTCGCCGCGACGCACCCACACCACCTCGTAACCCTCGCGCCGCAGATATGTGCACACGAGCGCACCAATGTTGTGCTCGTCCTCTACGACCAGAATCGTGGCCGGCATGGGGAGATCGTAGGCGGGCATACCCGAGTCGGCGCCAGTTTTTACACGCAGCTGACCTTTACCTGACCGCCGCCTTGCAGGCGTCTGCCAGGGTGTCGCCATCCACTGAACACGGGAGGTTCCGAAGTGACATACCTGCGTAAACACCTGAAGCTCGTCGCTGTCGCGGCGTCCTGCGTCGCCATCGGCGCGGCGGGGAGCGCGATCGCCACGGCCGGCGCGGCCAGTACCAGTACGACGAGCACCGCGAGCGGCTCGACGAGCGCCAAGACCGCACGCGCCCGCGGCGCCGGCGTCCGTGCCCTCGAGCGCCGCACCGTCCAGGGGAACCTGATCGTCGCGACCAAGAGCGGATTTGCCACGGTCACGGTCGACCGCGGCTTCGTACAGTCGGTCAGCGGGCGACAGCTGACGATTCGCGAAGGGACGAAGAACGCCACGTACAAGAACGTCACGCTGACGATCCCGTCGAACGCGAAAGTGCGCGACAACCGCCAATCGTCGACGCTCTCGGCGCTCACGGCCGGGCAGCGAGTCGCGGTCGTGCAGGCACCGCAGCGCACGTGGGTGATCGCGCGCAGCGCGCCGACGCCCTGAACCCAACAGGCCCTCCGGCCCCTCGTGTCCCGCCCGCGGCGTCCGGCCCCGCCGCGGGCGGGCACGTGTTTTCACGTCGGCCCATCGGCGATTGGCGAGTCGTAAGCTTGGGAATCGACACGCGGCGGCTGCTAGGTACTAACCGAACAGGAGGAGCCCGTCCATGAGCGCACACGACGATCACGAGCATGGCGGCCCGGGCTACGTGTCGCCGCAGGAGGCTCGGGAGCAGCCACCCGAGAAGTTCGTGTACGTGGCCTCCCTGTACGAGGGGACGGGGATCGACTTCCACGAGCAGGCGGATGGCGCGCGCCCGCACGAGATCCACCTGCCCGGCGGGGATTGCACTACTGAGATCTTCCAGTAGCACCCTTCGGGCCGGGGCGGTCACTCGCGTATTGGCCGAGCTGCGGCGGCTTGGCGAACTGGAGGACCCGCCGGCGAAGGAGCGCGTGCTCCAACGCGAGCGCGAGCTCGGCCGCCGGGTGTGGGGTACGGAGCGGTCGGAGACGTACGGCGGCGCCCCGCTGTCGGTTACGCCGGAGGTCGGGGAACTGCTGGCCGTGCTCGTGGTCGCGCGCAGGCCGCGAACGATCGTCGAGTTCGGCGCGTCGCACGGGTTCTCGACGATCCATCTCGCGGCGGCCGCGCGCGACGTCGGCGCCTGCCGTGTCATCACGACCGAGATCGAGCCCGCGAAGGTCGCCGCGACACAGCGAAATCTCGCAGCGGCGGGGCTCGACGATCTCGTCGAGATGCGGGCGGGCGACGCGTTGACGACGCTCGCCGACGTCGAGACCGTCGATCTGCTGTTCCTCGACGGCTGGAACAACCTGTACACGCCGATCGTCGACTTGCTCCAGCCCCGGCTGTCCCCCGGTGCGCTCGTGGTCGCCGACCTGAGCTCGGACGATCCCGACCAGGTCACCTACGTCGAGCACATGCACGCGCCGGACAACGGGTACGTCACGGTCGACATCCCGCTCGACGCCGGGGTCGTCGTGTCGGCCTGGCTCGGCGGCTAGCTGGGTGGCTCGGGGCGGAGCGTTGCCCGGAGGGCTTCGATGCCCGTGTATTTCGGCTCCCAGCCGAGCTCGCGCTGTGCTTTGCCGGTGTCCATGATCGCGGGGTGGGTCGCGGCCTCGACCCACTCGGCGACGGGAGGGGCGAAGGAGGGGAGCGGGATTGATGCGGCCGCGCGAGCGGCGGTCTCCGCGATGCCGGCGGGCACGGTGATCGGGGTGAAGCCAAGCTCGCGCACGACGTCGGCCGCGGTCACGATGCCATCGCCCGCGATGTTGTACGCGCCTGGCGGCCCGTCGGCCACGACGCATCTCAGCAGCGCCTGGCCGACGTCGTCTTCGTGGATGAACTGCATCGGGAGATCCGGGACCGGGACGGGGATCGGCAGCGGCAGGCGGCTCGCGAAGTCGAGCGCTCCCTTCGCGAGCCCGGCGAGCGGTTCGGGCAGCACGGTCTTCGCGCCGACCGCATGGGGCCCGAGCACGATCGGCGGGCGGAGCAGGTACAGAGCGACGTCCGGATGCGCGTCGGCCTGCTCATACAGCAGCCGTTCGAGCTCGGCCTTCTCCTGGGCGTAGAACAGCCGGTTCGCCGGGCGGGTCGGCCAGTCCTCGGTCATGCCGATGGGGTTGTCCTCGTAGAAGCCGTAGGCCGCGACCGACGAGGCGTACACGAACCGTCTGGCCCCCGCGGCGGCCGTCGCTTCAAACGCGTTCAGCGTGCCCTCGACGTTGACCGCGCGGATCGTGTCACGGGACGCTGTGCCGGTGATCATGAACGCGAGGTGTACGACCACGTCCGCCTGCTCGAACGCCTGCGTCAGGGCATCCGGGTCACGGACGTCGCCCTGGCGGTAGTCCATCTTGCTCCAGCCGTGTTGTTCGGGGTCGAACGGGCGGCGGGCGATCCCGATGATCCGCGCGATGCGGTCGTCTGCCTGAAGCAGCGGGAGCAGCCCGAACCCGAAGGTCCCAGTCGGGCCGGTGACTGCGACGGTCAGGCCCTCCTCAGACAAGCGTCGCCTCGAGGCCGAAGCGCGTCGCGATCAGCTCCGGTACGGCGTCTCGGTCGACCTCGGTGATCGTGGCGCCGGCCGGCGTCTCCTCGGTGAGTGACAGCCCGCCGTTCCAGTCGCTCACCGATTCGCGAGTGCCGTCGGGCCGCTGAATGCTCACGATCAGTCCGGTCACGAACGGCGAGCGGGGGTACGTGCACGTGTACCAGTTGCTGGTCACGACGTCGATCAGCGGGACCGGCTCGGGGACGAACCCGTACAGGTCGACCCACTCACCGCTCTCACCGATCGACTGGAGGACGAGCTCGGAGCCGTCCTGGACGACGCGGTGGCGCCACCCCGATTGCTCGTATTCGCCGCCCGTTCCGAACGGGATCGGCTCGAGCAGCGTGCCGTGGCCGAACCCGACGTCGGCATGCCAGCGCGCGCCATCGGCCTCGACCCCGAGCAGAAGGTGGGTGCGCGGCCGCGCGTTGCCATGAGGGGAGCCCACGCGCACGCGCGCGAGAAACATCTCGGCGTCGAAGCCGAGCGCCTCGAGCGCCGCCTTCAGCAGCAGGTTCTGCTCGAAGCAGTAACCGCCGCGGCGGTCGGACACGACCTTGCGCTCGAGGTCATGGGGCTCGAGCGACACCGGGATCCCGCGCCTGGGGTCGAGGTTCTCGAACGGGACCGAGGTGACGTGCGCACGATGCAGTTCGGCCACGCCCGGGCGCGCGTCGAGTCCGATCCGATCGAGATAGGCGTCTAGGTCGAGCATCGCGCGCCTGACTGTACCGGCGCCGCCCGCGCGGGTTGCGGGCAGCGCCAGGTCCCCACGGCGTTCGCTCAGCCCGTCACGACTGTCAGCGCGGCGCCCAGCTGCGGCGGCTCGACGGCGGGCGTTTCAGCCCGAAGCCATCGGATCGGGACCACAGCTGGGCATCCGGCTTGAATGGTTCCTCCAAACGAGAGGATTGTTCGCCATACGAACAATCCTTCTACAGGCGAACGTGACAAAACGTAGTCGGCCGGTCTCCCCAATGTCAAGGGGGTTGAGATGTGGCCTACGTTAGGTGAACTAGGGCTCGGATCGCTCCGGACGCAGATGCCGGACGTGAACGTCGTGCTCGTCCGCGAGGCGCTCGGCGATGATCGAGCGGTGGCAGGCCTCGGGGTCGCGCTCGACGCAGAACAGGGCGCCGGCGCCGTCGGACGGGAGCTCGGCGACGACGGGCTCGAGCGGGGCCAGGTCGAGGATCTCGCGTGTGTATCGGACGGCGTACTCCGGCGCGAGCACGGTCCGCGACCGCTTGCCCTCGCCGCGGCGCGCGTCCTCGGTGTACTGGAGCTGGCGCAGCTCGGTCGTCGGCGCGAGCTCCTTGTGGTGGCTGTAGGCGATGCCCGCATCCGCGAGTGCCGCCTGGAGGCGGGCGGCATTCGCCCACGCGTACTGAGGGCCACGGACGCCGCGGCGCTGGCGCACGTCGATCAGCAAGCGCACGTCGGCGTCCGCGAGCGCTTCGAGGAAGCTGCTCAGATCCCAGTCGTACACCCCGATCGTTACCACGTGCTTCACGGGCCCACGATGTCACAGGGGGTGGCCGGGGCGAGTTGGGTACAGTCGCTCCTCTCGTGACCACGCCCGACCCAGACACGCTGCTCGCCGACACGCGCGCGTTCAACGCCGAGCTCGAGCGCCAGCTGGCGACGATCCCCCCTGTAAACACCGTGCCCCCGGAGGAGAGCCGCCGGGCGCGGCGCGAGGGTCGCGGGATCTTCCCCGCGCCGGTGTACGTCCCCGAGGCGCGCGTGATCGAGATCGGCGGCCCCGGCGGGCCGGTCGGGCTCCGGATCATCGCTCCCGACGCCGAGTCGCGAGGAACGTTCCTGCACCTCCACGGCGGAGGCTGGACGCTCGGCGAGAACGACGGGCAGGACCCGCGGCTGCAGCGACTGGCGCGCGATACCGGGCTGACCGTCGTGAGCGTGAACTACCGGCTCGCGCCCGAGGATCCGTATCCGGCCGGGCCCGACGACTGCGAGGCGGCGGCGGTGTGGCTGCTGAGCGACGCGGGTGCTGCGGCGGTCGGCGCTTCGGCCGCCTCGGGGCCGCGCGCGATCGGCGGCGACTCGGCGGGAGGACAACTGGCCGCCTGCACGCTGCTCCGTCTGCGCGACCGTCACGGGATCACCGGCGCGTTCGACGCGGCGGTGCTCCAGTACGGCGGCTTCGACCTGTCGATGACCCCGAGCCAGCGGCTGTGGGGCGATCGGAACCTGGTGCTGTCGGGGCCGATCATGGTCTGGTTCGGCGACCAGTTCCTGCCCGGCCTCGACCGCGAGCAGCGCCGCGATCCCGACATCTCGCCCCTGTTCGCCGACCTGGCAGGGATGCCGCCGGCGATCTTCACGGTCGGCACCGCCGATCCGCTGCTCGACGACACGCTGTTCATGGAGGCGCGGTGGCGTGCGGCGGGTCACGCCACCGAGTTGCGCATCTGGCCCGAGGCGCCACACGGGTTCGTGTCGCTGCCGATGACCGTCGCCGACCTCGCGCTCGCGGCCGAGCACGACTTCCTGAACCGAACGCTCGGCTTCTCCTGATCTAGTCGGTGGTCAACCCAGTGTCTGGCTGACCGGGCTGCCGTCGGCGTGCTTTCGATCGCGCCGATCGCTGCCGGGGCCGGTTCGCCAGGTCAGCTGGCGATCGCGCGGGCAATCAATCTTCGCGCCGCCGATCTGCCCGGCTTCACCTCACACCCGGGCGGTGGCAACGGAGCAAGCCCCTTCGGCTCTCAGATAAACAGCACCTGTTCAGGTCTCATCGGCGCCGGCCAGCATCGTCGGACGGCGCACGCCGGCTCGCCGCTGTTCATGAGCACGTCCGGCCTGCGGTCCGAAGAAGTGCAATCTGCGGTCGAAATTGAACATTCTCGCCGAGTCGTCAGGCACGACCTCGCCGTGGGTCGCAGTAAACACACCCGCGTCTGCATCGCAAGTGTCCTGGGAGCGCTCAAGTTCACCGAGCAGGGCACACAATTCACAATCACGAAGGTACGCGTCACGCCTCTGCGTGTTGTCATCCCGGGCGCGAACGGCTCATTTGGCCTGCGCATACACGCGGCGGTTTCGGGCGTGTCGATCAGCATTCCGTTCACGATCGACATGATTGGAATCGCCGTGGGGCGAGACGAGATCTCCCTCACCGCGGAGGGGACCGACCGGAGGTTCCCTCGCAAAACCGAACAACGACTCACGCAGCTACTGGTGAGCCGGGCGTTAGCGCTACCGCGTTAGTCGTCTCGGTCCGCGTTGGCGGGACGCGGAGGCTCAGCCGCCGGCAACCCAGGTCTTTGCCTGCTCGAGCTCAGCGGCCGGGAACACGCGCGCCTCGCCGGGGATCATCCACGCGAACAGCTTCGTCGATCGCGCTATCCACTCGATGTCGGTGACGATGGCCGACCGCACCCACGCCTCGCGGTGCCGGATGCCGAGGTTGAATCCGACCTTCGCGTCGGCCCACATCGCGCTGGGATCGATCTCGTCGAGATCATCGATCACGTAGAGCGTCCGCAGCCCGTCCCCGGCGTCAAGTCCCCGCTGGAGCTCGGGGACCAACACCTTGTCGTAATCGTCGCGCTCGATCTCGCCCGCCACGCGGAATCCGATCGTGCCCGGCGGCATGTCTGTCAGTCGTTCGATCATGGCGGTCAGTGTCGAGCTGCGCGGAGTCCTTCTCATCATCCCAACCGGGTGAGGCTGGTCGACGGCGGTAAGTACACCGGCCCGAGAGGGGCGAGCGCTCCGTGGAAAGCGCGGCCCAACCTGATCAACGCAGCAAACCCACGCCGGCGCGGGCGGTCGGGCGTCGAGGCGCGCCGCCATCCACCATGGCTCCCAGCCGCGCTCGAACCCGACCACTTCCAGTGGCGTGGCGTCGGTCTCCGGTGAAAGCCACGCCCCGACGATCTGAGCATCGTGCTCGCGCGGCGAACTCGACCCCTCTGGTTGCTCTCGCATTCAGCGACAGTCGCCGGCACCACGACGAAGTTACCGCCCCGCTAGCGCGGTTACATTGCTCGGGCTCGGCAAGACCAAGATCCAGGAGGCTCCATGAGTCGTTTCGTAGTGGCGCACCTCGATGAGATCGAGGAGATCACCGATGGCCGTTGTCCGTTTCGGCCTGTCAGGCACCATTTGGGCATCTCGTCCTTCGGCGTCAACGTCTGGACCGGGCACGAGGCCGGCGACCGGATCATCAACGAGCACGAGGAGGAGGAGGACGACGACGGACAGGAAGAGCTCTATTTCGTGCAAGGCGGCCGAGCACGGTTCGAGCTGGACGGCGAGCAACTCGACGCGGCCGCCGGCACATTCGTCTTCGTTCCCCCCGGCGTCGGCCGCACGGCGTTCGCGGAGGAGCCGGAAACGACGATCATCGCGTTGGGCGGCACGCCGGGGAAGGCCTATGAGCCCACCGGCTTCGAAATCTGGGCCCCGGTGGGCGCGCTGTACCAGGCGGGCGAATACGCGGAGGCCGCTGATCGAGGGGAGGAGCTGATCAAAGCCCACCCCGACTGCCCAACGCTCATCCTCTACAACGTGGCCTGCTGCGAGAGCCTCGCCGGGCGGCCCGCCGACGCGATCGAACACCTGCGGCTCGCGATCGAGCGCAGCGAGCAGTCCCGCGCATTCGCCGCCGGCGACCCAGACTTCGATCCAATCCGCGACGAGCCGGCGTTCAAGGAGCTTGTGGGCTAGTTACCAGGCCAGCGCGACGCAAGATTGAGGTGCGGATTGCGCCAGGGCCGGTGGTTAGTTGTCCGGTGGCGATCGGCGCCTCGGTCAGCGTGGGAGGGTCGTGGCCGACGAGGTACAACAGATGTGTCCCGCTGGGGTCGAACGAGAGCGGGAGCGAGTTGGGGATCGTGAGCAGCGGGCTGGCAGCGCCGGTCTGAGCGATCCGCTCAACGAGCGTCCTGTCGCGTTTGGCGTTGATCGCGACGAGCACGCTCGCGGGTGACGCTGAGTCTCCGGCAAGTACGGCCTTGCCGTGCCTAACTGGCGGAGCCCGATCGTGCGCGTCTGACCGGTGGATTGTGAACTGGGCACAAGTTCCAACCTGCCCCGTGTCGTGCGCGGCGCCGAAACATGGAGCCTGGTCGAGAAACCTCCCCTCAGAGCCGGTTTCTCAGCCACGCCCCTCATGGCGGGCAGTGTCGTCCCGACCGGTGTGGGGTGATCACAACAGTTGGCTTCCAAGCCGCTCCCTAAGCCTGGCGCGAGAGCCGCCTCACCCCGGAGGAACTTGCCGCCTCCGACCTCTGCGAAACACCCTTCTGAGGTCAGGCCACTTGGTGATGAAGATCGCCTTGATCGCTTCCCACGCCACAAGACGGAACCTAACGCGTTGGCCGCCCGCGGTGCGATTGATCGAGAAGGGCAGTCTCGTCGCGGTCACGATCGTCCGGTAGCTTTCACCTGATGCCGGACCGGTTCAGCGACCGCAGCCCAGACGAGCCGTCGGAGGACGATCTCCGCGCGCACGCGGCGTTCGAGGCGAAACGGAGTCCGAGCGGGATCGGCGCGGCGGTTGCCCGTTCGGGCTATAGCAACGGCGAGCACACCTGGGAGTGCATCATCAGTGATGGCGAGCAGTGGCACTTCATTCAGGTGCTCGGGGTTGATGTCGGCCCGGCCGCCGGCCTCGCGACCGACGACGTCGAGCAGGGCATCCAGGCATTCGCGGCCACCTTGCCCCAGCCGTCTCGCCTCGACGCGCTGCTCAGCGCCAACCCGCTGCACGTAGACCGGAGCGGGACGGTAACCGACTGAAGGATGTTGCCGGAGCGGCGCGGCGACGCTCCGAGCCGAGCCCTAGCGTCGCCAGCGGTACGGAGTGGTCGTCGACACTCGGACGAGACCGGAGCGTTCGAGGATCGGCCGCGAGTATTCGCTCGCATCGCAGTGGATGAGCGTCTTGCCGGCGCGCAGCGCCGACTGTGCACGTGCCGCCGTCAGTCCCCGATAGATTCCCTGGCCGCGCCAGTCGGGTCTGGTCGCACCACCCCAGATCCCGGCGAACTGGCTCCCGGGGACCGGTTCGAGTCGTCCCGCGCTGATGATTTGTCCATCGCTCTCGGCGACCCAGAGCTCCATGCCGTCACCGAAAGTCAGCCGGCGCAGCAGGGCGTTGGTTTCTTCATCTGAGCTCGGGTCGCCGAACACCGCGGCCACCATCGCGCACATGGCGCGCACGTCGGCTTCGGTCGTGACCAGGCGCAGTTGCACGCCGGCGGGTAGCGGAACGTCGACGGCCAGTAGGTTCGCCTCGCCGATCATGATCGCCTCTGGTTCGTCCGCGGTGAACCCGTTGTTCAGCAAAGCGTCGTGGAGTCCCGGGGCATGGTCATGGCCGCGCGTCTTCCACTCGACCCGATTGATCTGCGGGTCCTGCCGAAACAGGGCCACAGCCTGCGAGACCAAGCTCTGGATCGCTTGGGCGTCTGCGCGGCCGAGAGCCCTATATGTGACGAAGCCTCGTCCGCCGGCGAACGTCACCAACCGCAGCGGGCCTAGTCGGGCAACCGACACCGCGCTCGGTGTCTCCGCATCCGTCCGAAGTTCCGCATCGTAGGCCGCCAGCAGGCTGGCGATTCGGTCCATGCCCGACACCGTAGGGGACCTGGATGACGAAGGGTGGCGATGGCCCCGAGGTGATTCGACCTCAGCGCCTGGCTTCGAGCTCGGCGTACCGCTTGGCGAACTCGTCGGCGGCCTGGTCCGGTGACCATGCGGTGAGCTCGAGGTCGAGCGGCTCGACGTCCTCGAGTTCGGGCCAGTCCCACGCCTCGGCGCTGAAGGCGCGTCGCTCGGTGGCGAGGAGGGCGCGGTCGACGGTCTTGACCTCCGGGACGTTCGGCTTGATCTTGAACCGGTCGCGGATCGCTTGCTCGAGGCGCGCCTCCGCATCGCGGAACGCTGCGCCGAGCTCGCTGCGGTGCTTGATCGGATGCGGCATGTCGCCGAGGTAGGCCTCGCCGGCGTCGTGCATGAGCGCGGCGAACACGTCCTCGACATCGCCGCCGCGCTCCTCGACGACGCGCGAGACGATCACGCAGTGCTGCGCGACCGAATAGAAGACGCGACTGTGGCCGCCGAAGCGGCACTGGTTGGCGAGCGCACGCGCGATGTCGCCGGCGTCGAGCTGTGCCGGATCAGGGTCGAACGGGTTCACCCAGCGTCCGGAGACGGTCTGCAGGTAGGGGCCGGCGGCGGGCGGCGCGTCGTCGGAAAACGTGGTCACGTGGCTGAGCCTATCGTGCGCCTCCGCGGAGCCGCTCGCGCGCGTCGGCCTGGAGCGTGCGCTCCCGTGCAGCACTCCTCTCAGGTGGTCTTGATCAGCCCGCCGTCGATCACGTAGTTGACGCCGGTGACGTTCGCGGTCCGGTCGGAGGCGAGCAGCGTGACCAGCGTCGCGACTTCCTGCGGCGTGGTGAACCGGCCGGTCGCGATCGCCGCGGCCGCGGTGGCGCGGATCGTGGCGGCGTCGACTCCGGTGGCATCCGCGAACGTGGCGGCGACCCCGTGCTCGCCCAGCCACAGGTCGGTGCTGACCTGTCCCGGCGAGACGCAGTTCACGCGGATTCCCTTCGGCCCGAACTCCTGCGACAGAGACTTGCTCAGGTTCACGATCGCGGCCTTGGCCACGCCGTAGTCGACGGTGGCGGCGTCGGGCTGAAAGAACGAGTTGATCGAGGCGACGTTCACGATCGCCCCGGAACCCTGCTCGAGCATCGGTCCCAGGGCGGCCCGCGTCGCGCGGAGACAGGTGAAGAAGTTCATCCGGAGCGCCCACTCGAACTCCTCGTCGCTGGTGCTGAGGAAACCGTCGACTCTGATCCGGACGCCGCCGACGTTGTTCACGAGCACGTCGAGTCGGCCGTGGACGTCGATTGCCTTCTGCACGAGCGACGCCGGCCCGTCCTCGGCCAGCAGGTCCACGTTGACCGCCGTGACGCGCTCCACGCCGTTGAGGTTCTCGGTGGTCAGCGCCCCCGCGACGACAAACGCTCCCTCGGCGAGCAGGGCCTCGGTGATCGCGAGGCCGATGCCCTTGTTCGCTCCGGTGACGACCGCCACCTTGTCAGTCAGATCAAGATCCATCAGTTCGAACTTGCATGCTAGACCGCCCAACCAAGAGCGTTAGGTCGAGCGGCCGTTGTCCCGCAGCCACGTGAGCGCGCGGATCGTGACGATCCCCCGCCAGGCGGATGTCTGCTCGGGGGACCACGCCAGCCAGTCGAACATCCAGCCGCCGTCCTCCCGCTGTCCGTTCTGCACCTCGTCGAGATGAGCCGCGATCTCGGCATCGGAGAAGAGCTCGCGGCTGCGGGTGCCCGGCCGGGGTGAGATGTCGAGCGGACGGAGCCGTTCGCCTTCGGTGCCGCCGGCGGGGGCGAACGCCTCGGGGTCGACCCGGGAGCGCAGCGATGCGATCGCGGCGCGCGCACGGGCATCGTCGGGAACGGCGTCGAGGAACGCGCAGGCGAATTTGAGCCAGTAGCCGCTCGGCTCGGCCACATCGTCGATCGCGCGCCAGCACCAGCCGGTCGCACGCTCGAGCCATCCGTCGCCGGTAACGGCTCCCGCGTGAAGGATGCCGGCGATCCCGAAGGTCAGCATCGAGCCCGGACCCGACGACCACCAGGGGGCGTGCGGGTAGCGCTCGAAGCCGGGCAACGCCTGCGGGATGCCGCCGTCCGGCGCGGCAACCTGAGCGGTCCAGGCCCGCGCGCCGCGCGCCATCTCGGAGTCGAGCCTCCCGGCCTCGTGCAGCGTCTCGAGCGCGGAAAGCGTCGCCGCCGGCTGGCTCCCCGGGCAGCGGAGGTCCGGCTCGAGCGCGTGGCCGAACCCTCCGTCGGGGTTCCGGTAGCCGCTCAGCGCGGCGAGCACGGGATCCGCGGACCCTTCGCCGAACAGCATCGCGTAGCGGTGACGGTCCAGGAGGCGGGCGGCCGACCAGATGAACGTCTCGGCGGCGGCGCGATCGATCGGCATGGGCCGGAGACTAAGCGGCCGTCGGCGTGCGGTCTTTGAGAAATCGGACGGGCGGGATCCCGGCGAGACCGGTGACCTCGGCCGTCATGTGCGCCTGGTCGGCGTAGCCCGCCTCGAGCGCCAACGAGACCAGGGGCGCCGGCGGCAGCGCCTGGAGGCGGCGGAAGCGCAGGACGCGCGCCAGGGTCTTCGGTCCGTAGCCGACCGCATCGGCGACGCGCCGCTGGAGCTGCCGGGCGCTCAGGCCCAACTCCGCCGCGACCGCGGCGACGCGCGCGTGCGGGCGGTCGAGGGCGGCGACCGCGGCGCGGACCAGAGGATCGGGGCCGGCCGGGAGCCGGCGCTCGACGGCCGCCAGCAGGACCGCGTGCGGATCGTCTCCGGCACCGAGCGCGCAGAGTTCGTCGAGTAGCGCCTCGGTCCGATCGCGCCCGAGCACGTCGGCGGCGTCGGGGTAGACGTCGCGGAGCTCGCCGGCCGGCAGTCCCAGGACCACGCCGGCGACGCCCGGGCGCAGCCGAACGCCGACCACGCATACGCCCGGCGCGAGCGCCACCACGCGCGGCCCCGTGTCTGGGCCCGCGATGATTATGCGCTCGCCCGCCCAGACCAGGTCGACACACGCGTCGGGCACGACTCGCTGCTCGGTGGCGCCGTCCGCCCGCTGCTCCCAGGTGCAGCAGGCGAGCGCGGAGGAGACGAGCCGCTCGGAGTAGTGGCTCACGCGTTAAACCCTACGCGGCGTGCGCTGCGATGATCGCGCGGATGCGGACGATCGAGGCGGCCGCGACGGCACCGCCGGCCGCGTAGCGGTTCTCAGTCCGACAGCCAGTCGGCGAGCCCGACGAGCGCGAACACGCGGTGCACCTGCTCGGTCGCATGGCTGAGAATCAGCGCGCGTCCGTTCGACTCCGCGTCCTGCTTGCCCTTGATCAGCACGCTGACGCCGGCGCTGTCGACGAACTGGAGATCGCTGAGGTCGAGCGTCACGCGGGCATGGCCTTCCGCCAGTGCCTCGTTGAGGCACTGGGCGAGCTCCGGGGCGGACACCACGTCCAGCTCGCCAGACAGAACGAGCACTACACCCCCGGCCTCGTCCCTGCGGATGATCGAAAGCTCGGTCGCGACGGGCGGATTGTAATCACGATCGGATCATGCGGTTGCGCGATCCGCGTTCACAGCGTGGACACATCTCGCCTCGCCCCCGGCTAGCATCCATCGGCGCTAATCAGCGCGCGGCCAGGCCGGGGCGGCGCCCAACCCGTGGGGAAGGAGCACACACGGTATGGAAGGTCTCCAAGGAGGTACGCGCGTGACCGCGCGGCGTACGCTCACTCTTGTCGTTCTGACGGCTTGCGCGGCGCTCGGTCTCGCGCTCGTGAGCGCCCCGGCGCTGGCGAAGAAGCCGGCGAAGAAGCCGACGGCGTCCAAGATCACGATCCACACGCCGGTCACACCCGGATCCGGTTATCTCGCGCTCGGTGACTCGGTCACGTTCGGATATGAGGAGCAGCAGGTCGTTCCGACGCCGAACTACGCGGATGCATCGAGCCTCATCGGGTATCCCGAGTTGCTCGGCTCCGAGCTGCATCTGACGGTCGCGAACGCGGCGTGTTCGGGCGAGACGTCCTCGAGCCTGATCAACGCGAGCGCCCAGAGCAACGGGTGCGAGAACTCTCCCGGCGGCGGCCCCGGGTATCGGACGATGTTCCCGCTGCACGTTAAGTACAGCGGCTCGCAGCTCGACTACGCGGTGTCGTACCTGAAGAAGCACAAGAACGTCCGGCTGGTGTCGCTGATGATCGGCGCAAACGACTTCTTCGTGTGCCAGGAGACGACCGCGGACCATTGCACGAGCCTCGCCGAAGAGGCGGCAGTCGGCGCGACCGTCTCGAAGAACGTCAAGACGATCCTGTCGGCGATCCGCAACACGGCCCACTACGGCGGGCAGATCGCGATCGTCAACTACTACTCGCTCGACTACAGCAACACGCTCGACAACGAGCAGTCGCAGCTGCTCAACTCCACGCAGGACACGGCGGCCAAGCCGTTCCACGTGATCATCGCTGACGGCTTCGGCGAGTTCCAGGCAGGGACGTCGCATTCCGGCGGGAACACCTGCACGGCGGGGCTGCTGACGCAGCTGTCGACCGGCGGCTGTGGAATCCATCCGAGCTACGCCGGACAGAGCCTGCTGGCTCAGGCGCTCGAAAAGGCGATCAAGATCAGCTGATCTGATCTGATCTGATCTGAGAGAGGGATGATTGAGGCGGGTTGGTGAGGCGCCGAGTCTCACCCGCGAGCGCGGCCCTTCCAGCCTGGGCGCCCGCTTCGATCACTCCTAATGTCGGCAGCCGGACGCAAACCCTTAGCGTGACCCGAGGAGTTACGCCCGGGGTCGTACGTGACTAGAAATCGAGACGGTGCAGGAGTATCTTCGGGGGCATGAAGGGATGGTGGCTACCGTGGACATTTCCGGTGGTCCTGCTGGGGGTGGTCGCGTTGTTTGCGGTGTTCGGCGATTACGCGGTGTTCGTCATGGCGCCGGTCGGCGCGGTGGTCGTTCCGCTCCTCTGGCGCGTCGCCAATCCGATCCAGGACCCTGACGCAGACGTGAACTACTGGCGGTTCCAGGCGCCTTGGCGCCCGTAGGCACGGCTCGATAGTCGTTCTGCGCCACCCGTAACGCGTCGGACTCAACCTTTTGACGCCCACGGGCCCTTAATCGGGCAGAGGCAGATGAACCACCGCCGAGCCGACTTCGACAGTTTCGTGACGCAGAGCACCGATTCGCTGCTCCGCACCGCGTACCTGATCGTCGGCGACCTGCCCGAGGCCGAGGACCTGGTGCAGGAGACGCTGCTGAAGGTGGCCGGCCGCTGGCATCGCGTTCGGCGGATGGAGCACCCGGTCGCATACGCCCGCCGGATCCTCGTGAACCTCGCGCTTGGCGGCGCGGCCCGCCGCGGCCGGCGCCGGCGCGAGCTCACCGGCGAGGCGCTCCCCGATCACGGCCCCGAACCGGGCGAGTCGCACGCCATCGACACCCAGGACGAGCTGATGCGCGCGCTCGCGGCGCTGCCGCCGCGCCAGCGCACCGTGCTCGTGCTCCGCTATTTCCTGGACCTTCCCGAAGCCGAGGTGGCGGCCGCCATGAAGTGCTCGCTCGGCACGGTGAAAAGCACGGCTTCTCGTGGACTCGCGCGACTCGAGCAGACGCTGCGTACGAACAACGACACAAGGAGCATCCCGACATGACCGAGCAACTCGAGGCCGAGCTGCGCGCGGCGCTCCGCGAGCGCGCAGACCAGGTGCCCGCGGCGAGCATCGCCCGTCTCAGCCACTTCGACTACCACCCGCGCACCCGCCGGCTGCGACAGCCGGTGGCGATCGGTGCGCTCGCGAGCGCCGCCGGCACCGCCGGCGCGGTGGCGATCGTGATCTCGCTCAGCGCCGGCGCGTCGAACGCTTTCGCGGGGTGGAGTCCGAGGCCGACCCCGGCTGCGCCCGACCAGCTCGCCGCCGCCAGCGCCGACTGTCAGACGCAGTCGCCGATCGCCGGGCTGGCACTGAAGCTGGCCGACACGCGCGGGCCGTTCACGTTCTCCGTGTACGCCGACAGCACCTCGAGCTCGACCTGCATCAAGGGCCCGACGTTCACTGCCGTGGCGAGCACGTCGACGAGCGCGCCGATCAGCGTCCCCGCCGGCCACATCGTGCTGTCGAGCTCGCATGCGAGCAACCAAAGCGGCGCGTACTCGTGGGCGGACGGGCGCACCGGCGACGGCGTGAGCGCGGTGACGCTGACCCTCGACGACGGGACCACCGTGCAGGCGACGGCCGCGAACGGCTGGTTCGTCGCCTGGTGGCCGAGCTCGCAGTCCGTCAAGTCCGCCGCCGTGACGACGCCGTCCGGCACCTCGACGCAGACGTTTGACCTGCCGAATGGCGGTCCGTGCGGCTCGCTACCGTGCCCAGGCGGCGCGAGGGGATCGGCGAGGGGATCGGCGAGCGGCTCGGCGAGCGGCTCGGCGAGCGGCTCGGGTGGCGGCATCGCGTCGGGCGGGGCGAGCGGTGAATCGATCAGCGGCGCGACGGCCATCGGTGGCGGCGGACAAGTCACAGCCAGCGGTAGCGCCTCGCTCTCCGAACGCTCCAGCGGCACCGCGCCGGGCCAGGCGGCCACGCAGACCAACAGCAACTCCCGATGACCGGATCTGGTTTGCTTGTGCGCTGTGCGCCGAGCAGGCCTGACCCTCGCCCTCGCGGTCGCGCTCGCTCGCGTCGCGGTCGCGCTCGCCGGCTGCGGCACCAGCGGCGCCAGTAGCAGCGCGTCCACAACCGGTGCGAGCGCCTCGGCGTCGACGCCGTCCACGACGGCGTCGACGCCGTCAACCACGGCATCTGTGCCCGCCAGGCACGTGTGCCGCACGGTCCGGGTCCCCGCGCCGAAGCCGAACGGGCACCTGTCGGCCCCGCACCTGACGCTCGACCCCCATCGGACGTACACCGTGAAGATCGTCACCAACTGCGGGACGTTCGCGTTCACGCTGGACGTCGCGCAATCGCCGAAGACCTCGGCCTCGTTCTACTCGCTGGTCAAAGGCGGCTTCTTCGACGGGCTGACCTTCCACCGGGTGGCCGCCGGGTTCGTGATCCAGGGCGGGGACCCCACGGGCACCGGCGCCGGCGGGCCCGGCTACACGGTCGTCGAGGCACCACCGAAGAACACCCAGTACGTGCTCGGCGACGTCGCGATGGCTAAGACGGAGGCGCAGCCGGCGGGCGCGTCGGGGAGCCAGTTCTTCATCGTCACCGCCCCGAACGTCACGCAGTCCGCTGGCCTGACGCCCGACTACGCGCTGGTCGGCAAGGTCATCTCTGGGATCGACGTGGTCGAAAAGATCGGCTCACTCCCGACAAATCCACCCCAGGACGGCGCCCCGACGTCCCCGGTCGTGATGTCGAGCGTGACCGTTTCGACCAACTGACCGCCCACGGCCGCGACAGGATCGCTACCTTCCCGGCCGGTGTTCGCCCCCCTGTGCGTCGAGGACCCCACGCAGCGGTGGGCCGGGGTCCGACTGTGCTCCGACCTCCCGCTCGCCGACCCGGAGTTCGTCCGCGAGGACGGCGATTGGGTGCTCCAGCTGCCGCCCACCGGGCTCGCCCGGCTCGAGTACCAGCTCGAGCTCTCAGACCATGACGGCGACACCGTCGTCGTGTGCGACCCGGACAACCCAAGGCGCGCTCCGGGGGCGTTCGGCGAGAAATCGGTGCTGTTCGCGCCCGGGTATCGGCCGCCGGCATGGCTTGAGGCGCCGTACGTGGCGGGCAAACGTCACGAGGTCGCCGTGCGCGTGCTCGGGCGTGAGTTGTCGATCGGCGTCTGGTCGCCGGCCGAGGGCGAGCTGCCGCTGCTCGTCGCCCACGACGGGCCGGAGTACGACGAACTCGCGGCGGTCACCCGCTACGCCGGCGCGATCATCGACCGCGGCGACGTTCCGCCGTTCCGGATAGCGCTGCTGCCGCCCGGGGACCGCGACGAGTGGTACTCGGCCTCGGCCGCGTACGGGCGCGCGCTGTGCAACCGGATCCTGCCGGCGGTGCGCCGCGAGGTCGCCGTGGCCGGCCGTCCGATCGGGATGGGCGCGAGCCTCGGCGGACTGGCGATGCTCCAGGCGCAGCGGACGTGGGCGGGCGTGTTCGCCGGACTGTTCCTCCAGTCGGCGAGCTTCTTCGTCCCGCGCTTCGACCGCCAGGAGTCCGGGTTCCCGAGGTACGCGCGGATCGTGCGGTTCGTACGGAGCGTTTTGCGGACGCAGGGGTTTGACGAGCCGGTCCGGATCGGCATGACCTGCGGCGCCGAGGAGGAGAACGTCTACAACAACCGATTGATGGCGAACGCGCTGGCCGCCCAGGGTTACGACGCGCACCTCGCCGAGGTGCCCGACCTGCACAACTACACGAACTGGCGGGACGCACTGGATCCGCACCTGACGCGGCTGCTCGCGGGTCTGTGGGGGCCGCGTTGAACGGGGTCGCCGTCTACGGCCACTTCGGTCGCCCGGTGATCGCGTTCCCGGCCGAGCGCGGCGACGCCGGCGAGTTCGAGCGCCGCGGGATGGTCGGAGCGGTCGGGGGCCTGATCGAGACCGGCCGGGCCAAGCTGTACTGCGTCGACTCGTTCGATCACGAGACGTGGTCGAACAGCGACATCCCGCTCGAGGAGCGAGCCCGCCGCCACCGCGTCTACGAGTCGTGGATTCTCGACGAGGTCGTGCCGTTCGTGCGCTGGGACTGCGGCGGCACGAGCGACATGATCACCTGTGGAGTCAGCCTCGGGGCGTTCCACGCCACGAACTTCGCGCTCAAGCGCGCCGACCTGTTCCCGCTCGCGATCGGGATGTCGGGCAACTACGACCCGGCCGCGTGGGACGGTTGGGGCGAGCGCGGCGAGGCCGCGTACTTCAACAACCCGATGGACTACGTCGCCCATCTCGGCGGCGACCACCTCGACTGGCTGCGCGGGCGGCTCAGCGTGCTGCTCGTGTGCGGGCAGGGCCAGTGGGAGGACACGACCGGCGCGCTCGAGTCGACGCGCAGCTTCGCCGGGCTGCTCGAATCGAAGGGCATCCGTTGCGAGCTCGACCTGTGGGGCCACGACGTGCCGCACGACTGGCCGTCCTGGCGCGCCCAGCTCGCCCATCATCTGCCACGCTTCTGCTGAGCGATGGGGGAGACCACGCATCTGATCGGGCTGCTACTCGGGACCGAGGACGACTGGCCGACGGCGTTCGAGACGCTCGTGTCGCGCCTGGGGCCGATCACCGACGCCTCGGGGCACAAGCACAGGATCGCCACCGAGCGGATCACGATGGAGCCGTTCGACCTTCGTGACCGGCCCCGCTACGGCCTGGTGATCGACCGGCTTGCTTACTGGTACTACCTCCCGCGCGAGTGGCTGAAGAAGGTCGCGCTGATGAACGACGTGTACCTGCTGAACAGCCCGTTCACGTTCCAGGCGATGGAGAAGCACGCCGCCTACTGCGCGATGATCCGGCTCGGGCTCAAGGTGCCGCCGACGGTGCTCGTCCCACACAAGGACCCGCCCGACAACGCCCGCTTCCAGTACACCGCGGCGCGCTACAACCAGCCTTTCGACCTGTCCGCGATCGCCGAGCAGATCGGCTACCCGCTGTTCATGAAGCCCTACGACGGCGGGCAGTGGATCGGCGTCAGCCGCGTGCGCAACCGCGATGAGCTCGAGCATGCCTACGACGCCTCGGGCCGGCGGCTGATGCACCTACAGGCCTCGATCGAGGACTTCGACGTGTTCGCGCGCTCGCTGTCGATCGGCCCCGAGACCATGGTCATGAAATTCCGCCCCGACGAGCCGATGCACGACCGCTACGAGGTCGCGCACGACTTCCTCTCGCCCGACCTCGGCGACGAGGTGCTGACGATCAGCCGACTCGTCAACGCGTTCTTCCGCTGGGAGTTCAACTCGTGCGAGTGCCTCGTCCGCGGCGACCAGGTCCACCCGATCGACTACGCGAACGCCTCCCCGGACGTCGCCCTGACCAGCCTGCACTACTACTTCCCGTGGGCGATGATGACGCTGCTCAAGTGGTGCACGTTCTGCCTGGTGAGCGGGCGCCGGGCGCAGCTAGACCTCGACACGCGCCGCTACTTCGAGATCGGCGACCGCGACGATCTCAGCTACGAGGACAAGCTCGCCGCTTACCGCCGGCTGTCTGACGAGTACTTCGAGACTGACCGCTACCACGACTTCTGCGCGAGCCGCCTCAGCCACGTCGACGAGCTCGTGCTCGACTGGGTGGACTCGGCCGATTTTGACCGGCTGCTCGTCGACACCGTCCGGGCGACCTACCCGGCGCACGAGCAGGAGCGGTTCGTGGCGCATCTTCGGGGTCTCGTCGGCCAGTGGGTGCGCGAGCAGGGGCGGGATCCGGCTTCGGTGTGAGGATGGGCCGGCGAATCAGACCTCGGTTCCCGCGCTGCGCGCCTGGTACGCGGGGTAGTGATTCACTGACCCGGTGGTGATCTCGCAGGAGTACGTCGGCGTCCCGGTCGGGGATCGAGCAATGCGCACGTTCGTGGCCGCCCCGCGGGCGCCCGGGCGCTACCCGGGGGTCGTCTTCTACTCGGACATCTTCCAGCTCACCGACTCGACGCTGCGATGGTGTATGCGACTGGCCGGGTATGGCTTCGTGGTGGCCGCACCGGAGATCTATCACCGCATCGAGCCCGCCGGGACCGTGCTCGAGTTCGACGACGAGGGGAAGCGCCGCGGACAGGCAGACGCCGACGCGACGCCCGTCGTCGACTTCGACGACGACATCCGCGCCGCGCTCGACTGGCTCGAGGCCGACCACCGTGTGGCCGACAGTGGCCTCTGCGCGACCGGGCATTGCACCGGCGGCCACTTGGGCTTCCGTGCCGCGTTCGACCCGCGCGTGCGCGCCACGGCGCTTTGGTACCCGACCGGCCTGCACGACGGGGAGCTGGGCAGGGACGATGATGCGGGCTCGCTCGGCCGCGCGCTGGAGATCCGCGGGGAGATGCTGCTGATCTTCGGCACCAGCGATCCGCACACGCCGGAGGCGGGCCGTGCCGTGATCAAACGCGGACTGGAGAAGGCAGGCGTCGAGTTCCGCTGGCGCCTGTACGACGCCGAGCACGCCTTCGGGCGCGACGTTGGGCCACGGTATGACCCCGAGGCGACCGACGCCGCGTTTGCCGAGACCGTTGCCCTGCTAGGGCGCACGTGATCATCTGGGTGGCCTGAGTGTTTCGCAACGACGGTTGCAGCGGTCGCGAACGGAGTGCCGGGCAGGTTAGCCTCGCGACCCGGTGATTGGTTCCTGCACGCTCGAGCGGGTGGCGTCTGCGCGTGGACGCTGGAGGATCGCGGCCGCGCTTGTCGCGGCGGCGGCCGTTGTCGCGGTTGGCGCGTCGGTGAGCCGAGGCGACCTGGCGGGCCGCTACGCCCAGCATCAGCACCAGGCCAGGCAGCTGCGATCGGCGATCCACGCCGACACCACCGCGATTCGGAGCTTCGAGGGATCGATCTCAGCCCTCCAGGCCCGGCTTGCGATCGTGCAACACAGGTTGGTCGTCGACGAGGACCTGCTCGCCCAGGTTCGCCTGGAGCTGACGCGCGCCCGCGATCGTGTGGCTGAGCTCAAAGTGCAGTACGCGCGCGACCGCCGGCTGCTGGCTCAGCAGCTCGTGGCCAATTACGAGACGCCGCCGCCGAGCCTGGTCGACGTGGTGCTCACGTCCACCGGGTTTCAGAATCTGCTGAATAAAGTGAACGCGCTCAAGGCGATCGCGCGCGCCAATGCTCACGTCACCGAACTCGTGGGTGAGACGCGGGCCGCGGTGGCGGCCGAAGCTCGGCGACTGGCCGCGCTCGAGGTGCGGCGAGACCGGTCGGCGGCCGCCGTGCTCGCCGAGCGCAACGAGATCGTCCAGCTCCGGCTCTCGATCGTCGACCGCGAACTCGCCTCCGCGCACGACCGCGCGAGCAAGCAGGGCCAACTGTCTGCGCTCCAGAAGACACTGTCACACGAGGAGGCCGCGCTTCAGCGCCAAGCCACACTCGCGGCGGCTGCCGCCTTCGGGTCCGAGCGCCTCCCGGTCAAGACGACGTCCGGCCCGTACATCGACCCGCTTCAGTTCGTCAATCTCTGGGAGCGCACGGACCAGGGCGTGGACGCCACGATGCCGGTCGGAGCGCCGATCCTGGCGCCTAGCCAGGTCAAGATTCTCGCGATCGAGCCGGATTGGTATCTCGGCCAGCCGCTGGTGTACTGGGAGCTGCTGGCCGGACCCGACGCGGGCATGGAGCAGTACGTGGCCGAGGAGATCACCGACATTGCCGCGCCCGGCAGCGTCTTGCAGCAGGGGCAGGTCATCGCTCGCTACGCGGCCAGCGGCACTGGTATCGAGTACGGCTGGTCAACACCCGACGGTGTCACGCTCGCCGTGGCGACCAGCGGTTACGAGGAAGGAGAGGTCACGCCCGCCGGGGTGAGCATGCGCAACTGGCTCAACAGCCTAGGCGCGAACGCCGGACCGAGCTAGCGAGCCGTCCGGCGGCTTTCACCGAGCGCGACCGCCCGGCGGTTATTCAGATGGTCGGTGCCTGTCACGGGTTTGCGTTGGTAGGTTGACTACGTGATCGCGCTACAGCCGGTGGACAGGGTTCGGGTGACGGTGCTGGTTGACAATCTCGTCGATCCGCTGCTGGTTGATCGTGGCGCGATCTGGCGGCTGAACTGGCCGAGGGCGCTCAACGGCGCGCTTCCCCGCGCAGCCGCCGCCATCATGCCGGACGGCGGTGTTCCCGACTCGCTGATCGCCGAACCAGGCTTCTCGGCGCTGGTCCGGATTGAGCGCGAGGGTAATGAGCGGACGTTGTTGTTCGACACCGGCGTCTCGCCAAACGGAATGGTCGAGAACATGCGCCGACTCGGTGTGTCGCCGAGCGACATCGAAGTGATCGTGCTCAGCCATGGGCACTGGGATCACGTCACTGGCATGGAGGGACTCGTCGGGGCGCTCGGCCGTCGGAACCTGCCGGTGATGATCCACCCCGAGTTCTGGAGTCGGCGGCGGATCAGCTTTCCCGGCCTGGACCCGAGCGAGCTACCTGCGACCAGCCGGCGAGCGCTCGAGGGCGTCGGGTTTCAGATTGTCGAGGAGCGCCAGCCTTCGTTCTTGCTCGACGGCGCGGCACTCGTCACCGGTGAGGTTGACCGGACGACGGAGTTCGAGACGGGTTTCAAAGGACACGAAGCACTGCACGGCGACCACTGGCAGCCCGACCCATTGATCCTCGACGACCAGGCGCTCGTGTTGCGCGTGCGCGACCGCGGCCTGCTCGTCTTGAGCGGCTGCGGGCACGCCGGCATCGTCAACACCGTCCGGTACGCCCAACGGCTGACCGGGGAGCATCGGGTCGCGGCGATCATCGGCGGGTTCCATCTCAGCGGTCCGATGTTCGAAGCGATCATCGAGCCGACGATCGATGCGCTTGCAGAGCTATCGCCGGAGCTCTTGGTGCCCGCGCACTGCACGGGTTGGCGAGCGGTCCACCGGATCGCCAGCCGGTTCCCGGACGCGTTCGCGATCAGCACCGTTGGCACGACGATCGAGCTCTAACCGTTGTCGCCGCTGCATCGAAGGTTCAGGCCGTCACCGCGCCACCTACGCGCTGGAAGCCCCCTGTGACCCAATCGACGATTAGACGGCCGTACTCATCGGACGCCTGCTCCCACGCAAAGTGGCCGGCGTCGAGCGGGTGGATGGTGCTGTTGGGCAACAGGTCGGCGAGGTACTGGTTGTTGGACCAGGGCACCAGGTCGTCCTCGCGTCCGGCGAGAATCTGCGCCGGCGTGGTGATCGAAGGCAACAGGCCGCGCAGCACCGGGTTCTGCTCGGGGTAGTGGCGGACAAAGCGAGCGGACTCAGCAAAGCGTCCGAGGTCGTACGCGCTCACGTAGTCCTCATGCACGTCGGGCTCGCGATCGGCAGCCGCCACAGGCTCGACGGCGAACCCGATGTTGGTTCGAGCATCCAGCCCTCGGACGACGTCGAGGCTCGGGGCCTCGATGACATCCTTGAGCGCGCCGCCGACCTCGATGGGAACCCGCACCGCGCCTCCACCGATGGTCAAGCTCGTCACGCGGTCCGGGGCGTTGGCCGCCAGGAACAACGCGGCGGCGGTGCCCACGTCCGGGCCGACGATGTGCGGTGTGCCCAGGTCCCATTCGTCGATGAGGCGCGCGAGGAACGTGCCCATCGCATCCGGTGCGATCAGCTCCGCGCGACCGTCTGAGTGACCAAAGCCAGGAAGGTCGATCGCGACCACGCGCGCCGCCCGCGACACCCGGTCCCAGATCCGTCGGAACGCCCACAGGCTCTCCGGCCATGGGCTCAACATCAACACGGTCACGGCCGACGAGTCCGCTTTGTTATCGGCAAACCGGATTCGCACCCCGTCGCACACTCGAAAGAGCGGAGCGATGGGCGAATACCCGGCTGCATTCATCGTCGTTGTCTCCAGATCGGTGTGCTCGCTCACTGTGCGCTCCTCTTCGGTGCTGAATCGATCGGGCCCAAGCACGCGATGACGATCGTCATCGGTGGCGGCGGACGATAGCAGGCCCGCGATGACGACCGTCATCGCGCGCGAATACACTATCCCCATGGACGCCCAGCAACAGACCTCGCGGACGAGCGGAAGCGGCATGGAGCAACCGGCCCGCGACCGCATCGTGCGCAGCGCGGCCACGCTTGTTCGCGAGCGCGGAGTCCACGGCGTCGGCCTTCGCCAGATCGTCGCCCACGCCAACGGCCCTCGCGGGTCACTCCAACGCTACTTCCCCGGTGGGAAGACGCAGCTCGTCACCGAGGCCCTGAACCTCGCCGGCGCCGAGGTGCTAAACGAGACCGAATCACGGCTCCTCAAGGCCACCACGCTGGCCGACGCGATCGACGCGATCTTCGCCCCTTGGCGCCAGGTACTGCTCGAGAGCAACTTCACGATGGGATGCCCCATCGCCGCGACCGTGACAGACGCCTCCGGAGACGACCGGCTACGGCAACACGCTCGCGCGCTCCTCGAACAGTGGCGCGACTCGGTACACGCCGCCCTGGTCAAATTCGGCGCCCCCCCGTCAACCGCGCAGGACGACGCCTCAGTCCTCCTCGCGGCTCTCGAGGGCGCGCTTATCTTGAGCCGAGCGAACCAAAGCACCCAGCCACTCGACACGGTGCAGCGTTTCTTCACCACGTCGCTCACGCAGTCCGCGGCCAAGCCAGCCAGACGCTCGCGCGATCGCTAGAGCAGGCCCACCCGCCACCAACGGCTGGGAGGGCGGCCTCGACGTGGTTGTGGAAGGTGAGGGGGCGCGCGTCACGGACTCACAGCGCGACGTCGCCCGAGCGGTACCGTGGTGGCATCACCCGCGCTCGCCCACACGCCACACCGTCCGAAAGGTCCGCTCGTGAGTGACCCGCCGACCACACGCTTCGAGCTCGTGCCGCCCGGAGCTGATCCCGGTGCGGGCGCCGGGGGTCCGTTTACGCCGTCTCAAACAGAAATGGAGTCGGGCTATGAGCGCGCAGCATAAGATCACCGTCCGAGTGGTAAGTCCAGAGGAGGCCGATGACGGCGTGGCCGAGTTCTGGCTTGGCGACCAGCTGTTCGGTTTCACGCGGCTCGTGGACGGCGAGCTACTCCTCAGCATCGAGCCGCGCAACGACGGGGCCGCGGTTCTAGTTGACGCACATAGCCTCGCTGAGGCGTTAGCGCAGGCGAAGGCGACCCTGGAGTCTTACTGAGCGCGGGGCGACGTCCTGGCCAAACAATTGAAGGGCGACGATCTGGCATCTGGGTGAGTGATTCCATGTCGAGGAGCTCTGATCGGCTCCGCTCACCAACGTGAAGGGCCTCGACAGGCGTGGCCCACGACACGAGGAGATCACGATGCCCAAGTACCTGCTGCTCAAGCGCTACCGCGGCGGCCCGGAGCCCTACCATCCGTGCCCGCCGATGGACCAGTGGCCTCCCGAGGACGTGGAGGCGCACATGGCATTCCAGCGGCACGTCATCGAACTGCTCGAGGAGCACGGCGAGTACGTCGGCGCGGAGGCGCTCACGCCGACGCGCACCTGGGTGCGCTACGGCGGCCCGGATGCGGCGCCCGTCACCACCGACGGCCCGCACCCCGAGACCAGCGACCTGATCGCGGGCTGGTTCATGATCGACGTCGAGTCCCGTGAGCGGGCGCTCGAGATCGCGGCGTACTGCTCCTCCGAGCCCGGCCCGGGCGGCGAGCCACTTTACGAGTGGATCGACGTCCGGGAGGTCATGTCCGGGGCGCCGTCGGAGGACTGAGCCGCGTGGTGGGCGAGCGGCGGCTGGACGAGGGCGCGCTGCGCGTCCTCGTCCCCCGGGTGCTCGCGGGCATGGTGCGGCGGGGCGAGGAGTTTGATGCCGCCGAGGACGCGTTGCAGGAGGCGCTGCTAGAGGCGCTGCGGGTGTGGCCCGAGCACCCGCCGCGCGACCCGGCGGCGTGGCTCGCGACGGTCGCGACGCGGCGGCTGGTAGACGCCCGCCGCAGCGAGGCCGCCCGCCACCGCCGCGAGGAGGCGACGTACGCCGAGCCGCGGCCCGCCGCCACCGAGGGGGGCGACGACACCCTCTTCTTGCTCTTCTGCTGCTGTCACCCCGACCTCGCGCCCGCCTCCCAGGTGGCGCTGACCCTGCGCGCCGTCGGCGGCCTCACCACCGGTGAGATCGCCGATGCCTTTTACGTGCCAGAGGCAACGATGGCGCAGCGGATCAGCCGCGCCAAGCGCACGCTCCGCGGGCGCCGCCTGGACCAGCCGGGCGACCTCGCGGTCGTGCTGCGCGTGCTCTACCTCGTCTACACGACCGGGCATACTGGCCCGCCCGCCCGGGTGGACCTGGCCCGCGAGGCGATGCGGCTGGCCCGGCAGCTCACGCTCGCCACGCCGGAGCCCGAGGCGCGCGGGCTGCTCGCGCTCATGTTGCTCAACCACGCGCGGCTCCCGGCTCGGCTGGACCCCGAAGGCCGGATCGTGACGCTCGACCGGCAGGACCGTGGCCTGTGGGACGGGCGCGAGATCGCAGAGGGCGTGCGCGTCCTGCAGTCGGCGCTGGCCCTGCAAACCGACGACCGGCCCCCCGGCCGCTACCAGGTCGAGGCCGCGATCGCCGCCCTGCACGACGACGCGGCGAGCGCAGAGGAGACCGACTGGCCGCAGATCCTCGCCTGGTACGACGACCTCGTCGCACTGGCCGAGGATCCCGTGCGCCAAGACCCCGCCGCGGTGCTCGGCCGCGCGGTCGCGGTCGGCCATGTCCTGGGTGCCGCCGCCGGCCTGCGCGAGACGGACCGACTGCGCGAGGTGATCGGCGACCGGCACCGGTGGCACGCCGTGCGCGCGCACCTGCACGAGCTCGACGGCGACATGCCCGCCGCCGCCACGTCGTACGCCAAGGCCGCCCGGCGGGCGACGAACACCGCCGAGCGCGACCACTTGGTCCGCCAGGCCGCCCGCGCGCGAGTCGCGTGAGCTCGTCGTCCAGTCTCCGGCCTGGCCGGAGCGCGATTTCTGCCAGCGTCGGTGTTCCGCGGAACCGCGCGGTGTCCGTCGCGCTCCTGGTCGCTCAGGTGTGTTGGCCAGTTTCAATTCCGGGGAGCTAGGATCGAGCAGTGTCCCGTGGTCCGACGCACTCGGTCAAGCGGCATCTCGACATTGATGCGGACGGCTACGACGTCCAGATCCGTCGGTTGATCCCGTACTACGACGACATGCTCGCGACCGGCGTCGAGTTGCTTGCTGCCCTCGCCCCGGCCAGTGGGCATGTCCTCGATCTCGGTGGCGGCACCGGCGCGTTATCGGCTGCCGTGCTCGAGGCGCTTCCCGGAGTCCGCGTGACGGTCCTGGATGTCGATCCGGACATGCTCGGCGAGGCCCGCCGGCGGCTGTCTGGTTATGGGGAGCGAGTCGCGTTCAAGGAGGGCAGCTTTCTGGACCCGCTGCCCAGCGCGGACGCGGTTGTCGCGTCGTTGGCGCTGCACCACGTCCACGATCTCCAGACGAAGACTGAGCTTTACCGCGTCATTCACGACGCGCTCTCGTGCGGCGGGGTATTGCTCAACCTGGATGCCGCGGTGAGCGAGGACTCGCGGCTGAACGCGCTGGTGTTCGACCGCTGGGCGCAGCGGATGAGCGAGCATGGAATCACCGACTCGCAGGCGCGCGGTCACTTCGCCGCGTGGGCTGACGAGGATCGCTACTTCCCGCTCGAGGTAGAGATGGGCGCGCTCCGCGAAGCGGGCTTCGATGAGGTCGAGTGCTTCTGGCGACGTGCAGCGTCCGCGATCATCTGCGCGCTCCGCACGAGCTGACCATCCCGACCAAACTTGTCACCGGAGCGGATTCGTCCGCGCGACTATTGACAAGAGAGCGCCATGACGGCAGTTGCACTTGAAGACGGTCGGACCGTTGCCTATGAGCAGTGGGGCGATTTCGACGGGCGGCCGATGTTCTTCCTCCACGGCACGCCAGGGTGCCGGTTGAACCGACATCCCGACGCGATGCTGTGGCCCAGTTTGGGCTTGCACGTGGTCACGCTCGACCGGCCGGGCTACGGAGAGTCCACGGCTTTTCCCGGACGTCAGGTGAGCCATGCCGCGCACGACGTTGGTGCTGTGGCTGATGCGCTCGGTTTCGAGCGCTTTCTGGTTGTGGGCAGCTCGGGCGGCGGTCCGCACGCGCTTGCCTGCGCGGCTGAACTTGGGGATCGCGTGCTCGGTTGTGCGGCTGTGGCCTCAGCAGCGCCGCTGGTCCCAGCCGAGGTTGAGGACCTGATCGGCGTCAATCGCGAGGCCCAACGGATTCTCGCCGAGCGTGGACGGGCGGGAATGGTCGACTTCCTCGGTGCGCTGCGCGGCAAGTTCCTCGCCGATGTGATTGGGACGCTGCAGGTCCAGCTAGCCGATGCCCCGACCGCCGATGTCGAGTGGAACCAGCGCGAAGACGTACAGAAGGTCCGCCGCGAAGCGATCCTCGAAGCGCTGCGTCCGGGAGTTCAAGGATGGGTCGACGACTCGGTATCCATATTTGGCGATGACTGGGGCATCGAGCTCGGCCGCGTTACGTGCCGGGTTAGGTTCTGGCACAGCGATGACGACAAGAACGGTCCGCTGGCCGCGATACAGCGGCTCGTCGACGCCATCCCGGGCGCAAGCTTGACCGTTTGGAGCGGCGAAGGTCACAGCGGGCCCGCGAGGAACATGGAGCACATCCTGCGTGATCTGATCCTCACGTCAGACGGCGGCCAGTGACCTCGAGACGTCCGGGTGACCGAACAACCCGGAACTCCCGACGCGCTCCAACACTCCCGTTCCTCAGAGCAGCGCCAAGCGGCCGCTCGGATCGACCGCACCAAAAAGAGACGGGTTCTCACCGCCGCCGTTGGCGTGCTTCGGCGGTCCGGCGATCAACCCGATACGGGTGGACACGCTGTCGTCCGTAGCCGCTGATTCGAACACACGTTCGCTACAATATGTACATGCGCGAGGAAGACGTTATGCGAGCTACCGACATTGGCATGGTGCCGCTCGGCTACGGGCGGTTCGTACGAGCGGACGACATCGTGGCCGTGCTGCCGATCGAGGAAGGGCGCGGTCGCGGACGGCGAACACACGTCCATGTCGCGGGGCTCGCAGTGCCGATCGTGGCATCACGCTCCGAAGGCGCGATCCTCGCTGACATGAAGACCGCGAGCGGCGCAGGCCGACGCAGGGCGGCCACGGATGAGCGTCGCTCGCCACGGGCCGAGCCAGCCGCAAGTGCCGCGCCTCATCGCCGAAGTCGCCTCGGCTTCGGCGCCCGCCGGGACTGAACGCGCCACAGGCCGGCATTCCGATGTCGGCGCCGTCGCCGGCGACAGCGAGCGTTTCGATTTCGCAAATGCACAAGGCCGACCGAACCCACCGGCGAGTCGTTTCGT
>CAVYQJ010000027.1:0-249056 GCA_963770615.1 uncultured Solirubrobacterales bacterium | reverse complement strand
ATCGCGCCCGAATCGTTTGCGGTGGCTACGATCCACGGCCATGGAGCCAGCCCGGCGGTGCAGGGTTTGATCCCCGGCTCGCACACGCTGTTCGGCGGCGACGAGTGGTGGTTCTCGGCCCCCGGATCGAGCCGGGCGATCGAACTCGCCTGAGCCGCCCCGCGTTTGATTGCCGGGTGGCGAACACCCGCTTCGCGGATCCGACGATGTTCCAACGTGGCGACAGCAATTACGTCAATCAGCGTGGGGAACTGGTCGCGATTCAGCGCCCCACGGCGATCAGCTTCCTCGTCGAGAACGTCCAGCGCCTGGGCTTTATGCAAGACCAGGGGGAGATGCCCAACTGGAGCAGGAGCGAGCTCGAGGCGATCGAAGACGAGCGCATCGAGTATTGCAAGACGTTCTACGACCACGTTCTACGCACGTCCGCGGATGTCGAGGAGGGCAGCAAGCTCGCACGACGCGCGATCGGGCCGCACCCCGTCCGGACCTTCTCGACCGAGTGGCGAGCGTTCCCGTTCACGACGTGGCGCGCCACCGAGCCTGACGCCTCGGCGATGCGACGGAGAACGCGGTGTGGCTGCCCGAGATGTCCATCGACCAGGAGCGCGCGAAGTACGATCCGGCGCAAGCTGACGGTCTCTACGCGGGGCGGCCCGGGGGCACGCGGACGAGAGGGGGAGCGAGTGTCATCGGTCTGCCACGCGCGTACGGGTACGGTGCCGTGATGGGCGCTTGGGTGCTCGACTACGTTGCGGCCGGGCGGGTGAGTACGCATACATCACGCACTCCAATATTCAGTACCGCAGCCCGGCGTTGGAAGGAGACGTGACCTACCTCGACGGCAACGTCATCGGCAAGCGGATCGGACGCGACGGCAAGCCGCACGTCGACCTAGAGATGACGATGAGGAGTCAGACCCGGATCCGTGCTCGTAACGCCCCAGTCGAGCTGCGCTTCGACCGCTGATCAGGCCTCTCCGGCGAAGAACGCGTTGTCGCAGGAGACCACGCAGAACCTCTAGACACAGATATCGGCAACCCCTCGACTGGAGGAGATTCGTCACTATGCCCTCGTTTGCCATCACAAACCTCAAACAGGTCGAGGACTGGGGTGAAGGTCGCTGGCCGGGGATCGAGGCGCGATACGCGCGACGTGCGCTCGGGTCGGAACATCTTGGTGTCAGCTACGTGCGGTTTGACCCGGGCGTGCGTTCGCCGCGAGCCCACAGCCATCAGCACCAGGAGGAGGCGTACGCCGTAATCGGCGGCTCTGGGAGGATTCAGCTCGACGGTGGCGAGACCCGCCCGATCGGCCTGCTCGATGTAGTCGTGGTCAGTCCCTCGGTGTTCAGGGCCTTCGAGGCCGGACCTGACGGCCTCGAGCTAATCGCGGTCGGCTCCGACGAAATCGACGGCAGCGACGGCGTATCCGCGGACTACGGCTGGGTCGAGGAGCGCGAGTAGCCGCTGGCGTCGATTGACAGTTCGTTTCGAGAAGTATAGAATTGGCTGGCGTGGGGAGAGAATGTGACTGGCTTTCATTCGTGCGCTCTTGTGTCAGTGACACGACCCAGATCATCGAATTGTGGCTCGACAGCCCAGACAGCCATCTTGAAGGTGATCGCCGACACGTGCTCGGGCGCCGCCGCTGAATAGGTGAACGGCGGGCTGAGCGATATCAAACCCGGCACCCGCTGCCGATGCCTCCCATCGTCTGTTTCGGCAACGCCGCACGGCGCGCCCATCGTGAGTGTCTTGTAACCGCCCTGTCAATACAGGGTCGATTGGATGGAGGAGAAATGCCACGAATCAAGTACTCGGCGGAGAAATCGAATACGAGCTGCTCGGACCCGAAGACGGGACGCGGATCGTGCTCACGCCCGGCGGGCGCTTCAGTAAGGACGTGCCCGGACTGAGGCCATTGGCCGAGCACCTCGCCGGTGGCGGGATGAGAATTTGCTCTGGGATCGTCCGAACACGGGCTCATCGGATGTCGCGTTGTGGGGACGATCGGAGTCCCACATGCGCGCCGACGTGCTCGCCCAGCTCCTGAAGCAGCTCGACTTGGCGCCATGCGTGATCGCAGGCGGCTCGGGTGGTGCGCGTGATTCGATCATCACAGTGATCGAGCACCCCGAGGTCGCCACGCAGCTGGTCACGTGGTCAATCGTCGGCGGCGTCTACAGCACGATCTCACTCGCCGGCGTCTACGTGCTGCCGAACATCGGGGCGGCCGGGTCCATCGGGATAGAGGGCGTTATCGAGATGCCCGAATGGAAGGCGCTGATCGAAGCGAATCCGCGCAATCGGGACCGGATCCTCTCGCACGGCACGGAGGGCTTCACCGAGCTCATGCTCCGCTGGCTGAACGCCTACGTACCCAAGCCCGGCCAGACGATCCCCGGCGTGGCTGACGAGGACTTCGAGAACATCAAGGTTCCGACTTTGATCATCCGCGGCGGGGAGAATGACCGCAGCCATCCGAAGCGCACCTCGTACGAGGTCTACTGTTTGATCCGAGGCTCGAAGATCGTCGACCCGCCTTGGCCGGAGGACGCATGGGAGCGCGCAGTGCAGGCGGTGGCTCAAGGCACCGGCAATCTGTTCGACCCCTGGGTCCAGGCCGGACCCATGATTCTCGACTTCTGCGGCCCGGGGGCGACGGAGTGAGCTCGACCTGGCGACCGACTTTGGTCACCCGGAGACAAGGAGATGATGTTTGAATGGGACTTCTGGACGGCAAGGTCGCGGCAGTAACCGGTGCGGGTAACGGCATCGGCCGGGCTCACGCGATGGGGTTGGCCGCAGCGGGAGCGAAGGTACTGGTCAACGATGTCGGTCGCAGGCTGTCGGCGGTGAGGGTGGCCAAGGGTTGGAGCAGACCGTCCCGGATATCAGGGTTGCGCAGAGCGTTGTGGATGAGATCGTCGCGCGCGGTGGGGTTGCGGCTGCGGATGGCGACGGACGTCTCGAGCGTGGCGCGTGCGGAAGGGGTGGTCCGGGCGGCGGTTGAGGCGTTCGGCGATCTGGACATCCTGGTCAACAACGCCGGGACGCTACACGGCTCCGATGTCGAAGATATCGATGATGAGCGGTTGGATGGCGATTTCTCTGTGAACGTGCATGGGACTGCCGGGACGATCAAGGCGGCGTTCGAGGTGATGAAGGACAAGGGCCATGGCGGCTCGATCATCAACACGATGACTGGGTTCGGCGCGTTTCCGGCCCAACCGGGCCTGTTGGCGTATAACGCGGCCAAGTATGGGGTCGTCTCGCTGACGTTGTCGGCGGCGGCAGCGGGAGTCCCGCTGGGGATCCGGGTCAACGCCTTCTGCCCGACGGCGATCACTCGCCAGTCCCGGAAGTGGTTCGTCAAGGACGGACTTCTGGATCCGGATGACAAGGCAGTGACGGCGCACCTCAACCCTGACCGGAACGCGCCGTTCGTCGTGTTCCTCGCCTCCGACGCCTCTCAGGGCCTCGATGCCCGGCTCTTCTACACCATTCCGACCAGCATAGTACGGACGCCAAGTTCCGTATCAAGGAAGTGTTCGTCGCCGAGACCGACGGCATAGTCGCGGACTCGTGGACCGCGGAAGAGATTGCCGGAGCGCTGAGGTCGTTCACGAGGTCATCCGATCGACAGGGCGACTGGCTGGCGGCACTCGCTTCGCCTCTGCACACGCCGTCGGCGTCCGAGCCAGCCATCCGGTGATCGTCGTGGCCGCCTCCGGAGACGCCCCCCGCCGGCAGCGAGCGACGGTTCGCGGACTGCCTCCGCGTGGGCGGCGGTTCTCCGGAGGCACCCCGCGGCGTCGCTCCGGATGACGCGGAGTCAGGTCGAATCAGCCCGCAGCCGGAACGCGTTCGATCCGGGTGATGAGTCGCCGACGCGCTCCCAAGCATCGCGGATGGCTCCTCCGCGAACTGCTCGTAAGAGCGGCCGAAGAACGAGTTCGCGTTGGGATACACGTGTACGTCATGATCTCCCCGCCCTGTCAAGGCCGCTGGCGTACTCGTCGATCCGGCTCTGAGGGATCCCCTCGTCGGCACCACCGAACAGATCTAGGATCGGGACCCTCGTTCCGCCGCGCGATCGACAGGCGACGGGATCTTCATCCTACGCGGGCCAGGATCGAGTCCGCCATAGAATCCGACCGCCCCGGCAGGCCCGAGCTCCGCGTGGGTCGCCGCTCGGCCCCTCCCCGTCAGGCGACACCGCGAGCGCAACGGAGAAGCGCGTGCCGTCGCCGGAGGTAAGCGTCAGCTGATCAGCGGCCGCACCGCCCGCGATCGGTCATACCTTCAGGTGTGCGGGCAGTTCCTGCGGCTCTCAGCCATAGCGGAAGCACATCGTCTTACGATCCTCCAAGCTCGGGTGCTGTAGCCGGTGGCAATTGGTGACTCCGGCGGGCCCGTCAAGGTCGCCCGTCTAGTGACACCACGAACCGGAACCGCAGCCGGAACCAGCGACGGCATCGTCTCTCCGATGATCACACTCCCTGAGACTCGCTACACCCACAGCGCCTGACTCGAGCGCGCGCGGTCGGGGGTCCGCCAAATTCGTCTACGTCTACTCGAGCGGCAGCAGGACCTCGCCGATGCCCTTGGCGATGATCTCGTCCCGTTGGCTGCTGACGACGTAGTCGACGGTCACCGTTCCTTGGCCGGGCTTGCGGGACTCGCTCTTACCGCTCACGGTGCCGCGGACGTAAGTCACGTCGCCGACCAGCGCCGGCCCCCGGAACTGCGCCGTGGTGTGGGTCACGAATCCCCACTCACCGACCCAGGACCCCAGGTAGTCGTGGACCCAGGCGCCGATTGTTGCGCCGTAGCCGTACGAGCGCGGCATTCCAATCCAGCGGGCGTACTTGTCGAACAGATGCCCGCGGGCGGCGCCGTAGTACGCACCGTCGTCGAACTCGGGGTCCCACTCGGCGTTCTCGGTGAACGCCGTCATCTCTGCTGTCAGGCCGAGGTCGAGGTCGAGCATCTGTTCGCGTTCGACCGGGGTGCCCCAGATGCTCGTGGACAGCGCGCGCCACTCGGTGGTGAAGGAGACGTGGCTGTGCGGTCCGATCACCTTCGTCGGTAGGTCGTCGCCCAACTGCACCGACTGCCAGCTGCGAGGATCGTGACCCAGACTCCGGATCGACGTGGCGTAAGTCTTACGCTCCTCGATGATCTTGGCCATCTGCTCGTCGGTCCAATCCGGCTCGTCGATCTCGCTCAGGGACGCGTTCGCCCGCGCCGCCGACGCGAGGTACCTGATCGTGGTCGTACGCTGCAATGCAAGCGGCTCACCGCGGCCGTTCGTGTAGTGGCTGTCGCCCGTCTGGAACACGGTCGGGCCCGCGAACTTCGTGTCGGTCACTCGGTAACCTTGCATCATCTGCACTGTTGACATCGTGTCGCCGGGGGCAATCCGCGGACCGTAGAACCACCAGTCGTCACCGCCGTACAGCTGATGCGAGTTCGGGATCCTGCCCAGCGCGGCTGGTGCGAACGCGTCCGGTCCGTTGAAGGCCACGAATGACTGAGGCGCGATGAACCCGCCGAACCGGCTCTGCGCCGCATACGCTGTGTCGTAATACAGCGGATTCGGATGACGGAGTGCCTGCGCCCAGCGCTTGATGTCATTGACCTTCACTGGCTCGATGTACCGGTGCACGGACATCGGCACCCCGATGAAGCGGTCCAGATCTGACGTATCCAGCGTTTCCGTTGCCGTATCGCTTGTGTCTGCCATTACCCCGTCTCCTGACGAATTCTCTCCTCGCAAAAACGCTTCGAGATCTCTCAAAACGTATGCCGGAACCCTAAGCGCGGCAGCGGCGGTTGTCAAGACATATTCCCCTTAGCCGCATGCCGGCGCTGACCGCGGCCACCTCCGTATGCGGACGTCGAGAACCAACATCCAGGCGACCCGGAGATCGGCGCTGAGGATGCCGTCAAGCGTGCTCGCCGTTGCCTGACCTCGTCGACCAGCTCGGCGAGAATGCTCTCGAGCTAAGCCGAGCTACGCAAGGCGCTCGCGGCCGCGGGCCCGCGTCGTCGACCGCGAGCTCTTGACCGCGACCGGATTGTTGCGTAGCACAGTGTCATCGAATGGCCGTGAGGCCCGGTAGATCGCGTGCTTGGGTTGGGCGAGAATCGAGGAGTTGTATTCCGGGGGTGGCGAACAGGATCGCGTCGCTCTCGGCGATCGCAGCGCGCCAGTCCTCGACGGCTGCTGGCGGGTTGGGCTCGTCGTCCTCGTCGAACGGCGGAATGGCTTTTAGCCGTTCATGAGTTGCGCCTCGGGCGACGGCAGCCCTGCTGCCGTCCGTAGGAGCCTGCGGTTGTAAGAGGCCTCACGGAGCGAGGCCGGCACTCCGAATACTCTCATCGCGCCGACGCTCGGCCGAGCTCGAGCTCCACCGTCAGCTTGACGTCGTTGGCGACCGCGAAGCGGCCCTTGGGCAGCGACATGCAGTTGAGGCCGAACTCCGTGCGGTCTCAGCCAATACCGCGGGACGCCAGTCTAACGTGACGGCGACCATGGTCCGAAGCACCTTCGAGATCCATTCCAGTGCCCTCTGTCCGCCTAAGATGCGCCGGTGGAGCTTCCACAGGTCGAGGGCGGAAGGCGCGGCGCGTCGATGCCGTCCGCAGCCGGGAGGCGATCCTCGAAGCCGCGGCGCGGCTGTTGCGCGACCGCGGCGTCGGCGCGATCACAAATGATTGCCTAGCCACCGAGCCGGCGCCGGCAAGGGCACGCTCTTTCGCGCTTCGGGGACCGCGCCGGCATCTTGCATGCCCTGGTCGACGAATCCGAGCGCCGTCTGCAGGAGGCCTTTATCCGCAGGCCTGCTCCGCTCGGCCCTGGGGCGCCGCCGGCCGAGCGGCTGATCGCGTTTGGCGAGCAGCTGCTCGAACTGACGGCCGACCGCGGCGACCTGCTCCTCGCCGCGCTGCCGCCCGTACACGCGTTGCGGTACCGCTCGCCCGTATACGTGGCGTGTCGTGCTCACGTCAGAACACTGCTCGAGGACGCGGCAGTCGACCACTCCGACCACATCGCCGATGCGGTGCTCGCTTCCGTCGACCCAGAGCTGATCATCCATCAACTCGACGGGGCGTCTCGCTCGACGAGTGCAAACGAGGATGGGCACCGCTTATCTCGACAGCGAGCCGCTGGTGCGGTAGCACTTCGCCTCCGCCAGAAGCGCGCCGGCCGAGTCAGATGTGGGTCTGAAAAGCCGCGTCGACGAGGGTCGTCAGCGGCACGGTGCCGTTGCGCTCGGTCCACGCTCCGAGTGCGACGTCAAAACTGGCAAGCGCGCTGTAGAACAGCGCCTGGGCTGAGACCTCGCGGAGCTCGGGGTCGGTGGCGATCCGTTCGGCGATGATCGGAACGAGCATTGCCGCCCAGACCCCATGCTTCTCGAGGTTGCGAGCTCGGAGCGACGGCGCACCGAGAATCACGCGAGCGATACGCAAAAACTTCGGCGCGTCGTCCTCGATGATGTCGATCAGCGGCTGGAAGGCGGCGCGAAGCGCCAGCCAAGGCAGCTCGTTGGCGGGCCTCGCCAGCAGCGTGCGCTTGACGAGCACACCGTGCGGAATCGGATCGTCGATCACGACGTCCTCTTTGGCCTGGAAATAGCGGAAGAAGCTTCTCGTTGAGATCCCGACCTCGGCTGCGATGTCATCGACCGTCGTGTTCTCGAAGCCACGCTCGTCGAACAGATCCAGGGCGCGGTCGGCGAGCAGTTCGCGCACGGTCTCGCGTGTTAGCTCGCGCAGGCTTCGGGCATCCGCCACGAACTCAGCATACCCTCAACTAAATGGCAGGGCATGACAGACATGGCGTAGACTGTTCCGCGGTCGCTAGTAACGGAAGCGAAGACGTTGTGCGAAGAGGAAGGCGTTCGATGCAACTTCCAGACGACAGGATTGCGGCTGTCAGCGTTGCCGGTGATGGCCCGGGGCGGCCTTGCGCGCTGTCGTGGGAACCGGTTAGCGAATAATCGTCGTGGCGACGTCCGAAGACATCGCGATCACCGGCGCGGGGCGACGCACCGGGGGCGTGTTTGCCGACCGCGTGTCACAGCGGACGGTGGCGGCGATCGGATACGTCACGGCGATGTTCATGACGGCCGTCGACATCCAGATCGTCAACGTGGCGCTGCCGACTCTGAGCCGGGACTTCAACGCCGGCGTGGCGTCGGTCCAGTGGACGGTCGTCGGGTACACGCTCAGCCTTGCGGTGTTGATCCCCGCGTCCGGTTGGCTCGGCGACCATTTCGGAACGCGGCGCGCCTTCCTGTTCGCCCTCGGCGTGTTCACGCTGGGCTCGGTTCTGTGCGGGAGCGCGCAGAGCTTGGGTGAGCTCATCGGCGCTCGCGTCCTCCAGGGCGCCGGCGGTGGGATGCTGACTCCGGTCGCGACGACATTGCTCTTCCGCGCCTACCCGCCGGCGGACCGCGCAAGGATCGCGCGCCTGCTGATGATTCCGATCCTGCTTGGTCCGGCGTCGGCGCCGATCATCGGCGGGTTGTTCACCCAGGACGTCACCTGGCGCTGGGTGTTCTTCATCAACGTCCCGATCGGCACGATTGTGTTTCTGTTTTGCCTGCTGTGTCTCGATGACTACCGCGGCGATCAGAAGGAGCGGCTCGACGTCCTCGGTTTCGTCCTCGTCGGCGGCGGGCTGGCCCTCGTCTTGTACGCGATCAGCGAGGGGTCGGTGAAGGGCTGGGACTCGGCTCAAGTCCTCGTCACCGGAGTCATCGGAATCGTGGCGTTGGCGGTATTCACCTGGTGGGAGTTGCGCCAACGCCATCCCGTGCTCAATCTGCGTCTGCTGCACGAACGCCTGTTCCGAGCCACCAACATCGCGAGCTGCCTGATCATGGGGACCTTCCTGGGCGTCCTGTTCTTGACGCCGATCTTCTTGCAGGAGGTGCAGCACCATTCGCCGATCTCCTCTGGCCTGACGACGTTTACGGAGGCCTTTGGAGTGGTCGTCGGCTCGCAAACGATCGCGAGGTCTTACGGCAAGCTCGGGCCTCGCGTGCTGGTCGCCGGTGGCGCGATCCTGATCTGTCGAGTGATCCTCACTTTCCAGCTGGAGCAGGCCACGACTAGCGACTGGGTGGTGCGCGCCCAGATGTTCGCGCTCGGGATCGGTGTCAGCGTCGCGTCGGTGGCAATCCAGGCGTCCATGTTCACCCGCATCTCGACGGAAGAGACCGGACACGCATCAGCGATTTTTAACACCGGCCGATGGCTGTCCGGCGCCCTGCTTACGACGATCCTGTCGGCGATTCTGACGGGCGTCGCCGGCTCGCTGCTGGACGGGTTCCACGCCGCCTACCTGGCGGCAGCCATAGTTGCAGGGATCACGGCCGTATGTGCCGTGGTGCTGATTCATACGAGCGACGCCGCGCCGTCGATGGAAAAGCGATGAGCTTGCAGGAACGTGCTCAGCGACCCAGGCCTGATGCTACCTAGACCCTCAAGGAGGTTACGATGAATCCGGATCGTCGTGTGTGGTTGATAACTGGCGCCGGGCGAGGCTTCGGCAACGCCTTCATGCGTCACGCGATCGAGGCGGGCGATCGTGTCGTCGCGACCGCTCGTTCTGTCGAAGCCATTCGGGATCTGGAGAGCTTGGCTCCAGACCGGGTGCTTGGCTTGGCGCTCGATGTGACCGACCGGGCTGCCGCGTTCGACGTCGTCGCCAAGGCCGTCGAGTCCTTCGGTCGTATCGACGTCGCGATCAACAATGCCGGTTACTCGCTGCAAGGGGCACTCGAGGAGCTCAGTGAGGAGGAGATCCGCGACGAATTCGAGACCAACTTCTTCGGCGGCTTGTGGGTCGCCCAGGCGGTGATCCCGGTGATGCGCGGCCAGCGCCGGGGCCACATCATCAACATCTCGTCGGCCGCCGGCGGCACCGGCATCCCGATGGCCGGGATGTACTGTGCGAGTAAGTGGGCGCTCGAAGGAGCAAGCGAGGCACTCGCCGCCGAACTGACCCCGTTCGGCATCGCGGTTACCATCGTGGAACCCAGCGGATTCCGCACCGGCTTTGCCGGTTCATCGCATCTGAGGACCGAGCCGATGCGCGAGTACGAGGAGACGTTCTCGGCCATCCTCGAGGCGATCTCGCCTGGCATCGCCGGAACCGAAGCCGGGGATCCCGAGATAGCCGCTCAAGCCATTATGGATCTCGTCGACAATCCGAAGCCGCCTCTCCGGCTGCTGCTCGGGAACAACGCCTTCGACATGCTGACGGCGGCCCATCGCAGTCGCTTGGAAGAGGCGCTCTCCCAAGAGGCCACTGCCCGTGCAGCCGACGGTTGAGAGCGAGGGCTAGACCTTCCTCCGGGCCATAACGGTGTAGTACGATCCCGCCACTTATGTTCGAAACATCTCGAAATGGCGCGGGTGGGCTGTCGGGGCTTCGTGTTCTCGACCTGACCACGTACATCGCCGGGCCTTACTGCACGAAGCTACTCGCGTCCTGCGGGGCCGACGTAATCAAGGTGGAACAGCCCGATGGCGGCGATCCGATGCGTCACTGTGGACCTTTTGACGCCGACGGCGAGTCGCTCGAGTTCCGCGACCTGAACCTCGGGAAGCGCAGCGTCAGGTTAGATCTGGGGCGCGACCTCGAGCAGTTGCTCGGCCTGGTCGCCGGTGCAGACGTCGTGGTTGAGTCCTTCCAGCCTGGCACTCTGGACCGGTTTGGCTTGGGTTACAAGACACTCCGCGACGTCAATCCGCGGATCGTCGTGTCCTCGATCTCCAGCTTTGGGCAGACCGGGCCCTACCGCGACGTCGTCGCGACCGAGATCGTCCTGTACGCGATGGGCGGCGAGATGTACGGAACAGGCCAGCCCGACTTGGAGCCGACCCGCCTCGCTCCCGGCGTCGCCCTGCGTTTTGCGGGAGAGGCCGCCGTCGTGCCGACACTGGCTGCCGTCCTCCATGGCCAAGGCGACTGGGTCGACGTCTCGATCATGGAGACTCTGCTCGCCTCTCCGGACCGGAGAATGCAGTCGCTGATGGCGTACGCGTACTGCGGAGAGAAGAAGGTGCGCGAGAATTCGCTCCTCTCGGGCAACCCGCCCGAGTACCTCCATTGCGGCGATGGATGGATCCACATGACCGTCCCGGGGACCGCCTGGCCGCAGCTTGCGAAGTTGATCGGCGAGGACGAGGCGGCGCCCGTCGAACAGATTCGCGAGGCCTGGCTGAAGTGGTCCGGCGATCGCCCGAAGCTCGAGGTCGTGGAGACGCTGCAGGCCGCCGGTCTGCCGGCGATGCCGGTCAACTCGGTCGCGGAGCTTATCGACGACCAGCACTTCGCCGAGCGAGACTTCTTCCAGGAAGTGGACGGCCGCCGCTACGTCGGCGTGTTTGCGCGCTTCGCGGATACTCCGGCGTCGTTGCCCGGTCCGGGACCGGCCCTGGGCGAGCACGATGGACAGACGTGGCTTGACTCGTCCGCCGCGCGACCCGAAGCCCCCTCTGAGGCACAACCGGGCACGCTTCCGCTCGACGGCGTCCGCGCAATCGACCTCGGCGTCGTCCTCGCCGGACCGCTCGCGGCTATGGCGCTCGGCGACTTGGGCGCGGAGGTGGTCAGGGTCGAGTCGACGCGCCGCTTCCCGGCCTCCACCCGCGGCTTCCTGGCACATCCGACGAAGGAGCTCCTCGCGATTCTGCCGCCGCTGGGCGGCGGATACCCAAACCGCGAGCCGGGCGAGCACCCATGGAACCGCTTCCCGCTGTTCAACATGACCGCGCGCAACAAACTGGGCGCGACGATCGACATCCGCGACGATGAAGGTAGGGACGCGTTCCTTCGCCTGGTCGCAAAGTCCGATGTTCTCATCTCGACCCAGACGCCGGGAGCGCTGGACAAGCTCGGCATTGGCTGGGATGCGTGCCGGGCCGTGAACGACCAGCTCGTTTACATCGACGCGACATCGTTCGGCGCGACCGGATCCAAGCGTATGTGGCGTGGGTACGGCACCGAGATGGAGGCGTTCGCAGGGCATGACTTGCTGCGAAGGTACCGTGGCCGGGACGTCGGATCGAACTCGTGGTCGGTCAGCGCCGACGCCTCGGGCGCGCTCGCGATGGCCGTCTGCGCGATGGTCGGTCTGTACGCGCGACGCCGGACCGGACACGGGCAGTACGTTGACGTCTCGATGGTCGAGAATTTCCTCGGGTTGATCGGCGGCGCCGTGCTCGAGTACACGAGTACCGGCCGCATGCCCGAAGCGCTTGGCAACCGCGACCGCACCGCGGTTCAGGGCTGCTACCAATGCACTGGCGACGACCGGTGGCTCGTGCTTACCATCCGTGACGACGACGACTGGGCCGGCATGCTGCGCGCGACCGGTTGGGCTGCGGATGAGCGGTTCGCGACCGTCGAGTCCCGGTACGAGCACCACGACGAACTCGACGAGCTGATCTCCTCCTGGACCCGCGAGCTGTCACGTGAAGAGGCGGTCGAGCGGCTGCGCAACGACGGGGTCCCTTCCGGACCGGTGATCGATGACGCCGACGCCTACGCCGACGCGCACTTGACCGATCGGGGTTATCTTCTGGGAGGTGACACAGGCCGACTGCGGCACTCATCGCTACCCGGGTCCGGCGTTCCGCCTCACCAGTGTTGGGCTGAGCGCTCGCCTGCCCCCCGTACGGCTTGGCGAGCACAACGAGTACGTCTGGCGCGAGCTGATCGGTGTCAGCGACGAGACGTACGCACGTCTTGAGGCCGACGGCCAAATCGGCACCGAGTTCGGCCCCGGGATCCGCTAGGCCAAATCGTCCAACCGTGCGGCCTGAACACCCGCGATATCTTTCCTGTATCCAGCCGATGCATCCGTTGGTTTCGCTCAACCTCATGTGCTTCTCCGACCTACGTCTTGCTGATGCGGTTGGAACCTGCGTTGATGCCGGCTTCGAGCAGATGGCCATTCCCTACGGTCAGCTCGAGGCGGAGGGCCTCGACGCTGCCGTCGACATCGTGCGGGCGAGCGGGCTTCGGGTCGCCAGTGTCTCTTGCGGTTCGATGTTCACTCTGTTCGATCGGGGTCGCTGGACCAGCGAGTCCACTCGGCTCGAGATAATTCTCGACGTCGCCGCGAGCGTTGCTGCGCAGACCGTCTATGGCACCGCAGGCCCTGCCGGCGGCCTAGACTGGGACGATGCCGCGGCGGCGATGATCGAGGCATCGAGTGAAGTGGCTGCCCATGCGCATCGGGTCGGGGTGCCCCTCATCTTCGAGTCGACCAATCCCTTGTATGCCGACATCGATTTCGTGCACTCGTTCCGGGACTCCGTGCAACTCGCCGAGATGACCGGACTCGGCGTGTGCCTCGACCTCTTCCCAACCTGGGAAGAACCACGCCTTGTAGATACGGCGAGGGACGGACTGGCCTCGCTACATCTTCTGCAGCTTGGGGACTATTGCTACGGAACGCGCCGGATCCCAGATCGAGCGGTCCCCGGTGACGGCGTAATCCCGTTCCGAAGGATCATCTGCGGGCTGTTAGAGCTCGGCTATCAGGGCCCGATCGATCTCGAGCTGATCGGGCCCCGCATCGACCGAGAAGGCGCCCGGTCAGCCGCGACACGGAGTGGCCAGTACTTGTCGGATCTGCTCTACGCGGTGGCGACCTAGGACTTCGTACCGCGTCGCGACCTCTAGGATCGAGGCGCCGGCCAACGATCGACTGGATCCGACCGACCCAACAGGTCGAGCGTGCCGGGGTCCGAAGACCCCGTGACGGCTCGTCACGGGGCATGCTCCGGGGTCGGCTCTTATTGGACCCGGGTTTGTCCCTCCAGGGCTGGGATGGTGGTGGGTAGGTCGTAGAGGTCGATGCCGTTCTGGAACATGATCCGGTCACGGAGTTGTTCTGGGATTTGTCGGATCAGCCATTTGGGATCGTCGAACGTCCAGTGCGGATAGTCCGAGGAGAACAGCAACAGGCGGTCGCCCTCCATCCATTCCATCACCTTGCGCAGCTCGGCCCGGTCGTCGGGATAGTCCAACGGCTGGGTCGTGAACCACAGGTGGTCGTACGCGTATTCGGATGGTTTGCGGTGCAGGTGGGGGAGGTCGGCCTTCCGCTGCTCGTAGACGGCGTCCATCCGCCACATCAGCGGGAGGATCCAGCTGTACGCATGCTCGATGAGAACGAACTGCATGGTCGGGAAGCGCTCGAACACGCCGTCGAAGATTAGGCTCATGACCTGGTTCGCCGCGAGCAGGGAGTAGCTGACCATGAAGTCATGGTTGTAGCTCGGGAACCCAACCGCCGGCATCGGCTTCGTTTCGTAGTGACCGCGGCCGAGGTGGCATGCCACGGGTAGCCCGTGGCGGGTCGCGGCTTCCCAGATCGGGTCGTATTGGGGGTCGCCCCACGCCGGTCGGGGTTCGGCGCTGATCAGGACCTGAACCATGTACGGGTGCCCGGCCCAGTGCTCGATCTCTTTGACCGCGCCGGCTGGATCCTCGATCGCGACGCAGATCGAACCACGCCACCGCTCGTGCCAGTTCGTCTTGCTGTCAAGCCAATGATTCGCCTGCCAGTGGTTGGTCGCGATCCGGCCCGACTGCGTGTGCTCCGGAATGATCTGATCGCCTGAGAAGGGGATCAGGATCCCGATGTCCGAGCCCGCCTCCATGATCACCTGACGGAACGCCAACTCCGGATCTGACCCCGGGAACCCGCCGTCCTCCGGGAAAGTGTCCATGCGCATCGCCATCGCGTGCGCGTAATCCGGCGCGTCGTAGATGATCGTGTTACCGACTCGCCGGCGCTTCCAGAACCGGCTGCGGTACGGCTCGGGCACATACTCCATCCACTCGGCCGGGCGCTGCGTCGGGTGGATGTCTGAATCCACAACCCGCACATCAACACGCGCCTGCTCCGGAGTCCGCTCCCGAATGCTCGTCACAGCCATGTCATGTCTCCTTGTTGCGTTTCCGATTGGCCACGGAACCTGCTCAGCTTACGCAACCCTCCCGCATCAAACGTTAGCGGCTAACGCTTTTGCCGTCAAGCCGTTACCCGAAATGGCCCGGCCGCGGCTCTGTCGTCGGTGTCGGCACGCCAGGTCCGATGTTCGTCGCCCTATCGGCGTCGATCAAACGCTGCGTCGCCGTGGGCTCTCATGGGACAGCCCGTTCCCGATGAGGTCCGCCGCCGCGAGGACCCACTCCTTCATGACCGCGGGTCGGTCGGCGACGGGATGCCGTGTTACGAATTCGCGAACCTCGGGAGACGAGATCACGCGAATCATGCAAATGAGCTGTGCGGCAATGAGACGGGTCCGCGGAGTCGGATGTGCCTCGTTGGCCTCGGTTGCGAGGACCTGAACGATCGCGTTCTCCCAGTCCTCGTAGAGACGGCGACGCAGTGCCGCGACCGCGGGGCTTTTGCCTACAGTGCGATGAAACCGCTCGAGGGAGTCGGGAGACTCCTGCTCGACGTCCTGCAGCAGCCATTCCGTCACCGCCACGAGGGCGCTCTGTTCGCGATCACGCGATCGGAGAGCATTCACGAGCCGCTGGTGAGTTTCGTCAAGTTCGCTGAAGAGCAGATCTTCCTTGGTGCGAAAATGCTGAAACAGAGTCTTAACCGAAACGCCTGCACCCGCCGCGATCTCCGCCACCGTGACGTTGTCATAGCCACGGTCTGCGAACATCTCCGTCGCGGTTTGCAGCAGTTCTTCCCGGGTCAAGCGCTTTCGCTGCTCACGGATCCCGACAACTCCGTCGTCCGGCGGATCAGTCATGGTCCGAGTCTAGCGACGAACCGACGGCGATCGGGCCGATCGGGAAGGAGCGGCCCAGCGACGAGCCGTCTTCGTCGCGGGCTGGTGGGTAGCCTCCCGCGCCAGGATCCGGGTCACTCGTGAGCTGATCAGATTGCAGCTGATCCGGCTTGCGAGGTCATTCGGCCGCGACGAACGCGGGCTCGGACGCGAACGACTCTGGACCCTCGAGACTCGGCTGGATCGCGTCCTCGTGTTCATACTTGCCGCCGCGCATGAGCGAGGCAAGAGCGGCCACCAGGCATGCCAAGATGGCGAAGCCGAATGCAGCACGAAGCCCGGAGCGGAAAGCCGGCGAGATCAGGTGGGGAAAGAAGCTCTGGCCCGTAAGCGTTGCTCGCGCATGCAGCGGCAGCGATGCCAGCACGTGTGCGCCGACCAGATGCTGAATTGGGTTGTAACCGAGGAAGGCGGCAAACAGGACCGAGATTGGCGGAGTGTGGGAGATCCGCATGGCGTCGGCCGCGCTGACGCCATGAGCCTCGAGGCCCGAGGCCAGCGAGTGGGGTAATGAACTAGCGAGCCCGGCGACCATCAGGGAAAAGAAAATCCCGACTGACAGGACCTGGGCCGAGTTTTGGAGCGTTTGATTCATGCCGCCGCCCGCGCCGCGGTCGCGTGCCGGCAGGCTGTTCATGACCGCGGCTCGATTGGGGGATGCGAATAGGCCCATGGCCATTCCGTTGAGGAGGAGCACGGCTGCGAAAACCGGATAGGCAAAGTTCGTCGGCAGCAGGACGAGCAATGTGAACGCGAGGGCGCCGAGGAGCATCCCCCCGGTCGCGAAGGGTCGTGCCCCGTATCGATCGGAAAGGTACCCCGAGATCGGGCCCAACACCAGTAGTCCCAATGTAAGGGGCAACATGTAGATGCCAGCCCACAACGGGGTCCTCGTGAAGTCATAGCCGTGCTCCGGCAGCCAGATCCCTTGTAGCCAGATGATCAGCAGGAACATCAGACCGCCGCGAGCGACCGCCGCGAGGAACGTGGACACGCTGCCGAATGTGAAGGCACGGATTCGAAGGAGTCCAAGGCGGAACATAGGGTCTTGAGTTCGGCTCTCGACCAGCACAAACGCGGCGAGAAAGAGCGCGCCGATGACGAGCAGGGCGATCACGCGTGGGCTTGTCCAGCCCGTGGCGTGATGTCCGTACGGCCTTATCCCGTAGGTGACAGAAATCATGATCAACACCAGCCCCATGGCGAAAGTGAGATTCCCTAGCCAGTCGACCTTGGCTCGGTGCGGCACGCTCCTCTCCTGAAGCTTTAGATACGCCCATACCGTCCCGAACAATCCAACCGGGACCGAGATAAGGAACACCAGCCGCCAGTTGATCGGCGCGAGGAGACCGCCCACCACCAGCCCGACAAACAGCCCGCTGACCGCGACTATGTTGTTGATCCCGAGGGCCATGCCGCGCTGGTTGGCAGGAAATGCGTCCGTGATGATCGCACCTGAGTTCGCGAGTAGGAATGCGCCGCCGATCCCCTGGACCACGCGAAACCCAATCAGGTAAGTTGCTCCCGCGCGGCCGGTCATCCAGTCCACAGCGAGTAACAACGACGCGACCGTATAGATAACGAAGCCCATGTTGTAGATACGGACACGGCCGAACATGTCGCCCAGGCGACCGAGCGAGACGATCAACACGCTTGCGACTACGAGATAGCCGAGCACCATCCATAGGAGATAGAAACTGTTCCCGGGAACGAGGGGGTCCAGGTGGATACCGCGGAAGATGTCCGGCATCGCAATGATCGTGATCGACGCGTCGATTGTCGCAAGTAGCACGGCGAGCGTCGTGTTCGACAGCGCGACCCACTTGTAGCGGTCCGATTCAGGGGGAATGCCAGTCCCGGCGACCCCGAGTCGACCGGCGCGAGGTCGCCTGTGTGGGTGTGTCACCACGGCTCGAAATTATACACAGGCAAACTGCACACCCTTCTTTTGGATACGCCGAGATATATTCCTCTCTGTGACCACTTCCCGGACGTCAGTTCCCTCACGAGTGAGCTGCGCGTGGTGATCGGGCAGCTCGTGCGGCCGTTGCACGTGGAGCATCGCTTTTTGCTCGTGCAAGGCGCCGTGCTTTGGCGCCTCGAGCCGCAGGGTCGCAGAGGTTGACCGAGATATAGCACCCGCCTTGCGGATCACGAAACCGGGATCACGACCGGCGCCTCGATGGTCGCGGTCCAATTGCCTTGACGCACCGAGGTTCGGACGAACGAGCGAAGCGATCGCTCGATCGCGCCGGGAGTCCACGTGTCGGCGACCACGCCCTCGGTCTCGGCCACGAAGGCTTCTTTGATAACGAACCTAGCATTGCTGCCGAGGCTGGTAGGAAGGGTGAGAAACAGTCGCCCGGTCAGATCCCGGGCGGCATCCGAGGCAAGGAAGACCAGCATCGGCGAGACCCGATCCGGAGCGAGGTGTCGGAGTGTCTCCTCGTCAGCGGGGTCGATGAGGTTTTCCTCGAACAACCACCCTCGCGACTGTCGGGTCACCGCCGTGGGGCAGATGGCATTTGCCCGAATGCCGAACTGCAAGCCGGCTGCGGCCGCCGACAACGTATAGGAGACCACCGCATACTTGGCGGCGTTGTATGCCGTGAGGCCATGGCCAGCCGGGTAGCCTCCGAACCCGGTTATGGTGTTGATGATTGATCCGCCGTGCTCATTGCGCTTCATGACCTCGAATGCTGCTTTGGTGGTCCCGGCGGTCCCCTTCACGTTTACAGAGAAGTCGCCGTCGAGGCGCGCGTCGTCGACGTCGTCGATGTCGGCGTCATGGAGGGTCCCGGCGTTGTTGACGACGATGTGAACGTCGCCGAACGCTTCGACCGCCGCGTCGACGACGCTCGCGGCACCGTCGACACTGGCAACGTCCCCATCATTAGCTGCCGCGATCCCCCCGTTCGCGACTATCGATGAAACGACCCGTTTAGCCGCCTCGATGTCTGGCGGCGTCGGCTCTAGCCCTTGGCCGCCTTCACCCCCTACAAGCTGGCGCCCGACGTCGTTCACCAGTACCATCGCGCCCTCCGCCGCCAGTGCCAGCGCGTGAGCGCGTCCGAGGCCGTTTCCCGCGCCGGTCACAACGGCGACCTTTCCGTCGAGACGACCCATTTGCATATCCTTCTTGCTCTAGATTTGGTCCAAGAACGAACTAACCACGGATCGCGAACGGGTTCGACGCTGCAACAACGACGACAGCACGTCCTGCGCCATTCACCGGTGTGTTTCGAGCCCGAGCCGCGGTGCGTTGCGCCGTCACCGAGGTGACTTTGAAGTTTATCGAACTATACGGAAGCTGTCCGTATCTTGTCAAGATCGCAAGAACTGTCTTATGGACGCTTACGCCGGCGACAACGGCGGTGCAATCTGAACGGCCCGCGGCGCGGGCGCTCTGGCGTTCGGGTTCAGCCTGGGTCGGGGTTGGCGGCAAGCTGGGGGTCGATCTTGAGCGTGGTGGGTGTGGGGCAGGGGCTGGGTACGAGTAAGCCGGCGATGATGCACACGGCGAGGAACCCTGTCGCCAGGACGAAAGTCTCGGTGAAACCGGTCACGGCCGGAAATCCGTGAGATGTGTGGTCGACGATCAACGTTGCTGCTAGTTGGGCGCCAAGTGCTCCGCCGAGAGTTCTCATGACGGTGTTCATGCCGGCCGCGACGCCGGTTTGGCGCGCGGGGACGGCTTGGACGATGAGGTTCCCGAGGGCGGCGAAGGCAAGGCCGATCCCGGCTCCGAGGAGAGTTGAGGAGATCAGCATGTCGAATGGATGGGCGTGGGCGACAGCTAACCACGCGAATGCGACGGCAGTCAGCGCGGTGCCGGCGATCAGCGCGGATTTCGAGCCGAACCGGTGCGCGACTGGGCCCGCCGCGGCTCCGAGTACGCCCATCCCGATCGCGGATGGGAGGAGATAGAGGCTCGAGACGACGACCGAGGCTCCGAACCCGAAGCCGGTGCTCTTGGGTAGTTGCGCGAACTCGGGGAAGACGACGAACGAGCAGTACATCCCGGCGCCGAGGAGGAATGCGACAAGGTTCGTGGTCCAGACCCCGGGGATCCGCATCATTGTCATGTCGACGAGCGGCTCGCGGCTGTGGACCTCGACCCAGATCCAGGCGGTGCACACGACCGCTCCCAGGGCGAACAGCACGATCGTCTTCGTTCCGCCCCAGCCCCACACCGACGTCTGGGCGATCGCGATCAGGATGCACGACATCCCGATGCTCATAAGGGCAGCCGCGAGCCAGTTCACGTTCCCAGGGGAGCGGACCGGCGATTCGGGGATATATCGCCACGTGCACACCGCCGCGAGCAGCGTGACGGCGAGCGGAGCCCAGAACAGCCAGTGCCAGCCCAGGTGCTCGACGATCACCGCTCCGAGCACCAGGCCGCCGCCGCCGCCGATCCCCAGCACCGAGGACAGGATGCCGATACTCCCGGCGACGCGTTCGGGCGGAAACTCGTCACGGATGATCGAGAACGCGAGCGGGAAGATCCCACCTGCGACTCCCTGGATCACGCGCGCGACGATCAGCACCGCCAGCGAGTTGGACAGCGCCGCGAGCAGCGTCCCCGCTGAGAGCACGAGCAGGGTGTAAAGCAGCAGCCGCTCCTTGCCGTACATATCGCCGAGCCGCCCGATGATCGCCGTTCCGACCGACGCCGACAGAAGGAACCCTGTCAGGATCCACGTGACGCCAGTCTCGGTCGCGTCGAGGTCGTGCTGGATCGTCGGGAGCGCCGGGATCACCGCGGAGCTCAGGACCGCGTAGGCCAGTCCTGCCAGCACCAGCACGGACAAGATCACATTTGGACGAACCTCACCCGACCGGGCCGGTCCCCGGGACATATCGTCACCCCTAAGCGGTCGACATCGTCCGGCGCCTGAGGACATGCCGGAGGTTGATTGCACAGTCTCCCTGGAGCGCGACCACCGGCCTAACGGGTACCACGAGAATGAAACGTAGATCTATCGTGCGATTTCAGCCAACCCGGGTTTGTCCCTCGAGGGCTGGGATGGTGGTGGGTAGGTTGTAGAGGTCGATGCCGTTCTGGAACATGATCCGGTCACGGAGTTGTTCTGGGATTTGTCGGATCAGCCATTTGGGATCGTCGAACGTCCAGTGCGGATAGTCCGAGGAGAACAGCAACAGGCGGTCGCCCTCCATCCATTCCATCACCTTGCGCAGCTCGGCCCGGTCGTCGGGATAGTCCAACGGCTGGGTCGTGAACCACAGGTGGTCGTACGCGTATTCGGATGGTTTGCGGTGCAGGTGGGGGAGGTCGGCCTTCCGCTGCTCGTAGACGGCGTCCATCCGCCACATCAGCGGGAGGATCCAGCTGTACGCATGCTCGATGAGAACGAACTGCATGGTCGGGAAGCGCTCGAACACGCCGTCGAAGATTAGGCTCATGACCTGGTTCGCCGCGAGCAGGGAGTAGCTGACCATGAAGTCATGGTTGTAGCTCGGGAACCCAACCGCCGGCATCGGCATAAGCTCGAAGTGACCGCGGCCGAGGTGGCATGCCACGGGTAGCCCGTGGCGGGTCGCGGCTTCCCAGATCGGGTCGTATTGGGGGTCGCCCCACGCGGGACGCGGTTCGGCGCTGATCAGGACCTGAACCATCTGCGGGTGCCCGGCCCAGTGCTCGATCTCTTTGACCGCGCCGGCTGGATCCTCGATCGCGACGCAGATCGAACCACGCCACCGCTCGTGCCAGTTCGTCTTGCTGTCAAGCCAATGATTCGCCTGCCAGTGATTGGTCGCGATCCGGCCCGACTGCGTGTGCTCCGGAATGATGTGACCGCCTGAGAAGGGGATCAGGATCCCGATGTCCGAGCCCGCCTCCATGATCACCTGACGGAACGCCAACTCCGGATCTGACCCCGGGAACCCGCCGTCCTCCGGGAAAGTGTCCATGCGCATCGCCATCGCGTGCGCGTAATCCGGGGCGTCGTACGTGTTGATGTCGCCGACTCGCCGGCGCTTCCAGAACCGGCTGCGGTACGGCTCGGGCACATACTCCATCCACTCGGCCGGGCGCTGCGTCGGGTGGATGTCTGAATCCACAACCCGCACATCAACACGCGCCTGCTCCGGAGTCCGCTCCCGAATGCTCGTCACAGCCATCTCGCGCCTCTCTTATGTCGGTGTTCGTTGGTGCAGTCTCGCCGCCGGGGCCTCGCCGCTTTGGACGTCTGGCGTGGAGTAGAAAGGAAGTTCAGGTTAGCGGCTGAACGGTTTTGCGTCAAGGGCTCACCCCTTTGCTGGATCGAGACCATCGCGGCTGAACGCTCCTATTTATCCGGCTGAGGTCGGCGCCGTTCGGCGCCGGGTATTTTGACCTCGACGTATCCCTCCGTTCTGGGGTGAGGCCTTGACATGAAATGCGTGAGCGGCTAACCTGTTTGTTCGTGTGTGGTTGGGGTGGTTGTCGGTTGTCTGGATGGGTGCCCCGGGTGAGAGGAATGATGGGTCGTGTCAGAGGGTGAGAGAGAGTTGGTGCGCGTGGGCGAGGGTTCGTCTGGGAAGGCGATGCCTGTGGTGGACGCGAGCGTTCATGTGTTTTTTAGGGGGAACGGGGAGATTCGGGATTTTCTTCGTGAGCCGTTTAAGAGTCGTGGGTTGCCGGATGTTGAGATGGATTGGTATGGGGCGCCTGATGGGGAGTATTCGGCTGATGTTGTGAGTAGGTCGGATGGTTATCCGGGGTCGGATCCTGGTCAGGTGGGGAGGCATTTGTTTGAGGAGCGGGGGGTTGATATCGCGGTGTTGCATCCGATGACGCGGGGCACGTTGCCTGATCGTCATCTGACAACGGCGATGCTTTCGGCTCATAACGAGATGTTGACTGAGCGGTGGTTGGATGATGAGGTGTATGGGGAGCGGTTCCGGGGGACGATTCGTGTTAATCCGGAGGATGTTGAGGGGGCTCTGAAGGAGGTCGACCGGTGGGCTGGGCATCCGCGGATGGTGCAGATCGGGGTGCCGCTTCAGTCTCGGGAGTTGTACGGCAAGCCGCAGTTCATGCCGATTTGGGAGGAGGCGGCGAGGCGGGGTCTTCCGGTCGCGGTGCATATCGAGACTGGGACTGGGATTGGGTTTGCGCCGACTCCGTCGGGGCATCCGCGGACGTATCCGCATTACGCCGCGTTCATGGGTTTGAATTACATCTATCATTTGTTGAGCATGATCACGGAGGGTGTGTTCGAGTCGTTGCCTGATTTCAAGGTCGTGTGGGCGGATGGGGGCGCTGAGTTGGTGACGCCGTTCATGTGGCGGATGGATACTTTCGGGCGGCCGCATTTGGAGCAGACGCCGTGGGCGCCGCAGATCCCGAGCGCGTATCTTGAGGATCATGTCCGGTTTGTGCAGGGCAGTCTGGATGGTGTTGGGATGGAGGGGATGGCTGCTGAGTGGCTGGAGATGACGGGTAAGTCTGATTTGGTGATGTATGGGTCGAGTTATCCGCATTGGGGGTTGGCGGAGGTGAACTCGGTGTCTCGTGATTTGACCGATGAGCAGCGGCAGAAGATTTTGTGGCGAAATGCTGATGATCTGTATGGGCTGGGGCTGGCTGCCGCGGCGAGTGTGTAGTCGAGCTTGGGCGAGTCCCTGAGTTGACGACCAAGATTAAGAGAGGCGCGAGATGGCGGTAACTAGCATTCGTGAGCGGGCTCCTGAGCTGGCACGCGTTGACGTGCGAGTTGTGGATTCCGATGTTCATCCGGTTCCGCGCGCGGGCGAGTGGATCGAGTACGTGCCCGAGCCGTATCGCAGCCGGTTCTGGAAGCGCCGGCGGGTCGGGGACACGATCAACTATGACGCCCCGGATTACGCGCACGCGATGGCGATGCGCATGGACACTTTCCCGGAGGACGGCGGGTTCCCGGGGTCAGATCCGGAGTTGGCGTTCCGTCAGGTGATCATGGAGGCGGGCTCGGACATCGGGATCCTCGAGCCGGGGAGTCGCTCCCAGATAGTCCCCGAGCACAGCCAAGCCGGCTCGATAGCGACCAATCACTGGCAGGCGAATCATTGGCTTGACAGCAAGACGAACTGGCACGAGCGGTGGCGTGGTTCGATCTGCGTCGCGATCGAGGATCCAGCCGGCGCGGTCAAAGAGATCGAGCACTGGGCCGGGCACCCGTACATGGCCCAGGTCCTGATCAACGCCGAGCCGCGTCCCGCGTGGGGCGACCCCCAATACGACCCGATCTGGGAAGCCGCGACCCGCCACGGGCTACCCGTGGCATGCCACCTCGGCCGCGGCTACTACGAAACGATGCCGATGCCGGCGGTTGGGTTCCCGAGCTACAACCATGACTTCATGGTCAGCTACTCCCTGCTCGCGGCGAACCAGGTCATGAGCCTAATCTTCGACGGCGCATTTGAAAGATTCCCGACCCTGCAAGTCATCCTCGTCGAGCATGCGTACAGCTGGATCCTCCCGCTGATGTGGCGGATGGACGCCGTCTACGAGCAGCGGAAGGCCGACCTCCCCCACCTGCACCGCAAACCATCCGAATACGCGTACGACCACCTGTGGTTCACGACCCAGCCGTTGGACTATCCCGACGACCGGGCCGAGCTGCGCAAGGTGATGGAATGGATGGAGGGCGACCGCCTGTTGCTGTTCTCCTCGGACTATCCGCACTGGACGTTCGACGATCCCAAATGGCTGATCCGACAAATCCCAGAACAACTCCGTGACCGGATCATGTTCCAGAACGGCATCGACCTCTACAACCTACCCACCACCATCCCAGCCCTGGAGGGACAAACCCGGGTCCAATAAAACCACGACCCCCAAACACCACCCGGCACCGACCACCCAAAGCCTGGGACGGTGGTCGGGCGCAGTGGCTTGAGGACCGGGTCCCCCGCCTCGGTGGGAAGGGTGCGGTCCAGTGATCTGCTCTGATTCAAACTTCGTCCCGGATGGTGCTCGATGACCGACGGTAATCGGACTTCACCCACGAGATTTGGCTTCGTGGCTGCCCAGCGCCCAGATTTTGCGCAGGCATTCTCAAACTTCTTTCAGGCTAGCTATGACCCCGTCGATCCCGTTCTCGACAAGAAGGTGAGAATCCTGATTTACCTTGCGGTGCTTGCATCCCAAGGGGCCGATCACTCGTTCCGAGCGCATCTTCGCGATGCTGCCGAGGAGGGCATTTCACAGGCTGAGATTCTGGAGGCGATTCTCACGGTAATGCCGGCCTCGGGACTCGGACCCGTCATGAATGTCGTAGACGCATTGACCGAGTACGCATGAGTCGGATAATGAGCGCGCAAGAGAAAGGAAGGACACACGAATGAAGCGAGTCGTCACGGGCGTCAACGAGCAAGGTCGCTCATACATCGTTTCGGCAGAGGAGTTGGACCCTGCGGGCCCCGGTACGGTCTGGACCTACGAACCGAGCCAGGTGCTCGATTCGATCAACGCGATCGATCCGCAGGTGGCCGCAGATTGGATCGGGCCTCAGGTCTCTGGCGGGGTGGTATGGCATTTCGCGCCGATGGCGCCGGAGGCCGAGATCACGGAGCATCATTCCTACCCAGGGATTGACGAGAACGGGTTCCACACGACCAGGACGATCGATTTCGACTTCATATTCGAAGGTGAGTTGACGATGGTGCTCGACGAGGATCGCGTGCGGCTTCAGAAGGGCGACTTCGTGATCCAGCAGGCCACGCGACATGCGTGGAAGAACGAGAGCGACAAGACCGCAATCTTGCTGGCCCTAATCCATCGGCCGCAGGCCATTTAGACAGGACTGAGTCGTGGAAGAAGGCTAAGTGCGGCTCCGGCGCCGGCTCTACGGTCGGCGCAAAGGTGCTGAGCCGCGTTTGGACCCGGGGCGGGGTGCTCGGCGCCGGCGAGAACCATGAGCATCCGTCAGCTCGTCACAGATGATCGTGCGGTACTTGTTCCTCGAAACCATCGGCGCTCGCTTGTGGTTTGAGCCCGTGGGTCCATGGGCCCGGTGGTTCGATAACATCGACGCTTGATGCTGATGGCACGCCAGGAAGACGCGGTGCGGCGAGAGCGGTTGACGACGATTTTCGCCGCTCTCAGTGACAACACGCGCCTTGAGATGCTCGAGACGATCATTGATCGAGGCGAGGTCGGCTGCTCGGAGTTCGACGATCAGTTCCCGCTCTCGAAGTCGACCATCTCGTACCACACGAAGCTACTGAATGCGGCTGGGTTGATCGAGACCCGGCGAGAGGGCCGGTTCTTCTTCTACCGTGCGCGGCTGGAAGAGCTCCAGGATCAGTTTCCTGACCTCGCGGCCCAGCTGATGGACGTCTGACCGTCCGATTTCCCTGGTACGCGCGGCTCCGCTGCGTGCGGCTAACGACTAAGCTTTGCGGCGAGGCGGGCAGCGGGCCCTGTCAACACATGGCAGCTGCCGCTCAGGGCGTCAGCTCTTAAAGACCGGGAGCACCGTCTTAGCCAGGCGGTCGAGGTCGGCGAGCGACGCGACGGGCACATCGACTCCGGCGATGCCGAGTGCTCGGTAGCTCTCAAGCCGACGAAGAAGGTCGGAGTCCTTCAGCTGTTCCTTGGTCCGGACAGCCCGGCTCTTGCCCGTGAAGGCGAGGAGTGTGTCCGGATCCTCTGCGTTGCTGTCGGTAGCGTAGATAAGGAGGGTGTCTGGGTCGCGGCCGTGAGCCTCGGCAGCCCGGCGAAGCTTGTCACTGTGCTCGGACAGCCGACCGACTGACATGGTGGAGGCGATCCAGCCGTCGCCCAGGCGAGCGGCCCGGTCGATCGCCTTGTCGCTGTGGCCTCCGACAAGGATCGGTATCGGCCTCTGGACGGGTAGGGGCTCTGGGTCGATCGGTGGGATGTGGAAGAAGTCTCCCTCGAAGCTGACGTGCGTGCCGTCAGCCATCCAGAGGCTCCGCAGGAGACGGATGTGCTCATCCGCCCGGGCCCCGCGCTGGTCCCAGGGCATATTCATAGCGTCGGCCTCTTCCTTCATCCAGCCAGCGCCCACGCCGTAGAGTACCCTGCCTCCCGAGTAGACGTCGATCGTCGCCACCTGCCGCGCGTTAAGCACCGCATTCCGAATTGGCAGGACCGCCACTCCGGTCCCGAGCTTGATCCTCGAGGTGAAGCCGGCCACAAAAGCGAGGGTGGTGAGCATCTCGTAGTTCGGGGACATCAGGTCCGACACGGCGTCGTCCGGGACCCGCGACAGGTCGCGAGCCAGGGTGTAGAGCGAGTCTGTGTGCTGGGGCATCAACACGTGATCGGCCGTCCACAAGACATCGAATCCCGCCTCGTCGGCGACGGTGCACCATTGACGCACGAACGACGGACTCGCGTCCGGGCCAATATGAGGAAGCCGAACGCCGATGTCCATTGCCTTGAACAATACACAACCACTTCTCGCCCAGAGGCAGAACCGATCCGCGGCCGTGGCGGCGGCGGCGGCGCCAAGGAGATCGGGGCGACACTGCTGGAGCCTCCTGCACCAGAGCGCTGTGGGTGTAATTACAGCTGCAGCGCTCGAGACCCTACAACGGTATGGACACGGCGCTCGACCGAGGCCGGATACGGAGATTTGAACTGCTGCTGTCCTCACCCGCGCGCCAAGGTGAATGCCTGCGGGTCACCAGTGCGATGCAGAACGCTCTCGCTCAAGGCCGCGGCTGAGTTCAGCGTCTCGGTTGCTGGTGCTGATAGACAACGGCATCCCGCCTGCGCTAAGTCCCGTCGCCGCGCGAAGCCGCACCAAGGTCCGGAGGGCCGATCCTTGATCGGCCCCGTGGTCAAGGCAATCGGCTGACGGCCTCTCTCTCCGTAGCGACGAGGCAACCCAGGCTTGCTCGATCACGGAAACTCCCGGCTTCGTCACAGACCGGCATACCACGCGCCCTGGATGAGCATGTCTAAGCTAAGGCAACGCGCGCCTGGGGTGGTCAGTCCGATCTGGCTGTCCGAATCGCCGACAGGATCCGGTCGGGGCTAAGCGGCTGATCGGTGATGAGGACGCCGAGGGGAGCGAGGGCGTCAGAGACCGCGTTGACGAGTGCTGCGGGAGCGCCGATAGCGCCACCCTCGCCGACTCCCTTGTGTCCTCCTGGCCGATCGGACGGTGTTTCTAGGTGGACATACCGGATGTCGGGTACCGTGGCCGCCGTTGGCAGCAAGTAGTCCTTGAAGGTGATCGACCGCGGGTTGCCCCACTCGTCGTACGCCATGTGCTCGAGCAGGACACCACCTATGCCCTGGGCGACGCCGCCGGCCACCTGCCCCTCGACCACATTGGGGTTGATCACGACCCCGTAGTCGCCGCCGACGACCCAGTCGAGGACGGCGACGAGCCCGGTGTTGATGTCGACCTCGCACGTGCAGATTTGGGTCGAATTCGCGTAAGTCGTCGCAGGAGGGATGTAGCGCGACGTGTTTTCGAGGCCGGGCTCGATCCCCTCCGGCAACTCGCGGGCGCGGTAGTAAGCGGTGCGCGCGACGTCTGCCACCGTGACGCTAGGTCCTGGCGAGCCTACTACAGAGATTCTCGCGTCCTCGATCTCAAGATCCTCGGGGGAGGCCTCCAGCAGGTGTCCGGCTATCAGCAGCACCTTCTCGCGGACGCGGCCGGCAGAGATGCGAGCGACCCCGCCGCCGATTACAGCACTGCGGCTGCCGGCCGTCCCGCCCCCATAGGGAGCGATTGCCGTGTCGCCCTGTAGGAGTCGCACATCGTCAATCGGCACGCCGAGCTGATCGGCAACGATCTGCACCATCGTCGTCTCGAGCGAATGACCATGCGAGCCGGTACCCATCAGCACGTTGACCTTGCCGCTCGGCTCGATTCGGATGGTTGCAGCCTCGACGTCACCCGGGCCCCCGCGGACGCCCGCCGTCGGCTCGATGTAAGTGCAGACACCAATTCCGAGGTAGCGGCCCCGCTCCCGGAGTCGCGGCTGCTCGGCTCGAAACGCGTCGTACCCGATCAGCCTGATCGCGGCCTCGAACGTCTCGGCTGGGGTCAGGCGTTCGTACCGTTCGCCGCTCGCGTTCGTATAGGGCAGGTCGGTCGAATGCAGGATGTTGCGACGTCGCAGCTCGACAGGGTCCATGCCGATCTCGCGCGCGACAACGTCCATCATGATCTCTCGAGCCACCGTCTCCATCATCCATGGACCCCGGTAGGCGCCCTGGCCGCTTGTGTTGGTGAACACAGAGCGGCCGGACCAGCCGTAGTGTCCGATTCGATAAGGGCCGGGCAGTATCTCGAGGGCGGCTGCGCCCGGGATCGCGGGCGGGATGAACGGATACGCGCCGACGTCGCCCAGGTAGTCAGCGTGCACGGCCTGGATGTTCCCATCGCCGTCGACGCCAACCCTGAGAGTCATCTGCTCGTCCCGCGAGTGGCTGGCCGCCACCAGATTCTCGTGGCGATCCTCGATCCACTTCACCGGACGCCCGAGCCGGTGGCTCGCTAGGACGGTCGCGGTCTCCTCACGCCCACGAAAGATCTTCTGGCCGAAACCGCCACCCACGTCGCGCATGATCACCCGGACGCGATGCTCGGGAACACCGATCGCGCGCGCAAAGTACTCACGATCCATATGAGGGACCTGAGACGAGACATAAAGGACGAGCTGCTCCTCGCCGCGCTGCCAGTCGGCGACGATTCCCCGCGTCTCCATCGGAACGGCGATGTACCGGTGCTGGCGCACCGTGTGAGATACGACGTGGTTGCTTCGAGCAAATCCCGCCTCGAGCGACGGATCCTCCGGCGTCGATGCCGCCCACGCGAGGTTGCTCTCCAGCTCGTCGTGGGCACTGTGCTCGTCGGTGAGTGCTCGCTCCCGGCCGACAACCGCGGGAAGGGGGTCGTAGTCGACTTGGATCAGCTCGGCCGCATCCTCGGCGACATACCGACTCGCCGCGACGACGATCGCAACCGGATCCCCAACGTAGCGAACGCTTCCCTCGGCTAGTGGGTACACCCTCGGAAAGCCGAAATCAGGCGAAGTCCAGTCCCAAAGCACCCCGGTCGCGTCCGCGTTCAGATCGGCGCCGGTCCAGATCGCGACGACACCCGGGACGAGCCGGGCAGGCTCGACGTCGATTGAGCTGATGAGCGCGTGGGCCAGAGGGCTCCGGACGAAAGTCGCGTGGAGCATCCCGGGCAGCCGTATGTCGTCAACGTAGACGCCATGACCAGTCAGCAGTCGTGGATCCTCCCGGCGCTGCACGCGCGCGCCGACGTAGCGACCTGCGCGCGGTGCCTCGGTAGTGCTCACTCCCGGCCCTCCAGGCTGCGCGTCCGGGCGACGACCTCGCTCGGCTCTCGCTCGCGTTTGAGCTCGATTGCGCGGCGCACGGCACGCACGATGCCCTGGTATCCGGTGCAACGGCACAAGTTTCCTGACAGGTGCTCACGGATCTCGTCCTCGGTGGGGTCTGGGTAATCGCGCAGAAACGCGTGAGCGGACACCACGAATCCGGGCGTGCAGAACCCGCACTGGAGTCCATGGCACTCCATGAACCCCTGCTGCACTGGGGTCAGCGGACCGCCCTCGGGCGCAAGGCCCTCGAGCGTCGTCACCTCAGCGCCGTCGGCCTGAACTGCAAACATCAGGCACGACCGAACCGCATCGCTGTTCACCAGCACCGTGCAGGCACCGCAGACGCCGTGCTCGCAAGCGAGGTGGGTACCGGTCAGGTCACAACGGTCGCGTAGGAAGTCCGCCAGGGTCAGGCGTGGTTCAATGTCGTGCTCGTAAGGCACGCCGTTGACGATCATCGAAACAGACCTTTTCGTCATCAGCTTCCCTCCGCGACCGACTGAGCCCGGGCGCGCGCCACGGCACTCCGCACGACGCGCGCGGCGAGAAACCCCGCGACATCGCGTCGGTAGGTAGCAGTCGCTTGGACGTCGTTCGGCGGAGTCAATGCGGCAGCGACCGCGCGGCTGATCGCCTCGAGTCGTGTTGGGGGCTCCGGGCGGCCCAAGACCTCCTCCTCGAGGGCGGTCAGGCGAACCGGACGAGCCGCGACGCCGAACATGACGACCCTCGCGTCCGCGATATGGTCGTCGTCACCAAGCGCGACGATTGCGATCGCGCCGATGAGCGCGAAGTCTCCAGGACGGCGCGCGATCTCTTCGATCGCGAAACCGCTGCGACGCGTCGAGACCGGCACTCGCAGCGAGACTAGAAGCTCATCGGGCTCGATTGTTGTCACATAGGCCGACTTGAGAAAGTCCTCGATCGCGACTCGACGACGGCCGCGTGAACTCGCCACCTCGAGCTGAGCGTCGAGGGCGAGCGCAGCCGCCGGGTACTCCGCTGCTGGGTCCGCGTGGGCGATCGAGCCGCCGATCGTTCCGCGGTTGCGGATCTGAAAGTGCCCGATGTAGCTGCTCGCCTCCGAGAGCAATGGAACATCGCGTCGGATCAGGTCATCTCGAGCGATGTCAGCCTGCCGAGTAGTCGCGCCGATGACGAGTTCGCCGTCGGATCTTCGGATCCCGCTCAGGCCCGCGACGCGATTGATGTCCACAAGCATCTCGAAGCGCGCAAGCCGCAGTGAAAGGAGCGGCACCAGACTCTGGCCGCCGGCCAGCACTCTGCAGGCGTCTGAATAATCGTGCAAAAGTGCTAGTGCCTCGTCGACGTGCGCGGGCGCGGAATAGTCGAACGGCGCAGGCTTCACGACTTGAAGCATATGACAACTGTGGCTCGGGGCCGTGCCTCGACCGGGCGCTTGACAGTCGGCGCAGACCCTCATATAGTTCGAGGATCGTCGAAATAGTCGGCTCCACGCGTCGCGGAGCCACGTCGACGTATCCCTCCGTTCTGGGGTGAGGCCTTGACATGAAATGCGTGAGCGGCTAACCTGTTTGTTCGTGTGTGGTTGGGGTGGTTGTCGGTTGTCTGGATGGGTGCCCCGGGTGAGAGGAATGATGGGTCGTGTCAGAGGGTGAGAGAGAGTTGGTGCGCGTGGGCGAGGGTTCGTCTGGGAAGGCGATGCCTGTGGTGGACGCGAGCGTTCATGTGTTTTTTAGGGGGAACGGGGAGATTCGGGATTTTCTTCGTGAGCCGTTTAAGAGTCGTGGGTTGCCGGATGTTGAGATGGATTGGTATGGGGCGCCTGATGGGGAGTATTCGGCTGATGTTGTGAGTAGGTCGGATGGTTATCCGGGGTCGGATCCTGGTCAGGTGGGGAGGCATTTGTTTGAGGAGCGGGGGGTTGATATCGCGGTGTTGCATCCGATGACGCGGGGCACGTTGCCTGATCGTCATCTGACAACGGCGATGCTTTCGGCTCATAACGAGATGTTGACTGAGCGGTGGTTGGATGATGAGGTGTATGGGGAGCGGTTCCGGGGGACGATTCGTGTTAATCCGGAGGATGTTGAGGGGGCTCTGAAGGAGGTCGACCGGTGGGCTGGGCATCCGCGGATGGTGCAGATCGGGGTGCCGCTTCAGTCTCGGGAGTTGTACGGCAAGCCGCAGTTCATGCCGATTTGGGAGGAGGCGGCGAGGCGGGGTCTTCCGGTCGCGGTGCATATCGAGACTGGGACTGGGATTGGGTTTGCGCCGACTCCGTCGGGGCATCCGCGGACGTATCCGCATTACGCCGCGTTCATGGGTTTGAATTACATCTATCATTTGTTGAGCATGATCACGGAGGGTGTGTTCGAGTCGTTGCCTGATTTCAAGGTCGTGTGGGCGGATGGGGGCGCTGAGTTGGTGACGCCGTTCATGTGGCGGATGGATACTTTCGGGCGGCCGCATTTGGAGCAGACGCCGTGGGCGCCGCAGATCCCGAGCGCGTATCTTGAGGATCATGTCCGGTTTGTGCAGGGCAGTCTGGATGGTGTTGGGATGGAGGGGATGGCTGCTGAGTGGCTGGAGATGACGGGTAAGTCTGATTTGGTGATGTATGGGTCGAGTTATCCGCATTGGGGGTTGGCGGAGGTGAACTCGGTGTCTCGTGATTTGACCGATGAGCAGCGGCAGAAGATTTTGTGGCGAAATGCTGATGATCTGTATGGGCTGGGGCTGGCTGCCGCGGCGAGTGTGTAGTCGAGCTTGGGCGAGTCCCTGAGTTGACGACCAAGATTAAGAGAGGCGCGAGATGGCGGTAACTAGCATTCGTGAGCGGGCTCCTGAGCTGGCACGCGTTGACGTGCGAGTTGTGGATTCCGATGTTCATCCGGTTCCGCGCGCGGGCGAGTGGATCGAGTACGTGCCCGAGCCGTATCGCAGCCGGTTCTGGAAGCGCCGGCGGGTCGGGGACACGATCAACTATGACGCCCCGGATTACGCGCACGCGATGGCGATGCGCATGGACACTTTCCCGGAGGACGGCGGGTTCCCGGGGTCAGATCCGGAGTTGGCGTTCCGTCAGGTGATCATGGAGGCGGGCTCGGACATCGGGATCCTCGAGCCGGGGAGTCGCTCCCAGATAGTCCCCGAGCACAGCCAAGCCGGCTCGATAGCGACCAATCACTGGCAGGCGAATCATTGGCTTGACAGCAAGACGAACTGGCACGAGCGGTGGCGTGGTTCGATCTGCGTCGCGATCGAGGATCCAGCCGGCGCGGTCAAAGAGATCGAGCACTGGGCCGGGCACCCGTACATGGCCCAGGTCCTGATCAACGCCGAGCCGCGTCCCGCGTGGGGCGACCCCCAATACGACCCGATCTGGGAAGCCGCGACCCGCCACGGGCTACCCGTGGCATGCCACCTCGGCCGCGGCTACTACGAAACGATGCCGATGCCGGCGGTTGGGTTCCCGAGCTACAACCATGACTTCATGGTCAGCTACTCCCTGCTCGCGGCGAACCAGGTCATGAGCCTAATCTTCGACGGCGCATTTGAAAGATTCCCGACCCTGCAAGTCATCCTCGTCGAGCATGCGTACAGCTGGATCCTCCCGCTGATGTGGCGGATGGACGCCGTCTACGAGCAGCGGAAGGCCGACCTCCCCCACCTGCACCGCAAACCATCCGAATACGCGTACGACCACCTGTGGTTCACGACCCAGCCGTTGGACTATCCCGACGACCGGGCCGAGCTGCGCAAGGTGATGGAATGGATGGAGGGCGACCGCCTGTTGCTGTTCTCCTCGGACTATCCGCACTGGACGTTCGACGATCCCAAATGGCTGATCCGACAAATCCCAGAACAACTCCGTGACCGGATCATGTTCCAGAACGGCATCGACCTCTACAACCTACCCACCACCATCCCAGCCCTGGAGGGACAAACCCGGGTCCAATAAAACCACGACCCCACCAGGGGTCGACCGCGCTTGCGTCGTTCGGCCAGCAGTGTGCTTCTTCGTCTCGTCGGCTGGTCAAGGTTTGAGGTGTTGGAGCTGACCGGGGCCGGTCAGCTGTTGCTTACGCTCGCCGATGGCATCCACCGGACTTCGTTACCGGGGCGCCATGAGGCATGAGATTCCTCTTGGAGGTTGTGATGAGCTTTGAGGGTAAGAGTGTTGTGGTGATGGGCGCCGGTGCCGGTATGGGTCAGGCCACGGCTAAGGAGTACGGAAGGCGCGGTGCAAAGGTAGTCGTCGCGGACATCGATGCTCCTGCGGCCAACCGCGTGGTGGACGCAATTCGGAGTGAGGGGGGGACTGCGGAGGCGCACGAGATGGATCTGCGCAAGAGGGAAGACGTGTTCGGGACGATCGATGCCGCGGTAGAACTGTTCGGTGGGCTCGACATCTTGGCCAACGTCGGCGCGGTTTATCCCAACGCGTCGGTTGACCAGATGTCCGAGGAGTTTTGGGACGACGTGTTGGGTGTCGATCTGAAGGGTCCGTTGTTTGCGTGTCAGGCGGCCGTGCCGCATCTCAAGAAGTCCGGCGGGGTGATTGTCAACGTGTCGTCGGGCGCCGCGTTTTATGCGATCCCGGGGCTTGCGGCTTATAGCGCGGCAAAGGCCGGCCTTGTCGCGCTTGGCCGTGTGGTCGCGCTTGAAGCAGGACCGAGCATCCGGCTAATACCGTTCTGCCCGGACCGACGCTCACGCAGGGCGCCCAGGCGGTCGCGGGCTTTGCCCTCCCGCTTCTTGGCCGTCCGCTCGATCCGCAGGAGATTGCCGATGTGATTGTGTGGGTTTCGTCCGATGCCGCGTCGGCGCTGAACGGGGCGTTGCTCCGGGTCGACGCCGGCCACATGATTCTTTAGGAGAGAGCGATGAGTTTCGACGATCAGGTCTTCATCGTGTCCGGTGGCGCGAGCGGGATGGGGCGGGCGACTGCCACTCTCCTTGCGCAGGGTGGCGCGAACGTGGTTATCGCGGATATCGATACCGAGGCCGGCGCCCGGGTGGCGGAGTCGATCGGCCCAAAGGCGGTGCTGGACGAGACGGACCTCCGCTCATTGGATGCGATCCGCTCGGTCGTTGCTCGCACCGAGGAGCGGTTCGGGAAGATCAACGGGCTTGCGAACGTGGCCGCGGTGTACCCGTCTGTGTCCTTTCTTGACACCACACCCGAGGTGTGGGAGGAGATCGACACGGTCAACCTCCGAGGATCGTTCTTCCTGGCCCAGGCCGTGGCGCAGTCGATGATCCGGACCGGGACCGCGGGCGCGATCGTGAACGTCGCCTCGGGCGCGGCGTACCGCCCGGTGCCGAGTCAGGCCGCCTACACCGCCTCCAAAGGCGGGGTCGTCGCGATGACCCGGACAATGGCGGCCGAACTGGCTCCCCATCGCATCCGCGTCAACGTCGTGGCCCCCGGACACACGGCCTCCGAGACCGCTCGCCGGCATATGACGGAGGACCAGCTTGCGGAAATCGGGGCCACTCTCTTCGCAAAGAGGTTCATGGAACCCGAAGAGGTGGCGCAGGCGATCGTGTTCCTGCTGAGCGAGACCGCCCACAGCATGACGGGCGCCGCCCTCAACGTAAACCAGGGCAACTTCATGCCCCACTAGCCGAGTCGGCTCGAGGGAGTGGTGTCGGCTCCAATCGGGGCGCTCGTGGCCCGGCCGTCGCGCATTGGGGCGACTAGAGCGGGCTCTGGCGCGCATTCACTGGTGACGGCATGCGCCGATGATGCCAACCACATGTAGTCGCGAGTACGTCTCGTCAACTACGACACCGGACGGCGCCTGGGGAGATGTGGCGGGCGTATGAAGCGGCTTGCCCGCATCCGAGATGGGACGTTCGCGAGCCTCCGGTACCGCAATTACCGGCTGTACTTCTTCGGCCAGTCGGTGTCCATCGCCGGCACGTGGATGCAGAACGTCGCGGCCGCGTGGCTGATCCTGCGCATAACCAACTCTGCGCTGGCCGTCGGCTTGCTCACCCTTTGCCAGATGGGCCCGTTTGTGGTTTTGGGCCTCCACGGAGGACTTGTCGCCGATCGGTTCGAGCCTCGCCGGATCGTCATTTGCACGCAGTCCGTGCAGATCCCGATCGCGGCCGTTCTTACGGTCCTGGCGTTTGCCGGGAAGATCGAGCCATGGCAACTGTATATCGCTGGCGTGCTCACCGGAATCGTCGCAGTGTTTGACACGCCGGCCCGCCAGGCGCTTGCTCACAGCCTGGTCGGGCGCGACGGTGTGGCGAACGCCGTCGCGCTCAACGTGAGCCTGTTCAACGCGGGCCGCGTTATCGGGCCTGCGATTGGCGGTGCTCTGATCGCCCTGGCGGGCGTTGGGTGGTGCTTTGCGGTCAACGCCTTGAGCTTCCTCGCCGTACTCGGCGCCTTGCTGATGATGCGACCGAGCGAGTTCTTCCCGGTGGGGAGACCCGCCAGACCCCCGACCGTGTGGCGAGGTACGGTCGAAGCGCTCCGCTACGTGCACGGCGAACGCCGCCTTGCAGTCACACTCTGCGCGATGCTCACGCTCGCGATGCTCGCGCTCAACTCAAACGTGCTCGTCCCGGTGCTGGCAAAGCAGACCCTACACACTGGTGCGACGGCGTTCGGTTTCGTGTTGGCCGCGAACGGGGTTGGGGCGCTGGTCGGCGCTCTTGTGGCGGCCGGCTTCGCCCGGACGTCTTGGAACGCGTTCCTCATCGCCGGCTTCGTGGTCGGCGTGGTGAATCTCGCCATCGCCCCGGTCCGGGACATCGCAATCGCATCGGCGCTCTTATTCGTGCTCGGTGGAGCGCAGAGCGTGCTCGGGGCGAGCGCGAACGCGAGCGTGCAGATCTCCGCACGCCCGGACCTCAAGGGCCGAATGATCAGCCTCTACCTCATGGCGGTGTTCGTGGGCACCGCTGCCGGCTCGCTGGTCATCGGCTGGCTCTGCAACGTAGGCGGAACCGAACTCGCCTTTGTAGTCGGTGGTATCGCTGCGCTGGTGACCATGACGCTTGTGACGCTTCTGCTCAACGCGGAACAGCGAGTGCTCCCGCACCCAGTGAGCGCCGTCGCAGCAGGAGCTCCGGGTGCAACGGTGGGCGGCTCTCCTCCGGTCGTCGCTGCCTCGGGCGACCAGACGCGCGAGTAGCAGTGCGTGACTGAGGTAAGCTCTTGACTGGAAAACTGTTAGCCGCTAACCTTTCGATGACCGTTGCCGCACTGAGGAAGGCGGACGCCACTCAGCAGTGAGGTTCCATCGCGAACCGATCCGGTCGCGACATGCGCGGTCGTCGTGGATGTACAAATTCGAGACTCACGGTGGGGTGCGCGATCGATGCGAGACGACGTGGCCGACAGAATCGCGATTCGCGAGTTGACCGCGCTGTACAACAACGCGTGGATCGATCGTGACTCGGAGGCGTGGTGCGAGACGTTCACTGAGGACGGGTGTCTCGACGTCGTCGGCGGACCGAGTATGGAGGGACGGGAAGCACTGCGTGAGATGTTCATGGCGACGGATAGCGCGCTCATCCATCTCACCACCGACGCCGTGATCGTGGTCGACGGTGATCGTGCGACGCAGCGCTGCCAGGTCGTGACTGCCGCGCCGACGAACGGGGGTAACGGGGTCCGGTTCTCTGGCATCGGGCGCTACGTCGACGAGCTTGTCCGTACGTCTCGAGGCTGGCGCTTCGCGCGCCGGTCTGTCGTCGCGCATCCCATTGGCCAGTAGCGCTGGCAAGTCGGCAGCTAGGGCCGCTCGGCGCCACCGATAAGTGCTCCGTGTCGATGCCGGCCAAACGGATTCCTGAGGAGGGTGTGATGGGTTTCGAGGATCGGGTGTTCATCGTGTCGGGGGGCGCGAATGGGATGGGGCGGGCGACTGCGACTTTGCTTGCGCAGGGTGGGGCAAATGTGGTCATCGCTGATATCGATGCCGAGGCGGGTCATCGCGTTGCGGAGGCGATCGGCCCGAAGGCGGTGTTGGATGAGATGGATCTAAGGTCGGTTGATGCGATCCGGGCGTTGGTGGCTCGTACTGAGGAGCGCTTCGGCAAGATCGATGGACTCGCAAACGTCGCCGCGGCCTTTCCATCCGCGGAGTTTGTCGACACAGCAGTCGACGACTGGCAGCGTGGTGACGAAGTCAACCATCGCGCTGTGTACTTCTTGTCGCAGACCGTCGCACGCGCGATGATGCGGCGGGGAGTGGGTGGGGCGATCGTAAATGTCGCGTCAGGTGCGGCGTTTCGGCCGATCCCGCACATGTCGGCGTACGCGGGGACAAAGGGCGGAGTGGTGGCGATGAGCAAGACGATGGCGGCCGAGCTCGCCCCGCACCGCATACGCGTCAATGTCGTCGCCCCCGGACACACCGCATCTGAGCACGTTCGTCGTGAGCTCACGGAGGAGCAGTTCAACCAGATAGCGTCGACTCTCGTGCCACGACGGTGGATGGAGCCGGAGGAGGTGGCTCAGGTCATCGTGTTCTTGCTGAGCGACTCCGCCCGCGCCATGACGGGAGCTGTGCTCAACGTAAACGCGGGGAATTATATGCCCCACTAGCAGGCCGAGTTCTACTGATCGAGCGACAGAGGAGAGAGAGAATGCCAACGGCAGATGTGAATGGATTGAAGGTTGCGTATGAACTGCATGGCGAGGGTGAGCCGGTGGCGATCACACCCGGCGGCCGGTTCAGCATGGACACAAAGGGTGTCCGCCAGCTCGCCGCAGCGCTCGCGGAAGGCGGGAAGCAGGCCCTGATTTGGGACCGCCCGAACACCGGCGCGTCCGACGTGTGTTTCGACGCGGACTTCGAGTCCAATCTCCATGCGGATACTTTGGCGGGACTCATCGAGGTGCTGGGCCTCGGCAAGACAACGATCGTTGGGGGCTCCGCCGGCTCGCGTGTGTCACTGCTCACGGTCGTCCGTCACCCTGAGATCGCCGAGAGGCTGGGGATTTGGTGGATCACCGGCGGCTTTTTCGGCCTCATCGGACTGTCGTCCCACTACTGCGGCGAGAACTGGCAGGCGGCCAAGCGCCAGGGCATGGAGGGAGTGGCCGCGCTCCCCGGCTGGCAGGAGACGTTCGAGAAGAACCCGGCAAACCGCGATCGTATGCTGGCCATGGATCCCGAGGAGTTCGTGGCGAAGATGGAGGCGTGGGGCCCCACGTTCATACCTGACGACGACTCACCGGTTCCGGGTCTCCGCGCGGCGGATTTCGCAACCATCGAGGTGCCGACGCTCGTGTTCCGTAGCAGCCCAACCGACCTCGCCCACCTGCGGCGGACAAGCGAGTGGGTGCACGAGCTGATCCCCCACTCGCGTCTGGTGGAACCGCCCTGGGGCGACGATGAATGGAACGATCGGTCCGGGGAGTACCAGAGCATGGGTGACAACGTACTCTTCAAGAGCTGGCCGATGCTCGCGCCTCAGTTGCTTGAGTTCATGAACCAGCCGGTCGCCGCGGCGCTGTGAATTGGAGGTTGTGATGAGCTTCGAAGGTAAGCGTGTTGTGGTGATGGGTGCCGCTTTTGGGATGGGCGCGGCTACCGCGAAGGAGTATGGACGGCGGGGTGCAAAGGTGCTCGTCGCGGACATCGAGGCCGACGGGGCGCGGGCCGTGGTCGACGCGATCCGCGGCGAGGGGGGGACAGCGGAGGTGCACGAGATGGATCTGCGCAAGCGGGCCGACGTGTTCGGGACGATCGATGCCGCCGTGGAGCTGTTCGGCGGCCTCGACATCCTGGCCAACGTGGGAGCGGTCTACCCACAGTCACCCGTCGAGGAGATGACCGAGGAGTTTTGGGATGACGTGTTGAGTGTCGATTTGAAGGGGCCGTTGTTTGCCTGCCAGGCGGCCGTGCCGCATCTCAAGAAATCCGGTGGGGTGATCGTCAACGTCTCGTCCGGCGCGGGGTTCTACGCGATTCCCGGCCTTGCCGCTTACAGCGCGGCGAAGGCGGGGCTAGTCGCGCTCGGGCGTGTCATCGCGCTCGAGGCTGGTCCGAGCATCCGGCTGAACACCGTCCTCCCTGGGCCCACGGCGACGCGGGGGACCGGCGGGGGCGAACGTGCCGAGACGAACGTGCCGCTGCTCGGCCGTCGGCTCCAACCGGAGGAGCTTGCCGACGTGATTGTGTGGGTTTCGTCCGATGCCGCGTCGGCTCTGAACGGGGCGTTGCTCCGCGTCGACGGCGGTTACACGATTCTTTAGGAGAGTGTGTGATGGGTTTTGAGGATCAGGTGTTCATCGTTTCGGGTGGCGCGAGCGGGATGGGACGGGCGACCGCGGCTCTGCTTGCGCACGGTGGGGCGAATGTGGTCATCGCGGATATCAATACCGAGGCCGGCACCCGGGTAGCGGAGGCGATCGGGCCCAACGCCGTGTTGGACGAGACGGATCTGAGGTCGTTGGACGCGATCCGGGCGCTGGTCGCTCGTACCGAGGAGCGGTTTGGGAAGATCGACGGGCTCGCGAATGTAGCCGCGGTGTATCCGGTGGTGTCGTTTCTGGATACGACGCCGGAGATATGGGAGGAGATCGATGCGGTTAACCTCCGTGGTTCGTTCTTCCTGGCTCAGGCGGTCGCGCAGGCGATGATCCGGCACGAGACCCATGGTGCGATCGTGAACGTGGCGTCCGGCGCGGCGTACCGTCCGGTTGAGGGTCAGGCCGCCTATACGGCCTCGAAGGGCGGAGTCGTCGCGATGACCCGGACGATGGCGGCCGAGCTAGCGCCGCATCGCATCCGCGTCAACGTCGTTGCCCCCGGACACACAGCCTCCGAGACAATTCGCCGGAACATGACGGAGGAGGCTTTGGAGGCCGCGGCGGCGTCTCTCTTCCCAAAACGATGGATGGAGCCCGAGGAGGTGGCTCAGGCGATCGTGTTCCTGCTCAGCGAGACCGCCCACAGCATGACGGGCGCCGCTCTCAACGTGAACATCGGCAATTTCATGCCGCACTAGAGGTCTAGCGCAGGGATGGTCCGAAGCGCGCCATGCAGAGTGAGGCGCCCGCCGGCACAGGTCGCCGAGCGACGTGACAGCGGTCGAGGAGTACGGCGTTGTCAAAGCTCTCCTCGACCCGCCGGCGGCCGGCGTGCATCACGGGCCGGGAGAATGCCTTCCGGCTCGCCCGCCCGGGGAGCCGCGCGGCATCGCGAGCCGCTACGCCGTTATTCCGCAGCGATGCCGAGGTACGAGTCGGCGAGCCGCGAGTCAGCCCCGACCTCAGCCGCGGTGCCGCTGACCACGACGCTGCCACCTTCCAACACGTAGGCGTGATCCGCGAGCTCGAGCGCTTTCCCGACGTACTGCTCAGCGATCAGAATCGTGGTCCCAAGCTCCTGTCGCATTTTGTGTAACGACTCGAACAACTCGTCGATCAACACCGGCGCCAGCCCAGCAGACGGTTCGTCCAGGAGCAGCACTCGCGGTTTCGCCATCAGGGCCTGACCTACGGCGACCATCTGCTGCTGACCGCCACTGAGAAGGCCGGCTGGATCATTCTGCTTTGCCTTGAGCGCCGGGAATAGGTCGAAAACCTCCTGAAGCTGGTCGTTCGCCTTGGTCTTGAGCCCGACTGCATAGGCACCGAGGAGGAGGTTGTCCATCACAGTTTGGCGGCGGAAGATGCGGCGTCCCTCCTGCACATGGCCGATCCCCATGCGCGCAATCTTCGACGGCGAGACCTTCCGGTCGAGGGCTTCATCAGCGACGAGAATTGTTCCCTCTTTCGCCGGCAGCAGACCCGAGATTGTGCGCATCAGCGTGGTCTTGCCGGCTCCGTTGCGTCCGAGCACCGCAACGCAACGCCCCTCGTCAAGGACCAGCGAGACCTGGTGAAGCACATGCATGTCGCCGTAGCCGGAACTTACGGCCTGAAGCTCAAGCGCGGTCATATCGTCACCTGTGAACCTAGGTAAGCCTTCTTGACCTCTGGGTCGCGGGCGATCTCGTCCGGTGTACCAGAAGCAACTGCGACCCCTTGATCCAACACGAGGACGGAGTTCGCATATTTCAGCACGAAGTTCATGTTGTGTTCGACGACCACGACGGCGACACCCAAGCCGACGACCGCATGCAGCAGATCGCCGAGCGCGACCGTCTCCGAAGGGTTGAGGCCCGAGCTCGGCTCATCCAGCAGCAGCAGCCGCGGGACACGCATCAACGACCGGGCAACCTCCAAGAGCCGCCGCTGACCTGCCGGAAGATTGCCCGCCGCCACGTCTTCCAGCCCGTCCAAGCCGACGAAAGCAAGTATCGCGCGCGCCTGCTTACGAGCATCGCGTTCGGTGCGACGGGCAGTTGGCCAGGTGACGCACGAGGCGACGAAGTTGTTCGTCGGCATACCCAGCCCGAGCATCACGTTCTCGAGGGTCGTCAACATCGGCACGACAGCTGCCGTCTGGAAGCTACGCCGGACGCGGAGTTGGGATGCGATGCCGTTGGGACCCAGCTTGCCCGTGTCGCGACCCCCGACGCTGACTGACCCTGCATCCTGCCGATAGAAGCCGGTGATGATATTCAGCAGCGTCGTCTTCCCGGAACCATTGGGGCCGATGATCGCGCACAGCGAGGTGGCTCCCACGTCGAGGCTCACGTCATTCAAAGCCTTCACGCCGCCGAAGCTCTTGGATACCGACTGCACCGACAGCATCGGCTTGCTGGCATCACCGTTTGTGTCAACCGTCCCGACGACACTCGCCCACGAGTCGGGCATCGAACGCTGCGCGGGCACCGCGGCGGCTCCGTTGCCAAGGCTACTGGGCGTGACGCCATCTGCGCTTCGCGTGGACTCGGGAACGATCTGAGCGGTTTGAACGGCATCGGGCAGCGGATGCGATCGCTTGCCTTTGGCCCGCCGCGTAGCGATCAGCCGCCGCGCCGTCGGCACGAGACCCTCTGGGGCCAGGAGCATGACGAGGAAGAGCACGACTCCGTAGCCGATCAGCGTGTAAGTCTGCAGTCCTGTAAGCAATGTCGGAAGCCACTGCAGAAGGGCGATGCCGACCAGAGGCCCGGCGAGTGTGCCCGCGCCCCCGATCACAACGGCGGCCAAGAACGTGATCGTCAGATTGATGGTCATCTCGCTCGGCAGCACCGCGGTGTTGAACGCCGCGTACAGCCCGCCGGCCACACCGACGATCCCCGCGCCGACAAAGTAGACGACCATCTTCGACTTCCAGAGACGAACCCCCACGGACTGGGCGAGGTTCTCGTTGTGGCCCATCACCAACAGGACCCGGCCCCATTGTGCTCGCAGGAGGCTGAAGTTCAGTAAAAACACCGCGAGCAGCACCAGAAAGCAAAGCGCATACAGGCTCTTGATCCCGAAGACAAAGCCGCCAATAGACGGCGGCGGGATCCCGACCAATCCACCCTCACCGCCGGTCTTAGACGACAGCGCGTCGATGAGTTCGGGAATGATCGATGCGAAGAAGAACGTAGACAGAGCCAGGTAGAAACCACCGAGCCGCAGACCCGGGATACCGAGAACTGCCCCGGCAATGGCTGTGACAAGAGCCACGACGGCCACGGCCGGCCAAAACGCCCAACCGTTCTGAACCATGAGGATGCCCGTTCCGTAAGCACCCATCGCGAACAGCGCCGACTGACCGAGCCAAAACTGCCCGCCGATGCCCAGGACCAGGTTCATGCCGAGCACCGCGACGCCAAGGATGGCTATGTTCCCGAGGGTGTTGACGGTGCCGAAACCCGTGAAGCTCGGAACTAGTGCGATCACTACGATGACCGTCAGGAACGACCACTCGTCAGCCGTGCGTTTCTTCAGTCCACGTTTGACGTAGGACATCACGCCGGACTCGCCTTTCCCGTTTGCTCACACCTCATCCGGATTGCTCTCATATTGTGCGCGTAGCCACGCCACGGGTGATCCCGCCTGGGAACAGGGCAAGCACTAGGACCAGGATCCCCAGGTCCACCGCGTCAACCCAGGCCCCCGACACGTACAAGGCAACTTGGGCTTCGATCAGGCCAAACGCCAACCCGCCGAAAAGCGCGGCGCGAGGATTGCCGAAGCCACCCAGTGCAAGCGCGACAAAGGCCTTGAGACCGAGCGAGTTCCCCAACGAATAGGACACGGTCTCCGAGGGCGCGACGATGAATCCGGCGAGACCCGACAGCATCCCGCCGAGGCCGAAAGCAAACGTCGCAAAACGAAGGACGCTCACGCCTCGCATTCTTGCGGCCTCGCGATCTTCGGCCATCGCGAGCATCGCTTTGCCGAACATCGTGCGCCCATACATGTACCCAAGACCGAGGGCCACGAGGATTGCGGCAACGAACGCACCGATATACGCGGGCGGAATCACGACGCCGCCGATGTGAATGACCTGGCTTCCAAACGGCCACTGAAACGTGTGGAAGGTACTCCCCGACCAGCCCGCTTGAATAAGGACATTTTCCACAACGATGCTGAACGCAAGCGTCGTCACGAGCCAAGCGAGCGTTGACCCTCGTTGTATGACCGGGGCGACAAACACCAGCCATTCCCCAGCACCGACGGCTCCCGCGAACACGATCGCCCCGATCAGCGCGACTATTGCCGGACTGCCGAGGCTCACCAACAGCGTGTACCCGATGATCGCGCCGAGGCTGACGAGGTCACCCTGCGCGAAGTTGAACACGTCGGTGGACAGGAAGACCAACGAGTACCCATATGCGACGAGCGCGTACACCGATCCGGCCGCGAGGCCGCCGACGATCGCATTCCAGAATGCGGTGCCGCCGATGATCAGTCCAAAGGTCACAGCTGCGGCTCACTTTCTCGCCGATCCGCGGGCGTCGCCATCAACGACCTGCACGCGCAGGCCAGGCATCGGCCTGACCTGCGCGTTCCGTCTATGTCTGGCAGTAGCGCCGACACTCCCATCCTCACACCGCGATTCACGACCCGGGGTACGGGGTGACGTGCAGCGACGCCGGCCACGGGACGTATTGCGCGAACTTGAACAGTCCGTCCTTGGTCGACGGCGCGCCACAGTTCACGAATACGAAGCCCGAGTAGTCGTGGGGGTAGTGGTCCTTGGTTGTGAGGTCGACATGCTGGTAGAACGGGTTCGGGTTCGGGTAGTTCGCGCCCAGAGACTCGAGGTACGCAGCCGCCTTACCCGAGTCGGTGGACTTCGCGCCCTCGAACGCAACCTTGATCATCGCCGCCTCGTCCCATTCGAACATGTAGCTGCGGAACGAGTAAGGGAGACTCGGACCCAGCACCGTGTGGAGCTTAGTGATGAGTGCCGTGTCACTGGCGGGCGACTGCCCGTTCGGCAGGAGGCTATCCCGGTAGCTCAGGCACTCGACGCCCTTGAGGTCGGCTGCCGGAACGACGTTCGTGGGGTTTTCGGTGTCGGCGATTCCGCCCGGTGACAGCAGCACCGGAACGTGCCAACCGAGGTTCGTGAGATCCCTCATGATGGCTCCATACGAAGGTGGCAGCCCCTCCACGATGAGCACGTCGGGGTTCTTAGCGCGGAGCGCCGTTAACTGGGGCGTAGTGTCCACCTGGGTGGACTGAATCGTCTGGGTCCCAACCAGCTTCAGGGACGGGAAGCTCTTCAACGTCTGTTCGAACGTGCTGACGAACGGGGTAGTAACGAAGTCAGACGCAGAGATGAACGCGATCTTGTGGTAGTTGTGCTGCATCAGCCAGTAATCATCCGCCTGCGTGTAGGCGGACGTGACCGTCACATCTCCGAACGTATACGGATACAGGCTCCCGTCATCGAGGGCCGCAATGCCGCCTTCCGCGCCGTTGAGGATCTTGTCCTCCTTCAAGATCGGCGCCTCCGCGAACTCGTCTTGAAGATTGAGGACGAAGTCGAGGTGGGTCGATGCAAGCTCGCTCCTGAGGATGCTTACGCCGTTGGTCGGATTGTTGCCGTCGTCCTTCAGGATCAAATTGACCTTCCGGCCGTTGATGCCGCCCGACGCGTTCCATTGAGCCACTAGGTACTGCAGAATCTTCTGCTGCGCGATCGAGCCGATCGCGTTTGGGCCTTCGTTGGTCGAGATGAACAGGACATTGATCGGCTTCGAGGTGCTGGATGACGATCCTGACGATCCGCTCGATCCACCGGATCCGGATCCAGAGCTACTGGATCCACACGCAACCACGAATAGCGATAAAAGTGCGACCGCTACGCAACGCGCTGCGTTTCGCCCCTTGGTGCTCCTGCGAGACATTCCTCTCCTCACCCTTCTTGGTTCGCTTCCGGCCAGTGCTAGGCGCACCGCCGGAACTTGAGTAACAGCTCCGGCCGAAATTATTAGTGATGGTTCCCGCAAAATGATGCCGGAGACGGTCCTCGATAGCGAGTCCGCGTCAGTGGGCTTAACACAACACACACGGCCATGACATCGACGCAAACGACCTCGACGGCGCGAACGCAGCTCCGGCAACCGGCTGAGTGGCGTCTGTCACAGTGGCACTGCAAGGCGATCTCTCTCTTCTCTCTTTCCCGGAAACTAACCACGCCGGTCAGGCGTGCGAGGCTAGCTGCTGGGGCGTTTGATGTCAAGCGCTCACACTCACATAACTCCTGCTAATGCAGTACGGACGGACGCCCGCCGTCAGTACCGCGACCGCCGTGTTCCGCCGAGAACTCGGTCTCGATAGAAGCGAGTGTCAGACCGAGCCGCCTGACGGCCGCCCAGTGCGTGCGCGTGACAAGAATGACCATGATCAGTGAAGGCCGGAGGGCCGAGGTCTCATCGCTCGATCGTCGGTAAGTTCCTTACTTTCGGCGTTGAAGCTGGTTGGGAGCCGGCGCGAGCGCTCCGGACTCTGATGACCTTGGGCGGCGTTGCGGCGGCCGACCGGGGGCGTCCGCCCGTCCAAGAGCGTTTCCCGCATTCACCGCTGCGACGCTGTCATCCAAACGACCCACGAATCCACCAGTCCATCAATCGAGGTAGCCCGCCGGCCGCGTCACGAGATCGGCTCGGAGCCCCAATGCCACATGCGCTAGCTCGATGCGACCACCCCATGATATTTCGAGTGTTTTCAAACTATAGGCTCCGTCAGCGTCTTGTCAAGAGTCGTCAACAGCGGGAAAGGGTTGGCGCGAGATGGGCCGCGGGTCGCCCCAACGAGGGCGTCGTAGCCGGCGAGCGACCATGACGTAGAACGCCATCCCGAGCGCGATGCCCACGAGGACCCCGATAAGAACCGATCGTATGACCGGCAGCGATCCGTTTCCCGCGTCGGAGATCTCCCAGAGCACGTACGCCGCGACGATGGCCATGGCGCCCCGAGCGAAGTTCAGGATGCCCGATCCGCGATCGACAACGACGACGACTAAGGCCATGAGTGCGTAGGCTGCCCGCCCGGCCAGACCGACGAGGCTGTACTGCCAGAACTGCGCCACTGACCTCTCCTCCGTGGTCTCACCCCCTGTGGGGGGCCCTTATATGTGTGTGACTTGGCACGGCCGCTAGTCCGCCTCCACGAAATAGCTGCCGGTGCCCTCGCCGCTCGAGAACCAGCGGCTAGTTACCGTCTTCTTACGGGTGAAGAACTCGACGGCGTCTACCCCGTGCGCGTGGAGATCTCCGAGGAACGAGTCCTTCCAGCCAGAGAACGGGAAGAACGCGACTGGGGCCGCGACGCCAACGTTGACTCCGATCATCCCAACCTCCACATCGTGCCGAAAATGCCGAACGGCGGCACCGGACTCGGTGAAGATCGAGGCGCCGTTACCGAAACGACTCGCGTTCACGATCTCGATCGCGTGGTCGAGCGATACCGCCCGAATCATTGACAGAACGGGTCCGAACACCTCCTCTTGCGCCACCTCCAGATCTGGCGTGACGTCGTCGAGGATCGTTGGCCCGATGTAGGCGCCGCCAGGAGACAGGTCTCCGCCGTTGACACTACGACCGTCGACCACGAGTGTTGCGCCCGCGGCCACAGCACGCTCGACGCAACCCCCGATGCGATCGCGGGCCGCACACGAGATCACGGGTCCGACGTCGGACCCTTCCTCCAGCCCGTCGCCGACGCGCAGGGCGCGCGTCGCGGCGGTCAGAGGATCCAGCAGCTGCTCGTGCGCGTCGCCAACGGTGACGACTACCGACCCGGCCATGCAACGCTGCCCGGCAGCACCGAACGCAGAGCCGATGATCCCCTCGACCGTTCTGTCGATCACCGCATCGGGCATCACCACCATGTGGTTCTTCGCCCCGCCGAGCGCCTGAACGCGCTTGCCATGTGCCGCGGCTCGCTCGTACACGACCTTTGCCACCGGAGCCGAGCCGACGAACGACACGGCGTCGATCCCGGGATGATCAAGGATGCTCTCGACGACCTCCCGGCCCCCATTGACGAGGTTGATCACGCCCGGGGGTAGATCCAGCTCGTGCAGTTCCTCGAACGCGATGTGCTGGGTCAGCGGCACCTGCTCTGACGGTTTCAGCACGAAGGTGTTGCCGCATGCGATGGCGAACGGCAGGAACCAGAACGGCACCATCGCCGGGAAATTGAACGGCACGATCGCAGCGCACACCCCTACGGGCTGCCGCACCGTCTCTGCATCGATGTTGCGAGAGACGTCCTCAAGGACCCGGCCCTGCATCGTCGTCGGGATTGCGCACGCAGCCTCGACCATTTCGATCATGCGAGCAACCTCGGCCCGCGCGTCGCCGATCGTCTTCCCCATCTCGGTCGTGACGCACTGCGCGAGATCTTCAGAGCGAGCGATTAGCCGCTCACGCAGTTCGAACATCTTCTGAGCTCGCCGAATCGTCGACACAGCCCGCCATTCAGGAAGCGCGGCGCGAGCAGCCGTGACGGCCGCGTCGAGGTCGGCGCCGCCCGACAGGGGAACCCGGGCGAGCGTCTCACCGGTCGCCGGGTTCACCACGCGCAACGTTTCGCTCGCGGCCTGCGCCGCGACCCAGTGGCCCGCCACGTAATTCTCAAGTAGACGAATGTCTGTTGTTGTCATGATGAATTACCCCCTCTCCGTTGCTTCACTAGAGCTTGTGAAACGGACCGGCACGGTCGCGCTCCTTTCGATCCCGTGGTCATGTCCCACCCACCAAAGCGCGTGCAGTTGGCGGCGGAAGTGCGCGCATGGCGGACGCGGCGTCGACGCCGTTTGCGAGTCCCTGTCGGCAGGTAGCGAGCGCTCGCGGCCAGCTCACGGTCACTGCACCCGCAAGTCGCCCATCTTCCTGCTCGTAGATAAATGCGGCGCGCGGGCGCTCGGCGTCGAGATCACCGACCATCTCATACCGGGCTGCCTGCTCGGGATGACCGACAATCTGAAACTTGCAGCCGTATTGATCACTCCAGACGTACGGGATCGGCGCGTGCGTTCGCAGGTCTTCCGGGTGGGCGATGTTGTGCGCCACACAGCCGGCCTGGTCCACCGCGTTAGTCCAATGCTCCATGCGGACGTAAGCTGAGTCGCGCGGGTGATACCAGCGCGCCACATCACCGGCCACCCATACGTCCTCCGCTCCGAGTGCACGGCAGAACTCATCAGCGCCAACGCCGTTGTCAACGCTAAGTCCCGAAGAGGCCAGCCAGCGATCGTTCGGCACAACCCCGATGCCGACCACCACCGTGTCGGCGCCGACTGTGCTCCCGTCCGTGAGCCGAAGGCTGAGCTCACGCTTAGTCTCCTCGATCGCCTCGACTCCATGGCCGAGCCGCAACTCGACGCCATTTCGAGCCGCGAGGTCCGTGAACATCGAAGCGGCCGCCGATCCGACAACCCGCTCCATCGGCAGCCGCAACGGATCGACGATGGTGACGTCTAGGCCGAGGGCCCGGGCTGACGAGCCGACCTCAGCGCCAATGAAGCCCCCACCGACGATCGCGACGGACCCACCGGCGACGAACCGGTCCCGGATCTCAAGCGCATCCTGCCGCGTTCGGAGCTCGTGGACGCCGGGACGTGGTGGCCACGGCGATAGCCGCGGCGACGCGCCCGTAGCGATGACGCACGCACCGTAGGTCACGCGGCTTCCGTCGCTCAGCCCGATCTCCCTTTCGGTGACATGTAGGACGTCGGCCGACAGTCCCAGCCGCACATCGAGGGAGAGGTCCTGTGCCTGCTCCGGCGTCAAAAGCCTATACCGCGTCTCGTCCCAGCCGCCCGAGAGCACCTCCTTCGAGAGGGGAGGCTTGTCGTACGGCCAATCCGGCTCGCCACCGAGGAGGACGATCTCTCTCTCGTAACCCTCAGCCCGGAGCGCACGCGCGACCGAAACCCCAGCGACCGAGGCTCCGACGATTGCAATCCTGTCGAGCGGGCGGCGCACGCCCATCACTGCTGCTGCAGCGTCAAAGCGGAGACTGGACAGCTTCGGACTGCGTTCTCGGCGTGCCCGCGCTCTTCGTCTGGGACCTCTTCTCAACAACACGACCACATCGTTGTCGTCCAGGTCAAACAGGTCCGGCGCGTTCATCGCGCAGTTCCCGAAGCCCTGACAGATTTCGAATTCGGCGGTCAGTTTGTACATCGGTCGCTCCTCGGTGGATTTGGGCCTCGGTCGGTTCGACTCACGGCTCGTTCAGCGGACGATGATCACCATCCCGTCCCTGATACGCACCGGATAGGTGCGCACACTCCACTCTGGCTTGACGGCGGTGGTTCCGGTGATGAGGGAAATGCCCCATTGGTGCCAGGGGCAGTAGACCCATTCCCCCTCCTGGACCAGGCTCGCGCGTCCGACGGCATCCTCGTCCACGATCGTGCGGCCGCCCTGGCGTCCATGACAGAGAGGTCCGCCCTCGTGCGGGCAATGGTTTGCGATCGCGTAGAACTTGCCGTCCACGTTGTAGACGCCAACTCCGTACCTGCCGATGTCGAGCACCCTCATCGTTCCTTCGGGAAAGTCGTCGACCCGGCAGACAACGTGTTCCCGCTCATGCTTGACGGCTACTTGGTCCGGCGTCATCGGAGACGCGCCCCTTCCCATTCGTGGCTCTGTGGATACGTCGTGGATCGCCCGCGGCGCGCGGCCGACACCCGATGGTCTGGCACCGACTCACGCATCAGTGGACGCGCGCCTGACCCTCGAGCGCCGGCAGACTCGCCGGGAGGTTGAACACCTCGATCCCGTTCTCGAACATGATCGCGTTGCGAAGCCGCTCGGGGATCTGACGGATGACCCACTTCGGGTCGTCGAACGTCCAGTGCGGGTAGTCGGTGGAGAACAGGAGCAGACGGTCAGCTTTCCATCCACTCCATCACCAGCCCGAGCTCGCGGCGGTCGTCGGGGAAGTCGAGCGGCTGGGTCGTGAACCACAGGTGGTCATACACGTACTCCGAGGGCTTGCGCCGCACCTCGGGCAAATCATGCCTGCGTGCCTCGTAGATGGCGTCCATCCTCCATATAGCGGCAAGATCCAGCTGTAAGCATGCTCGACTAGCACGATCTGAAGCGTTGGAAACCGCTCGAAGACGCCATCGAAGATCAGGCTCATGACCTGATTTACGGCGAGGAGCGAATACCCGACCATGAAGTCGTGGTTGTAGCTCTGCGAACCCAACTGGCGGCATCGGGAGCAATTCATACGAGCCTCGGCCCAAATGGCACGTCACTGGAAGATCGTGGCGGGTCGCGGCTTCCCAGACCGGGTCGTACCGCGGGTCGCCCCAGGCCGGCCGCGGCTCGGCCTCGATCATGACCTGCACCATGTAGCGCTGACCCGCCCAGTATTCAATCTCGCGCGCAGCCCCGACTGGGTCGTCGATCGACACACAGATCGAACCGCGCCAGCGAGCGTGCCAGTTCGTCTTGCTGTCGAGCCAATGGTTGACTTGCCACTGGTTGAGCGCGATAGACATCGACTGGTTGATCTCGGCCAGGTTCTGTCTGCCAGTGAGCGGCTCGAGAATCGCGATGTCGCACCCGGCCTCCATGATCACCTGCTGGAACGCCATGTCGGGATCGGACCCGGCAAAGCCGCCATCCTCGGGAAACGCGTCGGCGCGCATCGCGCTCACGTGCTCGTAGTCGGGAGCGTCATAAACGGGCGCGATTGCTGCCCGCGAACGCTTCCAGTATGAGCTGCGATACGGCTCGGGGAGATATCCGAACAGGACCTCGGGGTCCGGTGCCGGGTGATTATCGGCGTCGACAACACGAACATCGACGTACGTTTGGTCGGAGGAGGCCGCTTCCTGAGGGCTCGTAAGTGACATGTCTCCGTATCCTCGCATCGGTCGTCTTGGACTAGGTCATGCCGGCGTCGCAGCGGCGAGGCCAAGGCTGTAAAGGCGATCGGCGTTCCGCCATAGGATCTTCTGTCGCTGGTCGTCGGTCAGGTCGAGCGAGACCTCGCTGACCTCGGTCATGTTCCAGTGCGGATAGCTCGAGCCGAAGATGATCATGTCGGACTTTCCCGTGATGTCGAGCCACTTTGCAGCAATGTCCGGCCGACCGACACCGTCGAGACAGCTGTGGACAAACCACACATGGTCCGGGAGGTACGCGCTCGGTATCTGGGGCGCCCACGGTGTCTGCTCCAAGTGGGGACGACCAAACGTGTCCATGCGCCACATGAATGGCGTGAGCATTTCCGCCCCGCCGTCCGCCCACACGATCCTGAAGTCGGTCAGATCCTCGAAGACTCCCTCGGTTATCATGTTCAGAAGGTGATAGATGTAGTTAAGGGGCATGAAGGCCGCGTACTGCGGGTATGTCCTGGGGTGACCCGAAGGGGTAGGCGGATGGCTGATCCCATGGCCCGTCTCGGTGTGCACCGCCACCGGCAGGCCGCGCCGCGCCGCTTCCTTCCAGAGGGGCCGAAACTGCGGTCGGCCGTAGGGCTCGCGAGACTGCAGCGGTACCCCGATCTGCACCATGCGCGGGTGATCGGCCCACCGCTCGATTTCGTTCAACGCGCCGTCGATGTCGTCGGGGTTGACGCGGATCGTGCCTCGGAACTGCTCGCCGTAGACGTCGTCGCCGAGCCACCGGTCGGCCAGCATCTGATTGTGCGCCGCGAGAATCGCGGTTCCGAGGTGAAAGTCGGGATACACGCCGCGCGTCATCGGGTGCAGGATCGCGATGTCCACGCCTCGTTCCCCGAACAGATGCAGACCCACCTGGCGCGGATCCGAGCCGGGGTACTCGCCGGGCTTGGCGGAGATGGACTTGCGTAGCCCACCTAACGCGAAGTCGTCGGATCCGGAGGCGCCGTCGACGATCGTCGGCGCGTATTCGCCGTCCGGGGCGGAGTACCAGCTCATCTCCACGGGACCGATGCCGCGGGACTTCCAGGGCTCGTCGAGCCACTCCCGGATCTCGGCGTTCCCCTTGAAGAACACATGAACGCTCGCGTCCACGAGGGGCTGCCTATCGCTCAACCTCTCCTCCGTTTTGTTCATCTATGTGAACGGCTCTCCTATTTGCGAACGGAGGCTAAGGCACCCGGGCGCCCATGTCAAGGATCCGAAAGGGACCCGCTAGGCGGCAAAAACGAGGTCGAAGGGCGAGCGGCCGAGAGCCAGCGGCGAGGAGGTGCACGGACTCGGCCGACGAGACAGAATCGGGCTCGCAGGCTCCAGCTGCTGGTATTCTCGTCGGCCTTACTCTTGCGTCCTCGGCGGTGAATCCTAGTGGTCGTCCGTACAGTCTCTTCAGCTCAAAGGACCGTTCCTTCGGTAGTGCGAGCGGCCCAACTTCTGGAAGTCCTTGCCACCGCGGACAGACCTTTAGGTTTGAGCGAGATCGCGAGACGGCTGGGAAGTCCGAAGAGCAGCGCTCTGGCGATCTGTGCGGCACTGACCCACACGGACCTGATCGTGCGCTTGGAGGACGGTGCCTATCGGCTTGGGCCGGCACTGCTCTACCTGGGGCATGCTTACCTCAACCAGACGGACATAGGCGCCGAGTTTGACCGCACGTGCCGGGAACTCAATCCCATCCCCACCGAGACACTGGTGCTCGCAGCGCTCGACCGGACGCACGTCGTTTACATAGCGAAGCGCACAGGCACGGTCCCGGTGGGCATCAGCTACGAGATAGGTATGAGACTGCCGGCGAATTGCACGGCGAGCGGCAAAGCGCTCCTGAGCGGCCTGCCAGATGACGAGGTTCGAGATCTCTACGCCGGGCACGACAAGCTCCCACGGCTGACCGACCGGAGCATCGCGACCCTGCCGAAGCTGCTCAAAGAGCTGGAGAAGATCCGGTCCACCGGGTCCAGTATCGATGACGAAGAGACCGTCAAGGGAATGATGTGCTTCGCGACAGCAGTCCCCGGAAGGTTGCGACGCCAGGCAAGCGCCGTCGCCGTGAGTCTCGTGAAATCGACCGTTGACGATGAGATACGGGATAGAACGGTCTCGTCTTTGCTCGAGCTCGCGGGGGCACTGTCACTTCCAGGTCGGACAGCGCTGAACCTCGAAGGCGTGGTCTCCGCCTAGCCGCCGGGTTGGTAGGATCGCGCCGTGCGGCCCGCGGTCGTCTACGTCAATCTCGATCCCGCGGGAGAGCGTAGTCTCGCCGAGTTGGAGGAGGCGGTCACGACTCTGCAGATGATGGGCTGGGAGGTCATCGTCAGCGACCTTGACCGGCTCCCGCCGAGGCGCCGCGAGATCGAGCTTCTCGTCACCGGCGAGGAGGTCGACGAGTTGCAGCGGACCGCGGAAGCAATCTGTGCTGATGCGCTGTCCCGATTCGAGATGACCGAGAAGCCTCGTGCCACGGCCGTCTGCTTTATCAGCCATGGAACCGTGGAGGATGCTCTAGGGATATTGCTGGCGTTTGGCCTCGAGACTGGGCCGAATGCCGTCCGGCTCGAGGGCGAGGACATTGCCGAAGTTACCCTCAACCGAGATGGGCTCGACCACGCGACGCCTGCGAAGCTTCAAACTGCCCTCGAGGCAGCACTCAACCGCGAGGTGAGGTTCATAAACGCGCCCGCGACTTGACGTCGATAGCCAGTTCGCGTCGATAGCCAGTTCGGCCGAGGCGCCCGCTGGCGGTCGTCGACAGCATCCCGCAGACCGCAGAATCTACGGTCGTCAGGATCCCGGCGTCAACTCGAGTGCGACCGCGGCCACCTCGGCATCTTGCTCGCCGCTACCTCCGCCGACTCCGATTCCGCCGATCAAGTGGCCATCGACGAACACGGGAAGGCCGCCCATGACTGGTGTCACCCGACTATGAGAGAGCGCCATCAGCTGGGACGCGAATGCAGGCCGTGCCTCGAGAGCGGCCGCCATTTCAGCCGACGATCTCCCGAACGCCGCTGCGGTGTACGCCTTCCCGATGACGACATCGACTGCCAAGAAGCCCGCCCCGTCCATCCGCGCGAATGAGACGAGATGACCCCCGGCGTCCACCACGGCGATGGCCATGGCGTGCCCCGCCTCATCCGCGGCCGCCCGTGCTGCTGCTACCAATGACTCGGCATATGCGTATTCCACGTGTCTAGTCCCTGATCCCCGATAATGCGGCCCAACCCGTAGCCGGTGCCTAGTCGCGGGGCAGGAGAACGTCGCTGGTTCCCTTGGCCATGGTCTCGCCTCGATGGCTCGTCATGACGTAGTCGATGGTGACCGTTCCCTGGCCCGGCGTCCGCGATTCGCTCTTACCAGTCACGGTACCGCGCAGATACGTCACATCGCCCGTGAGCGCCGGCCCTCGGTACTGCGACGCCGTATGCGCTACAAACCCCCACTCACCGGCCCACGACGTCAAGAAGTCGATGATCCACGCGCCCATCGTCGCGCCATACCCATACGCGCGCGGCATCCCGATCCACCGGGCGTACTTATCGAACAGATGCCCGCGCGCCGCGCCGAAATAGGCGCCGTCCGCGAACTCGGGATCCCAGCTGGCGTTCTCGACGAATGCCGTCATCTCAGGCGTGTTGCCCAGCTCGCGCTTGCCGAGCAACTGCGTCGTCTCGATCGTGCCGCCCCACAGGTTCATGGTGTACGCGCGCCATTCGGTGGCGAACGAAACGTGGCTGTGCGGGCCGATGACCTTCGTCGTGAGCTGATCGCCCTCGCTCACCGACGCCCAAGTCCGGGGGTCGTGCCCCAGACTCCGAATCGACGCGACGTACTTCTCGCGTTCCTTGAAGATCCCCGCGAGCTGCTCATCGCTCCAGTCCGGCTCTTCCTGGTCCAGCAACGACGAGTTGCTTCGCGCCGCGGACGCCATGTACCTAATCGAAGTAGAACGCTGGAGAGCCACGGGCTCACCCCGCTGGTTCGAGTAGTGGCTGTCCCCACGCTGGAACACGGTCGGCCCCGCAAACTTGGTGTCGACCACCCGGTACCCGTGCATCATCTGAACCGTCGTCATCGTGTCCCCGGCAGCGACCCTCGGGCCGTAGAACCACCAGTCATCACCGCCGAACAGCTGATGAGAATTCGGAATTTTGCCCACGGCCGCAGGCGCGAACCCCTGGCCTGCGTTGGTCACGATCGTGAACGACTGTGGAGCCACGATCGCGCCGAAGCGGCTCTCCCCCGCGTAAGCAGCGTCGTAATAGAGCGGGTTGGGATGGCGCATCGCCTGAGCCCACCGCCTGATGTCGTCCACCGACACCGGCTCAAGCAAGCGATTCACCTGCAGCGGCACCCCTACATAACGATCCAGGTCCGACGTATCGAGAGTCTCCGTCGATGTATCGAGAGTCTCGGTCATTACTCGCCTCCTGGTCTCGGCTCCTGGGCACGCCTTCCTCAACGGCTCCTGGGCACGCCTTCCTCAACACTTCGATACTTCTCAAACTTCCGTCGGGACACTACGACCGGTAGGAATCGTTGTCAAGCAAGGTCCGGAACTCTCCGCTCCCTCGCGTTCGCCTCCGCGTCACGTGGTCGAGGCCGGCGCCAACTCCGCTGGAACTTGTCCAGAAGCTGGCGGCCGGAGGGTCGTCCAGCCTAGGACGAGACGCGGGCTGTCGTTCGGGGCCGCTCGGCGCACTCGACGTCCTCGGCAGTGCAGACGGCTCGTGTAGGTCTCGAGTGAACTCCATTGCCAGTACGCAATCGTCGGCCGGGTGACGATGACGACCGCCGCCATCATCCCACCTCAACAAAACCACTGGAGCGCCGGCTGTCGCTGGCACGCTCCGCTGGGGGCCGTCGAGATCGGTGCCTCCAGCGCTGATACAACCTCATCGCCCAACTCCCTCGGGTGAGGACTTGCAGGCAGAGATGATTTCGCCTTGGCGGACCGAGCCAAAAGCTCACGAGCCCGTCGACGGATCCGACTCAGCGATGCAAACCGAAAACTCTGCTGGTGTCAGGTCGTCCAGCTTTACGGTTGTCAGATACACTCCGTGCGAGCTCGCGGTCCATCGAATCGGAGTTGCTACCAGTCGCGAGGGCACCGCCATCGGCTCCAGCAGGGGCTACGGCTTGGGCTGCCGTAGCGGTTCCCGTATCTGTCGCAGCCGCCGCCCTTCTCAATCAGTGACGTCGATGTGCAGCGCGTGACCTGCCTGCCGCCACTCTGTCATGGGCGCGCAGACACGGCCGGCCAGGATGAACTCGAGGTGCTTGGGAGAAACCCAGGCGGAACGACTAGGGTGTCGACCGCCCCATCGATGACGTCCATGGTGCCGTGGTGCGTCAGACGTGCTTGACGTGCCAGAAATGCCCACTCAAATTCCAAATCTCGCACCTCGTTAGTTCAGCGGCAGTATTTGTGCCGGAGTGGCCCGGGAGTGTCGGTCACCATACCTTCGGCAGACCATCTTTCTGCAGGATCCCGTCACGTCATCACTTGCACCGGACAATCGAGCACCTGTTGGCGACCATGCTCCGGCCGGTGGACGACGGTCTATACATGCAGATGAGCAAGCATACCGTTGCGGGTCAAATGACGAATCAACGCCGGGGCAGGTTCGCGTAGCCTGAATCGTCCGGCTTGACATTAGTGCGGCGTGCGACGATCTCGTCGATGCATTCCAGCAGCGCGTGGTCGAGGATGATATCTGCAGCCGGAAGATGGCTTTCGAGATGCTCCATCGTGCGCAGTCCGATGATCGCCGCGGTGACCGCCGGATGGTTGATCACAAGAGCTATCGCCACCTCGATGAGCAACATGCCTTGCCTCGGCCGCCAGCGCCGCGAGCGCGTCAGCGGCATCGAGCTTGCGCTCGTTAGCTGGACTGGCCGCGTCGTAGCGCTCGACGCGTCCAACGAACTGTGCGCCGAGCTGCTCGACGCGGCGTGACCGGGGCGATGCGGCGCCGTTGCGCCATCCGCCCGACAGCCAGCCGCCGGCGAGGGGCTCCACGAGATCACGCCGATGCCGTGGCGCTGGCAGGTCGGTAGCGCGTCGGCCTCGACGCCCCGGACCAGCATCGAGTACGGCGGCTGCTCGGTGACGAAACGCTCGAGCGCTCGCGCGAGGCCCCACTGCGCCTCGACCAGCCGCGACGCCGGGAAGGCGGAGCTGCCGATGTAGCGGACCTTGCCGGAGCGCACCAGGTCGGTCAGCGCCGACAGAGCCTCTGCAATGTTAGTCGCGTCGTCGGGACGGTGGACGTGGTATAGGTCGATCCAGTGCCCAGGCGCCGCAGTGACCCCTCGACCGCCTGGACGATCTAGCGGCGCGACCCGGCCCGCTGGTTGGGGTCGTCACCCATCCCGTTGTGAAACTTGGTCGCCAGGATCGCACGTGGCGGCGGGCGCCCTGCCGACGGTGGCCTCGGACTCGCCATGCGAGTGGACGTCGGCGGTGTCTATAAAGTTGATCCCGGCGTGGAGGGCGCGGTGGATGATGCGGACCGACTCGTCGTGGTCCGGGTTGCCCATGTCGCGGAATATCATGGCGCCGAGGCACGGCTTGCTGACCGAGACGCCGGCCCGTCCCAGGCGACGATGCTCCACCAGTTACTCCTGTCCGAACGCCGCAAGACTGCTCGTTCGGCGCGTTCAAGTGGCTTTGTTAGTCGTGCGAGGCGGGCGGGGCGGTAAGAGGTGCGGTCTACTCTCACCGCGTCCCACCGTGCCAAATACACCACGACTGTCATCGCGATTCACCGTTTGCAGGCGAACGCGGGTCCGCGGGGGAACGGCGGTGCGTATTCGCGAGAAACGTCATCGGCGTCGGTTCACTGGATGTCGTATCCCGGTGGTTAATGATTCCTGTCATCAGGTCTCCATGCAGATCGAACACGAGCCAACGGCACGGACTGCCGCGGCATAGCGCGGGGCCGGTCTCGACCAGCCACAGACTCGAGGATATGATCGTGACGGACAGTCGGGTCTGGGACGGATAGATCGCCGGTTGAAGTATTGAAGCGGTCGCGTCGATGCTGGTGCTAGCCGTCAGCGGCGCGGGCCGAGGTCTCCTGTTTCGCCGCTTCTTCGAGGCGCGGCCGGTACGCGGCAGTGGGCCTGTCGGAAGGCCCCGTGCCCGAGCAGCAGCCGCAGGGGCGGATCGGGATTGTCCACGAGCGCGAGGAGCGCCTGCGCGGCCCGTTTGGGTCGCCTTCCTCGGTTTCCGCGCGACGGCCGCGGGGCGGCAGAAAGTCGAGAATGTCGGCGAAGGCTTCTTCGCAGTCCCCGATCGGCGCATCGCGCACTTGTGACGCTTCGCGGAACCCGGTTCGGAACCCACTGCGCTCAGGCCCTCCAGTGGGAACTTGCTCGCGCAGTAGAGGCCGGCCATCCGGACGCCGATCCCGCCCGCTGCCGAGGAGACGTTGACGATGTGGCCGGGACCTTGTCGCCGCATGACCGGTACACCGCCTGACCGGTACGTCGCCTGGGTTACTCGCGGCGCGCCGAAGAAGTTTGTGTCGAATTCGCCGCGCACTTCGACCGCGGTCACTTCGTCGGCCGCGCCTCGCACCGAATAGCCAGCGTTGTTAACCGCGACATCGATGCGGCCGAAGCGCTCCACGGCTCGTGTCGCCCTGTCGAACGCGGCATTCCGGTCGGTGACGTCCATCGCGATCGTCGCCGGTCCGCTCGGCCACGATCGGGACGAGCATCTGTGCCGTGAGTATGTTGCTTTCGAGGTTGCGGGCGCGAAGCTACGGTGCGTATCACTTGCGAAACTTGCATCAATTTCGCCGTCTCGGCGTCGGCCATGGCGAGCGGCTGGAAGGACGCGCGCACGGCATCCAGGCAGCTTCGTCGATGGCCCGCGGGAGCAAGGAGTCCCGCACGAGGTCGCGCGAGTAACGTAGTCGCTTGAGGCAGTGGCTTGAGCATAAGCTGCCCCTGGTGGCAGGGGCTGCCAGGCATAACGTATACTGCCATGACGCGGCCTGTGTGCGCCGCGTAGGTCCCGACCTCGGCCCTCTTGATCGACCCCGAGGAGGCATGTCGGACGCTGATGGACGCGTGTGGTTGATCACCGGAGCATCGCCGGGGGTTCGCGAGTGCCGCTTGGGGCGGGCGACCAGGTCGTCGCCACCGCCCGAACCGTCGCCGCCGTCGAGCGCCTTGCGGAGGAGGCCCCGGCACGCGCGCTCGCGCTGCAACTCGGTCGTCAATCGCCGCGCCGAGGCGTCGGATACGAACAGCATGTGTCCGGTTCTGTAGGACGTCCAGGGGCAGGGGTCCCGACTACCCGAACCGACGGTCGCGTTCGCACCTCCGGCAGACCCCCGGTTTCTCGGCGGGCTCTCGTCGCCCGTCGCGTCACCGGGCGTAAGTCGGTCGATCGATCGGAACGCTCGCTGCCTCGAGAGGACGCTCGTGCCGACCGGGAAGCTGGTGCCGCAGGTGGGCGCACGAGGAGTCGAGGTCCCGAGGAAGCGGGGAATGGCCGGACGTGTCTTGACACCGGTTCTCACCCGCCTTACAGTTCGATTGACGTTTTCAAACCTATCGAAATGTGGCTGAGTCTTCGTGGGCGGCGGTCACGAATGGTGGTTCTCCGGCCAGAGGATCGCTCCGGGCGACACGATGACTACGGTGCAGGAGATGCACGGCTACCGAATGACCGAAACGAACTTCGCCGGGCCTACCGTGTTCCATCGCGGAGACAGCCATTTCACCAACCAGCGGGGCGAGCCGGTCGCTCTTCAGCGTTCGAGAGCAATCAGGTACATCGCGTTCGAGGCGCGGAATAACGCCGTGCTGCTGGACGAGGACGAGACGGACTGGTGCGACGAAGACCTGGCGCGAATCTTCCAGGAACGCAAGGCCTACGTAGAGGCGATCCGGAGTCTCGGGCACTCCCGGCGGAGCTGGGAGTCGGTCAACCAGGGCGAGCAATTGGCGACGAAGGTCATCGGGCCGCATAGCCATGTTTCGTTCACCACCGCATGGCGCGCGCTCAACGTGAATCTGTGGGGCGACGTGATGCAAACCACCAACATAGTCGGGAAGCGCGACCTGGCTCTAAAGCCGGAGATGACCGCCTTCACCGAGAACGCGGAGTGCGATCCCGAGTTCGCCGACGGTGCGTGTTACGGCGCTGCCCGCGGGCACCTGTTTGACAAATGCGCCGGTGGATCGGCATGCCGCGTGCGTATGGGTACGGCGCCACGATGGGTGCGTCGATCATCGATTACCTCTCATCGTGGGCGGGTGAATGGGGGTTCGTGGCGCACGCTTCTACGCAGTATCGGGAGCCGGCAGACGTCGGCGATGTCACCTACTTGCGTGGCGCCGTTACGGGTGAGAGCGAGTCCACCAAGCCCGGACACGGTAAGGTCAGCATCGACTACGTCATGACGAGTCATCGAGGCGAGACCATGACGAAGGAAAGCGGCGAGGTTCTCCTCCTAAAGGACTAGACACGACAAGACCGTCGCTTTCGCTAGCTCCCGACCGAGCTCAGGATCCGATCAGGGCTCGTGATGTGTTCTCATACCAAGCTCGATCTAGGCGCGAGATGCCGACCGACGACTCCGATAGCTCATTACGACTTGGCGCTACGAGACAGTCACCCCATGCAGTCATGAAGGAGTAGATCGTGGACTTCGAACACGCCAAGCAGTTGGTCGCCGAAGCATGCGCGGCCGCGGGAAAAGGCAGGGCATTCGATGGTCATTGCCGTGATGCACAAGGGTGATCATCTCGTTTCAGCCGCCCGAATGGACGGGACGGGCCTCCTGGCAGTCGATGGCGTCATCGGTAAGGCGTACACAGCAGCAGCGTTCGGCAGGCCGGCGTATGAAATGGCGGCCTGTCCCGATGCGCCGTTGGTGTTCGCCTCCACGCTGACGACGGTGATGTAGTGCAGCCCCGCGGCGCATGACCTCGAGCGCGCCTAACGTCGGCGCAACACCGGCCGTGGGCGATCGGGTCGAGCCCTGGGTGTGGCGGATCTCGGGGATCGTGATGATCGGCGCGTTGATGACGACGTTCGACACGACGATCATCAACATCGCACTGAGTTCACTCAGTCGCGATTTGCACGGCTCAATCGCCACTGTGCAGTGGGTCGCGACCGCGTATCTGCTCGCGCTAGCAGCGGTGATCCCCGTCGCGGGATGGGCGGCGCGGAGGTTCGGAGCGAAGAACGTCTATGTGGTCTCGCTGGTGCTGTTCACGGGCGGGTCGATGCTGTGCGGCCTAGCCTCCTCGATCCCGGAGCTGGTCGGTTTTCGCGTGTTGCAGGGGATCGGCGGTGGGATGATCATGCCGGTAGCGCAGTTGATCATCGCGTCAGCGGCCGGACCGAAGCGGATGGGTCGCGTGATGAGCGTGATCTCGCTGCCGAGCATGCTGGGCCCGATCCTCGGCCCGGTGATCGGCGGCGCGATCCTCGTCTCGACGACATGGCGCTGGATCTTCTTCGTCAACGTGCCCATCGGCGTGATAGGGCTGCTCGTCGCTTGGCGGGGCCTGCCCCGCTCACCGCGGCAGGCGGCCGGCCGGCTCGACATTGTCGGCCTGCTGTTATTGGGGACCGGGATCCCCGCGATCACGTACGGCCTCGCGGAGATCGGTAGCACGGGGGGCTTGCCGGTCGACCGGGTTATCGGCCCAACCGCGGTCGGTGCGCTCCTGGTGGTCGGCTTCGTCTTCCACGCGCTGCACGTCGAGCGGCCGCTGCTCGACCTGCGGCTGTATTCGCACCGCATCTTCAGTGCGGCGTCGGTGATGACGTTCTGTTTCTTTGCGACGGTCGCTGGCACGATGGTCATCGCGCCTCTTTACTACCAGGAGGTGCGGCACGAGAGCGTGCTCGTGACCGGGCTGCTGATGGGCCCTGCCGGCCTCGGCGGGGCGCTGGCGATGCCGTTTGCCGGCCGCCTCACCGACCGCTTTGGCGGTGGGCCGCCGGCGATTTTCGGCACGGTCCTGCTCACGATCGCGACAATTCCGTTCGCCATGATCAGCGCTCACAGTTCGATTCTATGGCTGTCGGTCGCGATGTTTGTGCGGGGCATCGGGATGGGGTCTGCGGTGATTCCCGCGATGGCCGCGACGTTCACGTCGCTGCGTCCGGAGGAGCTTTCGGACGCTACGCCGCAGATGAACGTGCTTCAGCGGGTCGGTGGCTCGATCGGCATCGCGGCGCTTGCGGTCGTACTACAGCGGTCGCTCACGGCACACGGCGGTGCCGACGCCACGCTGGCCGGTGCCTCGGCGGCATACGCGACGGCATTCTGGATTGCGACCCTGCTATCGGCGATCGCGATCGTTCCGTGTGTGGTGCTGCTGCGCGAGGAGCGCCGGGCCTCCACCCGCCCGCCACGCGACTCGTCTGAAGACGGCGATCCGTCGCGAACCCACGCCCAGCCGTTGGCGCTCGAACCGGCCGGCGGTTGACGTCGGCTTTGAGTAGCACTGGCATGATTGGCGCGGGTAAGCGCGTTCACGTCGTCGACTGGATACGCACTCCGCTCGGGTGACGCGCCGATGCCGGTCACGTAATCCACCACAGCGTCGGTGGAAGCGCTGGATGTAGGCTGGTGCGCCACGGGGCGCTGCGGAATCGAATGGAGGCGGAAGACGATCATCGCTGGCAGTCGCAGCGGCCGGGTTGAGGTGGCGAGCGGCCCTAACAACGACGGGAATGGTCCGTACGGCCGGAGACCGGCCTCGCGCGGTTGACGGCCAGTCGCTACGTAGCCGGGACTTTGAACCACTTAGGTGCGTCCCGGAAGACGGGGATCGACTGACGTGCATCTACCGCTGTGCGGTCTGGTCGGCCAACTCAAGATTCCTCCATCGGGTCGCGAGAGCAGACACGGCGCGAAAGCAAGACCCCAATCGTGTGTGACAGGAGGCTTTCGTGTCAGTACTGATCGACGGCACACGCTGGCGCTATCGATCTTCCAGCGCAGCGTCTTGAACAACAAGCGCAGGTTGTAGTCGAGCAGGCTGTACCCGACAAACAGAGTTGTCCAACCAGTCAGGTGGTGCTTCAGCGTGAGCGGCAGCGGATCGTATGGGTCCTTGTTGCTCATTCGCAAGACGAATTGGATGTAGGCCTCGTCGGTGATGACGATCGTCTCCGGGCGCAAGATGTCACCGTGGATCTTGAATATGACTGGACTATCGGCTGTGGGATCTCGATAGGCGGTCGTCGTTTCGAGCTGCGGCGTCAACACATGAACGCGCGGCGCTTTGCCAGCAGCTACGAGCGCGGACTCGAACAACTGGTCGTAATGCGTGGTGATCGCTAGGGGAAACCCGAGTGTGGCCAGTGCGCTCAACATCGGCGACGCCCGCTTGCCGGTCTGGACCGCTCCGGCGACGGCATCCACCAATTGGTGTCGCGACCGGGCGATCTCGTAGAAGCGCGCGACACGCTGCAGATTCCCGGTGTCCTCTTTGGGGAACCGCTGCGCGAGATCACAGTCGTCCGCCAGGTAGCGGCTCAGTGCAGAGCCCACGGGCGGGCGAGACTCTGGTGGGTACGAAAAGGCGGAGTTCTCGGGGGGCGGTGCGTGAACGCCGGCCCCGAGAAACAGGATGCACCGTTAGTCCTTGATCGCTTTGCCGATCAGGCTCACGGCGGTATCCAGTTCCAGGTCAAGCATCGTTTTCGTCACGCACCATGGCCGGAGCGGAGCGGTCGGAGACCCCGACGCCGATGTGAACGCCCGTCCGCTTGAAACCACCGGCGGGTCACGGGAACCGAGAGTGGCACCAAGCCTGATCCGTGCTGCGCCATCGTTCGTCGTCCCCCGAATCATTCACCGGCAAGGCCCTCAGTTTCGCCCGGTCCTGCGGGCACGTCGCTCGCCGCGAGGCGCCCTCCTCGCACCTCCGCCAAAGACGAAACCAGAGCTAACCACCGGTTCCTGGCTCTTCCCGATGCGGGAGATGCATAATCGCGGCTACGATTCGGGGCCTAACGCACGTCATGCGCCCGAAGGCTCGAAGAGAGACCTTCGATGAGGGTCAAGGAGTCAGCCGACAATAAGGCCTCGAGCCTCGTCCGCGCTCCCCGCAGCTCTCAAGTCACGCCGGCTAGGCGGCGCAGGCGCGGACGGCGGTCATGACGACCTCGGCGACCTCTTTGGGGTGGGAGATCATGGAGACGTGCGAGGCCCCTTCGATCTCGGTCACCGTCGCTCCAGCGCGCTCGTAGCTGAAGTGGTGGACGCCGGGGTCGATAGCCCTGTCGGCGGTCGGAAGCACGGCCCAGACCGGACGGTTGCGCCACGCCGGGGTCGGCGCCGCCTCCGTGAGGGCAACGCCGGCGAGGGGGCGCTGGGTGATCGCGAGGAACGCCGCGTCATCGGCCGGGATGTCGGCGCAGAATGACTCGTGGAAGCCGTCCAGCGCGAGCGTGAACTCGTTGCCGCCGTCGGGCAACTCGTGCTGCACGATGTAGGGGACGATCCCCGGCGGAGGGAACTTGGACTGCAGGTCGGTCAGGTTCTCGCCCTCGTCGGGAGCGAACCCGGAGATGTAGACCAGGCCGACCACGTTGTCGGCCGTGCCGGCCGCGGTGATGACCGAACCGCCGTAGGAATGACCGACGAGCAGGACCGGCCCGTCGATCTCACCGATCACGCCCTTGAGGTACTCCCCGTCGCCGCCGGTCAGACCTCGCAGCGGATTCGGCGGAGCGATCATCGTCACGCCCTCGCCGAGAAGCTCGTCATACAGGCCGCGGAAGCCGGACGCGTCAGCAAACGCTCCGTGGACGAGAACGATGGTCGGCTCAGCCATTGCAAATTACCTCTTTCCCATAGGAGTGAACGGACGCGCATCTGCGACGTGGGAACCACGACGCCGGTGGCTCCCTCAGCGCGTACGTGGATCCCACGCAGCCTGACCCGGCGTGCCGTCACGATCTCGGATCGCACGATGGTTGTCAAGCCCGGTAACGAACGCGACACGACGACTACCTTGTGCCACCCAGCTCTACCCGGGGCTGAACGGCTCGGCGAGGACGACTCGCTCGTTGCCCCAGCTCATCGCGGGTAGCCCATAGCGGGACACGACGTGCTCGCAGCCAGCGGACTGCGCGACCCTCATCCCGCACTCCGCGAGCAGATCCGCGAACGCGTCAGGAGTGAACGCCGCTTTGATGGCTTCGCGTCCTTCACCCGCCAACTCTTTGAACGCCAGCGAGGCGCCTGGGCTACTCGGCCCCTCGTGGCCTGCGGGCGAGGCGTGCGTGACCGCGACTAATCCGGGCGGCAGGCTACGCAACGTTGCCTCAATCGCCCGTTTGGAGAGGTAGCTCGTGACCCCCAGCCAGTTCACGAAGGTTGGCGCTGACGTCAAGCCGGCTCGCGTGAGAACGTCCCCAACGGGCTCGGCCTCGAGGTCGGCCGGCACCCACCGCAGCCCGTCGGGGTCTCGCACCCCCAGTGTCCGCAGGCGCTGGCGCTTGAACTCCAACGTCGCGGGGTGGTCGATCTCGAACACCTTCACGCCCCCGGGCTGACGCCACGCGAACGTGTCAAGCCCCGAACCAAGGATCACGTACTGCTCGGCGCCCGAATCGGCCAGCCAATCCTCGGCGTAACGCGACCGGGCGGCGATCCACGTCGCGAGCCGGTCGTAATTATGGGCAAACCGCGTCCGCAGTCGCGAGGCCAGTCTTTCCGCCTCGTCTCCAAGCAGCGGCCACGCCAGCCAATCCTGCAACACCGCACTCGAACCGTGCATGAGCAGATGCCCCGCCCGCGCTGACGCGCATACCTTGGCCGTGAAGCTGACGCTCACGATCTCCGGAGGTCGCCCCTGAGTGGTCCCGCTCTTTCGCAATCTCATTGGCCTGCGTCCAGCATCGCAATCAGACAACCATCATGCCTAAAGTCGGCCGTGTGAGAGATCATGCCTAAAGTCGGCCGTGTGAGAGCCTCCGAGGCAAGCTCAGCGAGCCCGCAATGCACACAGCGTGAAATCGGAGTGCGGACGCTTAGGCAACTTGGCTCTTGCCCCGCGGGTTGCGAGATGCGAGTCTGACGCGCCAGTGACCACGCTTGGCATGAAGCTGGACGGTCTGCCTACCGAGGAGGTGCCGGCTCTCGCGCAGGCGATCGAGAGGCACGGCCTCGAGGAGGTTTGGATCTGCGAAGACCTCGGGCTGAACGGCGGCATCGCGCAGTCCGCGATCGCCCTGAGTGTGACCGATCGGATCCGCGTGGGCCATGGCATCGCGCCCGCGGCAATCCGTAACGTCGCGTATTACGCGATGGAAGTGGCCTCGCTGTGCCGGGCGTTCCCGGGTCGCTTCCTGCCAGGTCTCGGGCACGGAATGCCCGGCTGGCTGACCCAGGTAGGCGCTCATCCGGGCAGCCTCTTGCCCTGCCTGGCCGAGACAACAGAGGTCGCAAACCGCCTCCTCTCGGGCGAGACCGTCACGTTTCACGGTGAGTGGGTGAACGTCGACGAGGTCAGTCTCCGTTACCCGCCGGCCGACGCGCCTGCGATCAGCCTCGGCGTGCGCGGTCCTCGTGGGATGGATATCGCCGCTCGCGTAGCGGGTGGTGTGATCCTCGCCGAGGGCTCGGGGCCGACTTACGTGAGGCGCGTGGTCGATCAGATCGGGCGCGCTGACCACCGCGTGACGGTGTTCGTGTGGTTCTCGATCGACGACGACCGGGACACGGCGCGCGGCCGGCTTCGTGAGACCGTGGCGGCTGCGCTCGAGCAGGACTTCATGCGGTCCCAGCTCGGCCACCTCGCAACGGCCGGACCGACCGAATCGGTGCTTGCCGAGGTCACGGTGTCGGGACGCCCCACCGACTGCGCCGCCGCAGTGCGTGCGCTGCGCGCTGCCGGAGCCGACTCGGTCGTGCTGCAGCCCGTGCATGGAACCGAGGTCGAGCAGTTGGCAAGGGTGCGGGACGACCTGCTGCCACTGCTCGGTGACTGATTGACCAGTCGCGACGCGGCTCGATCGACGCGACGCCCTATACGCTCAGGCGCCCGTGACCGACGAGGCTCTAACCCACGCTCCCGGAACTCGGTTCCGAGCCGGACTGCGGGCCGGCGTCCCGTTCGCGCTCGCGGGGTTTGTGCTCTCGGCGTCGTTCGGAGTCGTGGCTCACCAGGCCGGTCTGCCGAACGTCGCGGCGATCGTGATGTCGCTGGTGGTGTTCGCCGGGTCGGCACAGTTCGCCGCCGTGGCGATCATCGCCGCGGGCGGCTCGCTCGGCGCCGCGCTGATCGCGGCCGCTCTCATGAACAGTCGCTTTCTGGCGATGGGCATCGCGCTCGGTCCATCATTGCCGGGCGGCCCGTTCAAGCGGGCCGTGCAGGGGCAAGCGGTCGTCGACGCGTCGTGGGCGATGGCGTTGAGCAGCGACGGCAGCTTCGATCGCTACTTTTTGTTCGGGGCGACCGCGCCGCAGTACGTGACCTGGATACTGGGGACCGTGATCGGCGTCGTCGGGCGCGGCGTCATCGGCGATCCGAACCGCTTCGGGCTCGATGCGATCTTCCCCGCGTTCTTCCTCGCTCTCCTGCTCTCGCAGGCCCGCGACCCGGCAAGCCGCGGTGTGGCGGTCGCCGGCGCGATCATCGCATTGGCGCTGACGCCGTTCACGCCCGCCGGCGTGCCAATCCTGGCCGCCAGCACCGCCGCGCTCTGGGGCCTGCGGAGCCGAGCCCGGTGAGCTCCGCCTGGGAGCTCATCGCCGGCTGCGCTGCCCTCACCTTCGCGATCAAGGCGGCCGGCCCGGTGGCGCTCGGAGGCCGTGAGCTGCCGGCGCGGTTCTCGTCGGTGATCGCGCTGATGGCGCCCGCGCTGCTCGCCGCGCTCGTGGTCACCCATAGCCTCGCCAACGGCCGTCACCTGGAGGTCGGCGCGCAAGCGGTCGGCGTTCTCGCCTCGGGTGCGGTGATGCTCAAGACTCGGTCGATCCCGTTGTGCGTCGTCACCGCGGCGCTCGTGACGGCGCTGTTGAGGGCGCTGTGAGCACCGTCGGCGGTGACACGTGGTCGCTGGGGAGCTGACGCCGCTCCAGCGGGCGCGCATAAGTACCGCGACCGTCTTCTTCGTGTTCGGCGCGCTGCTGGCGACCTGGGTGTCGCGGATCCCGGTCATCCAGAGCAAACTGCACCTGAGTAACGCTGAGCTTGGGATTGCGCTGCTCGGGGCCCCGGTTGGACAGCTGCTCGCGATGGGCGTCACACCTCGCTTCGTGCACCGGTGGTCGAGCGCGACCGCAGCGCGCTGGGCCATCCTGGCCACCGGGGGATGCACGGTCCTCCTCGGCTTGGCCGGGCGCCTGAGCACGCTGACCCTGTTTCTCGTTCTGTTCGGCTTCACCCTGGGGACGCTTGATATCTGCATGAACACACAGGCCGTCGCCGTGGAACGACGGTATGGGCGCCCGGTCATGTCCGGACTTCACGGTGTCTACAGCGTCGGCGTGCTCGTCGGCGCAGCGTTCGGAGCAGCGGCGGCCGGCCTTGGCATCGTGCCCGTCGCCCACTTCGCCGTGGCGGCCTGCGTTTTGGGACTCGTGGCCGTCTTCGGCGCCCGCGATCTGCTCGGCCGAAGCGCCGACGTCGCCGTCGACGCTGCGACCGACTCCTCAACAGCGGGGCGGAAGCCGCGGTTACGGGAACATCCAACCCTGATCGCGGTCGGCGTGGTCGCGTTCTGCTCCTTGTTCGCCGAGGGCGCAGCCGACAACTGGAGTGGCGTCTTCCTGCACCAGACCGAGCACGCGTCGTTCGGGCTCGCGCCGCTCGGAACGGCGATGGTCGGCGTCGGGATGGCGATCGGCCGGTTCGCGGGAGATGGCGTGATTGCGCGCTGGGGGCGCGCCAAGACACTGTTTTGGGCCTCGCTCGTGGCGAGCGGCGGCATCGTGCTCGCCTTGGCCGGCGGCTCCGTCCCGGCCGCGCTCGCCGGATACGCGGTGTTCGGTCTCGGCGTAGCGACGATCGTCCCGATTTCGTTCACGGTTGCCGGCAACACCTCAGGGGTTGCGCCCGCCTGGGCTCTCTCGCGCGTCAGCACGATGGCTTATGTGGGCCAGCTATCCAGTCCCGCGATCATCGGATTGGTCGCGCACACCACCGGTCTGAGCTGGGCTCTCGCGATACCCGCGATGCTTCTGGTGGTCGTCGCGCCGCTCAGCCGCGTGGCCCGCGGCCGGTAACCGACGGGAGCGAGCCGTGGTCGACCCTGACCGCCGCGCCACCCCGCCCCGCTGACTCGCGCGCGGCCAACGCGCACGCGAGTGACGCGATCCCGTCACGGCCGCTCGCGAGCGGCGAGCCTCCGCCGCGGACCGCAGCGTCAAAGCGAGCGATCGCGTTCTCATACAGTGGCCACCGCTCCGGCACGCTCACCGCCTCGAGGTCGTCCTTGCGTCGGAGTACGACCTCGCCGACGGGGTCGGGCATCAGCAGGTCGCGGCCGATCAGCGAGCCGGTCGTGCCGTGCAACTCGATGCCGGTGCCGGCGTGCGCGATCGTGAACGCATCGTGGAAGCTGATCAACGCGCCGCCAGCGCTCCCTGGAAGGCGATCAGCTTGGCCTTGGAGTTGTCCGAGCGCGGGCACGATGTACACCTGGTCACTCCATTGCCGTATGTTGGAGCGAAGCTCGGTCCCTTCACACAGAACAAGCTCGTGCCCCGGATATTCGCATCGACGATCACACCACATCCATTCGCCTCGATCGCGTCGGTGTCCGACACGTCGGTCGCCCTCACCGAACGAGGGCTCGAGCACACGATCGATGACGTCGACACCGTCGTCCTCGCCGGCTGGCATCGCCCGGTGAACGACCTGTATTTCGCGGTCAAGCAGATGGGCATTCCAGTGCAACGGGTTGGCGACGCGATCGCCTGCCGGACCATGCTCGAAGCGGTCCACGAAGGCGAACGGGCGGCTCGTCGTGTCTGACGGCGTGTTCGCCAATGGGGCGCCCGGCGTGGTCGACGTCAACGGCCGGGCCGTGATCGAATGCGACATCGCGATCGTCGGCGCGGGCGTCGGTGGCGCGACGCTCGCGTGGGCGTTGCGCGACAGTGGCGCGAAGGTGCTCGTCATCGAGCAAGGTGACTTCCTCCCCCGCGAGCGGGAGAACTGGTCGGCGCGCGCGGTCCACAAACTCGGTCGCTACAAGAACTCGGCCCGATGGATCGACGCCGACACGGGCGACGAATTCGTTCCCGGCACCTACCACTACGTCGGCGGCTCCAGCAAGTTCTACGGAGCGACGATGCCGCGCTTTCGCGAGACCGACTTCGGCGAGGTTCGACTCCTCGACGGCGTGTCGCCCGCGTGGCCGCTCGACTACGCGACGATGGACCCGTGGTACGGCAAGGCGGAGGAGCTCTACTGGGTTCATGGGGGTGACGGAGACCCGACCGAGCCACCCCGCTCGAGTCACTACCCGTTCCCGCCGCTGCCCCACGAGCGACCGATCGCGAAGGTCGCGGCCAGCTTCGCCCGACAGGGGCTCCATCCGTTCCCGCTGCCGCAGGCGGTCGATTGGCGCACCGGTGGTCGCTGCGTCCTGTGCCGCACGTGCGACTCTTACCCTTGCATGGTCGACGCCAAGGGCGATGCGGACGTGTGTGCCATGCGCCCAGCGTTGCGATCGCGGAATGTGAAGCTGCTCACCCGTGCCGAGGTGCGACGCATCACGACAGATGGAACGGCGAGGACCGTCACCGGCATCGAGGGAGTAGTCGACGGTCACTCGTTCACCGTCCAAGCCGACCGGTACGTGGTGGCAGCGGGCGCGGTCAACACCGCCGCGCTGCTGATGCGCTCGCGCAGCGACGCGGCGCCCGCCGGCCTGGCCAACAGCTCCGACCAGCTCGGGCGCAACTACATGGCACACGTCAGCTCGTTCGTCGTGGGCGCCCGCCCGGGCCGCGAGCACCACATGCAGTTCCAGAAGACGCTTGGCATCAACGACTGGTACCTGGCCGGGCCCGGCAGGCCGTTCGCGCTCGGGAACGTCCAGGGTCTCGGCAAGCTCCAGGGTGAGACGATCAAGTCCGCGCGTCGCTGGGTCCCGCTCGGCCTGCTCGAGTGGATCACCCGGCGCAGCGTCGACTTCTTCGTCGAGAGCGAGGACCTGCCCCTTCCCGAGAACCGTGTCGAGGTCGACCGGGACGGCCGGATCCACCTGACCCACCGCCCGACGAATCTCGAGTCTCACCGAGAGCTCGTCAAGCTCACCAGCCGCGCTCTTCGGCGCGCGGGTTACCCCTTCATCTTCACCCAGCAGCTCGGCGTCGCCGCTACGTCTCACCAATGCGGGACGGCGCGGATGGGCGAGGATCCCGCGACCAGCGTCGTCGACCCGCTGTGCCGCTGCCACGACGTCGAGAACCTCTGGATCGTCGACGCATCCGTGTTCCCGTCCTCGGCTGCGGTCAACCCGGCGCTGACGATCGCAGCTACCGCGCTCCGCGTCGCCGCCGAGGGTGGGCTCGTCTCGACTACCGCATCGGCGATCGAGGCCGCCGGATGACCTCGCGCGAGGGCACGGTGGCGGTGGTCACCGGCGCCGGACGCGGCATGGGCCGACAGATAGCGTTGTCGCTCGCCGGCGCCGGCGCGCGGGTGATCGCGTGCGCTCGCACCGCGGCCGATCTCGAGGCGACTGTTGCCGGCGCCCCGTCCGCCGGCAGCATCCTCGCGTGGCGGTGTGACGTCGGCGAGCCGCGAGACGTCGACGCACTGTTCGACGACGTGCTCGAACGGTTCGGACGGGTCGACGCCCTGGTCTGCTCGCACGGCGTCTACCAGGGCGGCAGCGACGCGCTCGAGTTACCGCTCGAGCAGTTCGATCGGACGATGAGGATCAACGTTCGGGGACGCTGCACTGCGCTCAGCGCGCGGCGCAGCGATGCGCTCGGCCGGACGCGGCGGGCGCATCGTCCTGATCTCATCCATCAACGGCGAGGCGTCGCAGGCGGGTGCGCTCGACTACGACACCTCCAAGGCGGCCGTCAACGGCCTCACCCGCGCGCTCGCGGTCGAGCTGGCGCACGAGGGAATCACCGTCAACGCAATCGCGCCCGGCTGGGTCCGGACGCCGATGTCCGCGGAGGAACTAGACCACCTCGATGAAGCCGGTGTCGCCGTGAACCCCTCGCGCAGAGTAGGCGAGCCGGAGGACATCGCGCTCGCGGTGATGTGGCTGACGGAGCCCGCCAACGGCTACGTGACCGGCACGGTCATACGGGTCGACGGCGGCCAGCGAGCACTGCTTGGCGATCCGTCGGCCGTGCAACGCGCCGGCGCAGCCACTACGTAAAACGCAGCAAACCGGCTCCGCGCCCGGGCTGAGTGCCAGATAAGCATGGTGGACATGCTTATCTGGTCGCGGGAGCGGCGTGTAGGGACGTCTGCTGCGTTTTACAGAGTCAGAGAGGACGTTGCCGGCGCGGGACGGGCCGGGTCGGCCCGCCGAAGACGGCGTCGATGGAGTCGCTGCCGGGGTGTCGATCTCGACACCATGGGTCGCTGACGCGCCACGGCTTCTGGAGGATCCTCCTCGCGACGCTTCCGACCGGCGGGAGCGATCGGGATGGCACGAGGGATGGAGGGGTTGATGTCCGAAGCAGTCAAAGTCACTCACATCAGGCGTAACCGTCGTAGCTTGCGGCTAGTGGTCTTGCTGATCGGCGCGGGGCTGGCCATGCTCGCGGCCGCGGTTTGTGTGGTTCTTGGCGAGAAGGGACTCGGCGTCTCGGAGTCGCTTTGGAGCGTCGCGGTTGACGTCTGCCGAGTCGTCACCGGTCTGCTCGGGCTTCTCGTGATTAAGTCTGTGGCACCCGGGCGGCGCTCGGAGGCGAGCCGGCGCGACACGTTCTGGACGGTGGTAAGCGGCGTGGTGTTTATCGTTGCCGCCGTCGCCGGCCTCCGCCTCGTGATCGCGATCACCGGCTTCGGCGGGCTCCTTCTCTTGTACGCCGGCGGAGCCGCGGCCGTCCACCCAACAATCAATCGAGGTTGTGCATCAGGCGTGCGGCCGGAGGCACGGTGCGATCGGCACGGCCCGCTCGATCCCGTTGGCGATCCCGGTGGTGTAGTCGTGGAAATTGAACCCGACGTCGCCGTCCTCGTTGTAGATCCACGGGAATCGCTGGTCGACGACCTGGACGATCGAGATGTTGCCGTAGGCCGGTAGACCGCGGGACTTGGGGAAGCTCTCGTCGAGCGGAGCCACATCCACGCCGTCGCCGGCGGCGGCGCGGGCGCGTTGGATGAACTTGGCATCTCGCTGGGACTCGGCTGCGACGCGGGCGTTGGTGAAGCGGATGGTGTCGCCGTTCGACAGGTTGGTGCGGTAGCGGCCGACCTGTTGCGGAGTGACGCCGAAATGGGCGTTGGCCTCGCCGAAGGGAATCCCGCCGGTGTAGTGCAGGCTGACGGCGATCGTCGCGTGATCGTCGATCGCCTCGCGAACCCGTTCGAGCAGCCCGACGTTCTCGTCGGCGCTCGACTTGGTGAGGTCTGCGATGTAGCCGGCGGAGCGGAGGATCTTCTGGATCCGAAGCGCGGCCTGCCACATCGTGACGCGCTCACCGGGAGCACCGCCATTGTCGATCGACATGATGCCCGAGTCGTCGATGTCGACCGGATGAAACGTGATGCCGAGCGCGGTGACCGGCTTGGGCCCGTCGACCTCGGCGGTCGAGTCGAAGTTCGGGCCGCCGGAATGTCCGGGATCGAGCACGACGACCGGCCGCTTGGCCGTGCAGGCCGGTGGGGGAGCAGTGGGCTGAGTCGACGTCGCGATGGTCGGGCCCGGCTCGAACGTCGGTACCGCCCCGGAGGCGCCGCAGGCAGCGGCCAGGCACGCAGCGCCCGCAAGTGCAGCCGCGACCACCGTGCCGGACGGCCGTCCTGTCCTCCGTCTCATCTTCGACCTCACCTCATCTCCGGGAAGCTGGCGCGTCCATCCGGCATGCAGGCGCCGAAGAGTAGCCTTCCGGGAGCGAGGCACGGACACCGTTCGTGCCGGCACCGGCGCTCGTGCACGACAACGTCGACAGCCTGATCCTCGATCTCTTGGAGTGGATCGGGCCCGACCCGCGTCCGTACGGTGAGACAGTCGAGGCATGGCGGACGTCGTGCCCGCGCTTGCCCGTGTGGGAGCAGGCCAACGAACTCGGCCTGATCAGCCGTCGTCGCGATCCTCGGGGCAACGCCGTCGTCGCGCTCTCGCGCAACGGGGCCGAGCATCTGCGACGACAACGCCCAGGTTCAGGACGGGAATGAGCTCGTGCTGTAGTGCTGGGCCCGCTCGTCGTAGCGCGACAGCAGCGCCCGGGCTGTCGGCTCGATCACCGCTGTCTCGTAGTCCTCTCCCGCGAACCCGCGGATCGCGTCCAGGCCGTCGAACCGCGTCAGCGTGACGAACGCCACCTCGCCGCCGTCGTCGCGGCGAAGGACATCCGCGTTGCGGAACCCCGGGATTTCGCGCATGGATGGAAACAGCTCCGACAGCAAGAAGCGCTCGTAAGCATCGGCATTCTCGGGAGGCGTCCATCCGCGCCAAAGCCGCGTGATCATCAGGCAAACGGGATATCACAAAGGCGCGCGTTCGTCACAACTGACGCGACGGCGCTGAGGTTTCGGTAGAACACCAGAATCCAGGTGACCCCAGTCCAGCGACCGCGCGTCCTGGCGACCAGGGAGGAAGTCCCATGCGCTTTCGACGGTGTGCGGCGGCCGCGGCCGTGGCCCTCTTCGCTGTGCTCGCCGCGGGTGCGGGAACGGCCGGCGCGGCGTCGTGTCCGTGGATGAACCCGACGCTGTCGCCGAATGCGCGCGCCGAGATGCTGCTCGGCGCGATGAGCCTGTCGGACAAGATCGCGATGACCTACCAGCAGTACCCGCTCGACTATCACTACGGCGCGGCGGGTTACATTCCCGGAAACCCGAGCTTGTGCATCCCTGACCTCGTGTTCAACGACGCGGGCCAGGGCGTCGGTGACGCGCAGACCGGCACGACGGCGTTTCCGGCGCCGATCGCACAGTCGGCGAGCTGGGATCCGGGGCTTCAATACGAGTTCGGTGCCGCGCTCGGGCAGGAGGCCTCCGAGAAGGGGATCGACGTGCAGCTCGCGCCGGGGATCGAGACCGATCGGGTGCCGATGGACGGGCGCAACTGGGAGTACGCGAGCGAGGATCCGTTCCTGTCCGGCCAGACGGGGGCGGCCGAGGTGAAGGGCATCCAGTCACAACACGTGATCGTGACGCTCAAGCACTACATCGCCAACAGCCAGGAGACCGACCGGATGACCGACTCCGCGGACGTCGATCAGCGGACGCTCGAGGAGATGTACGCGCCGCAGTACGACGTCGCGATCCATCAGGGCGGCGCGATGGGGGTGATGTGCTCATACAACCGGATCAACAGCGTGTACGCCTGCGAGAACCCGCAGACGCTCAAGGGGATGCTCGACGGCCAGTTCGGGTTCACCGGCATGGTCGTCTCGGACTGGGGCGCGACCCATTCGACGGTCGCCTCGGCGCTGAACGGACTCGACATCGAGATGAACGTCACGCCGGGCACCTACTTCGGGCCGGCGCTCGAGACCGCGGTGCAGGACGGGCAGGTGCCGATGAGCGCGCTGAACGACATGGTGCTGCGGATCCTGCGCGCGATGTTCACCGTTGGCGTGTTCGACCACCCGCCGGCCGCCCAGCCGGAGGCGTATGCCGCGCCGGTGTCCACGCCGGAGCACGTCGCCCTGGCCCGGACGATCTCTGAGGAGGGAACGGTCCTGTTGAAGAACCAGGACGGGATCCTGCCCCTGACGGGTTCGGGTCAGAAAATCGCGCTGATCGGTCCGGCCGCCGGGCAGACCGGCGCGGAGAACGAGTACAACGGCGAGGGCAGCGGGCACATCCCGGAGTTCGGCGTCGTGCCGGTGGTGAGTCCGCTGCAGGGGGTCACTCAGCGGGCCGCGGCAAACGGCGACACGGTGCTCTACGCCGACGGGACCGCCACCGCGGATGCTGTCGCGGCCGCCAAGGCCGCGAATGTCGCCGTGGTCGTGGTGGGCGACTCCGAGAGCGAGGGGACCGACCGCTCGAGTCTCACGCTCACCGGAGGGACGTGCACCCTGGTCGGGTGCGTCCCGCAGACCTCGGACCAGAACGCGCTTATCTCGGCGGTGGCGGCGGCGAACCCCAACACGGTCGTCGTGCTCGACACCGGCGGCCCGGTGCTGATGCCGTGGCTCGGCCAGATCAAGGGGCTGTTCGAAGCGTGGTATCCGGGCCAGGAGGACGGCAACGCGCTCGCTGCGCTGCTGTTCGGCGACGTCGACCCCTCCGCCCACCTGCCCGAGACGTTCCCGGCGTCCGAGACCGCCCAACCGATCAGCACCGCCGCGCAATGGCCGGGGATCACCGAGCCGGGCGACAGCGTCGGGCCGCACTCGACCTACAGCGAGGGGCTACTCGTCGGCTACCGCTGGTACCAGGCTGAGGGAGTCACGCCGCTGTTCCCGTTTGGCTTCGGGCTCTCCTACACGACGTTTCACTTCTCGGACCTGACAGTGACGCCGACATCAAGCGGAGCCGTGGCCCGCTTCAATCTCGAGAACACAGGGTCACGCTACGGGGCCGATGTCGCACAGGCATACGTTGGCATGCCCGCCTCGACCGGCGAGCCGCCCCTCCAGCTGAAGGGGTACCAGAAGGTGTGGCTCGAACCCGGCCAGAGCAAGACCGTGTCGATCACGCTACCCGAGACCTCGTTTGCCCACTGGGACACAACCGCCGGCCGGTGGGTCGTCACGCCGGGTGACTACACGGTGTCCGTGGGCGACAGCTCGGCCAGCCTCCCGTTACAGGCGACTCTCAACCGCTCATCCGCCCAGCTTCCCGCCGGCGCGTACTGATCAGCTAAGACGCCTGTGCATTGCCGAACGCGTTGCAGGCGGCGCCGCCCCCGCTCGCCGTCAGGGTGATGCCGAACGTTCCCGTGACGATTCGCGTCGTCCCGCCGGACGGAAGCTCGTAGGAGAAGTTCACCTGCGCAGCGCTGCTGGTCGGGAACGAGAAGGTCGAGGTGGTAGGGGCGCCGCCGCTCGCGGCGGGGACGGTCCCGTGCTGGAGGGTCTCCGCCGAACTCGCGGCCACGTCGGCGGAGAAGGTGCCGTTGCTCGACGACGCGTTGATGACTGACAGCGTGACCGTGCCGCTTGTGGAGCCCGCCGGCGCAGTGCACTGCAGGGTCAGGCCGCCGAAGTTGCTGAGCACGGTCGCCGTCGGCGTGCCGGTGGCGTTGATCTGGGTGAACGTGTGCCCGTCGACGTTCGTGGCGTTGGTCGCGTTGGTCGCATTCGTGGCGTCCGTCGCGGAAGTCGCGCTCGCGGCCGTCATCGCGCTCGCGGCCGTCATCGCGGTCGTCGCCGTCGTCGCGCTCGTGGCCTGACTTGCGTTCGTCGCGTTCACCGCGTTGAGCGCGTTCGTCGCATTCACCGCGTTCGTTGCGGTGTCGGCGCTGCTTGCGGTGACGGCGCTACCGGCCGTCTTCGCGTACTTGACCGAGAGCGTGGGCGCGAGCTTCTTGATCAGCGCCGTGTCCTGGGCGTTCTCGCTGGTGGACTTGCGCCTGGGCTTGGCCTTCGCGGGGTTCGCGGCCGGCGCGCGACCCAGTTCGCCCGCGGCGTAGCTGGTGCCACCGAGCGCGACGAATAGCGCGATCGCCGATATCGCCAGCGCTGGGCTGGGTCGGCGCAGCGAAAACATGCTCATGCTCACTCCTTGGTCCTCGGCGCCCCCAGTCGCCACCGCCTGGCACGATAGTTCCCTGATCCAGAGCGTCCGAACCTCGTCGGCCTCCCAATCCGGCCGCGCATCCCGTCAGGGGTTCGCGCGCAGCCCGATGATCCGGCTAGCCGACTGGTCCGCGGCGGACCGGCTGAGCGTGCCGTGGGCGAGCGCCGTCGCGATCGCGGTCCGGGCGGTGGTCCCGATCGCCGGCGTGTTGTCGTCGGGGTTCGTCGCGGCGCACAGGATCAGGTCGGCTCCGGCCGCCGCCGCGAGCGAGGCGCGCCGGCCGACGCCGCCGAACGCCTGGAGCGCGCCGGCCTCGATTCCGTCGGTGATCGTCACGCCCGCAAACCGCATACGGCCCCGGAGCTCCTCCTGGATCACCTTCGGCGACAGACCCGCCGGCCGGCTCGGGTCGAGCGCCGGATACACCGCCCAGGAGGTCATCACGAGCTTCACGCCCGCCGCGATCGCCTTGACGTAAGGCGCCTCGTCGACCGCGCGCAGCGTCGACAGCGACTGCCGAAGCGTGACCGGCCGCAGATCGGTGTTCTGACTGCGTGAAGCCGCGCCGAGCCCGGGGAAGTGCTTGGCGGTCGCCGCGACTCCCAGGTGCTGCTGGGCCGAGATGAACGCGGCGCCGAGTGCGGCCACCGTGTTCGGGTTGCTCGAGTAGGACCGCTGGAACTCGTCGATGAAGTTTCCGGACTGCCGGAAGACGTCGAGCACGGGGGCGAGGTTGACGTTGAGGCCCGCGCCTCGTAGGTTCCGACCGGCGCCGACCCCGGCGCTAGCGGCCCCAGAAACGCCCCCGGGGCTTTCGCCGATCTGCTTCTCCGACAGGATCGGGGCCCCGGGAAGGCGCCGGACCTCGCCGCCTTCCTGATCGGTGAGCATCAGCAGCCGGTCGTGAAGGGGGCTGGCCAGGCTCGCCTGCTGCAGCTCGGATATCACGCCGCGGAGCTGGCCAACGCTCGAGATGTTCGGCGTGAAGAAGATCACGCCGCCCGCCTCGCCGGCGCGGATCGCGGCCAGCAAAGACTGCGGTGGCCGCAGCCCCGCGTAGGCGTAGATGATTCGCTGCCCCGCCAGCTGCTGGAGCGAGAGGCGCTGGACGAGCGGCCGGACGCCGGACGTCGTCGCGCGAACCCGGACCGGACCGGCCGCGCACGCAACTCCCGCGGTCATGCTCGCCACGAAGACCGCCAGCGCGTAGAAGAACCGTCCGATCATCGACCCGAGTGAACCACGTCACGAGGACGTGCGCCCCGCGAGGTTCTTAACAGCCGCTTGCGAGAGTCTTACGAGTGACGCCCTGGAGTGCATTGTTAAGAGATTCCCCGCGGATGAAGTGCTCTACTCGTGAGCGGCTCGCCGTTCAATGGGAGAAGAGCCGACAGTGTCTCACTGGATTCTCCCCGAACGGTCGGTGGGGCCTGCCCAAGCCCCCAAGCACAAATAAGGAGAAGTAACTATGCGACTTCTGACACAGAAGTGGCTGGGCCGACTGCTGCTCGGATGCGTGGCGTTAGCCGTCGTCCCCGCGGCCGCGTCGGCTGCGCCGTCCCAAACCTCGAAAGTGGTTGGTCATGTGTACGTCGACGACAACACCACCGGCGTGAACACGATCGCTGCGTTCGACCGTCATGCCGATGGGTCCCTCACGGCGGAACCCGGATCCCCGTTCACCGCGGCCGGTCAGGGAACCGGATCGGGTCTCGCCTCGCAGGGCGCCGTTCAACTCTCGTCCGACGGTCGTTTCGTAATCGCCGCGGATACCGGCAGCAACGAGATCTCGGTGCTTCACATCGAGCGGGATGGAGCGCTGCGGCTGGTGCCGAACGGAGTCGTGCCGTCCGGCGGCGTGATGCCGGTGAGCATCGCCGTGCATGATGACCTCGTCTATGTCGCCAACGCCGGCGCCGCCGACACCAACTACAGCGGATTCCGGCTGAGCGACCGTGGCGTGCTGCGACCGATCCCGGGCGCGACGATCGCGCTGCCGTCAGACGCGCAGCCGGGAGACGTGCTGTTCAACGGCGACGGCACGAGGCTCGTCGGGACGCGAGTGGGCACCTCGCAGGTCGACAGCTTCACGATCGACCACTGGGGGCGCGCGGTCGCGGCCCCCGGCTCGCCGTTCCCGGCCCAGGGCCTCGGACCGTTTGGGAGCGAGTTCCGCCCGACCGAGCCAGACCAGCTGTTCGTGTCGAACGCCCACAACGTCGGAGCCGGGACCGGGACCGTCTCGGCGTTCAACGACGGTCCGGACGGGGCGCTGACGCCAATCGGGTCCTCGCCGTTCGGGGATCTGCAGACCGCGCCGTGCTGGGTCGAGATCAGCCACGATGGTCGGTTCCTGTTCACGGTCAACACGGCGTCGGGGACGATCTCCCGCTACGCGATCAGTCGTGGTGGGTCGCTGGCACTGCTCGGGAGCACCTCGATCAGAGCCACGGGCGGCGTTGGTGCCGTCGACGCTCGTCTGAGCCCTGACGGGCACTGGCTGTTCCTCGACGAGAGCGCGGCCCACGCGGTCGGAGCGTTCGCGGTCGACGGTGGAAACCTCACCGAGCTGGCCGGCTCGCCGACAGCGCTCCCGTCGGGTGCCGCGTCCGCCGGCATCGCTGTCAACTAACCCTCCACGAACGCAACGGGCGCGCCGGCTCAAATCCGGCGCGCCCCGCGCTTTCGCAACAGAAAACCCTAGGTCCGCAGCAGCGACCGGACCTGGCCGGCGATCTCGAGATCCTCGCGGGCTCCGATCACGACCGTCCGGACGTCCGCAGCCGCGGCCGAGATCTCGACGTCCCCGGACGCGCCGTCATTGCGAGCCGGATCGACCCCAACGCCGAGAAACGAAAGCCCGGAGGCCGCGGCCGCCCGGATTTCTGCGTTGTGCTCGCCGACGCCGCCGGTGAACGCGAGCACGTCGAGGCCGCCGAGCGCGGCCGCCATCGACGCGATCAGCGCGCGGAGCCGGTGGACGTAGACGTCGAGCGCCAACCGTGCTGCGGCGTCCCCGCCGCCGGCCCTCGCCAGGACCTCGCGCATGTCGGCGGTTCCCGACAGCCCGAGCAGACCCGACTCGTGCTCGAGCGCGTGGCCGAGCTCGTCCTCAGACAGGTCTCCACGCGAGAGCAGCCACAGCACGAGGCCCGGGTCGACGCTGCCCGAACGCGTGGCCATCACCAACCCCTCGAGCGGCGTGAACCCCATCGTCGTGTCGACCGAGCGCCCGCCGGCGATCGCGCACAACGACGCGCCGGCCCCCAGGTGGCAACTGACGATCCGCAACCCCGACGAAGCACCAGACGCCCCCAACAAAGAAGGCACCCGCCGCGCGATCCACGCGTGCGACAGCCCGTGGAACCCGTACCGCCGAACTCCCCATCGCGAACTCCAATCCGCGGGCAGCGCGTACGTGAACGCCGCTTCCGGCAACGTGGCGTGGAACGCCGTGTCGAAGCACGCGACCGCCGGCACCCCCGGGAGCGCCCGCGACACCGCGTCGAGCGCGGCCAGCGACTTCGGCTGATGCAGCGGCGCCAGGTCCGCCAGATCGCCGAGCGCCCGCCGCACCGCATCGTCGACCACGACCGCGTCCAAAAACCGCGAGCCTCCGTGCACGATCCGGTGCCCGACCGCGTCGGCCTCGCCGAGACCGCCGTGCCCGAGAGCGGCTCGCAACTCATCGTCGTCGACCACCGACCGAGGCGCGGAAAGCTCCGCAGAAGCCAGCGTCTCGTCCCCGGATCCGATGACCGACAGCTTGAGGCTGCTCGAGCCGGCGTTGACGACGAGCACCCGCAACTGCGTGGTCTACTGGTCCGCCGAGGTGTCCGAGGCACCGCTGTCGGAGACCGAGACGCTCCCGGCCGACGGCGGCCACACCCAGTCGCGCACCTTGGGGATATCGTCGCCGACCTCTCGCGTGTACGCGCGCGCCTCCAACCGTGCGTCGGACATGTCCTGGCGCAGGTGGGCGCACCGCTCGGCGAGCCCGGGCACGCGGTCGATCACGTCCATCACGAGGTGGAACCGGTCGAGGTTGTTGAGCATGACCATGTCGAACGGGGTGGTGGTCGTGCCCTCTTCGATGTATCCGCGCACGTGGAAGCTCGCATGGTTGTTCCGGTTATAGGTAAGGCGGTGGATCAGCGTGGGGTAGCCGTGGTAGGCGAAGATCACCGGCCGCGACGCCGTGAACAGCGCGTCGAACTCATGGTCGGACAGCCCGTGGGGATGCTCGGTCTCGGGCTCGAGCCGCATCAGGTCCACGACATTCACCACGCGTATGCGTAGTTCCGGCACCCGCTTTCGCAGGATCGACACCGCCGCCACCGTCTCGAGCGTCGGAATATCGCCGGCGCAGCCCATCACCACGTCGGGCTCCTGACCCTGGTCGTTCGACGCCCATTCCCAGATGCCGATGCCACGCGTGCAGTGCGCGACCGCCTGTTCCATCGTCAGATAGTTGAGCGCGGGCTGCTTCCCCGCGACGATCACGTTGACGTAGTGGCGGCTGCGCAGGCAGTGATCGGCGACCGACAGCAGGCAGTTGGCGTCGGGTGGCAGGTACACGCGGATGATCTCCGCCTTCTTGTTCACGACGTGATCGATGAAGCCGGGATCCTGGTGGGAGAACCCGTTGTTGTCCTGGCGCCACACATGCGAAGACAGGAGATAGTTCAGCGACGGCAACGGCCGGCGCCACGGGATGTGCCGGGTCACCTTCAGCCACTTCGCGTGCTGGTTGAACATCGAGTCGATGATGTGAATGAACGCCTCGTAGCAGTTGAACAGGCCGTGGCGGCCGGTCAGCACGTAGCCCTCGAGCCACCCCTGGCACAGGTGCTCGGACAGAACCTCCATGACCCGTCCGTCGCGCGACAGGTGGTCGTCGGTCGGGAGGAACTCCGCCTCCCACACCCGGTCGGTCGCCTCGAACACCGCTGAGAGCCGGTTGGACGCGGTCTCATCCGGGCCCATCAGCCGGAAGCGATCGGGGTTCGCGCGCATCACGTCACGCAGCCAGCCGCCGAGCACGCGAGTCGCCTCGCTGGTCGTGGCCGCCGGCGCGGGCACCGCTACGGCGTAGTCCCGGAAATCGGGCAGCTCCAGATCCTTCACCATCAGCCCGCCGTTGGTGTGAGGGTTCGCGCTCATTCGCGCCTCGCCCTCGGGCGCGAGCGCCGTGATCTCGGGCAACACCGCGCCGGTCTCGTCGAACAGCTCCTCGGGCCGGTACGAGCGCATCCACTCCTCGAGCATCGCGAGGTGCTGCGGATTGGTGCGGACCTCGGCGAGCGGCACCTGATGTGCGCGCCACGTGCCTTCGACCGGGAGCCCGTCGACCTCCTTCGGGCCGGTCCATCCCTTCGGCGTCTTCATCACGATCATCGGCCAGTGCGGCCGCGTCAGGTCGTGATCGTCGCGGGCGCGACTCTGAATCCGGGCGATCTCGTCCAGGACGTCGTCGAACGCCGCGGCCATCAGGCCGTGCATCTCGTCGGGATCCGAGCCCTCGACGAACCGAGGCGCGTAGCCGTAGCCCTCGAGCAGCGCCCGCAACTCGTCGCCGGGGATCCGCGCGAGCACCGTCGGGTTGGCGATCTTGTAGCCGTTCAGGTGCAGCACCGGCAGCACGGCTCCGTCGCGCGCCGGGTTCAGGAACTTGTTCGAGTGCCAGCTCGCCGCGAGCGGGCCCGTCTCTGCCTCGCCGTCGCCGACCACGCACAGCGCGAGCAGGTCCGGGTTATCGAGCACCGCGCCGTACGCGTGCAGCAGCGAGTACCCGAGCTCGCCGCCCTCGTGGATCGAGCCCGGCGTCTCGGGGGCCACGTGGCTCGGAATCCCGCCCGGGAACGAGAACTGGCGAAACAGCCGCCGCAGGCCCTCCTCATTGCGACCGATGTGCGGGTAGACCTCGGTATAGGTCCCGTCGAGGTACGCGCTCGCGACGAGCCCAGGTCCGCCATGACCGGGCCCGGTGACGTAGATCGCGTTCAGCCCACGCGCCCGGATCGCCCGGTTCATGTGCACGTACAGGAAATTGAGGCCAGGGGTCGTCCCCCAGTGGCCGAGCAGGCGCGGCTTGATGTGCTCGGGGCGGAGCGGCTCGCGGAGCAGCGGGTTCGCGAGCAGGTAAATCTGCCCGACCGACAGGTAGTTGGCGGCGCGCCACCACACGTTCATCGCGTCGAGCTCGTCGGCGGACACGGAGTCCGGGCGCGACCCGGTCTGAATAGTCATATGCGAGGCCTACCAGATCGGCTCGCGCATGATGTATCGATTGGTGGGGATCGCACGGGAACGCACAGAACTACTACGCTGCGATGGCGCGCTGGACCCCGATCCGGCGCCCAAATCAGGCAAGCGAAGGTGAGCTTATGGCTGCGATGAAGTGGTGGGGATGGGGGACCGAGGGGGTCGAGTTCACGCACGAGGACAAGCCCGCTCTGGCGCCGTTCATCCTCGAGGCGATCGAAGTCGACGTCCGGAGCAAGGGGGCGCCACCACTGCGGTTCGATCAGCTCGAGATCCCCGATCCGGCGCTCCCCGGCGACCTGTGGGAGGCGCTCGAGCAGGCGGTGTCCCCGGAGTTCGTCTCGCTCGACCGGCTCGACCGGCTCGTCCACGCTCGCGGGAAGTCGCTGCGAGACCTCGTCTGGCAACGGAGCGGCGAGCTGCCGCGGGTGCCCGACGTGGTTGTGCGCCCCGGCGCCGAGGACGAGGTCGCCGCGATCCTCGAGGCGGCCATGCGATTCGACGCCGTCGTGATCCCGTTTGGTGGCGGGTCGTCGATCTCCGGCTCGCTCGAGGCGCCGGCGACGGAGACCCGCCCCGTGATCTCGGTGGACCTCGGGCGCCTGAACAAGGTGCTCGAGATCGACGCCGACTCGCGGCTGGCGCGCGTTCAGGCCGGCGTGTTCGGTCCCGATCTCGAGGAGCAGCTCGCGGCGCGCGGGTACACGTTCGGCCATTTTCCGGACTCGTTCATGCAGTCGACGCTCGGCGGCTGGATCGCGACGCGCTCGTCCGGGATGCAGTCCGACCGGTACGGGGATATCGCGGACATGACCAAGGGGCTGCGCGTGGTCACACCGTCGGGAACGCTCGTGACCCGGCCGATTCCGGCGATGTCGACGGGCCCGAGCATCCGCGAGATGGTGCTCGGAAGCGAGGGGCGCCTGGGCATCATCACCGAGGCGACCGTCCACGTCCGGCGGATCCCCGACAAGCGCGTGATCCTCGGCTACCTGTTCCCGACGTTCTCGGTCGCGCTGGCGGCGATGCGGGAGCTGGCGGCCGGCGAGTACTCGGTATCGGTGACGCGGGTCTCAGATGCGAACGAGACCCAGTTCTCGTTCGCGATGCGGGTCATGCCGACGTTCACGGACAAGCTGCAATCCCGCGCGCTTCGGCTATTCCTCAGCCGAAAGCTCGGGTGGGATCTGAACGAGATGTGCCTGTCGTTCATCGGCTACGAGGGCACCGAGCAGCACGTGGCGGCGCAGCGACGTGCCGTCGGCAAGCTGGTCAAGCGCCACCGCGGCCTGTGCATCGGCTCTGGTCCGGGGGCGCTTTACGACCAGAAGAAGTTCGACATCCCGTACATCCGGGACTTCCTGCTCGATCGAGGAGCCGCCGGGGACGTGTCCGAGACTGCGACCACGTGGAGCAATCTGAAGCCGCTCTACGAAGCGGTGACCACGGCCGCGAACGGCGCCTTCGCCAGCGCAGGCGTCCAGGGCTACCTCATGTGCCACCTGTCGCACAGCTACCACGCCGGCGCGTGCCTTTACTTCACGTTCGCGTTCAAGGCGACGTCCCCGGCAGCGATGGAAGCCGAGTACGAGGTGGTCAAGTCCGCGATTCAGCAGGCGTTCGTCGACAACGGCGCGACGCTCTCGCATCACCATGCGGTCGGCACCGAGCACGCGCAGTGGCTCGAGCAGGACATCTCCGCTCCCGGCGTGGCAATGCTCGAGGCGCTGTTCGCGGGGACCGATCCGGGGCAGCACCTGAACCCCGGGAAGATCGTGGGCGCGAATCACCCGGCCGTCGTGGAGCCAGCCGCGACGTCCGATTGAACGTCACCCCGGCCGCAGCCGTCGCGCGGCGGCGGCCGCAGCCGCGGCCCGGCGGTTGAGATTGCGCGCGGCCTCGCCGGCGGCCTCGGCGCCCATCGCGCGCAGCTCGTCGCGAACGCTGCCCACGAACGGACCGTCGGCGGGTACGCCAGCCCCGCCCCCGTCGCCGCCGAGCAGGTCGACGAGCAGCGTCGACCAGCCGAAGCGGCGGGCCGCCAACCCCTCTCCGTTCAAAGGGTTGTAGTACTCGCGGAACCCGTGGCGCTCGACGAGCTCGACACAGGACGCGACGATTCGATCCGCGTCCGACTCAAATCCAAACCTCCGGAGCGCCGGCACGAGCAGCCACACGGTGTTGATCCAAGACGGGCCGCGCCAGCAGCGGAACAGATGCCAGCCGGCCCGGAAGCTCGGCTCTTCCATCGACACCGACGGGATCCCGTACGGCGCCCGGTAGCGGTGCGCGTGGAGCAGGTGCTCCTCGATCAGGCGCCGCGCGATCGGCTCGGGGAGCGAGGGCAGTGCGAGCGGCGCGAGCGAGGACCAGGTCGACACGCGCAACGGCGTCTGCTCGGCCCCGGCCAGGTCCCAGAACAGACCGCGCCCCTCGTCCCAGCACAGCTCGACGAGCGCGCGCTCGGTGCGCAGCGCGCGCAGATGGTAGGTCTCATCGCCGGTCAGCCGGGCCAGGGATCGCAGCGACAGCGCGTAGAACACGTTGACCAGCACGTCCTCGATGTGCTCGTCGTAGCGCGCGATGATTGCCCGCGAGTCGTACCGGAGTCGTCGCGAGCGCTCGACCAGCCAGAAGTACCCCGGCAGGTAGTGGCTCATCCACCCGAACACCGGGTCGTACTTGGGCGAGTCGTCGAGCCCGGATTCGTCGGGGTGGATGATCGAGATCAGCCCGTCGCCGTCGGGATCGCGGTGGCGCCCGAGCCAGTCGTAGTGCAGCCGCAGGGCGTCGAGCGCCTCGCCGCGGAACCCGGGATCGTCCGGCGAGCGGGCCGCCACGAGCTCCCAGGCGAGCGCGAGCAGCGGGGTCTGGATGTGCGCGGTGCCGCGGTTGCCGCGCACCGAGTGGGTGGCGTAGAACGGCGCCCGGCGCCAGCCGGCGCGGTCGTGCCAGAAGATCGTGTGGGGAATGAAGCCGTCGAGCCGACCGCCGCGCATCAGCGTGCGCAGCTCTTCACGCGCCCGCTCGGGCTGGAAGTGACGCCACACGATCGCGTGGAAACACGAATCCCAGTACCACTGATGGCGGTAGCGCGGGGGCGCGGGACACGTGTAGCCGTACGGGGTGCCGTCGGCGAGGCTCCCGTGCCGCCAGTTCCCCGCGAGCACCCGATGGGCCTCGTGCCTCACCCTCGCCAGCCGACGCGGGTCGATCGTGCTCGCTACCGGCAAAGCAGCTTCAGATCGACCAGTTCGGTCTCGAACACGCGCTCCCAGCTCATCGACGTCCCGAGCGCGGCCGCGGCCACCGGATCTACCGGCGTGGCCAGCGCACGCTCGACGGCGCGCGCGAGATCCACCGGGTCCTTCGGCGTGAACGTCCCCACCAGCGGCGCAGCCAACGCGGCGGCCGGCGTGCACGAGCACGCAACGACACGGCCGCCGCTCGCGGCCGCCTCGAGCACCGCCAGCCCGAACGTCTCGTGCGGGCCCGGCGCGACGACGCACGCCGCCTCCCGGTACAGGCGGGCCAGGGCACGGCGGTCGGCTACGAATGGCCGCATCTCGACCAGGTCGGAGATCCCCAGCCGGCGGGCCCGAGCTTCGAGCACCGGTCGGGCCGGTCCGTTGCCCACGATCCAGAGCGGACGCTGCCTGTCGCCGATCCCCATCGCCATGGCATCGAGGATGTCCCCGATCCGCTTCTCGAGCGACACCCGCCCGACGAACAGCAGATGGTCTCCCGGCACCGCGGGGCCGGGCCGGAACGCTGGATGCAGTCCGAACTGAAGCTTGATCGCTGCCGACCGGCCCGAGTCGTGCGCGGTATCGACGATCGACATCACCGCATCGACGTGCTCGTAGGCATGCTGGTAGATGCGCCGGAGCGCCGGCTTGTAGAGCGCGTCGGGACCCGGGATGCCGGCGGCGTGCAGCGCCGGCGAGGCGTGGTGAACCGCGACGACCGCGGCTCCCAGTCGGTGTGCCGCGCGCGTGACGCTGAGCGGGCGCCAGAACGGGTCGTGCAGGATCACCACATCCGGCCTGACCGCGCGCAGCGTCTCCCGTACTGCTCGGACGCCGAGCGGGAGGCGGTACCCGTTCGAGGCGGCGAGTTGCAGCGAGGGCAGTTCGTGGCGACCGCCGGCGTGAAGCATCCGCTTACCCGGTATGACGAGGTGATGCTCGAACGCGCCGGTCGTCCGCGCGAATCGTGCCTTCTCGTTCAGATATGTGCGTATTCCGCCGCTGCGCTCCGCGTAGAACAGGGCGATGTCGCACACCACGAGCCGGTCCCCGTCGGCGATGCGCGCGGCGGCATTACCGTTCACGCTTGACATTGTGTGTCGAGCTGAGGTGGCATCTTGTTACTTACCGGTGAAGGGTGTTTCACCTCCAGCGGGCCTCACACGATGATCGCGATCGACGAGACGGGGCAGGGCCCGCCGCTCGTGCTCCTGCACGGCGTCGGCGCCAGTCGCGCCGTGTGGCGGCGCGTGACCCCGCCGCTGGCCGAGGATCGACACGTGATCGCCCCCGATCTCCCGGGGTTCGGCGAGTCCGCCCCGGCGGCGAGCGGGTTCGACCTCGACACCGCCGCCGAGGCGCTCGCCGGCCCGCTCGCAGAGCGAGCCGGTGGGCCGTTCGACCTGCTCGGCAACTCGTTGGGGGGCGCGGTTGCGTTCCGGCTCGCGCTCATGCGCCCGGATCTCGTCCGCCGCCTCGTGCTGTCCGCGCCGGCGGGCTTCGCCCCCTCGCCGCGCGCGCTGCGCGCCGTGGCGGGCGCGCTCGGCGACCGGGCGGTCGCGGTCAGGCGCGTCGTCGGCGCCCCGGTGGCGCGGGTGCCCGCCGTGCGCCGGGTGCTGCTGTGGGGAGCGGTCGCCGAGCCCCAGCGATTGGCGGCCGACGACGCGCGCATGATGCTCGAGTCCTCGCGCGGCTCGACGCGAATCGGCGCGGCGCTGTCGGCCGTGCTCGGTGCCGACCTGCGGCCCGACCTCGACCGCCTCCAGGCGCCACTCGGTGTGATCTGGGGATGGCGCGACCGGGTCATCCCGATCTCGACGCTCCGTCAGATCCGCGCCACCCGCCCGGACGTGCTTGTGGTCACGATTCCGCGCGCCGCGCACGTGCCGCAGATGGAGCGGCCGGCGGAGTTCGTCGCGGCCGTCCGCCGGCTGCTCGAGCGATTGTGAGGGGAAACAGGTTCATCACAACTCCATCGCGCGCCTGGCCTAGGGTGATTTCCAGGGACATTGAGCCAGATGCCGACCGCAACGATCGGGAGTGCTGGTGTCGTCCGCCTGCGGGACGGGCGCACGGTGACGTATATCGCCACCGGGTCCGAAGATGGCTTTCCGGTCGTCTACTGTCACGGGGCGATCGGCTCGCCGCGGTGGCATACACCCGGGCTCGACGCGGTGATCGAGCGCCTTGGGGTCCGCTACCTCGTCGTCAACCGTCCCGGCTTCGCCGGTTCGGATCCCGACCCGGGCCGAGCGGTCGTCGATCACGCCCGCGACCTCGGAGAGTTGATGTCCGTCCTCGGATACGACCGGTTCTCGGTCGTCGGCGTGTCGGCCGGCGCGCCGTACGCGCTGGCGTGCGCCTGGGCGCTACCCGACAGGCTGGCCGGGCTCGCGGCCGTGAGCCCGCTGGGTCCGGCGGACGGCCCAGGCTCGAGCCCTAGCTTCCGATACCGGGTCCCGCTGGTGCCGTTCGGCTCGGCGCGCGCCGGCCCCGCGCTCGCCCACGTCGGCCTACGCGCGCTCGGCCTCCAGCGCCATACCTGCGCACGCGCGATGATCGACGACTATCTCGTGTGCCGGGGGCCCTGGGGCTTCGATCCCGCGGACATCGGGATGCCCGTGACGCTATGGCACGGGCGCGGCGACCGTCTCGTGCCGCTCACGCACACGCTCGCCCTCGCTGCGGCGATCCCGGGTTGCGAGGCGCGCGTGGATCCCACCGGCGGGCACTTCTTCTACAGCCGCCGGGTCGCCGACATCCTCGGACCGCTGCTGCCCGAGTTCGCAGCCGCCGCATTGTCCCCGTCCGACGTGCTTCTCCAGGCGGCCTGACGGGTGCCACGATACATGCGTGCGGACACCGAAGTTGATCGCGGCGCTCGTGGTGGCGTGCGCGCTCGCGGGATGCGCGGGCAACGAGGAGTGCAACGGGCATCCGTGCGTTGGGAACTGGAAGCGCGACATCGCCCTTGGCGGGTCGGTGGTGCACTGCCCCGATGGTTCCTGGTCGCACGCCGGCGGCCTCGGGGACGCATGCGCCGGGCACGAACGTAAGAAGTGACCCCGCCCGCCCGACAGGCTCAGGCGAGCGACGCCACCGCGTCACACAGCCGGTCCGCTTCCTCCGCAGTCGTGTAGTGGAGGTAGCCGGCGCGGACCGCGCCGCCGGACTCCTCGAGGCCGAGTGCCGTCATCACGCCGAGCGCGTAGTAGTTGCCCGGGTAGGTGAACAGCCCGCGCGCGCCGAGCGCCGTGCTCAGCGCCTCGGGGGTCCATCCGTCGAGGTTGAAGCAGAACGTGGGCGTGCGCTCATGTGCGCGCGCGGGGTCGCCGATGCCGTACAGCGTCAGGCCCGGAATCTCGCTCAGGCGCTCCAACGTTCGGCGGGTGAGATCGCGCTCGTACGCCTCGATCCGCGAGTACGCCAGGTCGAGCCGGGCGGACCGATCGCCGCCGTCCGCGCCCAGTGACTCGAGGTACTCGATCGCGGCGATGAAGCCGGCGAGCGCCTCGTGGCAGAGCGTGCCGGTCTCGAACCGGTGGCCCGCCGGCACCTCGAGCGCGGGCCGGACCCGGTCCGCCGGCAGCGAGCGCGCCAGCTCGGCGCGGACGGCGGCGACCCCGAGGTGCGGTCCGAAGTACTTGTAGGCCGAAGTGAGCAGCACGTCGGCGTCGAGGCCCGCGCGATCGACGCGCCGGTGGGGAGCCAGGTGGACGCCGTCGACCCACACGAGTGCGCCGGCGTTGTGCGCGGCGCTCGCCAGTCGCGCCGCGTCCGGGATCGAGCCGAGCGCGTTCGACGCGAGCGTGAACGCGACCACGCGCGTGCGCGTCGTGATCAGCGACTCGAGCACATCGACGTCGAGCGTGCCGTCCTCGGGATCGAGCGGCGCCGTGTGGACGGTGAGGTCGCGATCGCCGGCGATCAGCAGCCAGGGCGAGACGTTGGCATCGTGATCGATCTCGGTGACGATGATCTCGTCGCCCGGCTCGAGCGTCCGCGCCAGCGCGTGCGCGAGCAGGAAGTTGATCGTGGTCGTGTTCGCGCCGAACACGACCTCCTCTTCGGCGCAGCCGAGGAAGTCGGCCGCGGCGAGGTGGGAGTCCAGGAGCAACTCGTCCGTGGCGACGGAGGTCACGAACGGACCGCCGACGTTCGCGTTGGCGGTCACAAGGTAGTCGGCGACCGCGCGCGCGACCGAGTCGGGCGTCTGCGAGCCGCCCGGCCCGTCCAGGTACACGACCGGAACGCCGTCGACCCGGCGCCCGAGCGCGGAGAAGCGCGCGCGAATGCCGGCGATGTCAAGGCCCTCGGCCACGGCCACAGCCTTTCACACCGGGGCGCTAAGGCGTCGGTGCCGTCGGAGTAAGGGGTGATCGCAGTCACCTCGCTCCGTTTGCCCGATGTGCGCCGGCTGTTCGCGGTCCATCATCGTGGACAACGAACAGGAGGAGCTGAAATGGCTGCAACACCGATTCGCAGATGGTCTTCTGATTCGCAGGCGCCGACGGTGGCGCTCCGGCTCGCCGAAAACGACGAGGCCGCGGTGGTCCGGCGGCTGGCCGCCCTCGACGATCAGCCCGCGCTCGAGGGGACGGTCCTGCTCGCGCTGCTCGACGGCGAGGTGGAGGCCGCGATGTCGCTCGACGACAGGCGGATCATCGCCAATCCCTTCGTCGAGACGCGCGGCCTCGTGCAGCTGCTGCGACTGCGGGCGGAGCACATCGCGGGGCCTGATCCTCGTCGCGGCCGGCACCCACTTCTCCGCCGCGCGGCCTGACCGCGCTGGGGGTACGCTCCGTGAGATGACGGCACTTTCGGAGACGATCGCGGCGCAGGGAGACCTGCTCGAGCCGGTCCTGTCGACGCCGATCGACGATGCGGCTGAGCGGATCGGGCGCTCGGCGCGGATCTGGTTGGTGGGCACCGGCACGAGTCAGCACGCGGCCGAACTCGGCGCGCTGATGTTCGACTCGGACAGCCGAGACGCGCGCTGGCGATCCTCGGCGACGTTCTGCTTTGACCCACCCAGGCTCACGAAGGACGACGCGGTCGTGGTCATCTCCCACACCACCGAGACGGCGTTCGCGCAGCGGGCGCGGGCGCACGCGATCGGGTCCGGCGCGCAAGTGGTCTCGATCACCGCCCAAGGGCGTGGGTGGCCCGAGGCCGTCGAGACCGTCGCGCACGAGCGCGCCGAGACTTACACCGTGAGCTACCTCGCGGCGCTGCTGGTGCTCGCGCGCCTCAGCCTAGCCGTGGGGGAGCCGGGGTTCGACGAGCGCCAGCTATCCGAGGTTCTGGACCGCGTGCGCGCCGCGGCGCAGGCGACGCCGGTGCTCGACGCCGCCCCCGAGCGCCTGCTCGTGCTCGCCGGCGTCGGTCCCGGTGCGGTGACGGCGCGTGAGGGGGCGCTCAAGCTGCGCGAGGGCGCGCGGTTGCCCGCCGAGGGCTACGAGGCCGAGTACCTGCTCCACGGCACCGCCGTGCCCCTGGGCCCGGGGGACGCGATGATCGCGATCCAGCCGTCCGAGGACCGGTTCGGGATGCTCGAACTCCTGGCCGAGGCCGCCGGATCCGAGGGGCTCCACGTCACGACCGTGGTCGAGCCCGACGGGCTCCACCCGGTGCTCCTCCAGATCCCGCTGACGGTCCGCCTCCAGACGCTCGCGTCGCACCTGGCCGACGTGAGGGGTGTCGATCCCGACACGGTGATCACCGGCGGGTGGCGCGGCGACCGACTCTGGGAAGTCGGCGCGCCTTGACCCGCGCCCCCCGCGCCCTGTAGACCACGGGCACCCAACAACCGGAGGAGGTTCCGCATGGGCCGCAGCATCACGAAACGGCGCGGCAAGGCCGTCGCTGCCGAAGTCACCGGAGCGCATGTCACCGGCGCGCACGCCGTCGGAGCGCGCCTGTTCGGGCCCACGGCGATGGGGCCGCTCGCGATAGCGGTGTCCGCCGTCGGGGCAATCGCGATCGGGCGGCTGGTGATCGCCGAAGCAGTCATTCGCAAGCTCAAGGCGGAAGAGATCGAGATCGGCTCGCTGAAGGTGCGCGAGCTCGAGGTCGGCGGCCGCCGGTTCCCAGAGGAGGCGTAGCGGGTCTTCAGCTGAGCGCCGGCCGGAGCACGTCCGCGCGCATCGGGTGCAGAAACCGCCGTTCGCCGGGGCGCTCGCCGGGTTCTCCGAGCCGCTCGAGGCTCTCGGCGAGCTCCGCGGACAGCGCGTCAAACCGGGACGCCCGTGCCGGATCGGCGCCGACCACTCGTGCGCGCAGACCCGGCACGCCGGCGACCGTCAGAGGCGCGTCGTAGTCGACGGTGGTCTCCCGGTCAAGGCCGGCGTCCGACGCCCCGGCGAGCGCGGCCTGGGCCTCGGCCCGCACCTCGGTCTCGTCGTCGACCATCCGCGTGAGCTCGAAGAACTCGCCCTGCGCGAGCGGCTCGGCCACGTACACCGCTCCGCTCGGCCGGATCACCCGGCGTGCCTCGGCCAGCGCGGCGCCGAGATCCGCCTGCGGTACGTGGTGGAACGAGCGCATGAACACCACGATGTCGACCGACGCGTCCTCGAGCGGGAGGCGCTCCGCGCGGCCCACGAGAAAGCGCGTACCGCGTCCGTCGTCACGTTCGATCGCCTCCGCCATCTGCGACTCCGAGATCTCGACGCCGGTCACGCGCGCGCCGCGCTCGCTCAGCGCGCGGACGAGCGCACCGGGGCCGCAGCCGACGTCGACGACGTCCTTCCCGGACGGGGGCACGAGCCGTTCGAGCATGGCCAGATCGCTGATCACCTCGCGAGTCATCGCGACCAATCGTAATCGCGCGAGCGCCACGACCTGCAAACGCAAACGGCCTTGTAGGCTCGGACGATGGTCTCGAAGTACCGCGCGGTGCTGTCGGCGCCCGGCGCGGCGCGCCTGTTCGCGAGCGCGCTCGTAGCCCGACTACCGCAGGGCATGTCCTCGCTGGCGATCCTGCTGCTCGTGCGCGCCGCGACGCACTCGTACGCTGCCGCCGGCGTCGCGGTCGGAGGCTTCGCGCTCGCCACCGCCACGTGCGCGCCGCTGCTCGGTCGGCTGGTCGACCGCTTCGGGCGCGCCCGGGTGCTGCTTCCGTTCGCGTGCAGCCAGGCGTGCGTATACGTGCTGCTCGTCATCGCCGCGCGAGCCGGCGCCGGCGTCGTCGTGCTCGTCGCGCTGTCGTCGCTGTGCGGCGCGCTGCTCCCGCCGATCGCGCCCGTGGTCAGGGCACTGCTGCGCGAGGTGTTCGACGACCAGGAGGTGCTCGACACCGCCTACGCGCTCGATTCGATCCTCCAGGAGACGGTTTGGATCTCGGGTCCGCTGGTCGTGGCGTTGGTGATCGCCGTCACCTCGCCGGAAGCCGCCGTGGCGATGCTCGGCGTCGTGTGCATCGTCGGGACCTCACTGTTCCTCCGCTCGCCCTTGGTGCGCTTGTCGTCGACGTCAAAGGGCTCGGAATATGAACGCGTGCCCGCACTCTCGAGCCCCGAGTTGCGCGCGCTGCTCGGCCCGGTGGCGCTGATGGGAACCGCGCTCGGGGCGATCGAGGTCGGGCTCCCGTCGCTTGCGCTGCACGCGGGGTCACGGCCGGCCTCGGGTCTGCTGCTCGCGCTCTGGAGCGTCGGGAGCATGGCCGGCGGCGTCTGGTACGGCGGGCGCGTCTGGCGCTCGCCGCTCTTCACGCGCTACCAGTTGCTGCTGGTGGTACTCCTCGTGTCCACGGCGCCGCTGATCGCGGCGCGGACGATCCCCGCCGGCATCGTCTGCAGCGTGCTTGCCGGTCTCGCGATCGCCCCGGTGTTCTCGTGCCAGTACGCGCTGGTCGGCCGCGCGGTAACGCCGGGCAGCGAGACCGAGGCGTTCACGTGGGTGTCGGCGGCGCTGATCGGCGGGCTCGCCGCCGGGTCGGCGATCGGCGGCGCGGTGATCGGACCGGGTGGCGTCGGCGCTCCGTTCGTGATCTCGTGCCTGGCCTCACTGCTCGCGGTCGTGATCGCCGTCGGCACGCGAACCCGCGTCCGCCAGCCGGCCTGACGCGTCCGCCGGATCCCCGTTAGGGGATCCAGCGCTCGCCGGCGGGGGTGACCTGGAGCTCGTGCGTGTAGGCGCGAACGCCCTGCTGCACCAGGTAAGCGACCGCGTTGGCGACCTCGCCCATCTCGGCCAGCGCTCCTTCCGGGGTCCCCTGCGTGAACGCCGCGGTCTTCGGCGACGCGATCGTGGCATTGACGGCCAGCAGCGCCACGTGGATCCCCGTCGCGCGCATCTCCTGCGCGGCGGCCTGGACGAGCGCCCGGGTCGCGAACGCGCCCGCGGCCCACAGTCCTCGGCCGGGATAGGCGCGCTGTGACGACCCGCCCGTGATCTGCACGAGCGCGCCGCCTTGCTCGTTCTGCTCGAGCGCGGCGATGCCGGTGGAGAGGAACACGAACGCCTGCTCGGCGACCGCCACGGTCCAGCCGCGGAACGCGTCGAGATCCGCCTGCGCGACCTCGCCGCCGCCGAACGGTCCACCGGCGGGCGGGCGGAACGCGGTGACCGCGTTGACCACGGCGTCGACCGAGCCGAAGTGCGCGCGAACATCCGCGAGCGCCGTGCCGAGCTCCTCGAGGTCGGACGCGTCGGCCGCCAACCCCAGCGCTCCGCGCTCACGCACCTGCGCCAGCGTCTCCTCGCTGCGGGCGACGCCCGCGGCGTTCCATCCGAGCTCGATGAAGTGATCGATGATGGCGCCACCGAGGTTGCGCGCCCCGAGTACGACGACGGTGTTGGGCATCGCCTAAGAGTACGGATCAGCGGGCTTCGGCCTGAACCCCTGCCGCCAGACGACCGAGTAGCGCCCCCAGCTGCTCGATCTCGTCGTCGCTGAGCTGCGAGCGCAGCAGCCGGTCGTGGCGCTGGGCGACCGCTCGCAGGCGGTTGAACAGCTCGACCCCGTCGTCGGTCAGCTCGGCGCGCTGCACGCGACGGTTGTTGTCCTCGCGCCAGCGCCGCACGAGCCCCTTGCGTTCGAGCGCGTTCAGGTGGTGGGTCAGGGTCGCCCCGGTGATGCCCAGCTGCTCGGCCATCTCCGACTGGGTGTCCCAATTGGCCGACCGCACCAGCAGCAGAACCTGCCAGGTCGACACCGAGCCGCCGGCCTGCGCCATCGCCCGCTCGAACGCCTGCGTGACCGCGCGCGAGGCGCGGGTCAGTTGCAGTCCGATCGGGGGCGTCGCTGGGCGTGAGCTCACGCGACCCAGCATAGCACAAACGCCTTGACATCTAAGAATTAGATATCTAAGCTTTGGACATGAACGAATTCACCACCCCCACATCAAACGTCCGGATCGCGTTCGCCGCGATCGTGCTGGCGATGCTGCCGGCGGTACTCGACCAGACGATCCTCGCCACCGCCCTGCCGACGATCGCCCACGATCTGGGGCGGCTCACCGACGTGTCCTGGGTGGTCGCGGCCTACGTGGTCACGGCCGCCGCGAGCACGCCGCTGTGGGGCAAGCTAGGCGACCGTCTCGGACGCAAGCGGATGCTCCAGGTCTCGCTGGCGATGTTCCTGACCGCGTCCGCGGTCTGCGGGGTAGCGCAGGACATGACCTGGTTGATCGTCTCGCGCGCCGTGCAGGGCGCGGCCGCCGGCGGTCTGATGACGCTGGCGATGGCCGCCGTCGGCGATCTCGTCTCACCCCGGGAACGCGGCCGCTATCAGGGGTACATCGCGATCGCGTTCGCGCTCGCGACCGTGGTCGGACCGCTGATCGGCGGCGTGCTCGTCGAGCACGCGAGTTGGCGCTGGGTCTTCTACGTCAACCTTCCGCTCGGTGTCGCGGCGTTCGCCGGGCTGCAGTTCAAGCTCCCCGCTCCCGAGCCGACACACCAACCCGCAAAGCACCTTGACATCGCCGGGGCGGGTCTGCTCGCGGGCTCGACGATCGCGCTGATGCTCGCCTGCATCTGGGGCGGCGACCGGTTCGGGTGGACGTCGGCGACGATCATCGCGCTGATCGCGGGCGGCGCCGCGCTGGCCGTCGCGCTTGTGGCTCGTGAGCGGCGCGTCGCCGACCCGATCGTGCCCCTGCATCTTCTGCGCACGCGTCCGGTGGCGGTCTCGAGCGCCGCGCTGTTCCTGACCACCGCCGCGCTGTTTTCGATCACGGTGTTCGTCCCGCTGTACCTCCAGGCCACGACGCACGCGACGCCGGTCGAGGCCGGGCTGCTGCTCGTGCCGATGATGCTCGGGATCACCGCGTCGACGAACCTCGCGGGCATCGCGATGTCGAGGACCGGGCGCTACAAGCGCTATCCGGTCGCCGGCCTGGCGGCGATGACGGTGGCGCTGGTGCTGCTCGCTGTGCTGGTCCCGCACCCGAGCCGGACGACGATCGCAATCGGGCTGGTGCTGTTCGGGCTCGGGTTCGGGATGGTCGGGCAGGTGCTGATCGCGGCCGTCCAGAACAGCGTCCCGCGCAGCGACCTCGGCGTCGCGATGGCGACCACGTCGTTCTTCCGCGGCCTCGGCGGAGCGGTTGGAGCGGCCGTGCTCGGGGCGATCTTCGCCGCCCGCAGCGGCGTCGGCACCACGGCCGCCGCGAGCCTCCGGCACCTGAGCCCCGGCGCCCGCACCGACGTGATCCACGGAGTTCAGGCGGTGTTCGTCGCGGCCGCGCCGATCACCGCGATCGCGCTGATCGTCGTGCTGCTGCTCAGAGAAGCGCCGCTACGGGGACCGGCACGAGCACCTGCCGGCGCAGGCGCGCCGGCCGGCGGACGGTGATCGAGGAGGTCAGGAACACCGACTCGGCGCTCGCGAGGCGCTCCAACTCGATTGGCTCCTCGCGGGCGCCGGGTTCGCTCGCCAGCAGCGCCGTGCGCACCGTCCCCGGCAAGATGCGGCCGTCGGCCGGCGGCGTGATCAGATCGTCGCCCTCGGCGATCCAGACGTTCGCGGTGGCGGCCTCGAGCACCACGCCGTCGGTGTCGACCAGCAGCGGCACCGTGCCGGGGCGGAGCGCGCTGAGGGCGTCCAGAAGCCGGCGGTCGCGCCACTTGTGGGCGCCGAGTCCTCCGGGCAGGGCGTACGGCTCGAGCACCGCCGTCTCCAGCAGAGGCGGTCCGGTGGGCGACAGGGTGATCCGCACTCCGCCGTCGGCGTCGACGTCGATCCGCAGCCGCGCCCGGCCGTCGGGGCTCGTCGCCTCGGCCGCAGCCATGTGCACTCCGGCGGCGAGAGTGGGAGGGAGCGTGGCGCCGTACACCTCGTTCAGGGACTCGGCGAGGCGCTGCAGGTGCAGCTCGAGCGAGACGGGCCGCCCGTGCTCGACGAGCATCGTGTCGAATACGCCCATCACCGGGTCGGGCCGGTCGCCGTGGACCAGCGCGCGCTCAACAGCGCGCCGCGGATGGACGCACAGCTCCGGCGGGTGCGCGGGCCGATCGCGGGGCCCGGCCAGCGATCCGCCGATCGCCGCGACCGGCCCGGCCGCCTTCGTGAGCGCCTCCGACAGCTCCTGCTCTGGGTCGGAGTCGGCGACGATCGCGCCGCCGGCGCCGATCCAGATCGCATCTCCAGCGGTCTCGAACGTACGGATCACGACGCTCGTATCGAGTCCCGCGATCGGGCTTGCGATCCCGATCGCCCCTGTGTACACCTCGCGCCGGGTTGCCTCGAGCGTGGCGATCACCTTCATCGCCTGAACCTTCGGCGCCCCGGTCACGGAGCCTGGTGGGAACGTCGCCCGGAGCAGTTCGCCGTCGCGCACCCCGTCGCGGAGCCGGCCGCTCACGGTCGAGACCAGGTGCCAGACGCCGGCGTGCCCCTCGATCCGGGGCGCGTGCGCCTGCACCGATCCGTACGCGCAGACCCGGCCCAGGTCGTTGCGCATCAGGTCGACGATCATCACGTGCTCGGCCGCGTCCTTGGTCGAGGCGAGCAGTGCCTCGCGCGCGGCCAGGTCCGCTTCGGTGCCCGTCCGCGGGCGGGTGCCCTTGATCGGCTCGGTCCACACGTCGCGCCCGGATCGTCGGAGGAACCGCTCGGGCGACAGGCTCACGACCCCGCCGACGAGCGCCCCGAACCGCGGCTCGGCTCGCGGCAGGGCGCGCGCGAACAGGTCGAGCGGGTCGCCGTCGTACTGCGCCTCCAGGCGGACGCACAGATTCGCCTGGTACAGCTCGCCGGCCTCGATCCGTCGGCGGCAGTCGGCCACGGCATCGACATGCCCGGCGCCGCCGTTGGCGGCAAGGACGAACGGCGTCAGCGCGCGCCCCGGCGACTCCTCGGCTCGCCTCGGCGCACGCATAAGGCGATCCCTCCAGACGCGCAAGCGCTCATCCAAGAACGAAGACCGCTCGGCGGACCGCAGTCCCTCAAACCACCAACGCGATCCGTCATATAGGACCACGTGGTCGTAGAACGCGAGTGAGAACGCCGGGCACGGGACCGGCGCCGGCGGGCTCGGGGGCAGCTGCTCGACGATCCCGCCGAGTCCATAGCCAAGCCACCCGACCCATCCGCCGCCGACAACCGCGTCCCCGCCGTCGACGCGCGGCTGGTCCTCGATCAACGCAAACGGGTCGTCGCGCGAACTCGCCACGCGCGCCGGACGGGACCCGAGCACCGTGAGGCCGCCGAGCCACTCGCCGACCAGCGCGAACGGCCGCTCCTCCCCGCGCAGCCACGCAACCGCCTCGTCTGGCGTTAGATCCGACTCGAGCGGCACCCGGAACGCCCTCACGAGCGAATCATCCCTCCGCGAACCGCGACTCGAGCTCGCGGATCTCGGGCAGGCCGATGAACTCGAGGAACTCGCCGAACCCAACCAGCGACGGCACCAGTTCGAGCGGCGTGCCGTCGGCCTTGACCCGCGCCAGCGCCGAGCGAATCGCTCCGGTCGCCGCGAGCAGAACCGTCAACGGGAAGATCACCAGCTTGAACCCGAGGTCACGCAGGAACGCGTGGCTCACCGCCGGCGTCTTGCCGCCCTCGGCGTAGTTGAACAGCAGTGGTACGTCGGGGAACGCGCGCGCGACGGCCTCGATCTCGGCCTCGGACTGCGGCGCCTCGACGAACAACACGTCCGCTCCGGCCTCGCGATACGCCCGGGCACGCGAGAGCGCCTGTTCGAGGCCCTCGACGGCGCGCGCGTCGGTGCGGGCGATGATCAGGAAGTCGGGCGAGCGCCGCGCGGCGACGGCCGCGGCGATTTTCGCCGCCATCTCGCCGGCGGGGACGACCACCTTGCCCTCCATGTGCCCGCACCTCTTCGGCATCACCTGATCCTCGAGGTGAATCGCGCTGACCCCGGCGGCCTCGTATTCACGCACGGTCCGGATCACGTTGATCGGGTTACCGTAGCCGGTGTCGGCGTCGGCGATCACCGGGATGTCAACCGCCTCCGCGATCCGGTGCGCGTTGTCGACCATCTCCGTAAGCGTCATCAGGCCGACGTCGGGGCGGCCAAGCCGCGCGGCGGCGCTGCCGAACCCGGTCATGTACGCGGCCGAGAATCCGGCCTCCTCGATCAGCCGAGCACCCAGGGCGTCGTAGCAGCCCGGGGCCAGCACCATCTCGCCTGCCTCGAACCGCTGGCGCAGACCCGGGGTCGCGCCCGAATCTGACCCCAGAAGCCGCGCCATCGAAAGGACTTCAGTCTCCGGTCGGCTGGACCCCGGCCGCTTCGACCATCAGGATCGCCGTCCGGACGGGGGCGCGGGTGCGGTGCTCGACCTGCTTGGGCACCGTGTACCCCTGATGAGGATCGAGCACGACCGTGTCGCGGCCCTCGATGTCGATCAGCAACTGCCCCTCGAGCACGAGGAAGAACTCGTCGGTGTCGTCGTGGTGGTGCCAGTGGAAGTCACCCTCGATCAGGCCGAACCGGACGACCGCATCGTTGACCGTGGTCAGCGTCTGGTTGAACCACGGCTCGTGGGCCGCGATCTCGGCGGGCAGGTCGATCAGCGCGAGGCTGCCGTACTTGTCGTCAAGGTGGATGTCGTACGCGCTCATCGGTTCAGTAGCTCCTCCAACTCGCTCAGGTCGCTGTCGCTGGGCGCCCACCGCGCGGCGCCGACGTTCGCCTGCACCTGCTCGGGCTTGGTCGCGCCGGCGATCACCGTCGACACCGGGCGCCGCGCCAGCAGTGCGCCGATAGCGACGTCGATCATCGTCACGCCACGCTCGGCGGCGAACCGCGCCAGCGCTTCGACGACGTCGAACTGCTCACCGGTGGCGACCTGCGCGCGGTCGGCTAGCCGCGTCCCGGCCGGCGCCGGTTCGCCGCGCCGGTACTTGCCGGTCAGCAGCCCCGACGCGAGCGGGAAGAACGGGACGAACCCGAGGCCGAGCCGCTCGCACGTCGGCAGCACCTCGCGCTCGGGGTCGCGGACGATCAGGCTGTACTGGTTCTGGATCGACGTGAACCGGGCGAACCCGCGCTCGCGCGCCACCGCGTCGGCCTCCTCGATCTGCGCGGCGCTGAAGTTCGAGGCTCCGATCCAGCGCACCGTGCCGGCCTGCACGAGCCCGTTCAGCGTCTCGAGCGTCTCGGCGATCGGGGTGACGCCGTCGGGCTCGTGGTACCAGTAGTAGTCGATCACGTCGGTTCGTAGCCGGCGTAGCGACGCCTCGAACGCGTGCAGGATGTAGTCGCGGGAGCCGCGCGGACCGCGGCCGTCGTCCATGTTCATCCCGAACTTGGTCGCGAGTACGACCTGGTCGCGCCGTCCCTGGAGGACCTCGCCGAGGAACTCCTCGCTGCGGCCGTGCGGGCTGCCGTAGATATCCGCTGTGTCGAAGAACGTGATGCCGGCCTCGAGCGCGGCATCGACGACCGCGCGCGTTCCCTCGAGGTCCACGCGCCGGCCGAAGTTGTTGCACCCGAGGCCGATGACCGAGACCTCGGGGCCGTCGTCTCCGAGCGATCGTGTCGGCAGATCCGCCATCGCCACGGTCTATAGCAGACGGCCGCGCAGTGCCTTGCGGTCGAGCTTTCCGACAGGCGTGAGCGGGACCGAGTCGATGATGTGTACCTCCCGCGGGTACTTGTAGCCGCCGATCCGCTCCCGCGCCCAGGCCACGAGCTCATCCGGGGATACACCGTCGCCGGGCGCGTTCAGCGACACAAATGCGACCACCTCCTCGCCGTGGCGCTCGTCGGGGCGCCCGACCACCCCCGCCGCGGCGACGCCCGGGTGCTCGAGCAGCGCGTCCTCGACGTCCCGCGGATACACGTTGAACCCGCCGCGGATGATCAGGTCCTTCTTGCGGTCGACGATGAACAGGTAACCGTCGTCGTCGAGGTAGCCGATGTCCCCGGTGTGGAGCCAACCGTCGCGGACGGCCTCGGCGGTCGCCTCCGGCGCGCCCCAGTAGCCGCGCATCACCGCGGGCGAGCGGCAGCAGATCTCCCCGGCCTCGCCGACGGGGAGCGCGAGGTCCTGGTCGTCGACGATCCGCACCTCGGCCCCCGGGATCGGCAGCCCGACCGAGCCGGGCTTCTCGTGCCCGGCTGGATTGGTCGAGATCAGCGCCGCGGTCTCGGTCAGTCCGTAGCCCTGGCGGACCGTCACCGACGGGATCCGGCGCTCGATCTCCTCGGCCGCCTTGGGGGCGAGGGGAGCGGCCCCGCAGCCCAGATACGCGAGCGATGAGAGATCGTGGCGTTCGAGCGGCTGCGCCAGCAACAGATGGATCATCGACGGCACCACCGCGCTCGTCTCCACGCGCTGGCGCTCGACCAGCTCCAGGAACGCCGCCGGATCGAACCAGCGCAGCAGCACGGTGACCGGCCGCTCGGGCGAGTGCATCGCCGAGATCGTCACGAGTATCCCGTAGGAATGCGACAGCGGCAGCGTCATCAGCGATCGGGCGATGCCGGCGACGTGGCTGGCGCGCTGCACGGCCTGGCCGGAGAAGTACAGGTTGGCGTGCGACAGCATCACGCCCTTGGCCCGCCCCGTCGTACCGCCCGTGTACAGCAGAGCAGCAAGGTCGTCGTCGTCGCGCGCGACGATCGGCAGCGGATCGCTCTGCTCGAGCGCACTCAGCTCGATCAGGTCCTCGCCGTCGCCCTCGCCGTCGCTCAAGCCGTCGGTGGACACGACGAACCGCACGCCGGGCAGCCCCGCGACCGCTTCCCGGACCTTGTCGACAAACTCCGAGGTGGTGATCACGCCGCACGCGCCCGAGTCGGCGATCACGTGGCGGAGGTCCTCGGCGGGGAGCAGGAAGGTCGCGGGCGTGACCACCGCGCCGGCGCGCCACAGCGCCTGGTAGACGACGCTCACCTCGGGCCGGTTGGCCATGCTGACCACGACGCGCTCGCCCGGGGCGACGCCGACCGCCGCGAACCCGCCGGCGATCCGCGCCGAGCGCTGGAACAACTCAGCCGACCGGTGCCAGCGATCCTCGAACAGGAGCGACTCGTAGTCGCCCCGGCGCTCGAACGCCGCCTCGGCCAGCCGGGCCAGATTCCTATCGCTTGCCATCGGTGAACGCGGTGGTGGCCGCGCCGAGGATCGCCTCGGCGATCGCGTCGCCGGCGCTTCCGACCGGCAAGTAGCCGGGCACGAACGACACCGCGGCATCGAACTCGAACTCGATCTCGGTGGCGCCGTTCTCGCGCATGCGCCAGCTGATTTCGAGCCGATCCTGGTCGGACGGGCCGGCCGGCAGCTTCGTGAACTGAACGGCCCCGGGACGGTCGGCCTCGATCGCCATCACGAACTCGAAGTCGGTGCCGAACGGGCTCTGGGGAATGTGCAGCTCGACCCGCACCAGCGTCGGGAACCCGTTGCGTTTGCGTTTGAGCACCTCGACCACACGGATCACCTCGAACCAGCCCGGGTAGCGATCGATCGCGGCGACCAGCGCGAAGCAGTCCTCCGCCGCCAGTTCGATCTCGGCGCTTGCGCTTCCCTGCAGCTCCTTCACCGGCGCCTCAAGGAATCAGCAGCAGCTTGCCGGTCGTCCTGCGTCCCTCGAGGTCCTCGTGCGCCTGACGCGCCTGATCAAGCGGATAGCGGGCGCCGATCCGGACGTCGAGCGCCCCGGACTCGATCAGCTCGAATAGCTCGGCGGCGCGGCCGCGCAGCAACTCGGGGGTGCGTGTGTACGTCCCGAGCGTCGGTCGCTGCACGTACAGCGAGCCGGCCGGCGCGAGCACGGATAGGGCCAGCGGATCGGGCTGGCCGCTGGCGGCGCCGTACAGGATCATCCGCCCGGTCGGCGCCAGCGCCTTCAGACCGTCCAGGAACGTGGTCTTGCCGACTCCGTCGTACACGGCCTTGACGCCCTCGCCGCCCGTGATCTCGAGGGCGCGCTCGGCGAACCCGTCGTAGCCGATCACCTCATCGGCGCCGGCGTCTTGGGCGAGTTTCGCTTTGGCCTCGGTCGAGGTGGTCGCGATCACGCGACCGCCGCGCAACTTCGCGAGCTGGGTCAGGAGGAGTCCCACGCCCCCCGCCGCCGCGTGGACGAGCACCCAGTCGCCCTCGGCGACCGGATACGAGTCGGCTGCGAGGTAATGGGCGGTCATCCCCTGGAGGATCGCCGCAGCCGCGACCTCGGGCGAAACGTCGTCGGGGACGGGAACCAGCTTGTCGCGCGGCGCGGCGATCTGCTCCGCGTAGCTCCCGTCGACGTGCGCCCAGGCGACGCGCTCGCCGGTACCGGCGATCATGCCCGAGCCCTCCACGCCGATGATCGCCGGCGGCACCGAGCCGTATCCGCTGCCGTTGCGCTCGTACACGTCGCGGTAGTTGACACCGATCGCGTCGACGTTGACGAGTACCTCGCCGTCGCCCGGGGTGGGCTGTGGCAGGTCCTTGAGTTCGAGAACCTCCGGTCCTCCGTTCCGCTCGAACACGATCGCGCGCATGGCGGCGCCGAACGCTACCGAAGTGCAGGCTCGGGGACGCTCCTTGGGTCAGGCACTCCCCCGAACGCCCTCGTCAATCCGTCGACGAGCAGCAGCAGCGCGAGCCCGAGCGCGACCCCGCCGGCGATGTACCACGGCCACGGGCCCATCAGGCTCAGCAGCGAATTGTGCGCGGGCTTGTAGGACAGGTACATGTAGTTGCCGCCGGTGATGACGTCGGCGGTACCGGCGATCGCCGTCCACGCGATCGTGATCCAGAACACTCGCCAGACCGCGCCGCGGCGCGGGTACAAGCGGCATCCGAACACCAGGAAGCTCGCCGCCACGATCGCGCCGACGTGGTACATGAAGTACGTGAAGTAGAAGACGCTCGGGAAGTTCTGCGCCAGGTCCGGCGTGAGCACGGCCTGCAGCGTGGCGGTGTAGGACCAGAAGTAAACAAGTTCGACGAGCAGCTGCCGGCGCGTCAGCAGCGCCGCGATCGACACGGCCGAGACCACGTCGGTGAGCTGGAGCGGGAGCGTGTACTGCACCGACCACGTTCCGAGGATCACGTCGGCGACGTACTCGCCGATCCAACCGGCGAAGATCAGCGCCGCGAGGCCGATCGAGAACCACCGCATCCACGGGCCCGGATGCCGGCGCGCGCCCCAGACGCTCGCGGCGACGGCGATGACCATCGTCAGCAACGCCGCGAGGTGCGGATCGGAGAACTGTTTCACGCGACGACGCCCTTACGGCCCGTAGCCGCGGGCCGGGTTGGCTCGGGATGCTCGCAGACCGCCCGGCCGCGCCGGGGCGGTCTTCACCGAGGCCTAACCGACAGGATCAGATGGGGCTTAGGGTCCGTAGAAGAACGGACCCTACGCGCCGTTACCGGCGTCCCGGATCGCTCGCCACACCGTCTCGCCGTTGACCGGCATATCGATGTGGCGCACGCCGTACGGCGACAGCGCGTCGATCACGGCGTTGTGGACCGCGGGCGTCGCGCCGATCGTGCCCGACTCGCCGATCCCTTTCACCCCGAGTGGGTTGATCGGCGTCGGGGTCTCCATCCCGACGACCTCGATCGCCGGCAGCTCGGTGGCGGCCGGAATCCCGTACGTGACCAGGTTGGCGTTCTGCGGGTTGCCCTCGGTGTCGAAGGTCAGCTCCTCGTACAGCGCCTGCGCGATGCCGGCGGCGACTCCGCCGTGGACCTGCCCCTCGGCGACCATCGGGTTGATGATCCGGCCGGCGTCGTCGACCGCGACCATTCGCCGCAGCACGACCGAGCCGGTCTCGGTGTCGACCTCGACCACCGCGACGTGCGCGCCGAACGGGAACGTCGGCTGTGAGGCCTGGAAGTCGACCTCGGCACTCAGTTCGCCGAGCCGGCCCTCGGAGTCGAGCTTCGTGGCCAGGTCGCCCCAGCTGAGCGCCGGCGCGGGTGAGCCGGTCACGTGGAATCGGCCCTGATCGACGTCGAGCACCATGTCCTCGGGCGCCGCCTCGAGCTCGGCGGCCGCGAGGCGCTTGCCGATCTCGACCACCTCCTCGGACGCCTGGCCGGCGGCCACCCCACCGATCTGGGTGGACTTCGAGCCGTAGGTGCCGGTGCCGCGGGGGACGATGTCGGTGTCTCCCTTACTCACGGTGATCTTCTCGACCGGGATCCCGAGCCGATCCGACGCGATCTGCGCGAACGTCGTCTCGTGGCCCTGGCCCTGGGAGAACGAGCCGGTGCGGACGATCGCCTCGCCGGTGGCTGTGATCTCGACGCCGCCGAACTCGGCCTCCGAGATCCCGTTGGTCACCTCGACGTAAGCGCTCAGGCCGATGCCGAGCTGGCGTGTGCCACCGTTCTCGCGCCGGCCGGCCTGCTCGCGCCGCAGGCTCGGGTAGTCGGCGGCCTCGAGCGCCAGGTCGAGCGCGCCACCGTAGTCCCCGATGTCGTAGTTGGCGCCGGACGGGGTCATGTACGGGAACGCGTCGTTGGGGATGAAGTTACGCCGCCGCACCTCGGCGGGGTCGAGCGACAACTCGCCGGCGAGCAGGTCGATCGCGCGCTCGAGCATCTGCGTCGCCTCGGGACGTCCCGCGCCGCGCACCGGCCCGATCGGGGTCGTGTTGGTGGCGACCGCCTTGACGTCGATCTCGACCTTCGGGATCTCGTAGACGCCGCACGCCATCATCGCGGTCAGGTTCGGCAGGAACGCGCCGATCCCGGGGTACGCGCCGGCGTCCGCGACGATGTTCAGCCGCAGCGCGTCGATCTTTCCCTCGCGGCTCGCGCCGAGCTCGAACGACATGTGCGAGGCGCGGCCGTGATGCATCGCGACCATGTTCTCGCTGCGAGTCTCGGTCCAGCGAATCGGCTTGCCGGTGGCGCGGGCGGCCCACCCGACGAGCACGTCCTCGACGGCGATCCCCTTGGCGCCGAACCCGCCGCCGACGTCGGGCGCGACGACGCGGACGTTCTCGGGCTCGAGGCCGAGGAGCATGCCAAGGACCATCTTGTCCTGGTGGGGGGTCTGCGAGCTGATCCACAGCGTCAGGCGTTCGTCCTCGCCCCACTGCGCCGCGCTCGAGCGCGGCTCGATCGGGCACGCGGCCAGCCGCTGGCTGATCACCTTGCCCTTGACGACGACGTCGGAGGACGCGAACAGGTCCGGGTCGGTGTTCTGCGGCGGAACGTGGATGCACACGTTCGTCCCGACGCCCGAGTAGATCACAGTCTCGTCGCGCACCGCCTCCTCGGGGTCGGTCACCGACTCGAGCTGCTCATAGTCGACGTCGACGAGCTCGGCGGCGTCGACGCTCGCCTCACGGCTGTCGGCGAGTACGACCGCCACGATCTCGCCAACGAACCGGACCGTGTCGGAGGCCAGCAGCGGCCGGAACATCTGCGGGTCGACCGGGATGAACGGTGGCGGGGCGTTGACTATTCCGCCCGTGTCGGCGGCGAGGAACACGGTCGCGCCGGCCGCCTCCGCGGCCGACTTGTCGATCCCGTTGATCTTGGCGTGCGCCATGTACGAGCGCACGAACGTCAGGTGCAGCGCGCCCGGCAGCGACATGTCGTCGACGTAATGTCCCTCGCCTCGGAGGAAGCGCGGATCCTCGCGGCGGCGAATGCGTTGTCCGACGACGTTGGCCAAGGCGGGCAGAAGCTTTGCACACCGGGAGGCCCGGCGCGCGCCGGAACTAAGCCGCGCCGGCGATCGTCAGCGACCCGACGTCGTCGAGCTCGGCCGGAGGATCTCCTGGCAGGAGCCAGTCGGTGCCTGTCCATACCACGGCCGAGCGTGCGGCGAGTTCCCCGAGGGCCTTGGTGACCGTCGGCCGCCGCGCGGCGACGAGGTCCGACAGCATCGCGTGGGTCAGGTTCAGCCGCACGTGGACGCCGTCCTGATGGACGGTCCCCCAACGGTCGGCGAGCTCCCAGAACAGCATGTGCAGGCGCAGGTCGATCCGGGGCTGCTGGACGATCGCCATGTTTGTCGCTATGTGGCGCGACCGTCTAAGCGCGCGCGTGACCAGCGCCGAGACAACCTCGGGGTACCGGGTAGCGCGCCGGGAGAACTCGCTGTCGAGGACCGCGATCCGGCTCGGGCGAAGCACGCGCCAGCGTCCGGTCCGCGGCAGCGACGTGCCCATGTCCGAGCGGTGGAATGGGTTCATCAGGTCGCCGTCCCCCAGCAACTCCGCGCCGAACCGTCCCGCGACGCCGACGCGCCGGGCGATCAACCCCTCGAGGATGAGGAGCCCGATCCCGTAGCTCATGTCGCTCACGTCCTCAGGCGGCGACCACGCGCCGGCGGGGAAGTCCCACGTCCCCGCCACGCATTCCTGGATCGCGGCGTTGAGCCGCTCGCCGGTGAGGCCGTCGGTCAGCTCGGGGTCGTCCGCGAGGATCCGAGTGATGCTGCTCATCTTTACGCCGTCCAGTCTTGGTTGCTGCGCCTGCGCCCAGCCGGGCGCGTTGGCTCTGGGACCAGGTCAGACAGCCGTGTCGAGCGGGCGCGAATAGGCGGCCAGCACCCGCGCGGACACTCGTTGGTCGCGGGCGGAGATCGCGAGCAGCTCGTCGACCAGGGCCAGCGCCGCGGCGTGGGTCCGGTCGGTGTGCTTGCAGATCGAGTGCACCGCGTAACTGCCGATCGCATCGATCGGGGGTCGGCGAAGGCGGCCGATCCTGCGCAGCGGCCGGACGAGGAACCACGTCCTGCGACTCCGCTTCATCTCCTGGGCCCATTCGGACAGCCGTGCGGCTCGCGCCTGCTGCGTGCTCGCGCAACCGCGGCTGCCGACGACCTTTGAGGCGTACTCGTACAGCGACTGGCGCCGGCGGGAGTCGATCGAGTCGTTATACGAGCGCAGGAACGACCCGATAACGGGACATACGGACGCCGGATGGTCGGTGAAGGGCTCGCCGGCGAGCATCGAGGCAAGCTCCATCACACACGCGCCGTCCTCGGGATCGGTGTGCTTGCCCTTGCTGAGCCGGATCGTCTGGTAACTGGCGGGGGACATCTGCCTTCCTTCTGTGCGCTCTAACTAACCTGGTGTGCGTTGAATTACCCACGAGCGCGCGGATTCACGCACCGGAACCGTCGTAGGGGCTCAGGCTCCGGCCGGCTTCGCAAAGCCGGCATTCAGCAACTGCACCGCCTGGTCGTACCAGTTTCCGGAGTGGAGTAGGACCACTCCGAGCCACCGATTCCCGCGCCGCGCGGTAGCCACCAGGCACTCACCGGCGGCGTCGGTGAACCCGGTCTTGACTCCGTCGGCCCCGGGATACCGGAGCACGAGCAGCGGATTGTTGTTGTAAAGGAACAGCTTTCCGCCCTTGATCGGGAACGGCACGATCGCGCTGCGCGAGCCGACGATCGGGGCCAGCACCGGCTGCTCGAGCACCGTGTGCGCGATCAGCGCGAGATCGGACGCGCACGAGTGGTTGCCCTGATCGACGATCCCCGACACGGTCGTGTAGTGGGTGCAGGCCAGCCCCATGGCGTGCGCGCGTTGGTTCATCAGCTTGATGAAGCTCGATTGCGTCCCGGCGACGTGGTCGGCCAGCGCGATCGCCGCGTCGTTCCCGGACGGGAGCAGCAGGCCGTAGAGCAGGGCGATGAGCGGCACGTGCTTGCCCTTGGGGAGCAGGCCGACGCCGGAGCCCGTGTAATCGAGCGCGTCCTGGGTGATGAGGACCTTGGCGCTCGGGCGGGCGTGCGCCACCACGACGAGCGCGGTCATCATCTTGGTGAGGCTCGCGATCGGCACGACCTGCGTCGGCTTGCGCTCCCACAGCACCCGACCGGTGTTCACGTCGAACAGGATCCCGCTCTTCAGCGGCAGCTTGAGGTTGACCGAGACGCGCTGGCCCGGCGGAGCGAGCGCGATCCCGTAGTTGCCCCGGACCGGCGCGGCCGGGCGGGCGGGGTGCCGGACGGTCGCTACCGGGGTCCGGCGCGTCGCGGCTGTGGGCGCCGGGCCCGCGGCGGTCGCGACCATCACCACGAGCAGCACGCCGGCCGTGAGCGCGAGCACGCCGACCGCCAGCGCAGCACGCCGCCCCGCCGACCCCCGCTCATGCGGTCGCCGGCGGGCGGACCCCGGGCGGTGGCGGCGGGTTCTCCGGCCGGTTCTCCGGCGGGTTCGCCCTCCTGAGAGAACGCTCATCGACGTGGAGAATGAAGCAACGCCCCGATGATTCCGATCGTGAACAGCACGACGATCATGATCGCGAGCACGGCGACCGGCGTGATCCCGTGCGTGTGGATGTCCCTGACCGTGAGTGCGCCCAGCGCCGCGTCGAACAGCAGAGCGATCGTGAGGACGAGCAGGCGCAAGCGGTCAGTACACCGGGGTCCGTGACGGGATCCGCCTTCGACGGGTCGCCAGCAGCTTGATCGTGAGCAGGCCGAACACGAACCCGCCGACGTGCGCGAAGTAGGCCACGCCTCCGGATGAGCCGGTCGCCGTCGTCAGTCCCGCCGCGGCGAACACGGCTTGCTCGGCGAACCAGATGCCGAGCATGACCATGGCCGGCAACTCGATCACCGTGAAGAAGAAGATGATGATCACGAGCGTGAGCACCCGGGCCTTCGGATACAGAACGATGTAGCCGCCGAGCACGGCCGCGATCGCCCCGGACGCCCCCAGCGTGGGTGTGAGCGAGTTCGGGCTGATCGCGACCTGGAGCGCCAGCGCCGCGATCCCGCCGAGGATGTAGAAGCAGAGGAACTTGGCCGGCCCCATCGAGTCCTCGACGTTGTTGCCGAAGATCCACAGGAAGATCATGTTGCCGCCGATGTGGATGATCGAGGCGTGCATGAACATCGCGGTGAATACCGTCTTCCAGGGAGCGATCGCGCCCGGGAGCGCGCCCTTGACGCATCCGATCGCCTGACCGTTCTGGACGAGCCCGCATTGGTCGCCGGGGTGGGTGAGCGCGAACGGGATCGCTCCGTACTTGATCTCCTGTTGGGGTGTCGGGCCGCTGATCAGCGACCCTCCGTGACGAACGGCCAGGATGTAGACGATCACGTTGGCGACGATCAGCGCGAACGTCACGAACGGGAAGCGGTCCGTCGGGATGTTGTCCTTCAGCGGGATCACGAGGGTTCGCGGAGCTTAGGCTCCGCTCCCGTCGGCCTAGGCCAGTTGGACCGGGGCGCCGACGCCGGCGAGCAGCCACGGCTGCCGTGCGTCTCCGTCGAGCGCGAATGTCCAGTGCTCGGTGAACCTCGTCGCGCGCGACTGGCTCCCGGCGAGGACCGCCGTGGTATCGCGATCCTCGATGTAGCGGCGGCCTTCGATGTCGACCTCGACCGTCATCGTCGGGGGCTGCGCGGCGGCGTCGAGCCCGGTGATCCGGATCGTTTTGACGTTGGGCCCACGCACCACCAGCCGTGTCCTCTGAGACGGGTCGCCGGGGTGGAGAAGCTCTCGCACGGCCTGGCCGTGCGCGATCGACCGCAGCCGCGCGTCGTCGCCATCAACGGCTTCGGCCCAGGCGGCCACCGCGCGGCGCGCGGTCACCTCGAGCACGTCCGGCGCGAACCGGCCGTCGGCGAGGCTCAGGTCGAGCGCGGCGGCGTGGGCGTCGCCCTTGAAGTCGAGGTCGGCGACCTCGGAAATCTTGGTGCCTGCGGGGACGGCGTCCTGGACCGCGCCCTCGATCAGCGCCTCGTCCTTGAGCGCCGTGTTATCTGACCAGGTCGTCGCGACGATCGCCTCGTCGATCGCGTGCATGCCCTCGGCGCCCTGCTCGATCGACACGAGCACCCAGTGGCCGTTGCGCTGGGCAAGCGTCCAGAACTCGCGGAGTCGCACGGTCTCGCTCAGGTGGCCGGCGCGCTTGACGTGGTTGCCGAAGCGGTCCTCGACGTAGTCGCGCAGCTTGGCCTCGACCCGGACCGTGACCGTGTCGTTCTTGGCGTCACCTTTGTGGTTCAGGCCAACGTACTCGACGTTCGGCTCACCGATCACCTGGACGCGGTTGCGCCACCCGCGGCGGTCGAGGTCGTCGAGGCGACGGTTCCATTCGGCTAGGAGGTCCGGGGCGACCAGGCGGCTCAGAGCGGCGCGGTCACCGCGGTCCCAGGCGGTCTGGACCTGCTTGAACAGCGCGGTGGCGTTGGCCTTGACCGCATCGGCCGCGAACGCGGCGTCGTCCTCGGCGGCCTCGGCCGCGGCTGCCTGAACACGGCGCTGGCGCTCGGCGACGCGCCGCTTCGCCTTGGGTCCGGAGCCGTTGCGCGCCGCCCAGGACCGCGAGGCGTTTGGCATGACCCGCGTGATGATCAGGTAGGCGATCGCCAGGGCGATCAGGACGAGCGCGCCGAGCCCGTGGCCGAGCACGGCGATCCGGACGAGGATCTGGATGATGATGAAGAACCCGACGCCGCCGCCGCCACCACCGCCACCTTCGCCACCGCCGCCCCCTCCGAAGCCCCCGGAGCCACCGCCGGCCGACGCGAACGCCGCCGGGGCGATCAGCAGCGCCACCGCGGCGACTACCAGGAGCGCGATCGCGAGCCGCCGCCGTCTCATCTGGCCACCTCCGCTAGCGGCCCGACGCCTGGCTCGTGCTGAGGCACGTGCTGGTCGGCGTGGTAGCTGCTGCGCACGAGCGGGCCGGCGGCGACGTGCTCGAACCCGAGCGCGTACGCGGCTGTCTCGAGTTCCTTGAACTCGTCGGGGTGCCAGTAGCGCACGATCGGGAGATGGTTCTCGGTAGGACGGAGATACTGGCCGACGGTCAGGACCTGGACGTGGTTCTCCCGGAGCGTGCCGAGCGCGTCGACCATCTCGTCGAACGACTCGCCCAGACCGACCATGAGTCCCGACTTCGTGGTTACTTGATCGCCGGCGATTTCTTTCGCGTTCCTCAGGACCCGACAGGAGCGTTCGAACTTCGACCCGCGTCGCGCCAGCGGATACAGCCGAGGGACAACTTCGACGTTGTGGTTGAACACGTCGGGGCGCTCGGCGATGACCTTGGCCAGCGGCATCTCCTCGCCGCGGAAGTCTGGGGTGAGGACCTCGACCTTGCACTTCGGCGCCTGCCGTCTTATCTGCCGGATAACCCCGACGAACGCTGATGCTCCGAGGTCCGGGAGGTCGTCGCGGTCGACGCTCGTGATCACCGCGTGCCTGAGGCCCATCCTGGCGACTGATCTCGCCACCCGGGCGGGCTCGAGCGGGTCGTTCCACGTCGGCTTGCCGGTCTTGACGTTGCAGAACCCGCAGCGCCGCGTACACGTGTCGCCGAGGATCATGAACGTGGCGGTGCCGCGCTGCCAGCACTCGCCGATGTTCGGGCACGCGGCCTCCTGGCAGACCGTGTGAAGGTTCTCCGACTCGATCATGCCCTTGAGCTCCCGATACTTCGGGCTGCCGGGCGCGGGTACTTTGAACCACGCTGGCTTCCTCGCCTTGAACGGGAGGACATCCGCGCCGAGGATCTCCAGCACGTTCTGGTTCCCACCAGGATTGGCTCTCGACCGCGTTGGCATACCCATGAAGGATAGGGGCTCCGTTGCGTGGGATTGGAACACGCTGTCGCACACGCTGTCACACGATTTTCGGCGAGCATCGCGGTGTGCCCGAGGCCTGGCTCGAGAAACGCGAACCTGGAGGACGCTTTCTCGACCAGGCCCTCGCGGCGCTCGCGGCCACGCAGCACGGCGTCTTCACGCTGGACCAGCTCCGCGCCCTCGGCCTCACGAGCACGCGCGGTCCACAAGCGCGCGGCCGACCGGTCGCCTACACCGCCTGCACCCGCCGTCTACTCCCTAGTCCCCCGGGAGCTCCTGAAGCGCGAGGGCCTCTGGATGGCCGCGGTGCTCGCCTGCGGACCCGGCGCCGTCCTGTCGCACCGCTCCGCGGCCGCACTCCTCGAGCTCCGGGACTGGGGCGGCACCAAGATCGAGGTGACCGTCCCGCGGCGCTCGGCCCGCCGGCACGACGGCATCAAGGTCCACCGCTCGACCACCCTCACCGACGAAGACGTCACCGAGGTCAACAACATCCCCTGCACAACGATCGCCCGCACCCTCTTCGACCTAGGCGACGTGGTCACCCAAAGACAGCTCGAGCGTTCCTTCGACCAGGCCGAGATCTCCGAACGGCTCGACCTCACAGCCATCAACGACCAGCTCGCCCGCAACCCCACCCGCCCAGGCGCCAAAGCCGTCCGCCACGTCCTCGAAACCCACTACATCGGCAGGACGCCTACATGGAGCGAAAACGAGGAGGCGCTCCTGGCGATCACGCGAGAGCTCGGCATCCCCGATCCGGACACCAACCAGTTCATCGTGCTCGACGACGGCGGCCCGCCGATCCGCGTCGATTTCGTCTGGCGCGAGGACCGCGTGATCGTCGAGGCCGACAGCAAGAAATGGCACTCGAGCCGCCAGCGACTCGAACAGGACCGCGTGAGAGACCAGCGCCTCATGGCGGCCGGGTGGAAAATCATCCGCACCACCTGGAACCAGATGACCCAGCGGCCGCACGAGCTGCGGCCGCTCCTCCTCAAGCTACTGGTACCCGGGTTTCGAGCCGCTCACGGCTGACCAGCCGTTGCCGGCGCCCGAGCGCCTCCGCGACGCGCCACTGCACCCGCCGGCGGAAGCACTTCATTCCACTGGACGCCCGGCCCGTCTCCGCAACCAGCGACGTCATCTGCACCTCGTCGAGCCCGCACGGCACGATCCAGCTGAACGGCTCGAGGTCGTTGTCGACGTTCACCGCGAACCCGTGCATGCTGACCCCCCGCGAGAGGTGCACGCCGATCGAGGCGATCTTGCGCTCCTCGACCCAGACGCCGGTGTAGCGGTGGCCCTCACGCGGGCGAGACCGGGCGGCCACGCCTTCGTCAGCCAGAGCCGTCACGAGCGCGTCCTCCAACAAACGCACGTACGCCACGACGTCGTCGACCCCCACGATCGGATACCCGACGAGCTGCCCGGGACCGTGGTACGTGACCTTGCCGCCGCGACCCGTGTCGACGATCTCGATTCCCCGCGCCAGGTACCAGTCCTCACCGAACGGCAGCTCGCCGGCGACCGACCGGCGCCCACGCGTGTACACGGGCGGGTGCTCGAGCGTCAGCAACACGTCCGGCAACTCGTCGGCCTGACGCGCCTCTCGGAGCCGCTCCTGCAACGACAGCGCCTCGCGGTACTCGACCACGCCCAGGTGGCACACCCATATCTCGGGGGTCACGACACGCTCTCCAGGTTCCGTTTGACCGTCGCGAGGAATTGCGCCGCCAGCGCGCCGTCGAGCGCCCGGTGATCCCAGCTCAGCCCAAGGATCGTCATCGGCCGGATCGCGATCGAGTCGTTCCCGTCGGCGTCGGTCACCACGACCGCGCGCTTCACCACGGCCTCGAGATCGAGGATCGCCACCTGCGGCTGATTGATGATCGGCGTCGCCATGATCGAGCCGTACTGCCCGGGGTTGGTGATCGTGAACGTCCCGCCCTGCACATCATCAGGAGTCAGCTGCCGTGACCGCGCCCGTCGCGCGATGTCCCGAACTCGCGCGGCCAGCCCCTCGACCGACAGCTCGTGCGCGCGGGGAATCACCGGAACGATCAGGCCGTCGTCGCCCAGCGACACCGCGATCCCCAGATTTACATCCGTGTGCTGCGTATAGCGATCCCCCTCGAGCCACGCGTTGATCGCCGGGTACTCGCGGATCGCGTCGATGCAAGCCCGCGACACGAACGCGAGCGCGGTCACGCCGAGGCGCGCGCGGGCGTCCTGGACGCGGCTCATGTCGACCTCGATCCACGTCGTGCACGTCGCGGCGGTGTCCAGAGACCGCTTCATGTGCTCGCCGATCTGCCGGCGCATCCGCGATAGCTCGCCACCGCCGACCGCCGGCGCCACTGCCGGCGCAGGCGGCGCGACCGGATCGGGCCGGTACGGGCTCTCGATGTGGAGGGGCGGCTCCTCGACCGGTGCTGCGTCCACCACCGCGAGCACGTCCTGCTTGCGCACGCGCCCGCCCCGTCCGGTGCCTGGCACCTGGGAGAGGTCGATCCCGTGCTCGGCCGCGACGCGCTGGACGACGGGCGAGTACCTCCGATCGCCGTTGCGTGCGGAGGGGGCGGGTGATGATGATTTTGTTTCGGTGGCTGCGGGGCCGACGTGACCGCCATCGAGCGGCTGGGACGGCTCAGTGGTCGCGGGACCGGCGGTGCCGCCATCGAGCGGCTGCACGGTCGAGCCAGCGCCGGCGCCGGTGGCGATCCGCGCCATCACGGTCCCGACCTCGACGGTCTCCCCGATCGGCACGAGGATCTCGGCCACCACGCCGGACACCGGCGATGGCACTTCGGTGTCGATCTTGTCGGTCGAGATCTCGCAGATCGTCGCCTCGGCCTCGATCCGGTCGCCGGGCTCGACGCGCCACGCGATGACCGTGCCCTCGGCGACCGACACCCCCATCTGGGGCATCGTCACGTCGACTAGAACGTCAGTAGGCGAGGAGCTCACGGCACGCCTCCCTCACGCGATCGACACCGGGCAGCACCGCCTGTTCGAGCGGTGGCGAGAATGGGATCGGAACGTCGGGCGTCGCGACCCTCACCACTGGCCCGTCAAGCGACTCGAACCCGCGTTCTGCGATCAACGCGGCTACTTGCGCACCTGCCGCGCAGGTTGCGTTGGCCTCGTCGATGATCACGACCTTCGAGCAGCGCTCGACCGAATCGAGGATCGCCTCCTCGTCGAGCGGCACCAGCGAGCGCAGGTCGAGCACCTCCACCGACGCGCCGTCGAGGCCGTCCGAGACGGCCTCCAAAGCCGTGTGCACCATCGCGCCGTAGGCGATCACCACCAGGTCCGACCCCGCCTGCGCGACCCGCGCCTTGAACGGAGTCTCGAACACGCCCGACGGAACCTCGCCCTTGACGCGGCGATACAGGTGCTTGTGCTCCATGTAACAGACCGGATTCGGGTCGTGGATCGCGGCGTGCAGCAGACCCTTGGCGTCCTCGGCCGTCGATGGCGCCACCACCTTGATCCCCGGCGAGTGCATGAACCACGCCTCGGGGTTCTGGGAGTGGAACGGCCCGCCGGAGAACCCGCCGCCGGACGGCAGGCGCACGGTAATCGGCACGGCCAAGCCCTGGCGGTAGTGCATCTTGCCGGCGACGTTGACCAGCTGGTCGAAGCCGCACGAGATGAAGTCCGAGAACTGCATCTCGCACACCGGCCGCATGCCGACGACAGCCGCGCCGACCGCGGTGCCGATGATCCCGGACTCGGCGAGCGGCGTGTCCATCACCCGGTCGGGCCCGAACTCCTCGAAGAACCCGTCGGTGACCTTGAACGCGCCACCGAACGTGCCGATGTCCTCGCCCATCAGCAGGACGCGGTTATCGGCGCGGAGCTCGTCGCGCAGGGCGGACGAAATCGCCTGGAGATAAGTCAGCGTCGGCATCAGGCAGCACCTCCTGCCGAGGAGAACCCGCTCCACGGCGCCTGGCCGTCCCCGAGCGGCTCGGCCTCGCCGACGCAGAACACGCCCTCGGTCACCGAGCCAGGATCTGGCATCGGGCCCGCGAGCGCCTCTTCCGCGGCAGCGTCGATCTCCTCCTTCACCGACGCGCGCAGCGCGTCGATGTCCACGCCGATCGCCTGCAGGCGCGCCTCCTGGCGCTCGATCGGGTCACGCTTGCGCCACTCCTCGACCTGCTCCTTGGGCACGTACTTCATGTCGTCGTGGGCGGCGTGACCGTGCATCCGCATCGTGACGGCTTCGATCAGCGTCGGGCCATCGCCGTTCAAAGCGCGCTCACGCGCCGCGCGCGCGGCCTCGAACATCGCCTCTGCGTCGTTCCCGTCGACGGTCACCCCTTCGAAGCCGTAGGCCGCGGCGCGCTCGACCGGGTCGACCGCGAACTGCTTGTCCAACGGCGTCGAGTATGCGTACTGGTTGTTCTCGAGAACGAACACGACCGGGAGCTTCTGGACGCCGGCCCAGTTCATCGCCTCGTGGAAGTCGCCGCGTGAGGTCGAGCCGTCGCCGAACCACGTCATCGCGCACCGTTTCTCGCCGCGGAGCTTGAACGCCATCGCCATCCCGGTCGCGACCAGCATCATGTCGGGCAGCATCGAGACCATGCCGACGCAGCCGAGCTTGGGGTCGCCGAAGTGGACGTTGCCGTCGCGCCCGTGTGTGATGCCGGCCGCGCGGCCCATGTACTGCGACAGGATCCGTGTCGGCGAGACGCCCCGGATCAGGTGCGCCGCGAGGTCACGGTGCAGGATGCAGAGCCGGTCCTCCGGCCCCATCGCGAACGCGGCGCCGGCGGACACCGCCTCCTGTCCGTAGCCGTCGTAGAACGAGCCGGGCACCCGCCCCTGGCGGTAGAGGCTCATCGCGCGCTCCTCGAGACCGCGCATCATCAGCATGGCGCGCAGGAGCCAGATCCGGTCCTCGGTCTTAAGGTGCTCTACTGCGGCGTCGGCTCCGCCGGCCGCAGGCTCAGCCATGTGAGTGGCCATCTCTCCGATTCCCTTTCTCCGTAGGCCGGACCGGGATCTCCGCTTCCAGACCCCGGTTCACAGCCCTCCGGGGTCTCCGGTTCAGGCTTCTCAAATCGGGCACGTTCGAGTTTATTCGACTGTCCGCCGCACGGCCCTCGGCGGCTCTACTCTTGCCAGATGGACGGCGCCCGGCCCGCCTGGCTGTCGCGCACGCGCGCTCGCTACGTCCGCATGCGGTGGCGACGCGCGGGAGCCTGGCTGTGGCCGTCGTTCGTCGCGCTGACCGTCGTCGACGGCGTCGTCGGCCACCTGCTTCCGCCGGCGGGCACGACCGAGACGCTCGTCGCCGCGACGCTGCTCGGGCTGGTCGTCAACGTGCTCCTGGTGATCCTGCTGGCGCGCCCGCTCGGCATGCTGCTGCGCCGGGTGCGGCCCGACATGCCGGGCGTCGTTGCCCGCGACTACGGCGGCACCGTGGTCGTCGTCGCGGTCACCGCCTCGCTCGCGGTCGTCGGCCTCGCGCACCGGCCGCAGATCGAGGCGCGCCAGCGCGACACCGCCGACGCGATCGCGCGCGCCCAGGCCTGGATCGGCGACCGCGCCCCCGACACGTTCCGCCGCAACCTCCAGTTCGTCAGCCTGCTCGCGATCGTCCCCGGGACGATCTATCGCGCGTGCGTGCCGAGCCTCGACGGCAAGCGCAGCTACTGCGTGATCGTCAACCGAGACCTGCCCTTCCAGAACAGCGTCACGTTCTCCGGGTACGAGCCGAATTCCGTCCTGGATGCCGGGACGGGATAGCGGCGGCGCGCTCAAGCGCACCGTCCTGGTCGCGAGCATCCTCGGTTCGGGGATCGTGTTCCTCGACCAGACGATCGTCAACGTCGCGCTGCCGTCGATCCGCGCGAGCCTGAACGGCGGCCTCGCCGAGCAGCAGTGGGTTGTCGAGGCGTACCTGCTGACGCTGTCCTCGCTGCTGTTGCTCGGCGGCTCGCTCGGCGACGTGCTCGGACGCCGGCGCGTGTTCCAGGCCGGCTTGATCGGCTTCGGGGTGTGCTCGGTGGTGTGCGCACTCGCGCCGAGCAGCGAGGTGCTGATCGCGGCGCGCGCGGTCCAGGGGGTCGCCGGCGCCCTGCTCGTCCCGAGCTCGCTCGCGCTGATCCTCGACACGTTCCCGGTGGGCGAGCGCGCGGCCGCGATCGGGACCTGGACGGCGTGGACCGGCGTCGCCACCGTGATCGGTCCGCTCGGCGGCGGTGCGCTCGTCGAGGCGACGTCGTGGCGTTGGATCTTCCTGATCAACCCGATTCCGGTGGCGATCACGGTGATGCTGCTTCGCCGACTGCCGCCGGACCGCCGCGCCCCGGGCCGCGTCGACTGGATCGGAGGCCTGCTGTGCGTGGCCGGCCTCGGCGGGACCGTGTTCGGGCTGATCGAGCACTCGGTCTACGGCTGGGGGGACCCGCGCGTGTTCGTTCCGCTGATCGCCGGGATCGTCCTGCTCGTCGCGTTCCTCTTGTGGGAGGCGCGCGTGCCCGAGCCGATGATCCCGCTGCAGCTGTTCGCGGTGCGCAACTTCGCGGTCGGGAATGCGACCACGCTCGCGATGTACGGCGGCCTCGGCGTGTCGACGTTCTTCCTCGTCGTGTTCCTCCAGCAGGTGGCCGGCTACACGCCGCTCGAGGCCGGCCTCGCGCTACTCCCGATCACGCTCGTGATCTTCACCCTGTCCAGGCGGTTCGGCGCGCTGGCCGACCGCCTCGGTCCGCGTCTGTTCATGTCCGCCGGTCCGGTGGTCGCCGGCATTGGTCTGCTCCTGTTGACTCGGATCGACGCGCACCCCGACTACCTGACGACGATCCTGCCCGGCGTGCTCGTGTTCGCGCTCGGCCTCGCCGCGACGGTGGCGCCGCTGACGGCCACCGTCCTCGGGTCGGTCGAGCCCGGCCGCTCCGGCCTCGCCAGCGGGGCGAACAACGCGGTCGCCCGGATCGCGGGACTGCTCGCGATCGCCGGGGTGGGTGCTGTCGTGACGGCCGCGTTTGCCTCGACGCTCGACGGCCGCGTCGCCCACGACCCGCTCAGCCGGCGAGCCCAGACCGCGCTGCACGAGGCCCGGACGCGGCCGCTCGTGACCACCGCCTCGGGCGTGCCGGCATCCGATCGCCCGCGCGTCCACGCGGCGCTCGTCGACGCGTCCGTGCACGCGTTCCGGATCGGAATCGGGATCGCCGGACTGCTCGTGATCCTCGGCGGCGTGGTCTCGCTGGTCGGGATCGAGAACCCGCGAACCCGGGCGCCGGCGCCGACGGGCGCGCCCACGGGCCGGCGCGGGTAGCCTTGCCGGCGCCTTGGCGGATGCATTCGTAGCGATCGTGACCGGCGCGTCGAGCGGCATCGGCGAGGCGACCGCGCGCCGGCTCGCGCGTGAGCCGGGCATGCGACTCGTGCTCGTGGCCCGCAGGCAGGAACGGCTCGACGCGCTCGCGCGCGAGGTCGGCGGCGCCACCGTCGTCGCCGTCGATCTCACCAAACCGGAGGCGCCGGCCGAGGTGCTGGCCGCGGTCGCGCGGGCGCACGGCGAACTGCATCTGCTGGTCAACAACGCCGGCGGCTCGTGGCGCGGCGGCTTCGCCGAGACCGGCTGGGCAAACGTCGAGCGGCACATGAAGCTCAACTTCGAGGCCCCGGTACGGCTGACCGAGGAACTGCTGCCGCTCCTCAGGGCGACCGCCGCCAAACACGCACCCACGGCGACCGCGGGCAAGCGCTCGCCGGCAGCGATCGTCAACGTGTCGAGCACGTCGGGACGCGTGGGGCGCCCCCGCGCCGGCGCGTACTCGGCCAGCAAGTTCGCGCTGGCCGGCTGGAGTGACTCGCTCGCGGCCGAGGAGAGCGCGCACGGCGTGCACGTCGGCCTCGTCCTCCCGGGGTTCATCGCGACCGAGGGGTTCCCCGCGACCGAGCTTCGCCGCCACCCGGTGCTGCGGTTGATCGTCTCCAAACCCGACAAGGTCGCCGAGGCGATCGTCGAGTGCGGCTTGCGCGGCAAGGCCGAGCGCTACGTGCCCCGGTACTACTGGCTGGCGGCGGCGGCGCGGGTCCTCGCGCCCGGTCTGCTCCGCCGCGGAACGTCGAGCGGGACGTTCACGACTGCGACCGCCAAAGATTCGCAGCACTAAGCTACAGACGTGTAGCTACATAAAACCTAGGGAGTAATGGACCCATGAACGCAAGTACCCGCCGGGTGGCAGTGCTCGGTGGAATCCGAATCCCTTTCGCGAGGCAGAACGGCCCCTACGCCCGCGCCTCGAACCAGGACATGCTCACCGCCACGCTCGAGGCGTTGATCGGCAAGCTCTCCCTCGAGGACGAGGTCCTCGGCGAGGTCGCCGCCGGCGGTGTCCTCAAGCACAGCCGCGACTTCAACCTGACGCGCGAGGCCGTGCTCGGCACGCGCCTGAATCCGCACACGCCCGCGTACGACCTCCAGCAGGCCTGCGGCACGGGGCTCGAGGCCGCGATCCTCGTCGCGAACAAGATCGCGCTCGGCCAGATCGACTCCGGCATCGCCGGCGGGTTCGACACGACCTCGGACGCGCCGATCGCGATCAACGAGGACCTCCGTCGCGTGCTGCTCGAGCTGAACCGGGCCAAGAGCAACGCGGCTCGGCTGAAGGCGCTGGCCAAGGTCCGCCCCCAGCAGATCGTGCCGCAGCTTCCGCGCAACGCCGAGCCCCGGACGGGGCTGTCGATGGGCGAGCACGCCGCGATCATGGCCGAGGAGTGGGGAGTCTCGCGCGAGGAGCAGGACGAGCTGACCGTCCGCAGCCATAGAAACCTCGCCGCCGCGTACGACACCGGCTTCCTCGACGATCTCGTCGTCCCGTTCCTCGGCCTCGAGCGCGACCAGAACCTGCGCCCGGACACGAGCGTGGAGAAGCTCGCGAAGTTGAAGCCGGTGTTCGGCGGGGAACACGGAACCATGACCGCCGGCAACTCGACCCCGCTCAGCGACGGCGCCTCGGCCGTGCTGCTCGCGAGCGAGGACTGGGCGGCCGCGCACAGCCTGCCCGTGCTGGCGTACATCGTCGACGCCCAGACCGCAGCGGTCGACCACGTCCACGCGCGCGAGGGCCTGCTGATGGCGCCTACCTACGCGGTGCCGAAGCTGCTCGAGCGCAACAACCTGAACCTGAGCGACTTCGACTTCTACGAGATCCACGAGGCGTTCGCCTCGCAGGTGCTGTGCACGCTGAAGGCATGGACGGACCCGGTGTACTGCCGCGAGCGGCTCGGGCTCGAAGGGCCGCTGGGTGAGATCGACGTCGAGAAGCTCAACACGCACGGGGGCTCGCTCGCGGCGGGGCACCCGTTCGGCGCCACCGGCGGCCGGATCGTCGCGAGCCTGGCGAAGACATTGAAGGACAACGGCTCCGGCCGGGGACTGATCTCGATCTGCGCGGCCGGCGGCCTCGGCGTCACCGCGATCATGGAGGCAGCAGCATGAGCGACCGCTACCAGCAACTCGTGAACACGCCGATCGGCAAGATCGTCTCCAAGCAGATCGGCCTCCCGAACCCCGTCAGGCTCGAGCGCTACGAGCGGGGCCAGCCGGTGATCAGCGGTCCCGTCCTGCTCGGGGCGGCCCCGGGTTCCAGGCTCGCGGGAGCGATCACGAACGTGCTCGCGGCGATCGAAGCCGACGTCCACACGCCGATGCAGGACGAGGTCCGGACGGCGGCCGCCGACGCGCACCTCGAAGCGAAGGTGTGGGGCCCCGACGCGGCGCCCGAGGAACAGACGTTCAAGGCGCTCGTGTTCGACGCCACCGGGATCGCGGACAGTACGCAGCTCCACGAGCTGTGGGCGTTCTTCCACCCCACGATCCGCCGGGTGCGCAAGTCGGGACGGGTGATCGTGCTCGGGACGCCGCCCGAGGACTGCAAGCGCCCCCGCCAGGCGACCGCTCAGCGAGCGCTCGAGGGGTTCGTGCGCTCGGTCGGCAAGGAGGTGCGCAAGGGCGCGACCGCGCAGCTGATCTACGTCGGCACGAAGGCTGAGCCGCAGATCGAGTCGACGCTCCGGTTCGTGCTCTCGCCGAAGTCGGCTTACGTGTCCGGCCAGGTGATCCGCATCGGCGCGACCGCGCTCGATGCCGACGGGATCGACTGGGAGCTCCCGCTCGCGGGCAAGTTCGCGCTGGTCACCGGCGCTTCGCGAGGCATCGGCAAGGCGATCGCCAAGGTTCTCGCGCGCGATGGCGCGCACGTGATCGGCCTCGACGTGCCGGGGCTCCAGCGCGAGCTCGAGGAGACGATCGGCGAGCTCGGCGGATCGACGCTCGTGCTCGACATCACCGACGACGACGCGCCGGCGCGGATCGCCACCCACCTGCTCGAAGACCACGGTGGCGTCGACGTGGTCGTACACAACGCCGGAGTTACGCGTGACAAGACGCTCGGGCGGATGGACGAGGCGCGCTGGGACAGCGTGTTGTCGATCAACCTGTCCGCGCAGGAGCGGATCAACGACGAGCTGCTCACGCGCGAGGCGATTCGCGAGAACGGACGGATCGTGTGCGTGTCGTCGATGAGCGGGATCGCCGGCAACACCGGCCAGACCAACTACGCGACGTCGAAGGCCGGCGTGATCGGGATGGTCGAGTCGATGGCCGCGCCGGTCGGCAAGAAGCGGTTGACGATCAACGCGGTGGCGCCCGGGTTCATCGAGACCCAGATGACCGCCGCGATGCCGATCGCCACGCGCGAAGCGGGCCGGCGGATGAACAGCCTCGCCCAGGGCGGCCTTCCGGTCGATGTCGCCGAGACGATCGCCTGGTTCGCGAGCCCCGCGAGCGGCGGTGTCAACGGGAACGTCGTCAGGGTCTGCGGCCAGAGCCTCGTGGGGGCGTGATGGCAACGCGCGAGCTCCACAGCTCTCCGTCGATGGCGGCGCTGTTCGCGCGCGCCGGCGCCGCCATGATCCCCGGCGCCTCGCAGCTCCCGTTCGTGGGGGGCGGCGGTCGCGACGTTCCCGAGCTGACGCTGCGGCTGACCGACGTCGAGGTCGACGGCGCGCGCGTCGCCGACTACGACCGGGTCTGCGGGTTCGCGCTGCGGGACGTCCTCCCGCCCACGTACCCGCACATGCTCGCGTTCCCGCTGCACCTGTCGCTGATGACCGATCCGAGCTTTCCGTTTCGCGCGATCGGGCTCGTGCACATCGCCAACCGGATCACCCAGCACCGACCGATCCGCGGATCGGAGCGGCTCCAGATCGACGTGTCGGCGACGCCGGTCGAGGACCACCCGCGCGGGAAGCAGTTCTCGCTGCTGACCGAGGTCCATGTCGGCGACGAGCTCGTGTGGGAGGAGGTCTCCACCAACCTCAAGCGCGGTGGCGGCTCGGACGCGGCGAAGGCTCCGGCGAGCGAGCTTCCACGCGCCGAGGACCTCCCACGCGCCGAGGACCTCCCACGCGCCGAGGACCTCCCACGCGCCGAGGACCTCCCCGCGACCGCCACGTGGACCCTCCCGGGCGACCTCGGTCGCCGCTACGGCTCGGTGTCGGGCGACTACAACCCGATCCACGTCCACCCCCTGAGCGCGCGGCTGTTCGGGTTCCCATCGGCGATCGCCCACGGGATGTGGACCAAGGCGCGGTGTCTGGCGGCGCTCGAGCCGAGGCTCCCGGACGCCTTCACCGTCGACGTCGCCTTCAAGAAGCCGATCCTGCTGCCGGGAAAGGTCGAATTCTGCGAGGCGAGCGGTTCCGAACCCGAATCCGGGTTCGCCATACAGTTCGGCGTCCGCGACCCTCGCAAGGGCCGCTCCCACCTCGACGGCCTCGTCTACTCCGGCTGATTCAGGCGAACAGCCGCTGGCCGACGAACGCCCCCGGCGCGGCTCCCGGCGGGCACGCGAAGATCGCGCTTCCGATGTGTTCGGTGTGCTCGTTGAGCAGGTCGTCGAGCGCGAGCCGAGCCTGCATCGGGATGAATTGCCGGCGCGGATCGCGCTGGAAGCAGATGAACAGCTGTCCGCCCGCGACGGCGCCGTCGTAGATCCCGTCGCTGTAGGAATAGCCGCGGCGCAGGAGCCGCTGGCCGTGGTTGTACGCGGGGCTGGCGAGGCGGACGTGCGCGAGCGGGGAGATCACCGGCTGGCCGTTTGAGGTCGCGTGCAGATCGATCGGGTCGTGCTCGTGCTTCTCGCCGAGCGGCGCGCCCGACAGCTTGTGGCGTCCGAACGTCTGCTCCTGCTGTTCGAGGCTGATCGAATCCCAGTTGCGGAGGAGGATCTGGATGCGCCGCGCGACCATGTACGAGCCCCCGATCATCCAGGCCGGGGATTCGCGCTCGCCGGCCCACACGAACCGCTCGAGCGCGGCGTGATCCTGCCCCACGATGTTGGCCGTCCCCTCCTTGAACCCCATGATGTTCCGCGGCGTGGTCTGTCCGGCCGTGTTGTGTGTGCGACCGAAGCCGGCCAGCGACCACCGGGGCACCGCGGCCGGGCTCGCGAGGCGGATCAGGTCGTGGACGGCGTGGAACGCCACCTGCGGATCCTCGGCGCACGCCTGGACCGCGATGTCCCCGTCGCAGATCCCCGGCTGCAGCGAGTCGCTCGCGAACGAGGGCAAATCGACGAGCGGCCCCGGGCGGCGCGCTTGCAGCCCGAACCGTCCCGGCATGAACACCGACGGCCCGAGCCCGAACGTGACCGTGAGGCGCGAGGGCTCGAGGCCGAGCGCCTCGCCGGTGTCGACCGGCGGGTCAACGCCCGTGCTCACCGCGCCGACCGGCTTCCCCGCGGTTAGCTGAGCGGCTGCGGCCGACAGCGCAGCCAGCAGCGCGCGCAGGTCGCTCGACGAGTCGCTCACCACGTCGAGCGCGAGGAAGTGCACGTGCTCCTGGGTCGGCGTCGCGATCCCGGCCTGATGTGCACCGTAGAAGGGCACGGCCTTACCGCTCGCTCGGCCGGCGTGGGCAGCCTCGGTGGCACGCGCCACGGGCGTGCCGGCGCCGAGCGTCGCCCCGACCCCCGCCGCTCCCGCTGCCGCCATGAACTGCCTGCGCGTCCTTGCCTTCACCGCCCTGATCGTACTTCGGGCCGAGCGCCTAAGTCTCTGGAAACCGCGGTCGATAACCGGGGGCAATGGCTGCTCCCTCGGCTTGCCCTTCGGCGATCTCGCATCAGAACGTGCGTCTCGGACCGGGCCGCCATCCTCGCCCGGGCAAGATCGTCTGCGTGATGGAGCTCGCGTCGATGCTTGCCGGCGAGCGGTTCGGCGATCGCCCGCTGTCGGTCTGTCCCGTGATCGGGGCGATCCTTCGCGCGTACAACGACAACGTCGACGACCGCCGCCGGCAGGACCTGTACCGGTTCGCCGCCGACGCGGTCGACACCCGGCGGGACTACGCCGTCCAGCGCCGGCGCGCGGACGCGGCGCTCGAATGGGCGGTCGCTCGATACGAGAGCCGGGGCGGCATGCTCCTCTCGCCCCCGGATCCCGAGGGCCCGCGGGACGAGATCGGCTACTACGTCGTGGGGGCGCTCGTCGGCCGCGGATCTCGCCGCGGCCGGTGGTCGGACGCGGAGCACGGCGCGATGGTTTCGCTGCTCGAGGAACTGATCGAAGTCGATCGCGAACCGGCGCTAGAGCCGCTGATCGAGCAGCCGCTCGTCGTCGAGCTCTTCGAAGAAACCACGCAGACGGTCGAGCACGCAGGCTGCGACGAGCAGATCCTGTTCGCTGAATTCCTCGATTGCGGCCCGGAACAGCGGTTCGAACCGTGCGCGGCGCTCCTCGACGAGTCCACGACCGCCCTCGGTGAGCGACGTGAACACGACGCGCCGGTCGCGGTCGGAGCGGCGACGCTCCACGAGCCCAGCCGCCGCGAGCCCTTCCAGCATCTCGGTGACGCTCGGCGGGCTCAGGTCGGCGGCCTCCGCGAGGTCGCGGAGCGACATCTGAGCATGGTCGCGAAGGCAGAACAGCAGGCTGTACTGCGCGTCGGTGAGCTCGCCCGGACGGTGGGTCTCGCGCCCGCGCAGCCTTCGCACCGCGGCCATCGCGCGCTTGAACGATCGAGCCACGTCCTCGGCGGCGTCGCCCTGGCGGCGCTCGCGTTCCACGTCGCCAAGCGCGTCGGTTGAGCTCACGCCGCGATCGCCTCCGCGATCGTCTCGGCCGATGGCTCCGCCGTCGACCCCTTGTCACGCCGGGCGGCGCGCTCGGCGCGCAGGAGGATGATGCACGGGATGATCGCGGCCGCCGTCAGCCCGGCCGCCACCCAGAACGCCGTGCCGTAGGCGGCGGCAGCTCCGCTCAGCCCGTGGGCGCCGACAAGGGCGCGTTGCAGCACGACCGCGAGGATGGCTGTGCCGATCGAGCCGCCGACGCGCTGGATTACGTTCAGCTGCGGGGTCGCGCTCGAGAGCTCCGAGCGGTCGAGCGCAGCGAACGCCGCCGCCATCGCGGGCAGGAAGCCAAAGCCGATCCCGATCCCGCGCACGAACATCGCCACCGACAACCCGAAGATCGACGAGTGGGCGCTGATCAGGCCGAACGGGACCGTCGCGACCGTGCACAGGATCACGCCGAACAGCGCCAGCCCGCCCCCGCCCCAACGGTCGGTCAGCTTGCCGGCGATCGGCATCGCGAGCGCCGCGCCGAGACCCTGCGGCGCTGTCAGCAGACCGGTGTGGACGACGCTTTCCAGACGCACTTCCTGCCAGTACAGCGGTAGCAGGATCATCCCGCCGAACAGCGCGGCGCCGAGGCAGAACATCGCGAACGAGGCGGAGGAGAACGTCGCTTTGCGGTACAGGCGCATGTCGAGCAAGGGCTTTGGCACCCGCAGCGCGTGGACCACGAACGCCGCGATCAGGGCGGGTCCGAGGATGCACGGGATGATGACCTTGAGCGAAGTGAAGCCGCCGGTCGCGCCGATCTCGGCGAGACCGTAGGTGAGCAGGGTCAGGCCCGTGGCCATCAGGAGCAACCCGCGCGTATCGAGCTTCTCGACCTGGTCCGGCTTGATCCACGGCAGGTAGCGCAGTGCCGCGAACACAGCGATCGCGCCAATCGGAACGTTCACGTAGAAGATCCAGCGCCAGCTCGCGTTCTGGATGATCAGCCCGCCGATCGTCGGGCCGAGGATCGGCGCGAGCATAGCCGGCACCGCGACGACGCTCATGACTCTCCCCATCCGCTTGGGCCCGGCGGCCTCGGCCATCATCAGCTGGCCGATCGGCAGGATCATGCCGCCGCCCACGCCCTGCAGAACGCGGAACACGATCAGCTCGGTCGTCGAGGTCGCGAGCCCGCAGAGCGCGGATCCCGTCGTGAACAGCACTAGCGAGGTCAGGTAGACCTGCTTGGCACCGAAGCGCCGGGCGGCCCATCCGGTGACCGGGATCACCGCCGCAAGCGCCAACAAGTATCCGGTCACAACCCACTGGATCTGGTCGATCGTCGAATGCAGCTCGTGGCTCAGCGTGGCCAGCGCGACGTTGACGATCGTCGTGTCGAGGATCGACATGATCGACCCGACGATCACGACCGCGCTGACGCGCCAGACGTGCGCGCTGATCGGGTCGCCGGCCTCTTCGCCGCTCACCCGAGTTCGACTCCCTGAAGATCCATCGGCTCCGAAACGTTAGGCTCCGAACAATCCACTGTCAAGGGTCGCCAACGGCAGGCGGACACGGGCGATCGCGCGTATCCGTCTATCTTCAGTGGTAATGCCGAGTTTTGCCGATCTTGGCCTCGAGCCGGACATCCTCGAGGCGGTTCACGACGTTGGGTACGAATCGCCGAGCCCGATTCAGGAAGAGGCGATCCCGCCGCTGCTCGAGGGCCACGACGTGATCGGTCAAGCCCAGACCGGGTCGGGCAAGACCGCGGCGTTCGGGTTGCCGATGCTCCAGTACGTCAATCCGGCCGAGCATGACGTCCAGGGTCTCGTGCTCACGCCGACACGCGAGCTGTGCATCCAGGTCACGCAGGCGCTGCGTGCGTACGGCCGGCGCAAGGGGGTCGACGTGGTGGCGGTGTTCGGCGGAGCGCCGATCCGGTCGCAGCAGGCCCAGCTGAGGGCCGGCGGGCAAGTGGTCGTCGGCACGGTCGGACGGGTCAAGGACCTGATCTCGCGCCACTCGCTGATGCTCCACGGGTGCCGCTTCGTCGTGCTCGACGAGGCCGACGAGATGCTCGACCTCGGTTTTCTCGAGGATGTCGAGAAGATCCTGGCACTGACGCCGTCGAGCCGTCAGACGGCGCTGTTCTCGGCGACGATGCCGCCCGAGATCCGGCGTCTGGCCGACCAATATCTGTACGACCCGGTCACGGTGCGCGTGAAGACGGCGACGCTGACCGTGGAAACCGTCGAGCAGTTCGCGCTCGAGGTGCGCCCGCGCGAGAAGGCCGACACGCTCGTCGAGGTCTTAGCTGCCGAGCGACCTGAGCAGGCGATCGTGTTCGTGCGGACCAAGATTCGGACCGAGCAGCTTTACCGGACGCTCCGAGACCGCGGGATGAACGTCAAGGCGCTCCACGGCGATATGACCCAGGGAGCCCGCGACGGGGTGATGATCTCGTTCAAGGACGGCAGGCTGCCGCTACTGGTCGCGACCGACGTCGCCGCCCGCGGGCTCGACATCTCCGGCGTCTCGCACGTGATCAACTACGACATCCCGACGTCGCCCGACGTGTACATCCACCGGATTGGCCGCACCGGACGCGTCGGCCGTAGCGGGCGCGCGATCACGTTCTTCGAGCCCCAGCAGCGGCGAGAGCTCAAAGCGATCGAGAACCACGCCGGCGTCACGCTCGCACCTTGGGTTGAGGATGCGCGTGTCGCGCCGACCCCGGTCAAGACCAAGCCACGGCGCCACTCCAAGCCGCACGACCCCAGCGACGGCGACGGCCGCGCGCGCAAGGTGATCGTCTCGATGGGACGGGCCGCCGGGCTCGAGCCCTCGGACATCATCCACGCGATCACCGCCGCCACCGGCCTCGACGGCGAGCACGTCCGCAACGTCCGCGTCCTCGAGCAGTTCACGCTGCTCGAGGTCCCCGAGCAGGACGTGGACCGCGTGGTCGATCGGGTCAGCGGCACCGAGCTGCTCGGTCAGACCGTGCAGCTCGAGCCCGCCGCCACCTGAGCCACCGCGTCAGGTCCCCGTCAGCTGCCGTGAAGGCGAGCGCGACTTCGGGTCGGGCTGGCGTGTTGCGGTCAATAGGCGGCTGGTAAGCCGAGAACCTAACACCCCGGAGGTACCGATTTTGCGGCTGAAATCACTCGTCAGACGGCGTCCGTCAGCGCCGATGGTCGTCTCGTTCATGGCTCTGTTCATTGCGCTCGGCGGCGCGAGTTACGCCGCGACGCAACTGCCCGCGAACAGCGTGGGCACCGCGCAGATCCAGAACGGCAGCGTCGGCAACTGGAAGCTCAAGTCCAATGCGGTTGGCGCGCGCAAGATCATCAACGGCTCCGTCGGCGCCAAGCAGGTCGAGTCGAGCCAGGTGCAGCTGCGGGTCGCGTCGTCGTGCTCGACCGGCGCGATCTCGGCCGTCGGGTTGTCCGGGAGCGTGACCTGCACGCCGACGGTCGGCAACGAGTACGGGTCGAACACCGCGGCCACGACGGTCGGATCGAGCGCGACGCAGGTGGCCAGTGAGTCGCTGGTTGCAGGGTCGTCGTACCTGGTGATGGCGTATCCGAACGTCGTGATCACGGGCCTCTCGGGCCAGCACGTCGAGGTCGACTGCACGCTGTCCGTGCCGCCGGGCTCGGGCACCCCGCCGCCGGCCAACCCGACCACCACGAGGAAGAGCTTTGCGGTCGACCTCTCGAGCACGCGCTCGATCGTCGGGACGATTGCGCTCGTGCTGCCCGTGGCGTCGTCGACGAGCATCCAGCCCGCGACCGTCAACTGCATGCAGACGACCACGGGCACGCCGGCAACCCCGGCGCCGATCGTTGCGGTCGGCACGACGCTGAGCGCGATCCAGACCGCCAGCAACAACTAACGACTTCCGTCCCAAGGGAAACGGCCGGCCTCGCGGGGGCGCGAGGCCGGCCGTGGGGGACGGATGGGCCATTTCGGCCGCGGGAGGCGCGCCGGGCGTCCGATAGCGTCCGCAGGCAACGTCCGGCCGCTCGGGCCGGATCGCATACATGGGAGGTAATGCGATGCGTCTACCGCGCCCCTCGGCGCCGCTCGCGGTGTCGTTCCTGGCCCTGTTCGTCGCGCTCGGCGGCGTGAGCTGGGCGGCCATCCATATACCGCCGAACAGCGTCGGCAGTGCCCAGCTCAAGAACTTCTCGGTGGGCAACGTCAAGCTCGGACCGAACTCCGTGGGCCCGCGCAAGATCATCCCCGGCTCGGTGGGCGCCGTGCAGGTCGACCCAACCCAAATACAGCTGCGGGTCACGAGTGCTTGTTCGATGGGCGCGATCCAGTCGCTGGGTCAGACCGGGGACGTGACGTGCACGCCGGCGCTGCCCGGCGAATTCGGCACCCAGCCGGAGAACGCGACGCTCACCGGTACCCAGACGCAGGTCGCCTCCGTCTCGCTCCCCGGCACCCAGGCCGGCTCCTCCTACCTGGCGATCGGGACCGTCCAGGTCGCCGAAGTCGAGGGAGTCGATTCCCAGGCGGTCGCTGTCTCGTGCTCGATGTCGGCCCCCAACGTGACGGGCACCGAGGGCGAGTTCGATTCGAACCTCGGGGGCGTTAACGCCACTGCCGCCAAGGGGACGATCCCGCTGGTCGCCCCGATGTCCGTCGCCGGTTCGCCGCAGACGCTGGCGATCGCCTGCACGGACACAGCGACGCCGGCGAGTCCAGCGCCGAGCATCAGCGTCACCGCGACGATCCATGCCGTCCAGACCGCCGTCGACGACGACAACTGATCGAGCCCACTACGCTGCGGGCCATGTCAAATGCTCAGATGAACACAAGCCTTGGCGCGATCTCGTTCGAACTGTTCGACGAGGACGCGCCCGAGACCGTCGCCAACTTCCGCAAGCTCGCCGGCGACGGCTTCTACGACGGGGTCATCTTCCACCGGATCATCCCGGACTTCATGATCCAGGGGGGCGACCCCGACGGGACCGGCATGGGCGGCCCCGGTTACACGTTCAAGGACGAGTTCAACAGCCACAAGATCGTCCGGGGCGCGCTGGCGATGGCCAACGCCGGCCCGAACACGAACGGCTCGCAGTTCTTCATCGTCACCACCCAGGCCGCGCCGTGGCTCGACGGCAAGCACACGGTGTTCGGCCAGGTCACCGACGGGATGGACACCGTCGATGCCATCGAGGGCGTCGAGACCGGCGCGGGCGACCGTCCCGTCGAGCCGCCGGTGATCACCTCGATCGAGCTGAACTAGCTCCTGGATCCGACTGAGTTTTCCGCTCACCATCAGCGGAAAGCTCAGTCGCTAACCCGCGTACTTGTTGAACACGCCGGTGCTGAACAGCGGCACCCCGGGAGCGTCGGAGTAGCCGAGGCGGTGGAGCCCGAACATGTTCTCGATCGTCCCCAGCAGCGAGAAGTGGTTGAAGTAGTCGACCACGTCGCTGCTGTTCGCCTTGACGTAGGGCGAGATCACGAGTAGTCCGACCTGCCCGCCGCCGCCGGTCGGGGTGGTCTCGCCGCTACCCAGGGAGACCGGCGCGGTGGTGGTCGTACCGGTCGTCGTCGTACCGGTCGTCGTGGCCCCCGTCGTGGTCGTGTCGGTCGTGGTCGTGTCCGTGGTGGTCGTGTCGGTCGTGGTCGTGTCGATCGTCGCCGTGCCGGTCGTGGTCGTGTCGGTGGTCGTCGTCCCGGGCGCGGCCGTTCCCACCGCCCCGGCCGGCGCGGCGGGCGTGCCCGCCGGCAAGCCGCGCAGGTTCGGGTAGGACGCGGGGCTCGAGCAGCACGCGCTCGGGTCGGCGTACTGCCCGGTCTGTGGCGCCTGGTCGAACGTGATCACGATCATCCCGCCGTCTTTGTAAGCCGGCGATTTCTTGATCTCCGGCACCACCGTCTTAAGAAGCTGGTTGGCGCCCGCGAGCGCCGGCGTCGCGTTCGGCTTGCAGGCCGCCTCGCTGCCGTCCGAGCACGGCGCCGGGATGATGTAGGCGAGCGTCGGCGTGGTGCTCGAGCTCTTCAGATCCGTCTTCAGCCGCCCGAGGCCGGCCTCGTCCTTGTGGCAGGCAGATCCGCCGGTCAGCGCGCTGAAGTACAGGAACGGGTTACGCCACGCGAGGTAAGTGCTCTTGCCGGTGCCGGTCTGAGGAACCTTGCTCCCGACCTTCGGAACGCGGCAGGCTGACTTCGCGCTCGAGGGCACGCCCTGCACGTAGGCCTTCCACGTGTCGCCCGCGGCGGTGAGCTCGCCCGCGAGCGTCTTGGTCGCCTTCGGGTACTCGCATCCGTTCCCGACCACCTGCCCGCGGGCTCCCTTTGTGGCGTGCTGTACGCGCGTGAACACCGGGCAGTCGGTGGCGGTCTGGACGGTCGGCCCCTGGCCGCTGACGAGCGCGATCTCGTTCGCGAGCGGCGACCCGGCGACGGCGTAGTAGTTCTGTACGAGTTCGCCCTCGCGGCGAAGCGCGCCGCTGAGGTATCCGCTCGAGGTGCCGAACGACTGCGTGAAGCCGCGGTCTGAGAGAACGATCATGAACACGTGCTTGACCGGCGGGAGGCCGTTCAGGCCTGACGACGTGGTGTCGGTGCCGGTCGTCGACGTGGGCGACGTCGATGGCGTTTCTGACGCCGCCGCCTCTGTCTGCACCGCCGCCGCGCTGTTACCCGCGGCGGCGCCAGCACCGCCACCGCCACCGCCGCCGCCGCCGCCCGACTGCGCGGCCAATACCGTCTGCGCCGCGGGCGTGGCGGCCGGGTGGTCCATGCCGACGACGATCAGCGGGGCGCTCGCGAGCGTCACGACGCTGGTCCCGCCGACGAGCGAGCCGGCGATCACGCCGAATCCGAGCATTGCCATCACCGCTACGGCGGCGGCGCGCGGTCCGGGCATCGCGAACCCGAACGCCGGCACTTTCGGGCTGGCATCAGCGAACGAGTCGGCGAGCGGCGTTCCCGGGGGCAGGTCCGGTTCGGGCCCCTGCTCGTGAATCGCCCCGATGAGTGCCGCGATCTCCGGCGGCAACGGACCGCGGCGGGCCCCACATCGCACGCAGTAGCGCTGGTCGTGGGCCAGGCCGGCATCGCATTCGGCACATCGGAGCACGCTGCGCGGCTCGGTCGCCGTATCGTCCGAAATGCTCATCGCCGGTCTGCCAGTGTGGTATCCGTAATCAGCTCAGTTGTGAACATCTTGAGAGCGAGCGAGACCCCTGGACTTTAGGTTCGAGTCGGGTGACTCGGTCACACCATGGTCACAATTGTGGCAGCGCCGGGCCGGATACTGGGTCCGAGCCGTGGGCCGTGAGCACCCAAGAATGACGAGTACGGAGACGAACCGCTGGCGACCGATCTAGAGAGCGGCGACGGACGAGGAGCGGCCGGGGACACGCCGCGCGCGGACGCCCCGACGCGAGAACTGACGACCGCGCCGACCACCGGGTCAGAGGACCGATGCACGAACTGCGGTTCGCCGCTCGCGCACGATCAGCGCTACTGCGTCAGCTGCGGAGAGCGTCGCGGGCAGTCGAGGCTTCCGACCGCCGAGCCCACGACCGAGGTCCGGGCGACTCGGACTCGGTCCTCGCGGCCGCCGCGAGGCCCGCGCGTCTCGTCGGGCACCACGCTGGTGGCCGGGGTCGGCGTGCTGCTGCTCGCGATCGGGCTCGGCTTCCTAATCGGGCGGGTCGGCCACAACTCGAACCAGAAGGCCGCGAGCGCTCCTCCGGTACAGGTCGTGACCGTCAACGGCGGTGGCGGAGGTGCGAGCACGACGCCCACGACGACGACGCCCAAGAACACGGCGTCGAGCAGCACCCCCAAGGGCCTGAACGGCAAGCTGAAGAAGGCGGCTGATCAGACGGCCCCGCCGTCGAAGGCGGTACAGCAAAAGGCCACCCAGGCCGCCGGAAAGGTTCTCGGCAACTCGAGCCACCTGGCGGCGCCGACCACCAGCCAGGGCGGATCCTGTGCCGGCGGGGCCGGGTGCCAGAACCACAAGTTCACCGGAAACTTCTTTGGGAACTGAGCATGCGGCTACCTAAGCGCGGCACCGGCCGGAACGCAGCTCCCACCGATAGCCCGGCGAGCGCGGGAGCGCCGCAGGGCGTGAGCCAGCCCCCGGTGGCGCCGCCCCCGGGTGCGGCAGGAGCGCCTCCGACCGAGAGCCAGGTCGTCGACCTCGAGCGCCGGCGCGACACGCTCAAGGCACGGGTCGCCGAAATGCAGTGGGACCTCGGCGGGCTCGTCTACGAGATGGCGATCCGGGACCAGATCCACGTCGACGTGCTCGTGAAGCGCGCGGCCCTCCTCCAGGACGCCGACTCCGAGCTGTCCGAGATCGAGCGGATCCTGCGACTCGAGCACAGCGCCACCGCCGGCGTCTGCGCGTCGTGTGGAGCGCCGCACAGCACCGGCGCGTCGTACTGCTGGCAGTGCGGGCAGCCGATCCTGCAGCAGGTCTCGAGCGACTCGATCTTCTCCTGAGCGCCGCGCCCGCGTCGCCGGCGCGCCGGGCCTTGCGTCAGCCGAACTTGCCCGCGACGTAGTCGCGTGTTCGCGGGTCGGCGGCGCCCCGGAAGATCGTTGCGGTGTCGCCGTACTCGATCAGCGTTCCGACCCGTGCCGGACCGGTCGTGTCCAGGCTGAAGAACGCCGTGCGGTCGGCGACGCGCGCCGCCTGTTGCATGTTGTGGGTGACGATCACGATCGTGAACCGTTGCTTGAGGTTGTGCATCAGACCCTCGATCGACGCGGTCGCCACCGGATCGAGCGCCGACGCGGGCTCGTCGAGCAGCAGCACGTCCGGCTCGATCGCGATCGCCCGCGCGATGCACAGCCGCTGCTGCTGTCCACCCGAGAGGCCAAGCGCGCTGTCGCGCAGACGGTCCTTGACCTCCTCCCAGAGCGCGGCCTGACGCAGCGCCTGCTCGACGCGGTCGTCGAGCTTGTCCTTCATCCCCAGGTTCCGAGCCGCCCACGCGATGTTGTCGTAGATCGACTTCGGGAACGGGTTGGGCTTCTGGAACACCATCCCGATCCGGCGGCGGACCTCGACCCGGTTGGCGCCGCTCCCGTAAAGATCGTGACCGTGATAGAGGACCTGTCCCTCGATCCGGAACCCCGGGATCGCGTCGTTCATCCGGTTGAGACTCCGGATGAACGTCGACTTGCCGCACCCTGAAGGACCGATCACGGCGGTCACCTGGTTGCGGTAGATCTTCAGCGAGGCGCCGGCGAGCGCACGGCTTTGGCCGTAGAACGCGGACATGTCGCGTACGTCGAACACCACCGCGTGGTCGTCGGGAGTGTCGCCGTTGACCTTCGGGCGGATCGCCGGAAGGACCGGATCGGTGCGGAGCCGGACTCGCCCCGCCGGCATCTCGCCGCGAATGATCTGGGTCGTGGTTCGATCGTCCCAGTCGGTCATCGGCCCATCTTCGCACGGCTGCGCGCCAGCAACAGGCGTGCGCCGACATTCGCGATCAGGATCAACACCATCAACACGAACGCGGCGCCCCAGGCGCGGGTGACGGCCTCGGGTATCGGGAGGTCGAACGATGTGTAGATGAACATCGAGACGCTGGGGACGCCGTGGAATAGGTTCAGCCCCGTCTGATCCGGGTTGAACAGCGAGTTACAGATCAGCAGTGGCGCGGTCTCTCCCGCCGCGCGGGCGGTGGCAAGGATCGCGCCGGTGAGGATCCCGCCGACGGCGGCGGGCAGGATCACACTCAGGACCGTTCTCCAGCGGCTCACGCCGAGCGCGTCCGCGGCCTCGCGGAGGCTGTTCGGGACCAACAGCAAGACCTCCTGGCTTGACCTCGCCATCAGCGGCAGCATCACGATTGCCAGCGCGATCCCGCCGGCGAAGCCGGACTCCTTGTGCTGCGGAATCACGATCAGGCCGTACACGAACAGCCCGACCACGATCGTCGGGAGGCCCGCCATCACGTCGAGCGCGGTCTTGAGCAAGCTTGCGGTGCGTGACCGGGGGCCGGCGAACTCGGTCAGGTACAGCCCGGTCATGACTCCGAGCGGGAGCGCGATCAGAGCGCCGAAAGCGACGAGCTCGAGCGTGCCGAGAAGCGAGTTGAAGATCCCGCCGCTGACGAGACCCTGCGGGTTGCCGACCACGAAGCCGACGCTCAACGCGGCGGCGCCGCGGCTGGCGACCCCCACGCACACGATCACGAGCACGACGATCGCGGCCGCGGCCGCGGCGGTCGCCGCGACCTGCACGAGCCGGCTTACGGCTGCCCGACGGCGGAGATTGCCTGACGGCGTCAGCGGCGACGTCGGGTCAAACGGCCTGCCTTCGTACGGCGCTGTCTCGGACACCGCGCTCATATGACCCGCTGGGTGACGTCGAACCGCCCGGCGATCGCGCGAGCGGCGAGGCTGGTCATCATCCCGATGATCACCAGGAGGAGGCCGGCGTAGAACATCGCCGCCAGGTGCAGCGGGTTCACCGGGGCCGTGAACTGGTTGGCGATCAGAGACGCGAGTGTCGAGCCGGGCGCGAACAGCGACCCCTGGATCCTGGTCACGCTGCCGATCACGAACGACACGGCGATCGCCTCGCCGAGCGCCCGGCCGAGCCCGAGCACGACTGCGGCGCTGACGCCCGACACCGTGGTCGGCAGCACGATCCCGCGGATGATCTCCCACTGCGTGGCCCCGAGCGCGGCAGCGCCGTCCTTGAGCTCGGTGGGCACGGTCAGAAACAGGTCGCGGGTGAGCGCCGAGATGATCGGCAGGATCATCACGGTCAGAACGAGACCGGCGGCGAAGAAGCTGATCCCGATCGGCGACGGGGTGCCGAACAGCGGAATGAATCCGAGCACGCTGTGTAGCCCCGGCTCGAGCTTGTCGACGAACGGGACGAGCACGACCAGGCCCCAGAAGCCGTAGATGATGCTCGGTACGGCCGCGAGCATCTCCACCAGCGGGCCGACGACTGCGCGCACCCTGACCGGCGCCATCATGCTGAGGAATAGCCCGATCGCGATCCCGAGCGGCGTCGCCAGCACGATCGCGATCAGCGAGCTGACGACCGTCCCGTAGATGAGCGCACCAGCGCCCTCGATGTGGAACCCGGGCTTCCAGTCCACGTGCCCGACGAAGCCCAAGCCGAACTTTGAGATCGCGGGCTCCGCGTTGACGACCAGCTGATAGACGACGTCGACCAGCGTGACCACGACGAGCACGCCTGCGAGCGCGCACAGCCCGAACATCACGCGGTCGCCCAGCTTGCCGGCGCGACGCGTCCGTGTTCGCGATCCTGTGCCAGTGCGGCGACCCTGCCGCCCGAACCTCAACCTTGCCCTCGAGGACACGGCGCGCAAGGGTACGGAAAAGGCTCGGACGGCATGTGGCGAGCCTACGCGCGCTCACAGGTTTTCAACAATGTGGTCACAACTTGGCCACAAGTGGCCACAAGGGCGCGTAGATGCTTAGCAATCTCGCGAGGGGCGGCCGGGCCACGTCGAGAGCTGTACTGGGAATTCCCCAATCAAGGAAAGGAAGACTGCATTGCGCTCCAAGACATTGGCCAGTCTGCTGTGCGCGGGATTGTCCGCAGGGCTGGTCTTCGGCCTGAGCACCGCAGCCGCGTCCGCGGCGACCCTCAGTGGTGCGGGCTCGACGCTCGTCGCGCCGATCGAAGCTGAATGGGCGGCCGCGTGGGGTAACTCCACTGGCAACTCCGTGACCTACGCCGCCGTCGGCTCCGGTAGCGGTGAGTCGGACATCGCCAAGGGTCTCGTCGACTTCGGCGCCTCCGACGCTCCGTTCTCGGTGTACTCGGGCGTCCCCGGCAACCTCGTCCAGATTCCGTGGGCGTTGACCGCGACCGGCGTCAGCTATCACATCAATGGCCTGCGGCTGCCTCGCCATACGAACCTCCACCTGACCGGGTCCGTGCTCGCACAGATCTATCTCGGGCACATCACGAACTGGGCCAGCCCCGCGATCAAGAAGCTCAACAAGGGCGCCACCATTCCGAGCACCCCGATCGAGCCGCTCTGGCGAAGCGACTCCTCGGGCGACACGTTCGCGTTCACGCGGTACCTGTCTGACGTCTCGGGTCCCTTCAGTTCGGGGGTCGGCAGCTCGACCACGGTCAGCTTCCCGGTCGGCGTCGGTGCCAAGGGCAACTCGGGCATGGCGACGGCGCTCGCGGGCACCAACGGTGCCATCGCCTACATCGCGGTGTCCTACCTGATCGCCAACAATCTCCCCGCGATCGGCGTCAAGAACGCCGGCGGCAACTACGTGGTTCCGAACCTGACCGCGATTGAGGCCGCGGCCTCGGTCGTCAAGCACGTCCCGCAGGGGAACCAGGTCACGATCGTCGACCCGCCGAAGCGCGCGAAGAGCGCGTACCCGATCTCGACGTTCACCTACGTGATGGTCCCGACTAACGCCGGGCAGGGGACTCTGCTCAAGTCGTTCATCGGCTATGCACTCGGCGGAGGCCAGCACTTCGGGCCCTCGCTCGACTTCGCCCCGCTGCCCAAGGTCGTGCTCGCGGCCGACAGGGGCACGCTGAACGGAGTCAATTGAGCGTCGGATGAGACCCTCGTCTGTCGGGCTCGGGTGGAACTCCGCTCGGGCCCGACGGCAATTTCCATGAAGTTTGGCCTTTCGCGTGGGGTCTGGACGTCGAAAGGCATGATCGATACCAGAAAGACCTGGAGGTTCTCGTGAAGCGTCGTATCTTGCTCGTCGGGTGTGCGCTAGCCGCGCTCCCCTTCGTGCTCGGAATTTCAGTGGCAGGAGCCGCTAGCAAAACGATCGTTCTGAAGTGTCATATGAGCCTGGCCACCGTGCCGCCGGCCGGGTCGAACACCGTGGACCAGCCGCCCTCGCAGGGTGCCTCGTATGGGGCGGTCCACTGTCCGTCGGTTGGCACCGGCGTCGAGGCGAATACGTTCACCGTGCCCGAAAGCGGTGACACGGTCGGAAAGTACTGGCAGTACTTCAGCACCGGCTCGATTCGCGGAAAGTTCAACCTCGTCCCGCAGGAGGGGACCGCGCTCTCGTCGACGAGTTTCACGAGTGAGACCTGGGTCGGCACCGTGACGGTGACCGGCGGCAGCGGCTCGTACTCGACCGCCGCGGGCAAGACCGGGACGATCAAGTGCGCAAGCGCGGACACGGTGCATCTGACGTGCACCGAGAAGATCAAGCTCTCGTCGCTCTAAGTGACGTTTGACTGACTAACGGGTGGCGCACGCCGGGAGACCCAGCGTGCGCCACGCCGTTCGTCCTCAGAAGCCATCGCGCGTCACCGCCAGGGCCCGGTCGGCGATCTCGATGACGCCCTCGCCGAACGACTTCAGATACGGATCGTCGGTCGAGCCGGCGAGCGCCCGCTTGTAGTTGCCCTCCATGAACACCACGGCCTTCCACAGCGCCAGGGTCACGTACCAGTCGAGCGCCTGCACCGAGCGGCCCGAGCGCGCCTCGTAGCCGGCGGTCAGCTCCGCGCGCGTGGGGAAGCCCGGGCGCAGCGTCACGTTGTTCAGGTTGAACTTGCCCACAGCGTCGCCGGGCTCGGTCCACTGCATGAGCATGTAGCCGACGTCGGCGAGCGGGTCGCCGATCGTCGCCATCTCCCAGTCGAAGATCGCGATCAGCCGTGCCGGCGCGCCGGCGGCGAACATCGTGTTCCCGAGCCGGTAGTCGCCGTGGACGATCGTCGCCGGCGGCGACTCCGGGATCCGCGACGCCAGCCATCCGCCGACCTGTTCGAACTGCGGCAACTCGCGCGTCCGGTTGTGCTCCCACAGCCCGTTGAAGCGGCGCAACTGGCGCTCGAGATAGCCCGTCGGCTTGCCGAACCCGTCGAGACCGGCGCCCTCCCAATCCGTGGCGTGCAGTTCGACCAGCGCATCGATCAGCTCTTCCGCGATCCGCCCGTGCTGCTCGGGTGAGTCGAGCGCGGGCGGCACCGAGTCGGTGATGACATCGCCGGCGATCCGCTCCATCACGTAGAACGGCGCGCCGATCACGCCCGGGTCCTCGCACACCGCGAGCACCTCGGGCGACCGCACCGCGGTAGCCCCGAGCGCGCGGAGCAGGCGCGCCTCGCGCAGCACGTCGTGGGCGCTCGGCGGCAGCGGTCCGCGCGGCGGGCGGCGCAGTACCACCCCGGTCGACAGCGCGAACGTGACGTTCGAGTGGCCGTCGCCGATCGGCGTCGCGGACAGGTCCGCCGGCGCCTCGAGGCCGGCGCCGCCGAGGAACTCGATCAGCGGTTCGAGCACCAGCAGCGGCTCGCGCTCGTTGGCCGCCGCGGCGGCGGACGTGCGCACGATGTCGTCGGGTGCGAGCTCGACGGGCATGACGCCAGCCAGGGTACCGGCCGAGGACCAAGCGGCAGCTACTCTCGATGCATCGCCCATGCCCGAGCTACCCGAAGTCGAGATCACCGCGCGCCTCATCGGCGCCGCCGTCGCCGGCGCTGAGATCGAGTCGGCGCTCGCGCCCGGGATCAACGCGCTGAAGACGTTCGACCCTCCGCTGACGGCGCTCGAGGGGCGCCGGTTCCAGCGCATCGGGCGCCGCGGGAAGCTGTTCGTGATCGAGCTCGACGGCGACCTGGCAATCGAGATCCACCTGATGTCGGCCGGCCGCCTGCAGCTGTTCGACACGCGCGCGTCGCTCCGCGACCGCACGTCGCGGTTTCTCGTGCGGTTAGCCGACGGACGCGAGCTTCGGCTGCGCGAGTTCGGGACCCGCCAGCGCGCGTGGGTCAAGGTGCTGCGCGCCGGCGAGGTCGACGACGAGGAGACGATCGCGGCGCTCGGTCCAGAGGCCTGGCCCGACCCGCCGCCGTTCGCCGAGCTGCTCGACCAGCCGCGGCCGCTGTACGCGCTGCTCCGCGATCAGCACGTGATCGCCGGGATCGGCCGCTCGTGGGTCGACGAGATCCTCCACGCGGCGATGATCTCGCCGTTCAAGCGTGGGTCAGATCTAGACGCCGATGAGGCCGAGCGGTTGCGCGAGAGCGACCGTGCGCGTGCTCGGCGACGCGATCGCCCACTACGAGGCCGCGCTCGCGCTACCGATCCCCGACAAGCTGCCGATGCCGCTGACGGTCCATCGCCGTAACGGCGAGCCCTGCCCACGCTGCGGCGACCAGCTCGAGGCGGTGTTCTACGAGGATTACGTCATGTGCTATTGCCCGACGTGCCAGACCGAGGGCAAGCTGCTCAAGGACCGGCGGCTGTCGCGGCTGCTCAAGTAGGATCCGCGCCCATGGCACTCGAGCCCGGCGCCAAGGCCCCCGACTTCACCCTCCCGGACCAGCACGGGAATGCTGTGTCGCTGTCCGGCCTGAGCGGCAAGACCGTCGTCCTCTACTTCTATCCCAAGGCGGACACGCCGGGGTGCACGACCCAGGCGTGCGGCATCCGCGACCATCGCGCGAGCTACGAGCAGGCCGACGCGGTGGTCCTCGGCGTGTCGCCGGATCCGGTCAAGCCGATCGCGAAGTTCGACGAGAAATTCGGCCTGGGCTTCCCGCTGCTATCCGACGAGGACCACGCGGTGGCCGAGGCGTACGGCGTGTGGGTCGAGAAGAACCGCTACGGCCGCACCTACATGGGCAACGAGCGCACGACGTTCGTGATCGGGCCGGACGGGACGATCCGGGACGTGTTCCGGAACGTCAAGCCCGACGGGCACGATGATCTCGTGCTCGGGGCCCTCGCGGCGAGCTAGGGCGCGTTACTGAAGGCCCTCGCGCGCCTCGCGCACGAGTGTCACGGCCTCGGGGAAGATGTGCGCCATCACGGTCCGCAGCTGCTCCGCCTGCTGCTCCGTCGTCCCCTGGATGTTGATGCGGTTCATCGCCGCGACCGTCAGATCGACGGCCAGCTTGATCGCGTTGTCTGCCCAGGCGAGGCGCTGAGCGCCCTGCATCTGCTCGGCGAACTCGCCCAGCCGGCGCTGCAGCTCGTCGGGATCGCCGAATAGGCCTCCGAATCCACTTCCTTCCATGGAGTGAATGGTAGCCGCCCTGCGTGCTCGCGAGGATTCGATGCGACGGGACACCACCTAGACTGGCGTCTCATGACGCCCGAGGAGCGGCTCGCATACGAAGCCCGCGTGCGCACGCGGCAGGTGGTGCTCGCGGCTGCCGCCGGGATCCTCGTGATGGCCGCGGTGGTCATCCAGCTCGGCGGGCCCCACGTCAAGGTCAACGAGCAGACGCTCGGGCTCGTGACCGAGCACAAGCGGTTCGCGCGCGACCTGATCGGCTCGATCATCAGCGCCATCGGCTTCGTCGCGCTGGCGTGGACGCTCGGCTACCTGTGGGGCTGCGCGCGCGCGCGTGACCCCGACATCAAGCCCCGCTTCACCGGGATCCTGGCCGTGGTCGGCTGCCTGCTGTCGGCGGTGAGCGTGGTCGCGTACATCACGAACTACGGCATCCAGGCGAACCATTTCGTCAGCCATGGCAGCCAGACGTATCCCGAGGCCAACGCCCTCCTGACCAAGGTGTCGTTGGTGATCCCGCAGCTGACCAACGACCTCGGCTTGCTCCTCACCGCGGTCGGACTCGTCCTCGTGTCGATGAGCGCGATGCGGGTCGGCCTGCTCACCCGCTTCCTGGGCTATCTCGGGATCATCGCCGGCATCCTCACGATCCTCCCGGTGGTGCCGATCCCGATCATCGAGGCGTATTGGTTGCTCGCGCTCGCGTACCTGATCAGCGGACGGTGGCCGAGCGGCGTACCGCCGGCGTGGTCCTCCGGCCGTGTCGAGCGCTGGCCGGGCAGGCCGGCCGGGCGCCCGCCTCGGGAACCGCTCCTCGGTCGCGGACGGGCCAAGCCGGCGACGGCGCCCGCAGCCCCGCCGGCCCGCGCGCCGGCGCCCGCGAGCACGCGGTCGACGACGCCCAAGCGCAAGCGCAAGCGGCGTAGTTAGCACCGCCGGCGGGGCGGGTCAGACATCCGTCCGCAACCGGGCACCCAATCCGCCGCCCGACGCTGCCGGTGCCGATCATGGATCAAGCTGTCCCGGCTCCTGTCCACGCCGGGAGCCGGGACAGGTTCGCTTCGCCAGCCGTATCTGGAGGGGCGTAAACAGTCAGCTCTGATCCGGTCCCGGGGCACCTCGCCTGGGGCGTCGGGCACCGGAGTGGAGCTGTGCGGGCTCGAGTTGGCGACCGCCGGGCGGCCTAACGCCGTCCGGCGGTCGCCGTTCATCGCGGCTTTGCTACCGCTCGCGGCGGAGCGGCCCCCGTTCGCCGATCCGGCACTTGTGAAGCGCCGGACGAGTGCAAACGTTCGCGCCGACTATCAACCCCTCATAGGAGGATTAGATGGAAGCTGCAAACATCGGTGGGCGCGAAGCGGACGTCGCCCCTGCTGCTGACCCGACTAGGGCGGGGGGTTGGTCCCCGGCCGACCCGGGCCCTCTGGGCTTGGCCGCGTTCGCGGGAACGACGTTCATGCTGAGCCTGATCAACTCCGGGCTGGTCGGCACGCACCTCCTGCCGGGCGGCGGGCTGCTTCCGATGGTGGCAGCGCTGGCCCTGGCCTATGGCGGGATCGCTCAGCTGATTGCCGGGCTGTGGGAGTTCCGGACCGGGAACACGTTCGGCGCCGTGGCGTTCTGCTCCTACGGTGCGTTCTGGATCTCGTTCTTCTTCATCGTCCAGTCGGTGGGGAAGAACGCGCCGAGCGAGGTGTTCAGCGGGCTCGGGCTGTACCTGTGGATGTGGGGCATCTTCACGGCCTACATGTTCATCGCCTCGCTTCGGACCACCGGCGCCGTCGCGCTCGTTTTCCTGCTCCTGGCGATCACGTTCTTCATCCTCGGGATCGGGAACGCGTCGCTGGCCGGCGGTCACGCCGCGATCAACGGCACGATCAAGCTGGGCGGCTGGTTCGGGATCGTGACCGCGCTCTGCGCGTGGTACGCGTCGTTCGCCGGCGTGATCAACTCGACGTACGGTCGGGTCGTCGCGCCGGTCGTCCCGCTCAGGCGCTAACGACCGCCAAGAAACGAGCATTGCGAGGCTGCTTGGAGTAGAACTCGCCTCGTAATTGATAACAGCACTCGGAGCGCCGGCGGCAACGCCGGCGCTCTGGGCTGTAAGGAAACCGGTTGCCGCCGTGCTGGAAGGAGAGACGTAAATGGCTGACACGACCAAGCCTGCGCCGGACGAGACCTCCGAGGACGAGGTCTCCGAGGCGCAGATCGCAGTTCACTGGCGGGAAGAGGAGTACTACGAGCCGCCGGCCGCATTCGCTGCGCAGGCCAACGCAAACGAGCCGGCGATTCTCGAGCGCTTCAGCGAGAAGAACTTCCCGGAGTGCTTCATCGAGTACGCCGACATGCTCACCTGGGACAAGAAGTGGGACACGCTGCTCGACACCAGCGATCCGCCGTTCTTCAAGTGGTTCGTCGGCGGGCGCCTGAACGCATCCGTCAACTGCGTCGACCGGCACCTCGAAAGCCGCGGCGACAAGAACGCGCTGATCTGGGTGCAGGAGCCCGAGGACGCGGAACCCGTCGAGATCACGTACGCGGAGCTCCATCGCCGCGTCAACGAGTTCGCGGCGCTGCTGCGTGACTTCGCCGGGGTGAAGGCGGGCGACCGGGTCACGTTCCACATGCCGATGGTCCCGGAGCTGCCGGTGGCGATGCTCGCGTGTGCGCGGCTCGGCGTGATCCACTCCGAGGTGTTCGGCGGCTTCAGCGGCGCCGCGTGCGGTCAGCGCATGGCCGACGCGCAGAGCACCGTGCTGGTCACGATGGACGCGTACTACCGCAACGGCGATCTGATCGATCACAAGGAGAAGGCCGATCAGGCGATCGCGGAGGCGCGCAAGGAGGGGACCGAGGTCGAGAAGGTCCTCGTCTGGAGGAGGATCCCGGGCGAGTACCACTCCGAGAGCCCGATGGTCGACGGGCGTGACTACTTCGTCAACGATCTCCTCGAGAACTACAGCGGGCAGGAGGTGGAGCCCGAGTCGCTGGACGCCAACGACACGTTGTTCCTGATGTACACGAGCGGCACCACGGGCCGCCCGAAGGGGGCCCAGCACTCGATCGGCGGCTACCTCAGCTACGTCGCCGGCACGTCGAAGTACTACCAAGACATCCATCCCGATGACACCTACTGGTGCTTCGCGGACATCGGCTGGATCACCGGTCACTCGTACATCGTGTACGGACCGTTGTCGCTCGGCACGACCAGCGTGATGTACGAAGGGGTGCCCACGTATCCCGACCCGGGCCGGCCGTGGCGGATCGCCGAGAAGCTCGGCGTCGACATCTTCCACACCGCGCCCACGACGATCCGGATGCTGCGGAAGGTCGGGCCGGGCGAGCCGGCCAAGTACAGCTACCACTTCAAGACGATGACCACGGTCGGCGAGCCGATCGAGCCTGACGTGTGGCGCTGGTACTACGACTTCGTCGGCAAAGGCCAGGCCGCGATCACCGACACGTGGTGGATGACCGAGACCGGAGGCTTCCTCGGCTCGACGCTGCCGGGGCTCCAGCCGATGAAGCCCGGTAGCTGTGGACCGGCGGCGCTCGGGATCCAGCTCGTGGTGTTCGACGAGAACGGCCAGGAGATCGCCGGGGGCTCGGGCAAGGCGGGCTACATCTGCGTTCGCAATCCGTGGCCGGGCAGGATGCTCACCGTGTGGGGGCAGGACCAGCGGTTCATCGACACCTACTACGCCAAGTTCTCGAAGATGGACAGCAAGGACTGGCAAGACTGGCCGTTCATGTGCGGCGACGGCGCCGTCGAGGCCGCCGACGGTTACTACCGGATCCTCGGGCGGATCGACGACGTGATCAACGTCGCCGGGCACCGGCTCGGAACCAAGGAGCTCGAGTCGGCCGCGATCACCGTCGACGAGGTCGCCGAGGCGGCCGCCGTGCCGGTCGTCGACGAGGTGCGCGGGAAGATCGTCGAGATGTACATCTCGCTGAAGCCCGGCGTCGCCGCCGATGCGGGCATCGACAAGAAGGTGTCCGAGGCGATCGTCCGGGAGATCGGGGCGATCGCGCGGCCCAAGAACGTGTGGATCGTCAAGGACATGCCGAAGACCCGCTCGGGGAAGATCATGCGGCGTGTGATCGCGAGCATCTCAAACTTCACCGATGTCGGTGATGTCATGACGCTGGCCAACCCCGAGATCGTCGAGGACATCCGCCACTACGTGCAGGCCGAGAAGTCGGCCAAGGGCGAGGTCCCGCGCGACCTCTCCGAGCAGGAGAAGGCGGAGATCGCCGCGTACGGGCACGCCGAGTAGCCGCTCACTCGGCGTCTCTCACAGCTGATACCGCGCCCGGTCCTCGGATCGGGCGCGGTTCCGCGTCCGCGCCTCTGGGTAGCAGACCTAGAGAGAACGCTCAAACGAGCGGAAGGAGAGATGCCCGTGGCAAACACGGCAACGACCCAAATATCCGACCAGACCCTCGAGTCCAAGCTCGAGGAGATGCTCGAGACAGAGAAGTTCGAGCCTCCCGAGGAGTTCGCCGAGCACGCGCTGCTCCACGATCCGTCGGTGTACGACGAGGCCGAAAAGGACTGGAAGGGCTGGTGGATGAAGCAGGCGAAGGAGCTCCACTGGTTCAAGGAGCCCACCGAGGACGTCGACGAGTCCAAACCGCCCTTCTACAAGTGGTTCGCGGACGGCAGGATCAACGCCTCCTACAACTGCCTGGACCGGCACGTCGAGGCCGGGAACGGCGACCGCATCGCGTTCCACTGGCGCGGCGAGGAAGGCGAGGAGGAGGACATCACCTACGCCGACCTGCACCGCGACGTGCAGAAGTTCGCCAACGCGCTGAAGGACCTCGGCATCGAGAAGGGCGACATCGTCGGGATCTTCCTGCCGATGATTCCCGAGGTCGTGGTGGCGATGCTGGCGTGCGCGCGGATCGGCGCGCCCCACAACGTGGTGTTCGGCGGGTTCTCGGCCGGCTCGGTACGCGAGCGGATGGAGTTCTCCGAGGCCAAGGCGCTGATCACCGTCGACGGCGCCCGGCGCAAGGGCAAGACCGCGAACATCAAGCAGGCGGTCGACGAGGAGATGAACGACCTCGGCTCGCTCGAGCACATCGTCGTGGTCAAGCGAACCGACGCCGACTGCGAGATGAAGGACGGCCGCGACGTCTGGTACCACGAGATCCTCGACAAGGCCGACGACGAGTGCCCCGCGGAGGAGTTGGACGCCGAGCATCCGCTGTACGTGCTGTACACGAGCGGATCGACGGCCAAGCCCAAGGGCGTGCTCCACACCACCGGCGGCTATCTGACGGGCGTCGCGTCAACGCACCGGTACGTGTTCGATCTGCGTCCGGACGAGGACGTGTACTGGTGCTCGGCCGACGTCGGCTGGGTGACCGGCCATTCGTACATCGTCTACGGGCCGATGCTGAACGGCGCGACCAGCGTGATGTACGAGGGCGCGCCCGACTATCCCCACAAGGGCATCTGGTGGGAGCTGTGCGAGCGCTACGGCGTGACGAAGTTCTACACGGCGCCCACGGCGATCCGAGCCTGCATGAAGTGGGGCGTCGAGCACGTCGAGAAGCACGACCTGTCGAAGCTGAAGCTGCTCGGCACGGTCGGCGAGCCGATCAACCCGAAGGCGTGGCTCTGGTACCACGTGGTCGTCGGCGGCGAGCGCTGCCCGATCGTCGACACGTGGTGGCAGACCGAGACCGGCGCGATCATGATCACGCCGCTCCCGGGGATCGTCGCGACCAAGCCGGGCTCGGCCACGCGCCCGTTCCCCGGCATCTCCGCGGACGTCGTCGACGAGCGCGACGGCAAGCCGGTCGACGACGGTCAGGGACTGCTCGTCATCAAGCGCCCGTGGCCGTCGATGCTGCGCACGCTGTACAAGGAGGACGACCGGTTCGTCGAGACGTACTTCGAGAAGTTCGGCAAGGAGACCTACCTGGTCGGAGACGCCGCGCGCAAGGACAAGGACGGCTACTTCTGGATCATCGGGCGGATCGACGACGTCGTGAACGTGTCGGGACACCGGATGTCCACGGCCGAGGTCGAGTCCGCGATCGTCGCCCACCCCAAGGTGGCCGAGGCGGCCGTGATCGGTCAGGCCGACGAGGACAGCGGCCAGGCGATCTGCGCGTTCGTGACGCTCGAGGGCGACGACACCGAAGGGTCGGACGACCTGGTGTCGGATATCAACGACACGGTCGCCAAGCGGATCGGCAAGCTGGCGCGGCCCAAGCGGATCATCTGGGCCGACGACCTGCCCAAGACTCGCTCGGGCAAGATCATGCGGCGGCTGCTGCGCGACATCGCCGAGGGCCGCGCGCTCGGCGACGTCACGACGCTGCGAGACCCTGACGTGATGAAGCAACTCGAGGGCAAGGTCAAGGAAGAACAGCAGCAAGAGGAGTCCTAGAACACCTGGCGGCTACGGACGTTCATCCGTCCGTAGCCGCCCGCGTTCCTCGCTCCCGGCGGCGGATCGGCCGATCCGCCGCCTGAATGAGCGCGGATGTACGAAATCTGAGCGTCGCGGGGCCTACGAGCCCGGTGGCGCTGCGCGACGGGTCGGCGGTTCATCTGCGACCGGTCGGCGCACGCGACGAGGCGGCGCTCCGGGCTTTCCTCGAGGGCGTTTCGCCGGAGTCGCTGCGTCGGCGGTTCTTTGGCGCCACCGATCTCGCGCGCGCCGCGACGTCGCTCGTCGGCGACTGCGGCGCCGGTGATGTCGGTCTGATCGCGCTCGCGGCCGGCTCCACGGAGATCGTCGCGCACGCGGCGTCGTTCCGGATCGACGCGACCCGCGCCGAGGCGGCGTTCCTGGTCACCGACCGCTGGCAGGGCCTCGGCCTCGGGACGCTGCTGCTCTCGCGTCTGGCGCAGGACGCCGAGCAGCGGGGGGTTGCGACGTTGGTGGCCGATGTGCTCCCGGGCAGCCGCGCGATGATCGCGGTGTTCGAGCGCTGCGGCTATCCGGTCGCGGTCCGGTGGGATGCGCAGGGCGTCGAGGTGGAATTGGACCTCGCGGCACGTATCCCCGCGCTGGCTCGCGCCGCGTAGCGCCGTCGCTCAAGAAGGCGGTCCCGCCGCCGATCATTTGAGGCGACTCCTCCAGGTTTGGCGCAATGGCGATCGAAGAACTCAGCAGGGACCACTCCCAGTCCGCGTCACCGCGGGAGGCTGGCGGCACCTGGCCGCTGATCGCGTTGGCCGAGCAGGGCGGCGAGCTGGGTGAGCTGAGCCGCGCCGTCGCACGCGCGTTCGACGAGCTCACGCAAACCACGTCGGAGTTCTCATGCGGCTCGGCGCGCAGTTCGGTCGCGGTCTCGGTCATCAGCGAAAACATGCAGGGCCTGCGCGACCAGCTCGAGGAGCTGAGCGTTCGCTCGGGCTCGCTGCGCCTGTCTTCCGCCCAGACCGCCGAATCGGCCGGCGAGTCGGCACAGCTGATCGAGCAGCTCTCGGTTGAGAGCGCCCGGGGCCTCGACGTGCTCGGACCGCTGATCGACGCGATCCGTCAGATCAGCGAGGGCATCGTACGCGTGCATGAGCTGGTCGACGCGCTCGCCACCAATGAGCTCGCGAGCATCGAGCAGTTCTCGGGGATCATCCGCCGGATCGCCGACCAGACGAAGCTGCTGGCGCTGAACGCAGCTATCGAGGCGGCGCGGGCCGGCGAGCACGGACGCGGCTTCGCCGTCGTGGCCGAGGAGGTCGGAAAGCTCGCCTCGGAGACGGCCTCGCAGACGTCGCAGATCCGGCAGACCGTGACCCGCACCCGATCTCAGATGGACGAGGTCGTCGCCGCCGCCGCGAACGCGCGTGAACAGACCGCCAAGAGCAGCGAGAACGCCGACGCCGGCCGCGAGATCCTCGAACGGATCTCCGAGCTGATCGACTCCTCGAACGACACCGCGACGCAGATCGCGACGCTCGCGCGCGAGCAGCTCGCCGACGTCCAGGAGATCGACGTCAACCTTCAGGCAATCACCGCCGGCAGCGCCGAAATCGAGCAGCACGCGGAGTCGGTGGCGCGGGCGCAGCTCGATCTGTCCGAGAGCACCGAGCGCGCGTCACTGGTGCTGGCGCGGTTCGACACTGGCGGCCTGATCTCGCGCCTGCGAGGCCGCTGCGAAGACCTGGCCGACGAGTTGCGCGTGATCCTCGAGGCGGCGGTCGACGAGCGTCGGGTCAGCCTCAGCAACATCCTCGAGCTTCGCTACCAGGAAGCGACCGGGCCGCTCATCGATCGGTTCGCCACGCTGTTCGACGTCAGTCACGCGGATCCGTCTGGGTTCTCGCCGCCGAAGTACCACACCGCGTACGACGCCGTCGTCGACCGCGCGATGATGCAGCGGATGGACGCGGTCCTCGCGGCGGACCCAAAGCTGACGTTCGCGCTCCCGTTCGACCTCAACGCCTGGGCCCCGGCTCACAACACCGTGTACTCGAAGGACATCACCGGTGACCACGCCAGGGATCTGGTCGGGAACCGCACCAAGCGCTTCTTCCTCGAGTCGGGCGCGCTGACCCGCGCCTCCCGGATGGAGCTCGGCGTCGAACTCCCGGGCGAAGTCCTGACGCGTGCACAGATCAGCGCCGCCGGCGCCCGCCTCAGACAGCCCACGCACGATCACCGCCCCTTCCTGCTCCAGACCTACGCGCGCGACACCGGCGCCGTGCTCACGACGCTCTCGGTCCCGCTGTACGTCCACGGTCAGCGCTACGGCTGCGTCTGCCTGGGCTGGGATCCAGAACTGCTGCGCGCCTGAGCGCGCGCGCCGCTAGATCCCCAGCCGGCGGCCGAGGTCGGCCACGTGCCGGCGCGCCACCGGGATCGACTGCCCGCCGGCGAGCGCGAGCTCCGCGGTCCCGCCGAACAGCGGCCGTAGCTCGACTGCGCGCGCGAGGTTGGCGACGTACTGCCGGTGCACGCGGACGAAGTCGAACTGCTCCCAGCGGTGCTCGATCTCGTTGAGCGTCGTGCGCAGCAGGTAGCGCCCGTCCTCGGTCACGATGCGCACGAAATCGCCGTGCGATTGCACGTACAGGATCGAGCCGCGGTTGATCAGTCGCGTCGAGCCGGGGCGGGCGCCGGACACCGCGACCATCTCGCTCGCGGCCGGGGCCTCGGCGGCGCGCGAGCGGCGACCGTTCCCCTCCGGCTGCGTCTCGGTCGCTTCCACCGCCGCGGCGACCCGCTCGAGCGCCTCCTCGAGCCGGCGCCGGCTGACCGGCTTGCGTACGTAGTCGACCGCGCGCAGCTCGAAGGCGTCGACGGCGGCGGCGTCGTGGGCGCTCACGAACACGAGCTGGGGCGGCGCCGCGAACCGTCTCAGCACGCGCCCCAGCTCGACGCCGTCGAGATCGGGCATGCGGACGTCGAGGAAGATCGCGTCGTAGGCCTGGCTTGAGGCCTTGAGCAGGGCGTCGTGGCCGCCGAACGCGCACTCAACGTCATGGACGCCCGAGAAGCTCCGCAGCAGACGGGCGAGGTCCTCGAGCTGGGTGTGCTCGTCGTCGACGGCGAGAATCGTCAGCCGGTCCGAGCTCATGCCGAGGAGACGAGCTCGGAGGCCGGGATCTCGCCGCGAAGGTTGGGCACGGTCATGACCGCGGTCGTACCCTCCCCGAGGTCGGATTCGATCCTGAGCGCGTACCGCTCGCCGAACGTGGCGCGAAGCCTGCCGTCGACGTTGGATACTCCGATGCCTCCACCGGCTCCCGCGAGCACCGCCCCGAGGCGCTCGGGCTCGATCCCGATGCCGTCGTCGGACACGCGCAGCTCGACGTCCCCGCCGACGATCTGGGCGGAGATCGTGACTCGCCCGGTGCCCGCGCGCCGCTCGACTCCGTGACGGACGGCGTTCTCGACGAGCGGCTGCACCGACATCGCGGGCACGACGGTGCCGCGGGTCGACTCGGGAACGTCGATCGTGACATGCAGGCTCTCGCGGAACCGCGCCTGCTCGAGGCGCAGATAGCGCTCCACGTGCTCGATCTCCTCGCCCAACGTCACGTACGAGCGGCCGTCGCGGAACAGATAACGCGTGAACTCGGCGAAGTCGATCAGCAGGTCGCGCGCCTCCTCGGGCCGGGCGTGGATGTCGCCGGCGACCGCGGCCAGCGCGTTGTAGATGAAGTGCGGGGAGATCTGCGCCCGCAGCGCTCGCAGCTCGGCCTGAGCCAGGCGTTCCTCCTGCTCGGCCACGAGCGACAGCTCGACCTGCGCGGACACGAGGCTCGCCGCTTCCCGCACGACGTGCAGCTCGTGCTTGCTCGGGCGGCCGACAGACCTGTAGAACGCGATCAGGGTCCCGATCCGCTTGTCCTGAGCGACGAGCGGCGCCAGCACCGCCGAGCGCAGTGGACAGGTGGGATCTGAGGACACGAGCCGGGGGACGATGTGCAAGCGGTTGTCGCCGGCGCGCGCGAGCAAGCGCGACAGCAGATCGCCGGGCCGGACCTGCTCACGGCCCTCGCCGTCGATCGCGAGCACCGCCCGCGTGTCGGCCAGGGCGATCGCGGCGGCGCCCGTCAACGCGCGCAGATACGGGACGGCTCTCTCAGCGGTGCGGCTGGAGAGGCCACGGCGCAGATGCGGGAGCGTCGCGGTGGCGGCGTGCAGCGCGGCCTGCATCGCGTCCTCGGGTATGCCCGTCCTGCGGCCGCGCACGGCTCTCCATACCGCGGCGAGCGCCGCGGCGATCCCTAAGCCCAGTACTACGCCCAGAGCCTGATCCATGGTGAGCCTCTAACAGGTTACCGGCGCTTGTGACGGTTGTTACGGCGTGCACGCGGGTCTGCTCCCCGGCGGTCCGTTTGCTGACGCCTCATCACCCGATCCGCACCGTCTGGCGCGGCCGCTTGTGCCGGTTGGCCACGAGCGCGATCATGGGGACATGACCTCGACCACCACCTTTCCCTCCTATGAGCAGGCATGCGAGCAGCACCGCTGGGAGGTGCCGGATCGCTACAACATCGCGGTCGACGTGTGCGATCGCCACCCGCGGGACAAGCTCGCGATGATCCACGAGGACTTCCGCGGACGTATCCAGGAGGTCAGCTGGGGCGAGCTCCAAGACGACTCCAACCGGTTCGCGAACGTGCTGCGCGCCCACGACGTGCAGGCGGGCGACCGGGTCGCGATGCTGCTGCCACCGACGCCGGAGACCGCGGCCGCGTTCTTCGGCGTGTGGAAGGCCGGCGCGATCCTCCTGTCGATGTCGGTGCTCTACGGCGACGAAGGGATCCGCCACCGCGTCGGCGACTCGAGGCCGAAGGTCCTGCTCACGAACGCCGCGAACGCCGGGCGCATCGACCGGTCGATGGTCGAGCATCTGCTGATCCTCGACGACGAGCTGCTCGGGCGCGGCTCGACCGCGTTTGACCCCGTCGACACGGCGGCTGAGGACCCGGCCCAGCTGTACTACTCGTCGGGCACGACCGGGCTGGCAAAGGGAATCCTCCACGCCCACCGGTACATCCTCGCCCACGAGGAGTTCGTCTACTGCCACGACCTGCACGACGGCGAGGTGTTCCACGGCATGGGCGAATGGGCGTGGGCGGCGGGGATCTGCCCGCTGCTCGGTCCGTGGCGGCTCGGCGCCGTGCAGGCCGTCTACCAGCGCGAGGGCGGGTTCGATCCGCACAAGCAGCTCGACTTCCTCTCGCGTCACGCCGTGAGCAACGTGTTCGGGACGCCGACCGCGATCCGCTCGATGATGTCGATCTCCGACGCCGGCACGCGCTACCCGCAGAAGTTCCGGATCGTGTGCTCGGCCGGCGAGCCGCTCAACCCCGAGGCGATCCGCTGGTTCCGCGAGCAGTACGGCCTCACCGTGCTCGATTACTACGGCCTCACCGAGTCCTACCCGCTGTGCGCGAACTACCCGTTCATGGAGGTCCGCGAGGGCTCGATGGGTCGCCCGATGCCCGGTTGGCAGGTGTCGATCCTCGACGAAGACGAACGCCCGGTCCCCGCTGGTGAGCGCGGCGAGATCTGTCTGAAGGCGCGGTCGAACCCGCACTACCCGCTCGGGTACTGGAACCGCCCCGAGGAGGACACCGAGGAGGCGTTCGGCGGCGACTGGTTCCACACCAAGGACGCCGCCCGGGCCGACGAGGACGGCTACTTCTGGTACGAGGGCCGCGCCGACGACGTGATCATCTCGGCCGGCTACCGGATCGGCCCGTTCGAGGTCGAGTCGGCGTGCCTCGAGCACCCAGCGGTGGCCGAGGCGGCGGCGGTCGCCTCACCGGACGAGCGGCGCGGCAACGTGGTCAAGGCGTTCGTCGTGGTGGCGTCCGGGCACGATCCCTCCGAAGAGTTGGCCGAGGAGATCAAGGCGTTCGTGCGCGATCGCCACTCCGCCTATGCGTACCCGCGCCTGATCGAATTCGTGCCCGATCTCCCCAAGACCCTTACGGGCAAGATCCGGCGGATCGAGCTTCGCCAGCGCGAGCACGAGCGGGTCACCGGCTCGGATTGAGCCTGTGTGAAGGCGCATATGAAGGCTCTTAGATCGGCCGCAAACGCTTGAGGTTCGGGTGAGGCCGGTATAGGGTGCCCCCGGTTTTCTGGGGGGCCGGTCCAACATAGGAGGGTTGCTGTGAAGTTGCGTTTGCGGGCAGCGCTGCTGCCCCTGTGCGCGTGCGTAGTGCTGGGCGCTTTGGCGTCGCCGGCACTGGCCGCCGCGCCACGAACATTCGTCCCGCGCGTGGGGAACGCGCTCGGGCTGATTCCCCCGGTCAACAGCCAGGGGAACTTCAACACCGAGCCGACCGAGACCGGCGTGTTCACGCCAGTCGTTTACCACGGCGGCCCGACGATGAATCAGGGAGTCGCCGTCCACACGATCTTCTGGGCGCCGTCCGCGTTCCCCTTCCAGGGCGCGCCGACGGGTTCGCTCAGCTACGAGGCGATGATCGAGCAGTTTTACACTGACGTCGCGGCTGCGAGTACGGGCACCTCCGGTGGCACGTGCACGACGAGTTCTTGCGATGACTTCACGGTGGAGCCGCAGTACGGGAACGAGCCAACGCCGAGTACCGCCGCTGCAGGTGAGAACACGATCACGTTCAACAACGTGTCACAGACGTTCAGCGGATCGCAGACGCTCAACCCCGCTGACAGCGTGATCCTCGACACCGACCCCTATCCGGCGTCGGGTAACGCGCCGGGCGAGTGCACGTCGCCGCAGGACACAAAGGCCTGCGTCCTCGACAGCGTGGTGCAATCGGAAGTCGACAGCATCGTGCAGCACACAACGGGGACGCCGCGCGGCCTGACCAACCTGTGGTACGTGTTCTTCCCGTCGGACGTCGATGAGTGCATCGTCTCGGATGTGTGCGGGACCAACGACTTCGGCGGTTATCACTCCCTGTCGAACGTAGGCCATGGCCTGACGATCTACGCGATCACGATCGACCCGACCATCGAGGTGGGCTCGATCGCTCAGGGCGCGGACCCGGAGGGCAATCCCGACGCCGAGGTCGCGGTGGACATCGCCAACCATGAGACCAACGAGGCGATGACGGATCCGACCGGCATCGGATGGATGGATCCGAACGGATACGAGGTCGCCGACAAGTGCGAGTTCGGGCCGCAGCACGGGACGCCGCTCGGCTTCGCGACCGACGGTTCGCCGTACAACCAGGTCATAAACGGAGACAAGTACTACGACCAGGAGATCTGGTCGCAGAACCAGAACGAGTGCGTGCAGGCGACGACAGACACCAGTGACCCGTTGCCGCTGCCGCAGGTCAACCTGAATCAGTTCAGCTCGACGGTGTCGGGCAACACCGAGAACAACTCGTCGACCACCGGCGTCACGGTTACGCTGGTGCGGACCGATATCAACGGCAACACGATCGACATCACGTCTCCGACCGTGACGACCGCCAGCGGTGCCTGGACGGCGACGCTGCCCGGATCGCACGCGGTCGGCGACGATCGCGACGAGATCGACATCGACTATTCGGGCGGCAACTTGCCATCGGTGACCCATCAGGTGATCCTGACCGGCAACGGCGGCAACCCGTTCACCGAGTCCGGATGGACCGGCTGGACCGACCTCGACAACGGGTACGCGCTGACCAACAGCGACCCGGTCACGACCAACCCGTCGATCACGATCGGGCCGTGCTTCCAGACCGGGCCCGAGAGCGTCGGTGGGCCGGTCGGCACCGTTGGCGGCATAACGCCGACGGACTTCTGCAGCACGTCGGGAGACACGGCGGATGATCCGCTGACCGGCACGGTCACGCCGGCGGACGCGGAGACCATCACCACCAACGACAACCGGGCCTTCCAGCCCAACGACGCATCGACCAACCCATCGGTTCCGGGCGCGGTCGCGAACGCGAACGGCGGGCTCGTCAGCCTGACGATTCCGGCTGGAGAGCCGGACTCGACCTCGCTGTTCGACTTCCCGCTGGGAGCGGTCACCGGCGTTCCGTTCACCCAGACCGGGTTCCCGACGTGCTCGGCGGATCTCGGTGCGCAGACGGTCACGTGCACCGGGCTCGTGGCGGGTGACGTGTACACGATCGCCGATGGCGCTCAGACCGATCAGGAAGCGGCCGACGCCACGGGCACGGTCACGTCCACGTCGCTGACGGTTAGTCGGAATGACACGATCACGCTCACGAACAGCGCGCCGCGGACGCTGACGACGCTGCATGTCGCCAACCTCCAGGTGAGCATCGACGATGCGAACCCGGGTGCGGTGGTCAGCGGCACGTGCACGCCGGACGAGTGGACCGGCGGGCCGCTGAACGGGGTTCCGGTGAACACCGAGGCCGGCGGCCCGGGCATCGCGGGCGTTGGTGCCGCGTGCCCGAGCAACGGCGATGCCAGCGGCATGTCGACCTCGGCGCTCGCCCAGACGGACGAGCAGAGCGGTGGGCAGACCGTGATCACGCTGCCCGACGTCGCCGACACCTCGCCGATGGAGGGCGAGACCGTCTACGGCGGGTTCACCGCGCTGTCGGAGTCGACGGGCGCTCCCGACGCGATCTCGGTCAGCATCGCGAAGGCGTCGGGTGGTGCCCCGGTGTTCACGAACGCGAACACCGACACCGCCAACGGAGCCGCCGTGCCGGCGCTCACGCCGGGCGCGTACAACGCGACCTGGACGGTCACCGATCGCCAACGGCGACACGAGGATCCTGACCACGCGGTTCATCGAGCAGTCCGCGCTCCAGGGAGCGCAAGGGCCGCAAGGGCCGCAAGGTCCGCAGGGCGCCCAGGGTCCGCAGGGACCACAGGGCCCGCAGGGACCGCAAGGACCTCCGGGGCCGAAGCCCAAGATCTCGTGCAAGCTGGTCAAGCACAACAAGATCGACTGCACGGTGACGTTCCCGAAGGGCAGCAGCAAGAAGGGCACGCTGCGGGTCAGCATCAGCCGCGGTGGCCACCTCGTGGCCCTCGGCAGCGCCCGGGTCGCGCACGGTCGCGCGACGCTGACGATGCGTGAGCTCCGCACCCGGACGCACGGGGCGTGGGACATCACGGTCGTGTTCTCAAAGACGGTGCAGAAGGTGGCGTCGACCCAGACGCTGCCGGTTCGCGTGAGGTAACTCGCATCGGTTCGCACTTCGCCCCCGTCCGCCCGCCGGGCGGGCGGGGGCGGGGTCGCCGGTGGGGCGGGGTCGCCGATGGGGCGGGGCGGCGGCGGTCAGGAACCGGCGCCGATGCGAGCGTGGCTGCGCATCTCGGACAGGATCCGCTCGAGGCGCGGCTCGGTGTCGCGGTCGACGTGCGTCATGAGCGCGCCGACAGACGGGTGGACGGCGCTGATCTGCGCGTGCATCTCGTGCGCAACCGCCCGGTAGCTCGGGTGCCCCTCGCGCCCCGAGCGCAGCTCGATCAGCTGCATCGCCTCGCGGGCGTTGAGGTCGAGCACGAACCGGATCCGGTAGCCGAGGCATAGCGCGTACGGCGCGGCGGTGGCGAGCCCGGCGTCGGCGAGGCGCTCGTACTCGCGACGCGAGAGCTCGAGCGCGCGCCGGTACTCGTCGCCGCAGCCGGCGAGCTCGACCTGGTCGGGTACGTCCGCGCCCAGATCCGGGGTCAGCGACTGCCACTGAACGGTCAGCATCCGGTGGCGCTGGAGGTCGCGGAACGCGCCGTAGTCCGCGACGATCTCGAACCGGTAGCGAAGCGCCTCGAGGCCGCGGCCGGGGCGGTAGCGGCGGTTCGCGCGCTCGCCGGCGAGGTCGGCGAGCAGTTCGGCGCGGGTGTCGCCGTCGAGCGTGCCGATCGCCTCGCGGACGTGCTCCTCGGATGAGGCGCCCGCCTCGAACAGCAGCGCCGAGAGCAGATCGTCCTCGTCCCCGTCGACGCGCAGAAGCGTGACCGACGGGCCCGCCGGCCCCTCCCCGGCGCCGTCGATCCCGAGCCGTCTCGCCCACCGATCGCCGGCGCGCTCGCGCGACTCGAGATAGCTGATCCACTGGCCGCCGCGATCCGGGCGCTCGACGCGGGTGAGGAAGCTCGGCATCACGATGTTCAGCTCCTCGAGGATCATCTGCCCGTAGGTTCGAGCCTCGTCGAGCGGGTGGGCCAGCAGGTGGAGGATCAGCTGCTCGTAGGACTGGCCGGTGGCGAAGATGCCCATGTGCGACAGCGAGCTGGCCGGGAGCAGCCCGCGCAGCAGATCGAACGCCTTGGCCTTGATCGCGCGGGCGTGCGCGGCGTCGGGCTCGTCGGCCTCCCGAGGGAACTCACGCTCCGCCCACGCGCAGACCCGCGGCAGCGAGGCCGAGTAGATCCCGAACAGCTCGTCCATCGCGCGCTCGTAGTCGGGGCCGAGCGAGTCGTCGCGGTAGTAGCGGTAGCCCCCGGGCGGCACCGGCATCGGCGCGTCGTAGGCGATGTAGCGCGTCGACTGCTCGAGGTAGCCCGCCAGCCGAGGCCGCTGGAGGACCTTGGTAAGGACGTTCGAGACCCACTCGCAGGCGACGTGGGCGCCCCCGAGTTGCGCCACCGAGTCATCGCCGTAGCCGAGGAAGATCCGTTCGTAGAGCTCCGCAGCGCGCCTGCCCTCGCCCTGGTCGACGAGCGCCGCCGCGTCCGGGAGGTCGCCGGCGAACTCGTCGAGGAATAACCGCCGGAGCGTCCCTGGGTAGCGCGAATAGCGCGCGAACAGCGCGGCCTTGACCGTCTCGGGCAGGTTCACGAGCGCGAACACGGGCCGGTCGAGGTTCGTGAAATGGGGGCGGAGTCGCTCGCGCTCAGCCTCCGTGAAGCTCTCGACGGGATATTGCACGGGCGTCGGAGGGTAGCGAGCGCCCCGGTCGATCGCGGGCACTCCTGCAGCCCCTTGACTAAAGGTTTCTGGTGCAACAGACGATCTAGCTGGCCAAGGACCGGGGGCCCGCGCGTCCCGCGTGCCCTCTCGTGAGTAAGAGGAGAACGCATTCATGGAGTCATTGGCCGCGCAGTACCACATCACCCCCGAGAACCTGGCGCTCCGGCGCACGTTCATCGGTCTCGACGCGGAGGTGGTGGCGCTGCTGGCCGACCTTCGGCGATGGGCGGACGAGGTTGCCGACGCGGTCGCGGCCGACGTGACCGACCACCATTTCCGGGTTCCGGGCACCGCGGACTTCTTCCGCGGCTATGCCGTCGAGCGTGGGATCGGGTTCGAGGCGCTCCGAGCCGAGTGGCACGAGGCGCGCGCCGGCCACTGGCGGAGGATCTTCATCGAGTCCGGTCAGCCTGAGCCGTTCGGGATCGAGTACTTCGCCACGCTGCTCGAAGCCGGCGCGGGTTACAACCGGATCAACCTGCCGATGAAGTGGTACCTCGGGCGGTATCCGGCGTACCTCGACGCGGTGCGCCGGCAACTGCGCGAGAACCCGCCGCTGATCGCCGGCGAGGAAGTCCGGCGCCGGGGGTTGCGCCGCCGCGGCGGGGCGGGCCCCGATCCCGCGTTCCTCGCCGACGCCGAGCGCGCGATCGGCATCGTCTTCAACTACGACGTTCAGGCGATCACGGATGCGTTCTACTTCGACACGTTCGCGACGATGGGCGTCGATCTAAGCGGTGTGAGCAAGCTCGGGGTCGTGAACGACCTGTCGGACCGCACGTCCGAGCTCAAGTCGACCGTGCACGAGTCGCTCCGCCTGTTCGTCGACTCCTCCCAGAGCATGCACGACGTGTTCGCGCAGGTGCGCGGCAACGTCGATCAGACCTCCCACGCGATGAACGGGATCGCCGCCGCCAGCGCCGAGGTGGCGCAGGGGGCCGAGCGCCAGGCGCTGATGCTGCAGCGCAGCCGCGAGCTTGCCGACGAGGTGTCCGCGGCCACCGCCCGGGCGCGGTCACTTGGCGACCAGGGCGTCGACGCCGCCGTCGAGGCCAACAACGTGATGCAGCGCGTCCGCGTGTCGGGGCAGGAGGCGCAGGCCGGGATCGACGAGCTCGCGCGCAAGTCGAACGAGATCGGCGGCATCCTCGAGACGATCACCGGCATCGCCGACCAGACGAATCTGCTGGCGCTCAATGCGGCGATCGAGGCGGCGCGCGCCGGCGAACACGGCCGCGGCTTCGCGGTCGTCGCCGAGGAGGTCCGCAAGCTCGCCGAGGAGTCGGGCGCGTCGGCCACCACCATCGCCGAGCTCGTCAAGGAGATCCAGCAGGAGATCGCCCGCGTCGTCGACCTCGTCGAGCAGGCCGCCACGCTCGCCGACCAGGGCGTCGAGAGCTCCGAGCTCGCGGAGCAGGCGTTCGGCGACATCGGAGACGCGATCGCCGCGATCTCCGACAGCGTCGACGGGATGGCCGAAGCCTCGACCGAGATCGCTACCGTCGCCGAAGAGTCCTCCGCCTCGGCGCAGGAGATGTCCTCCGCGACGCAGGAGACCAGCGCCCAGTCGCAGGAGCTGAGCGTCTCGCTCGCTGACCTCGCGACGACCGCTGATCGCCTCCTAGAGGCCTCCCAGCAGTTCTCGCTGACGGACTGACAGCGCGATCGCCGCTCGGATTCAGCCCCGCGGCACCGCCCCGGAGCTACATCAGGCCGCTGAGCGAATTCGCCGCGTGCGCCGCCAGGTGGAACAGCGGCGACGGGAAGATTCCGAACGCGATCGTCGCCACGGCGAACGCCACCGCGACGAACACGACCTCGGGGTAGCGGAACGCAGCGCCCGCGGCCGCCGGCCCGCCCGCGTCCCATTCGTCGGCCTCGAGCGACCCGCCCGCGATCGGCGCAAGCTCCCCTGGACCCGCGCCGGGCACGATGGCCGGGACCGCCACCGGCGGCCGCATCCAGATCGTGGCGACGACCCTCAGGTAGTACCCGAGCGAGATCATCGACCCGACCACGAGCACGATCGCGAGCCAGGTGTAGTCGCCCGAGACGAGCGCGTCGATCAGCTGGAACTTGCCGATGAAGCCGATCGTGGCCGGGATGCCGGCGAGGCCGAGCATGCCGATCGTCATCGGCCAGGCGAGCCATGGTTTTCGCGACCCCAGGCCGGACAGGCCGCTCAGGTAGTCGCCGTCGGGACGCTCGTGCTCCTCGCACGCGATCACCGCGAACGACGCCATGTTCATGAACAGGTACGCCATCAGATAGAACAGGGTGGCCTGGACCCCAAGGCGCGTGCCGACGACCACGCCGCCGAGCATGTAGCCCGCCTGCGCCACGCCGGAGTAGCCGAGCATCCGCTTCATAGACGTCTGCCCGAGGGCGCCGGCGTTGCCGACGATCATCGTGATCGCGGCGATCGTCGCCAGCAGCGGCGCCCACGTGTCCTGGGCCCCGAGCGCGGCGAAGTCGAAGAAGCGGATGAACGCGCCCATCGCCGCCGCCTTGGTGGCGGTAGCCATGAACGCGGTGATCGGGGTGGGGGCGCCCTCGTACACGTCGGGCGTCCACTGGTGGAACGGCGCCACCGACGCCTTGAACGCGAATCCGACGATCGTCAGCCCGAGGCCGGTCAGGACCATCGCGTTGCCGAGCACGCCGCCGGAGAACTTGTTGAGCGACATCGCGTGGCCGATCGCGGCGAAGTCGGTCGAGCCGGTGGCGCCGTACACCAGCGCCAATCCGTACACGAGCGTGGCCGAACCGACCGAGCCGACGATCAGATACTTGAGCCCGGACTCGAGCGAGCTCTCGCGCCGGGTCTCGGACGCGCACAGGATGTACAGCGGAATCGACAGCAGCTCGATCCCGAGGAACAGCGTCACGAGATTCTGGGCCGAGACGAACACGGCCATCCCGAACGCGCTGAACAGCAGCAGCGCGAAGTACTCGCCGTGCCCGGACTCGCGCGGCGCGACCGCGCGCCACGACATGAGCACGGTCGCGATCCCCGCGGCCGAGAACAGCATGTCGAGCTCGAGCGCGAGGTTGTCCATCCGGAGCGCGCCGGAGATGATCGACGTCGTGTGGTGGAAGCGCCAGATGCACGCCGCGATCGTGCACGCGAACGCGATCACCGCGAGCGCCGGCACGGCCTTCTCGCGGATCACGGCCGGCCGGAACAGCCCGACGAGCAGCACGATCAGACCGCCACCGCTCAGGCACAGGAGCGGCGAGAACGCCTTCCAGTCGATGTGCGGGCCCTTGATGTGGGCGGCGGCGAGAAGCACCGGCGTCATCGGCTCGCCACCACCCTCGGCCCGTGGGCCGTCGCCAACTTCTCCGCGCGACCGAGCGCAACCTGGGACTGCGCCGGCGCGATCGCCGTGCGCAGCGAGGGCTCCGAGCGCTTGAGCCCGAACTGCGGATAGAACGCGAGCACGAGGATCACGACGACGATCGGGACGATCGCCACCGCCTCGCCGAACACGATCTCGCGTGAGGTCACAGAACGGCCGACACGGTTGTGGAAAGCGGTGATGAACAGCCGCAGCGCGTACACCGCGGCGCCGATGACCCCGAGGAACGCGATCACGGAGACCGCGGTCTTGGCCTGGAAGGTGCCGAGCAGGATCATGAACTCGCCGATGAAGTTCGACGAGCCCGGCATCGCGAGCGTCGCCAGCGCCACGATCAGCGCGAGCGCGGCAAGCACCGGGGCTCGGAACGCGATCCCGCCCATCTCGCGGAGGTCCTCCGATCCGCCCGCGCGCGCTGCGGCGGCGGCCACGATGAAGAACAGCGGCGCGGTCACGAGGCCGTGGTTGACCATGTTCAACAGCGCGCCCTGACCGCCGGCGGTCTTCAGCGAGAAGATGCCGAGCGTGATGAAGCTGAGCTGCGCGATGCTCGAGTAGGCGACGACCATCCGCGCGTCGTTGGTCGTGAACGCGACCATCGTGCCCCACCCGATCGAGATCAGGCAGAGCACCAGCATCGGCATCTGGAAGTGCACCGAGGCGTACGGGAACAGCGGCAGCACGATCCGCAGGAACCCATAGGCGGCGACCTTCGAGACGACGCCGCTGAACACCGCAACCGCGGGGATCGGCATCGACTTGTACCCGTCGGCGAGCCAGCCGTGGAACGGCGCCAGCGGCATCTTGACCAGGAATGCGACGGCGAAGCACAGGAAGATCCAGTCCTGCGAGCTGTGCGACAGGTGCACCTGCTGGAGCGCGGACAGGGCGAAGTTCAACGACCCGCCGGTCTGATTTGCGGTGAGCACCCCGGTGGCGACCGCGCCTGCGAGCATCAGGAACGACCCGACGAGGGTGTAGATCACGAGCTTGGTGGTCGCCCGCACGCGATCGCCCGAGCCCCACATCCCGACCAGGAAGTAGAACGGGATCAGCATCAGGTCGAAGAACGCCACGAACAGCGCGAGGTCCTGCGCGCAGAACGCGCCGAGCACCGCGCTCTCGGCCAGGCCGAAGTGGAAGTAGTAGCTCCGCGGGCGGTCCCATTCGCGGAACGACGACCACCACAGCGACGCGCTGAACAGCACGGTCGTGAGCAGGACGAGCACGAGATTGAGTCCGTCCAACCCGAGCTTGTAGTGGATCCCGAGCGCGGAGATCCACACCTTGTCGGTGACGAACTGAAGGCCCGAGTGACCCAACTTGAAGCGCGCGACGAACGAGATCGCGACGCCCAAGGTCACGAGGCTGCCGACGGCCGCCACCCGCCCGACCACGTCGCGCGGGAACACCGCCGCGATCAGCGAGATCACGAGCGGCAGCCAGATGAGAATCGACAGCGTCATCTCACGTGCTCGAGACCAGGAAGTAGAGGGCGACCCCAAACAGGGCCACGATCATCAGCGCGGCGTAGTAGCGCAGGAACCCGGTCTGGGCGCGGCGCACCGCCGCCGAGCCGGCGCGCACGACGCTGGTCGTGCCGTCGGTGACCACCCCGGTTATCACGCCGCGCTCGAACGTCGTGGCGACGACGCGCCCCATCCACAGGGTCGGCCGGACGATCGCGAAGTCGATGATCTCATCGAAGTACCACTTGTGCGAGAGGAACACGTACACGCCCGAGAACCGCTCCCGGATGCGCAGCGAGGTCCCGGGCTGCGCGACCCAGATGCGGTACGCGATCGTCACCCCCGCGATCGCGATCAGCGCGCCGATCACCAGGCCCAGCCACGCAGGACCACTACTCACCTCGACGTGCACGTACTTCGAGTCCGCGAACGAGGGCTCGAGAAAACGCGTGACCGCATCATCGATCCCAGGTATCTGGACCAACCCGCCGACGACCGCCAGCACCGCGAGCGCGCCCATCGCGATCTTCATGGGTATCTCGCGCTCGGCGATGAAGTGGCCGGGCCCGGGGAAGCCGACGTCGGTGTCCTCCTCCTCGCCGGTCATCGGGTTCCGCGGCACCTCCGCATGGTGGAGATGGCCGTGCTCGAGCTCGCGCGCCTCCTCGACCGGCTCGCCCCAGAAGGCGCGGAAGATCATGCGGAAGGTGTAGATGCCGGTCAACAGCGCGCCCGCGTAGCCGACGATCCCGAGGATCTCGAAGCCGCCGCCGCGGTGGTCGAGGAACCCGATGATGTCGTCCTTCGACAGCCAGCCCGAGAACGGCGGCATGCCCGATAGGGCCAGCCCGCCCACGAGGAAGCAGATGAGTGTGAAAGGCAGCGCCTTGCGGAACCCGCCCATGTGGTCGAGCGACTGGTCGCCCGCCATCGCGCCGATGATCGAGCCCGCGGCCATGAACAGGAGCGCCTTGAAGAAGGCGTGGGTCATCAGGTGGAACAGGCCGGCCGAGTACGCCCCGACGCAGACGCCCATGATCATGTAGCCGATCTGGGACATAGTCGAGTAGGCGATCACCCGCTTGATGTCGGTCATCACGAGCGCGACCGTCGCCGCGACCACGAGCGTCACGCAGCCGCCGATCGCGCCGACGTCGGCCGCGGTCGGCGCCCACTCGAACAGGACATGCATGCGCGCGATCAGGTAGACGCCGGCAGTGACCATCGTGGCCGCGTGGATCAGCGCGGACACCGGCGTCGGGCCCTCCATCGCGTCGGGAAGCCACGTGTGCAGCGGGACCTGCGCGGACTTGGCGAACGCGCCGACGAGCAACAGCAGGCAGGCGACGACGATCGGCGCCCCGTTGTACGCGAAGTGCTGATGGATGGAGTGGAATACCGGGAGGAACTGCACCGTCCCGGTGTGCTGGAAGATGATGAACGTGGCGATCACGAGGCCCACGTCGCCGACGACGTTGATCACGAACGCCTTGAGACCGGCGCGGGTGGCGGTCGTGCGCCGGTACCAGAACGAGATCAGCAGGTAGGACGCGGCGCCGACGAACGCCCAGCCGACGATCAGCAGCACGAAGTTCCCCGCCAGCACCAGCAACAGCATCGAGAACACGAAGTAGTTCAGGTAACTGAAGTAGCGCGAGTAACCCCGGTCGAGCGTCATGTACGACACCGAGTACAGGTGGATCAGCGTCGAGACGCCCGAGACCACGAGGATCATGAACACCGACAGCGGGTCGACGAGGATCTGGAGCTTGGCGTCGACACCGGCCGAGACGTCGTAGTTCCACAGCGACGAGGTGACCTGGCGGTGGTCGGGGCTGACGCCGAGCAGCTTGATCAACGTCAGCACCGCGAACACGAACGACAGCGCGATCGCGAACGTCGCGATCCATCCGGCCAAGCGACCGGGCCACCGCGCGTAGCCGAAGCCGATCAGGATCGAGCCCACGAGCGGGCACGCGAGGACCAGCCAACCGAAGGTGGTGGTGCTCATCCCTGCAGCTCGTTCAGGCCATCGACGTCGATCGGCAGGCGGCGGCGATAGATCGCGACCACCAGCCCGAGACCGACCGTGACCTCGCACGCGGCCACGACCATCACGATCAGCGCGAACACCTGGCCGTCCTCGTTGCCCCACATACGCGCGAACGCCACCAGCGCCAGGTTCGCGGCGTTCAGCATCAGCTCGAGGCACAGCAGGACCACGAGCGGGTTGCGCCGGACGAGGACGCCGCCCGCGCCGATGCAGAAAATGATCGCCGACACGGCCAGGTACCAGCCGATGTTCACCAGCCGCCCTCCTGATCGGGGCGATCGCTGCCGGGCGTCGCGACCGGCTCGCCCTCGACGAACGTGCGCTCGTCGGCGTGCGCCGGCATGGGAAGTCCGCCGGCCTCGGCCATCGTCCCGGTCCACGCCGGCCGGGGAACGCTGACCTGGCGTTCGAACTGCTCGTCGGGCTCGAGCCCACGCCGGCGCCGCGCGAGCACGACCGCGCCGACCGCGGCCACGAGCAGCAGGATCGACGCGGCCTCGAACGGGAACAGGAACTTGGTCAGGAACAGCTCGCCGATCGAGCGCGGGCTGCCGAAGCCCGGCACGAACGCCGCGCCCTTCGAGTTGACGCCCTTGAGGCCGGCGCCGAGCATCGCGATGCACAGCTCGATCGCCAGCGCCAGGGCGAACAGCGGGCCCAGCACCCGGAGCACGCCGCCGCTCGAGAGCTGCTCGCCGCCACCGACGTAGGCGACCACGAATACGTACAGCACCATCACCGCGCCCGCGTACACGATCACCTGGGCGGCGGCGACGAACTCGGCGCGCAGGAGCAGGAACAGAGCGGCGAGCGAGACCAGGTGGACCGCGAGCGCGAGCACGCTGTAGAACGGGTTGCGCAGCAGCACGACGCCGAACGCGCCGGTGATCGCGCCGATCGCCGCGATGAAGAAGATGATCGCGGTGAACACCACCCCTACTCGCCCTCCCGGCGCAGCGGCGTACGCTCGATCGGCTCGGCCAGCAGCATCTCCTTCGTGAAGATCAGGTCCGACCGTGTGTAGTCGGACATCTCGTAGTCGTGGCCCATAGTGATCGCGTCGAACGGGCACGCGACCTCGCAGTAGCCACAGAAGATGCAGCGGCTGAGGTTGATCTCGTAGACCGCGGCGTACCGCTCGCCGGCCGAGATGCGGTTCTCGGGCGTGTTCTCGGCCGCGACCACGCGGATGCAGTCGGCCGGGCAGGCCGCCGCGCACAGCGAACAGCCGACGCACTTCTCGAGCCCGGTGTCCTCGAACCGGTGCAGGCGATGGCGGCCGCGGAAGCGCGGATACACCGGCGTCTTCTCCTCGGGGTACTGGATCGTGACCGGTCCCTCGGCGACCCGCGCAAGCGTCGTCTTCAGACCCCTGAGCGTCTCGCCGAACGTCCGGTAGGCGCCGGCCACGGGGCCGCGCGCGGGTGACCGGATCACCTGGATCACATCGTCGCCGACGTCGTACGGGCTCATGAGGCGACGATGATCGCGGTGACCACGAGGTTGAGGGTTGCCAGCGGTAGCAGGATCTTCCAGCCGAACGACATCAGCTGGTCGTACCTGAGTCGCGGGAGCGTCGCCCGGATCCACACGAAGAAGGTGAATACCAGGAAGATCTTCGCGAGCACGACGAACGGGTCGACCCAGCCGGGCGGGTCGATCCCGAACGGCAGCAGCCAGCCGCCGAAGAACAGCGTCACGGCGATGGCCGACACCACGATCATGTTCGCGTACTCGGCGAACAGGTACGCCACGAACGGGGTGCCGCCGTATTCGGTGAAGTAGCCGCCGACCAGCTCGGCGTCGGCCTCGATCAGGTCGAACGGAGCTCGGTTGGTCTCGGCGAACGACGCCACCAGGAAGATAAGGAACCCGACGAACTGTGGGATGAAGTACCACATGCCCGCCTGGGCGTGGACGATCCCGGTCAGCGACAGCGTCTGGGCGGTGATGACCACGCCCATGATCGAGAGGCCCTGTGACACCTCGTAGGAGATGAGCTGCGCGGCGCCGCGCATCGATCCGAGGAACGAGTACTTGGAGCCCGAGGCCCAACCGCCGAGCATGATCCCGTAGAACGAGATCCCCGCGAGCGCGAACACGTACAGCGGGCCGATCGACACGTCGATCCCGTACAGGCCGATCCGCTCACCGAAGACGTGCTGGACGTCGCCCCACGGGATGATCGCCAGCGCACCGACCGCGGTGATGATCGAGATCGCCGGGGCGGCTCGGAACAGGTAGTCGACCGACGTGGTGGGCCGGAACGGCTCCTTCATCGCGAACTTGACGATCTCCGCCATCGGCTGCAACAGCCCGAACGGTCCGACGCGGTTCGGGCCGTAGCGCGCCTGGAACCGGCCGAGCAGCTTGCGCTCGTAGACGATCAAGATCGGGAGAATCGCGAAGATCACGGCGAAGATCAGCAGCGACTTGACGATCTGGGCCCACCAGGGCTCGAAGTAGTTGACGTCGCCGAGCAGGACCGTCATCGCTTCTGGACCTCGACGACCGGTTCGGTGAACGCGTTCGCGGATTGGTGGGCGATCCCGTCAGCGACGAACACGCTTCCAGCCGGGACGCCGGAGCGGACGTGGGCAGTGCCGCGAAGTCGGGTCCCGTTCTGCGCCACGTCGATCGCATCGCCGGTGGCGATGCCCAGCCGCCGCGCATCCTCGGGCGACAGCTCGACCTGCTGGCGGGCGATGGTGAACAGGAGCGCCGGCGAGATCTCGACCTCGGGAGCGGCCCAGATCGAACGGTACGTCCCAAGCCGCAGCGCGCCATTCGAGGGGGCCGCGCCGTTGCCGCCCGCCGCCGGCTCGCCCGTCGCTCCGCGCCGCGCCTTGGCCGGGCGCGCCTTGGCCGGGCGCGCCTTGGCGGGGCGCGCCTGATCGGATGCCGGCGCCGGGAACTCCGACGCGACGTCCAGCGCAGGCCAGCGAACGCCTCGCCCGCCGATCGCCTCGAGCGAGATCCCGCGGTAGAACGGGACCGCGGCGACCAACTCCGCGAACGCCATCGGCGCCGTCAGCACGCCGGTGTCGAGCCCGGCGCGCCTCGCGATGTCGGCGATCACCGACCAGCCGGCGCGGACCGAGCCGGGGTGCGCGATCGCGGTCCGCAGTCGCTGGAGGCGACCGTCGGGATGGACGACCGTGCCTTCCTTCTCGGCGTAGGACTCAGCCGGGAAGATCACGTTCGCGTGCTCCGCGAGCCCCTCGGTGAGGACCGACGCGTGCGCGACCACGAGCCCGGCGCCGTGGAGCGCCTGTTCCCACAGCTCCCGGTCGGGACGATCACGGAGCGGATCGGTCTGGAACAGCCACAGCGCCGTGATGTCGCCGTCGGCCGCGGCCCGTGCGATCTCCGCCGCGCCGCGACCCGGCGTGGTGACCTCGCTCGCGGACACATCCGCGTAGCCCGGTTCACACCCAGGGATCACGCCGGCCTCGCGGAGCCCGCGCCCGTTCGCGCCCGCGGGGATCTCGAGCAGGCCGGCGCCGTCGCGGCCCGCCAAGCCCAGCCGGTCCGCGATGCTCAGCAGCGTCCCGAGCGCCTCCTCGGACAGGGACCGCTCGCCCCACAGGATCACGATGTCCTCGCCGCCATCGCGCAGCAGATTCGCGACCTGGCTCGCTTCCGAATCCAAATTCAGGTTCGCGTCGCTGAGCGCCAGATCGAGCGCGGCCAGGAAATCGGCTTCGCCGCCCGGCGGGAAGCGGGCCGATAGCCGCGCATTCGGGTCGAGTGCGCTCGGCCGGGACGTCGCGATCGCAAGCTTGACGCCGTGGCGCCGCACGCCCTTGCGGATCCGCAGGTCGAAGATCGGGGCGTCGTCGAGCGGCTCGCAGCCGACCATCAGGATGGTGTGCGCGAACTCGAGGTCGACCACGGTGGCCTGGAGCGACGGCGCCGCCAGCGCCCGCATCAGATCCGCAGGCAGCGTCGAACCTTCGCGCGAGTCGACGTCCGAGGACCGGAGCGCCTCGCGCATCAGCCGCGCGATCATGAATCCTTCCTCGTTGGTGGCCTGACCACCGACGAGCGCGCCGACCGCGCCCTTGTGCCGCGCCAGACCGGCGGCGGCGTCCATTGCCCGATCCCACGAGACCGCGCGCAGTGAACCGCCGTCGCGCACCAGCGGCTGCGTGATCCGATCGTCGACGTGGATCGCCTGGTACGCGAACCGGCCCTTGTCGCACAGCCAGCCGTCGTCCACGTCCGGATTGCCCACGGGACCGCCGCCGGTGGCCGCGCCGGTGGCGTCGCGGCTCCGGACACGCTCGACCTTCTCGTCGCGGACCGTGAACTCGACGTTGCATTGCGACGGACACAGCGTGCAGATCCCGCCGGCGCCTTCGATATCCCACGGACGCGCACGGAAGCGGTACGCCTGGGACGTCAACGCGCCGACCGGGCACAGCTCGATGATGTTGCCGCTGAACGGCGCCACGTACGGATGACCGTCGAACGTGCCCACGAACGTGTGGGCGCCGCGCTCGGTGAAGATCAGCTGGTAGTCCTCGGAGATCTCCTGCGAGAACCGCACGCACCGGTAGCACAGGATGCATCGCTCACGATCGATCGCGATCAGCGGCGACAGCGCCAGCGGCTTCTCGAAGTGGCGCTTGGGCTCGATGAACCGCGACCGGCCGAGACCCCATCCGAACGTGATGTCCTGGAGCGGGCACTCACCGCCCTTGTCGCACACCGGGCAGTCGAGCGGATGGTTGACGAGCAGGAACTCGACGATCGCGTTCTGGGCACTGTGGACTCGGTCGGTCTGGGTGTGGACGACCATCCCGTCCTTGACCGGCGTCGAGCACGAGGTCTGGAGCTTCGGGATCCCCTCGATCTCGACCAGGCACATCCGGCACGCCCCCACCGGGGCGCCCAGGCTCGGCTCGTAGCAGAAGTACGGGATCTCGATGTTGCCCTGCTTGGCGGCGTCGACGAGCATCGACCCCTCGACGGCCTGCACCTCGCGGCCGTCGATCGTCAGCTGGATGATGTTCTCTTGGGGACGGGGCATTCAGCGAGGTTCAGTGCACAGGGAATGGACCTGCGTGCTCGTCGGCGACCCCGATTGGGATCACGTCGTCCAAATCGGCCCCCTCGGCACGCTCGCGCGCTGCCTCGATCTCGTCCTCGAGTTCGCTCCTGAACTTCTCGACCATCGAACCGATCGGCATCGCCATCGCGTCGCCCAAAACGCACAGGCAGTTGCCGATGATCTGCTCCTGCACGGACGCCATGATGTCGAGATCCATCGGGGTCGCCTCCCCCGACTGGATCCGCTCGAGCATCTTGACCGTCCAGTTGGTGCCCTCACGGCAAGGCACGCACTTCCCGCACGATTCGTGCGCATAGAACTTGGCCACCTTCAACGCGACCTCGAGCACGGTGTGCGAGTCGTCGACGATGATGACCGCGCCCGAGCCGAGCATCGATCCCGCCTTGGCCATCGAGTCGAAGTCGTAGGGGACATCGAGGTCGTCCTTGGTCAGCACCGGCGAGCTCGAGCCGCCGGGGAACCAGAACTTGATCTCCCGTCCCTCGGGCGGGCCTCCGGCGAGCCCGTAGATGAGCTCCCGCGACGGGATCCCGAGCTCGATCTCGTAGTTGCCGGGCCGCTGCACGTCCCCCGAGATCGACACCACCTTGGTGCCGGTCGACGTCTCGGTCCCGAGCTCCGCGTACTCCTTGCCGCCCATCCGGATGATCGCCGGCACGGTCGCGAGCGTCTCGACGTTGTTGATCAGCGTCGGTCCGTGGTACAGGCCCTCGATCGCCGGGAACGGCGGCTTCAGCCGCGGGTTGCCGCGCTTGCCCTCCAGCGAGTCGAGCAGCCCGGTCTCCTCGCCGCAGATGTACGCGCCCGCGCCGCGATGGAGCACAAGCGACATCGAGTGGTCGGATCCGAGGATCCGGTCGCCGATGTACCCGGCCTCCTGCGCCTCGGCGATCGCCGCCTCGAGGATGTCGGCCTGGTGGGCGTACTCGCCGCGGATGTAGATGAACGTGCGGCTGATCTCGCCCGCGTACGAGGCGATGATGATCCCCTCGATCAGCATGTGCGGGCTCTTCTGCATGATCTCGCGATCTTTGAACGTCCCGGGCTCGGACTCGTCGGCGTTGCACACCAGGTACTTGTCCATGTCTCCGTGGGGGAGGAACGAGATCTTCCGTCCCATCTGGAAACCGGCGCCGCCCCGTCCGCGGATGCCCGAGTCCATCAGGCTGCTGAGAACCTCCTCGGGCGTCATCTCGAGCAGCGCCTTGCGGAGCGCCTGGTAGCCGCCGCGCCGCTCGTACACCGGCAGTGTGTTCAGTCCGGGCTCGTCGATGCGGTCGAACAGGATCTTCACTGCGCGTCCTCCCCTTCGGCGGGGTGCTGATCGGTGTCGACGGGCGTCTCGGGCTCCGGGTGATCGGCGAGTTGGTCCGAGGTCATTTCGATCGCGGCCGTCGGGCCCGGGCGGTCCTCGGTGTCCCCTTCGGGCCCAAGCCCGGCAGTATCGGCCATGTCCGTCACCTCGCGTGTCGGGGGTCCGAAATCGCGGGCCTCCTCGGCCACCTCGGGATCGGCGCTCCGGCGGTAGCGGAGCTGCTTGTGCTCGAGCACGGTGTGGCCGGCGTCCAGGTCCGCGACGATCCGCTCGGCGTCGGCGAGGTCGAGCGGCCCGACGTACTCGCCGTTGACCGACGCCATCGGGGCGATGTCGCACGCGCCCAGGCACTCGAACGCCTTGACGTTGACGTTCGGATTGCCCTCGGCGGCGGCCAGCATCGCCTCGAAGAACTCGTCGGCGCCGAGCAGCGAGCACGAGATGTTCGTGCACACGTACACGTCGTTGCGCGGCTTGGGGACGGTCGAGAACATGTCGTAGAAGGTCGCGACCGCGGTCAGGTAGGCCGGCGTCAGCTGCATCACCGACGCGACCTCGTCGATCGCCTCGGGCGAGCACCAGCCGTGCAACTCCTGCGCGGCGTGGAGCGCCGGGATCGTGGCCGAGCGCCGGTCGGGGTACTTGGCCATCGCCGCCTCGATCGTCTCCCTGAGCTCCGGCGGCACCGGCGTGGTCGCCGGGTCGGGGACGGTCGCCGGATCCTTGGTGAGGTCGACGGCATCGTCCCAGCCGGGGACGCGCGACCCGTGGCCGAACCGCGGAACCGGAGGCCGTGAACCCGTGGCGCTCATCTGTCGATTCCTCCGAGGATCGGGTCGAGCATCGCGAGCGTCGCGATCAGGTCCGCGATGTAGCTGTCCTTCACCATCGCCGCCAGCGCCTGGAGGTTGACGAAGCTCGGATCGCGCATGTGCACGCGCGCTGGCTTGGCCGACCCGTCGGAGCGGACAAAGCACCCGAGCTCTCCGCGCGGGCCCTCGATCGGGTAGTACGCCTCGCCCGGCGGGACGCGGAACCCTTCGGTGACGAGCTTGAAGTGGTGGATCAGCGCCTCCATGCTTGTGGCCAGCTCGTGACGCGGAGGGAGCGCGACCTTGCGATCGGTGGTGATGTGCGGCCCCTCGGGCAGGCCGTCGAGCGCCTGCTCGATGATCTTGCACGACTCGTAGAACTCGGCCTGACGGACCCGATAGCGGTCGTAGTTGTCGCCCACGGTCCCGACCGGGATCTTGAAGTCGAAGTGGTCGTAGCTCGAGTACGGGTGCGCCTTGCGGAGGTCCCATGGCTCGCCGGCCGCCCGGAGCAGCGGGCCGGTCACGCCGAGCCCGATCAGCGTCTCCTTGTCGAGTGGGCAGGTGCCGAGGAGTCGCTCGAGCACGATCTGGTTCTTCTCGAGCATGTCGGCGTATTGGTCCGCGCGCCCGGGCATGATCTTGAGGAACTCGCGCAGCTTCCTCTCGAAGCCTTGGGGGATGTCCTCCATCACCCCGCCGACCTGGAAGTAGCGGGTGTGCATCCGCTGGCCCGAGGACATCTCGAACAGATCGAGGATGAGCTCACGCTCCCGGAACGCGTACCAGAACATCGAGATCGCCCCGAGGTCGAGCGCGCTCGTGCCCAGCCAGACCAGATGCGAGGCGATCCGGTTCAGCTCGAGGTGGATCACCCGCAGGTACTGGGCCCGCGGCGGCACCTCGACGTCGAGCAGCGTCTCGACCGCGCCGCAGAACGCCATCGCGTTGAAGTAGTAGCTCAGGTAATCCATCCGTTCGACGACCGGGATCACCTTCCAGTAGGCCTTGTCCTCGGCGGTCTTCTCGATCCCGGTGTGGACGTAGCCGATGATCGGCTTGATGTCGCGAACGACCTCGCCCTCCAGCGTCGTCAGCAGCCGCAGCACACCGTGGGTCGACGGATGGTGCGGCCCGATGTTGAGCGTCAACAGCTCGTGGGTCTCGCCCATCCCCGCCGGCGAGCCCGACAGCGTGATCGACTCCTCGCGCTGGCGGTAATCCTCGGGGCTGAGGGCCGGTCCCTCGCCTGTGCTCGCGCCGGTGGTGCTCACACGTACTTCCCGTAGTTCTGCTCTTCGTTGTACGTGAACAGGACCGGCTCGCCGCCGATGGGAAAGTCGCGCCGCTGTGGGTGGCCCTCGTAGTCCTCGGGCATCAGGATCCGGCGAAGGTCAGGATGACCCTCGAACACCACGCCGAACATGTCGTAGACCTCGCGCTCGGGAAAGTCGGCGCCCGGGAACATGCCAACCACCGAATCGATCCGGGGATCCTCGGTCGAGACCCTGGCCTTGACCGAGATCCGGTCGACGCGCTTGCGATCGAGCATCTCGTAGAGCACGCCCAGGCGCGGCTCGTGCGGGTAGTAGTCGACGCCGTGGAGGCTCGCGAGCATCAGGTAGCCCTTGCCTCGCAGATGCTCGAGCACGGCCTTGATGCGCAGCGGGTTGGCCACGAGCACGGCTCGGCCGTGGTGGAACTCGGTGTCGAGGATCGAGTCGCTGTGCGCGTCGCGGAGCTCCTGGGCGGTCAGCTCGAGCTCCGTAGCGTCAGGCACCTGAGGTGTCTCCGGGCTTGAACACGCTGATGTCGGCGCTGTCTAGACCCGCCGCGTCGGGCAGGAGCTCCTCGGTGCCCTTGGCCTCGTACCGCTCGCGCCAACCCTCGGGCTGGTTGCCCTGGATCTTGTCGCGGAGCCGCAGGATCCCGTGCATGAGCGCCTCGGGTCGCGGCGGGCAGCCCGGCACGTGCACGGCGATGGGCATGAACTTGTCCGAGGGCACGAGCGCGTAGTTGTTGAATACGCCCATCGAGGAGCAGCACGCGCCCATCGAGATCGCCCACTTGGGCTCGAGCATCTGGTCCCAGATGCGCCGGATAACCGGCGCCATCTTGATCGACACGCGGCCCGACAGGATGATCAGGTCGGCTTGCCGAGGCGAGGCCCGGAACGCCTCGAAGCCGAAGCGCGCGATGTCGACCCTCGCGGCGACGATGTGGATCTGCTCGATCGCGCAGCAAGCGAGACCGAACGTGAGCGGGTAGAGCGAGTTGCCCTGGGCCCACGCGACCGCCTTGTCGACCGTTGTCGTGAGCACGCGCTCCTCGACGTAGCGCTCCAGCTCCTTGTCGTCCATCCCGCGCAGCATGTCCCGCGCCTTCAGCTGCCGGACGCGTAAGTCGGTGAGCGGCTCGCGCTTTATTTCCATTCGAGTGCTCCTCTCCGCCACACGTAGACGAACGCGACCATCAGCAGCACCACGAACGACACGGTCTCGAACATCGCGAACTTCCCGAACGCGCGCAGCTGGACCGCGATCGGGAACAGGAAGATCACCTCGATGTCGAACAGGATGAACAACATCGCCACGAGGTAGAAGCTGATCCCGAAGCGGAAGCCGCTCTGGACCTCCGACGGAAGGCCGCATTCGTACGGCTCGACCTTCGAGCGATTCGGCACACGCCGCGACACCATCAGGTTGAGCGTGGCGAATAGCACACCCACCGCAGACCCCAGGATCAGAAAGACGATCGCAGGCAGATAATCGCGAAGCACGGCTGACCGTTATATCACTGCTGGTGCGGACCTTGTAACACTGTGTTACTTAGTGATGATTGCGGCAAGCTGATCGGTAACAAATGAAGCAGATTCACCTCGTCCTCGGCGTTGTCACGATCGTGTTGTCGGGGGCCGCGGCGGTCTGGGGCTTGTGGTGCTGGTGGAGGGTCAGCAACAGCCGCTGGTTCTGGTGGCTGCTCCGTGCCTCGCAGGTGGCGATCGTCGTCGAGGCCGCGCTCGGCGGCATTCTCCTGCTCCTCGGGCACAAATCCCCCGGTCTGCACACCCTGTACGGGGTGCTACCGCTGTTCGTCTCGTTCGTCGCCGAGCAGCTCCGGGTCTCGACCGCGCAGATGGTGCTCGACAAGGGCGGGTTCGAGTCCGCGCAAGAGGTCGGGGCGCTGCCCGACGCCGATCAGCAGGGGATCGTGATCACGATCATGCGGCGCGAGATCGGCGTGATGGCGCTGGCGGCGCTGGTCAACACGGCGTTGCTGGCCCGCGCGGCCATGACCCATTAGGGGTTTTTGGGGCCTCGCTGCGCTCGGCGTCCGTGGGTCCGGTTCCGCCGGGCGTCCGTGCCCGGCGGCGGGGTCGCTGATTCCGTGGCCGGTCGCGGGGCGGATTGGGCTTTTGACGGCGGGCACCTGGAGAGGGGACGGGGCGGGTTGCCGGCGCGTGGCGGCTCGCGGAGCATGCATAACGCGACATTTGGCGCGCTTCGCGTCCGGCCGTGCCGTGTTGCGCGTGCCATACGTGCGTAGTACGGCACGGCCTCGCCGGATCGGCTCGATTGTCGTGCTGTGCATGCCCGGCGCGCCGCGACCGGTCCCCGGGACGACCGCACCCCCTCAGGTGCCGCCGTTAACGCCCCCGCGGGCGCCCAAGCCTTTCCCGGAGGACGATTGCAGACCGCCCTCTGGGGGTCGTGGGGCGGATTGGGTTTTTAACGGCGGGCACCTGGAGTGGGGTGTGGCGGGCTCCCCGGGGATCGACCCGTGCGAGCGAACCTGCATAACACGGCAATCGGTGCGCGTTCGCGCCGGCCGTGCCGTGTGGCGCATGCCATGCGTGCGTAGTACGGCAGGGCCTCGCCGGATCGGCCCGATTGTCGAGCTATGCATGCCCGGCGCGCCGCGACCCGTCCCCGGGACGACCACACCCCCTCAGGCGCCGCCGTTAAACCCCCCCGGGACGCCGCGCACCGGCCCCGGGGGACACCGGCACCCCCCTCAGGCGCCCGCCGTTAAAACCCCCGGGCGCCGCTGCACCGCCCCGGGGACGACCGCACCCACCCTCAGGTGCCCGCCGTTAAACCCCCGGGCACCGCGGCACCGCCCCGGGGGACCCTGCACCCCCTCAGGTGCCCGCCATTATCCGCCCGGCGTTCAATACCCGGACAGAGGATCGCGTCCACCCCCGCCGGGCACGGATGCCCGGCGGAACGGCCCCACGGACGTCGACGCAGCGGACCCAAATATCAGTGTTCGGCCACGAGCCCCACGTCGTGGTACCGCCCGGCGTACCACAGCAACGGGTCGCCGTCACCGAGCCCCATCGCCACCACCTCGCCGATCGCGATCGTGTGGTCCCCGCCGGCGATCAACTCGCGGAGCGTGCACGCCACCCAGGACAGCGCGCCGTCGATGATCGGAACGCGTTCGTGGAAGCGGTGCGCCACCGCCTCGAGCTTCTCGGACTCGGGCAGCTTCGAGGCGAACACCTCGGCGACCTCCTCCTGGTCGGCGCTGAGCACGTTGACCCCGAAGCGGCCGGCCTCACGGACGATCCCGAGCGTGCGGGCGTTGTTCTCGAAGCAGACGAGGGCCAGTAGCGGGTCCAGCGACAGCGAGCACAGCGCGTTGGCGGTCATGCCGCCCGACGCCGCCGACGGCGCCGACGCCGTTATCACCGCGACGCCGGTCGCGAACCGCCCGAACACCTCACGGAACAGCTCCGGATCGGGTTCGGTCGACATCTCCGCCCGTTATAGCGCGCGCCCGCGAGAGCGCGGGCCGCTCGATGTCGGCTGCATGACCCGGCGCCGGCCCCTCTGGTTGCCGCCGTGGGGACGATCGCGCGTTTGGGGGTTGGGCCTTGAGCGAACGTCGTTCCGGCCGGCGCCGGGGTTGGGCAGAGCTTCGGCGCGGGGCCCGCGGGTCCTGCTGCTTTCCGTATGATCCTGCCCCGGATGAGCCGACCCGCCAAGGTCCTTCTGTTGGGCGCGTTGCTTGCGTCAGCGGCCCTGTCGACAGCGTGCGGGACGGAAACGATCTCCGTCCCGAAGTCGGAGCCGGTCCTCCACCAGGGCGCGGTTCTGTTCAACCAGCGCTGCTCGGGATGCCACACGCTGTCCTATGCGGCCACGCACGGGTCCGCCGAGAACGTGCGCACGGCGGAGTTCAACAACGGTCCGAATTTCGACATCCGGTGCGAGCGGCCGGTGGCGCGCGTCTTGTATGCGATCCAGAACGGAGGGTTCTCGGGCGCGATCATGCCGCAGAACATCGTCGTCGGCGCCCAGGCGGACGCGGTGGCGCAGTTCGTCGCGACCTACTCGGGCCGGAAGGCGCCCAAGGTACCCGGCGTCGTGACCTGCGAGCAGGTCCCGCTCGGGTCGATCGACGCGGCGCTGACCACGACCGCCACGAGCACCACTCCGTTGCCAGGCACGGTCACCGGGACGAGCCCGACCCCCAAGCCGACCAAGTCCAAATCCACGGCTCCAAGCGGCAAGGCCGTGACGATCTCGTCCAGGACGATCCCCGGGCTCGGTGACGTCCTCGTCAACAGCGCGGGGCACACGCTCTACGTGTTCGCGCCCGATAACGCCACGAAGGTGACCTGCACCGGCGCCTGCGCGGCGGTGTGGCCCCCCGAGTATCTGCCCGCCGGCGGGCACGCGGTGGGCACCAACGGCGTGATGGCGTCGCTGCTCTCCTCAGCTCCTGATCCCGCGGGTGGCAAGGTCGTCACCTACCACGGCTGGCCGCTTTATAGCTACGTCGCCGACACGACGCCCGGTAGTGCGGCTGGGCAGGCCGTCAACCTCACTGGGGGCCTTTGGTGGGTGATCACCACCTCCGGGACGGTGGTCAAGAAGAAGCCCTGATCGCGTGGCGTCCACGAACTAGTGCCGCCGCGAGGGACCCGTGCTCGACATCCAGCTGATCCGACGCGAACCGGACGCGGTCCGCGCCGCCCTGAGGCGGCGGGGCGGCGCGGCGGCGGACGCCGTCGATCGCGTGCTCGAGCTAGACCAGCGCTGGCGCGCGATCACGACCGAGCTCGAGGAACTGCGCGCCGAACAGAACCGCGCCACCAAGGGCCGCAAGGGGCCGCCGACGCCCGAGGAGCGCGAGCAGCTCGCGTCGCTGGCCGCCCGCGGTCGCGAGCTGAGCGACGCCGAGACGGCCGTCCACGCTGAGCGCGATCGCGAGCTCGCCTCGCTCCCGAACCTGCCCGCCGAGGACGCCCCGGCGGAGGACACCGTCCTGTACGAGGTCGGGGAGGCCGGCGCCACCGGCAAGGACCACCTCGAGCTGGCCGGCGACCGGATCGACATGGAACGCGGGGCGCGGCTGTCGGGGTCGCGGTTCGCCTACCTGCTCGGGGACCTCGTGATGCTCGAGTTCGCGCTCGTCCGGTTTGCGCTCGAGCGGCTTCGCGGCGAGGGATTCGAGCCCGTGGTGCCGCCGGTGCTCGTGCGCGAGCGGGCGCTGTACGGGACCGGCTTCCTGCCCGACACCGAGCAACAGATTTACCGCCTCCCCGAGGACGACCTGTACCTGATCGGCACCTCCGAGGTGGCGCTGGCTTCGCTCCACGACGACGAGATTCTCGCCGAGGCGGATCTGCCGCTCCGCTACGCCGGCTTCTCGACCTGCTTCCGGCGCGAGGCGGGCGCCGCCGGCAAGGACACGCGCGGGATCTTCCGCGTGCACCAGTTCGACAAGGTCGAGATGTTCTGCTTCGTGGCGCCGGCGCAGGCCGCCGCCGAGCACGAGCGCCTGCTCGCGATCGAGGAGTCGATCCTGCAGGCACTCGAGATCCCGTATCGCGTGGTCGCGATCGCGGTCGACGAACTCGGCGCGTCGGCGGCCAAGAAGTACGACTGCGAGGCCTGGCTGCCGGGCCAGGGCCGCTACCGGGAGCTGACGTCGTGCTCCAACACGACCGACTATCAGGCCCGCCGGCTGGGGATCCGCTTCCGGCCCGCCGACGGCCGGCCAGAGCACGTCAACACTCTGAACGGCACGGCGGTCGCGGTCGGGAGGACGATCATCGCGCTGCTCGAGAACGGGCAGCAGGACGATGGCTCGGTCCGGCTGCCGGCGCCACTCGTCGCGGCCGGGGCGCCCGAAGTGCTGCCGCCCGCGGCCGGTTAGATCGATTAGCTGACGACGCGGAGCGGGCGCGCCTGCTGGTCCTCGAGGACCACGAGCGCCGCCCGCGGGGGCCCGCAGGACGCCACTCGCGCCCGCAGCCGCACGCCGAAGGTGTTCCAGGGGCGGACGAACGCGCTGACCGGCTCATCGGCGCCCGCGGCGGCCTCGACCAGGGCGCCGGCGAAGCGCGCCGGCCGGCCGGCCTCGGCGTCGGCGGGGACGAGCAGCTGGACGACCGGGCGGTTCACGGCGCTGTCCTCGGTCACGCCGAGCAGCGTCTCCGCCCGCCACGACATCGCCTGGACGAGCAGCGAGCTGTCGATCACGAGGAACGCGTCGCGATGGCTCGGAACGATGTCCGCGCGCGTCTCCAGCATGACCCCGAGACCGCAGGAACGGCAGACGCGCGCCATCGGCGCCGGCAGTTGAGCCTCCCGCGAGGGAGCCGCGCAGTGTCCGCAGAACCACGTGAACTCGACCGGCTCAACGACAGCCGGTTCTACGAGTCTTAGTGCTGGACGTAAATCGGTAGTTCCCCTCATTGCCCCTGTACGGATGCTAACCCTTGGGTTGGCGGAACGGAAGCGACCGCCAAACATTTGTGCAAGTTGTAGTTCCGCTCGACCAAATTTCGGCCAAGCGTGATGTTCGTCCGGGCGTCTGGACGAATAGGCCGTCGTGTGACGGACCCGCGCAGGCACGACCCGCGCAACTCTGCGCTTGCAATTTGCGGCAAATCCTCTCCTCGGACACGCCCACAGCTCTGCTTTTCCGTGCGATACCCACGAATCATCAATACGTCCCATTAAATGTCGCTTTGGCCCCCCAGGTGGGGGGTTTGGTCGCGTTTGTGAACGTTTGCCGTCCCCGCCGGCGCGGGCCGCCGACGAGCCGGACACGGTGAATGTGCCTCTGCAGCGCCTATTCAGACCGAATTGGTCCAGGCAGGCCGGCGCAGGCGTCCGTGCCACCCGGCCAGCGGAGAGGGGGGGATTCGAACCCCCGAACGAGGTCAACCCCCGTTACGCGATTTCCAGTCGCGCCCGTTCAACCGCTCCGGCACCTCTCCGTCGGGCGCTGCAAGCGTATCGCCCCGGGAGCCGGGAAAGCGTCGGCCCGGCCGCGCGGCGCGATCAGACTTGCCAGACGCCGTCGCGCAGCAGCGGAACCTCGGCGCCGCCGGCCTGGATGCCCGTCACCGCGACCTCGTTCGATCCGATCATGAAGTCGATGTGGAGCTCGCTGCGGTTGATGTGCTCCTGATCGCGGTCGTCGAGCACGGTGAAGTCGAGCCCCTCGCCGAGCGCGATGTGGCTCGCGGCGTTCTCGTCGAGCAGCGTGTCGAAGAACACCGTGTCGAGGTTGCCGATCCGGCTGTCGCGATCGACGAGCGCCACCTCGCCGAGCCGGGCCGCGCCCGAATCGCGCTTTGACAGCGCGCGCAGGGTGTCCGCGCCCTGGTCGGCGTCGATCTCGACCGCGGTCCCGCCCTCGAACCGGACCCGGAGCCCCGTGATCAGCACGCCCGAGACGAACAGCGGCTTCGTCGAGCGGACATAGCCGTCGACCCGAGCGGGGTCCGGGGTGGTGAACACCTCCTCGGTCGGCAGGTTGGGCGCGTGCACGATTCCGTCGACGGTCGTGATCCGCGCGCAGTACCAGTGGCAGGAAGGGAACAGCCCTACCGTCAGATCGGTTCCCGGTCCCTCGAAGCGGAGCGACTCGAGTGTCAGTTCGTCGAGCCTTTGCGCGACCGCCGTCAGACGGTCCATTCGCTCCTCCCACGCGGCCACCGGGTCGTCCTCGTCGACGCGGCACACGTGAATGACGTCCTGCCACAGGCGCTCGAGCGCCTCGGCCGGCGGCAGCTCGGGACGGACGAGCTCGGCCCAGGCCGCGGTGGGGCAGGGCGCCGCCGTCCAGTTGGTGGTCCGCTGGTTGACGACCTCGATCGCCTCGCGCAGCGCGGGCAGCAGATCCTTGCCGAGCAGCGACGGGTCGACCCCGTCCATCACGTGGGGCGCCACCGGACCGGTGAGCGCGATGTTCGCGCCGTGCTGCTCGGCGATCGCGAGCATGCGCTCGCCGTACCAGGGCGGCACGAACCCGAGCGTGTCGGGAGCCGCGTACAGCGCTCGGGCGCGCTTGAGATAGATGTCGAACACCGACAGGTCGACGAACTTGGCGCCGGCCTTATAGGCGGCCTCCGCGATGGCCCGCGTGAGCGGCTCCTTCCCAGGTGCCGAGCTGAGGGAAACGATCTGACCCGGCTGTACGTTCGCGCCGAACCGGACGATCAGGTCCGCGAGCGCGTGGAGCTTGTCGGTGGTGTCGGCAGGCATAGCTTTTGACCAGGATGCCACCCCTTTGCCGTGCACGCATAGACAACGTTCCGCGCCCGCACCGGCATGCAGGTGCGCGCGTCGGAGGCGTAGAGTCGCCCGCGTGACGAGCGGCGCATTGCGCAACCTCGACGAGCGGCGCGCAGCCGTGCTCGAGTCGCTGTGCGAGACGATCGTCCCCGGGTCGGGCCGCGTCGGGCCGGTCGTCTACATCGACGCGATCATGTCCGAGATGCCTGAGCCGGTGCGGGCCGGCGTGATCGGCTCGATCGATGGGCTCGCCGAGGCGGCCCCGGGTGGTGCCGAGGCGCTCAGACCGCACGCGGCCACGCCGGCGTTCCAGCTGATCCGGGCGCTCGCGGTCGAGGCCTTCTACAGCGACTTCGTCGCCCCGGGCGCGAGCGGTCCGAGCGCGTACGAGGAGATCGACTTCCACTCGCCGCTGGCGATGCGGATCAAGAAGGATTGGTCTTACCTGGGAGTGGTCGGATGAGCGAGCGCTTCGAGGTGGTGATCGTCGGCTCGGGCGCCGGCGGCGGCGTCGTCGCCGGTGAGCTCGCCGAGCGAGGCCGCTCGGTGCTGCTGCTCGAGGCCGGCGGCCACTACGTAGCTGCTGACTTCACCCGCTGGGAGAGCCGGGCGTCGCATGACTACTGGTGGCCGCTCGGCTTCGCTTTCCCGGCCGGTGATTTCGGCCTCGGCCCGGTGGTCTTGATCAGCGGCTGCTGCGTCGGCGGCAGCACGACGATCAACACGAAGGTCGCGCTGCGCGCGACCCAGCGAGAGCTCGACAAGTGGCACGCCGCCAGCGGCCTGTGCAACGAGCGTGGCGAGCCGATCTCGTGCGCCGACCTCGACCCCTACTACGACCAGGTCGAGCGCTATCTCGGCGTTCGCGATCGCTCGACCGACTGGGACCTCAAGGCGTGCGTCCAGACCGCCAAGCGCGGGTTCGAGGCCGTCGGCGCGACGCTCGAGCCGGTCCGCGCCTACGTCGACGAGAACTGCGAGCAGTGCGGCTCGTGCCTCCAAGGCTGCCCGACGAACGCCGGGAAGTCGACGATGAACACGTACATCCAGCGGAACGTGCTATCGGGCGCGCTCGTGCTCAGGCCGAACTCGTTCGTCCAGCGGGTCGTGATCGAGGACCGCGGCGACGGGCCCGAGGCGACCGGCGTCGAGTATGTCGACGCCGGGGGGGAGACCCAGCGGGTCGATGCCGACGTCGTCGTCGTCGCCGCGGGATCGCTGCGCACGCCGCAGGTCCTGCTGCGCTCCGAGGTCCCGAACCCGAACGTCGGCAAGCATCTCGGCCTGCACCCCGCGCAGTTCGTGTTCGGCCTGTTCGACGAGCCTCAGGACGCCCACATGGTCGCCCCGATCACCGGACACTGCTACGACTTCGCCGCCGACGAGGACGGCGGGTTCGCGGTCGAGGCGGCGACCGTGCAGGACCCGATCGGGTTCGCGGCCAGCCTGTGCGACGAGAACGGGCCGATGTGGGGCGAGCCGCTGGTCGAAGCGGCCAAGAAGTACCGCCGCTGGGTCGGCCTGCTGAACATGTCCAACGACGACAACAACGCGAGCGTGTCGCTGGACGAGAACGGCAACGAGCTGTTCCTATCGGACTTCCAGCCGCATGAGCTCGAGCGGGTCAACGCGGCGCGTGCGTTCTCCACGCGGGTGCTCGAGGCGGCCGGCGCCACTCAGATCCTGTGGTCCGGGCTTGCCACCACGCACATGCAGGGCAGCTGCCGGATGGGGGCCGACCCCGCCACGTCCGTTGTCGACACCCATGGCCAATCCCACGAGGTCCAGCGCCTGTACGTCGGCGACAGCTCGCTGCACCCCCGCACGCTGTCGGTGAACCCGTCGCTGACGATCATGGCGCTCGCCGCGCGGCTCGCGGACTACCTCGATTCGGGCGCCGGCGGCCAGCTCGCGTCCGGCCGCGAGCAGCTCGTCGCGTAGCGCGCCCCCGGATGACCGAGCGACAGGCGATTCGACCTTCAGACGGGCTGTTCGCGCCCCCTCGACGGGTCGATGCGCTCGCCGACCTGCTCGCGAACGTGTGGCAGTTCGGGTACGTGACGACGGACCTCGACCGTGCCGTCGAGTTCATGTCCGAGCGCTTCGGGCTCGAGCACTGCGTCAAGCTCCCCGCGGGGGGCGCCACCTTCCTGGTCGGCGACGAGCCCGCGGACTGGGACGCGAAGTTCGCGATGGGCGCGCGCGGCGGCAAGATCGTCGAGCTGATCGAGCCGGTCGCCGGCCACATCGACTTCTACACACGAGTGCTGCCGTCCGACGGATCGTTCGCCGTGCGCCTGCACCACATCGCGACGTTCGTCGAGCCCGGCGACGACGAATGGGCGCGCCTCGGCGCGCTACTCGCCGCGTCGGGCCTGAAGGTCGACTACACGGTGCTGATCCCTAACCGCGTCCGGGCCGGCTACGTCGACACGACGGCCGAGCTCGGGCACTGGCTCGAGATCTGCCAGCTCCAGCGCGAGGACATCGACTTCTTCAGCGCGCTGGTCTCCGACAGCGCTTAGCCACCGCGAAAGCGTCATGCTGTGGGCGCGAGGACCCCGGCAAAGGAGGAGAGCATGAGCGAGCCGGTGCTGACCGGGCTGATGATGGACGACTATCCGCTGTCGCTGACCACGGTCGTCGAGCGTGCCGAGTCGCTCAGTGCCGACCGCAAGGTCGTCTCGCGGCGGCCCGACGGGAATATCCACCGCACGACGATGGGAGAGTGCGTGGGACGGGCGCGCCGGATCGCGTCCGCGCTCGCCGAGCTCGGGATCGGCGAGGGGGACCGGGTCGGGACGCTGCTCTGGAACCAATCCGAGCACCTCGAGCTGTACTACGGCGTGCCCGCGATGGGCGCCGTCATCCACACGCTCAACCCGCGCCTACACCCCGACGAGCTCGGGTTCATCGCTGGTGACGCAGGGGACCGCGCGATCGTGGTCGACGAGTCGCTGCTGCCGGCGTTCGACGGATTCCGCTCGGCCCACGAGTTCGAGCACGTGATCGTCGTCTCGCAAACCGGCGCGGTCGTGGACGGCGCGCTCGACTACGAGACCCTGATCGCGGGCGCCGAGCCGATCACGTGGCCGGAACCGCACGAGCGCCGGGCCGCTGCGATCTGTTACACGTCGGGCACGACCGGCCGGCCCAAGGGCGTCCTCTATTCACACCGGGCGCTCGTGTTGCACTCCATGGCCGCCGCGCTGCCGGACGCGATGAACATGTCGACCCGCGACACGGTGTTGCCGGTCGTGCCGATGTTCCACGCCAACGCCTGGGGCATCCCTTACACCGCCAGCTTGGTCGGAGCCGCGCTCGTCCTGCCCGGGCCGCAGCTCGACGCGGAGAGCGTGCTCAACCTTCTCGCGGACGAGCGCGTGACGATGACCGCCGGCGTGCCGACCGTGTGGATGGCGATGCTGAACGCGATGGAGGCCGAGCCCGAGCGCTGGGATCTGAGCGCGCTGAAGCGCCTGCTGGTCGGCGGCGCGGCCGTCCCGAAAAGCCTGATCGCCGGCTACCAGCGACACGATCTGTTCATCGTGCAGGGATGGGGAATGACCGAGACGTCCCCGCTCGCGAGCACTTCAATCCTGCCCCCGGAGATGGACGGTGTCAGCGATGACGAGAAGTTCGAATACCGCGCCCGCCAGGGCACGCCGGCCGCGTTCGTCGACATCCGCGCCCGCGGCGACGACGGCGAGCTGATCCCCTGGGACGATCAGGCGATGGGCGAGCTCGAGGTGCGCGGGCCGTGGGTGGCGGCCGCGTACTTCCAGGGGAGCGGCGCCGAGAAGTTCACCGACGACGGCTGGTTCCAGACGGGTGACGTGGTTCGCATCAACGGCCAGGGCTGTCTGCGGATCACGGACCGCACCAAGGACCTGGTCAAGTCGGGCGGCGAATGGATCTCGTCGGTCGACATGGAGAACCTCCTGATGGGGCACGCGGCCGTGGCCGAGGCGGCGGTGATCGCGATACCTGACGACAAATGGGGCGAGCGGCCGATGGCGGTGGTGGTGCTGAAGGAGGGCGCCGACGCCACTTCCGAGGACCTCCGCGAGCACCTGTCGAAGGGATTCGCAAAGTGGCAGGTGCCCGAGCGCGTCGAATTCATCGACGAGATCCCGCGGACCGCGACCGGAAAGTTCAAAAAGACCGCGTTACGTGAGCAATTCGTAAAAACGGTCGTGTAACCGTCAGGAATTGGTCCTGGTGAGAAAACCGACATTGGTCCTGCTCGGTCACAACTGAAACAAGTTTCGGGTGCTATACACCGAGTGGTGCCGGCAGAGGAAACCGAAGTCCGCGCTTCGGTGGACGCCCCAGTCGGCGGGGTTGTTGTTGAGGCGCGCGATCTAGAACGCCAGTACGGCGAGGGTGATACCGCGGTTCACGCGCTGCGTGGGGTGTCGCTGACCGTTGAGCGCGGGCAGTTGGTTGCGGTCATGGGACCGTCCGGCTCGGGCAAATCGACGCTGATGCACATCCTGGCGGGGCTCGACAAGCCGACCAGCGGCACGGTGACGATCGCCGGTACCGAGATCACCGGCCTCGACGACGCGGACATGACCCGCCTGCGCCGCGATCACATCGGCTTCGTGTTCCAGTTCTTCAACCTGCTGCCGATGCTGACCGCGGAGGAGAACGTGGTGCTCCCGCTGTCGATCGCGGGCGAGAAGCCCGATCGGCAATGGCTCGAGCAGCTCTTGACGAAGACGGGGCTCAGCGACCGCAGCCGCCACCGTCCGTCGGAGCTGTCGGGTGGCCAGCAACAGCGGGTGGCGATCGCTCGCGCGCTGGTGACCAAGCCGACGATCCTGTTCGCCGACGAGCCGACCGGGAACCTCGACTCGAAGACGGGCGGCGAGATCCTCGAGTTGCTGCGCGACTCCGCGCGTGACTACAACCAGACGATCGTGATGGTGACCCACGAGGCGCGCGCCGCGGCGATCGCGGATCGCGTGCTGTTCATCGCCGACGGACTGATCGTCAAGGAACTCGTTGACACGGATGCAGGACAGGTGCTCGAAGTGATGAGCACGTTGCAGTCGTGACCCAGGTCGCGCTCCGCGGCCTCCTCGGACGGAAGCTCCGCGCAGCGCTGACGGCGTTCGCGATCGTCATCGGGGTGGCGATGGTCAGTGGCACGTTCGTGCTCACTGACACGATCAAGGCGGCGTTCACGACGGTGTTCACCACCGTCTATCAGAACACCGACGCGGTGATCACCGGCAAGAGCGCGATCTCGTCGAGCAACAACGGCAACGCGCCGACGACGCCGTCGCTACCGGCTTCGCTGCTGACGCAGGTGCGGGCGCTTCCGTCGGTCTCGATCGCCTCGGGAGGTATCTCGGACACCGCCCAGCTGGTCGGCAGGAACGGGAAGGTGATCTCGAGCGGCGGCGCGCCCGGACTGGCCTTCAGCTACTCGTCCGCCGGTCAGCACTTCAACCCGCTCCAGCTCACCAGCGGCCACTTCCCGACCAGCCCGGACGAGATCGACATCGACGCCTCGACCGCGAGCAAGCATGACTACAAGGTGGGAGACGAGATCGGCGTTGTCGCGCGGGGGCCGGTGGAGCGATTCCAGATCGTGGGGACGGTCCAGATTGGCGGCGTGTCCTCGCTCGGAGGCGCCACGATCTCGGTATTCACGCTGGCCAGGGCTCAGGAACTGTTCAACAAGGTCGGCAAGTACGACACGATCAGCGTCGCGGCCAAGCACGGATACACGCCCCAGCAGGTCGTCAACCAGATCAAGCCGCTGCTCGGCCCGAGCGCGCAGGTGAAGACCGGTCAGCAGCAGGCCCAGCAGGCGACCAACGACACCAGCGGGTTCCTCAACATCTTCCAGGACTTCCTGCTCGCGTTCGGAGGCATAGCCCTGTTCGTCGGGAGCTTCGTGATCGCCAACACTTTGTCGATCACGATCGCGCAGCGAACGCGAGAGCTGGCGACGCTCCGAACGCTCGGCGCGAGCCGGCGTCAGGTGCTGCGCTCAGTTCTGGTCGAGGCGTTCGTGATCGGGACGCTCGCGTCGATCCTCGGGCTGTTCCTCGGTCTGCTGCTGGCCAAGGCGCTGAACTCGCTGCTGGTGTCGTTCGGGATCAACCTCCCCCAGGCGTCCACCGTGTTCAAGACGCGGACGATCGTGGTCTCGCTGCTCGTGGGGATCATCATCACGATGCTCGCGGCGCTGCGGCCGGCGCTGCGCGCGACCCGCGTTCCGCCGATCGCCGCGGCGCGCGAAGGTTCGCTGCTGCCGCCGTCGCGCTGGGCCAAATACGGCACCTACGGAGCGGCGGCGACGCTCATCGGCGCTGTCGTGCTGATGCTGGTCGGCTTGCTGGTCAGCGGGTTGTCAACCGGGATTCGGCTGCTCTCGCTGGGTCTTGGGGCGGTCACGCTGTTCATCGGCTTCTCGATGTTCGCGCCCAAGCTGGTGCCGCCGCTCGTGAGGGTCCTGGGCTGGCCGGCGACGAAGATCGGCGGTGCGGCGGGCGAACTCGCCGAGGGCAACTCGGCGCGCAATCCGGCGCGCACCGCCTCGACCGCATCCGCGCTGATGATCGGGCTGGCGCTCGTCACCCTCGTCGCCGTGCTGGCCGCCGGCCTGCGGACCGGGTTCAAGAACAGCGTCGACAAGGCGTTCGTCGCCAACTACGCGATCACCGCCACCAACAACTTCTCGCCGATCAGCCTGTCCTCCGAGCGGGCGGTGCGGAGTGTCTCCGGTGTGATGTCGGTGGTCGGCGTCCGCGCCGGCGACGGGAAGGCGTTCGGCTCCCACATCAACGTCACGGGCGTTCCCCCGGACGTTGGCTCGGCGATTCACGTCGATTGGACAGAAGGCGGGCCTCAGATCCCTGGGGAGCTCGGAAGCGACGGCGCGTTCGTCGACAAGGCCTACGCCAAGGCGCAGCACCTGCAGGTCGGCTCGCCTCTGTCGGTCGAGACTCCGACCGGCCGGTTCCTGAACCTGAAGCTGACCGGGATCACCAACCCGCCGAAGGGCGGCTCCCCTTACGGCGACGTGACGATCTCCCAGGCGCTGTTCGACAGCGCCTACCAGAACCCGCAGAACCTGTACACGTTCGTGAACATGCAGGGTGGCGTCACGACGGCCAATACGAACGCGCTGAACTCGGCGCTGAGCGGGTTCCCGGACGCCAAGCTCCAGACGAAGACGCAGTTCATCAACAACCAGCTGCAGGGGCTCAACACGCTGCTCAACCTCCTGTACGTGCTGCTGTCGCTGTCGATCGTGGTCAGCCTGTTCGGGATCGTGAATACGCTCGTCTTGACCGTGTTCGAGCGGACCCGCGAGCTCGGCATGCTCCGCGCGGTCGGCATGAGCCGGCGTCAGGTCCGGCGGATGATTCGCCACGAGAGCGTGATCACCGCGCTACTCGGTGCGGCGTTCGGGATCCCGCTGGGAATCCTGCTCGCGGCGCTGATCGGCGCCACGCTCAGCTTCGGGACGTTCACGATCCCGGTGCCCACGCTGGTCATATTCGTGATCGCCGCCGTGATCGCCGGCCTGATCGCCGCGATCTGGCCGGCGCGGCGGGCCGGCCGGCTCAACGTGCTCGAAGCGCTGTCGTACGAATAGCTACTCGCCCTAGGCGTGTCGCGCTACTCGGCCTGGGGCCTGACCAGCGCGATCGACGTCGTCGCGTGTCCGACGAGCTTGCCGTCGGCGGCGCGGGCGTGCGCCTCGGCGAACGCGACCTGCCGTCCGACCCGCAGCGCCCGGCCGGTGATCTCGAGCACTCCGCTGTCGGCCCGCACCGCGCTCAGGAAGCTGACCTTGATCTCGATCGAGGAGATCCCGACGCCGACGGGCAGGAGCGACTGGACGGCGCAGCCGGCGGCCGAGTCCAACAGCGTGCACAGCAGGCCGCCGTGGACGATCCCGACCGGGTTGTAGGTCGACTCGTCGGGCGTGCAGCGAAACACGGCCTCGCCGTCGCTGACCGAGACCAGGCGAGCGCCGGTGAGCTCGGCCATCGGAGGCGGCGGCAAGTGGCCGTCGACGATCGCCTGAAGGAACTCGCGGCCGGGGAGCGTCATCGCGGCGGCCGCCGAGATCGTCGGGTCATACCAGCTGGTTGTCTTCGTGCGCGGCGGGCCCCACTGATCGGTGGTGGCTACCTTCACGTCGGTCATGCACTGGACTCTATGTTCTGGAGCCTGACCTGCCCGCGGGCGACCAGCTTGTCATCCTCGCGGCGGCGGATCTCGACCTGCCAAAGCTGCTGAGTGCGGCCCTGGTGGATTGGGGTCGCGATCACGTTCAACCGGCCGCTGCGGTGCGGGCGAATGAAGTCGGTGTGGTTCGAGACGCCGACGGCCTGCATGCCCTGATCCTTGACGGCCTCGAACGCCCCGCTCGTCGCGAACGTCTCGACGACGCTCGTGTAGAGGCCGCCGTGAACCAGCCCCCACGGCTGGTGGTGGCGCTCGTCGGCGGCGACCGAGCCGGTGACGCGCGTCGGACCGCGCTCGTCGAACTCGATCTCGAGCAGGCGCATGAACTCGCTCGCGGTTACTAGGTCTGGCATGTGGTCGCGCTCCCGTGTCCGGTTCCGGTCTTCTGTCACAGATTCTCGCCGCCGACGGCGACAAGCCCCGGGGCCGGCGGCGCCACTGACTCGGGCGCGACGGCCGGCGCCTGCGATGCGATCACGGCCGTGGGTGTGGGTCGGCGCACGAGCAGCAGGAACCCGACGATGCCACCGGCAAACGCGATCGCGGCGATCACCCACCAGCCGCGCTGGTACGCCGCGAGCACCTGCGCCGGCGACTGGGGCGAGCCGAGCACCGCGATCAGCACGGCCACGCCGATCGCGAGACCGACCTGGCGGAGCATGTTGACGACGGCCGAGCCGGTGGAGAACGATGCCGGCGGGAGCGAGGCGGCTGCGGTGGCCATCATCGTCGGCAGAGTCAGGCCGACGCCGGCCCCGGTCAGCAGCAGGCCGCCGAGCACGTCGCCAACGTAGTCCGGACGCAGGCCGGCCGCGAGCGCCATCCACGCCATCCCCGCGGCGAAGATCGTCGACCCCGCGGCGATCACGATGCCCGGGCCGAACCGCGCGATCAGCGGGCCGGCGAGGAGGAACGAGAAGAACGGCACCATGATCGGCCCCGGCACGATCGAGAACCCGGTCGTCAGCGCCGACCAGTGCCACACGTCCTGCGCCCAGAGCACGCGGGACAGCAGCATCCCGCCGAACGCGATCGAGAACAGCAGCGAGACCGCCGACGCGCCCGTGAACGGTCTCACCCGGAACAATGCGCGGTCGATCAGCGGGTTGTGGTGGCGCGCGGTCCGCAGCGCGAACAACGTCAGGAGCACGACGGCGGAGGCGAGGACGGCGATCGTGCGCGTGCTGCCCCAACCCCACGTGCCGCCCTCGACCAGACCGAGCGTCAGCGCGCCCACGCCGGCGGTGATCAGGAGCGCGCTCAACCCGTCGGGCCACGGGATCGGGTGCCCCGGGACGTCCGGTAGCAGGCGCCACGCCGCGATCAGGGCGGCGATGCCGATCGGGACGTTCACGAGGAACACCCACCGCCAGCTGGCGGCGACGAGTACTCCGCCGACCGCCGGGCCGAGCGCGGCCGCGAACCCACCGACGGCCGTCCACGTCCGGACGGCGCTGTGGCGGCGCTCGGCGGGAAACGTGGCGAGGATCAGCCCGAGCGACGTCGGGGTCAGGAGTGCCGCGCCGGCGGCCTGGACCACGCGGAAGGCGATCAGCATCGGCAGGCTCGTCGCCGCGGCGCACGCCGCGGAAGCCGCGACGAACACCGCGACCCCGACCATGAAGCCGCGTTCGCGGGGGTAGCGGTCGGCGAGGCGCCCGAACAGCACGAGCAGCGACGCGTACACGATCGCGTAAGCGTTGAGCACCCACGACAGCCCGCCGAGCCCGGTCGAGCCGAAGCTCTTGGCCATCTGCGGCAACGCGACGTTGACGATGAACAGGTCGAGACTCGCCAGCACCACGCCGGCGCAGACGATCAACAGGACGAGGTTCGGGGAGGTGGCGTCGTTGCGGCGGCGGCTTGAAAGCTGGCTTAGGATGGACATAGTCAGGCAATGTAGCAAACGCTGGCTTATGAAGTCAAAAGTCAGCTATCATGTGCTCATGTCAACTTCTGCAGTACGCCTAACCGGAACGCTCGATCCCCGCGAGGGTTGGAAGGCCGAGCGCTGCACGATCGCCAAGGCGCTCGAGGTCGTGAGCACCCGCTCGGCGTTCTTGATCCTCCGCGAAGCGTTCTACGGCACGACCCGATTCGACGATTTCGCCGGGCGCGTCGGCATCAGCGAGCCCGTGGCCGCGGCGCGGCTACGCGAGCTCGTCGACCAGGGCCTGCTCGAGCGCGAGGACTACCGCGAGCCCGGCCAGCGCACCCGCCAGCAGTACCGGCTGACCGAGAAGGGCGCCGACCTGTTCCCGGTGCTCGTCGCGCTGATGCAATGGGGCGACCGCTGGCTCGACGACCGGGGCGGTCCGGTCGACCTGCTCCACCGCGACTGCGGAGAGGCGGTCGGCGTGGAGCTGCGCTGCGCCGCGGGCCACCACGTCGACACCGGCGAGATCGACGTCGCCCGGCGCCGGTCAGGCAGGTAGCGCGAGGAACGCCTTGATCGCCGGCGCGGCGGCCGCCGGGTCGTCGAGCAGGACCAGATGGCCTGCGCCACTGATCACTTCGAGCCGTCCGTGCGGGAGCGCGTCCGCGAGGTAGCGGCCATTGGCCAGGGGCACGACCGGATCGCGGTCGCCGTGCACGACGAGGGCGCGATGGCGGATCTCTCCGATCCAGCCGTGGCTGCTCCAACCCGACAGCGCATATAGCTGGTAGAGGTAGCCGACCGCCGTCGGCGGACGGGCCAGGCGCTCCACGATCTGTGCCTGGAGCGCGTCCTTGTCGCGGGCGGTGCGCCCGCCGGCGATGATCGGCAGGATCAGCTCGGCGAGCTGCCGGCTCCAGTAGCGCGCCGGCGTGAGCATCAGCACCGTGACCAGCGGGTTCGGCGGGACGCTTGGCAGCCCCGGGGTCGTGGCGCACAACACGAGGCGCTCGACCCGGTCGGGCGCGCGGTGGGCCAGTTCCTGCGCGACCACGCCACCGAGTGAGTAGCCGAGCACGTCGACGCGCTCGTGTCCGAGCTGATCGAGCACCTGCGCCACCAGCCGGGCGAGTTGCGCCATCCGCATCGGCCACTGCGGCCGGGACGAGCCGCCCGTGCCGGGAAGGTCGAAACCGATCAGCTCGCGTTCGTTGCCGAGTTCGGCGACGAACGGCTGCCACATCTCCAGGTTGGCCCCGAGCCCGTTGATCAGCAGCAGCGGCGGGCCGTGCCCGCTCCGGGCGACCCGCAGCGACGGGACCGCGGCCGTCGCCAGGAACTCGACGTTCGCGCCGGGCCAGGGGGGCTCGCGTGGGGCGGAATCGCGGGGGTCAGTTAGGAGATTCCCTGACAGGGCGAGGAATATAGGGCCCGGCTCGGATCAGCGAGCCGGTCGCCCGGCTAGGTTCGCCGCCTTCGGGCGAGCGCCTCGAGCGGTCGCCCGGCTAGGTTCGCCGCCTTCGGGCGAGCGCCTCGAGCATCGCGGCCTCGTCGACGCCGAGGTCCGCGAGCACGGGCGCGATCGTCTCTTCGCGGGTGAGCGCCAGTAGCACGTCGCGCGCCTCGATCTCGGAGCGGCCGTCGTCGAGCGCTCGCCCGGCGGCGACGAGCAATAGCCGGCGGACTCCGGCGCCGGGGCCGACCCGGATCCACTCTTCGAATCCGGACCGCGGGGGCTCCTGTCCGAATGGCGCGTCGTCCGGCCGCGGACGGGACCGAGTCGCGCCGGCCGCGCTCAGCGCGCGGATCGTCTCACCGCGGATCTTCTTCGGACTGGCGTCGAGGTCGAGCAGGATCTGTGCCGCTGCGCCGTCGTTCAGCGACACCAGCCCGAGCAGGATGTGCTCGGTGCCGATGTAGTTGTGCCCGAGTGTGATCGCCTCCCGCAGCGAGGCTTCGAGCACCTGCTTCGCGCTCGGGGTCAGCGGGAGCTGGCCCGTGACCACGTCCTGACCCACGCCGACGATCCGCACGACCTCGCCCCGAGCCCGCTCGAGCGTGATGTCGAGCGAAGTGAGGACGTGCGCGGCCAGTCCCTCCTGCTCGCGGATCAGCCCGAGCAGGATGTGCTCGGTCCCGATCGAGTCGTGCTTGAACCCGCGCGCCTCTTCGTTGGCCATGACCACGACGTGTCGGGCCCGCTCGGTGAATCGCTCTAACACGTCACAAGAATCCCATTGCCGGCGCGAGCGGGCAAGCGCGGTGGCGCCGCCAGGGCCGGGGCGAGCGCGGTCGCTGAGCCGCGAGGTGTGTGGACCAACCCCAAGGGGTACTTATGTCCGACCGGCGCGCGCGCGAGACTTCTCATCAAGCAAAGCGCACTTCGGGACGGACGGCGACAGGCAGGCAAACCCACGCTCACCGCGTGGAGGAACGCCACGGCGTGAACTCTGGCCGACCGTCCCGGGGGCGCCTTTCGCTTGCCCCGATCGTTCCTGGCCTCCCTATCGCCCGCCGGCCGGGACAGCCGAGTGGGCCGCGACGCGCGAGGCCGCCGCGCGCAGCGCCTCGACCACGGCCACCAGCGCCGGATGCTCCTCGGAGCCGCGCCGGCAGGCGATGAACAGGTGCCGGGAGGGTGGCTCGCCGGCGATCGGGCGGATCGCGACGCCCGGCGGCGGCTCGTCCTGCGCCAGGCGCGGCACGCACGCGACGCCGAGACCCGCGCCGACGAGCGCCATCACCGCGGTCCAGTCCGCGGACCGGTGCGCGACCGCGGGCGAGAACCCGGCGGCGGCGCAGCCCACGCGGATCACGTCCTCGCACGACCAGCCGCGCGGCGGCGCCACGAACGGTTCGGACGCGAGCGCCGCGAGTGGGACCGCCGACTCGCTTGCCAGCCGGTGATCTTGCGGCAACGCGACGTCGAGCAGGTCGCGCATGAGCGGGATTCGGGTGAAGCGCTCGTCGTCGTGCCGCGGTGCCGTGTCGGACTCCATCGAGATCCCCAGGTCGAGTTCGCCGCGCGCGAGCAGGTCGAACACCTCGGGGCTCTCGAACTCCTGCACCGACAGCTCGACAGCCGGCGCCCGCTCGCGTACCAGCCCGACCGCGGGCACGACGAGGCCGACGATCCCGGTCGCGAACGACCCGATCCGGACGCGACCCCGCTCGCCGCCGGCGAGCGCGGCGAGCGTGGCGTCCATCCGCTCGAGTTCGCTGAACACCGCGTCGGCGTGGCCGAGGACGGCTTCGGCCGCGGGGGTCAGCCGGACCGTCCGCCCGTTGGGGATCAGCAGCGGCTGTCCCACCTGCTGCTCGAGCGCCGCGAGCTGCTGCGAGACCGCCGACGGCGTCAGATACAGCGCATCGGCCGCCGCGGCGATCGTGCCGCGGTTCGCGAGCTCCCGAAGGGCACGCAGCCGGCGAAGGTCGATCATGAAGAGCAGCTTACGAGTTCGGTCAAGAAGGTCTAGTCGTACTTGACTAATGGCTCCGTCACAGTCGGGTCTATGCCGACCCGCCACGTCCTGCTCGCGATCGCGGTGGCGTTTGTCTGGGGCATCAACTTCGTGCTCATCGACGTGGCGCTCGGGTCGTTTCCCCCGCTGCTGTTCGCCGCTCTGCGCTTCACGCTGGTCGCATTTCCGGCGGTGCTCGTGGTGCGGCGGCCGCGCGTGCCGCTCCGGTGGGTGATCGGCGTCGGCGCGTTCATGAGCGCCGGGCAGTTCGCGCTGCTGTTCGTCGCGATCCACCGCGGGGTGCCGCCGGGCCTCGCGTCGGTCATCCTTCCGACCCAGACCGTGTTCACGATCGCGCTCGCGATCGTGTTCCTCGGCGAGCGTCCCGGCCGCGCGCAACTCGGGGGCGCCGCGGTCGCGGTCGGCGGCGTCGTGGTGATCGCCGCGGGGCGCGCCCACGGCGTGCCGTTCGGCGCGCTGCTCCTGTGCATCGGTGCCGCCGCGTCCTGGGGGATCGGGAACATCTGCAACCGCCGCGCCCAGGCCCCCGATGCGATCGCGCTGCTCGTGTGGTCGAGCCTCGTCCCGCCGGTGCCGCTGTTCGCGCTGTCGTTCGCGCTCGAGGGCCCGCACGAGATCGGGGACGCTTTCGCGAACGTCGGCCCGGGTGGCCTGCTCGCGCTGCTGTACGTCGTGATCGTCTCGACCGGCTTCGGATTCGGAACGTGGACCTGGCTCCTGCGGCGGCACCCGGCCTCTCGGGTGGCGCCGGCGAGCCTGCTCGTCCCGCCGATCGGGATTGCGGCCGCGTGGATCGCGCTGGGCGAGCCGCCGAGCGCCGGCGAGCTTGCCGGCGCCGCGATCATCCTCGCCGGTCTGGGGCTCGCCACCGCGGTCATCCGCCTCCCGCGGCCGTCCGCCCGCCGCCCGCCGGGCACTAGCCCGCCGGGCATTCTCGCCGCGCGTGTGGTTCGATCCGTGGATGGCGACTGATCCGCCAAGCGCGGTCGACCGGCCGGTCGGGGCCGACGTCGACTGGCGGCCGGCCGAGCGCCCGGCGCGAAGCGAGCTACGGGGTGAGCACGTGATGCTGCGGCCGCTCGATCCGGATCTCGACGCCAAGGCGCTGTATGCCGAGTCTCACCCGCCGTTCGGGGATCCGGGGCTGTGGACCTACCTACCGACCGGCCCGTACCACGATCCAACCGAGTTTCGCGACGCGCTCCGGATCGCCGCGGCGTCCGACGATCCGTTGTTCTTCACGCTCCTGCCACTGCCTGCGGAGCGGCCCGCGGGAGTCGCCTCGTACCTGCGGATCACCCCCGAGCACGGCGCAATCGAGATCGGCCACATCTGGTTCGGCGCGTCGCTGCGCCGGACGACCGCCGCGACCGAGGCGATCTACCTGCTCGCGGCGCACGCGTTCGACGACCTCGGATATCGCCGGCTCGAGTGGAAGTGCGACTCGCTCAACCAGGCCTCGCGCCGTGCCGCGGACCGGTTCGGCTTTCGCTTCGAGGGCGTTTTCCGTAGTCACATGGTGGTCAAGGGGCGCAACCGCGACACCGCCTGGTTCGCGATCACCGACGACGAGTGGCCGGCGGTGCGCGCCGGCTTCCGCGCTTGGCTCAGCCCGGACAATCAGGACGACGCCGGCGAGCAGCAGCGGAGCCTCGGCGGGTTGATCGCCGCTGCTCGAACCTGAGCGTCCAGGGCCGTGGGCTTTACCGTCATCCGCTACCCCGAGCGCCCCGACCTCTGGGAGAACAGTCAGGCGATCACGCGCGAGGTATGGCCCGAGTACAACCAGCACGGCGCGGTGCTCGGGCGCTATTGGGGGCGGCTGTTCGACGACTTCGCGGACTACCAGTTCGCGCTGTACGACGCGGAGGCCCAGGAGGTCATCGCAGAGGGGCACACGGTGCCGTGCGATTGGGACGGGACGACGGAAGGCCTGGGGGACGGAATCGACGCGATCGTGGCCGCCGCGTTCGAGGCACGCGAGGCGGGCCGCGATCCGACGGCGCTGTGCGCGCTCGCGGCGGAGGTCCGGCCGCGGTTCCAGGGTGGCGGCCTGGCCGACCGGATGCTCGACGCGATGGCCGACGTCGCTCGGGACGCCGGCCTCGGGCACCTGATCGCGCCGGTCCGCCCGAGCCTCAAGGATCGCTATCCGATCACCCCGATCGGGCGCTACCTGGAATGGACCCGCACGAACGGCGAGCCGTTCGACCCGTGGGTCCGGATCCACGTGCGGCGCGGCGGGAAGATCGCCAAGCCGATTCCGCACTCTCTGCTGATCAACGGCACGGTCGCCGAGTGGGAGAACTGGACCGGGATGCGGTTCCCGGGCGACGGCCTCTACACGTTCCCGGACGGGCTCGCGCCCGTCGACATCGACCGCGAGCGGGACCTCGGCACCTACTGGGAGCCGAACGTCTGGATCGTCCACACGCTCGAGCGGTGACCCCGGCGCCCGCTCGCGGACGTCAAAGCGCCCCGACCGCTGACCCCCCGGGCCTGGTCGACCAGCGAAAGCCGGCCGGCAGGTTGGCCCCGCGCACCGTGCAGTCCGCCGCCGCGACCTCGACCGCGGCGGTCGCGGCCCTCAGCAGCGCGTCGGGGTCGGCCGCGTCGTGCTGGTTCAGCGCGTGCGCCGTCCACCAGGTGAGGAAGCCCGCGACGAACGCGTCCCCGGCACCGATCGTGTCGACCACCTCGACGACGGGCACCGGGATCGACCGCTCGCCGAACTCGGTCAAGACGGTGGTTGGCGATGGTCCGTCGGTGACGAGCACGGCGGCCGGCCCCTGCTCGAGCAGGCCACGCGCGGCCGTGAGCGGTGCCTCCCCCGGGCGGAGCAACCGCAGGTCGTCGGTGCTCACCTTGACGACGTCGACCTGGCGTACGACGGTGTCGATCAGCTCACGGTAGGCGGGCAGATCGGTCACCGCCGCCGGGCGACAATTCGGGTCGAGCAGGATTGTGGCCCCGGGTGGCCGCTGCCGAATCAGCGCGATCAGGCTAGACGCCGTCGGCTCGATCAGCAGTCCGAGGCCGCCCAGCGCGATCGCATTGCACCCGTCGAGGACCTCGGGCCGGATGTCGGCGCTCGCGAGCTCCGCCGCCGAGGTTCGCTCGAGGTAGAACTTGTATTCGGCCGTGCCGAGATCGTCGAGCCGGGCGATCGCGAGCGTGGTCGGCGCCGGCGTGGGATCCGGGACCGCGATTCGAACGCCTGCCTCCTCAAGCGAGGAGCGCAGTTGCTCGCCGAATCCGTCGTCGGACAGCCTGCCCAGGAACTGGCAGTCGCCGCCGAGCCGCGCGACCGCCCGCGCGACGTTGAACGGAGCGCCACCCGGAACCGCATCTACCGATCCGGATGCGTCGATCACCAGATCGATCAACGCTTCGCCCGCGACCGTGATCACGACTGCTCCTCGCGGATGTTGGCGGCGAGATCGAACACGCCGCCGGATGTTATGGCCGATCGCGCTCGTCGGCGATCCCGGCCTGCCGCTCCGGTACCGCTAGCCCTACCGAGCAGGACTCCGGCTGTCCGGCTGTTCAGAACCCGCCCGGATCTTCAGCCTTCCGACCATGCTGAACACAACGATCGCCGCCGCTGCGGCCCGTGCCGTCGACCTGACCAAGACGTACGGCACGGGCGATGTGGCAGTCCGTGCACTGGACGGGGTCAATGTCACGTTCGACCGTCGCCGGTTCACGGCTGTCATGGGCCCCTCGGGGTCTGGCAAGTCGACGCTGATGCACTGCCTCGCAGGGCTCGACACGCCGACGTCGGGTCACGCCTTCATCGGTGACGACGAGATCGGGCAGCTCGATGACGCGGCGCTCACGCAGCTCCGGCGAGATCGCGTCGGGTTCGTGTTCCAATCGTTCAACCTGGTCCCGACGCTCACGGCGGGCGACAACATCACGCTCCCGAGTGACCTCGCCGGCACGCAGATCGACCGCGAGTGGTTCGACTACCTCGTCGGCCGGCTCGGGATCGCGGAGCGGCTGTCGCACCGTCCGAGCCAGCTGTCCGGCGGGCAGCAGCAACGGGTCGCGTGCGCGCGGGCGTTGATCGGTCGGCCCGAGCTGATCTTCGCCGACGAGCCGACCGGCAACCTCGACTCGAACGCCTCCGCCGAGGTGCTGGAGTTCCTGCGCCGGTCGGTCACCGACGACGGTCAGTCGATCGTGATGGTGACCCATGACGCCCGCGCGGCCGCCTACGCCGACCGGGTCGTGTTCCTCGCCGACGGCCAGGTCGTTGGCGAGCTGTCTTCGCCGACCGCCGACGCCGTCCTCGAACAGATGAAGAAACTCGGGAGCTGACATGCGCAAGGTAACCATCAGCGGGCTCCTCGCCCGGAAGCTGCGTCTCGGGCTAACCGCGTTGGCGATCGTGCTCGGGGTGACATTCGTCACCGGCACGCTGATCCTCGGTGACACGCTCAACAGCACCTTCAACAACCTGATCGGCACCGCGTACCAGCACGTCAGCTTCGAGATTCGCGGCAAGGCGGTGTTGAACGAGAGCGGGCCGGCCGCCGTCCAGGGCACGACCGACCGCAAGCCGGTCCCGGAGTCGCTCGCCGCGGAGATCAGCCGTGTGCCGGGCGTCGCGTTCGTGCACGGCTCCGTTCAGGGCTACGCCCAGTTCCTGGACCGCAGCGGCAACGCGATCGGGGGCGGCGGCGGTTCGACGCTTGGCTTCTCATTCGATCCCAACCAGCAACTGTCCCCCTACCGGTTGGTCGACGGGAGTGCCCCGACGACCGCCGACGACGTCGTGATGGACAAGGCCACCGCGACCAAGCATCACTTCGCGGTCGGCGACCGCGTGCTGATGAATCTCCCGAACCGGCCGCAGACGTTCACGATCACGGGCATCGTCACCTACGGCAGCGATGACAACCTCGCGGGAGTGACCCTGGCAGGGTTCGATCTGCAGACCGCACAGGCGATCTTCAATTCGCGGGGTCACTACGACACGATCAACGTGCTCGCCGCCCCCGGGGTGAACAACGTCAACCTTGCGCGTGCGATCGCGAGGCTGTTGCCGCCCGGCGTCGAGGTCGTCAGCGGCCAGGCGGTCGCCAACGAGCTCTCGAGCGCGGTCGACAACACGCTCGGGTTCATCTCGACCGTGCTCCTGATCTTCGCGGCGATCGCGCTGTTCGTCGGCGGCTTCACGATCTTCAACACGTTCTCGATCACGGTCGGGCAGCGAACCCGCGAGCTCGCACTGCTGCGCGTCGTCGGGGCGAGCCGGCGGCAGGTGTTCCGCTCGGTGCTCGGCGAAGCCGCGCTCACAGGACTCGTCGCGTCGCTGATCGGCCTCGGGCTCGGAGTGCTGGCCGCGCTCGGGCTCAAGGCGCTGCTCAAGGCGTTCGGCATCGAGCTGCCCTCGGCGCCGCTGGTGTTCGAGGCCCGTACGGTGGTGGTCGCGATCGCCGTCGGCGTCGGAGTGACGGTGATCTCGGCGATCGTGCCCGCGCGGCGCGCGGTCCGGATCGCGCCGGTCGCCGCGCTGGTGGAGGACGGCGGGTCCGGGGACGAGCTCGTGCGCCCGCGGCGCGTGATCGGTGGTACCGCGGTCGCCGCCCTGGGCGTGCTTGCGGTGGTGGCGGGGCTGGCGGGGCCGACGGTCGCGCTCGTCGGCCTCGGAGCGGTGCTCGTGTTCATCGCGGTCGGCATGCTCGTGCCGGTGCTCGCCCGGCCGCTTTCGAGCGCGCTCGGACGTCCGCTCGCGTCACTGCTCGGCCCGCCCGGAAAGCTCGGGCGCGAGAACTCGATGCGCAACCCGCGCCGCACGGCGCAGACCGCGTCGGCGCTGATGATCGGACTCGCGCTCGTCTCGACCATCGCCGTCCTCGGCGCATCGCTGAGCACGTCGGCTAAGCACAGTGTCGACAGCGCGATCAGCGCCGACTACATAGTCACCGGCTCGGGCGGGTTCAGCAAATCGGTCGCTCCCACCGTCGCGCGCCTCCCCGGGGTCACGACGACGACCACGATCTACCAGGGTCAGTTCGAGTTCAAGGGCTCGCTCTCGACGCTCGTGGCGGCGACGCCGAATGACCTGAACCGGACGGTCACGCTCCACGTCACCTCCGGCACCGGCGCGCCGGCGATGGCGGCCGGGGAGTTGCTGGTCGACACCAACACCGCGACCGCCGACAACCTCCACGTCGGCTCGGTCGTGCCGGTCAAGTTCGCGCAGACCGGCGCCGCGACGATGACGATCGGCGGGGTCTACAAGCCGAACCCCCTTGTCGGCAGCTTCGTGGTCGGAGCCGGGTTCTTTCTCTCGCATTTCGACAATCCACTTCCGATCGGTGTCCTGCTCAGCACGTCACCCGGTGCTCCCGATCTGGGGCCGGCGCTGAACCGCGTGCTGACCCCATACGCGAACGTGGGTTATAAGACGCGAGCCCAGTTCGAGCAGTCACAGCAGAACACGATCAACCAGGAACTCGGGCTCGTGTACGTGCTGCTCGCGCTCGCGGTGCTCGTCGCGCTGATCGGGATCATCAACACGCTGATGCTGTCGGTGTTCGAACGCACGCGCGAGATCGGCCTGCTCCGCGCGGTCGGGATGAAGCGCCGGCAGGTCCGGTCGATGATCCGCTCCGAGGCCGTGATCGTCGCGCTGTTCGGCGCGGTCGTCGGGATCGTGGTCGGAGCGGGACTCGGCATCGCACTGGCCTCGTCGCTCCGTCGCAGCGGCGTCACCGACATCGCGGTCCCGATCCCCAGCTTGATCGCCTTCCTGGTCCTGTCCGCCGTGCTCGGCCTGATCGCGGCCACGTGGCCCGCGCGGCGAGCGGCGAACCTCGACGTGCTCGCCGCGATCGCGACCGAGTGACGGCTCACCGCAACGTGTAGGCGACCACCTGTGACCCTCCGCCCGTTTTCGTGCGCGCCCCGGCCGGAACGATCACCGTCCTCCCGGCGATCGCGATCGGGGCGTTCGTCGCCGTGGGCAGCCGGTGGCGGTAGACGACCTGACCGGTGGCGCGATTCAGCGCGACCAGCACACCGCCGTAGAACGTGGTGAAGACGAGATCGTTGGAAATCGTGGCTGCGCCGACCGGAATCGTGGGCACCTTCGTGTCCCACTGCACCTTCCCGGTGGCGAGGTTTAGAGCCTCCACCTCGCCGGTGGCGGTACCGGGCGACTGGGTGGGGGTGGGCTCGGTCAGGTTCGTGTAGGTGAGTGGTACGTCGAGGGTGACCAAGTAGACGTTGTTACCCGCGAGGGCCATGTTGGTCAATACGCCGCCAAGCGATCCGGGCGAGATCGTGAACGGCGCCTTCAGCGTGCTCGTGTGGTCGAGCGCCTCGAGCGAGTCGTTGTCGTGGCCGTTGTGCTCGCCGACCGGCGTCTTCCAGATCAGCTTGCCGGTGTCGGCGTTCATCTCATACACGTATCCCATCTTGCCGGAGCCGATCACGACGGGGATGCCGTTGACGCTCGCCGAGATCGGCGACGCCTGCATGTCGTAATCCTTGAAGTCATTCGGCACGCCCTGGTAGTACCAGCGCAGCTTCCCGGTCGCGGCGTCGAGGTTCACATCGCTGTCGGTGTACAGCTGCCGGGCGGGATGTGCGATCGCCTCGGCGGGCGTTTGGTAGGGATTGCCGATTCCGTAGGTCACCGATCCGTCGGTGCTCACCAGCGGCGTCTCCCAGGCGCCGCCGGACCCGAGGCCGAGCGCCTGCACGCCGGGCTCGGGGCCTATCGTCGTATTGAACTTCCAGAGCACGGCTCCGTTGGAGGCTTTCAGCGCGATCAGGACGCCGCCGCCGGGGCCTGAGCCGTACTGGCTGGCGAGATATACGCGGCCGTTTGCGACCTCCGGCTGGATCCCGAACGTGCCCTGACCCTTGCTTAGCAGCTGGCTGTTCTCCCAGATCGCCCGGCCGGTCGCGCCGTTCAGCGCGAACACCGCGGTCGGCGATGCTCCGTAGACGACGCCGTCGGCGACGGCGACGCCGTTCGGTCCTGGCCCGCTCTGCTCGGGCTCGTCGAGGCGGCACTCCCACTCGAGCCTTCCGGTCGACAGCGCGAGCGCGTACACGTTCGAGTCGAGGTCCTGCAGATACACGATGCCGTTCTGCACCACCGGATTCGCGGCCAGCGATCCGTACGGGGCAACGCCTGTCGCCGCCTTGCCCGTGAGCTTGAACGTCCACGCCTGTGCGAGCCTCGAGACGTTCGCCGATGAGATCGTCGAGCCTGCGGCGTCCCGGGTGTTCGCGAGGTCGCCGTTTGGATACGGCCACGAGTCCGAGGTTGAGGAAGCGGACGCGCTCGTCGCCTTCGCGCCGGAGCCGCACGCGGCGAGCGCCCCGGTCGGCTTGTTGCTCGAACCGCTTGAACCGCTCGAACGGCTCGAACCGCTCGAACCGCCGCAAGCTGCGAGCGCTAGGGCTGCCGCCATCGCCACCCCCACCCGCACGCGGGTATCTGACGCTCTCATAGGGACCTCCTCTACGTGATCACGATATCAGTCGATGATATCACGTAGATACTACATGGATGTCAAGGCGCTGTCAGAGCTTACGGCGTCAGCCCGAGCGCTCGCGACGACCGCGCCGCGCAGTTCCGCCTCGCTCGCTGGCACCACGTCGTCCGCGTACGGCAGGCTGCCGGCGTGTGTCGTGAGGATTCGCGAGGTGCTCCGTGTCATCGCCCGGGAACGTACCCGGTCGGCGTAAGCTCGCGGGGTGGCGCGGCACGATCAAGGCCCCTACCGCTCGAGTTCGGTCAACTCATACCTGGTCGAGACACGAATCGGCGCGGTCGCGGCGCTGCTGGTGCTCGCCGCCGGCGTGGTGCTCGACCTCACGACGGAGCACTTCTGGGCCCGCAACGCGCTGCTGGCCGGGCTCCTGTCGAGCCTGATCGTCGTTGTGCTGTCGGCCGCGGTCTTCAACGAGGCGGTCGAGCGCCGCAACCGGCGGCGGTGGAGCGTCCTCGCCCAATACGTGATGCTCGAGCTCGTGCGTCAGGCGCGGCTCGTGTGGACCAGCGTGATGGAGGTGGCGGGGCTGATGGCGCCGGACGCGACCGACGCCGCCTCGATCGATGCCGCCGCCCAAGTCGTCCGCGACACCGAGCGGTTGAAGGCCGCGATCCGGGAGGCGGTCGGGGACGAGGCCAAGCAGCGACAGCTCCACGAGGGGGTCTCCGCGTTCGTCGTGCATGGCGACGAGGTGCTCGGGCGATGGGCGGGGGTCATGCTCAACGCGAACGCTTACGCCGAGATCATCGACAGGCACGTGGAACTCGCGAGCGACGTCGCCTGGCTCGAGAGCCTGCTCGACAGCAGGCATCCAACCGACGACTTGGTCAAGCGACGCAGGGGCGCGGCGAGCCCGGCGATCCAGATCACGGGAGACATCGACGACGACACGCTGACCGACAGGATCGTCGCGATCACCCAACTCGCCGAAGGGCTCGACCGGACGACCCTCGAGCTGGCCCTGCGCATCGTCCCCGTCGAATGGTGGGCGGCGCGCCTGGGCACGACCGTCCCGGCCGAAGGGTTCGCCGAGAACGCCGAGACGGTGGGCTCAGCCGACCGCGCGAGCTAGATCGGCGCGCACAGCGCCCTGAAGGTCTCACGTATCAGGCCGCCCGGGTCGGCCCCGGGAGTGTCGGGTTCGCGCTCCCACCGGCTCAGCTGCAATGACCCCTCGACGACGAGCCGGCACCGTTCGAACCGTCGCTCGGTCAGCCGCTCCGGGAGGTCCCGAGCGTCGGCCCCGGAAGCAACCAGGTCGGCGAGCACGAGCCCGTCCTCGATCGCCAGGCCGACGCCCCACGCCATCTGCGGCGTCGTGGTGTGTGCCGCGTCTCCGATCAAGACCGCACGTCCCGCCCCCCACGGCGGTGGAACCAGCAGCCAGTACAGCCCCCGGAAATCGATCTGCGCGGCGTCGGTGATCTGTGCGGCTATCTCGGGCACCACGAACCCGAACGCCGACAGGCGCTCGTGGAGCATGTCCAACACGCGATCCGCCGGCGGCCGGTCGGGCCCCGTGCTGGAGTCGAGCATCCACACATACGCCCGTTCCGGCCCGATGGGCACCAGACCGAGCCGCGTATCCTGCCCCAGCATCATCGTGTAGCGCTCGAGCTCAGCGGGCTTGCGAACGTCGAGCCGCCAGATGACCTGACCCGCGTACGTGGGCTCCGGGGCATCCGGGACCAGCAGCTGCCGCATCGCGGAGTGCACGCCGTCAGCTCCGACCACGAGATCGTAGGCGCCGGCCGTTCCGTCGGTGAATGTCACTGCACCGTCATCAAGCTCGGCGACGGTCACACCAAGCCGCACGGGCACATCAAACGAACGCAGCCGCTCGGCCAGGACCTCGTGCAGCGTCATCCGGGACATCGTCACAAACGGCGGATCGTCCGGACCGAGCACGTTCACCTGCGGCATCTCGGCCACCTTCACACCGTCGGGGCGCATCATGTCGATAACAGCGTGATGCCAGGCTCGATCGACGATCGGGGCCAGCACGTCCAGGTCTCGAAGCGCCCGCATCGGCGGGCTCTGCAACCCGATTCCGATCCCAGCCGGTCGCCAGTCGACCTCCCGCTCGACGATCTCGCAGCCGATCCCGCGCCGCGCCAGAGCGATCGCCGCGGTCATTCCCGCGGGGCCGCCGCCGACGATCAACACACGGTTCACTTTGCTTGCGCGCGATCGAGCATGTGGGTCACCCAGTCGACGATCGTCGGCGCCACCGGGCCTTCGCCCATGTGCCCGCCATCGAACACGCGGGCCGACTTCGGGTCGCCGTGGTCGAGCGACAGATAGATGTCGTCGATCGAGTTCTGGACGTCGTCGCGGCCGTTGACGAGCAGCAGCGGCGCGGACGGCTGGTCGAGCAATCCCTGGTCGAGCAGCGACAGCTCCGGGCAGCGCGCCACGTAGTCCTCGAACGTCTCGCCACCGAAGATCCGCGCGCGGGCGGCCATCAGATCCATCAGGTACGAGGAGGCGTTGCGCGAGCGCTGCTGCCACTCGGGCGTGAACGTGATGTGCACGCCCCCGCCCCAGTTGACCGCGCAGCCGAGGCGGTCGCGGTGGGTGTAGGCGAGCTTCATCGCCCAGTAGCCGCCGAACGAGCCGCCGATCGCAGCGCAGCGGGCGGCGTCGAGATCGTCCCGGGTCGCGAGCCAGTCGAAGATCGGGGTCCACTGGCGCTCGGCGTCCCCTGTGGCGAGCACCGGCGACTCGCCGACCCCGGGCATATCGACGAGCAGCACCGCGAACCCGCGCGAGCGCAACAGCGCTCCCAGCCGCCCGTGCATCTCCTCCTTCCACGTGTCGATCCCGGCCCACACCATCGCGACGGGCGGCCGGGGGTCACCGGTCGCGGGGCGGGTGACGTAGAAGCGAAGCCTCGAGCGCTCGAACGGAAGCTCGACGACCTCAAGCGGCGGGCTTCTCGAGCGCGGTCGCCTTGAGGAAGAAATCGCGCGCGCGTTCGTACTGGCGCTCCTTGAGCGGGTGGTTGGGCACCGGGTAGCGCCCCATGAACGCGGCGCGATATGCCTGGACCCACAGGTCGCGCTCGGTCGCCGGGTCGGTCGCCGCCTCGGCGCGCGCTGCGAAGTCGTCGGCGAGGCCGCCCCACGCGGCCGTCCACGGCTCCGGATCGAGCCCGGTCAGGGCGTCGATCGTGGCGCGGCGCCGCGTCGGGGTCGAGCCCGTCGAGCGGGTGCGCGCCTCGCTCGAGCCGCGCCAGCAGCCACGCCTTGCCGGCGCCGAGCGTCTCATCTGCCGCAGGCATCAGACGAACAGGCCGGTCTTCTCTTGCGCCTCGCGGTCCTCCTCGGGCGGTGCCTGCACGTGCGGGAACGACTCGAACATCGAGGGCGGCATCGACAGGTTCTTGTAGAACACGTTCGAGCCCTGCTGAGGCTCGAACCGGACCGGCTCCCAATCGGGCTCGTAGTTCCGGTAGCCGCCTGCGTTGATCTCGACACGCATGCCGCTCGGATCGCGGACGTACAGGTAGTCCTGCTCGCCCATCCCGTGCCGGCCGGGGCCGAACTCGATCGCCACGTCCTGGTTGAGGAACACGTCGGCGGCGCGCAGCAACTCCTCGCGCGAGTCGACGAAGTACGCGAAGTGGTTGATCCGCCCCGGAACGGGCGTCGGATCCCACACGATCCCGAGGTCGTGCGAGCGCTCGCATACCGTGGTCATGCAGAACACGGCGAAGTCCGGCCGGTCCGGGATCACGGTGTACTCCATGAACCGGTGGCCGAGCGTGTCGCGGTACCACTCGGCGTCGCCCCGGGGGTCGGCGGCGGTGATCGTCACGTGATCGATGCAGCGTGCCGCGATCCCGCGGGGAACGTACCGCTGCGGGCGGTTCGGGAACGGGGACTCCATGCCCGGGGGCGGCGTGTAGCGCTCGATATCCCAGAACACCTCGTGCAGCTGGCCGCCCGGGGCGCGATATCGGAACGCGCGCCCATGACCGACCGAGTCCTCGAGCCATCCCTCGCCGGCGCCGGCTTCCGATAGCCGGGCCACCGCGGTCTCGAGTTCCTCAGGCCCCGCGGCCCGCCACCCGACGTGCCCGAGCCCGACCTGCGGGCCCTCGGTGAGCTTTAGCGTGTGATGAAAGCGATCGCCCCAGGCGCGCAGGTACACCGACTGGCCGGCGCGGGCCGTCTCCTCGAGACCGACCACCTGCGTCCAGAACTCGAGCGACTCCTGCGGTGTCGGGGTCGTGAGCTCGACGTGGGCCAGCTGGGACAGAAGGGGCAGGGCCATCTCTCTTCTCCTCGGGTCGGGTGTTGCTACGCGAGCGGAACGCTCAGCAGGTAGGCGGCGCAGGCGCCACCGACCTCGTCGACCAACCGCTTCCAGCTGATCCGCCGGTCGGACTCGAACACGGGCCCGTACATCACCTGACGGGCCAGCGTGGAGTAGGCGATCCGGAAGGTCACGTCGAGAGCAATGTCGGGCTGCGGATGGCGAAAGTCGCTCGCGTAGGGCTTCAGCGACCGCTTGAACTCCTTGCTCAGCGCGATGCTTGCTTCCGACCCGCGGGCGGAGATCACCTCGTCGACGGCGCCTAGGTGCATGAACGCGCGGAGCACCTTGCGGTTGTCGTTCATGACTCGCGCCATCCCGCCGACCGAGGCCGCGACCGCGTCCGCGGCGTCCTCGAACAGCTCGTCGGACGCCTCGGCGGCCGCGTTGGCTTCGGACATCGACTCCATCAAGCGCGCGTGCACCGAACGGAGCAGGCTCTCCTTGTTGCCGAAGCGCTCGTAGATCGCGCCGACCGATACGCCCGAGCGCACCGCGACCTCCTGGATCGTGAACCCGTCAAAGCCGTTCTCTTCGAGCAGCGTGTGCGCCGCTTCGAGGACCCGCTCGTAGGACTCGCGGCTGCGCCGCTGCTTGGGCGGGCGGACCGCGCTCATGCCGCCGCCGATCGCGGGGCGCGGCGACCAGTCCGAGCGGGCGGCAGCAGCTGTGGCGGGGCGCCGGCGACCACTGTGTTGGTCAACGTTCCGATCCCCTCGACGTGGAGCGAGACCACATCGCCGGGCCCGAGCGGCGCGTGGAAGTCCCGGCCGCGCCGGCCCCACAACTCGAGCAGGCAGCCGTTCCCGCAGGTCCCCGAGCCCAGCACGTCGCCCGGCCGGATCCAGGTTCCGCGCGACGCGTAGGACACCAGCTCCGCAAAGCTCCACGCCATGTTGGCGAGCGTGTCGGTCCCGAGCGGGGTCCCATTGATCTCGGCTCGCAGCTCGAGATCGAGCCGATCACCGTCGACGTATTCCTCGAGCTCGTCAGTCGTGACGATCCACGGCCCGAGCGTATTCGCGAAGTCCTTGCCCTTGCATATCCCGAGGCCGAGCTTCATCTCCGCCATCTGCAGATCGCGAGCGGACCAGTCGTTGAAGATCGTGTAGCCGGCGATGTGCTCGCCTGCATCGCCGGGGGCGAGGTTCCGGCCCGAGCGGCCGATCACCGCCCCGACCTCGAGCTCGAGGTCCAGCCGCCGGCAGCCCGGCGGCACTGGGATGTCCTCGCCGGGGCCGGTCAGCGCGTTCGGATTCGTGAAGTAGCAGAACGGCGATTCGTGCCAGACCGGCGGAACCGTCGCGTCGGGATTCGCGTCCTTGATCACGCCCTCGATGTGCTGCTCGAACACCGAGAAGTCACGGATCGTCGGGGGCTCGACCGGCGCCAGCAGACGCGTTTGCGCTAATGGCAGCTCCACCTCGACCCGTCCGGCGAGTCGCTCCCGCTCGACGGGGTCCACGCCGAGCACGTCGACCACCGAAACACCCAATTCCAAAATCCTGACGTCGTCGCCATCGATCACCGCCGTGCGGGCGTGCCCGTCGTGGTCGACTCTTCCGATCCGCATTCGATCTCCTCTGCCTCAGATGGGCGCCGAGGCGGTCATGATGACGGCATTGCGCGTCGCGTCGGGATCGATCGGCAGCGAGTGGTCCTGCTCCCACTGGCCGACCTTCTCGGAGCCCTCGACGATCGCGCGGCAGCGCTCGTAGCGGCGCGCCGTGAACGCCTCGAGCGCGTCGGTCACCGGCACGTCCTTGGCGAGCTCCTCGGCGAGCACGATCCCGTCCTCGATCGCCTGCGCCGCGCCCTGGCCGCAGTGCGGCGTGGCGCCGTGAGCGGCGTCGCCGATCAGCAAGATCCGTCCGCGGTGCCACGGCGCGGGCACGATGATGTTCTCGATCGGGCGCACCACGATCCCGTCGTCGTCGACGATCTGCTCCCGCGCGTCGGCCACCGGCCCGGCGAACGGGGCCAGCCGCTGCCGGTACACGGCGGCCGGTCCGTCGCGTTCGACCGCGGCTCGCCAGTCCGGGATCGGCGTCTCGATCGTCAGGATGTACATCAGGTCCTCGCCAAGGGGGACGAAGCCGGCGCTCCCGTCGGGCCCGAACCACATCCAGATCTCATCGAGCCCCTCGAGCCGCGGGAGGTTGTAGCGCCAGCACACCTGGCCGGTGAAGCGAGGCTCCAGGGCGGCGCCGAACACGCGCTCGCGGACCTTCGAGTAGAGGCCGTCGGCGGCGACTACGAGGTCATACTGGCGGCGCTCGCCGTCGGTGAACGCCACCTCGACGTGGTCGTCAAAGGAGTCGAGGTCGGTGAACGTCACGCCAGTGCGCACGTCCGCGCCGCAGGCCAGCGTCCGGGAGGTGAGGATCTCGTGGAGCTTCGGACGGGTCAGGCCGTTGCCGGGGGGCAGATGCCCGACGAGCGCCGGCCACTCGTGCGCGGCGATCACGGTCTTCCCGTCGGCGAGCCACGTCCGGTCGCCTCGAATCGGGTAGCCGGCGTCGACGCAGGCCTCGGCGAGGCCCAGCTCGTCGAGCGCCCTCAGCGCGTTGCCCGGCTGGATGATGCCGACCCCGTACACGCCCCAGTCGGGGTCGCGCTCGACGACGTCCACCTCGCACCCCTGGCGCCGGAGCGCCAGCGTGGTGGAAAGACCGCCAATGCCGCCGCCGACGATGAGAACCTTCATCCTCTTCCCTCCACGAGAGAATTCTCCGATTCCGAATACTGGTTCGGATACGCTATCGAGCGCAAATGCCGCTGTCAACGTCACCGCTTCCCGTGCCCTTCCGATGACGGGCCGCGTTCAGGACCGCGTGATCGTCGTCACCGGCGCCGCCTCCGGCCAGGGCGCCGCCGAGGTGTCCGCCCTCCACGACGAGGGCGCGGTGGTCGTCGCCACCGACGTGCAGAGCTTCGCCGGCGGTGCGCCGGAGCGCGTCCATCGCCGCAGCCTCGACGTCGCCTCCTCCGAGGACTGGCAGACGCTGGCCGAGTGGCTCCGCGCCACGTTCGGTCGTGTCGACGGCCTGATCAACAACGCGGGGACGACCAGCCGGGCACGTCTCGATGAGGTCGCTGTCGAGGAGTGGAACCGCGCGCTCGCGGTCAATCTCACGGGCCCGATGCTCGGCATCCAGACGCTCTCGCCCCTGATGGGCGAGGGCGCGTCGATCGTCAACGTCGGCTCGGTCGCCGGGCTCACGGGCCACTACACGGCCGCCTACACCGCGAGCAAGTGGGGCGTCCGCGGCCTGACCCGGGTCGCCGCGATGGAACTCGGCCCGCGCGGCATTCGCGTCAACGCCGTGCACCCGGGCTACATCGAGACGCCGATGACGGCGACCGCGCCCGCGGCGTTCAAGGGCGCGAACGTCGCGCTGACGCCGCTCGGGCGGGCCGGGTCGGCCGACGAGGTCGCGGCGCTGATGGTGTTCCTGATGTCGGCCGAATGCCCGTTCCTATCCGGCGCCGAGATCCCGGTCGACGGCGGGTTGTCGAGCGGTGGCACCGCCAAGTTCCTGTCCGACGCCGTGCGCCCATGAGTCGTTTTGACGGGAAGCTCAGCGAACAACGGGTCAGGCGCATCGTCACCGGCCACAACGAGGCGGGCGAGGCAGTGATCGCGGCTGACGAACAGATGACCGGCGCGGGCCTGGCCGAGGACGCGGATCGCACCAGCGCGACGTTCTTCCACGTCTGGGCCACGCACGAGATGCCGGTCGACCTCGGCGATGAGGCAATGAGGGTTCAGCGCGAGGGCAGCGCGACCACGGCCCACGGGTCGGGTACGGGCTCCGTGCTCCGGATCGGCGTGCTCGCGCCGGGCACGCGGTCGCCGATGCACCGGACCGAGAGCCTCGACTACGGCATCTGCCTCGAGGGCGAATGCGAGATGGAGCTCGACGGCGGCGAGACCGTGACCGTGCGGGCGGGCGACGTCGTCATCCAGCGCGGCACCAACCACCTGTGGCACAACCGCGGGACCGTGCCGTGCCGGTTCGTTTGGATCCTGCTGGACGCCAAGCCAGTCGAGATCGCGGGGCGCACGCTCGGGGCCAGCTGGCGGCACGACGCCTGATCGTCGGATGGCCCCGGCCGTCGGCGGGCGCCAAGGTCGCAGATGAGTCCCCGAGCGCGTAAACCCGCCCGGCGTTGCCCGAGCGGTCAGGGCTCGCGGCGCACCGCGATCAACCGCGCGCCGGTCGCCGGCAATAGTCCCTCAGCGATCAGCCCGACCTCGACCGCCTCCAGGCTCGGGCGGAGCTCCCAGCGGTGCAGATAGGGACCGGGGACCGGCTCGCCGAGCTCGAAGTAGGGCTCGAGCGCCGCGCACACGGTGGCGAGCGGATGGATGTGCTCTCGGAGCATTCCGAGTATCCGGTCCCTGTCGAGGTCGTGATCGGAGGGGCCGAGCGTCCGGCGCTGGGCGATCCACCAGTCGACCGCGCGGTCGTCGTAGCGGGCGATGTCGAGTTCGTCGATCACGAGCCGCCCGCCGGGCCCGATCAGCGTCGCGAGATGGGCACAGGACTCCTCGAGCGGGTCGACGTGGTGCAGCGACACGACCGCGACGGCCGCGTCGAACGTCCCGCTTGCCTCAAGCAGCGGGATCCGTTCGACATCCGGGCCGGCGTTCTCGGACGGGTCGATCGCGGTCACGTCCCAGCCGGCGCCGCGCAACTCACCGGCGAGCTCTCCGTGGCCCGCGCCGATCTCGAGGATCCGCGACGGCGGCTCGGGCAGCGACGACCTGACGAACGCGAGCAGACCGGGAGTGAGCATCGCGGCATGATCGCCAAAGACGGGTCGCGGCGTCGGTCCGAGCTCGGCGTCGCTTGGCCGCGACGGCCCGCGAGCGTCCGCGGGCGACGTCGCCGCCCGCGGACGGATCGCCGGTCAGGACACGGAGACCGGCTGGCTCGTGCTCGTGTTGTAGTAGTTGTCGCCGCTGTAGACGGCGGTCACCGATCCGTGTGCGCCGAACAGCGGCAGGAACGCGCGGCCGCGGTCGAGCCGCTCCGGACGTCCGACCCTCTGACCGTCGATGTAGAACTGCACGGTCCCGCCGGGCGGCACCGGCTCGATCGTGTCGCCGGACACGGTGGCGGTCGCAGCGCGGCGGTCGCCGCGCCACCCTCCGCCGGCCACCTGAACCGTCGTCGTCGTGTGTCGGAAGGCGACCGTGGTGGCGTAGTCGTAGAGCAGCTGGCGCCACGTGTACCACTCGTGTCCCCCATCCAACCTGGCGTCGGTGAACGGTATCCCGGCCGCGGTGAAGTCCGCCTCGTAGCTGTTCAGCCCCGGGATCGTCAGCTCGTCGAAGTTCCCGCCGCCGAGCTCGATCCCGAGCCGGGTCTTCAGTGCGGGGTTCTGCCACGGGGTCGAGGGGTATGTCGGGGCGCCGATGTCCGCGATGCTCCAGCTGCCGTAATAGCCGAACAGCGTGGTGTCGTTGAACAGCAGGTAATTGGCCATCAGCCCGCCGAGCGACAGACCGGCGAACGCGCGGTCATTCGGGTTCTGCGACACGTTGTAATGCGCGTTCACGTACGGAATCACGTAGTTCGACACATCGAGCGCGTAGCACGATCCGTCGAACAGTGAGCAACTGCCGAGATTGTTGAAGTCGGTCATGACGATCACCATCGGCTGGACCATGCGCGCGGCGATCAGGTTGTCGATGATGCGGTTCGCGACTCCCTGTGTCGTCCAATCGACCTCGTTGCCGCCCCCGCCGTGGCTCAAGTAGAGCGTCGGATACGGGGTGCGTCGGTGCGCGTTGTATCCGGGCGGAAGATAGATCGCCAGCGGGTGGCTGCCGACCGGGCTCGTCGACTGCGGGTCCGCATAGGACACGTCGGACAGCGATCCGTGGACACGGCGGTTCGGTGCCTCCCACGACATGTTCGGGGTTCCGAAGCTCGGGTCCGAGGGCACGTAGACCTCGCTGTCGGGTTCGACGGAACCGCTCGTGTTCCACGGTGGATTACTCGGGTCCGAGAGCTCCGTGCACCCCGTCAGCCCCGGCGGCGCACTGGTGCAATTTACGTAGAACCCGTAGGTGAAGGTTCCGGACGGAAGCGGCGTGGTGTACGACCAGACCCCGGTCGAACTATCCAGGGTCATCTGCGCCACCGGCCAGTTCGGCGCGGGGCCCTGGTTGGGGAAAGCGATCGGGAAGTCGCCGGGCGCCCACTGCGACGGGAGCAGCCCCGCCGACGAGGTGGTCGTCGTGTTCGCCGCGTTCGAGAAGAACCACTCGCCGCGGATCTGGACGGTGGTGGCGGAGGGGTCGTAATAGCGGAACGTGACCTCGTAGCCGGTGGGCGCGGTCCCGGTGCGGATCACCTCGGGCGAGAATCGGCGCATCCCCTGGAACGCGCCGCGGCGCGTCGCCCGGACAGTGCCCCGGTGGGCCGACCGGGCGGCGGCGGGGGCCGCAGCTACGGCGATCATGGCCGGCGCGAGGAGTGCGGCGAGAGCGATGACCCGTCTCGCACGTGAGAGGCCGGCGGGCAGCGGACGACGCATGTCAACGATCCTCCTTCTGGTGGGCTGTGGACGAGCGTTCGGCCAGCGCCGATGAGCGATCGAGCTACACGCCGTCGACGATCGCCTCGGGCTGGCCGACCTCCCTTCCCTCTAACGATTCGAACCTTACGCCCCTGCTGGCTCGTGTCAAGCACATTGACAATGAGCCCAAGTCGCCGCCCGGAGCAACGTTAGGATGGGCCGCCCGATGCTCAGTCGAGCGGATCCATGAACGACCGGGAGCGCAGCGCGCTCGCGCTGTCGTGGAGCGGCGGCAAGGATTCGGCGCTCGCGTTGTGGGTGCTCGGCCGCGAGCACGGCGTCGCCCCGCGGGCGTTGATCACAACCGTCACCGACGTCTACGAGCGGGTCTCGATGCACGGGGTGCGCCGTTCGCTGCTCACGCGGCAGGTCGAGGCCATCGGAATCCCGCTGGTCGAGGTCGAGATCCCAGTGGGATGTACGAACGAGGTGTACGAGCAGCGCATGGCACAGGCGTTCGCGTCCGAGCCGCTGGCGAGCGTCGAGGCGGTGGCGTTCGGCGATCTGTTCCTCGAGGACATCCGGGACTACCGCGAGGAGCGCCTTGCGGCGGCCGGCAAGCGGGGATGCTTCCCGCTGTGGCACCGGGACACCACGGCGCTCGCGCGCGAGTTCATCGCCGCGGGCTTCGAAGCGATCATCGTGTGCGTCGATCCCACCAAGCTCGACCGCTCGTTCGCCGGGCGCCGCTTCGACCAGCGGCTGCTCGACGATCTTCCCGCTGGCGTCGACCCGTGCGGCGAGAACGGCGAGTTCCACACGTTCGTCCACGCCGGGCCGATCCTGCCTCGAGCCGATCGCCGTCGAGGTCGGCGAGACCGTCGAGCGGGACGGGTTCGTGTTCAGCGACGTGACGCGCTGTCACATTTGATCGCCCTCGCGTGTCAAATGAGGTAGACCGCGGTGTCAACAACGTAGACCGCGGCGGACAAACCGTGACTGGAGGACAACATGGAACCGCGAATGACGAACCCCGTGATGGTCGTACCCGGCGCGATGGCAGCGCTGCAGAAGCTCGCTGCCGGCGCCCGCAGGTCCGGGGTGCCCGCGACGACGCTGTACCTGGTCGAGGTGCGAGCGAGCCAGATCAACGGATGCAGCGTCTGCCTGGACATGCATACGCGTGAGCTGAGGAACGCCGGCGAGCCCGACCAGCGCATCTTCATGGTCGGCGCTTGGCGTGAGGCTCCGTATTACAGCGACGCCGAGCGCGCTGCTCTGGCGCTGACCGAGTCGCTCACGCGGCTCGCCGACAGCTCGGACGCCGTCCCGGACGAGGTCTGGGACGAGGCCGCCCGTCACTACGACGAGTCGCAGCTCGCCGGGTCTCGTGATCACGATTGCGGGAATCAACGCCTGGAACCGCATCAACGCCGCCACGCGGCAGATCACGGGCGACTGGGTCGAGCAGCTCATCGGCGGCGCCGAGCACGCCGGCCAGGCCGCCTGACCCACGCCGAGGTGGTGGCGCCGGGCGCTTACGTAGCATCGGGGGATGCGAACAACTCAAGAGATCGTCGACTCAATTGACACCCGGCTTGCCGAACTGAGCGACCAGATCAAGACCTTGGAAACCGCCCGAACCGCGCTTGATCGGGGCGAGAGCCCTGCACGGAGCACCTCTCGCCCGAGGGCGAAGCGGCGTGTGACCGCCGTCCCAGCCGACGAGGTCGAGTCGCTGTTGTCGGGGAACGGGGGACTGACCACGTCGGAGCTTGCCGACCGGGCAAACGGGAACCGCGACCAGGTGCTCGGGCTGCTCCGGGAGTTGGAAGCAGCGGGCAGGGTCCGGAGGACCGGGCAACGCCGTGGGACGCGCTGGCACCAGATCACCGACGAGGACCGCATCCGCGTGCGGGCTGCCGAGCTAGAGGCCACACGCAGACGACCCTCCTGACCCGCGCCTACGGCATGAGCACCGTGCGCTGGCCCGGCGGGTCGGTGGCGGCCCAGACCGCGTGCACGTCCGCCAGGCGTTTCGGGCTCGGTCTGAGCGCGATCGCCCCGGCGTCGATCTCATCGACGAGCGACGGCAACTCGGCGAGGTAGCCCTCGGGGGAGACGGCTCCTTGGCCGTTGCCCTGTAGGCGTAGGTTCGCGGAGCGCAGAGCGACCGAGGGCAGCTCGATCGTCGGGCCGGCGATCGCGCCGATCTGGATCCAATCGAGCGCGCGGCTGCGGTCCGAGCGCGCGCGGAGCAGGGTCATGATCGTCGTCTGCGCCGGCGTTCCCCATAGGTAGTCGATGACGATGTCGACCTCGGCAGCCGCCGCGGCGAGCGCTCGCTGCGTCGCCTCGGCGTCGTCGGTCAGCTGGACGACGTCGTCGGCGCCGAGCGAGGTGAGTGCGTCCAGCCGCTCGACGTTGCGGCCCGCACCGACGACGTGCCCCGCGCCGAGCCTCCGCGCGACCTGAACGGCCATCGTTCCGGCGTTGCCGGTGGCTCCCAGGACGAGGACGCTCTGACCGGGTTGGATCGGGACGCGCCGGCGCAGGGCCACCCACGCCGACATGGCCGGATTCATGGTGGCGGCGACCGTCGCGACATCGACGTCGTCGGGCAACTCGATCGCGCGCCGCTGCGCAACCAGGGCTTTCTCAGCCATCGTTCCGAAGTGCGCGTCGTCGGCGACGAAGTAGATCCGCTTGCCGTCCGGCCGGCGGCCGACCGCGTCGATGCCGGGGATCATGGGCAACGCGCCCGTGCTCGTGTAGTGCCTCCCGGCGGCGCCGCTGCGCACCCGCGGGTGCAGGCCGGCGGCGAGCACATCGACGAGGATCTCCTCGCTCGTGGCCGGTTGCGGAACCTCGATCGGCTGGTAGTGGGGCGGCTCCTCGAATGAGGTCACCACCGCTGCATTCATCGTTGCCATGCGGTTTGCTCCTGCTCCGGCGAGATCTCGCCTGTGATCAGCTTAGTTTGTGCCACGTACTAGTTTAGTTGGTGGCGCGTACTAAATCAAGTACGATCTCGACATGGGACGCGAATCGCCAGAACGGTCGGCGCCGGAGAGCACGCGTGAGCTCAGTCCGGTCGATGCCTTGGCCCAGCTGTCGTTCGTCGTCCATCGCATGCTCGAGCACCGGGCCGCCGAGCACGATCTCTCGATCATCCAGACGCGGTTGCTCGGAGTCCTGCGCGACCGCAACCCGACGATCAACGAGCTGGGCAAGCTGTTGGGCCTCGACAAGTCGAGCACGAGCGGGCTGGTGGAACGCGCCGAGCGCCGAGGCCTGGTCGCCCGCGCGCCGTCCCCCACCGACGGACGCTCCGTGCTGGTCAGCCTCACCGACGCCGGTCGATCCCTCGTCGCCGACGCCTCGTCCCAGTTCGAGACGGACGTCTCCGCCCTACTTGACCACCTGCCGCAGCGAGACCGCGGTGCGCTGAACGCGCTCGTGACCCGCGTGCTCGCCGAGCATGCCGCAGAGCAGGGGATCGACCTGTTCCCCGACGACCCGTGACGCCCGCGTCCGCCGATGCGCGATCACGGCACGCGCGTCAGCGTATCCGGCGCCCGCACCGACCCATCCGGGTTCGTCCGAGGGTGACCGATCTCGGTGAAGAATTGGATCGACGCGGCGTCGCCGTCGAAGTCGATTACCGCATATCCGCCGTAGCTCCAGGTGTCCTTGGCGACCGTGTAGTCGTCGGTGTTCTGCCAGTCGATGCTGGTTTGGTCGACCACGTTCGGCGGCGGCGGGGCCTCCGGGCCTGACACGAGGTTCGGCACGCCGCCGTGCCCGGCGATCGCGGTATACGCGGCGTGGTCGTTGTAGGCGCCGTATTTGACCCCGGGCTTGTACACCGCGGCGCGGTGCTCGTGTCCCCACAGCCAGCCCTCCACCTGACGGTCGCCGATCGCGCCTGTCACCTGCTTCACCATTGTCGTGTTCACCGATTCCCACGCGCTGAACGCCTGATGGTGGGTGAGCAGGATCGTGCCGGGCCGGTCGGCCGGCGCCAGGAGCTTCTCGAGCCAGTCCACTTGGTTTCCGGCGAGCGACGGGGCATCGGGGTCGGTGTAGGAGTCATCGAGTCCGATCAGCCGCCAATGCTCGTTGCCGAAACAGAAATAGCTCGATCCCTGCTGTGGCTGAAAGCGCGGATCCTCGAGCAGCACGTCGAAGTACCCGTGGCCGCCGGAGTACATGTCGTGGTTGCCGTTGATCGCCCACGACCGGACCCGGGACCCCTGATCGACCGGCCACAATGGGAGGAAGCGGTACTTGTACTCGTCTTCCAGTCCGGAGTAATAGGTGTCGCCGAGGTGCACCGCGTGACACTCGATTGACGGATCGGTCGCGTCGAGCTGGGCTCTCACCGCACTGGCGACGTTGCGTGCCTGCGGAAGCCCGGTTGCCCAGTCACCGATGATGAATACCCGGGCACGATCGGCGAGCGTGACGGTGCCCGGCCGCTTGTCGGGAAACGAATGCTTGTCGTCGCTCAACTCAGTGGCCAGCTTGAGCAGTTTCGGCTCTATCCACCGGATGTCACATGGACCGAACCGGCGTAACCGGTCGACCAGCTCCGCCACCCATTGTCTGAACCCGTGCTCCGTCGGCGGCAACTCGCCGGCCGTCACGAGCTGATTTTCACAGCAATAGCTGATCACGCTCTGGAACTGACTGAGCGCAGGGCTCGGCTGCAGAAAGATCGTCCCCGGCGGCCGCGTGAAATCGTCGAACGCGCGGGGAGTGCTGGCCGACGGAGTCCCCTGACGTGCCTCGGGATCCGTGAGCACTCGCCGGATCTCGTCGTACGTCTCCTGCGGCACCACCCGGTGCTCGGGATGCTCGTCGCGAGTCTTCTGCAGCTCGTCGAGCCTCGCCAGCAGAGCGTCGGGATCGATCTCCGGATCTAGCAGCGCTTCATGCACGACGCCGCGACGCTACTCCCGCTCCACCGGCGGCGTCAAGAGGTCCGGTTGTCGAATGCGCGTCGGGCGACGACCGCGATCGACTTGGCCAGCTCACCAGTCCGGTCCACGCGCTCCATGGCATCGTCGAGCTCGCGGCGACCGGCACACACCGACCAGGCCTCGAGCATGACCGGCCGCCCCCGGATCGCGTCCTCGAGCCGGTCAAGCTCGGCCGGCTCGAGCTCGATGGAGCGCCGGTAACGCGACACGACCAGATCGACAAGCTTTACGTTCCGAGCTCCCGCGGCCCACAGCAGGAAGCCGAGGGACCACAGCCGGGGTCCTCGTCCAGCGCCGGTCCAGTCCACGATCGCCAGCTTCTCGTCGGCGGTCGGGATCGCGTTGGCGGGGACGAAGTCCGGGTGCACGAACGCGTGGGGCAGATCGTGGCAGTCATCGATCCGCTCGACCTCGTCGCGCAGACGATCGAACAACGACAGCTCCCGGACTCCGACTTGGGGGAGGTGATCGTCGAGCAGTTCGGCTGCGCCGGCAATCTCCTCACGGGGGCCGCCCTCGAACGAGAGGTGATGCCAGGCGCCTCCCGAGCGCAGATTCGTGGCCGGGTGTGTGTGCAGCCGCCCCAGCATCGCACCGAGTATTGCCGCCGATCGTCCCGGCCGCAGGGGCCCATGATCCTCGAGGAACTCGGTGACGAGCACGCCCTGGCCGAGGAACTCGGACACGGGCTCGGGATGTGCGCAACGCTCAGCCGGGAACCCGGCTCGCTCGAGCCCGCGAAGGATCGCCGCGTCCTCCTGCACGCCGGTGAGCGGCCGCCCGGCCGCAAACACTCGCGCCACCCAGCGCGACCCGTCCCGACGATCGACCCGAAACACCCCGATGTCGAGCGCCACCACGGAAGCCACCTCGACGCCGTAGCGCTCCTCCAGATGCTTGTCCAGACCATCAACGCGCGGTGGTTCAAGCATCCATCCGGCACGATACCCGCGGGCCATTGCGGGGCCCGGACCGTCGCGACGACTAGTCCCATCCGTGCTCACGCCGGGCGCCCACTTGCCGTGATGTCCACGCGGTGATTGAATGCCCGCGCTTATTCAACTGGCGACGGCACGCAGCCGTCCTCATCCCGCGGGAGGTCTCTTGAGGTTTCGAGTTATCACCGCGCTCTCGGGAGCGCTGGTCGCGTTAGCGATCGCTGCTGCAGGTGCGTCGGCGGCGCCCTATCACGTCCTGATCGGAGGCCATTACACGCAGCCGCCGACGATCGCCCAGTGCCTGGCCGCTGAGGACATCGAGTGCTATGGCCCGCCGCAGCTCCACCAGGCGTACGACATGACGCCGCTGTACCGCGCCGGCCTGACCGGCGCGGGCAAGACGATCGTCATCGTCGACTCGTTCGGGTCGCCGACGATCCAGCAGGACCTGCAGAGCTTCGACCAGGAGTACGGCCTCTCGGCGCCACCGTCTTTCGACATCATCACGCCTGACGGACCGGTCAACCAGAACGATCCGGCCGCGTTCGGCTGGGGGGTCGAGACGTCGCTCGACGTCGAGTACGCCCACACGATGGCGCCCGGGGCGAACATCCTGCTGGTGGAGACGCCGGTCGCCGAGACCGAGGGGATCACTGGGTTCCCGCAAATGATCGAGGCCGAGAACTACGTGATCGACCATCACCTGGGAGACGTCATCACGCAGAGCTTCGGGGCAACAGAGCAGACGTTCACAAGCCCACAGCAGCTCCTCAGCCAGCGCTCGGCGTACGTCAACGCGCTGGCCCACAACGTCAGCGTGCTGGCCTCGTCGGGGGATACCGGCGCCGCCAACTACGAGCTTGACGGCAGCGATCTGTATCCGTTCCCCACAGTCGGCTGGCCGGCGAGCGACCCGCTCGTCACCGGCGTGGGTGGCCTCCAGCTGCACCTCGACCAGAACGGATTCCGTACTGCGCCGGACAACGTCTGGAACGATCCGGCGTCGATCTGCTCGCAGCCTTGCGCGGGGAGCGGAGGACTGTCGTCCGTGTTCGACCGGCCGTTCTTCCAGAACGGCGTTGCCCGGGTCGTCGGACGTGATCGCGGGGTCCCGGACGTAAGCCTGAACGCGGCGGTCTCATCGGCCGTCAACGTGTGGATGAGCTTCGACGGCCTTACTCCCGGCTTCTACCAGATTGCCGGCACCAGCGAGGCGTCGCCGCTGTTCTCCGGGATCGTCGCCGTCGCCGATCAGGCGGCGCGCCACGACCTCGGGTGGCTCAACCCGCGGCTCTACGCAGTCGGCGAGGGTCCGTTCTCGCCGTTCGACGACGTCACGCGGGGCAACAACACGGTCACGTGGGTCCAGCCGAGCACCAACAAGACGATCACGGTGCGCGGTTACAACGCCACGCCGGGCTATGACCTCGCCAGCGGGCTCGGAGACCCCGACGGCGCACGCCTAGTGGCGGCGCTCGCGGGCTTCAGCCAGCGCTGACGACCAGCTGAGAGAGAACTCGCCGCCTGGGCTTCACGCTCGGGCGGCGAGCCTCCTTTAGAGCACCCGTGGACAGACAGGATCTCCCGCGTCCGTTCGAGCCGATCGAAAGGACGTCAACGTGGCGGAGGTGAGTGACTCAGCGGCGACGCAGCACGAACAGTGCGAAGCCGAGCGTGTCCGTGCCGCCCGGGAGCGCGCGCCGGTCACGGATCCGGCGGGCGTAGCCGAGAGATTCTGATGTGCCGTGGCGCTCGGCGGTGGTGGCTAGCGTTTCCTCGTAGTGACGCCAGTCGTTGTCACTTGCGAGCCACTCGCGCACGATCTCGAAGCTTGCGCCTTCGATGGCCTGGCGCAGCCCGTCAAGGTCAGCGAGCTCATCCTCGGTCGCGTCCCCGAGGGCTGCGAGTAACGCCGGCGTTGGGGGCCGTTGCCACCAGCCTTCGCCGTAGAGCGCAACGGCCGCCAATCCGTGCAACGCCCTCAGGACTTGGGGGAACCCACCGTGGGCGTGGGATGCGGCGACGTTGATGGCTGCGTCGAATGGTCCGTCGACCGTCGCAGCATCGCGGACTTCGAATCGCGCAGGCAGATCGCCGGCACGCGCACGGGCCTCGACGATTGCCTGTGGGTCGAGGTCTACACCCAGGCCACTCGCGCCGGGGTACGCCCTCAATGCGCGCGATAGGATCTCCCCGCCACCACAACCCGTGTCAACGATCCACGGATCTTGTGGCACGGGCAGAGCGGCAATCGCGCTGTCGATGGCCACCTCGGACATCGGATTGGCGAACGGGAGGTCAGCATGGGCGATCCGCGAGACGCTGGGCAAGCGCGACACATTGTCAACTCTCGACCCACACCGAGACATGGGCGTGCCGGAGCCGGATGGCGTGAATGAAAGGCTTACCGACGGGTTGGCGGTGCGGGAATGGGGTGATCCCGCCGATCCCGCGATTCTGCTGTGGCCCGGCCTGGGTTCAACCGGTGCCTACTTCGCCGGCATAGCGGCGGCGCTGCCAGGCCGAGCTTTGGCGGTGGATCCTCCTGGCTCCGGTCGTTCCGCACCGCTCGATCGTTACACGTCCGACGCGCTCATCGAGCTCGCCGCCGGTGTGGCCGAGGCATACGGCTGTCAGGCGATCGTCGGTCACTCGCTCGGCGCTTATGTCGCCGTCGGGTTGGCCGCCGATCCGCCTGCTGGACTCCGGGCGGCCGTGTTGCTCGACGGCGGTTTCATGGACGCCGCGGCAATGGCCGAGCTTGGGATGCCGGTTACCTCCGGGCGAGAACAGCTGATCGCCTGGATTCGGGCGAACCGGTTGCGGTTTCCCGACTGGGAGACTGCGACCCGCGAACTCGCGGGGATCATCGGTGGCGAGCCGACGGAGATGGTCGAGGCGTACGTTCGCGACGTGTTCGCGCAGGTTGATGGTGAGATACGGGAGCGCATCTCACCCGAGGCGGCGGCGGATCAGGTTCTGGCGGTCGTGGAGCACGACGTGCTCAGTCGCGCCAGGCGTGTCCAGGTCCCGACACTGCTGATCGCGAGCGGGCAACCAGCCGAACTCCGGGTCATCAAGGGGCGCTCTTGGCGACAGTTCACCGAGGCATCTCCGCTAATCGAACTGTACGTCGAGGACGCCTGGGGCCACAACGCGATCGTGCAAGACCCCGAAGCGTCAACGCGCTTGATCGTGGACTGGCTCGAAAAGCATCTGTAGCTGCCAGGCGAGCCAGTCGGACCGGTCAAGGTGAGGCCGGAGATCTACACGTCGTCGTCGTCGAGGTTCTCGACGATCTCGCTGGCGCGCGACCACTGCTCGGGCGGAACGACGAGGTAGATGTCGCCTCGGCCGAAGCGATCGAGCGGGTGGTCTGCCGTGCATGAGGCGTCGACGCCGAGCTCACGGAGCCGGTCGCGCCATGCCAGGGCGCTCGCCTGATCCTCGAATGTGCTGACCGTCTCCCAGCCCTCCAGGCGAGGATCGCCGATGGAGACCGGTGGGTCGTTCGTTCCGCCGGACTTGCGGAAACCGCGCCAGGGCATCCTTGAAGCGTATGACTTGTCGCTGGGCCGCGAGGCCGTCGGTCAGCCCGTGTTGCGCATGCCGGCAGCTATGCCGTTGATCGTCAATAGCAGCGGGCGCTCAGCGCCACGCTCGCCGGCCCGAGCCCGCCGTAGAAGATCGATCTGCATGTACGACAGCGGGTCGGTCCATGGGTTGCGGTGCGAGAGGCGCGCCATCAACGCCGGCGCGCCCTGGAGCAGCGTGTCGGTGCCCGAGATCTCGAGCACGGTTCGTACGACGCGGTCGTGCTCGGCGCGGATTGGTTCCCACAGCTCGCGGGCGGGGTCGTCGCCGAGCAGCTCGAGGTATCGCTCGGCCACCCCGAGGTCGCTCTTGAACAGTGACATCTCGAGCGTCGAGCACAGCATCGCGAAGAACGGCCAGCGGTCGATCATCTCGCGCTGTAACTCGCGGTCGCCTTGTTCGAGCGCGGTGCCGGCCCCGTACCAGGCCGGTAACAGCAATCTGTTCTGCATCCATGCGAACACCCACGGGATCGCGCGTAGTTCGGCTACCGTCGATGCGCTTGAGCGAGACGCCGGCCGTGACCCGATGTTCAGCCTGGTGAGCGCGTCGATCGGCGACGCGAGCTCCAGGAGCGCAGCGAACCGGTGATCGTCGTAGATCAATGCTCGGTATATCGCCCGCGACTGGTCGGCGAATCGTTCGGCCTCCTCGCGGTAGCGTTGGGGCACCGCTCGACCGGGCGCGAGCGTCGCGAGCAACACCGCCGAAATCGTCTGCTCGAGCGACCGCAGCGCCAGCTCTGGGTGCGAGTACCGCTGCGAGATCACCTCTCCCTGCTCGGTGAGGCGCATGCGCCCTCGGATCGATCCGCTCGGCTGGGCCAGGATCGCGCGGTGTGTCCGCGCACCGCCCCTCGAGGTCGAGCCGCCGCGGCCGTGGAAGAATCGCAGCTCGATTCCGCGTGCGTCGGCGTCAGCCAGCAGCCGCTCCTGGGCCGAGTACAGCTCCCACTGGCTGGCCAGAAACCCGCCGTCCTTCGCGGAGTCCGAATAGCCGAGCATGACCTCCTGACGCCGCGAGCACGACGCCAGTTGCGCGGCGTACATCGGCTCTTCGTACAACGTCGCCATCGTGGCCTGGGCCCGGTCGAGATCCTCGACGGTCTCGAACAAGGGCACGACCGGTAGCGTCGGCAGCTCGCCGACGCCGATTCCGGCGCGGCGCATCAGCACGAGCGCGGCCAGAACATCGGACGGACGCTCGACCATCGAGACGATCACGCTGCCGAGCGCCTCCGGACCGTGCTCCCGCAGGCCGACGGCGATCGCCCTGAAGACGTCCGGAGACTCCCCTGCGCCGTCCTCGAGCACTGCGGTGAGAAGGCGCGTCCGCTCGTTCTCGAGCGCGGCGGCAAAGTCGACCGCCAATGGTTCGATCGCCGAGCGCAAATCGAGCGCGGACAGCCGGACATCAAGTGCGGCGAGATGGAATCCGAACGTACGCACCTGGCACAGCAGCCTCGCGAGCGCCCCATCTGCGACCCGCCGGGAGCTTGAGGACTCCCGGAGCAGCTCAAGATCGTGCTCGAGCGCTCCGGGATCACGGTAACCGTGCGGCTGTCCGCGCAGGGCGCCGTCGAGCCGCGCTGACATGAACGAGAGCTTGCGGCGAAATGGCTCTTGCTGGTTGCCGGGCCGGCGGGATGCCACGTCGGGCATTTCTTCGCCGTCGGACTCGAGCGAAGCCTCGAGCGCGGGCGAGACGAACAGCCGCTGCTCCGATTGGGAGAAGCGCTCGGCGAGTCTGTCCACGCGCGCTCTGAGCAGGCGCAGCGCGGTCGTACGGTGCAACCGGAGCGTGCGAATCACCGAGTCCGGGGTGACCTCGGGGTTGCCGTCCATGTCACCGCCAGCCCAGCTGCCGAACCGAACCGCCGGGACGCTCGGAGGCCACGAGCGCTCGAACGACCGCGAGATCTCCGCCTCGACCCGCGGTGCCGCATCGAACAGCACCGCCTCGAAGAAGAACAGGATCCGACGCACCTCGTCTTCGACTACCGGCCGCACGTGCCGGACCGCGTCGGTTTGCCACCACACCGTGAGCACCTCTCGCAACTCGCCCTCGAGCAACCGCCGCTGGGTGCGGCCTATTCGCGGGTCATCGAGTCGCTCCATCGCCCGCCACACCGACTGCTGATGGTTGAACACCGACCGTCGGGCCGCCTCCGTCGGATGCGCGGTCATCGTCAGTCGTACGTCAAGCCGGCGAAGCGCCTCGGCGACCTCAGCCGGGGGATGCTGGACCGCCACGCCCGACGCTGCGGCCAGCGACTCGCGCTGCGGAGCGCTCGCATCGGAGTCATAGTGCCGCCGCCGGCGCAGCCGCTCCAATTCCTCCGCGATGTTCGCCAGCTGTAGCTGGATCGAGCAGGCGCGCACGAACGGCTCAAGCCCAGCATCGGCCTGAGCGTGGACGAACCGCGTCAACGTCCCGGCGGCGGCGACGTCGCCGCCGCGCACCCGAGCGGCCGTATCGCGCAACCAGAACACCCGGTCGCGAAAGGCGCGGCCCTCCTGCTCCTCGAGCACGTCCCCGAGCAGCGCCTCGAGCACCGCCGTGTCTCGGTCCAGGGAGTCACTCATCGGTCGCGGCGCATGGGTGCTGGCCCGTCCGGAACGGCTCGCCCGTCAGAGCGCGCGGGCTGTTTGGATCCGTCCATGACCATCTTCTGCGAACTCACAAGTTCCCCCAGTTCCGCTGCGGCCAGGCATCCGCGCGATCTCATTGTGATGCACGGGGGCGGTGGCGGCGGACACGGGGGCGGCTGAGGCTCTGGCGCGGACTCGCGGCGGCGGTCGCTTAAGCTTGATCGCGAGATGAGCTCCGATCCTCCGTCGCCTCGGGTGGTGTCCTTCGACGGAGCGGCGGCGGAGCACGACCCCAACGTCCGTGACATCGAGCAGGTCGTCGACGGCGTCCGGTGGGCGCTCGTCGAGTACGCGCCCCGAGCCGGACGAACGGAGTGGTGCGACAGCCCCCACTCGGGCTACGTGCTCAGCGGCGAGATCCAATACGAGTTCGAAGACGGCTCGCCGGAAATGCGAGTCGCGGCTGGACAGGCATTTTGGCTTCCGAGCACCCCCGCGCACCGCGGGCGCAACCATGGCGCCGAGCCCGTTCGCCTGTTCATAATCGACGCCCTGCCGGCTCACCCCTAGCAGCCCGCGGTGCTGTTGGCCCGAGGCGGCCATCGCGGAGCCTGGCTGAGAAACGTCCCCTATTTTCGCGTTTCTCGACCAGGCTCGACTCGGCGGGTCGGCGCCCTGTGATCGGGCCACTACAAGCAACTGATACGGAATGACAACGCAAGGCAAGCTCGCGATGGATTTGACCGCCCGGGTGGATCTAACGCGAAAACCCACCGAAGGAGCCTTGTGATGACCAGCAGTACGACAATCGCGAACCGCTCAGTTTTGGTCACAGGGGCCAACCGCGGCCTCGGGCAGGCGCTCGTCGAAGAGGCACTTAGAAGGGGGGCGAAGCGGGTGTATGCCGGGACTCGACAGCCGTATACCCACTCCGACCATCGCGTCAGACCGCTGGCGCTCGACGTCACCGACCTGGCGCAGATTCAGGCCGCGGTTGACGAGGTCGACTCGCTCGATCTCCTGATCAACAACGCGGGCGTGTCGCTGCCCGACGACCTCGGCGGCCGTGACCCACTCGAGCACCATCTCGCGGTCAACCTGTACGGCACCTGGGACGTGACCCGGGGATTCTTGCCGGCGCTGACGCGCTCGCACGGGGCGATCGTCAACGTCGTCTCGCTGGCGGCCCTGGCCGCCGTGCCGGTGCTGCCCGCGTACTCGATCTCTAAGGCAGCGTTGTTCGCGCTCACGCAGTCCCAGCGCGCGCTGCTCGCCGCGCGCGGCGTCACGGTCCACGCCGTCATGGCGGGCCCTATCGACACCGACATGGTCCGTGGTCTCAAGATCCCGAAGACCGCCCCGGAGATCGTCGCGCGCAGCGTGCTTGACGGCGTCGAGCGCGGCGAGGAGGAGATCTTCCCCGACCCGATGTCCGCGAACCTGGCCGCCGGGTGGTTCAGCGGGGACGCCAAGGCGCTCGAACGGCAGAACGCCGCGTTGGTCCAGACCGAGCCGCTCGCGGCCTAACCGGGAGCCCGACATGAAGATTCACACCGTAGGGACCCGCGTCCAATGGGACGCCGCCCGCGCCGACCTGCTCAAGCGCGAGAAGGAGCACACTCGCCTGGGCGACGAGCTCGCCCGGTATCGCCAACAACTGCCCTGGGTCGCGGTCGAGAAGCAGTACACGCTCCGGACCGCGGACGGACCGAAAACACTCATGGACCTGTTCGACGGCCGCTCGCAGCTGCTGATCTACCACTTCATGTTCGGCCCCCGCTACGAGCAAGCGTGCCCGACGAACTCGTCGATCGCCGACGCCATCGATGGCCTGCTACCGCATCTCCAGGCGCGCGACATAACGCTGATGCTCGTCTCGGGCGCGCCGATCGAGAAGCTGCTCGGCTACCGCGAGCGGATGGGCTGGGCTCTGAACTGGGCTTCCAGTTACGGCAGCGACTTCGACCTCGAGCTCGGCTTCTCGAGCGGCGAGGAGGAGACCCGCGCTTGGGTCGAGTCGCCGCAGTCGGCCGGCCTGCCGGCGATCGCGCATCGCAACGCGCGCGCCAGCGGCACCGACCTGGTCGGCTACCTGACAGAGGGCTTCGGCTTCAACGCCTTCGCGCTCGACCACGGAACGGTCTACCAGACGTACTCGACCACCGGCCGCGGCGTCGAGTTCCTGATGACCTACTACGGAGTCCTCGACCGCGCGGCAAACGGGCGCGACGAAGGAGAGGGGTTCCAGCTGTGGATCCAGCGCCGCGACGAGTACGACGGCGAGCAGTGAGCCGCGAGATGATCGAAACTCAGGTCGTGCACCTGGAGCTGCACACCGGGGACCAGCGATCCTCGAGTCGGTTCTACTTCGATCTGCTGGGGTGGCAGACGGAGCGGATCGACACGCAGTGGGGCAGCTACCACGCTCTGAACCTCGGTTCGGAGCTCGACGGCGGGATCGTCGAATGCGCGACGCGCCGGGCCGGCTGGCTGCCGTACGTCGCGGTCGATCGGATCGAAGCGACGACCGAGCTGGCACGCCGGCTCGGCGCGCGGGTGCTGCTCGCCCCACGCGAGGGCCCGGCCGGCTGGCGTGCGGTCCTGTCCACGCCGGCGGGCGGAGAGATCGCGCTCTGGCAACCCAAGCCCCAGCCACTGAAGGTGGCGTGATGAACGAGATGCAGTTGGTCAAGGCCGCGCGCGAAGGAGACCAGCGGGCCTACGCTCAACTCGTCGAGGCGCACCGCGGACCGCTATACGCGCACTGCTACCAGATGCTCGGCTCGGTCCACGACGCCGATGACGCCGTTCAGGAAGCTCTGGTAAAGGCCTGGAAAGCACTCGGCCGCTTCGAAGCCCGCAGCTCGCTGCGGACGTGGCTGTACACGATCGCGACGAACGTGTGCCTGCGCCTGATCGAACAACGGCCCTCCCGTCGGGTACTGCCGATGGACTACGGGCCGTCGGCTGACCCGCACGACGGGTTGGGGGCGCCCTTGCTCGAGTCACGCATGGTCGAGCCTTACCCCGACCGGGAGCTCGGACTCACCGAGGGACTCGCGGGACCCGAGGCGCGCTACGAGCAGCGCGAGGCGATCGAGCTGGCATTCATCGCCGCGCTCCAGAACCTCTCGGGCCGCCAGCGGGCCGTGCTGATCCTCCGCGACGTGCTCGGCTTCTCCGGCGGCGAGGTCGCGAACGCGCTCCACACAACCCCGGCGTCGGTCTACAGCCTGCTGCAGCGCGCGCACGCGACCATTGACGACCGGCTGCCGAACCGCAGCCAACAGGCGACGCTCCGCGCGCTCGACGACAAGCAGCTGCGCGCCGTCGTCGACCGTTACACCGAGGCTTGGACCCACAACGACGTGGACGCGATCGTGGGAATGCTGACCGAGAGCGCGACGCTAGCGATGCCGCCGATCGTCGGCTGGTACCGCGGACTCGAAGCGATCGAAATCATGTTCCGCACCGTCGCGTTCGCCAACCAGCGCAGCTGGCGAATGCTCCCGACCTCGGCCAACGGGCAGCTGGCCGTGGGCACATACGAACGTGACAGCTCCGGCGTCCACGCCCCGCATGGCGTGACCGTCCTGACACTGCGCGGCGACAAGATCGAAGAAATCGTCGCCTACTACGGCCCGTGGATGCTCGAGCGGTTCGGACTCCCGCCACACGCCTGACTAGCCTGTGATGTCGACGGGCGTTCCGGGCTGGATGTGTGCGGCCATCCAGTCGATCTGGTCGTTGTCGACCCGCACGCAGCCGTGGGAGGCAGCCGACCCGAGCGGGTTTTCGAGGCTCGCGCCGACGTGGCCCGGATCGCGACGCGGGGGAAGGCCCGTGCGGCCGTCGCCGCGCTGACCGAGCGTGGGGAGCACCACACCGCAGCGCGCCTTGTCCGTCCGGCCTACGCTGGAGCACGTGAAGAAGATCGGATTCCTGTCCTTCGGTCATTGGAGCCCTAACCCGCACTCGCGGACTCGGTCGGGCGCGGATGCGCTGCAGCAGTCGATCGAGCTTGCGGTTGCCGCGGAGGAGTTGGGCGCGGATGGCGCGTACTTCCGCGTTCACCATTTCGCGCGTCAGCTGGCGTCGCCGTTCCCGTTGTTGGCGGCGGTCGGGGCGAGGACATCGCGGATCGAGATCGGTACCGCGGTGATCGATATGCGGTACGAGAACCCGCTGTACTTCGCGGAGGACGCGGGCGCGGCTGATCTGATTGCCGGCGGCCGGCTTCAGCTCGGGATCAGCCGGGGGTCGCCCGAGCAGGTGATCGACGGGTGGCGGTATTTCGGCTTCGCGGCGGCGGACGGCGAGAGCGATGCGGATATGGCGCGCAGGCACACCGAGGTCGCGCTGCAGGTCCTGGGGGGCGAGGGGTTCGCGCGGCCGAACCCGCGGCCGATGTTCGCCAACCCGCCGGGGCTGTTGCGGATCGAGCCGTACTCGGCCGGTCTCCGAGAGCGGATCTGGTGGGGGTCGAGTTCGAACGCGACGAGTGTCTGGGCGGCCCAACTCGGCCTCAACCTGCAGAGCTCAACGCTGAAGGACGACGAGACCGGCGAACCGCTGCACGTCCAGCAGCGCAAGCAGATAGAGGCCTACCGCGAGGCGTGGAACGAGGCCGGCCACGAGCGCGAGCCGCGAGTGTCGGTCAGTCGGAGCATCTTCGCGCTCACCACCGACATCGATCGCGCCTACTTCGGCGGCGACGGAAGCTCTCAAGACCAGATCGGGATGATCGACGAGAACACGCGCGCGATCTTCGGCCGCTCCTACGCTGCCGAGCCCGACGTGCTCATTGAGGAGCTTCGGACGGACGAGGCGATCCAGGCGGCGGACACACTGCTGCTGACCGTGCCCAACCAGCTCGGCGTTGAATACAACGCGCATGTGATCGAGAACATCCTGGTCCACGTCGCGCCGGCGCTCGGCTGGCGCTGACTCCCTCGGTAGAGGGCTCGCGAGGGGCTCAACCCAACGAGCCGTCTACACGGCCGGCGCGATCGCGAACCGACCGCGTCCTTCTCGCTTGGCTTCGTACAGCGCCTCGTCCGCCGCTCCCAGAAGGGCGCTGAGGTCGCGCTGGGCGGCGCTGGCGATCGCGATCCCGATCGACAAGCCACCGTTCCAGCCGGCAATGGTGTCGCTCGGGAACGCCTCGCGGATTCGGGTGAGGATGCGCTCGGCCAGCTCCCCCGCCTCGCCCGCCGAGCCGGCGCCGGCGAGCAGGACCAGCTCGTCGCCGCCGAGGCGTCCGGCGAACCCATGGTGCGACAGGATCCGGGCGATCTCGGAGAGGACGAGGTCGCCGGTGAGGTGGCCGCTGCGGTCATTGATCTGCTTGAAGTGATCGATGTCGCAGATCATCACCGCGCCACCCTCGGTGAGGATGCGGTCCTTGGCCTCGCGCTTCCATCGGCGCCGGTTGGCCAGGCCGGTTAGCTCGTCGCTGCCGGCCTGTTCCTCGAGGGCCGCGACCCGGGCCGCCAGCCCATCCGCGGCCGGCGACAGCGACGGTGCCGAGCCGGCCCGCGGGGCGGCGTGAGCGGCGACGTCGTCGAGCACCGTGGCATCGAGCTCGAGAGCGGCCAGCGCGTGATCTATCAGCAGCGGGTCGGCGTCGACGCCGCCAAGCATCCCCACGATCGCGTTGCCGAGTTGGACGCACGCGAGCTCCGGGGTCGGCTCGATCGCGGGATCGTGATGCGCCGCGATCGCCGCCACGACGGGCTCGTCCAGATACGACGCGCGCGCGAGCAGCGCGCCGGCGAGGGCGTGATCACAGCCCAGGCGATCCCTCTCGAGCTCGACCCGCGCCGGGCCGGCCAGCGCTTGCGAGGCAATCTCATCCATGGCCTCTTCGCCGAATGCGATCGGCATCACGAGCTTGCCGATGTCGTGCAGCAGTCCGCCGAGATGCGCGAGCTCGAGCGCGCTCCCGCTGCGGTTCGCGAGTTCCAGCGAGCACGCGGCGACGGCGCAGGCGTGGATGTGCATCGAGCCGATCGACGCTCGCCCGTTGCCGGGTGCGCGTTCGAGGAATCGGTACGTGGCGGTCTCGACCGCCAGTCGGCCGATCGCCCCCCGGCCGGTCATCGTCACCGCCTGACGGATGGTCCGCACGCGAATCGGGCGCGACGCGTATGCGGAGTTGGCGAAGCGGAGCAGGTTCGCCGCAAACTCGGGGTCACTCTCCAGAAGTGTCGTCAGCTCGCGGGTCGATGAGTCCTCATCCCGGCAAAGCGCCAGCACGCGCTGCACGGTTCCGTCGAGGACCGGCAACTGGCCAATCTGCCCAACCGCAGCAGCAAGCCGGCCCTCCTGATCACCCCCCAACGGCGCCACGTCAGCGGTGCGGGTCTCGGAGCGGGCTGTCGGGGACGCCCTGCCTGGGTGACATCACGGGAACACCGGGTCGCCCGGCCTCGTGCCAACAAGAGTGTCAATTCCCGTGAGCATCATCCCCGCACACTAACTCCTACAGACCCGCTGGGCGGGCGAAAAGCTCATAAGTCCAGATTCCCCCCAATTGGGGGATCGGATGTCGGGACAGCTATTGGCTTGACAAGAGTTCTTGCGACAACTAGTCTTGTCACAAGAACTCTTGTAAAAGGAGGAGATCGTGTATCACCACCAAGCTCTAGCCGGGGTGTTGGTCAGAGATCGCGTCGCCGAGCTTCGGCAGAACGCACCGAGCGCCGGGGCATCCGCCCGCAGCCCCCGCACGCAGCACCGCTCGGGCGTGATCGCATCCGCGCGGCTCCGAACCGGGTGGCTCCTGGTCGACATGGGCCTACGGCTGGCTGTGCCTCGCGGCGGCGCGAACCCTCCGGTGGCAGATGGGCGGCGATGATGCTCATCCGTCGGAGTCGGGCGGAATGAGCACGCCTCAGCGACCCGATCGCAAGGGCGGACCCAAGCGCGCCCAGGTGATCACCGACGCGCGAGCGATGCGCGCGCTCGCGCACCCGTTGCGCGTGGTGCTGCTTGAGGCGATGCGGCGCGATGGAGAGATGACCGCCAGCCGGGCGGCGGAGCTGCTCGACGAGAGCCCCGGGAACATGTCGTGGCACCTCCAGACCCTTGCCAAATATGGGTTCGTCGAGGAAACGGGCGACGGTCGCGGACGCAGCCGCCCCTGGCGGCTCACGAGCGATTCGCAGCGCTTCGAAACCCACCGGACGGACCCTGAGGTTGCCGCCGCCGGCCAGGCGCTCGAGCGGACCTTCATCGACCGCGTGTACGAGCAGCTGCGCGAATGGTGGTCACGACGCCTCACCTATCCGGCGAAGTGGCGGCGTGCCGCGTTCGTGACCGACAGCGTCTCTTATGTAACCGCTGCAGAGCTCACGGAGATGATGCACGAGGTACGCGCGATCTACACCCGCTACGCCGACCGGGCGGTCAAGGAAAACCGGCCGGCCGGAGCGCTCCCCGTCCACCTGTATGCGCACGGGCACCCACTCCCGCCGACCCCCTCGGGCAACTGAATCCCGACCCCCTAGTCTTGGCGGCTATGACCGTGGGATACCCCGCCGTCCGTCTCATCGGACCGCCCGAAGCCGACGGCGAATACATAGCGCTGCGAAACCCGGATTCCGACGATGAGGAGATCGTCCATCTGCACGACTACGAGCGGCTCTACCGCAAGCCGGGCCTCTATGAGCACATCGTCCAGGAGCTTCTGGGCTGTCGCTCGCCCCAGGTCGCGGCCGACGCGCTCGCCGGCGCGCTGACCGAGCTCGCCCTTGACCCCTCGGAGCTCGTCCTGTTCGACCTCGGCGCCGGCACCGGCATCGTCGGCGAGCTCGTGAGCGCCAACGGAGTTTCCACGATCGTCGGCCTCGACGCGCTCGACGCGGCCCGCACCGCCTGCCTGCGTGACCGCTCGGGCGTCTACGCCGACTACCTCATCGGAGACCTCGCCAGTCCCGCTCCCGAGCTGCTGACCAATCTCGAGCGCCACCGCCCGACGGCTCTGATCTCTGCGGGGGCGCTCGGCGGAACGCACGGCTCCGCGGCGACGCTGCTCAACGCGCTCGCCCTGCTCCCGACCGGGAGTCCTGTCGTCTTCACGATCGACGAGCGCTGGACGGGAACCGACGGCCCGGGAGGGTTTCGCACGGTGATGTCCGGCTTACTCGCATCGCGCCAGCTCGAGCTACTACGTCGCTCGCGCTTCCAGCACCGCGTTTCGACCAGCGGCAACCCGATCTATTACGAGCTGGTCGCCGCCGTCACGGGGGAGTGAGAAAACCGACCGGACGTGAGCACGTCGTTGGAGGCGGCCCCGGTCTCTCGCGACCGGATTCGGTCTCACCACGATTCTGCGCTTCCACGGCACACCAACGGGTCTGTTGTGGTTGCAGTCGGGGACTGGGGGAAGATCCCCACGTGGGGCGTTGTCGCCTCGATCGTCGCAACCGCCGATTCGGTGATTCTGGTCGCGATCCGCACCGTGCCGGTCCGCCTCCCAGACGAGTGCCGGCGCAAGCGATCTGCAGGTAGCGGTCCCGAACTGAATTCCGACGAAAGCCGACCACCAGTCAGGGGCCGCGGGCGGAATCGTCCGCGGTCCCTGATCTTTGAGCATCCCGCGGAGTTCGCGTTGAACTCAGAAGCCGGTGGTCGTCTCGCGCGTGGACTCGACGATGCAGGTGCCGGACGCGCCGTGGGTGATCGCCGCCGCGCCCTCCCAGAACCCGGGGATGAACTGGTTGGCGATGAACTGGTGACGCGCCCGCGCGGCAAGCGCGATGTCGACGTGGGCCGAGGGCACCTTGAGCCGCCAGCGGAGCGGGTAGGTCCCGGTCGCGCCGGGCGGGTGGATGTCGGGTCCGAGCGGTATCACCTTGTACCGGGTCGGATGGGTGACGTCCCGTTGCGACGACACGAATGTGCCGCTCTGCACGCCCGTCGGCTGGCCCGACGGAGAGATGAATTGGTAGAGCATCAGATCGCTGCCATCGTTGAACTGGCACGCGAACCAGTTCCAATTCCACGATGCGGCGTTCGTGGCGAAGTTACCCCACTGATGATCAAACCAGCCCTGGCCCGTGACGCTGCTGTGGTGCCCGCTGCGGGTGAGCGTCCCAGTCGCGACGAGCCGCGGGTCTGAATAGTAGGCCGAGGTCGCCCCGGATCCCTCAGCGACGATTCCGTGCGGACCGTTGAGCACGTATGGCTGTACCGGCGTCAACGTGAGCCGCAACGAGCCGACGCCGGGGACCGGCGCGTCGATCGACCACAGTCCCCAGGCTTCGTGCGCCCGCCAGCCGAGCGTGAAGCCGCCCACGTCGAACCGCGTTTGACCGGGGCTCAAGGCGCCCGCCTTCAGGTACTCCTTCGACAGGACGATGCGATCCGAGCGGAGGTCGACTAGGTTCAGTTTGGCCAGCTCAAACCCTTCGCCCGACCAGACCGTCGCGAACCAGAAATAGTCGTCGCCGTGCGCGGCATCGACGGTTCCCGCGGTGTACCACCATTCGACCTGGAACGCGGGGTGCGCCCCCTGGTCACGCGGCAGCACCACGGGCTGCAGCGACGGAAGCGTCGCCGCCCACACCGCGCCCGCGCTCAGCAGAACGACGAACAGCGCGACCGACAGCAGCCACGCGGATCTCGTCCCCCGGCGCATGGTCCGGATGCTAACGCGCACACGGGTCGCTGCGCGCGCGACGGTGGACGGGGGTCAGTTGTCGGTGGACTTGATCATCGCCGGGACAGTGTCGTGCCCGTCGATGTCGTAATAGACGCCGGGGAAGGTCTGGAACTCCCCGCTGGTGTCGCCGTGTAGATGCGACTGGTTGAACGTCAGCGCGCCCCACCCGGTGTCGACGACATCGAACACGGCGCCCCCACCCTCCCTGGCGCTGTCGCCATCCATCACGGTCCCGGCGATCAGCACGTTGTCGTCCCGTCCGTCGAGGTAGATGGCGCCACCGCTCCCACCGCCCGGCGTTCCGCGCGAGGCCGGGTTGGCCCCCCAGCCGATGGCCTTGTTGTCCATGAACTCGCTATTGAGGATGTCCCACTGGACGCTGATGCTGCTCAGTGCCCCGCCGTTGGAGCAGCGCCCGCCGCTGAACGTGTCGCCGGTGACGTATACGGGTCGGTTCTGGTACTGGGCCAGGGCGCGGATCGCGCCCCCGCCGAGATCAGGACCGTAGGCGTAGCACCGGTTGTCGATGAACTGCGAGTTGACCGCCCTGAACTGGCCGCCCTCGACGTAGATCGCTCCTCCGCCGTCGACCCCGCCGTACCAGCACGTCGGGATGTTGGCCGTGCACGTGGCCTGATTCGCGCTGTCGTAGCCGTCCTCGAAGGTGATGTTCTGGACGACGATCTGCGGATACGGCTGGTCCACGCAGTCGTCGGTCGACCAGGTGCCCGCGCACGTGTCCGAGTACAGGATCCGGCGCTTGCCGCCCCCGCTCAGCGTGACCCGGCCGCCGCCGTCCAACACGACCCGGCGGCGGGTCTTGATCACGCTGGCGGTCCTGGTCATCACGATCGTGACCGGGCTGGGTCCGCAGTTGAAGGTGATGATGCCGCCCGCGGCGACGGCGCGCACCACGGCCGCCGACGTGCAACTGGCCGGTCGACCGTTTCCGATCACGTGGTTGGGATGTCTGGTACCGACGGCGCGGCCGGCGGGGGGGACATAAAAGTGTCCGTCGGGGTTGCCGAAATCGGCCGCCGCGGCACCGTGCGCGCTGGCAGCGGTGGCGACGGCGGCGACGGTGGCGACGGTGGCGAGGACCACTGCGGCGCCGACGGCACCCAGCCAGGTCCCGAGACGACCCATTCGCCGCATGGCCTTCGATCCTAGAGCACGATCACCGATTCGCGGCGAGGAGCCGCCGGGCGCTCCGCCGGTAGCTCTCCTCGGGAATCTGGGCGGAGCCGGCATGCTCGCCGGGCTCTTCGGCGGGCAAAATACCGGCAAACTCGCGCTCGAACTGCGCTCAACGAGAGGACAGGCATGACCACGGTGCTCGACCGCTTTCGCCTTGACGACCAGGTTGCGATCGTGACCGGTGCCTCCTCGGGGCTCGGAGTGGCGTTCGCCAAAGCGCTCGCCGAGGCCGGGGCAAACCTCGTGCTCGCGGCACGCCGCGCCGACCGTCTGGAAGCCACGCGCGCGGCCGTCGAGCAGGTGGGCCGCAGAGCGATCACCGTCGCCGCCGACGTGGCCGTACCGGAGAACGCTCAAGCTGTCGCCGACGCGGCGATGAAGGAGTTCGGGCGCATCGATGTGCTCGTCAACAACGCCGGGAAGGGGACGGCGGTGCCGGCTACGCGAGAGACGCCCGCGCAGTTCCGCGAGGTCATCGACATCAACCTCAACGGCTGCTACTGGATGGCTCAGGCCTGCGGTCGCGTTATGCAGCCCGGCAGCGCGATCATCAACGTCGCGAGCGTCATCGCGCTGACGAGCGGTGGGCTGCCGCAGGCGGCGTATTCGGCCAGCAAGGCCGGCTTGATCGGCCTGACGCGTGATCTCGCCGTCCAATGGACGGGACGAAAAGGCATCCGCGTGATCGCCCTCGCGCCTGGCTTCTTCCCCTCGGAGATGAGCGATCAGTTCCCCGATGGGTACATCGACAGTCAAATGGCACGGGTGCCGGCCGGCCGGCCGGGCGACCCGGATGAGCTCGCGGCGGCGGTCGTGTTCCTGGCGAGTCCAGCCGCCGCCTACATCACGGGAACCACCTTGGTAGTGGACGGCGGCCTGACGGCGTTCTGAAGGTCTGCGTCGCCGACGAGAGCCGATCCGCCCGACCACCACGACGAACAGGAGACCGCTATGCCCGACGTGACCTACCAGGCCGCGCCCGAGCGGGAGATGCGCGCATACATGGCGACACCACGGGGCAACGGTCCCTGGCCGGGGGTTGTTGTCGTCATGGACGCGCTCGGGCTAAGCGACGACATCAGACTTGCGGCCGACCGACTGGCAGCGGCCGGGTTTCTGGCGTTCACGCCGGACCTCTATTCCGGGCGCGGCATCCGCTGCGTGGTCGCGACGCTCAGCGCCTCGCGCTCGGGTCGTGGCGAGGCATATGAGGACATCGAGGCAGCCCGTGGGTGGCTCACTGCCCACGAGCAGTGCAACGGCAAGATCGGGATCATCGGGTTCTGTATGGGTGGGGGCTTCGCGCTCCTGTCGGCGCCGCGCTACGCGTTCTCCGTGGCGTCGGTCAACTACGGCGAGGTGCCCGCCGACGCGGTGCAGCGCTTGGCCGGCGCATGCCCGATCGTCGCCAGCTATGGGGCGCGTGACCGCGGGCTGCGCGGCCGCGCCCAGCGTCTGGAGGACGCGCTCCGAGCGCTCGACATCGAGCACGACGTCAAGGAGTATCCCGACGCCGGCCACAGCTTCATGAACCGGATCAATGTCGGTCCGGGCCTCGGTCAACTTGTCAGGTTCGTCGGTATGGACTACCGCCACGAATCGGCCGAGGATTCATGGCGGCGCATCCTGGACTTCTTCGACGCCCACCTGAGCGCATGACACTCGGGTAGGCCCTGCGCGTACGCTTGCTCTTGAAGCCGGGTTGAAGTCAAGGGAGAGCCGGGAGAATGAACGAATTGACGCTGCAGATGCCGATTGGCGAGGTGGCCGAGCGGGCCGGGATGAGCCCGTCTCGGATCCGTTTCTACGAGGCGCGCGGTCTGCTGCCCGAGCCGGAACGTGCCGGCGGGAAGCGCCGGTATGGCGAGGACGTGTTTCGACGACTGGCGATCATCGACGCCGCGCAGCGGGTGGGGTTCACGCTGGAGGAGATCCGTGACCTGCTCGGCTCACGCGATGAGCTCGCGCATGAGCGCCTGCGGCAACTCGCTCTTCTGAAACTGCCCGAACTCGACGATCTGATCGCCCGGGCGACTTCGGTGCGGCGGGTGCTGAACGTCTGCAGTCGGTGCAGCTGCGAGTCGATCGACGTGTGCCGCATGTTCGACGAGCGCGTGCTCCCGCTCCGCGGCCACACCGCTCCGAGCGTGGCGAGTCGGTCCAGACGCGGAGCGTCGACCACGGCTTGACTTCAACCAGGGTTGAAGTGCAATGCTGCGCCAGCGCCCTTGAGCCGGACGGTGCCAGGAGAGCCAGCAGATGACCTACGTGATCGCCGAGCCGTGCATTGGAACAAAGGACCTGTCGTGCGTCGAGGTCTGCCCGGTCGACTGCATCCATCCAACCCAGGATGAGCCCGGGTTCGACGACGAGGCGCAGCTGTACATCGACCCCGAGGAGTGCATCGACTGCGACGCGTGCGTGGAGGCCTGCCCCGTGGATGCGTGCTTCGCCGAGGACCAGCTGCCCGACGAGTGGCAGAAGTACATCCAGATCAACACCGAGTACTACAAGCGCTAGCAGTCGGTCGTTGACCGCGACCACCGTCGCCGACCGCTGACCCGCTGCACAGGCCTCCGCAGGGGACGCGTCATCTCGACGGCTGTTCGTTTGCCCGGACCGCGGTAAGCAGGCGCGGGCTTGCCGCTGAAGGCTCGTCAGGCGGCACGGGCCGACGCCGAAGCTCACCATCCTCGAGCTCGTATTCGCCGATCGAGCGGATCGGTGGGGAATAGACGTGAATCGTGACCGCGCCAGCCTCATGCTCCATCCGATGGATTCCGGTGCCGGGGCTGGAAAACCGATCGCCCGGCTTGTACTCGATGATCCGGCGTGGCTGCCCAATCACAAGTGATTCATTGCGGGCCATGCCCTCGATGACGTAGACCCCAACGCACGAGCCGTCGTGGTCGTGAAACCCGGTGTCACGGGCGCTCCACCACAGGTTCAACCAAGCTTCCGACGAATCGCTGCGCCAAAGCAGCAGGGCGTCCCCCGCGCTGGTCCGATCGAGGCTGGTCAGATCCAGGGCCATCGCCGCCCGCTCGGCCCGCTCCATGCATTCCAGCGGTGTCAGCGGGTCGCGTCCAGCAGCGAGTCGTTCGAACTCTGCATGGTCCAACACCAGCCCTGCTTGGGAGTCAGCGGTCGCCGAGAACGCCGTCATAGATAACCAACCTCATCAAGTCTGGTGAGTTTTGCGGAATCCTACCGCCCTTATTCGCGCCGGCCGGCCCTCGCTCGGTTGACAAGGAGTGACCCGGACTTTGCCATACTCGATAAAGTCTATCGAGAAGATGAGGTTAGCCTTCCACGCGGTCGTCCGGCGAGTTTGTCGGGAAGGTGACCCGGGCGGTTACCGAGACCAGAAGAACAAGAGGGAGATCGCTACATGACGGTCAGTAATGACAAGCATGGCCCGACGGTCGTCCGCGACCGGCCCGACGACGCGCTCGCGACGCGTCGCGGATTCCTGAAGCGGTCCGGGGTGGTCGCTGCCACCGGTCTCGGCGCCGCGGCGGCCGCCGGAGCGCTTCCGGGCACCGCTGCCGCAACCAGGGGTCGTAAGCGCAGCGGGCACGAGCCCACTTCACGAGAATCGCTTCAGCAGACCGCTCAGGACGCGGTCATCTTCGGTTCCCCGGTCGTCCTCATGGAGCGCTACTTCCAGGCGGGCCTGCAGGCCGGCATGCCGGTCAATCAGTTCTTCGTGAACACCGAGTTGTCCTCGCCGGCGACGCTCGCAGTGGGTCCCAATGACGACACTCTCTACGGCCTGGTGTGGCTCGACCTCACCCGCGGCCCACAGGTCATTGGGGTGCCGGACACCCATGGGCGCTACTACTCGATCCAGCTCATCGACTTCTGGACCAACCCATTCACGTACATCGGGTTCCGGACGACCGGCACCGAGGCCGGTGCCTTCGCGGTCACTCCTCCGGGATGGCGAGGCCGCCTGCCCAGAGGGGTAAAGCAGATTCCGGCGACGACCAAGCGAGTGCTGGGCCTCGTTCGCACGCTTGTCAATGACCCGGCCGATCAATCTGCCGCCCAGGCGATCCAGACCAGCTACACGACGGGACCGCTGAACCGCTACCCGTACGGTCGCGTCACGGCGATCGCCGCCCCCAATTCGGGCGCGTTCAACATTTTCGTCCCGCTCGACGTCACCGCCGACGGGATCGATCTGTACGAGGAGATCAACCAGGGCATCCTCGAATACCCGCCGCTGCCCGCCGACGCTCGTTACGCACGGACGCTGCGCCCTGTCGGCGTCGACGTCGAGCGCTACCGCCAACCGGATGCGTCGCTCGCGTCGATCCTCGAGTCGGCGATAGCCCCCGCGTGGCAGACGGCCGAGGCCTACCTCCCCGGGGCCGCGACCGTCGAGGGAACCTGGTCCGTGGTGCTCGGTATCACCGACATCACGCACGATCCGCTCCGCCGCCTCGGCCTGACCATCTACGGCCCCGGGACGCATATCGAGAAGGAAGCGCTCTACTACTCGGCGCTGCCTGTCGGCGGAACGCCGCTCAGCGGCGCGAACACCTATCAACTGACCTTTACCAAGAGCCAGCTACCGCCGGTTGAGGCGTTCTGGTCGCTGATCATGTACGGATCCAACAACGAGCTGGTCGCCAACCCGATCAACCGCTACGAACTCGCCAGCCACAACCCGACCGACCTCAACTACGCCTCGGACGGATCGTTGACGATCACGATCTCGAACGCGCAACCGGCCTCGGGCACTGACAACTGGTTGCCGGCGCCGAACGGCCCGTTCAGGATGATCCTGCGCACCTACGTGCCCGAAACGCCGATCCTCAACGGCACCTGGCAACCGCCCGATCTGCGGCTGCTCTGAAGCCCCTCGCTCATTGCCGGCGGCTGGCTTCCCAAAGGGCGCGGCGACTATCGAGCCGCGCCGGCTCAGCGGAGAGGGGGTGTCTGGGTTCACGACATATGTCCCAGGTGATACGTCCCTCATGAGTCGGGACATAGGTCCCAGGGCAGACCGTCCGCTGGACTCAGGGGTTTAGGGGATCGATTGCGAACTCCAAGTCGCCCAGTTGCGACTCCTCCCAGAGCGACGAGGGTTCACGGTTTTGGTGCTCAGCGACTTGTCGGAGAATGCTCCAGGCGTCGTCGGCGGGCCTGTCAACGGCGTTGAGCCTCCAGACCTGCGGACGGCCCGGTTCTGTCCGCTTGCTGATGCCCGCCAGGTACGCGAATAGAAGCCCAGACGCCTTTACGGGGTCATGGCCCGAGGCGAGCGCCACGACGAGCGTCAGTCGCGTCTGGATCAAGACGGCAAGCTCTCGCGGCTGCCGAAGGATGCTGCTGTCGGTCGTGATGAGCCCGTCCCAGGGCTGGTGATGGTGATGAAGCGCCAGGAGAAGTTGCCAGTCGTCAAGGTCAGGCATGCGAGGATCGATTCGGTCTATGCGCACGAGGTCGGCCTCAACCTGGAAGTCGACCAGTGCCTCGACGATGGGCTGCGGGAAGTTGTGGTCGAGCGCGAACAGCCGGGGCATCGCGCTGCGCTCGGCTACGCGGCTAGCGGCTGGAGATTGCGCCGCAGTTGGGCCTCCAGGTCGAGTGCCTCGTCGATGGCCTCGTGGCTCACTTCGGGGTAGAGCCGGTAGATCTTTGCGACCGGGAGTCCGCGCACGTCGAGGGCTGCGACAGCCTGCGACTCAAGGCGCGTATGTGCGACGTGTGGCGACCCGCCTAGCTTCCCAGGGACGATGCGTAGCATTGGGCGCGGCGCATGCAGATCGGGGCCTCGACTGCCCTCAAGCGAGACGAACGGCGCGGTCACGTCGAACTCTTCCGCGACGGCGAGCCGCCTCTGACGATGAGCTACCTCTCGCTCCGTGCCTGCTCGGACGACGACGTCCCCGGCGCGGTCAACGTTCACGCTCGGTCCGAAGTCCTCGCTCCAAAGTCCGAGGTCCAGCTCGTCGAGCTGACTGAGCGCGCGCTTCACGTCCACCATGCCCGAGCGCGGAATGGGTGACCCGTCTGGGGCCGTCTTGGTCTGTCGCAGCCAGTAGATGATGCGCAGACCCATGAGGTCCGAGAACGACCACAGCTTGACCTTCTCCGCGGACACGGACGGGACAAGAATTTCCTTGCGTGCCCAGTAGTGCACGGTCGATAGCGGGACTCCAGAGAGCGCCGCGGCTCGGTCGGCGGGGTAGGCACCACGCTGCGTCGTCATCCAAGAAAGGTATTCGACGGCGGCCCTGAACGAGCCTCTTTTCATCGCTGAGGCTGCGGGGGACGTTGTGGGGGACGGCTTGCCGTCCCCCAGTGTGCTCCAGCGGAGTGACGGCAAACGGCCCAGCGAGCCCGGCCGCTGCT
>CAVYQJ010000026.1:0-300211 GCA_963770615.1 uncultured Solirubrobacterales bacterium | reverse complement strand
AGAAGCGCTGATCTGCCTCCCCTTTCGACCGTTCCGAGGAGTCGCCGTCTTGGCAACCACTCACGCCCCCCGGACGCGCCGGAGCTTCGCGCGTCTGAACAAGGTCCTTGAAGTACCCAACCTAATTGATATCCAGCGCAAGTCCTTCTCATGGCTGACCGATCCTGACGGTGGCGGCCTGCGGGAGACGATCGACGACATCTCGCCGATCGAGGACTACACCGGCAACCTCGCCGTCCAGTTCGGAGATTTCACGTTCGACGAGCCGGTGGCGGACCTCGAGCAGTGCCGCGAGAAGGATCTGACGTACGCCCGGCCGCTGACGGTCACCGTCGCGTTCATCAACCGGGAAACGGGCGAGATCCGCGAGCAGTCCGTGTTCATGGGCGACTTCCCATGGATGACCGAGCGCGGCACGTTCATCATCAACGGCACCGAGCGCGTCGTCGTGACGCAGCTGGTCCGCTCCCCCGGCGCCTATGTCATGGAGCCGAAGGATCGCGAGAAGCAGGTGTTCATCGCGAACCTGATGCCCGCGCGCGGGTCGTGGCTCGAGCTCGAGATCGACAAGAAGGGTCGCGTCTACGTACGCATCGACCGTAAGCGCAAGCTTCCGGTGACGGTGCTGCTGCGCGCGATGGGCTACGCGTCCGACGAGGAGATCCTCAATCTCTTCGACAACTCGCTGTACATCCGCCTCACCCTCGACTCCGACCCCGAGATGGTCCGGAGCGAGGAGGGCTCGCTGATCGAGCTGTTCAAGAAGCAGCGCCCGGGCGAGCCGCCCTCGGTCGACGCCGCGCGTTCGCTGCTGCACCAGCTGTTCTTCGACCCCAAGCGCTACGACCTCACGCGCGTGGGCCGCTACAAGCTGAACTCGCGCCTAAATCTCGACATCGACCTCGAGACCCGCACCCTGACCCACGACGACATCATCGCCCTGGTCCGTGAGCTGATCACGCTGCCGCGGCTGCTCGGCATGCCCGAGGACGACGGCGTCGACACGAAGGACTACGCGGCGGAGGCGCTGTCGATGGCGCGCGAGCCGATCCAGGATCACCTCGACGAGTACGAGCACTTCGGCAACCGCCGGCTGCGCACCGTCGGCGAGCTGATCCAGGAGGCGTTCCGGATCGGTCTGTACCGCATGGAGCGCGTCGTGCGCGAGCGCCTCACGACCGAGGACGCCGACACGATCACGCCGCAGACGATCGTCAACATCCGGCCCGTGGTGGCCGCGCTGAAGGAGTTCTTCGGCTCCTCCCAGCTCAGCCAGTTCATGGACCAGACGAACAGCCTGTCGGGCCTTCGGCACCGCCGCAGGCTGTCGGCGCTCGGCGCCGGTGGACTCACGCGCGAGCGCGCGCCGATCGAGGTGCGCGACGTGCACCCGACCCACTACGGCCGCATGTGCCCGATCGAGACCCCGGAAGGCCCGAACATCGGCCTGATCGGATCGCTGTCCTCCTACGCGGAGGTGTCGGAGCACGGCTTCGTCACGACCCCGTATCGGGTGGTCAACGGCGGCAAGATCAGCGACGAGATCGTGCATCTCGACGCCACCCAGGAGGAAGAGCGGATCATCGCCCAGGCGAACACGCCGGTCGACGACCGGGGCCACCTCGTCGGTGAGGAGATCATCTGCCGCACCCAGGCCGGCCAGTACGTGACGGTGCCGGCCGAGGAGGTCGACCTGATCGACGTCTCGCCGGAGCAGATCTGGTCGGTGACAACCGCGATGATCCCGTTCCTCGAGCACGACGACGCCAACCGGGCGCTGATGGGCTCGAACATGCAGGCCCAGGCGGTGCCGCTCCTGGTGACCGACGCCCCGCTGGTCGGGACCGGGATGGAGCGCCGCGCGGCGATCGACACCGGTGACGTGGTGGTCGTGAAGACCTCCGGCACCGTGTCGTATGTCGACGCCGAGCAGATGGTGGTCGACAAGGACGAGGGCGGGCAGGACGAGTACCTGCTCCAGAAGTTCATGCGGTCCAACCAGGGCACGCTGATCCACCAGAAGCCGATCGTCGACGTCGGCACCAAGGTCGACCAGGGCGACGTGCTGGCCGACGGTTCGGCCACCGACGCCGGCGAGATGGCGCTCGGCAAGAACCTGCTGGTCGCCTTCATGTCCTGGGAGGGCTACAACTTCGAGGACGCGATCATCCTGTCCCGGCGAATCGTCAAGGACGACGAGCTCACCTCGATCCACATCGAGGAGTACGAGATCGACGCCCGCACGACCAAGCTCGGCGACGAGGAGATCACCCGCGACATCCCGAACCGCTCGGAGGAGTCGCTGCGCAACCTCGACGATCGCGGAATCGTCCGCATCGGTGCCGAGGTCGGCTCCGGTGACCTGCTGGTCGGCAAGGTGACGCCGAAGGGCGAGACCGAGCTGACCGCCGAGGAGAAGCTGATCCGCGCGATCTTCAAGGAGAAGGCGCGCGAGGTCCGCGACACCTCGCTCAAGGTGCCGCACGGTGAAGGGGGCGTCGTCATCGACGTCAAGACCTTCAGCCGTGACGAGGGCGACGACCTGCCGCCCGGCGTCAACGAGCTCGTCCGCGTGTTCGTGGCCAAGAAGCGCAAGATCGCCGAGGGCGACAAGCTCGCCGGACGCCACGGCAACAAGGGCGTGATCTCGAAGATCGTCGACGTCGAGGACATGCCGTTCCTCGAGGACGGCACCCCGGTCGACGTGATCCTCAACCCGCTCGGCGTGCCGAGCCGAATGAACCTCGGGCAGATCCTCGAGACCCACCTCGGCTGGGTGGCCGCGAACGGCTGGTACAACGACGGCTCGCAGGCGTACAAGGAGGCCCACGACGACGGCGGCAAGGTGTACATCGCCACGCCGGTGTTCGACGGCGCCACCGTACGCGACGTGGACGAGGCGCTCGTTCGCTGGCAGGACGAGCACGAGGGCCGGATCCGGATGGACGTCGACAAGCGCCGGCGCGAGGGCGATCAGGCCTCGGGCAAGACCACGCTGTTCAACGGCCGCACCGGCGAGCCGTTCGAGGAGCAGGTCACCATCGGCTACATGTACATCCTGAAGCTGCTCCACCTCGTCGACGACAAGATCCACGCCCGCTCGACCGGCCCGTACTCGCTCGTCACCCAGCAGCCGCTGGGCGGCAAGGCGCAGTTCGGCGGCCAGCGGTTCGGCGAGATGGAGGTGTGGGCGCTCGAGGCGTACGGCGCCGCGTACACCCTCCAGGAGATGCTCACGATCAAGTCCGACGACACGGTCGGGCGCGTCAAGGCCTACGAGGCGATCGTCAAGGGCGAGAACATCGCCGAGCCCTCGATCCCCGAGTCGTTCAAGGTCCTGCTCAAGGAGATGCAGTCGCTGGCGCTCGACGTCAACGTCGTCTCCGAGGAGGGCGAGCGGGCCGAGATGCGCGAGGAGGACGACGACCTCCTGCGGGCCGCCGAGGAGCTCGGCATCGACCTCAGCGGTGTGCGGGCGACCGACGGCGCCGCCGCGGACGAGACGACCGAGAGCGATGGCGACGCCGCGGCGGAGTCCGATGACGAGGACGAAGCCGAGGCCGATGACGAGGCCGACGGTCCCGACCTCGACGCCAGCGAGGACCTCGAGGACGAGGACTTCTCCTCCGACGACTCCGACGACTCCGACGACTCCGACTCCTCCGACGACGACTCGATCATCGAAGACGACGTTCCGGTCGACGACGACGTTCCGGTCGGCGACGTTCCTGTCGGCGAGGCCGAGGGCGTCCTGGATGAAGACTGATCCGACGACGCCCCCAACCGATTTCTAGAGACACCAAGAAGGGATCAATTTGATCGACATCAACAATTTCGACGCGATCGAGATCGGTCTGGCCTCCTCCAAGCAGATCCGCTCATGGAGCTCGGGGGAGGTAACCAAGCCGGAAACGATCAACTACCGGACGCTCAAGCCCGAGAAGGACGGCCTGTTCTGCGAGCGCATCTTCGGTCCGACGAAGGACTGGGAGTGCTATTGCGGTAAGTACAAGCGCGTCCGTTACAAGGGGATCGTGTGCGAGCGGTGCGGCGTCGAGGTCACGCGCTCAAAGGTTCGCCGCGAGCGCATGGGCCACGTCGACCTGGCCGCGCCCGTGTCGCACATCTGGTTCTTCAAGGGCGTGCCGAGCCGGATCGGCTATCTGCTCGACATGGCCCCCAAGGAGCTCGAGAAGGTCCTGTACTTCGCGGCCTCGATCGTGACCTGGATCGACGACGAGGCCCGGGCCAAGGACATCGACCAGCTCGAGGGCGAGGTCAACAAGGTGCTCGACGCCTACGCGGCCGAGAAGGAAGAGCGGATGCTCGAGCTCAAGGAGTCGCTGGCCCGCCGCGAGGAGCACCTCCAGAGCGGCAAGACCGGCCGCGATTTCTCTGACGACGACCACATGTGGGCCGAGACGCTCGGCGTGAACATCTCGAAGCTCTCCGACGAGGAGCGCGAGAAGATGCTCAAGGACCTGCGCAAGAGCCTGCAGGCCGACATCGACGACACCGAGGCCTACATCGAGGACGCCGCCGAGCGGATGCGCCAGGTGTGGGAGCTGTTCAAGACGATGAAGCCCAAGGACGTCGTCAACGACGAGACGACGTTCCGCGAGCTGAAGGACCGGTTCGGGTCTCCGTACGGCTTCGGCGAGTACTTCCGCGGCGGCATGGGTGCCGAGGCGGTGCGCGATCTGCTCCAGCAGGTCGATCTCGACGCCGAGGCGGCGGACCTCCAGGATCAGGTCAAGACCGCCAAGGGCCAGAAGCAGGCCCGCGCGGTCAAGCGGCTGAAGGTCGTCTCGGCCTTCCTGCACAGCGGCAACAAGCCCGAGATGATGATTCTCGAGGCCGTGCCGGTGATCCCGCCGGAGCTGCGCCCGATGGTTCAGCTCGACGGTGGCCGGTTCGCCACCTCGGACCTGAACGACCTCTACCGCCGCGTCATCAACCGAAACAACCGCCTCAAGCGGCTGCTCGACCTGGGCGCGCCGGAGATCATCGTCAACAACGAGAAGCGGATGCTCCAGGAGGCCGTCGACGCGCTGTTCGACAACGGCCGCCGCGGACGTCCGGTCACCGGTCCGGGCAACCGGCCGCTGAAGTCGCTGAGCGACATGCTCAAGGGCAAGCAGGGCCGGTTCCGCCAGAACCTGCTCGGCAAGCGCGTGGACTACTCGGGACGGTCGGTGATCGTGTCCGGGCCGTCGCTCCGGCTGCACCAGTGCGGGCTGCCGAAGCTGATGGCGCTCGAGCTGTTCAAGCCGTTCATCATGGCCCGCCTCGTCGAGCGCAAGTCGGCGCAGAACATCAAGGCGGCCAAGAAGATGGTCGACTCGATGATCCCCGAGGTGTGGGACGTGCTCGAAGAGGTCATCCACGAGCATCCGGTGCTGCTCAACCGGGCGCCGACGCTCCACCGTCTGGGCATCCAGGCGTTCGAGCCGGTGCTGGTCGAGGGCAAGGCGATCCAGGTCCACCCGCTCGTCTGTCACGCGTTCAACGCGGACTTCGACGGCGACCAGATGGCGGTCCACCTGCCGCTGTCCGCCGAGGCTCAGGCCGAGGCGCGGATCCTGATGCTGTCGGCGAACAACATCCTGTCCCCCGCGCACGGGGCGCCACTGGCGACGCCGTCGCAGGACATGGTGCTCGGTGCGTACTACCTGACGTACGGCAAGGAGGGCCAGGAGCTCCAGGAGCTCGAGGACCGGCTGCGCAGCGACGCCTGGCCGGCCGGCGATCCGCGCCCGCACGTGTTCCGCACCGCCCAGGAGGCGGAGTGGTCCTACGAGCACCGGGTGGTCAAGCTTCACGACCTGGCCGAATACCGGCCGCTCGGGCGTGAGGGCGGCCATGTGCTGACCACGGTCGGCCGGATCATCTGGAACGACCGGATCGAGCGGGCGCTGGCCGAAGCGCTCGGCGACGGGTTTGACCCGAGCACGTACGAGTTCGTCAACCGCTCGATGAAGAAGAAGGACACGACCCGGCTCGTCGACGACCTCGTGCAGCTCTACGGGGCGCCGACGATCTCGCAGGTGCTGGACGCGTTCAAGGATGTCGGCTTCCACTTCGCCACTCAGGCGGGTGTGACGATCTCCAAGAACGACGTGCAGACGCCTCCGACCAAGCCGGAGATCCTGGCCAGGTACGACACCGAACTGGCGATGATCGATGAGCAGTACGAGAACGGCGAGATCAACCAGGAGGAGCGCCACGAGCTCGTCACGGGCCTGTGGGACCGCGCCACCAACGAGGTCGGTCAGGCGCTGTACGACCACCTCGACGAACTCAACCCGATCTACATGATGGCCAACTCCGGAGCCCGCGGGTCGTTCTCGCAGATCCGGCAGCTGGCCGGTATGCGCGGGCTGATGGCCAATCCGAAGGGCGAGATCATCGAGCGTCCGATCAAGGCCTCCTTCCAGGAGGGCCTGAGCGTGCTCGAGTACTTCATCTCGACCCACGGTGCCCGCAAGGGACTCGCGGACACGGCCCTCCGTACCGCGGACTCGGGCTACCTGACCCGCCGTCTGGTCGACGTCTCCCAGGACGTCATCATCCGTCAGGAGGACTGCGGCACCGAGGAGTTCATCGAAATGCCGGTGTCCACGCTCGAGACCGGTACCGACAGCCGGAGGCTGCGGCCGAGCGGCGAGCCCAACGGCAACCTGATCGGCCGCATCGCCGCTCAGGACGTCACCACCAAGCGCGGTCGCGTGATCGTGGAGAAGGGCAAGGAGATCGACCGGGCCGAGCTCGCCGATCTGGTCGAGTCCTGGCACGACGAGACCGAGAAGAGCCACGTGGTCACCGTGCCGGTGCGTTCGGTGCTCAAGTGCGAGGCCCCGACCGGGGTCTGCCAGGCCTGCTACGGCCGGTCGCTGGCGACAGGCAAGCTGGCCCAGATCGGCGATGCGGTCGGAATCATCGCCGCGCAGTCGATCGGTGAGCCGGGCACGCAGCTGACGATGCGGACGTTCCATACCGGCGGCGTCGCCGGCGCGGACATCACGCACGGTCTGCCGCGCGTGGTCGAGCTGTTCGAGGCACGCAAGCCCAAGGGGCTGGCGAAGATCGCCGAGATCGGCGGCAAGGTCTCGATCGAGGAGACGGACAGGGCGATCACGGTCGTGGTCACCGACGACACCGGCGAGGAGCATCGCAACACGTTCCCGCGCCGGACCCGGCTATTCGTCGACGAGGGCCAGAAGATCGAGCCCGGCACCCAGCTCAACGAGGGGTCGTTGTACCCGGCCGAGCTGCTCGCGGTCCGCGGACGCACCGAGACCGAGGTGTACCTGGTCCGCGAGGTCCAGGAGGTCTACAAGTCCCAGGGCGTCGACATCGATGACAAGCACATCGAGCTGATCGTGCGCCAGATGATGAAGCGGATGCGGGTCGACCAGAAGGGCGACACCGAGCTCCTGCCCGGGCAGTTCGTCGACCGTCAGGAGTACGGCCGTATCAACAAGGCCGTGATCGACGCCGGTGGCGAGGCCGCCCAGGCCGAGGAGATCATCCTCGGGATCACCAAGGCCTCGCTCAACACCGACTCGTTCCTGTCGGCGGCGTCGTTCCAGGAGACCACCAAGGTGCTCACGGACGCGGCGCTCGAAGGCAAGATCGACCGCCTGGTCGGGCTCAAGGAGAACGTGATCATCGGCAAGCTGATCCCGGCTGCGACCGGGCTCAAGCGCTACCGCCGGATCGAGATCGAGCCCTCCGAGCCGCTGCCTCGCGGGATGGACGACGTCGGCCTGCTCGACCACGACGACCTCGCGGCCGAGCTCGGGCTGACCGACGGCGAGGGCCTGACCGGGTTCGGCGGACCGGAGCCCGATCTGTCCGATCTCGAGGGGATCGGCGACGGCCGGTCCTCCATGGGGTTCGTCGACGAGCTCGCCGAGCTTGACGTGCCCGACGACATGGACGGCGACGAGTAATCGGGAACTAACGCAGGGCGGAGCCGAATGAGCCGACGATCTCGCATCGTTGGCTTCGGCTCCGCCGGCGTGCTCGTCGTCCTCGGGATCGTCTGCGCGTTCGCGTTCAGCGGCGGGCTCGGCCAGAACCTCGCGTTCACGCTGGTGGCGCTCGGGCTCGTGCTCGGAACCGCGCTCGTGTTCTACGAGGTCGGCCTCACCGAGGACAAAGACCGCGCGCGCGAGGATCGCAAGCGCGCGCGGGAGCAGGAAGCGGCGGCCAGCCAAGAGCGGGAAGCGGCAGCCAAGCGCGAGCATCCGCCGGAGCGCGCGACCCGGACCCGGCTCGGACGCAGCCGGGGACGACCGCGTCGGCTGCGTTGACAGACGTCCAGACCCGGGTACCATGTGAATCCGGATTCACATGGCGACCGTCGACGTCACCGACCCGGCCCGCGAGGTCCTGAACCAGGCGCCACCGCTCCAGCCGGTCAACCTGTTCGAGATCGATCTCGCGCTACGCGAGGGCCTCCAGCGCGAGGGCGGTGCCTGGGGGATCGACCGCGTCCGCGAGGCTGGCGAGTTCGCGGGCAGCGTGGAGGCGCTCGAGCACTGCCGCCGCGCCGAGCGCAACGTCCCCACCCTGCGCACGCACGACCGTTACGGGAACCGGATCGACCAGGTCGAGCTCGATCCGTCCTGGCACGCGTTGCTGCGCGGCGCGGTCGAGCGCGAAGTCCACAGCCTCCCCTGGCGCAGCGAGCCCGGCACGGGCGCGCACGTCGTCCGGGCGGCGCTGTTCATGGTCTACGGCAACGTGAACGCCGGCGTGATGTGCCCGGTGTCGATGACCTACGCGGCCGTGCCCGCGCTGCGCGACGGCGCGCCGGAGCTCGCGGCCGAGTGGGAGCCCCGCCTGACCGCCCCCGACTACGACGCCGGCGCCCTGTCCGGCATGGCCATGACCGAGAAGCAGGGCGGGTCGGACGTGCGGGCCAACATCACCCGCGCCGAGCCCGCCGGCGACGGCACCTACGAGCTGCACGGCCACAAGTGGTTCTGCTCGTATCCGCCGTGCGATGTGTTCCTAGTGCTCGCACAAGCGCCTGCGGGGCTGTCGTGCTTCCTGGTCGAGCGCGGCCCCGGGATGGAGTTCCAGCGGCTCAAGGACAAGCTCGGCACCCGCTCGCTCCCCTCGTCCGAGGTCGAGTTCCACGGCGCGCAGGGGCGTCTGGTGGGCGAGGAGGGCCGCGGCGTCCCCGCGATCATCCGGATGGTCAACCACACTCGCCTCGACTGCCTGCTCGGAGGCGCCACCGGGATGCGGCGGGGCACGGTCGAGGCGATCCACCACGCGCGCCATCGCGCCGCGTTCGGGGCGCTGCTCGTCGATCAGCCGGCGATGCAGAACGTGCTCGCGGACCTCGCGATCGAGTCTGAGGGAGCGACCGCCGCGGCCTTGCGCATCGCGCGCGCGTACGACTCCCCCAACGAGGGAGCGTTCCGCCGGTTCGGGACCGCGGTCATGAAGTACTGGGTGTGCAAGCGCGCCGCGGCGCACGCGGCCGAGGCGCTCGAGTGCCTGGGTGGCAACGGGTTCGTCGAGGAGTCCGCGATGCCGCTGCTGTATCGCGACGCGCCGCTGAACTCGATCTGGGAGGGGTCGGGCAACGTCGCGGCGCTCGACGTGCTCCGCGCGATGGTCAAGGAGCCCGACGGATTGCCGGCGTTCCTGGAGGAGTGCTCGCTCGCCGCCGGCGCCGACGCGCGGCTCGACGCGCACCTCGAGGGCGTGCGCGCGTCCATTTCCGAGCTGTTTGCGTCCGGCGAGCCGCAGTTCGGCGCGCGGCGGATCGTCGAGGACCTGGCCGTGGGACTGCAGGGGTCGCTGCTCGTTCGGAACGCCCCTCCGGCGGTCGCCGACGCGTTCTGCGCCGCGCGGCTGGCGGGCGGTTCCGGAGGCCGTGTCTACGGCACGCTCCCCGCCGGCGTCGACGCCGTCGCAATCGTCGACCGGGCACTGCCGGCGTGAGCACCGCAGCCGGCCTCGCGACGCGCGAGCGGCTGCTGGCGGTGGCGCGCGAGCTGATCGAGCAGGGCGGCTACGGCTCCGCGTCGGTCGTCGCGATCGCCGACCGCGCCGGGGTGGCCGCGGGCACGCTGTACCGGCATTTCGTGTCCAAGGAGGAGCTGTTTCTCGAAGTCTTCAGGGACGTCTGCGCGGGAGAGGAGCGCGCGATGCGTGCGGCGGCGGACGCGGCCGGCCCGGGCGCGGTCGACCGGCTCGAGGCCGTGTTGGCGACGTTTGCGCACCGTGCCCTGCAGAACCGCTCGCTGGCGTGGGCCCTCCTGGCCGAGCCGGTCGACCCCCAGGTGGACGCAGAGCGACTGGCCTACCGCGAGCGCTACGCCTCGCTGGTCGCCGCCGAGCTAACGGCCGCGGTCGACGCTCGCGAGATCCCGCGGCAGGACGTGGCCTTCACCGCCGCGGCGCTGGTCGGGGGCTGCGGTGAGGCGCTGGTCGGGCCGCTCTCGTCGGTAAACGGCTCCGAGCAGGTGGTGGCGTCGATCCGGACGTTTGTGCGGCGGGCAATCGGGGCCGCGTGAGCGCGCCTGGCGTCCGTGTCGAGCGCGACGGCCCGGTCACGACCGTGCTGCTCTCGCGTCCCGAGCGCCGCAACGCGGTCGACCGCGCCACCGCGGAGGCCCTGACGAACGCGTTCCGGGAGTTCGACGCCGACCCCGACGCCGCCGTGGCCGTGCTGCACGGCGAGGGTGGGGTGTTCTGCTCGGGCGCTGATCTGAAGGCGATCGGGACCGACGCCGGCAATCGCGTGAGCGCCGACGGCGAGGGCCCGATGGGGCCGACCCGGATGCGTCTGTCCAAGCCCGTGATCGCGGCGGTCGCGGGCTACGCGGTCGCCGGCGGTCTGGAGCTCGCGCTGTGGTGCGACCTGCGCGTCGCCGAGGAAAGCGCGGTGTTCGGCGTTTTCTGCCGGCGCTGGGGCGTGCCGCTGATCGACGGCGGCACGGTCCGGCTCCCGCGACTGATCGGGGTGTCGCGGGCGATGGACATGGTCCTGACCGGCCGCGGCGTGCCGGCGTCCGAGGCGCTCGACATGGGCCTCGCCAACCGCGTCGTGCCCGACGGTGAGAGCCTGGCGGCCGCGCGGGCGCTGGCCCGCGAGCTGGCCGGGCTGCCCCAGACATGCATGCGTGAGGATCGGCTGTCGCTGCTCGAGCAGGAGGGCCTCGACGAGCCGGCCGCGCTGGCCAACGAGCTCGGGCACGGCATCCGCGCGCTCGAGGACGCTCAGTCCGGGCTCGAGCGCTTCCGCGCCGGCGCCGGCCGCCACGGCGTGTCCGACTAGTTCTGCGAGAGCGCGCCGGCCCAGGCCAGCAGCCGCTCGACCTCGACCTCGGTGATCCCGACCGCCGGATCGGTGGTCACGAGCAGCGTCGGCCCTGGACGCGCGTCGGCCCACGACCGGCAGCGGTCGTCGTGGGCATCGTCGATCCACGCCACTGGCCTGGACGAATCGACATGGCGGTCGATCCCGTCCAGCTTCCAGTGCGCGTGGGGCGGCCGCCCTTCAGGCTCGAACACCACGTGCGCGAGCGGCCCGTCCAGCCCGAGCGCCAGCGGCAGGTAATCGTTGGCCCTCTCCTCCCAGCCTGTGCACCACGCAAGCTCGAATGCCGGCTCGAGCCGGCGCAGGTGGCCGCCCGCCGTTCCCGAAAGGAAGTGCGTGATACCGTCGACCAGCAGGAAGCGGCCGTCCGGACGCGCGCCGTGGTCGAACCCAAACAGCGAGATCACGCCGTCGACGTCGATCAGGAGGATGGGCCTATTCATGACTGAACAGATGCTGCCACGGGTAAGCATCTGGCCGTAGTCGTCGGGTGTGCTCAAGGCCTCCGCTCCCCTTGCCGAAGAAGCAAATGGCAAGCACGGATAGCTTCGCCCGCCACCTAGCAATGAGCTCTTTTCTCGGCATCTTTCTCGCGCTTCTGTGCGCGCTCGCGACGAACGTCGGCTTCCTCTACAAGCACCGGGGAGCCTGCGCGGCCCCCGCGGTGAACGTCCGCAAGCCGATCCAGTCGGCCAAGGCGCTGTTCGCCTCCCCGCTGTTCACGATCGGCTGGGGAATCGGCACCGGCGCGTGGGTGTTCCACGTCGCGGCGATGTCGGTGGCGCCGCTGTCGCTCGTCCAGGCGGTCCTGGCCGGCGGCATGGTGCTGCTGGCGATCATGGCCGAGCAGATGCTCGGCTGCTCGATCGGCCGCCGGCAGTGGACCGGCCTCGCCCTGACCGCGTTCGGGCTGATGCTGCTCGGCTTCACGCTCCCGGCCGCCCACGGCGCCGACTCGCATTTCTCCATCCCCGGCATGATCGGGTTCGAGACCGTCCTGATCGCGGCCGGTGGCCTGCTGATCATGGGCCCGAGCATGGGCGCGCCGGCGCACCACCACGGCTACATGATGGGTGCGGCCTCCGGAATCCTGTTCGGCGTCTCCGACGTCGCGATCAAGGCAATCTCCGGGATGGTCGGCTCCCACGGTCCGGCCGGCCTGCTGACCCCGTGGCTGCTCGTGTGCGTCGCGGCCTCCGTCGCCGCCTTCTACTCCTCGGCCAAGGGCCTCCAGGACGGTGACGCGGTGCCGGTGATCGCGGTCACCGGAACGGCCGCGAACGTCGCCGGCATCGTCGGCGGGTTCATCGTGTTCGGCGACCCGCTTCCCGGGAGCCCGGTGGCGCTGGGCCTGCAGTGCTTCGCGTTCGTGCTCGTGCTCGGGGCGGCATGGCTGATGCCCGGGCCGGTCCGCGCCGGGTCGTCGGGCGTCGTCGCCGCACCGGCTGCTGCTTAGTCTGGGATTTGGGGCCGCCTCCGGCGGCGTCCATGGGGCCGGTTCCGCCGGGCGTCCGTGCCCGGCGGGCGTGGACGCGAACACCCGGGGCGGGCTTGGGACGGCCGGGGCTCTAACGGCGGGCACATGAAGGGGGTGCAGTCGTCCCCTGGGGCGGTGTCGCGGCGTCTGGGGGTTTTAACGGCGGGGCGCCTGAGAGTGGGTGCGGTCGTCCCGGGGACGGGTCGCGGCGTCTGGGGGTTTTAACGGCGGGCGCCTGAGAGTGGTGTGGTCGTGCCGGGGACTCGTCGCGGCGCGCCGGGCATGCATAGCTCGACAATCGGGCCGATCCGACGAGGCCCTGCCGTACTACGCATGTATGGCACGCGTGACACGGCACGGCTCGGGAAGGGAGCGTCGATTGTCGAGCTATGCATGATCCGCGACCCGCCGCCGGCGACCCGTCGCGCGCCGGCGACCCGCCCCACCCCACTCCAGGTGCCCGTCGTTAACAGCCCAATCCGCGCCACGACCGCCGACGGGGTTGCAGTGGTCCCCCGCAGGCGGTGCAGCTGCGTCCGGGGGGAGGTGCAGCGGTCCCCCGGGGTCGGTTCGCGGGACCCCTGACCTGCGTAACGCGACAATTGGTACCCGCCGGCGAAGCCCTGGCGTCTCGCGCATGCCCCACATGCCTGACACGGCACGGCCGGCGCGATCGCGCTCGATTGTCGCGTCACGCATGCTCCGGGACCCGCGGCGGCTCCCGGGAACGCCACACCCCACTCCAGGTGCCCGCCGTTAAAAACCCAATCCGCCCCACGACTGCCGCGGAATCAGCGACCCCACCGCCGGGCACGGACGCCGCGCGGAACCGGCCTCGTGGCTCGGCCCGCTCGGCATCCGGCCTCGCCAAGGCCGGGCCGGCCACGAGTCATCCGGCTGGACGCCGCCGCAGGCGGCCCATCATCCGCATCGGCACTCCACCCTTCCTATCTGCACAATTGCCCTGCCCTGCGCGCGGCGGTACGGTTGTACAAAAAGGCACACGACTGGAGGAAGCGGATGGCGAGCACCGAGGAGGCAGTTCGGACCGGGCGGAGCACGCTCCAGGAGCTGGCCAAGCGCCACCTCTGGATGCATTTCACGCGGATGTCGGCGTACGACGACGACCACGAGGTGCCGATCATCGTCCGCGGCGACGGCTGCTACGTCTGGGATGAGCACGGCAAGCGCTACCTGGACGCGCTGTCGGCGCTGTTCTGCGTGAACATCGGGCACGGCCGGGCGGACGTCGTCCAGGCCGGCGCCGACCAGGCCAAGGAGCTTGGGTTCTTCACGAACTGGTCCTACGCGCATCCGCCGGCGATCGAGCTGGCCGCGCGGATCGCGTCGCTGGCGCCTGGGGACCTGAATCGGGTGTTCTTCACGAGCGGCGGCTCAGAAGCGGTCGAATCCGCCTACAAGCTCGCGCGCCAGTACCACAAGGTCACCGGCAGCCCGAACAAGACCAAGTTGATCTCGCGCGAGGTCGCCTACCACGGGACCAGCCTCGGCGCGCTGTCGGCGACGGCGATCACCAGCCTGCGCGAGCCGTTCGAGCCGCTGACGCCCGGCGACCATCATGTCCCGAACACGAACACCTACCGTCTGCCCCCGGGCATCAGCGAGGCCTGGTTTGCGGAGTCGATCGCTGAGAAGATCGAGTTCGAGGGCCCGGACACGGTCGCGGCGGTGATCCTCGAGCCGGTGCAGAACGGCGGCGGCTGCTTCACCCCGCCCGACGGCTATTTCGCGCGCGTGCGCGAGATCTGCGACGAGTACAACGTGCTGCTGATCTCGGACGAGGTGATCTGCGCCTGGGGCCGCCTCGGCGAGTGGTTCGGCTCGCACAAGTACGGCTACCAGCCGGACATCATCACGACCGCCAAGGGCATCACGAGCGCGTACGCGCCGATGGGCGCCATGATCGCCTCGGACCGCATCGCTGAGCCGTTCCTGAGCGGCACACACAGCTTCACGCACGGGTTCACGTTCGCGGGGCATCCGGTGTGCTCGGCGATCGCGTTGGCGAACCTCGACGTGTTCGAGCGCGAGGGCATCCTCGAGCACGTGCGCTCGAACGAGGGCGCGTTCCGGTCGATGCTCGAGTCGCTGCGTGACCTCCCGATCGTCGGGGACATTCGAGGCACTGGGTACTTCCACGCGATCGAGCTGGTCAAGGATCAGAAGACCAAGGAGACGTTCAACGACGAGGAGTGCGAGACGCTGCTGCGCGGGTTCCTGTCGGTCGAGCTCTACCGTCGCGGGCTGATCTGCCGCGCGGACGATCGCGGCGATCCGGTGATTCAGCTGTCGCCGCCGCTGATCGCGGGGCCGGAGCAGTTCGCGGAGATCGAGGACATCCTGCGCGGAGTGCTGGCCGAGGCCGGCGAGCGGATGCAGATCCAGTCCGGCGGGTCGACCCACGTCCACATTCGCGAGGGGGTGTCCTAGCTCCAGATGCTGACCGTCAGGGACCTGCTCCGAGACCTCGACGTTCGTCTGCTCGCGGGGGAGCGCGGCCTGCATCTGCCGGTCAGATGGGTCCACATCTCCGAGCTGCTCGATCCGACGCCGTGGCTGTCGGGCGGTGAGCTGCTGCTGACGACGGGGATGCAACTGGACACCGAGGAGCAGCAGCGGGAGTACGCGGCGCGCCTGGCCGACCACCACCTCGCCGGTCTCGGGTTCGGGACCGGGTTCAAGCACGCGGCGATCCCGGCGCCGCTGCTCGAGGTGGCGGAGGAGCGGGAGTTCCCGGTGTTCGAGGTCCCGTACGAGGTGCCGTTCATCGCGGTCACCGAGGCGGCGTTCACGCAGCTGGTCAACGAGCAGTACGCGGTGCTCCGGCGGGCGCTGGCCGCCCAGGAGCGGTTGGAGCGGATCGTGCTCTCGGAGCGGGGGCTCGAGGCGCTCGTCGGTGCGCTGGCCACGCTGATCGGGGCGGCCGTGGTCGTGTTCGACGCCCGCGGCGAGCCGCTCCAGCAGCACGCGTTCCGGCGCACGCTCGAGCCCGAGGTGCTCGAGGCCCTGCGCGAGGAGGTGCACGAGCGGGCCCGCCGGCGCGAGGCGCGGGCGTTCATGCCGTCGCTGGTCGACGGCAACCAGGGAATCGCGCTGCCGGTCGCCGCCGACGGCACGCCGCGGCCCGTGTCCGGGTCGGGGTCGGGCGGACCGGGTCGGGCGCCCGAGGCGTGGCTGGTGGCGATCAAGGACGCCGGGCCGCTGTCCGACTTCGACCGGCTGACCTTGCATCAGGCGGTGACGATCGTCGCGCTCGAGCTGCTGCGCTCGCGTGTGGCGGGCGACACCGAGCGCCGCCTCGCCGGCGATGTGCTCGACGCGATCGTCCGCGGCGATCTGACCGGACCCGAGCTGGCTCGCCGGCTCGCGCCGTTCGGCCTCTCGGACCGCGTGGCGGCGGTCGTTCTCAAATGGGTCGGTGAGGGGCGCGGATCCGGTGTGTCCGCCGAGGCCGCGCTATGGGGGGCGCTCCGCGAGGACGCGGCGCCGGCGCTGGTGGCGTCGGTCGGGACGCTGGCGTGCGCGCTGGTCCGGGGCGGAGACGACGAGGAGCTATTCGCGCTCGGCGATCGGGTCGCGGCGGCGACCGGCGCGGAGCTCGCGGGCGAGGTCCGCGTCGGGATCGGGCGGGCGATGCCCGCCGGCGATGCGCGGCGAAGCTTCCACGAGGCGCGATGCGCGTTGGAGGCGCTCGCGTTGGGGGAGGCCGCCCCGATCGTCAACAGCAACGGGTCGGCGCCGGCAGTGCGGGAGCACCCTCGCGTGGCGACCTACAAGGACCTCGGGTCGTTCCAGCTGCTGCTGTCGCTCCAGGACGACGAGGCGCTGCGGCTGTTCTGCGACTCGATTCTTGGGCCGATCGAGGCGAGCGAGGGTCCGTACGGCGGGGAGCTGATGCGCTCACTCGAGGCGTTCATCGAGGAGAACGGGCAGTGGGAGCGGGCGGCCCGGCGGCTGTACTGCCACCGCCACACCCTGCGGTATCGAATCCGCCGGGTCGAGGAGCTGACGGGCCGGAACCTCGGGACGGCCCGAGATCGGATCGAGTTCTGGCTGGCGCTACGGGGCCGGCAGCTGGTGAGCTGAGGTCGAGTGATTACTAACCGGAAGGCGGTTCTAGCGTGAGAGTCGGGGTTCCAACAGAGGTCAAGTCGGACGAGTACCGGGTCGCGCTGACGCCGGCGGGCGTGCGCGAGCTTGTGGACGCCGGCCACGACGTGTTCGTGCAGAGCGGCGCGGGCCTCGGGTCGGCGATCACCGACGAGGGGTACAAGGAGCAGGGCGCGACGATCGTTCCCGACGCTGATGCGGTGTTCGCGGAGGCGACGCTGATCGTCAAGGTCAAGGAGCCCCAGCCGCAGGAGGTCTCGCGGCTGGAGCCTCGGCATGTCCTGTTCACGTACCTCCATCTGGCGGCCGACGAGTCGTTGACGCGTGGGCTTATGGAGTCAGGCGCGACGTGCATCGCGTACGAGACCGTCGAGGACTCGCGCGGCCGGCTGCCGCTGCTCGCGCCGATGTCCGAGGTCGCCGGCAAGATCGCCACGCAGGCTGGCGCGTTCATGCTCGAGAAGCCGCTTGGCGGGCGGGGGATCCTGCTTGGTGGCGTGCCGGGCGTGGCGGCGGCCAACGTGATGATCATCGGTGGCGGCGTGGTCGGGATGAACGCGGCGTTCATCGCAGTCGGGATGGAGGCCACGGTCTACGTCTACGACCGCAACATCGACCGGCTGCGTGACCTCGATGTCGCGTTCGGCGGGCGGGCGGACACGTGCTTCGCGTCGACCCTGGAGATCGAGCAGCGCCTCCCCTACATGGACCTCGTGATCGGCGCGGTGCTGGTGCACGGCGCTCGCGCGCCGCACGTGATCACTCGCGCCCAACTCGGGCTGATGAAGCACCAGGCGGTGCTGGTCGACGTCTCGATCGACCAGGGCGGCTGCTTTGAGACCTCGCGCCCGACCACCCACTCGGACCCGACGTACGAGGTCGACGGGATCACCCACTACTGCGTGACGAACATGCCCGGCGCGGTCCCGATCACCTCGACGTACGCGCTGACCAACGCCACGATCCCGTACGTCCTGCATCTGGCTACTTCGGGCGTCGCGGCCGCGATCGCCGAGAGCCCCGGGCTGAAGCTCGGCGTGAACGTGGCCGGCGGTCAGGTGACGTACGCGCCCGTGGCCGAAGCCGTCGGGGTGCCGGCCGTGTCGGTCGACGACGCGCTCGGGGTGGCGGCCTAGGGACCAACTAGGAAGCGGCCCTGGCTGGGACTCGCGCCGCCACACGATCGACACAGCGCCAAATTTCGCCCCTGCTACGCTCCCGTCCGCATGCCGACTACCAGCCAATTGATACGCAAGGGCCGTACGCCCGCAAAGAAGAAGCTCGCGACGCCGGGCCTCAAGTCCGGCAAGGGCCGGAAGAAGAAGGTCGCCGCCCCGCAGCGACGTGGCGTGTGCACGCGCGTGTACACGACGACGCCGAAGAAGCCGAACTCGGCGCTCCGCAAGGTCGCGCGTGTGCGGCTGACGAACGGCATGGAAGTCGGGGCTTACATCCCCGGCGAGGGCCACAACCTCCAGGAGCACTCGGTGGTGCTGGTTCGCGGCGGTCGCGTCAAGGACCTGCCGGGCTTCCGGTACAAGGTGATTCGCGGAACGCTTGACGCCGCCGGCGTGAGCGACCGCAAGAAGGCGCGCTCGCAGTACGGCGTGAAGGCCAAGTAGTGCCGCGTCGCGCAGCAGCCCAGGTCCGGCCGGTCGAGCCCGACCCCGTCCACCGCAATCGTCTCGTCCAGCAGGTGATCAACAAGGTCATGCTGGACGGCAAGAAGTCCGTCGCCGAGCAGATCGTCTACGACGCGCTCGCGATCCTGGGCGAGCGGACGGGCAAGAACCCGGTCGAGCAGCTCGAGGCCGGGATCAAAGCTTTGACGCCGGTGCTCGAGGTGCGCTCGCGCCGCGTCGGTGGCGCCACCTACCAGGTTCCCGTCGAGGTGCCGGCGCGTCGTTCCCGCACGCTCGCCGTGCGCTGGCTCGTGCAGTTCGCCCGCGCGCGCCGAGAGAAGACGATGTCGCAACGCCTCGCGAATGAACTGCTCGACGCCGCGCAGCAGCAGGGCGGCGCGTACAAGCGCAAGGACGACATCTACCGCATGGCCCAAGCGAACAAGGCCTTCGCCCACTATCGGTGGTAAGGCCGGCCGGCTCCGGTGGCACCCCTGTTGGGCGCCGGCGCTTGAGTGTGTCGTTGGCGTAGGTTGATCGCGCTTCACGCGAGGCGCCCAAAAGGGGTATCCACCTGCGCCGGCGCCGGCGTTCGACCCGCTGGGCTCGCTAACAGCTAGAAGCGCAGCCTGGTCGCGGGTTTGGCTGCGTAGCTGCATGCCCCTCTCCGGGGGCCTCGCGTGAAGCGCGGCGCGCGGCGCTGGCGGAGACTCAAGCGCCGGCCCCCGGGAGGGGCGGCAGCGGAGCCAGGCTGCGTAGGTGGATGCCCCTTCCGGGGCCCTCGCGTGGAGCGCGGTCAGATTTCGCTGACCAACACTCAAGCGCCGGGCCCCAGAAGGGGCGCCACCGAAACTAGGCGAGGGCTGCCCACCACACGGGACCGGGGGCTGCAGTGAGACAACCCTCGCGTTTTCCAAGAGTAACGACGGATTCCGGAAGGCTCGCAACACTCATCCTGCAATGTCAGGATGCCGACCATGAGGCCCGCCTGAGGGGCCGATCCATGAGAGGCTTCTTAAGGCTTAGTCGGTTTTGGGAGCCCCAGCAGCAGCAGGCCCGCCCCGCCGCTGAGTAGGAGCAGGATCGCGCCGAGCGTCTCCATGTACAGGCCGGCGCTCGGCGTGGAGGTCCCCTCGACGTACTGCGACGCGCCCGATCCGACCAGACCCGTGGCGTGGGCGTCGGGGAGATCGCCGAGCAATGCGATCAGCAGGACGACCACGCCGATCAACGCGAGCGCGGCGAGCGCGGCGCGGTTCTCGTGCCGGTACACCGCGTACGCGAGTACGCCGGCGAGCAGCGCGAGCGGGATCGGCGCCCAGGCGTGGTTGGAGCCGGTGGCGACGGTCTTGATCGCGGCCGAACTCGTCGGCGAGTGCACGTGATACAGCGCGGTGAACTGCGCGACGAGGACCAGGAGGGCGCCGAGCGACGCCGCGAGCACGATCAGCAGGGTCGCGATACTGGGCGCTGAGCGGGGGTTTTGTCGGGGCTCGGAGGGGTCGCTCGGAGGCTCTGAACGGACCCTCTCACCACGCACGAGCAGGCGCTCGAACGCCGCAGAACCTCTGCTATATTCGCTGTTTGCCTCGGGTGTTGCGCTCACGTGCGCTTGCTCCCGGGCTCGCAGGTTCCCTGTAATGGAGTCGTCCGCCAGATAGACACCCGCCCCTTCCCGCCAGGTGCGTAGTGAATGGGCCCGATGGGCCCTTTTTCATGTCCGCAGCTTTCGCGGGGAAAATCGGTGCAATTTGGTCTCAAGCGGCTCAGAAATCCTCGCTCCGAATAACAGACACTCATGCCTCGTACATTCCCTCTGAACAAGATTCGCAACATCGGGATCATGGCCCACATCGACGCCGGTAAAACGACGACGACTGAGCGCATCCTGTATTACACAGGCCGGACCTACAAGATGGGGGAGGTTCACGAGGGCGCCGCCGTCATGGACTGGATGGCGCAGGAGCAGGAGCGGGGGATCACGATCACCTCCGCGGCCACGACGGCCGAGTGGAAGGGCCATCGGATCAACATCATCGACACGCCCGGTCACGTCGACTTCACCGTCGAGGTGGAGCGCTCGCTGCGCGTGCTCGATGGCGCGATCGCCCTGTTCGACTCGGTCGCCGGCGTCGAGCCGCAGTCCGAGACCGTGTGGCGCCAGGCGGACAAGTACCGCGTCCCGCGGATCGCATACATCAACAAGATGGACCGCATCGGCGCCGACTTCCACCGCGGCGTGCAGACGATGGTGGACCGACTCGGAGCCAACCCGGTGCCGGTCCAGCTGCCGATCGGCGCCGAAGCCGACTTCCGCGGGATCATCGACCTGATCGGGATGAAGGCGATCGTTTACAAGGACGAGCTCGGCAAGGAGCAGGACATCATCGACATTCCCGCGGAGCTGGCCGATGAGGCCGCGGCCGCGCGGGAGCACCTACTGGACGAGGTCTCCCACTACGATGACGAGCTCGTCGAGATGATCCTCGAGGAGCAGGAGATCTCGCCCGAGCGCCTCAAGCAGGCGATCCGCCAGGCCACGCTGGCGATCCAGATCACCCCGGTGCTGTGCGGCTCGAGCTTCAAGAACAAGGGCGTCCAGGTCCTGCTCGACGCGGTGATCGACTACCTGCCGAGCCCGCTCGACGTGCCGGCGGTCGAAGGCGTAGAGCCGGCTAAGGGCTCGAGTAACGGCGACGAGCAGCCGGCGGTCCGCCATGCCGACGACAGCGAGCCGTTCGCAGCGCTGGCATTCAAGATCATGGCTGACCCCTACGTCGGCAAGCTCACATACTTCCGCATCTACTCCGGTCAGCTCGACGCCGGCGCGCGCATCCTCAACGTCAACACCGGTCGGACCGAGCGCATCGGGCGCATCCTGATGATGCACGCCAACGAGCGTGAGGAGGTCAAGGAGGTCTTCGCCGGCGACATCGCCGCGGCGGTCGGGATTAAGCAGGTCGTGACGGGCGACACACTGGCCGCGCCAGACAAGCCGATCAAGCTCGAGACGATCGTGTTCCCCGAGCCCGTGATCAAGGTCGCGATCGAGCCGAAGACCAAGGCCGACCAGGAGAAGATGTCGACGGCGCTGGCGCGCCTGGCCGAGGAGGACCCGACGTTCCAGGTCCGCACCAACGAGGAAACCGGTCAGACCGAGATCTCCGGCATGGGCGAGCTTCACCTCGAGGTGCTGGTCGACCGGATGCTGCGCGAGTACAAGGTCGACGCCAACGTCGGCCGCCCACAGGTCTCCTACCGCGAGACGATCAAGGGCACCGCGCAGAAGGTCGAGGGCCGGTTCGTCCGGCAGACCGGTGGCGCGGGCCAGTACGGGATCGTCTACGTCGACGTCGAGCCGGCGCCCGGCGAGGGATTCGACTTCGTCAACAAGGTCAAGGGCGGGTCGATCCCGACCGAGTTCATCCCGGCGGTCGAGAAGGGCGTCGAGGAGGCCCTCGAGAACGGGCCGCGCGCGGGCTACCCGATGGTGGACGTCCGCGTGACGCTGACCGACGGCAAGTACCACGACACCGACTCCTCGGAGTTGGCGTTCAAGGTCGCCGGGTCGCTGGCGCTGAAGGCGGCGGTGTCGCGCGCCAAGCCGATCCTGCTCGAGCCGATCTTCGCGGTCGAGGTCGTGACGCCCGAGGAGTTCATGGGCGACGTGATCGGCGATCTGAACCGGCGCCGCGGCCACGTCAACGGGATGGAGCAGCGCGGCAACGCGCAGGTCATCAACGCTTACGTGCCGCTCGCGGAGATGTTCGGGTACGCCACCGACGTGCGATCCAACACCCAGGGCCGCGCGACGTACACGATGCAGTTCGACCGGTACGAGGAAGTGCCGCCCAACATCGCCGACAAGATCGGCGGGGACCAGGAAGCGGCGTAGCCGCACCGGTCCGAGAAATCTTTATATCCTGAATAGGTTCGTCCTTAGACGGACACCACTACAGAAATAGAAGGAGCGAAAGCAAAGTGGCGAAAGCCAAGTTCGAGCGGGATAAGCCCCACGTCAACGTCGGCACGATCGGTCACATCGACCACGGCAAGACGACGCTGACGGCAGCCATCACCAAGGTGCTCAACGAGAAGTACGGTGGCACGGAGGTTCGGTCGTTCGAATCGATCGATAACGCTCCGGAAGAGAAGGCGCGCGGCATCACGATCGCGACCTCTCACGTCGAGTACCAGACTCCCAACCGGCATTACGCGCACGTCGACTGTCCCGGACACGCCGACTACGTCAAGAACATGATCACCGGCGCCGCGCAGATGGACGGCGCGATCCTGGTGGTCTCGGCGGCGGACGGCGCGATGCCGCAGACGCGCGAGCACATCCTGCTCGCCCGTCAGGTCGGCGTTCCCTACATCGTCGTGTTCCTCAATAAGGCCGACATGGTCGACGACCCCGAGCTCCTCGAGCTCGTCGAGGTTGAGATCCGCGACCTGCTCTCCGAGTACGAGTTCCCCGGCGACGACATTCCGTTCGTCATCGGCTCGGCGCTCAAGGCGCTCGAGGGTGACGAGGAGTACGAGGCCAAGATCCTCGAGCTCGCCGAGGCGCTGGACACCTATATTCCGGAGCCCGTGCGCGACCTCGACAAGCCGTTCCTGATGCCGGTCGAGGATGTCTTCTCCATCACGGGTCGCGGCACCGTCGCGACTGGCCGGGTGGAGCAGGGCATCGTCAAGACCGGCGAGACCGTCGAGATCGTGGGCATCAAGGCGACGACCAACACCGTGGTGACGGGCGTCGAGATGTTCAAGAAGATCCTCGACCAGGGTCAGGCGGGAGACAACGTCGGGTGCCTGCTTCGCGGCACCAAGCGGGACGACATCGAGCGCGGGCAGGTTCTCTGCAAGCCGGGCTCGATCACGCCGCACACAAAGTTCAATGCCGAGGTCTACGTCCTGAAGAAGGAGGAGGGTGGTCGTCACACGCCGTTCTTCACGGGCTATCGGCCGCAGTTCTATTTCCGCACAACCGACGTCACCGGCGTGGCGAGGCTGCCCGAGGGCACCGAGATGGTCATGCCCGGAGACAACGTCCAGATGGAGATCGAGCTGATCCAGCCGATCGCCATGGACCAGGGTCTGCGGTTCGCGATCCGCGAGGGCGGCCGCACGGTCGGCTCGGGGGTCGTCGCCGAAGTAATTCAATAGTTGACGAGGCGGCGCGGCCAGTGGCCCGCCGCCTCTTTTTTTGACAGATACGACATTCATGGGCGGGCCCCGAAGCCCGGGGCTCGCCCTCAACACTGAGAAGACAGAGATAAAAAGCGTTGGCAACGATTGCCCAGAACAAGATCCGAATTCGCCTGAAGTCCTACGACCACACGGCGATCGAGACGGCGGCCAAGGAGATCGTCGAGACGGCCACGCGCACCGGCGCGACCGTCTCCGGTCCCGTGCCGCTCCCGACCGAGAAGAACGTGTACTGCGTGATTCGCTCGCCCTTTAAGGACAAGGACTCGCGTGAGCACTTCGAGATCCGCACGCACAAGCGGCTGATCGACATCCACCAGCCCACCCCGAAGACCGTCGACTCGCTCCAGCGCCTCGACCATCTTCCGGCCGGCGTGGATATCGAGATCCGCCTCGCGTCCTGAATCACGATGGCCGCGATTCTCGCCAAGAAGCTCGGGATGACGCAGCGGTTCCTCGACGACGGCCGCGTCGAGCGCGTCACCGTGCTCGAGGCCGGCCCATGTCCGGTCACCGCGATCCGCACGGTCGAGCGTGACGGCTACGAGGCCGTCCAGCTCGCGTTCGGCCAGTGCAAGGAGAAGTCGATCACCAAGCCCGAGCTCGGCCATTTGAAGAAGGCAGACGCGTCGGCTCACCGCCACCTCACGGAGTTCCGCGACGAGGCGGGCGAGCTGCTCGTCGGTCAGACCGTGACCGTCGAGGCGTTCGAGGTGGGGGACAAGATCAAGGTCTCGGGTAAGACCAAGGGCAAGGGCTTCCAGGGGACGATCAAGCGCCACAACTTCAGCAGCGGACCTAAGTCGCACGGCTCGCACAACGTTCGCGCGCCGGGCTCGATCGGTGCCTCGGCGACGCCGTCGCGCGTGTTCAAGGGGATACGCGGTCCCGGCCGGATGGGCGGCGGGCGCGTGACCCAGCGCGGCCTGACGGTGGTCGAGATCATTCCGGGCCAGAACCTGTTGCTGATCCGCGGCGCCGTCCCCGGGCCGCGGGGCGGAACCGTGGAGGTGCGGACCGATGGCTAGTGCACCGGTGCTCGGCGGCGGAAGCTTCACGCTCGATCCGGTCGCGTTCGAGGCGTCGTTCAACATGCCGCTCGTCCACGAGACGGTGCGCGCCGAGTTGAACGCGCGCCGGCACGGCACCGCGGCGACCAAGACGCGCGGCGAGGTGTCCGGCGGCGGCGCCAAGCCCTGGCGGCAGAAGGGCACGGGTCGTGCCCGCGCCGGCTCGTCGCGCTCGCCGCTGTGGACGGGCGGTGGCACGGTGTTCGGACCCAGCCCGCGGCACTACACGGTCAAGGTCAATCGCAAGGCCCGCCGCGCCGCGCTGCGCAGCGCGCTGTCGCTCCACGCCGGTCGCGAGTCGATCGCGGTGTTCGACGCGGCGACGTTTTCCGAGCCTTCGACCGCGAAGGCGGCGGATCTTCTCGCCGACTGGGGCGCCACCGCGCCGACGCTGGTGGTGCTGACCGAGTCCGAGGCCGCCGCCGGCAAGTCATTCCGAAACCTTTCTAACGCCCAGTCGATCCCGGTCGAGGACACCGGCGTCGCCGATCTCGTCGGGGCTGCGTCCTTGCTCGTGTCGCAGGCGGCGATGGAGTCGCTTGTCGCGCGTGCCTCGGGATCGGCGTCGGCCGGCGAACACGAGGAGGAGGCCGCCTGATGGAGCCCACGCAGGTGATCATCCGCCCGGTGCTGTCCGAGAAGACGTTCGCGCTCGCCGAGGCCGGCAAGTACACGTTCCGCGTTCACGACAAGGCTCACAAGACGCAGATCCGCCAGGCGATCGAGCTGCTGTTCGAGGTCAACGTGCTCGAGGTCCGTACGGCGAACGTGCACTCAAAGCCCAAGCGCCGCGGGCAGACCAAGGGGCGCACCCGCCAGTGGAAGAAGGCGATCGTCCAGGTACGCGAGGGGCAGACGATTCCGATCTTCGGCGGACTGGAGGCCGGTGAGTAATGCCGATTCGTAAGCCGAAGCCAACTTCAGCCGGGCGCCGGTTCGTCACGTATCCCGACTTCGCCGAGATCACCCGGACCTCACCCGAGAAGTCGCTCGTCGAGGGGCTCAAGAAGTCCGGTGGGCGCAACTCGAACGGCCGCAAGACGGCGCGCCACCGTGGCGGCGGCGCCAAGCGTCTGTACCGGAAGATCGACTTCAAGCGGCGCAAGGACGGCGTGCCGGCGAAGGTCGCGCACATCGAGTACGACCCGAACCGGTCGGCCTACATCGCGCTGCTGCATTACGCCGACGGCGAGAAGCGCTACATCCTCGCCCCGCAGCGGCTGCGCGTGGGCATGACCGTGCAGTCGGGGCCGGCCGCCGAGATCCGCGTCGGCAACAGCCTGCCGCTCGCGAACATGCCCGCCGGCACCGTGGTCCACAACGTCGAGCTGACGCCGGGTCGCGGCGGCCAGATGGCGCGCGCGGCCGGCGCCAGCGTGCAGTTGCTGGCCAAGGACGGCGACTACGTGACACTCCGTTTGCCCTCCGGCGAGATGCGGATGGTCCGCGCCGAGTGCCGCGCGACCGTCGGAACGATCGGCAACACCGACCACCAGAACGTGACGATCGGAAAGGCCGGGCGCAAGCGCCACATGGGCGTGCGCCCGCAGACCCGCGGCACCGCCATGAACCCGGTCGACCACCCGCACGGCGGTGGCGAGGGCTCGACCACACCCGGTCGCCATCCCGTCACCCCGTGGGGCGTGCCGACGCTCGGGTATCGCACGCGGCAGAAGGGCAAGGCTTCAGACAAGTACATCGTGCGCGGACGGAGGAGAGGTAAGAAACGATGAGCCGCTCGAGCAAGAAGGGGCCGTTCGTCGAGGAGCGGCTTATGACCCGGATCGAGGCGATGAACACCTCGGGCGAGAAGCGCATGCTCCGCACCTGGTCGCGCGCTTCGACGATCTTCCCGGAGATGGTCGGTCACACGATCGCCGTGCACGACGGGCGCAAGCACGTGCCGGTGTTCGTCACCGAGTCGATGGTCGGACACAAGCTTGGCGAGTTCGCGCCGACGCGCCTGTACCGCGGACACGCTGGAACCGGTAAGAGGCGATGAGCCCGGAAGACACGCCAGAGACTCCGGAGACCGAGCCCGAGGCCACTGACGCCGAGGAGGCGCCGCAGGCCGAGGACGCACCCAAGCGCCGCCGGCGTTCCCGCAAGAAGCCCGAGCCGACAGAGGTCGCGGCCGAGGCCGAAGCTGACGCCGACGAGGAGGCCGCTGACGAGGTCGACGAGACGCCGGAAGATGTGGAAGCTGAGGAGGCCGCGGCGGACGTGATGCTCGAGGCCGATGCTGAGGCCGAGGGCGAGGACGACGCGGTGGCGGAGGCCGAGGAAGAGGCCGACGAGGAAGCGCTGGCGGACCTCGAGCCGATCGAGGACGAGGCTGAGGCCGAGGCGCCTGCCCCGTCGCGTCGCCGGCGCCGCCGTCGCGGCGGTGGGGAAGCCGAGCCCGAAGAGAAGCCGGCGGCCGCGCCGGCACCCGCACCTCGCCGCCGGAGAGGAAGCGCTGAGCGGCGGGATGTGGTCGTTCGGGCGCAGGCCAAGTACGTGCGCTCGTCCGCGCGGAAGGCGCGTCTGGTGTGCGACCACATCCGCGGAAAGAGCGTTGTGGAAGCGCGAGCTATCCTCGCTCACACCTCGCGTGCGGTCGCGCGCGACTGGAGCAAGTTGCTCGAGTCGGCCGTGGCCAACGCTGAGAACAACCACGAGCTCGTGGGCGAGGATCTCTACGTCAAGGCGGTCCACGCCGACGAGGGTCCGACGATCAGGCGCTTCCGGCCGCGCGCAATGGGCCGGGCGACGCGGATCCGCAAGCGCACCAGCCATCTCACGATCTTGCTCACGCCGAAGGATTAGTCACTAGATATGGGTCAAAAAGTTCATCCAGAGGGTCTCCGCGTGGGTTACATCCACGACTGGAAGTCGAACTGGTTCAACGAGCGCCAGTTCGCTGACTTCCTCGACGAGGACACGCAGATCCGCAAGCACATCGTCGGGCGGCTGTCGCACGCCGGCCTGTCGGACATCACGATCCGCAAGAACCAGAACGAGGTCGAGGTCAACATCCACACGGCCCGGCCCGGCATCGTGATCGGCAAGTCGGGCTCGGAGGTGGACCAGCTGCGTCGCGATCTACACCGGATCACCGGCAAGCAGGTCAAGGTGAACATCCTCGAGATCAAGCGGCCTGAGCTCGACGCGCGCCTCGTCGCGCAGTCGATCGCCGAGCAGCTCCAGAACCGGGTCGCGTTCCGGCGCGCGATGAAGCGCGCGCTGACGAGTGCGATGCGGTCTGGCGCCAAGGGCGTGAAGGTGCAGGTCTCCGGGCGCCTCGGCGGCGCGGAGATGGCGCGCACCGAGGGCTACTCCGACGGCCGCGTGCCCCTGCACACGCTTCGCGCCGACATCGACTATGGCTTCCACGAGGCCCGCACGACGTTTGGGCGGATCGGCGTGAAGTGCTGGATCAACAAGGGCGAGATCATGCCCGAGGGCTACACCGGCGCCGACCTGACGATCATGGACGAGCCGGCGCCCCAGGCGCCCGAGCGCGACGGCCGGCGCGGCGGTCGCGACGGTCGTGGCGGCGGCGGTGGCGGCGGTGGCCGCGGCGGCGGTGGCCGTGGCGGCGGTCCGGGTGGTCGTGGCGGTCCCGGTGGGTCAGGTGGTCCGGGCGGTCGTGGCGGTCCCGGTGGATCCGGTGGTCCGGGCGGCGGACGCGGTCCGGGTGGCCCCGGCGGCGGTGGTCGTGGCGGCGGTGGTCGCGGTGGCGGTCCGGGCGGCGGTGGCGGCGGTCGAGGCGGCGGTGGTCGCGGTGGCGGTCCCGGCGGTCCGGGCGGTCCCGGCGGCGGTCGCGGTCCCGGCGGCGGTGGTCGTGGTCCCGGCGGTCCCGGCGGTCCCGGCGGCAGCCGTGGCGGTGGTGGCGGCGGCGGCGGTCGCGGTCCCGGTGGATCCGGTGGTCCGGGCGGCGGACGCGGTCCGGGCGGCCCCGGGGGCGGTGGTCGTGGTCCCGGCGGGGGTGGCGGTGGCGACCGCCAGAGCTCCGGAGGCGGGCGGTAGCTGATGCTCGCTCCCAAGCGTGTCAAGCACCGCAAGGTGCATCGCGGACGTCGGCGCGGGCTATCCCGCGGGCAGACCAAGGTCCAGTTCGGCGAGTATGGCCTGAAGGCGCTCGACGCCGGCTGGCTGACCAATCGCCAGATCGAGGCCGCGCGTATCGCGATGACCCGCAAGATCAAGCGCGGCGGCAAGGTGTGGATCAACGTGTATCCCGACAAGTCGTTCACGAAGAAGCCCGCCGAGACCCGCATGGGGTCCGGCAAGGGCTCGCCCGAGGGTTGGGTTGCCGTGGTCAAGCCCGGGCGCGTGATGTTCGAACTGGCGGGAGTGCCCGAGCCGCTGGCGCGCGAGGCGATGCGGCTCGCCGGCCACAAGCTGTCGGTCCGGACGAAATTCGTGATGCGAGAGGACGCGTGAAATGAGAGCTTCCGACGTCCGGGACCTCACCGACGGCGAGTTGCGTGACCATGTCCGGACCGCGCGCCGTGAGCTGTTCGGGCTGCGCTTCCAGCACGCCACGTCCGAGCTCGAGAACACCTCGAGCCTGAAGCGGGCCAAGCGGGAGATCGCACGGGCGCTGACGATCCAGCGCGAACGAGAACTGAGAAACGAAAACTGATGACCGAAACCGAGAACAACGAGCCTGAACAGACGACGGACGCGCCGGCCCAGGAGTCGCGCGCGCCCGACGCGCAGGCAGCGACCCCGAGCGAGCCGCAGGAGGTCGTCGCGCCCAAGGAGCGACGCCGCCGCGCCCGCGCCGGCAAGGCGGCGAAGACCCCTACGCGCAAGCCGCGGACGCCCGAGGAACGCCACGACGACCGCGTCGCCGAGCGGCGCAAGAAGGCGGGGCTGCGGCGCGTCGAACGCGCGCGGACTCGCCAGAAGACACGGGAGGGCCGCGCCGTCGCGGAGACGACGGCACCGCGCGAGCACGGCCCCGGCAGGCAGAAGACGCGCCAGGGCGTGGTCATCTCGGACAAGGCCGACAAGACGATCACCGTTCGGATCGACATCGCCCGGCGTCACCGTCGCTACTCGAAGATCGTGCGGACGTCGACCAAGCTTCACGCGCACGACGAGCAGAACGACGCCCATATCGGCGACACCGTGGTAGTGCGCGAGTGCCGTCCGCTGTCACGCATCAAGCGCTGGCGGTTGGTGGAAGTCGTCGAGCGGGCCGAGTGAACCAAGTGGTCGCACGATGATCCAGAACGAGACACGACTGCGCGTGGCCGACAACACGGGCGCCAGGGAGATCCTGGTGATCCGCGTACGGGGCGGCCACCGGCGACGCTACGCCGGCGTCGGCGACATCGTCACCGCCACCGTCAAGCAGGCGAGCCCCCAGGGATCGGTCAAGAAGGGCGAGGTCGTGACCGCCGTGGTGGTGCGCACCCGGAAGTCGTACGGCCGCGAGGACGGCACGTACATCGCCTTCGACGAGAATGCCGCCGTCCTGATCGACAACCAGAACAACCCTCGCGGGACGCGCATCTTCGGCCCGGTCGCGCGCGAGTTGCGCGAGCGCAACTTCATGAAGATCGTCTCGCTCGCCCCGGAGGTGCTCTGACCATGCCCGCCCGACTTAAGGCCGGAGACGAAGTGATCGTGATCGGCGGCAAGGACCGCGGCAAGCGCGGCAAGATCCTGCGCGTCGAGCGCAAGAAGGACCGGATCTACGTCGAGGGTCTGAACATGATCAAGCGCCACCAGCGCCCCCAGCAGGTGGCCGGTGCCCAGCGCGCCGAGCAGGTTGGTGGCGTGATCGAGCGCGAGGGTCCGATCCACGTGTCGAACGTGATGATCGCCGACCCGAAGGAGAACAAGCCCACGCGTGTCGGGGTCGAGGTTCACGACGGCAAGCGCCTGCGGATCGCGCGGCGCAGCGGAACGAGGCTCGACTGATGCCGCCCGCTCGCCTGAAGGCCCGCTACAACGAGGAGATCCTGCCGGCGCTGGTCGAGCGATTCGGCTACTCGACGCCGATGCGCGCGCCGCGGATCGTGAAGGTCACGGTCAACATGGGCGTCGGCGACGCCAAGCAGGATTCGAAGATGCTCGAGGCCGCCAGTGAGCAGCTCGGCACGATCACCGGCCAGCGGCCCAACGTCCGCCGGGCGCGCAAGTCGATCGCTCAGTTCAAGGTCCGTGAGGGGATGCCCGTCGGCGTCGCCGTGACGTTGCGCGGGGCTCGTTCGTATGAGTTCCTGGACCGGCTGATGTCGGTCGCGATCCCCAGGATCCGCGACTTCCGCGGGCTGAACCCGCGTTCGTTCGACGGCCGCGGGAACTACTCGATGGGCGTGCGCGAGCAAATCATCTTTCCCGAGGTGGACTACGACGAGGTCGACCAGGTCCGCGGCCTGGACATCACGATCACGACCACCGCCCAAAGCGACGACGAGGCGTTCGCGCTCCTCGAGGCGCTCGGGATGCCATTCGCAAGAGAAGGCCGCCCTGGAGCGGCTGCTACCCAGACTTAAAGGAACACATGGCCAAGACTTCACAGGTTGTCCGTCAGCGCCGCACGCCGAAGTACAAGACGCGCGGCTACACCCGCTGCCGTCGTTGTGGCCGGGCGCGCTCCGTCTATCGCAAGTTCGGCGTGTGCCGGATCTGCCTGCGCGAGCTGGCGCACAACGGATACATCCCCGGCATGACGAAGTCGAGCTGGTGAGGAGGCGGACACGATGTCGATGACCGATCCCATCGCCGACTTTCTCACCCGGCTGCGCAACGCCGCCAACGCCCAGCATCACGACGTGACGATGCCGTCCTCGAAGCTGCGGGTCGAGGTGGCACGCATCCTCCGAGAGCAGGGGTACATCGAGGCCTACGAGGTCCACGATCCCGAGCCCGGACGGCCCGGCCAGCGCCTGACGGTCACGCTCAAGTACACGCAGGCACGCAAGCCGGTGATCTCCGGGCTGCAGCGCGTCTCGCGCCCCGGCCAGCGCACGTACGTCGACCACGCCCACATCCCGCGCATCGACGGCGGGATGGGGACCGCGATCATCTCGACGTCCAGGGGCATCATGACCGGTCACGAAGCTCGCATCGCCGGCGTCGGCGGCGAAGTCGTGGCGAAGGTCTGGTAGACCGGTATCGACGATGTCCCGCATCGGTAGACAACCGATCCCCGTACCGGCCGGAGTCACGGTCTCGATCGAGCCCGAGCTCGTCCGAGTCAACGGCCCCAAGGGCGAGCTGTCAGAACGCGTCAACCGCGACATGAAGGTCGAGCAGGTGGACGATCAGATCGTCGTCACTCGCCCGACCGACCGCGGCGAGCATCGCGCGCTCCACGGACTGACTCGCACGCTCATCGCGAACATGGTGCTCGGCGTCACCGCCGGGTTCGAGAAGCGCCTCGAGATCCAGGGCGTCGGCTACCGCGCGCAGCTTCGCGGGCGCGACCTCGAGCTGGCGCTCGGCTACTCGCACCCGGTGTCGATCAAGGCTCCCGACGGAATCGAGTTCGAAGTTCCCCAGCCGACCCGGATCGCCGTCAGGGGCGCGTCCAAGCAGCAGGTCGGCGAGATCGCCGCGCTGATCCGCAAGCAGCGCAAGCCCGAGCCCTACAAGGGCAAGGGGATCCGCTACGAGGGCGAGTACGTGGCCAGGAAGGTTGGTAAGCGCGCATGACCGTCATGTCCAAGCCGGCCCAGCGCCTCAGGCGCCGACGGCGGGTCCGGGCCAAGATCCAAGGCACCGCCGAGCGCCCGCGCATCTCGGTGTTCCGCTCCAATCGCGGGATCTTCGCCCAGCTCATCGACGACGAAGCCAGGCGCACGATCACCTCGGTCAACTGGACCGAGGAAGACCTGCGCGGCCTCGGCCCGATGGAGCAGGCCACCCGCGCCGGCGCGCTGCTGGCCGACCGAGCCAAGGCGGCAGGCGTGGACGCCGCGGTGTTCGATCGCGGCGGTTACCAGTACCACGGCCGGATCAAGGCCCTCGCCGACGGTGCCCGCGAGGGCGGGCTGACGTTCTAGTGTCGCTACCCTGGGCTTGCTGATGCCGATACGTGATCGAACAGTCTCCTCCGCCGGCCTCGACCTCCAGGAACGCGTGGTCGAGATCAACCGCGTCGCCAAGGTCGTCAAGGGCGGCCGCCGCTTCTCGTTCACGGCGCTTGTCGTCGTCGGCGACGAGCGCGATACGGTTGGGATCGGCTACGGCAAGGCCAACGAGGTCCCGGTGGCGATCCAGAAGGGCGTCGAGCAGGCCAAGAAGAACCTGTATCGGGTGCCCAAGCACGGCGCGACGATCACCCACCAGACGACCGGGATCTTCGGGGCCGGGCGCGTGTTCCTGAAGCCGGCCGCTCCCGGAACCGGCGTGATCGCCGGCGGTGGCGTGCGCGCCGTGCTCGAGCTCGCCGGCATCCACGACATCCTTTCCAAGTCGCTGGGTTCACAGAACCCGATCAACCTGGTCAAGGCGACGATGGCCGGGCTCCAGTCGCTGCGCACCCCCGAAGAGGTTGCGGAGATCCGCGGTCTGTCCGTGAACCAGGTGCTGGGCCTGACGACCCCCGAGGCCGAACCGGTCGCCGCCGAGACGCTGTCGAGCGCCAACGGAAACGGTGCGACCTCGGAGGATGGAGAGCCGGCGGTCGCCGCAGAGCCCGTGCCTGACGGGGAGTCCGGTGAGTCGTGAGCAAGCTGGTCGTCACGCAGCGCCGCTCGCGCAACGGGTCTGACCAGCGCCAGATCGACACGCTTCGCTCGCTCGGGCTGCGGCGGATCGGCCAGAGCGTCGAGCATTCCGACACGCCTCAGATCCGCGGGATGATCGCGAAGGTGTCGCATCTCGTCGAGGTTTCCTCGGAGGAAGCCAATGGCTGACGACGAGACCCGCGACACCGAAAAGCGCGACGCCGAGGCGCCGGCGAAGCCGCCGCAGCACCAGTCCCATCGCATCGGCCTCCACAACCTGCGGCCCGCGCCGGGCTCGCGCAAGGCGCGCAAGCGCGTCGGCCGTGGCGAGGGCTCCGGCACCGGCAAGACCTCGGGTCGCGGCCAGAAGGGCTACGGCTCGCGCTCGGGCGCCAAGCGCCGCGCGCGGTTCGAGGGCGGCCAGAACCCGATTCATATGCGGATGCGCAAGCTGCGCGGCCCGCACATGAAGAAGTCGATGCCGTTCGAGCCGTTCCGCACGCACACGCAGCCGGTCAACCTGCTCGACCTGGAGGCTCGGTTCGAATCGGGCGCATCGGTAACGTTGGAGACGATGCGTGCGAAGGGCCTCGCGAATCGCAAGGGCGTCCCGGTCAAGATCCTCGCCAAGGGTGAGCTGACCAAGCCGCTGACCGTGCACGCACACCAGTTCTCGAAGACCGCGCGCGAGCGGATCGAGGCCGCGGGCGGGACCTGCCAGGTCGTCGAGGAGACCAAGGCGGCATGATCACGACGATCCTGAGTTCGTTCAGGGTTGCCGAGATCCGCAAGAAGCTGCTGTTCACCGCGGGGGTCCTCGCGCTCTACCGGCTCGGCACGCACATCCCGGCGCCCGGGATCAACGCCAGCGCGGTCAAGGCGATCCAGAACAACTTCGGCGGGTCGAGCATCCTCGGATTCCTCAACCTGTTCTCCGGCGGCGGGCTCGGGCGGATCGCGATCTTCGCGCTCGGGATCATGCCCTACATCACCGCGTCGATCATCCTGCAGCTGCTGCAGGTGGTCGTCCCCTCGCTCGAGAAGCTCTCCAAGGAGGGCGAGGTCGGGCAGGCGCGCATCACGCAGTACACGCGCTACCTGACCGTCGGTCTCGCGTTCGCCCAGTCGATCGGCTACGTGTTCCTGTTCCGAAGCTTCGAGCAGTCGGCCGGCGTGACCGTGATCCCGAACTTCAACCTCGCGAAGGTGTTCCTGATCGTGGTCTCGCTGACGGCGGGGACCGTGCTGCTGATGTGGATGGGCGAGCTGATCACCCAGCGCGGCATCGGCAACGGGATCTCGCTGATGATCTTCGCCAGCATCGTCGCGCGGATCCCGAACGGCGTCCACTCGTGGTGGACGAATCCCGACCAAGTGTTCAAGGTGATCATGCCGTTCATCGTGCTCGGCGTGGTCGCGGCGATCGTGTTCGTCCAGGAGGGGCAGCGCCGGATCCCGATCCAGTACGCCAAACGCGTGATCGGGCGGCGGATGACGCAAGGCACACAGACGTACCTGCCGCTACGGGTGAACATGGCCGGCGTGATCCCGGTGATCTTCGCCGCGAGCATGATGGCGATCCCGCCGACGCTCGGCCAGCTGCTCGGACAGAATCGCAACAACTTCTGGACCGACCTCCAGAACTTCTTCAGCCCCCAGGGCTGGCATTACGTGGTCGGGGAGAGCCTTCTGATCATCGTGTTCACGTACTTCTACACGGCGGTCACGTTCAACCCGGTCGACCAGGCGGAGAACCTCCGCAAGTACGGCGGGTTCATCCCCGGGGTCCGACCAGGTAGGCCCACGGCCGAGTTCCTCGACCGCATCCTCGCGCGCCTGACGTTCCCGGGCGCGCTGTTCCTGGCCGCGGTCGCCGCGCTTCCGACGATCCTCATCAGCCAGACCTCCGCCAACTTCTTCTTCGGCGGGACCTCGATCCTGATCGTGATCGGGGTGGCACTCGACACGATGAAACAGCTCGAGGCGCAGCTGATGATGCGGAACTACGAAGGCTTCTTAGCCCGGGCGGCTCGCCCGGGCGGACACGATGGCCCGGCCGGATGCCGGGCCGTGGACTAAGCCGAGCGAGCGGAGCGGTCTCCCGGTAACTAGAAGCGGAGCGAGCGAGGCCCGGAGCCGGACGCGGTTACTCGCCTACGTAAGCGCGCCCGCCAGCTCGCCCCGCGTCTGGATATCGAGCTTGCGGTACGCGTTGCGCAGGTGATACTCGACCGTCTTCGGCGTCACGAACAGCGCCTGGGCGATCTCGCGATTGCTCTGGCCGGTGGCGGCGAGCTCCGCGATCCGTCGCTCTGACGGGGTCAGCGACGCCGGCCCGCTGAGGAGCGCCTCGCGTCGCGGACGCGCGCCCGCGGCCGCGAGCTCGATCCGGGCGCGCTCGGACAGCGCGACCGCCCCGCCGCGGCGCGCCATGTCTGCGGCCCGCTCGAGCGGGCCGCGCGCATCGGTGCGGCGGTTCTCCCGCCGCAGCGCCGCCCCGAGGTCGACCAGCGCGCGCATCGTCTCGAGGCGCGGCGGCGCGTCGGCGCCGAGCCGGACCGCGGCGCGGAGGTTGCGCACGCCCTTCGGCCCCTGCTCGGCCAAGCCAAGCACGCGACGGGCGCGGATTCGCAGGTGCAGGACGTCGGTTCGCTCGGCGCGGGCGAGCGCCTCGCCGGCGATCTCGAGCGCGCGGTCTCGCTCGCCGAGCATCAGCAACGATTGCGCCGCGACCCCGCGCCACGGGCAGTAGCCGAGGAAGCCGACCGTGCGCTCGCCGATGTCGCCGACGGCCAGCGCCGCCTCGAGCGCGTCGCGCGGCCGGCTCTGGGCCAGGCGGAGCTCGGCGAGCGAGTACAGGCGGAGCACATCCTCGATGTCCTGCGGGTCGTCGAGCCGCCCGTCCTCGTCGAGCACGTCCTGTGCCCGGTCGAGCTCACCGCGCTCGATCAGGCACAGCGCGTAGTGCGCTGCCGCCGAGCGCGCGAACTGCTGCCAGCCGTAGCGGCGGGCGTCGCGGGCCAGCTCGAGATCGGCGAGCGCGTCGGTCACCCGTCCCTGCCAGAGCAGCGGCAGCCCGCGGACGTAGCTGGCGGTGGCGAACTCGAGCGGCTCCGCGCGCCGGCGGGCATCCTCGAGCGCCGCGTCGGACACTTCGAGCGCGCTCTCGAGCTCGCCGTTCAACAGAAACGACGCCTGCACGAGCCTCCAGCCGATCGATTGCGGGTCGGCCTGCGCGATCATGCGACCGCCGTCCCACGCCCGTTCGGTCAACTCGACGACGTTGTGCGCCGACTCGCCGGTCGTAGTCGCGTACACGGCGGCCTGGGCCAGCAGCAAGCGCTGCCCCTGCGTACGCGGGCCCTTGACCGCGTTCTCAACCACTCGGATCGACCGTTCGTGCGCGGCCGGCTGGAGGTCGGGGACGATCGACGCCGAGGAGAAGTAGCTGGCCTCGAGCTGGTCGTGGAGCTCTAGCTCGCCCGGGTCCTCGGGCTCGGGCGGGAGCACCTGTAGTGCGGCGTCGTACGCCGCGGCCGCCTCCTCGTGGAGGGCCTGGCCGTCGAGCGCCCGGCCCAGCTGGAGCCCGAGCTCGGCGCGCCGGCGCGGGTCAGGCGAACCCGCGGCAGCCTGGGCGAGGTGCCTGGCGGCGGCCGGCCGACCGAGCGCCGCCTCGGCGGCGCCGAGCTCGGCCAAGACCTCGGGACGGAGCTCGGCGGTCGGCGGCTCCTCGAGCGCGCGCTCGAGATAGCGAACTGCGGGCTGCGCCGCGCGGGCCTCGCGCGCCGCGGCGCGGAGCTGCTCGACGACCCACTCGTCGCCCCCGGAATGGCCCAACAGCAGATGCGCCGCCACCCGCTCGACGTCGGCGCCCTCGGCGTACAGGAGCCGCGCCGCATCGAGGTGGCGGCTTGCGCGCTCGAACGGCGGGATGTCCTGCTCGATCGCGTGCTGGACGAGCGGGTGCACAAACCGGAGCGGCTCGCGCGCGAGGACGATCTCGACGCCGGCGAGCGCGTCCGCCGCGGCCGCGGCCGCATCGACCGGGAGTCCCGCCAGCGCGGCCGCGCGGCGAAGCGGCACGTCGTCGCCGAGGATCGCGACCGCGCGCGCCAGCGCCGCCGCCGCCGGGCCGAGCCGACCGACCCGAACCCGGAGCGAGCGCGTGACGGCGTCCGGGGCGAGCGCGCGAGCGCGGCGCGTGAGCGCGGCACCGCGAAGGTTCCGCTCGTCGGCGAGCGCGAGCAGCAACTCGTGCAGGTAGAAGGGGTTGCCGCTGGTCACCTCGACGCAGGTCTCGACGAGCGCCTCGTCGGAGCGCTCGCCGATCGCCTCGCGGGTGAGCTCGTCGACGGCCTCGGTCCCGAGCGGCATCAGCCCCTCAACCCGGACGCGCGCGTGGCTCGAGATCCGGTCGAGCGTGTCGGCCGACTCCCCGCCCACGCCGGGCCGGCGGGTCATGACGAGCGCGACCGGGAGCTCGTCGAGCCGGTGAAGGACGTACAGGACGAACTCGAGCGAGGCGACGTCGCACCAGTGCAGGTCGTCGATCGCCAGCAGCGTCGGCCGCGTCTCCGCGACGCCCGCCATCACCGCGAACAGACCGTGGGACATCGTGAGGTCGCCGGTGTCGCCGGGATCGAGCAGGTCCTCGCGCGCCCCGGCGAGCGAGCGCACGCGTTCGGGCGCCTCGGCCATGAAGGCACGGCGGCCCGCCGGCGGCAGGTCGTTCAGCAGGGCCCGGATGAGCTGGCGCGCCACGCCGAACGCGAGGTTCTGCTCGAGCTCTGCCCCGGCCGCCCGGAGCACGCGCACGCCCCGGCTCCTGGCCTCGTCGAGCGCCGCCTCGTGCAGCCGGGTCTTGCCCATCCCGGCGTGTCCCTCTAGCAGCAGCGCCCGGCCGTTCCCGTCCTCCAGAGCATCGAGGACAGCCGCGATCGCCTCGAGCAAATCATCGCGCTCAAGGAGCCCTGCGCGTCCGCGCAGGGGCCGTCCACGTCTGTCGTGCGCCTCCCGCACCGGCATCTAGAGCGTTGTACCCCGTTTGGTCTTACGCCTAATCCTGGGGTACCTGCCTGGTGCGGAATCGGGGTTGAGCAGCCATATTTCGGATCGTGAAGAGGGGCACGGCGCACTTGAAACTCGCAATCGACATCGACTCGGAGCCAATCAGCGGATCCGTGTCGAACGGGACCGGGGATTCAAAGGCGTTTCACGGCTGGGTCGAGCTCGCGTCGGTGATCGAGGCTGCGCGCAGCGCCGGCCCGGCGGGCGCCGAGGAGCTAGGGGAGATCCAGGTCGAAAGACTAGGGTCGTTCCCTGGTGCGAAGCGTTCGGGGCTGTAGTTAGCTACCCACATCGAATGACTCGGATGTCGAACACGAAGACGCAGTTCGGACGGATCGAGGGGCGCGTGGGGGCGCGGATCCGATGTACCGGCAGGGGAAAGGCTCAGGGCAGGGGGCAGTACCAGATGGGTCGGGTGCGCACGGGGGCGCGGACTCGTCGTGGGGGCGGTTGTTCAGCCCGGATGGGTCGGGGGCGCGTGGGGGCGCGGACCCATCACGAGGGCACAAGCAGGGAGACGTAGGGAACGCGGGTGGCGACCTTGGCAGCGTCAGGGGGGCCGGCACACAAGCCGCCTGGCGACTGTCTCGGGGGCAACGCTGAGACCGCCGCGATGATCGCGGACGGCTCGGCGCCGGGTCGCCACTCGCGCCGACCGTAGCATCGGGCCCGAGTCGCGGGTGAGTGACTCGGGCCCGATGTGTGTCGCTGGAACCCTGTCCTCGGATCGAGTGCGTTGATGCATCGGTTCTGAGGGTCACTTCGTGCGTTCGCGCCCGATACAGTGGTGCCCTTGTGTCAGAGCTCAACTTGATCCTGTTCGGGCCGCCGGGCGCGGGCAAGGGAACGCAGGCAGACCGCCTGCGTTCTGATTTCCAGCTGCCCTACATCGCCACGGGCGACATGCTGCGGGCGAACGTCAAGGAAGGCACCGAGCTCGGCCAGAAGGCAAAGAAGTACATGGACGCCGGCGACCTCGTTCCCGACGATCTGATCGTCGCGATGGCGGCCGAACGCCTCGGCCACGAGGACGCTCGGGACGGATTCATCCTGGACGGCTTCCCGCGAACCGTTCCTCAGGCCGACGCGCTCGACAAGCAGCTCTCGCACATGGGCCGGCGGATCACCGCCGTGCTCCTGATCGACGTCCCCGACGAGGAGGTCGTCCGGCGCATCTCCGGCCGGCGCGTATGCGTCAAGTCCGGGCACAACTACCACGTCGAGTTCGATCCCCCCAAGCACGATGACGTGTGCGACCAGGACGGGTCTCGTCTGGTTCAGCGTGACGACGACTTGCCCGATGTTGTCGAGAACCGCCTGCACGTCTACCACGATCAGACCGAGCCCGTGATCGACTACTACGATCAGAAGGGAATCCTGCGACGTGTGGACGGGACCCGCGGCCCAGCGGAGGTGCACGACCACATTCGAGCTGTGATAGCCACCCTGCGACTCGAAGAAGACGTGTGATGATCATCAAGAAAACCCCCGAGGAGATCGATCGGATGGCGGCGTCCGGCGCCATCCTGGTCAAGACCATGAACCTGCTGGCGGGCAAGATCCGCCCCGGCGTGACAACCGGCCAGCTCGACGAGGCGGCCGAGAAGTTCATCCGCTCCCAGGGAGCGACGCCGGCGTTCAAGGGTTACCGCGGCTTCCCGGGATCGATCTGCGCCTCCCCGAACGAGATGATCGTCCACGGCATCCCGGGCCCGTACGCGCTCGGGAAAGGCGACCTCCTGTCGGTCGACATCGGGGTCGTGTACGACGGCTGGGTCGCGGACGCGGCTCGCACCTTCCCGGTTGGCCCGATCAGCCCGGTCGCTACCAAGCTGCTCAGGGTCACCGAGGAGTCACTGTTCATCGCGGTCGATCAGTGCGTCGTGGGCAACCGGCTCGGCGACGTGTCCCACGCGATCCAGGAGCACGTCGAAGCCGCCGGCCTGTCGATCGTCCGCTCGCTCGTCGGCCACGGGATCGGCCGCGAGATGCACGAGGACCCGCAGATCCCCAACTACGGCGACCCGGGAACCGGGATCCTGCTCGAAGAGGGGATGGTGCTCGCGGTCGAGCCGATGGTGACCGCCGGCCGCCACGCGGTCCGCGTCGGGGACGATCACTGGGCGATCTACTCCCAAGACGGGTCGCTGGCGGCGCACTTCGAGTTCACGATCGCGATCACGGCCTCGGGTCCGCGGATCTTGACGCCCTGGCACGAAGCGGCCGCAGCGCGCATGTCAGCCGAGCGGCAATCGCGCGTCGCATAGACGTGGGAGATGGCCCGCGGGCTGCGTCCGAGCCCCGCCGGCGCAAGCGAGGCCACCCCTGCTAACATCACGGGTTGCCCTCGGAGCGCGATTTCCGCGCGCGCGAGGCGCTCTACAGCGCGGTAGCGGCGACTGCAACGGTCTCCAGAGCCGGGCTGTGGGAACTACTGGAAACAGTCGACGAGAGCGAAACGAGCCGTGAAAGTACGACCCTCGGTTAAACCGATGTGCGAGAAGTGCAAGATCATCCGGCGGAACGGCCGGGTCCTGGTGATCTGCCCGAATCCACGCCACAAGCAAAGGCAGGGCTGAGATGGCACGCATCTCTGGCGTCAACATTCCCCTCAACAAGCGCGTTGAGGTCGGTCTGACGTACATCTACGGGATCGGACGCTCGACGTCGAATCATCTGCTGGCTGAGCTCGGGATCGAGCCCGATCGCAAGGTCCGCGACCTCACCGAGGAAGAGGTCATCAAGCTCCGCGAGGCGATCGACCAAGAGCTCACGGTCGAGGGCGACCTGCGGCGCGAGCGTTCCCAGAACGTCAAGCGCCTTCAGGAGATCGGCTGCTACCGCGGGCTTCGCCACCGTCGCGGGCTGCCGGTTCACGGCCAAAACACCAAGACCAACGCGCGCACGCGTAAGGGCCCGAAGCGGATGCAGGTCGCCGGCAAGAAGAAGGCCGCTAAGAAGTGAGTCCGGCTCCGAGGCGACCACAGCGCGGACGGCGCCGAGTCCGCAAGAACATCCCGATTGGACAGGCGCACATCAAGACTTCGTTCAACAACACGATCGTCTCGTTGACCGACCGCGAGGGCAATGTCATCGCGTGGGAGTCGGCGGGTGGCGCGGGCTTCAAGGGCTCGCGCAAGTCGACCCCATTCGCCGCTCAGGTCACCGCTGACGCCGCCGCCCGAAAGGGCATCGAGCACGGCCTCCAGCGCGTCGAAGTGTTCGTCAAGGGTCCGGGATCCGGACGCGAGACAGCCATTCGGTCTTTGCAGGCGGCGGGACTCGAAGTGACCGGAGTCAAGGATGTGACCCCGCAGGCCCACAACGGGTGCCGTCCCCGGAAGCGGAGGCGTGTCTAATGGCTCGTGATACCGGAGCCCAGTGCAAGCAGTGCCGCCGCGAGGGACAGAAGCTGTTCCTCAAGGGCGAGCGGTGCCTGACCGACAAGTGCGGCGTCGAGCGCCGCGGGTACCCGCCCGGTGATCACGGGCGCGGGCGCCAGCGCCAGAGCGAGTACCGAGTGCAGCTGCGCGAGAAGCAGAAGGCCAAGCGCTACTACGGCGTGCTCGAGAAGCAGTTCCGGATCTACTACCAGAAGGCTTCGCGCCAGGCGGGCATCACCGGCGAGAACCTCCTGCGGATGCTCGAGTGCCGGTTCGACAATGTGCTCGTGCGCCTGGGCTTCGCGGCCTCGAGGCGCCAGGCGCGGCAGCTCATCTTGCACGGGCACTGGACGGTCAACGGCCGTCGCGTGAACGTCCCGAGCTACCAGATGCGGGACGGCGACGTGATCGCGATTCACCCCCGCTCGACCGCGACGCAGGTGATTCGCGACGCCACCGAGCTCACCGGTCAAGTGCCGGCATGGCTACAGGCAGACCACGATTCCCTCACGGCTAAGGTGCTGCGCAAGCCCGAGCGCCGGGAGATCGCGGCTCCTGTGCAGGAACAGCTCATCGTCGAGCTGTACTCGAAGTAGGGACAAGCTTCTAGTCGCGCGGTCGTTTTCCTGACTCGGCGCGGCACTGACACCGCCCAGACGGCGGCAAGAACCCACGACGTTAAGGACCCTGATGCTCGACTTCCAAGTCCCCCGAATCTCCTCCGAGAGTGTTGACGACAACCGCGGGTCGTTCACGATCGAGCCGCTCGATCGGGGCTTCGGCTACACCTTCGGCAACTCGCTGCGGCGCGTGTTGCTGTCATCTCTGGCCGGCGCGGCAGTCACCTCGGTGCGCATCGAGGGCGTGGCGCACGAGTTCTCGACGATTCGCGGCGTGAAGGAGGACGTCACTGACATCGTCCTGAACCTGAAGGGGGTCGTGTGCCGGATGCACTCCGACGCGACCGAGATCGAGGCGCCGCTGGTCGTCACCGGGCCTGGTGACATCACCGCCAAGGACATCGACCTGCCCTCCGGCGTCGAGATCCTGAACCCCGACGCGCACATCGCGACGCTTGAGAAGAAGACCAAGCTCGAGGTGTACCTGACGATCGGGCGCGGTCGCGGGTACCGGCCGGCGGAGGAGAACAAGTCGCCGGACCAGCCGATCGGCGTGATCCCAATCGACTCGATCTTCTCGCCCGTGCGGCGCGTCGCCTACAACGTCGAGCAGGCGCGCGTCGGGCAGCGGACCGACTACGACAAGCTGACGCTCGACATCGAGACCGACGGCTCGATCGATCCGCACGCCGCGTTGCGTGAGGCGGCCGAGATTTTGATTAGTCAATTGGCGATCTTCACCGACGCGGAGCGAGTTGTGGAGCTGCGCGAGGCGGGTGCGCCCGGCGTTCTTGAGCCTGGTGTCGGGGGCGCGGTCGGCACGCCGTCGCGTCCGCCGAACGCGATGGACGACATCCTGATCGAGGAGCTCGAGCTCGGTGTTCGCTCGTACAACTGCTTGAAGCGGGCGGGGATTCAGACCGTCGGGGATTTGGTTAGCAAGAGTGAGTCTGAGCTCGCCGCGATCCCGAACTTCGGCAAGAAGTCGATCGACGAGGTGATCGAGACGCTGCATACGCGGGGTCTCGGTCTCCGGAACGAGTGATTTCCCGGTAACGTCCGTTCTGCCGGAATTCGTTATGCGCCACCAGAGGAACCGATATCAGCTGAGTCGTGACGCGGCGCACCGCAAGGCGCTGCTGATGAACCTTTCCAAGGAGGTCATCGCGCACGAGCGGATTCGCACGACCGAGACCAAGGCCAAGGCGGTCAAGCCCGAGCTCGAGAAGCTGATCACGCTCGCCAAGCGGGGCGATCTGCACGCGCGCCGGCAAGCCCTGTCGGCGCTCGGGCAGGACAAGTTCATGGTCTACAAGCTGTTCGAGGAGATCGCGCCGCGGTATTCGGAACGGCCCGGCGGCTATTCGCGGATTCTGAAGCTGGGGCCGCGGCGGTCGGATTCGACCGAGATGGTGCTGCTGGAGCTGGTCTAGAGCCGGTTGGTCTCCCGGCTCGTTTTGGAGTACGACGGGGCGGGGTTTGCTGGTTGGGCGCGGCAGCCGGGGCAGCGGACGGTTGCTGGGGAGGTTGAGCGCGCTCTCGGTGTGATTTTGCGGGTGTCGTCGGTGGCGGTGACGGTGGCGGGGCGAACCGACGCGGGGGTCCATGCCTGGGGGCAGGTGGCTTCGTATTCCGGGCCGCCGGTTTCTGTGCGGTCGTTGAATGCGCTGCTGCCGGGGGATGTGGCGGCGCTGTCTTGCTCTGATGCTGCTCCCGGGTTCGACGCCCGGCGCGACGCCACCAGTCGCGCGTACTGCTATCGGGTTTTGACGCGGCCGGCGCGGAGCGTGTTCGAGGCCGGGCGGGCGCTTTGGTGGCCGCACCGGCTCGATGCTTATGCGTTGTCGGAGTGCGCGTCGGCGCTGGTCGGCGAGCACGACTTCACGGCGTTCACGCCGACCGAGACCTACCACGAGCGGTTCTCGCGGGTCGTGTTCGCGGCGCGATGGCAGCCCGGCGGTTCCGAGGGCGAGGTGCTCGAGTTCTGGATCGAGGCGGACGCGTTCATGCGCCAGATGATCCGGGTGCTGATCGGGACGATGCTCGAAGTGGGAGGGGGGAGGCGGTCGATCCCATCGTTCGTTTCGCTGCTGTCCGGTCGGCCGCGGTCGGAGGCGGGGCGGACCGCGCCGGCGCACGGGCTGTACCTCGCCGGCGTGGGATACGGTGGCGAGCGGGTTCTGTCTGCGTGATTTGCGCGCCGTGCGCCGCCCCTGCTACGGCCTTGTCCCAACTCAGCAACTAATCGCGGCGTTTCGGGGGCGGCCGGCCGTCGGTGGCGCATCCTTGCCCGCTATGGCCGCCGACCCGGGTGCAAAACGCAGCAAAGCCCCCCGCCCGTCGCCGCCCCGGCAACATAAGCGCCACCCGGGCGCTTATGTTGCCAAGGTCGTTTCGGTTGGCGAGGTTTGGCGATTTGTGCACGCGCGCGGGGGTGGGGAGGTCGCGGTGCAATGGGTCGCGGACCAGCAGCTCGCGTTGATCACGACCCATCAGCTGCACGTTGCCGCCGTCGGCAGGGGCGAGGTACGGCGCCGTGTGGAACGCGGGACGTTGCATCGCCGGTATCGAGGTGTGTACCTCGTCGGTCACCCGATCCCTCTCCCAGGCGCGCGCGAACTCGGCGCCGTCCTCGCTTGCGGACATCGCGCATTCGTCAGCCACCGCTCGGCGGCCGCGCTATGGGGGCTCGCGAGCGCCCCGTCCGACGACGTCGACATCACCGTGGTCGCTCGCGGTTGCCGGTCTCGCGATGGGCTGCGCGTCCACCGGGTCGAGTCGCTCTGCCCGCGCGGATCGCGCCGAGAGGCGAGGCATCCCGGTCACCGCGCCGGCTCGCACCCTGATCGACTTCGCCTCGACCACCGGCGCGGAGGAGGCCGAACGGGTCATCGCCGAGGCGTTCGCGCTCAGGCTCGTGACCGAGTCGCAGATCCGGGCGGCGCTCGACCGCGCCCCCGGCCGCGCCGGCGTGGCGCGAGTGCACGCGATCCTCGGTCAGCCCGGTGGCCCCAAGCGGACTCGATCGGGTGGCGAACGCGCGATGCTCAGACTGGTCCGTGCCGCCCACCTGCCGGCACCGCGCACCAACTACCCGGTGGCGGGCTATAGCGCCGACTTCTGCTGGCCAGACCAGCGCGTGATCGTCGAAATCGACGGCTACGACTTCCACTCTGGCCGCCCCGCGTTCGAGCGCGATCATCGCCGGGACATCGTCCACAAGAACGCCGGCTACGAGGTGCTCCGGTTCACCGCGCGCCAGCTCGCCGAGGAGCCGTTGCTCGTGATCACCACCATCGCCCGGGCGCTTGAACGTCGGACCCGCGGCTAGTGGTCGTCCGCGTGCATGCACGCGGACGACCACTAGGATCACGCCCACGATGCGGGTCCTGCTCACGAACGACGACGGGATCGAGGCCGCAGGGCTCCAGGCGCTGAGATCGGCCCTGTTGCAAGTCGACGGGATCGAGCTCGCGGTGATCGCGCCCGACGGGAACCGCTCGGCGATGGCGAGGTCGATCACCACCCGGCGGCCGCTGTGGGTTCAGGAGGTCGACTTCGCGGACGGGACGATCGGATACGCCACCGACGGCACCCCGGTCGACTGCGTCCGGCTGGCCAACCTCGGGCTGGTCGAGGGATTCGAGGCGGAGCTGGTCGTGTCCGGCATCAACCACGGCTCGAACCTTGGGGACGACATCACCTACTCGGGGACGGTGGCGGCGGCGCTCGAAGCGATCGTGCTGGGCCTTCCCGGCGTCGCGGTTTCGCAGCAGTCGAACGCGCGCGAGCTCGACTTCCGGGTCGGGACCGGCTTCGACTTCACGGTGGCGGCGTCGTTCACGGCCAACCTCGTGGCCGAGCTCGAGCACACACCGCTGACGCCCGGCACCCTGCTGAACATCAACGTCCCCGGTGCCCATCCGACGGGTGTCGCGGTGGCGCGGCTCGGTAAGCGCGTGTACGGCGACGAGCTGTCGCTCGTGGACGAGAGCGGCGAGAAACGCCGGCTGTACAAGATCTACGGCGACGCCAGCTACGAGCGCGACGAGAGCGGGACCGATCTGGCCGCGGTGGCGCAGGGGAAGATCGCGGTGACGCCGGTGCACTTCGACCTGACCGATCGCGAGGGACTGTCGATGCTCGAGCGCTACGACCTCGAGCGGCTGATCCAGCCGGCGGCCGAGGACCTCGCCGAGCATCCGTGAGCGCCGCCCGGCAGAAGCGCGGGACGGATGGCCGGGAGCGTGCGGCCGACCCGCGGGACCGAGCGGCTGAGCTCCGGCGTGCGATCGACGACCACGCCTACCGTTACTACGTGCTCGACGACCCCGAGATCGGGGACGACCAGTACGACGCGCTGTTCAACGAACTGAAGGCGCTCGAGGAGGAGCATCCCGAGCTGGTCTCGCCGGACTCGCCCACGCAGCGCGTCGCGCCCGAGCCGGTCTCCGAACTCGAGAAGGTTCGACACCCGCAGCCGATGCTGTCGCTGGGGAACGTCCACTCGGCCGACGAGCTCAAGGCCTGGATCCAGCGCATGCGCAACCACCTCGCCCGCGAGGGGATCAACGACCCGCAGTTCGAGTTCGTCGCCGAGCCCAAGATCGACGGGCTGGCGATCTCGCTGATCTACCGCGACGGCGTGTTCGAGCGGGGCGCCACCCGCGGGAACGGCGAGGTCGGCGAGGACGTCACCCACAACCTCCGGACGATGCCGTCGATTCCGCTGCGGCTCGACGACCCGGACCCGCCGGCGATGGTCGAGGTGCGTGGCGAGGTGTACATGTCGCTGCCGGACTTCGCGGCCTTGAATGAGCGCCGGGCCGAGGCGGGGCTGTCGACGTTCATGAATCCGCGCAACTCCGCCGCCGGGACGATCCGCCAGCTCGACCCGAAGCTCGCCGCCGACCGTCCGCTGTCGCTGTGGACCTACGGCGTCGGCGCCACCGAGGGCGTGACGTTCGACACACATTGGAAGGCGCTCGAGTGGCTGCGCGAGCACCGCTTCCCGGTCCACCCCGACGTCAAGCTGCTCGACAACGAGGACGACGTGGTCGCGCAGTGCCGCTCCTGGGAGGAGCGGCGCGGGTCGCTCGATTTCGAGATCGACGGCGTCGTGGTCAAGGTCAATCAGGTCGAGCTCCAGCGCCGGCTGGGCTCGGTCGGCCGGGAGCCGCGGTGGGCGATCGCGTGGAAGTTCCCTCCCACGACCGCGGTCACGCGCCTGAACGAGATCGTCTGGGCTCCGGGGAAGTTCGGCGACCTGCATCCGGGCGCGATGCTCGAGCCGGTACGCGTCGGCGGCGTCACCGTGAAGATGGCCACGCTCCACAACGAGGAGGACCTGGCGCGCAAGGACATCAGGGAGGGCGAGGACGTGATCGTCCTGCGCGCCGGCGACGTGATCCCCCAGGTTCTGAGTCCGGCCCCGCACGTCGCCGAACGCGAGGACCGCCCGTCGCCGCCACGGCCACCGAAACAGTGCCCGATCTGCCACACGCCGACCGTCAAGCCCGAGGGCACGGTGTTCACCCGGTGCCCGAACCGCGACTGCCCGGGCCGGCGGTGGCAGCTGCTCAAGCACTTCGCCGGCGCGATGGACATCGACGGTCTCGGCGAGAAGCAGGTCAGCCTGTTCATGGAGCTCGGCTGGGTGCGGACCGCCGCCGACTTCTACGACCTGACCTCCGAGCAGATCTCCTCGCAGCCCGGGTTCGGCCAGGTCTCGGCGGACAAGCTGGTCGGGGCGATCGAGGACTCAAAGCGCCAGCCGTTCGGCCGCGTGCTCTACGGAGTCGGGATCGAGGAGGTCGGCTACGTGATCGGCCGCAACCTCGCCCAGCACTTCCGCACGGTCGACGCGCTGCTCGCGGCCGACCCCGGGGAGATCGAGCAGGCTCAGGGCGTCGGCCCGAAGATGGCCGCCCGGATCTACGAGCAGCTCCAGGACGAGCAGATGCGAATGCTGATCGAGGCGTTGCGGGAGCGCGGGCTGCGGCTCGCGGAGGAAGGGCCGCCGCCGGGCGAGGGACCGCTGGCCGGCAAGACGTTCGTGCTCACCGGCACGCTTCCGGACCTCACTCGCGAGCAGGCCACGGAGATGATCACCGCCGCCGGCGGGCGGGTCACGGGATCCGTGTCGCGGAAGACCGACTACGTCGTCGCCGGCGCGAGCGCCGGGTCCAAGCTCGCGCAAGCCGAAAAGCTGGGGGTGGCGGTCATCGACGAGGCGGGGCTCCGCGGGCTGGTGGCGTAGAGGGCGCGGGCGCCAACCGGCGGGTCAGCCGTCGTACTTGGCGAGGGCCACGGTCATGTTCGCCTCGACGCTGTGCACGTAATCGGGGTCGCCGAGACCGTTGGCCAGGAACGCGAACGCGAGCGTGTGACCGTCCTTGCCCGTGCAGTAGCCGGCGAGGTTCGCGACGTCGTGGAGCGTGCCGGTCTTGCCCCGGCAGTCTCCGGCGGCGATCGTCCCGAGCGCCTCGGTCTGAAGCGTTCCGCTCTCGCCCATCAGTGCCAGCGAGTTGACGAACGTGGCGTTGGTGGCCATCGCCTTGAGCACCGTGACGACCTGGGTCGGGGTGGTCCGGTCGTATCGGGACAGCCCGGAGCCGTCGTTCAGCCTCGGGTTGATGCCGAACTTGCTGAGCATCTCGGCACGGACGACCGCGGCGCCGCCGGCGGTCGTGCCGGCGCCGCCGAGCCGGGCGCCGATGTCCTTCAGGAGGCTCTCGGCGAGGTAGTTGTCGGACGGGGTGTTCGTCAGCTGAATCAGCGTCGACAGCCGCGGCGACTGGGCCGACGCGAGCACGGTGGCGCCGGCGGGCGTCCGGCCGGCGGAGACCGGCACTCCCGCGACCTTCACCCCGAAGGCCTTGAGCCCGCCCTCGAACTGCTGGGCCGCGTACAGCGCGGGATGGATCTGGAACGCCGTGCCCTGGTTGTTCGTGAAGCCCCGGTCGTACGCGAGCGCGCTCAGTTCACCCTCGACTTCACTGTTGCGCCCGAAGCCGGTCGCCGGCGTCCCCCGGAGCGAGTCCCAGTACGACTCGTCCCCGACGATCCGGCCGTTCACCGCGGTGATGCCGGTGGCCCTGAGCAGATCGCCGATCAGCGTGCGCATCGTCGTCCCGGTCCCGCTCCCGTACCACGACTGGTCGAACCCGACCGAGCCGAATGTCGGATCGCCCCCGCCGCGCAGGTAGAGGTTGCCGTCCCAGACGCCGTCGGGGTTGCGGGAGCCGGTGCCCAGGATCGAGGTGGTGAAGGTGGCGTTCGGCCCGAGCCGGAGCAGCGCCGTCGAGGTCGTGTAGATCTTCTCGACCGACGCCGGGAGGCGACCGGTGTTGGGCGTCTGGCTGAACAACGTCTGGCCGGTGTTCAGATCGACGACGATCGCCCCGGTCTGCGAGCCGGTCTGTCCGAGACCTCCCTGGAGTGCGTGCGTCAGAGCCGTCTGGGCGGTGGAGGGAGACTGTGCCCCGGCCACGGCCGCGGTGCCGGCGAGCAGGGCGAAGATCGCCCCCAGGGTCGCCAAGAACAACCGCATCGGCGGATATAACCGGCGGCGGGGCGCAAAGTAGCGGCGAACGGTGGCGGGGTGACGTCCCGTGCCGTGTACCGCAGCGCCGGGGTGGGCGGTGGCGGGGTGACGTCCCGCGCCGCCTGCCGCGGCGCCGGGGTGGCGCCCGCTCCTGATGGCGGTCGCCGACCCGGCGCTCCGTACAATTCGTGGCGGGATGGGCAAGGTCGTCAAGCTCGACGCCGCCGCTGCGGAGCGGCCGGGGGCAGCCTCACGCGGCTCTGGGGCTAGACGCCGGCGCACGCGCTCGAAGTCTGCACTAGTGCTCGGCGGCGGCGGGTTCACGGGCGGCGTGTACCAGATCGGGGCGCTCCGGGCGCTCGATCTGCTCTCGGTGAACCGCACCGTCAACCAGTTCGACGTGTACGTCGGAACCAGCGCGGGGTCGTTCGTGGCCGCCGCCGTCGCCAACGGGGTCACGCCCGAGGAGATGATGCGCGTCATCGTCCAGCAGGTCCCGACATCGTTCCCCGACGCGCGCGTGAGCGCGCTGTTGCGCCCCAACTACTGGGAGTTCGCCCGCAAGGGCGCGCTCGTTCCGTTCCGGCTGGCGCAGCTGGTCCGCTCGCTGGTGCGCGATCTCGGCCAGATCTCGGCGGTCGACATCGCGATCGGCCTCGCCGAGGCGCTGCCGTCCGGGCTGTACTCGGAGAAGGGGATCGAGCGGTACGTCCGGACGATCCTGTCCGACCCAGACCGCACGGACGACTTCCGGCTGCTGCGCAACGAGCTGTATCTCGCGGCGACCGATCTGGACACGTGCGAACGGATCGTGTTCGGCGCCGAGGATTGGGACGACGTGCCGATCTCGACTGCGGTCGCCGCCTCGAGCGCGCTGCCGATGATCTACAAGCCGGTGCGGATCAAGGATCGCGAGCTTGTCGACGGGGGGATCGTGTCGACGACCAACCTCGACATCGCGGTCGAGGCGGGAGCGAAGTTCATCGTGGTCGTCAATCCGCTCGTGCCGTACGTCAACGACTTCAAGAAGCGGATCCCGACGATCACCGGGTCGCGGGCGCGGCGCGTATCGGACATGGGCTTCCCGCAGATCGGCTACCAGTCGTTCAAGCTGCTCGCCTACCAGCGGCTGCACGATCTCGCGCGGCGCTGGGAGCAGCGCTACCCGGGCGTTGACATCATCCTCGTCGAGCCCGAGCCCAACGACGAGCTGATGTTCCAGACGAGCATCATGAATTACACCTCGCGGGTCGACATCGCGCGCCACGGGTTCCAGTCGGTGACGCTGAAGCTGGCGCACGACTACCCGCGGTTCAAGCGGATCTGCGCCCGCCATGGGATCGAGATCTCGGCGACCCGTGTCCGCAAGGTCGTCAAGCACTTCGAGGCCGAGCGTGAGAAGACGCGCGCCTGGCGGAAGATCCTCGAGCAGACGACCTCAACGCTGGTGCGTCAGTCGGCTCAGGAATAGACGCCCCGCCGGCTGGGCGGGACCTCAGGGTACGGCTTTGTTAGCTGCGAACCCGCTACGCGGGCTGGGGTTGCTGCGCCGCCTGCGGCACGGACCCCGTTATTTCGCGGAAGCTGGAGATGAAGAGGGTCTTGTCGATCCGACCGTTGAAGATCGGGATTCCCCACTCGACGCACTTGACGATCACGTCGCGGCGCTCAAGGCCGGACTCTCGTGCAAGCTCGGTGGGCGTCAGGTGAATGGCCATCGGTCTTTCGTCCTCCTTTGCCGCCTGCGCACTGGGCGCGAAGTATGCCTTCTGGACCGGACAGTCTCAACTTGTCTTTCGGCTAGATCCCTCCCCAAACGTTAGCGTCTTTCACAAAAGCTCTGGACATATGGCTGATTCCCGATAGAGTCCTCGCAGCTAAGGGGGACTCAGCGGACGGGGACAATCTTGATGGCACGGCTGCTTCCAGAGGCGCTTCAGTTTTCGTGGCGCTCTGATCACGACCTGGTGGCCGCGGTCCGGCGCGGCGAGGACAGTGCGTTTGAGCAACTGTTCGCGCGGTATCGGACCCGGATCTGGACCTACGCGAGCCGGATCCTCGGCGATGCCGACCGGGCCGAGGACGTCACCCAGGAGGTTTTCATCTCGGTCCTGCGCCGTCTGGGGAACACCGAGCGCCCGATCGCGTTCAAGCCGTGGGTCTACCAGATCGCGAAGAACGCGTGTATCGACGAGCTCCGGCGGACCCGGCACAGCCACGAGGTCCCGTTCGACCAGGAGCGCGAGGTCGAGAACGGGACCGAGGAGCTGTTCTCGAGCGCCCCTGGGCCCGACGTCGCGGTCGAGAGCAAGCAGCAGCTCGAGGACCTGCGTGGCGCGTTCCGCGGCGTGTCGGATCTGCATCGCCGGATTCTCGTCCTCCGCGAGCTCGAGGGCCTCTCGTACAGCGAGATCGGCAACCAGCTGGGGATGTCGCGGCCCGTCGTCGAAAGCACGCTGTTCCGCGCCCGGCGCCGGCTGGCCGAGGAGTACGAGGAACTGATGAGCGGGCGCCGCTGCGAGAGCACTCGGGCTGTGATCGACGGGTCGGAGGGGCGTACGCTGCGCCGGCTCGGGGTCCGCGAGACTCGACAGATGTCCCGGCACCTTTCGCATTGCGAGCCGTGTCGCCGCCACGCCGTGCTCGCGCAGGGCCCCGGCGTCCTGGCGGCCGGCGCGCTTGTGCTTCGGAAGTCGGCCGGCGAGATGCCGGCGCGACCCGTCGAGCGTCCGATCGCACTGGCCAGCCGGCGTCGGCCGGTGGCAGACGACGCGGCAATCGCGTCACCGGGATCGGATTCGCTCGCGGTGGCGTGAACCGCCGGCGCCGCGCCTGGAGCGCCGGCGGCACGCTCCCGGACCGGGCCCCGGAGTACCGCGTGCCTGTGGGATACTGGACCTCTTCGGGGCGTGGCGCAGCCTGGTAGCGCGCGCCGTTCGGGTCGGCGAGGTCCCCGGTTCAAATCCGGGCGCCCCGATTGTGACTCCCTTGGTTTCAGGGAGTCTCAGATAGTTGTCGGGGCGCTAACTCTCCGCGAGTTGGCGTAGGAGTTCGACGGCGCTCTCGAGCGTGTCCTGGTCTGCCGGCGAGAGTTTGTCGGCGATCGCGCGGGCCAGCCATCCGTCGCGGGCAGCGCGGTCGGCCTGGAGCCTCGTGAGGCCCTCGTCGGTGAGCTCGACGAGGGCGCGCCGGCGATCGTCCGGATCGGGTCGACGCGTTACGAAACCGTCGGTCTCGAGATCGGCGACTGTCTGGGCCATCGATTGCGGTCGCACCCGCTCGGCCAGGGCCAGGTCGCTCACGCTCTTAGGGCCGCAGCGGTCGAGCCGTCCGAGCACCGCGACCTGAGAGAGCGGGAACCGGTTCTCCGCGCGGAGCCGCCGAATCAGTTGGCCGACGACGACCCGCAGGTCGCTGGCCACGTGAGCCGGGTCGGTCTTTGTCGGCATACGCCGCAGAGTATAGACCGACCTCGACAGGCAAACTGCACAGTTTGCCTGTAGAATCTATGTAGGTGCAAAACGATCGCTACAAGTGGATTGCGCTGTCGAACGCCACGCTGGCGGTGCTCTTCTCGACGCTGGATGGATCGATCACGCTGATCGCGATGCCGGACATCTTCCGCGGCATCAAGCTCGATCCGCTGGTTCCCGCGAACAGCTTCTACCTGCTGTGGATGATCCTCGGCTACCTGGTCGTCGTGAGCGTCTTGGTGGTGAGCTTGGGGCGGCTGGGCGACATGTTCGGCCGTGTGCGCATCTACACCCTCGGGTTCGTGATCTACACGGTCGCGTCGCTGATGCTGACCATCGATTGGATGACCGGCCGGCCCGGGGCGATCTACCTGATCGCCTTCCGGATCGTCCAAGGTATCGGTGGCGCCTGCCTGCTCGCCAACGCGTCGGCGATCATCACCGACGCGTTCCCGCCCAACCAGCGCGGGATGGCCCTCGGGGTCAACAACATCATGGGAGTCGCCGGCACGTTCATCGGCCTGGTACTCGGAGGCCTGCTGGCGCCGATCAACTGGCGCCTGGTGTTCCTGATCTCGGTCCCGGTCGGCGTGTTCGGCACGATTTGGGCCCACCGGAAGCTCGAGGAGCGCTCAGAGCCCAGGCGCCGCCCGGTCGACTGGCTCGGCAATCTGACCTTCGCCGTAGGCCTGATCTGCCTGATGGTCGCGGTCACCTACGGAATCCGCCCCTACGACGGACACGCCACCGGCTGGACGAGCCCTAAGGTCCTCGGTCTGTTCGCCGCGTCGATGGTGCTGCTGGTGGCGTTCGTGATCACCGAGTCGCGCGTTCGTGATCCGATGTTCCGGCTGCCGCTGTTCCGCATTCGCGCGTTCTCGTTCGGGACGCTCTCGACGTTCCTCTCCTCGCTCGCGCGCGGCGGGTTGATGTTCATCCTGATCATCTGGCTGCAGGGGATCTGGCTGCCCCAGCATGGCTATGACTTCACCAAGACACCCCTCTACGCCGGCCTGTACATAACGCCCCTCACGATCGGGCTGCTCTGCGCCGGCCCCGCCTCCGGGTACCTGTCTGACCGCTTCGGCGCGCGCTGGTTCGCGACCGGCGGGATGCTTGGCTCCGCGCTCAGCTTCGGCTTGTTACTGCTCCTGCCGACCGACTTCAATTACCCCGTGTTCGCGGCGATCCTTGCGCTGATGGGGATCTCGATGGGGATGTTCGCGTCGCCAAACCGGGCCGCGGTGATGAACAGCCTGCCGCGCAGCGACCGCGGGGCGGGCGGCGCGATGAACCAGACCTTCCAGAACTCCGCCCAGGTCCTCTCGATCGGGATCTTCTTCACGCTGATGATCATCGGCCTCGCCAGCAGCCTCCCCTCGGCGATGGCCAGCGGTCTCGAAGCGCATGGCGTGTCGACGACCACGGCCACCAGCGTCGCCCATCTGCCACCGGTCTCGATCCTGTTCGCCGCGTTCCTGGGCTACAACCCGATCCAACACCTTCTCGGCGCACACGCGCTGGCGATGCTCACGCCCGCCAATAGATCGCTGTTGATCGGACACTCGTTTTTCCCCAACCTCATCTCCGCCCCGTTCCGCAGCGGGCTTCATGAGGCGTTCGCGTTCGCGATCGTTGCCTGCCTCGTGGCGGCCGCCGCGTCGCTGATGCGTGGCGGCCGTTACTACGACGCCGAAGAGTCACGACCGCAGATCCACCCGGGTAGCGCGGCGGTTCGACACCATCCCGCGCGTCGACCTGAGAAGCAGCCCGCGGGTTGAGGTCCACGTCGATCGCACGGCGGGATTGCGTCAGCGTCACCCCGTGAACGTAGGTGTCGGAGTGATGATCACGACGGTGGCGCGGGTGCTTTGGACCGCTACGCCGCGGGCGCGGTCACGTTCACGCGAGGACGCGAGCCTTCTCGGCAGCGAACTCCTCGTCGGTCAGGATCCCCTGGGCTTTGAGGGCCGCGAGGTCCTTTAGCTGCTGAACGCGATCGCGGCTGGCGGGCGCGGCTGGGGCGGGCGCCTGCGCCTGCGCCGGCGCTCGGTAATACTGCTGTTGGTCCTGGGCGGCCCATCGGTTACCTTGTCGGCGGCTGACGCGGTTGGACACGGCTGTCCACGTCCCAGCGGCGACCGCGGTCCGGGCCACTCCGCGAAGCAGTCCTGGCATCTCGTCTCCTTCGATCAGTTCGCCGCCTCGAGGGCGTCGAGTGCGTCAGCGAGGTCCTGCACTCCGATCCGCTCCTGGGCGATGAGCGTGCCCCCGTTGCGCCGGAGGCGCTGATGAATCGAGCCGCCCAACGGTTCTCGTAGACGATCATCACGGCCGCGCTCCCGGGCTCGATTGCGGCCGCGACCAGTCCGGCATCGTGATCGTCGAGCATCCCGCTCGACGCGCCGGCAAACACGGCCAGGTCGCCGGCTGTGTCCTCGTCGAGATCGGCGAGATCGAATCCCGAGAACGTGCCCTCCTCGTCCTTTTGCACGAACAGCGCGTCGAGTACTCGGATAATCCCGCGGTCTACGAGGTCGAGCAGCATGGGGACCGCATCGCCGGTCTTCGGCGCATCCGGTGGGTAGCCGATCACGACTACGTCGATCGGGCCGAACGCCTCTTCGTTCATTCCATCGAGCGGACCTCCGGTGATCCGGGGAGTGCGAACCTGCAGTCCTCTCGGACTTGACCAAGCCAGACGACTATTCGCTTCACCCGTTGCGGATGATTCGCCGAGGGGCTCAGGTACAGCGATACTGTCGGGCCATGGAGCGGGACGCGGTGATGAGGTCGGTGTTCACGCCCGTGCGCGCGCCGACGACGTTCGAGGGGACGGTCGAGCGCCTGGGGACGGCGATCCGAACGGGCATTCTGCCGGCCGGCAGCCAGCTTCCGTCGGAGCGCATGCTCGCCGAGGAGCTTGGGATCTCACGCTCGACGCTGCGTCAGGCGCTGACGACGCTTGTGCAGAGCGGCCATCTGGTGTCGCTGCGGGGCCGCAGCGGTGGCACGTTCGTCACCGACCAGCCGCCGCTGGCGGATGTGAACGCCACGCCGCTGGGCGCCGGCGCGTGGGAGGTGCTCGACCATCGGGTCGCGATCGAGACCGGCGCGACGGTGCTTGCGTGCGAGCGGGCGGGCGTCGAGGAGCTCGATCGGCTTGACGCGGTGGTGGAGCGGATGTGGGTGGTCGATGACTTCGAGATCTATCGCCGAGCGGACATTCGCTTCCACATCGGGCTTGCGGAGGCCGCGCGTTCGCCGCGCCTGGTGAGCGCGATGACCGAGGTCCAGGGTCGGATGAGCGAGCTGATCACGCAGATCGCGCACCCGCCGGAGGTGCTGACGCACGCGAACGATCAGCACCGCCGGCTGGTGCGGCTGCTGGCGCGGCGAGAGGTGGGGCGGTCGGTGAGGCTCATCCGGGAGCACATGGAGGGCACCGAGCACATTCTCGCCGGGCTGCTTTGAGGGCTCAGAGCGCGGCGGCGCGCTCGACGAACTCGCGCCAGTCGGCGTGGACGGCCGCCCGCCACCCCGAGTCGCGCTGAGGTTGGAAGCGCTCCCCGGTGGGGATGCGGTCCTCGATCTCGAGCGTGGAGCTCCACACGCCGGACCCGACGGCGGCCAGCGCCGCCGCTCCGGCGGCGGTCGCGTCGAGCAGGCCACGCTGGACGATTACGCCGGTGGCGTCGGCTTGAAGCTGGAGCAGGGTTGGATCCTGGGTCAGGCCGCCGTCGACGCGCAGGGTCTGGACCGAGACGGTCTCCTGGATCACGCCCACGATGTCGGCGACGCGCCAGGCGATGCCCTCGAGGGCGGCGCGGGCGATGTGGGCCGGCCGGACGCTCGCGCTGAGCCCGCCGATCACCGCCCGCGCGTCAGGCTTCCACCACGGCGCGCCGACGCCCGCCAGCGCCGGCAGCACCTTGACGCCGCCGGCGTCCTCCACGGTGGCCGCGGCGGCTGTCAGCGCGGCCGGGTCAGCCGCGAGTCCGAGGTCACGGCTGAGCCAGTCGATTAGCGCGCCGGCGGTGAACACGCCTCCATCGATCGCCCACTCGACGCCGTCGTGCGTGGCCCAGGCGATCGTGGGCAGCAACCCTCCGCCCGGCGACGGCCGCTCGCTCCCGGCGTGGGCGAGCACGAACACACCGGTCCCGTAGGTCGCCTTGACGAGACCGGGGCGGACGCATCCCGCGCCCGCGAGGGCCGCCTGCTGATCGACGCACCGTGCCCGCAACGGGAGCTCCTGGGGCCAGGACCGGTGGCGAAGCACGCCGAGCTCCCCAGTCGTGTCCGCGATCGCGGGCAACACCGCGGCTGGCACACCGAACAATTCGAGCAGCACCGGATCCCACCGGGGCGCGCCGAGTTGGGTTCGGGATGCGGTCGACGGGTCGGTCGCGAACCCCGCCCCGAGCCGGTCGCAGAGGAAGGAGTCGACGGTGCCCATCCGCAGCGTTCCCGCGCCGAGCGCATGCTGGACGGCGCCGTCGTGCTCGAGCAGCCACGCAAGCTTGCCCGCCGAGAAGTACGGATCGAGCGGCATGCCGCTCCGCTCGCGAATCTCCTCTCCGTGCCCGCTCGCCTCGAGCCGGTCGAGCACGGTCTGCGATCGCTTGTCCTGCCAGGTCACGATCGGGGTCAGCGGACGGCCGGTGTCCGCATCCCACGCGAGCACCGACTCCCCCTGGTGGTCGAGCCCGCACGCGGTCACCGGCTCGGTGGCGTCGTTCAGCAGTTCGCCGACGGCCTCGACGACCGCACTCAAGACCTCGTCGGGGTCCTGCTCCACCCAGCCGGCCCGCGGGTAAGAGAGCCGTTTCTCTCGTCGCGCCTGCGCGAGCGGTCGCAGGTCGGCGTCATACAGAACGGCCTTGACGGCGGAGGTTCCCTCGTCGATCCCGAGCAGCAGCGTCATGCCGTCAGCTGTGCGCGATAGTCGGCCGTCCGGCGCCACCAGGGACCATCGCCCGCCGGCGGCGGGCCGCCGCGGAGCGGTGCCTCGGGCGCGAGCGGGGCTCCCAGCGAACGGACGATCTCGGTGACGTGCTCCGCGATCCCGAGTGACGCGCTCAGCCCGGTCGAGCGAATCGCGGCGGCGTGCACCAGCCGTGGGCACGCCGGGGAGGAGCCGATCACGTAGTTGGCCCCGCGCCCGGCCGGGCGCAACCCGGCATAAGCGAACACCGGCTCGGCGTCGGCGAGCGGCGGGTACAGGGGGGCCGCTTTCGAGACGATCTCCTCGCGCGCCTCGGGGCGCACCGACCAGTCGCGCTTGTCCTCCAGGTCGACCGCCGTCGGTCCCGCGATGATCTTGCCGTCTATCGTCGGGAATACGAGCACACCCCTCGTTCGCTCGGTCGGGACCGGGAGCAGGATCCGTTCGAGTCGCTCGCCCGCGGGCGGATCGAACACGAGGAACTCTCCTTTCCGCGGATAGATCGAGAACGACTCGTCCCCGACCAGCCGCGCGATCGAGTCGGCCTCGAGCCCGGCACAGTTGATCGCCGTCCGGCATTGCACGGTCACGCCCGAGGCAGCGTGAACCGCCAGGCCGTCGCGATCGGGCTCGATCGAGTCGACGCGGCACGACGTGTACAGCTGGGCCCCGTGGCGCTCGGCCTCCGTGGCCAGCGCGATCGCGAACGCGACCGGATCGGTGACGGCCTCGTCGGGAAACTCGAGTGCACCGTCGTCGCGCTCGATCACGCGCACGCCGTTCTGGCGCGCAACTTCTGGAATCGCCGCCACGGCCTCGCGTTGAGCATCGTCGAACGGCCGCATCAACGCGCCGCAGCGCAGCGCCGGTATCGCCAGCGCGCTCAGGACGGGCTCGCGGGCGGCCGCCGAGGCGAGAATCAGCTCGGTCTCGAGCTCGCCCGAGGGCGAGTCGAAACCCGTGTGCAAGATCCCCGAATTGGTCCCGCTGGCCCCCAGCGCGAGCTCCGTCTCAGCTTCGAGCAGCGCGACGGCCGCACCTCGCCGCGCGAGCGCGAGCGCAACCGCGCAGCCGACGACTCCGGCGCCGATCACCGCGACTTCGATGTCTCTAGCTGGGGCCATTGACACTGTTCGCGCGCAAGCGTATCGTCGCGCAATCCGAAGGTGCGATCTTCACACCATTTAGGGCGCACATACGGGCGCGCGCGATTTAGACCGGGGAGGTAACCGTGGCGGATGACCCGCTGGGAACGTCGACTGCAACCGGCGTGATGGGCGAGGACGAGCGCGAGCTCGCCAGTCTGGGCTACAAGCAGGAGCTCGCCCGAGGCTGGAGCAGCTTCACCAACTTCGCGATCTCTTTCACGATCATCTCGGTCCTCGCCGGACCGGTGACGAACTTCTCGTTTGCGTGGAACGCCGGCGGTCCGATTGCGATCTCGATCGGCTGGCCGGTCCTGTGCGCCTTCGTGCTGCTGGTCGCGTTCTCGATGGCGGAGCTGACCTCGGCGTACCCGACTGCGGGTGGCCCGTACTGGTGGTCGGCCAAGCTTGGGAGCCCGGGCTGGAGCTGGATCACCGGGTGGATGAACATCGTCGGGCTGGTCGGGATCGTCGCGGGCGTCGGTTACGGCGCGGCGATCTTCCTTCAGGCGACGCTCGCCGACTACAACCTGAGCCTGCTCGGCATCAACTTCGCCACATCCCACCCGTCGACCATCCTCCACGAGACCTTCCTGCTGTTCCTGATCATTCTCGTCGGCTACACGGTCGTGAACATCTTCGCCGACCGGCTGCTGGCGATCTTCAACAACGTCTCGGTCGGCTGGCACGTGCTCGGCGTCCTGGTGATCATCGCCCTGGTCGCGTTCGTACCCAGCCACCATCAGAGCGCCAGCTGGGTCTTCGGTACGCGCTTCAATAACACCGGGTTCCACGGCGGCCTGACGAGCGGACTGGGCTTCTGGGTGTACGTCCTGCCGCTCGGTTTTATCCTCACGATGTACACGCAGACCGGGTATGACGCATCCGCGCACACGGCGGAGGAGACGCGCGGGGCGGCCAAGGCGGCGGCACAGGGCGTGTGGCGCTCGGTGTTCTATTCCGCGATCGCCGGGTGGGCGCTCCTCCTGGCGCTCCTGTTCGCGGCCACGAACGTCAAGGGCATCACCGCAGCCGGCGGTGGGGCGATCCCGGTTGTCAATCTGGGACTGAGCGCGTGGGCGGCGAAGTTCACCCTCATCATCTTCACTGTCGGTCAGCTGTTCTGCGGCGCCGCGGGGCTCACGAGCGCCTCGCGCACGTGGTACGCGTTCTCGCGTGACCGCGGGATGCCCGGTTGGTCAATCTTCCGGCGGATCAACTCCAAGCGGGTACCGATCTACGCCGTGCTGGCGGTGTCGATCGCCTCGCTGATCATCACGATTCCGGCTTACTTCGGAACCAAGACCGGGGTCCCGTGGGCGTACTTCGCGATCACGGCGATCTGCACCGTCGGCCTGTACCTGGCCTACATCTTCCCCGTGTACTTGCGGCTTCGGGCGGGCGACAGGTTCACGCCGGGCCCATGGTCACTCGGACGGCATTACAAGTGGATCAACATCGGCGCGATCGCGTTCGTCGTGCTCGTGGTGTACTCGCTGGACGGGCCGATCTCGACGGCCGGCGCGCCGTGGGACAGCGGCTTCACCTTGACGGCGTTCAACTACTCGCCGCTGGTGCTGCTCGTGGCACTGATCGTGGGGATCTGGTGGTGGGCGGGCGCGAAGAACCATTACCACGGCCCGGTGCGAACGATCGATGAAGCGGAGTTCACGACAGAGCCTCCCGCGGTGCCTCCCTCACCGGCGGTCGCCGGAGGAGCGGAGTAGCCATGGCGAGCATCACGCGTCCAGGAGGGCCGGGCATCGCCGAGGGCATGCTGTCACTCGAGCAGCTGGGTGCCGAGGCCGAGGCAGGCACGATCGACACGGTCGTGACCGCGTTCACCGATATGCAGGGCCGTCTGGTCGGCAAGCGGATCGACGTCTCCTACTTCCTGGACGAGGTCGCCGAGCACGGCATCGAGGGCTGCAACTACCTGCTCGCGCTCGACATGGAAATGGATCCGGTACCGGGATACGAGATGGCCAACTGGGAGAAGGGATATGGCGACTTCGCGATCTCCGCGGATATGTCGACGCTGCGCCGGATCCCGTGGTTGGACCGCAGCGCGCTCGTCCTGTGCGATGTCGTCAATCACGACGGCTCGCCGGTGACGGTCTCGCCCCGTCAGATCCTGATCGCCCAGTACGAGCGTGCCCGGGAGATGGGGTACACCCCGTTCTTCGCCTCCGAGCTCGAGTTCTACCTGTACAAGCAGAGTTACGCCCAGGCGAATGAGCAGGACTACCGGAACCTGACGCCCACGATCCCCTACATCCTCGATTACCACATCCTCGCGACCACGATGGACGAGAACGTGATCGGTCAGATCCGTCGTGGAATGCGAGGCGCGGGAATTCCAGTCGAATTCTCGAAAGGCGAGGCGTGGTACGGCCAGCACGAGCTCAACGTGCGGTACGCCGACGCGGTGACCTCCGCTGACCGTCACACGATCTACAAGAACGGCGTGAAGGAGATCGCATTCTTGAACGGTGTCTCGGCGACGTTCATGGCCAAGCCGTCCGAGAAGGACATCGGCAGCTCGTGTCACATTCACTCGAGCCTGGTGGATGCTTCGACCGGCGCGAGCGCGTTCGTCAACGGACACGACGAGACCGACGTGTTCCGCCACTACCTGGGCGGTGCGCGCGGCAGGATCCGAGAGCTAGCGCTGCTCATCGCACCGACCGTCAACTCATACAAGCGCTACGCGGCCGAGAGCTGGGCCCCGACGTCGATCTCGTGGGGCCGCGACAATCGCACGTGCGGGTTCCGGATCGTCGGGCACGGACAGTCACGCCGCGTGGAGTGCCGGATCCCGGGAGCCGACGTCAACCCGTACCTCGGGTACGCGGCACTGCTGGCGGCGGGGCTCGACGGAATCGCCACCGAAGCCGATCCGGGGCCGGAGCTGATCGGCAACGCCTACGAGGCCGGCGAGGCGGAGCCGTTCCCGTCCACCCTGCGCGAGGCGGTGGACCTGTGGGAGGGCAGCGAGTTCGCTCGCACCGCGTTCGGTGAACACGTCTGGGCCCACTATTTGAACTACGGGCGCACCGAGCAGCGGCTGTTCGACCAGGTCGTGACCGACTATGAGCGCCGCCGAATGTTCGAACGCGGATGATCGCGGTCATCGAGCCCGCCACCGAGGCGGTGCTTGAAGAGCTGCCGCGCGCGGGGATCGAGGAGGTCGACGCCGCGGTGGAGGCAGCCCGCGAGGCCTCACCGGGTTGGCGGGCGCTCGCTCCGGCCGACCGAGCCTCGCTGCTGTACGCGCTTGCCGAGGCGCTGGCCGACCACCGTGACGAGTTGGCGGTGCTCGAGGCGCGCAACGCCGGCAAGCCGATCCTCGACGCCCGGGGCGAGATGGAGATGGTCGCGCAGACGTTCCGGTACTACGCGGGCGCTCCCGAGCGCCTGCTCGGGGACACGATCCCGGTGGCGGGGGGCCAGGCGTTCACGGTCCGCGAACCGCTCGGTGTGGTCGGGCTGATCGTGCCGTGGAACTTCCCACTTACGATCGCGTCGTGGAAGCTGGCCCCGGCGCTCGCGGCCGGCAACACCGTCGTGCTGAAGCCGGCGGAGCTCACCCCGCTGACCGCGCTGCGGTTCGCGGAGATAGCGACCGCCGCCGGCATTCCGGAGGGCGTCGTGAACGTCGTCGTGGGGCCGGGGAGCGTTTGCGGTCAGCGCCTCGTCGAGCATCCCGACGTCGCGAAGATCGCGTTCACCGGCTCGACCGAGGTCGGCCGCTCGATCGCCGTCGGCGCGGCGGCGACGATCAAGCGCGTGACACTCGAACTCGGCGGAAAGTCCCCGAACCTGGTGTTCGCGGACGCCGACCTGGAGGCGGCAGCCGCCGCCGCGCCGATGGCCGTGTTCGGCAATGCCGGGCAGGACTGCTGCGCCCGCTCGCGGATTCTCGTCCAGCGTTCGGTGCTCGATCGTTTCATGGACGCGCTCGAGGACGCGGTCGAGTCGATCAGGGTCGGTGACCCGCTCGACGAGGCGACACAGATGGGGCCGCTGATCTCGGCCGCGCGGCGCGACGAGGTGGCCTCCTTCGTCAACGGCGACGCGCCGGTGGCGATTCGCGGCACCGCGCCCGACGGGCCGGGCTACTGGTTTGCCCCCACGGTGCTGTGTCCCGTGGATCCGGGGGCGCGAGCCGCGCGCGAGGAGATCTTCGGGCCGGTGGCGACGGTGATTCCGTTTGCCGACGAGGACGAGGCCGTGCGGATCGCCAACGACACGATCTACGGACTATCGGGCTCGATCTGGACGCGCGACGGCGCGCGGGCGCTACGCGTCGCGCGGGCAATCGAGACCGGCGTGCTGTCGATTAACTCGAACACCTCGGTGCGCGTGGCGACCCCGTTCGGCGGCTTCAGGCAATCGGGCTACGGCCGCGAGCTTGGTCCGCACGCGCTGGACGCCTACACCGAGGTGAAGACGATCTACTACGCGACGTCATGAGCGCGGCCGCACGCCTGGAGGGAAAGGTGTGCGTGATCACCGGCGTCGCCGGCGGTATCGGCGGCGCCACCGCCGCTCTGTTCGCGCGCGAAGGCGCACGCGTTGTCGGCGTCGACCTGGCCGAGCACTCGGTCGGCGAGCTCGCGTTGCAGGCCGACGTCGCCGACGAGGATGCGGTTCGCTCCGTCTACGCGCGCACCCGGGAAGAGCTGGGCCGGATCGACGTGCTGTTCAACAACGCCGGCATCTCGCCGACCGACGACGCGTCCGTGCTCGACACCACCGTCGAGGCCTGGGAACGCGTGCAGAACGTGAACCTGCGGAGCGTGTTCCTTTGCTGCAAGCACGGGATCCCTCATCTGCTCGACGGCGGCGGCGGATCGGTCATCAACACCGCCTCGTTCGTCGCGGTGCTCGGGGCCGCCACGTCCCAAATCTCCTACACCGCGTCAAAGGGAGGCGTGCTCGCGCTGTCCCGCGAGCTTGGCGTCGAGTTCGCCCGCCGCGGCGTCAGGGTCAACGCGCTCTGCCCCGGTCCGGTCGACACGCCCCTACTCCGAGAGCTGTACGCCGCAGATCCCGACCAAGCCGCCCGGCGACTGGTGCACGTCCCGATGGGCCGGTTCGCGCGGGCCGAGGAGATCGCCAACGCCGTCCTGTTCCTCGCGAGCGACGAGTCGAGCTTCATCACCGCGACGGCGTTCATCGTCGACGGGGGCATCACCGGCGCGTACACGACGCCCATCTGACGGCCACAACCGATGCGTCAGGAGGCGAGTCCGCCGTCGCGGTGGTCGAACAGGCCACCGGGCGCCGATGCGCGCCGGCGCTTGATCCGCTCGCGTGCCTGCGCCACCGCGGCTGGGATCGAAGCTCCGTCGTCGAGGCTGGCGAGCAGGGCGAGCACCTCGGATTGGCTATAGCGCAACTCCGACGGGCACGATGTCGGGAAGCCGAAGCGCTCCTCCCACCGCAACAACGTCTCGGGACTCACCCCAAGCAGGCTCGCGGCGTCCTCGAGGTCGAGCGTCCGCAGCGGCCGCTCGACCTCCCACGAGGACGCGGGGGAGCGCGAGGACAAGGGCGAGGGCGTGACCTCGTCGCCGCGGTCCCCCGCCTCCGTCCTGAGCACGACAATCTGCATCGCCTCGTCGCTCAGCTTCGCCGCGCGGCAAAGCGATATCGCGAGGAGCACTACGGCAGCCCAGATCGCGACCGCCACGAGCAGAACGAGTTCCAACGTCACCGACGCCTCCAACCGATTACCGGGTCCGCCGCACGCGGCGTCGCGCCGCACACAACGGTCACCCCCAGTCACCCTGCCACTCAAACCCAGTGTGTAACTTCCTGTGTCACTCCGGGGATACCCGCGATGCGACCTCGCCCGTCGCGGCCTGGACGGATGGACTACGCGGCGCGCGTGACGCGACCGAGAACGCACCCCCGCCGAGGGCTGTCATGCTCCACCGATGACGCGTATCGAGGTTCCCGGCCACGATCTGATCGGGATTCGCGCCGCGAACCCGGGGCCGTTCACACTGACCGGGACGAACTCGTGGATCGTCGGCCGCGACCCGGCGTGGCTGGTCGACCCCGGGCCTGACCTCGACGACCACATAGCCGCGCTGATCGCCGAACTCGATCAGCGGGGCGGCCTTGGTGGCGTCGCGCTCACGCACGACCATGGAGACCACACCGGGGCGGTCCCGGCGATCCGCGCTCGCTACCCGGGCGCTCCGCTCGCCGCCGCGCGCGGAGCCGTCGACGTGCGGCTCGCGCCGGCCGACGTGTTCGGCCCGCTCGAGGCCGTCGCCACCCCCGGCCACGCCCCCGATCACCTGGCCTACATCACCGGCACGGCCGCTCTGACCGGCGACGCGGTGCTCGGCGAGGGAAGCGTGTTCGTCGCGCCCGATCCGGGCGCATTGGCCGGGTACCTGGAGGCGCTCGTCCGGCTGCGCGAGCGTCCGCTGACCGTCCTGCTCCCCGGGCACGGACCTCCGGTGTTCGATCCGCAGGCGAAGCTCGACGAGTACGTCTCACATCGCCTCGACCGCGAAACGCGTCTGGTACTGGCGCTCGAGGCCGGCAAGCGGACCACAAACGACCTCCTCGACGACGTCTGGTCCGACGTCCCGGCAGGGCTCAGGCCGGCCGCCGCGGTGACGCTCGCGGCCCACCTCGACAAGCTCTCAGACGAGGGGCGGCTGCCCGCGGGCGTCGAGCGGCCCGCGATCGACCTCGGCGGACACTCTGTCTGAACGCGTTACGCGTGGCGACCGAGATGCGCTAGCCGGCGACCGCGAGGCGCTAGCCGGCGACCGCGAGGCGCTTACGAGCGATCTCGAGCGCGGCCGTCAGCGGCGTCGCGTCGGTTGCCTGCGCCTCGTCGAAGATCTGGCTCAGGGTGTCGCCGATCTGGCGGACGCGCCGGCGGGCGGTCGTCGGGTTGTAGCCGTTCTGCTCCTCGGCGATGTTGATCAGGCCGCCGGCGTTGGCGACGAAATCGGGCGCCCACAGGATCTCACGGGCCGCGAGCAATTCGGCCACGGACTCGTTCGCGAGCTGGTTGTTGGCGGCGCCGGCGACGATCCGGCAGCTCAGGCGCGGCACCGTGGCGTGGTCGAGGACGCCGCCGAGCGCGCACGGGGCGACGACGTCGACGTCGAGTTCGAGCGCCTCCGCCGGCGTGGTCCAGTCGGCGTCGAGCTCGTCGGCGAAGCGCCGCTTGCGCTCGTCGATGTCGCTGACCACGAGCCGGGCGCCGGCCTTCGCGCAGCGCTTGGCGACCCTGAGCCCCACATGGCCGAGCCCGATAACGGCGACCGTTCGCTGCTTGAGCGAGCTCGACGAGAACACGCGCTCGCAGCAGGCGCGAATCGCGGCCTCGACCCCCAGCGCGGTGTACGGGCTCGGATCGCCAGACCCGCCCTGACCGCGGGGAAGCCCGGCCACGTGCTCGGTGCGCTGGGCGATCACCCGCATGTCGCGGCTGGACGTGCCGACGTCCTCGGCGGCGATGTAGCGGCCGCCGAGCGACTCGACCGTGTCGGCAAAGTCGAGCAGCGCGGCGTGCCGGCGCTCGGAGGAGAGGACGGTGGCGGGCGGGGTCATGATCACGCCCTTGCCGCCCCCTAGGGGAAGATCGGCGACAGCGGACTTGTACGTCATCGCCCGCGAGAGCCTGAGCGCGTCCCTGAGCGCCTGGCGCGCGTCCGCGTAGCCCCACATCCGGCATCCGCCCAGCGACGGCCCGCGGACGGTGGAGTGCACGGCGACGAACGTGTACAGACCGGATCGCCGCCCGCGGCGGACGACGACGTCCTCGTGGTCGAGCGGCTCGAGATAGCTGTCTATGACCGGATCCGCCTGTGAGTCGCCGGGTCGATCCGCGCCGGCCCGCTCACGGTGCGGGCGGAGGAGACTGGCCCAGGGTGCTCGCCGGCGTCGTGCTTGTCCCGGTCGTCGTGCCCTGCGTGCTTCCGGCGGTCGTGCTCGAGGTCGTCGAGCCGTCCGAGGTCGTCGAGCTCGAGCTGGTGCTGGAGTCGGATGTGCCCGGGGCCTGACCGCTCGACGTCGTGGTGGTCGTCGACGGAGTCGTGGAGGTCCCGGTCGAGGACGAGGTGTTGCTCGTGCCCTTGACCTTGGTCGCCGAGCCGTCGGGCGTCGCGCCGCCGCCGGCCGTCATCGTCGACGTGCCTCCGGTTGCCGGCGCGCTCGTCTTTGACGGGGTCGTGACCGTGGTCGTCGAGGTGGTAACGGTCGTCTGGATCGGCGTGGCCGTCACCGCCGTGACCGGGGCGCTCTGGACCTGCGTGTGCGCGAGCGGCGTGATCACCGTCGGCGCCGCTTCCTCGAGCGGGCTGACGCTCGTGGCGGCGAACTGCGTCGCCGGCGCCACGTGGTGAGCCCGGGCGACAAGCGCGGACCGCGTGTGATGATGATGGTGGGCGGCCGGGACCGTGATCGTGTGCTGGAGCTCGACCGCTCCGCCGGCGGTGACCACGGCGGCGGCGAGCAGCGTCGCGACGTGCGTGGCGCCGGCACTCATCGCGCCTACGCCGACGACCGCCGATCCGGTGCCCGCGGCCCCGCCCGCGCCGGCGGCGACCGCGCCGCCGGCGGCGCCACCCCCGGCGCCGCCGACGCCGAGCGCGTTGGCGAGCACGCCGAGCGGCCCGAGCGTCGGGACGATCGCCGCGAACCGGCGGCTGACGCCGCGGATCTGGTGGCGGAACTCGCGGCAGCCGGCGCAGTCGCGCATGTGCCGGCGCGCGGTGGCGTTCGGCCGCACACCGCGGTCGTGGGACAGCATCAGCTCGTCGCGGATCTCCGAGCAGGCCGTGTCGCGTGCCGCGAGCGCCTGCCCGAGCCCCAGCCTCGCGCGCACGAGCAGCGACTTCACGGCCGGAACGGTGACGCCGAGCGCGCTCGCCATGTCGGCGTAGGACATCCCGCCGAGCTCGCGCATCAGCAGCGCCGAGCGCTGCTGCTCGGGGAGGCGGCGGACGTCCGCGATCAGGCGCCGGAGCGACTCGCGCCGGTCGGCCTCCGCGATCGGGTCGCTGGCCGGGGCGCGCAGGAGCTCCATCACCTCGGGGGGTGGCGGGGACGGGCGGCGCAGCTCGTCGATGCAGCGGTTGTGCGCGACGCGGTACAGCCAGGCGCGCAGGGCGAGCTCGCGGTGGTTGGCCCGCAGTCCGGAGTACGCGCGGACGAAGATGTCCTGGAGAGCGTCCTCCGCGTCCTGACGGTGGGGGAGCATCTGCCGCGTGTAGGCGAACAGCCGCTGCCGGTAGCGGTCGTGGATGACCCTGAACGCGTCGTCGTGGCCCGCGCGGAACAGGGCAACGAGTTGCTCGTCGGACCGGAGACGGAGAAGTGGCGCCCCGATCGAAGTCCGAGTCCGGGCTACTGCAGCCGGTGCTGGGAGGGCGGAAGCTTCCACGTGCGGTAACTGACCACTCTAACGCCTAGACCGGAGGAAGGTTTCGGAAATCCCGCGACGGTCATATCGGAGGGGCAGCGGCGATACTCTCAGCAGGGCACGATGGACCCTGCCTCCGGGATCGCAATTCCAGTGGCGTTCGGCGCCGGCTTGATCTCCTTCCTGTCGCCGTGCGTGCTGCCGCTGGTGCCCGGATACATCTCCGCGGTCGCCGGCGTCGCGCCGGCCGACATCCGACCACGCCGCGTGATCGGGCCGAGCCTGGCGTTCGTCGCGAGCTTCTCGGTGATCTTCATCGCGCTCGGTCTGCTCGGGCAGCAGGCGCTGCGCGGCGCGCTGACCGGACCGGCGGCGCTCAAGGTCTCCGGCGCCGTGATCATCGCCATGGGGGTGTTGTTCGTGCTCGCGCCGTTCGTGCCCCAGCTCTCGCGCGAGTGGCACGTGGGCCGGCTGATGAGCCGCGCGGGGCGCAGCGGCCCGGTGCTGACCGGGGCCGCGTTCGCGCTCGCGTGGACTCCCTGCACCGGCCCGACGCTCGGGGCGATCATCACCGCCGCGGGGCTGTCGGGCTCCGCGGCTCGCGGAGCGTTCCTGCTGGCCGTCTACTGCGCCGGCCTCGCCGTTCCGTTCCTGCTGACCGGGCTGGCGTTCGGGACCGTGACCTCGGCGCTCAGCGTCGTGCGCCGGCACTACGCGGTCGTGATCGGCGCCGGCGGGGTCGTCCTCATCGGCATGGGCATCCTGATCTGGACGGGCGAGTTCACGCAGCTCAACATCACCGTGAACCACTGGCTGAACACGCTCGGCCTGCCGGACCTCAACTCGGATACCTGAGTTGGTCGCGGCCCCGCGCGGCTCTCGTCCGATCTCCCATCAGAATCGGTTGGACTTAGGGTGCCCTAATTTGGTACGCTCCGCGCGGTAATTAGGGGGGCCTAATACATAGAGAGGTCCTATGTCTTTTGCCCAGACCGTTGCCCTCGGCGCCCTCGCCGGATTCACGATCTTCCTCGGTCTTCCGGTAGGCCGCCTCCAGCTCCTGAACAGCCGCACTCGCGTGGCGCTCGCGATGTTCTCGGTCGGGGTGCTCGCGTTCATCTTCGTCGACGTCATGTCGAACGGGCTCGAGATCGTCGACCACGCGCTCACGGCGTTCAAGGACGATCGGGGGACGCTTGCCGACGTGGTCTGGCTGGTCTTCCTGCTCGCCGTCGGGTTTGCCGCGGGCAGCGCCGGGCTCGCGATGATCGAGCGCGGGCTGCGCCCCGTCGGCGCGCGCAAGCCCCCGATCGCGGGTGGCGCCGAGGCGGCCGCGATCGGCGGCGGCGAGCCCGAGCCGCTCGCCCTCGAACTCGATGCCGCCCGCCGGCGCGCGCTCCGGGTTGGCCTTACGATCGCGGCGGCGATCGGCGTGCACAACTTCGCGGAGGGCCTCGCGATCGGCGTGTCCGCCCGCGCCGGCGCGATCAGCCTCGCGACCGTGCTGATCATCGGATTCGCGCTGCACAACGCGACCGAAGGGTTCGGGATCGTCGGCCCGCTCGGCGACGTCAGGCCGTCGTGGCGCTGGATCGGCCTCGCGGGCCTGATCGGTGGCGGTCCGACGTTCCTCGGCTCGATCGTCGGTTACGCCGTGACCAGCGACCCGCTCGAGCTCGCGTTCTACGCCTGCGCCGGCGGCGCGATCCTGTACGTGATCGGCGAGATCTGGAACGGGATGCGCCGCTACGGCTACCGGGAGCTCGGGCTGCTGATGGTGTCCGCCGGCTTCCTGGTCGGCGTGCTCACCGACCTGGTCGTCACCTACGGTGGCGGCTGAGTCGTCGCGCTAGTCGTCGTCGTCTGACTCGCGCTCACGCAGCCGGAGCGCGGCCGCCTCGGCGCTCGCCGAGTGCCGGTTCGGCACCGCCTCGTCGTCCTCGGGAATCGCCGACGGCGCGTCGTGATCGAGGTCGTCGTCGGGGTGCGTCTGCCGCCACCGCGTCGCCGCGGCCTCGGCGCTGCTCGAACGCCTGCGCGGTGCGTCTCTACGTGTCGTCTCGTCGGACACTTCGAAACCTCCCTCCTTCGCCTGGCGACAGCCTATCGGGCGCGTGGCTGTGGGTGGCGCGGGCGGCTGAAACCGCGCCTGCAGTGCCGCCGGCCGGCGATGGGTACGCTGCGGCGGTCGCGTGAGCCCGAGCATTCCGATCCCGCCGCACGACCTGCCGCTCAGCGGCGGCTCGCCGTTCCCGCCGATCGCCGACTACGGGTTCCTGTCCGACTGCCACACCGGCGCGCTGCTGGCGCCCGACGGGAGCATCGAGTGGATGTGCGTGCCGCGGTTCGACTCGCCGAGCATCTTCGGGACGCTGCTCGACCGGCGCGCGGGCTCGTTCCGCGTGGGTCCGTACGGGACCGTCGTGCCGCTGTCGGTCCGGTACGTGCCGGGGACGATGATCATCGAGACGACGTGGATGACGCCGTCGGGCTGGATCGTGGTCCACGACGGGCTGACGATCGGGCCGTGGCACGACGATCACGCCGACGAGACGTCGCACACGCGGCCGCCCACCGACCACGACGCCGACCACATGCTGGTGCGCCACATCGAATGCATCCAGGGCACGGTTCAGGTCGAGGCCGTGTGCGAGCCGATGTTCGACTACGGGCGCACGCCGGCGCGGTGGGAGATGGTCGAGGAGGACTGGTCGGCCGCCGAGGCGAGCGACGGAGACAGCGTGCTGCGGCTGATCTCCGACCTGCGGATCGGGATCGAGGGCAACCGGGCGCGCGCGCGGCACACGCTGACCGAAGGCGAGGAACGGTTCGTCGCGCTCGGCTGGCGGCATGGCCTGAACGGCCCCGAGCACTGCGCGAACGCCAAACACCGCCTCCAGACCACCTTCCACTACTGGCGCGACTGGCTTGCCGGCGGGCGCTTTCCGGATCATCGGTGGCGCCAGCATCTGCAGCGCTCGGCGCTGACGCTGAAGGGCCTGACGTACGCGCCGACCGGATCGACGGTCGCCGCCGCGACGACCTCGTTGCCCGAGACCCCCGGTGGCGAGCGCAACTGGGACTACCGCTACTGCTGGATGCGCGACGCGACGTTCACCCTGTGGGGTCTGCACGCGCTCGGCCTCGACTGGGAGGCCGACGACTTCATGCAGTTCGTCGCCGACCTCCGCCGCAACGGGGACGGTGCGCTCCAGATCATGTACGGCCTCGGCGGCGAGCACGACCTGCACGAGCAGGAATTGCCCCACCTCAAGGGCTACGAAGGCGCCTCGCCGGTCAGGATCGGAAACGGCGCCTACCAGCAGCGCCAGAACGACGTGTACGGCGCGGTGCTCGACTCGGTCTACCTCCACACGAAAGCCGGCGGTCATATACCGCAGCGGCTGTGGCCGATCCTCCAGGACCAGGTGCGGTGCGCGCTCGGGATCTGGACGCAGCCCGATCAGGGGATCTGGGAGGCGCGGGGGGAACCCAAGCAGTACGTCTCTTCGAAGCTGATGTGCTGGGTGGCGGCCGACCGCGGCTCGCGGCTGGCCGAGCTCGAGGGGGAGTCCGAGCTCGCGACCCAGTGGCGCGCGGCCGCCGAGGAGATCCGCGAGGACATCCTCACCCACGGCGTCTCAGAACGCGGCGTGTTCCGCCAGCACTACGACACCGACGCGCTCGACGCCTCGACCCTGCTGGTCCCGCTCGTGCGATTCCTGCCCGCCGACGACGAGCGCGTGAAGGCGACCGTGCTCGCGATCGAGTCAGAGCTCCAGGAGAGCGGGTTCGTCCTGCGCTACCGGGTCGACGAGACCGACGACGGGCTGACCGGGGAGGAGGGCACGTTCCTGATCTGCTCGTTCTGGCTGGTCTCGGCGCTGAGTGAGATCGGCGAGACCGACCGTGCCCGCGAGCTGTGCGAGAAGCTGCTCGCGCACGCCTCGCCGCTCGGTCTGTACGCCGAGGAGCTCGAGGCGCGCACCGGGCGACACCTCGGCAACTACCCGCAGGCGTTCACGCACCTCGCGCTGATCAACGCGGTGATGCACGTGATCTCGCACGAGGAGTCGGGGGCCTAGGCGTTTTTTCGGGGCCTCGCTGCGCTCGGCGTCCTCCGGATGGAATTGCGGCAGGCCCGTTAGGCGAGGCACGGATGCCGAGCGGGCCGTCGCCGCAATGCCGGGTTCCGCCGGGCGTCCGTGCCCGGCGGTGGGGTCGCTGATTCCGTGGCGGTCGTGGGGCGGATGGGTTTTTAACGGCGGGCACCTGGAGTGGGGTGGGGGCGGGTCGCCGGCGCGCGGCGGGTCGCGGAGCATGCATAGCTCGACAATCGACGCGTCCGTCCCGAGCCGTGCCGTGCTACGCGTGCCACACATGCTTAGCACGGCACGGCCTCGCCGGATCGGCTCCGTTGTCGTGCTATGCATGCTCGGCGCGCCGCGACCAGTCCCCGGGACGACCGCACCCCCCTCAGGTGCCGCCGTTATCCCCGGGCGCCGCGATCCGTCCCCGGGACGACCACACCCCCCTCAGGTGCCGCCGTTATCCCCCAAGAAGCCGCGGCACCGCCCCGGGGGACGACCGCACCCCCCCTCAGGTGCCGCGGTTAAAGCCCCCGGCCGTCCAAGCCCGCCCCGGCTGTTCGCGTCCACCCCCGCCGGGCACGGACGCCCGGCGGAACCGGCCCCATGGACGCCGAAGGCCCAGAAAACCGCTATTGCCGGCGGGCGAACTCGCGCTTGGCGGTCCGACGGAAGCGGATCGCCTTGCCGGCGTTCGCGCGCAGCATCTCGAGGCGCGACGGCGGCGCCTCGATCCCGCCGACGACCTTGTGCGGGACGAGCGTCCAGTGGTCCTCGCGCTCGACTAGGTCGCCGCGGACCTGGAAGTTCTCCATCCACGTGAGCTCGGGCTCGTGGGCGTGGGCGGTGAGGCAGGCGAGACCGGGCTGGAGTGGCGCGCCCATCGCCGGCGCGTCGATCCGAACCCAGCGGTTGTGCTCGTCGGCCTGGACGGGCACCCGCATCGCGAACGGGAAGCCGTCGGGCGAGACGAACGACAGGACGGCGGTCCGGTGGTTGGCGCCGAGCTGCCTGATCCGCGGATGCCACGCGGTGGCGCCGCCCTCGGGGGCGGCGTGGAACCGGTCGGGCTCCTCCGAGTGCCCGGAGCGGACCTCCTCCATGTGGGCGTCGTACAGCTGTGGCTCCGCGTCGTCCCTCCACACGTAGATCCGCTCGGGCCTCACGTGGATGTAGATGCGGGTGTAGTACCAGCTCATGACGCGCTTGAACTGGTCCGGCGGGTCCCACCGCGCGAGCCCGGGCAGCTTCTCGATCATCTCGCGGGAGTAGCGCCTGCGGTTCGCGTCGAGATCCTTGTCGTCGACCTCGGCCGACCCCTGGACGAGCACGACCGGCGGCTTGTCGAGCCCGCTCCCGGTCGGATCCGAGAACAGCAACGAGACGAGCGGGTTGGCCTGCGCGTCGTTGGCCTTCTTCGGGTACCCGAGGCCCGTGGTGACGTCGATGCAGGGCTCGCCGGGGTGATAGTAGGGCGTCACCGGCCATGTGATCGGCTGGCCGGCGCTATTGACCGTGGTCAGCTCGGTCGTGATGAAACGGTCGAAGACCGCCTGTATGTCGGGTGGGAGCGATGCCGTCACGAGGCCTCAGTCAGAGTAGCCCGGCTCGCCCGGAAGCACGATCCGGGCGGTCTCGCCCTGGCCGATCACGCGGGGCTGCACCGGCAGGATCTCGCGGCCGTGCGCGTGGGCGAGCAACGCGTCGGCGGACTCGAACACCGACAGCTGCTCGAGGTGCTTCATCGTCGGGAACACCAGGAACAGCTCGCCGCGCGTGCGCGCCTCGAGCGCGGCCGCCGGCGTGTACCAGCGGGCGTCGACGACCTCGCTACCGTCGACCCGCGCCACCGCGCCGTCCGGGAGCGGCGCGAGGTAGAACCACGTGTCGAAGCGGATCGTGACCTCGGGCGGGGTGATCCAGCGCGAGAACGCGACGAGCGACGCCGGATCGCCGACCGAGATCCCGGCCTCCTCCTCCAGCTCGCGGATCGCCGCGGCGCGGTGCGCGCCATCGCCGTGGCCCTCGGAGCGGTCGACCGCCCCGCCGGGGAACACCCATGCGCCACCCATGAACCGGGCATTGGGGTTGCGCTGGACGAGCAGCACCTCGAGCGAGCTCGACCCGCCGCGTAGCACGATCACGGTGCCGGCGGCACGCGGCTCGGTGCGCTCGCCACGGTTCAGCTCCTCGCCGGGACCCGGTCGGTCGCTGCCCATATCCGCATTCTCCCCGACTCACCGTTAGCCTGTCCCCGAGTGAAGTGGATCTGCGGATCGTGCGGCTTCATCTACGACCCTGCCGAGGGAGATCCCGACGGGGGGATACCCTCTGGGACGGCGTTCGAGGACATTCCCGAGACCTGGTTCTGCCCCGTGTGCGGCGCGCGCAAGCGGGACTTCGAGCCCTACGACGACTAGCGCCGCTAGGCGGCTGCGGACCGGCTAGGCCGCAGCACTGAGCCGAACCGACGCCGCCTCGTCGGTCGCCTCGGCGGTGATCGCGACCAGTCGCGACAGCTCGGCCGCCAGGTGCGGCGAGACCGGCGGCCCGTAGCCGGTCAGCGTCACCTCGTCGACCGCGCATCCCGCGGCGCTGGCGAGCAGCTCGTGATCGGGTGGCCAGACGGGGTGGGGGGGTTCGTCGAGGCCGGTGATCACCGGCTTGAGCGCCCGCACGGCCACGCCGTGCTCGCGCAGCGCCGCGACGATCGCGGCCGCCACAACGGTCTTGCCGACACCGGTATCGGTGCCGGTCACGAAGCAGCCGCGCACGCGTTTGTCGCTGCTACGCGGCCCGCGCGACCCGCTCGTGGTCGAACGGGGCGGCGCGCTCGTCGTCGTACAGAGCGGGGCGGGCGTCGGCGTACGGGGCGACGGGTTCCGTCTCGAACTCCTCGAACTCCTCGATCTCCTCGAACTCCTGCTGTTTGAACAGGTGCGTGGTCTGCGGGTCGAACCCGACGGCGCGTGCCGCCAGCCCGAGCACGCGCGCGGCGGCCTGGAGTTCGTCGACGCGGTGGGACGCCATCACGGCGAGGCGCAGCCGCGAGGTCATCGGCGGGACGGTCGGCGGTCTGATCGCCTGCGCGAACAGTCCGCGCGCGAGCGCGGCGTCGCACAGCTTGACCGCCACCTCGGGCTCGCCGACGACGAGCGGCACGATCTGGGTGCGCGAGCCGCCGACATCGAACCCCTCGGCCTCGAGCGCATCGCGGAGCGCGGCCGAGTTGGCCTTGAGCTTCGCGACCAGGCGCGGCCGCTCGTCGAGCAGCTCGAGCGCGGCGAGCGCGCCGGCGACCGCGGGCGGCGGTGGCGCGGTCGAGAAGATGAACGTGCGCGCGGCGTTCAGCAGGTACTGCGTCATCACCCGATCGCCGGCGACGAACGCGCCGTAGGAGCCGAGCGCCTTGCCGAGCGTCCCGACGATCACGTCGACCTGATCCTCGAGCCCGACCTCGGCGAGCGCGCCGGCACCTCCGGGCCCGAGCGCCCCGGTGGCGTGGGCCTCGTCGACCATCACCCGCACCCGGTGGCGCTGGGCCAGCTCGACGATCTCCTCGAGCGGCGCCACGTCGCCGTCCATCGAGAACACGGCGTCGGTGACGATCAGCGCGCCGCGGCCCTGAGCCTGCGCGAGCCCCCAGGCAAGGTGCTCGGCGTCGCAATGGTCATAGACGAACACCTCGGCGCGCGACAGCCGGCAGCCGTCGATCAGCGAGGCGTGGTTGAGCTCGTCGGAGAACACGATGTCGCCGGGCCGGGCCAGCGCGGCGATCACGCCGGCGTTGGCGAGGAAGCCCGAGCCGAACAGCAGCGCGCTCTCGCGGCGCTTGAACGCGGCCAGTCGCTCCTCGAGCCGCCGGTGGACGGTCATCGTGCCCGACACGAGCCGGGACGCGCCGGCGCCGACACCCCAGCGCATCGCGGCGTCCGCCGCTGCCTGGCGCACGCGCGGATGGTCCGCGAGCCCCAGGTAGTTGTTCGAGCACAGCAGCAATACGGGCTTGCCGTCGAGCACCACGTGCGGTCCCTGGGGGCCGCTGACCAGGCGCGTGCGGCGGTGCAGGCCGAGCGCCTTGAGCTCGCTCAGGCGGGCCTCGATCTCGATCATGCTGACACCTCGGGGTGGGGGCGGGCGGGGTCGGGACGTTTCGGGACGTGGCGCTTGGGCGCGAATCGCAGCTGCGTCGACGGGTCCCAGAGGTGCACGTCGAGCCCGGGCGCGCCGGCCACGAGCGCCTCCGCCACGACGTCGGGCGTCTCGCCGGCGAGCCACCCCGAGCGGTTGTCCGGCCGCGGGTTGGCGCCGTTGTCCGTCTGCCGGGCGACGTTCAGGCCAAGGCCCTCGAACGTGGCGCGGTCGTGCTCGGGCGTGTTCCCGAGCGTGGTCAGGAAGTTGCCCATCATCACGCCGTTGAGCCCGGCCTTGACCGCGGTCGCCTCGAGCTCGCCGAGGTTCTCGACCCTCCCGCCGCACAGGCGGAACAGCGCGTCCGGGATGATCAGGCGGAAGATCGCGATCCACTTGACCGCCTCCCACGGGTCCATCAGCTCGCGGTCGCCGAACTTCGTGCCCGGCCGTGGGTTGAGCAGGTTGATCGGGACGCTCGTGGGGTTGATCGCGGCGAGTTCGAACGCCATCTCGACGCGTTGCTCGCGCGTCTCGCCGAGATTGAGGATGCCCCCGACGCACGTCTCCAACCCGGCCTCGCGCACGGCGTCGATCGTCCGCAGCCGGCCCTCGTACCGGACCGTGGTCGAGACCTCGGGGTAGTAGGACTCCGCGGTCTCGACGTTGTGGTGCACGCGCTGGATGCCGGCGTCCTTGAGCGCCCGCGCGCGCTGGCGGGACATGTGGCCGATCGACACGCAGCGCTTGAGGCTGGTGTGCTCGGCGACGAGCCTCGCGCCGGCGAGCACCTTCTCGAAGTCGCGCCGGGACAGTCCCTGGCCCTGCGTGACCATGCAGAACCGGTGCGCTCCGGCGGCCTCGGCGGCTCTCGCGTGCTCGAGGATCTGCTCGGGCTCCATCATCGCGTGCATCGGGGTGGCGGCCTCGGCGTAGCGTGACTGGGCGCAGAACCCGCAGTCCTCGGCACACCCGCCCGACTTCGCGTTGACCAGCGAGCACATGTCGGTCGAGTCGGCGAACCGCTCGACCCGTACCCGCCAGGCTCGCTCCACCAGCCCCGCGATCGCCGCGCGGTCCTCGAGCTCACCGAGAGACAGCGCCTCCTCGCGAGTTATCAGCGGCGGCATCGGCCACGCAGCGTAAGTACGAAGCCGGACGGATCAGCGGCCTTGCCAGCGTGGCGCACGCTTCTCGGCGAACGCCCGGACCCCCTCACGGAAGTCCTCCGAAGCGAAGCAGGCGCGGCGTAGCTCGATCAGCTCGCGCTCGGTGTCGGGGTCCATCGCCGCCTGCGCGCGCAGGACCGCGCTGATCACGCGCTTGTTGCCCTTTTGCGCGAGCGGCGCGTTGGCTGCGATCTCGGTCGCCAGCTCGACAGCCTCGTCGGCGAGGCGGCCCTCCTCGGCGAGCCCGTTGACGAGCCCCCATTCGCGGGCCGTGCGCGCGTCGATTCGCCTGCCGACGAGGAACAGCTCGCGCGTTCGGGGGGCGCCGATCGTGTCGATGAACTTGCGGATCCCCGTGTGGGAGTAGACCAGCCCGAGCTTCGCGGGCGGCATCCCGAGCGCGATCGTGCCGGCGGCGATCCGCAGGTCGCACGCGAGCGCGAGCTCGAGTCCGCCGCCGATCGCGTGACCGTTGAGTGCGGCCAGCGTGGGGTAGGGGTAGTCCTCGACCGCGTCGAGCGCGGCCGCGAACGGGTTGGCGACGAGCCGGTCGGCGTCGTCGGCGAACTGGCTGTCGCCGCGCAGATCGCCGATGTCGTAGCCGGCGGAGAACGTCGTCCCCTCGCCGGTGACGATCACGCAGCGAGCGTCGATCTCTGCGAGCGTCGACGTGAAGCGGTCGAGGATCGCGTGGTCGAGCGCGCCCCGCTTGGCCGGGTTGGAGATCGTCAGCCGCGCGACGCCTGGCGCCGGCTCGTCGACCAGCAAACGACCGCCGGCCGGCCGCTGTTCGTCGGGGTCACTCGAGGACAACGAGCGTGTCGCCCTCCGACACCGACTGACCCTCCTCGCACCGGATCTCCTTGACCACGCCCGGATCCTCGGCCTCGACCGGCATCTCCATCTTCATCGACTCGAGGATCACGACCGTGTCGCCCTCCTCGACGTTGTCGCCGACCTCGACCTCGATCTTCCAGACGGTGCCCGTGATGTGGGCCTCGACATCGGGCAACTCAGCCTCCTGTGTCGTGGTACGGCGGGAGGATAAGCGACGACGAGGTCAGGCCCACGACGGGCCCGTGGTCCCGCCGGTCAGTACGCCCCGGGGAGACCGGCCGGGCACTTGAAGCTGTACTTCAGCGGTGCGCCCTTCGGACGCGTGCCCTTGTAAGAGATCACGGCCTGCTTGAACGCCGGGTTGACCTGATTCGGACACATCTTCGGCTTCGACAGGGTGACCTGGATCGCCACCGAGTGGGTGTGGCCCGCGGCGCAGTCGGGCGTGCAGGTGTTCGCCGTGTAATTGCCCTTCGCGACGGCCTGGGTGTTGGTCCAGCTGGACCATTTCAGCTTGCCGAGCCAGGTATTCCCGTCCCCGCAGGACAGAGTGATCCTCTGCGGCTTCGTCTTGAGGCCTTGGCAGTTATTGATCGCCTGGGGCTGGCTTGTGTTGCTCGCGGCGAGGGCCGCCGAAGGTACGGCCAACACGGTCAGGACGATCATGATCTTCAGTGCTTTACGCATAGGTCTCCAGGCTGGCACGGGTGTCAAATACTCGAACACATCGAAGTCGGCATCGGTGCGGTTCGCTACCCGAAGGTGGCGGGGTCGGGGCCGGTGCGCTCGTCGCGATCGAGCTCGAACACGGCGTGCATGTCCTCCTCGCTCAGCTCGAAGTCGAAGATCCGGAAGTTCTCCTCGATCCGGCTGGGCGTGACCGACTTTGGGATCACGATGTTCCCGAGCTGGATGTGCCACCGGAGCACGACCTGCGCGGGCGTGCGGCCGTGGGCGGAGGCGATGCGCTCGATCGTCGGGTCGTCGAGGAGCTGGGCCTTGCCCAGCGGACTCCACGCCTCGGTAATGATCCCGTGCTCCTCGTGGAAGCGGCGCAGCTCGAGCTGCTGGAGGCGCGGGTGAAGCTCGATCTGGTTGACCGCGGGGACGACGCCGGTGGCGTCGATGATCCGCTCGAGGTCCTCCACCCGGAAGTTGGAGACGCCGATCGACCGGACGCGCTCTTCGCGCTGCAGCTCGACCAATCCCTCCCAGGTCTCGACGGTCAGGTCCTTGTGCGGCACCGGCCAGTGGATCAGGTACAGGTCGATGTAGCCGCCACCGAGCTTGTCGAGGCTCTCCTCGAACGCGCGCGGCACGTTGTGGCGCCCGTGGTCTTGGTTGCGCAGCTTGGTCGTGATGAACAGGTCGCCGCGGTCGAGCTCGCTCGTCAGCACGGCGTCGCGGACGCCTGCCTCGTTCTCGTACGCGGCCGCCGTGTCGATCATCCGATAGCCGGCGTCCAGCGCGTGTCCGACCGCCTGTGCGGTCTCCGCCTCGGGGATCAGAAACACCCCGAAGCCCAGCTGGGGCATGCGATTGCCGTCGTTCAGGGGCAGGTCTGGAACCATTGTCGCCTTCGTTGTCATATGGAGAGGCTTCCATGCAGCCGCTCCGCCGAATCACACTGTTTCAGATGTCGTAGCCTGACGGCGTGGAAGAGATCGACCGTCCCGCGGTGGACATGGACCTGCTCGCGGCCTCGCTGCGGGCGGATACGAGCGACCTAACCGCGTTCGTGGAGAGCCTGGCGACCAAGCTCGAGGAGACGATCCCCGCGCGGGTGCGGGTCGACCGGCGACGGTCCGGGATGTTCGGGCCGAAAGCGGTTTGCGGGGTCACGGTCGACTTGGGCGACCGTCGTCTCGAGCTGCGGACCGAGCGTGGCGGCGTGGTGACGCGCAGCGCGCGGTTGTCCGGAGGGATCGTCCTGAAGAACGAGGCGCTCGACACCGATCAGTGGCTGGCCGTGCTCAGCGAGGCGCTGGCGGCCGAGGCAAGGCGCAGCGAAACGACCAGGAAGGCGCTTGAGCGCCTGCTGATGCAGTGACCTAGGAGGAGCGATGGGATTCCTGAAGCGCGACGACGACAACCAGGCCGGGCAGGCCGCCCGGGCCGGCGCGGGGGCCGGCTCGGTCACCGAGGAGGCGCCGCACGCCGCGACCTATGAGGCGGGCTCGCTCGCCGGCATCCCCGCGTCGGGCCGCGAGCGCATCGCGCGGATGAAGCAGGACGTCGCACGCGGGTTCTTCACCAGCGACCTCTCGGTCGACGAGTTCCTGCTGGTCAAGCAGGCGGGGTTCGAGCCGCTCGGGCTCGTGCTCGGCAGCTCGATCTACCACATCGGGTTCCAGCAGGCGATGTGGAATCAGAGTCAGGAGCTCGGGGTGCTCACCCAGGCGATGTACCACGCGCGCGAGCTCGCGATGACGCGGATGGAGGAGGAGGCTGACCAGCTCGGGGCGGATGGCATCGTCGGCGTCCGGCTCGACATTGGACGGTACGAGTGGGGCGCCGATCTCGCCGAGTTCATCGCGGTCGGAACCGCGGTCAAGCATCGCGCCGGTGAGCTCCACCGCGCGCCGAACGGACGGCCGTTCACGAGCGATCTGAGCGGGCAGGACTTCGCCAAGCTGCTACTCGCCGGCTACCGCCCCGTCGGGCTCGTGATGGGCAACTGCGTCTACCACGTCGGTCGCCAGGGGATGCTCGCGTCTTTGAAGCAGGTCGGGCGGAACGTGGAGATGCCCAACTACACCCAGGCGCTGTACGAGGCGCGCGAGCTCGCGATGGAGCGGATGCAGAACGAGGCCGACGAGCTCCAGGCCGGCGGGATCGTCGGCGCGCGGATCGTCGAGCGTTCGCACGGGTGGGGCTCGCACGTGATCGAGTTCTTCTCGATCGGAACCGCGGTGGTCACGACCAGCGAGAACCACGAGATCGAGAAGCCGACGCTGGTGCTGCCGCTCACCGGTTAGCGCTCACCGGTTAGCGTTCCCGCGATGCCCGACGTAGAGCTCAAGCCGCAGGTCTACAAGGACCCTCGGCCCAAGGAGTACTTCGACCACTTTCATTCCGTGGTGCGGGCGCGGCCGCCCGAGTCGAAGGTGTACGAGACCGTCCGGGTGTTCACCGAGCTCAACGCGCTGCTCGTGTACCGGGCGCGGAGTATCGGCAGCGAGAACGTCCCCAACGGGCCGGTGATCCTCGCGCCCAACCACGCGTCGTTCATGGACCACTTCTTCACCGGCGCGTTCATCCGCCGGCGGGTTCAGTTCATGGGCAAGTCGCAGCTGTTCAAGGGCTTCCCCGGGTGGATGTTCAGCCACGGCGGTGTGTTCCCGGTCCGGCGCGGAAACCAGGACGAGGAGGCGTTCATCACGGCGGATCGGATCCTGGCGCGCGGTGGCGCGGTCGTCATGTATTGCGAGGGCGGCCGGTCGCGGTCGGGCAAGATCGCGGACGAGGCGCGGCCGGGGATCGGGCGGATCGCGCTCGATACGGGAGCGCCCGTCGTCCCGGTGGCGATCCTCGGGTCCTACCAGGTGCGCAACTGGAAGAAGTTGCGCTTCCCGAAGGTGATCGTGCAGTACGGCGATCCATTCCGGTTCGAGGCGGTTCCCGGGTCGTCTCGTGAACAGCAGCAGGAGGTCGCCGACTACATCCTTGATCGGATCCGGGAGTTGCACTCCGATTTGGCGAGGCTGGGGCGGCGGGGCGCTGCTCGGGCGACGCGGGCTGCCCGGGCCGCGAGGGCGATTTAACGGCGGGCACCTGGAGGAGAGCGGGTGGTGGCGCTCGGCGCGCGGCGGGTCGTTCGTCCGGGGTCCGTCCCGGATCACATGCATATCGCGGCAATCGAGCGTGATCGCGCCGGCCTTGCCGTGCTACGCGTGCCACACGTGCGTAGTACGGCAAAGCCACTTCGGGATCGCTCGCGTGACGTGTTATGCAGGTTTTGTTTGGGCCTCGCTGCGCTCGGCGTCCGTGGGGCCGTTGCGCCCGGCATCCCTGCCGGGCGCCCCCTAAGCCGTCGCGATCGCGGCGGCCTTGCCTAGCCCTAGCTCGTCGATCGCGGTCTCGCGCATCTTGAACTTCTGCACCTTGCCCGTGACCGTCATCGGGAACGAGTCGACGAGCTTCACGTACCGCGGCACCTTGTAGCGCGCGATCTGGCCGCGGCAGAAGTCGCGGACCTCGTCCTCGGTCAGGCTCGCGCCGGCGCGGGGGATCACCCACGCCATCAGCTCCTCGCCGTAGCGCTCGTCGGGCACGCCGATCACCTGGACGTCGGCGATCTGGGGGTGGGTGTAGAGGAACTCCTCGATCTCGCGCGGGTAGACGTTCTCGCCGCCGCGGATCACCATGTCCTTGATCCGGCCGACGATGCGCACGTAGCCCTGGTCGTCCATCGTCGCGAGGTCGCCGGTGTGCATCCAGCGCTGCACGTCGATCGACTCGGCGGTGCGCTCGGGGTCGTTCCAGTAGCCGCGCATGACGACGTAGCCGCGGGCGAGGAACTCGCCGGGCTCGCCGCGCTCGACGGTGCGCCCGGTTCCCGGGTCGATGATCTTGATCTCGACGTGCGGGCCGACCTCGCCGACGGTGCCGCAGCGATTCTCGAGCGTGTCGTCGCAGCGCACCTGGGTCGTGACCGGCGAGGTCTCGGTCATCCCAAAGGCGATGCTCATCTCGTCGATCCCCATCTTGTCGCTGACGCGCTTCATCACCTCGATCGGGCACGGCGACCCGGCCATGATGCCCGTGCGCAGCGGGCCGAAGTCGAACGCGTCGAACCGCTCGTGGGCGAGCTCGGCGATGAACATCGTCGGCACGCCGTACAGGCTCGTGCATCGCTCGTCCGCGCAGGCCTCGAGCGTCGCCAGTGGGTCGAACGTCTCGGCTGGGTAGACCATGCAGGCGCCGTGCGCGGTGGCGGCGAGATTCCCGAGCACCATCCCGAAACAGTGATAGAGCGGCACCGGGATGCAGACCTTGTCGCGCTCGGTGTAGCCGAGCATCGCCCCGACGAAGTAGCCGTTGTTGAGGATGTTGTGGTGGGTGAGCGTGGCGCCCTTGGGGAAGCCGGTCGTGCCGCTCGTGTACTGGATGTTGATCGGGTCGTCGAAGTCGAGCTCGTCTCCGTGCGCCTCGAGGTCGCCCGTGTAGCCCGCGCCCGAGGCGAGCTCCTCCCAATCGGGCGTGTCGAAGAAGATCGCGCGTTCGAGCTCGGGCAGCTCCGGGCGGACCTGCTGCACCATCCCGACGAAGTCGGAGTCCTTCAGACGCTGCGAGGCGATGATCCAGCGGCATCCCGAATGCATCAGCGCGTACTGGAGCTCGCTGACCCGGTACGCGGGATTGATGTTGACGAGGATCACCCCGGCCTTGGCGGTCGCGTACTGCGTCAGCACCCACTCGGCGCGGTTAGGGCTCCACACGCCCACGCGGTCGCCCTTGCGCAGGCCGGCCGCGAGCATCCCGCCGGCGAGCCGATCCACCGCCTCGCCGAACTGCGCATAGGTGTAGCGGACATCGTGGGTGCGGTCCACGAGCGCCTCGGCGTCCGGGACCCGGGCGATCGTCCGCTCCAGGTTGTGCCCGATCGTCTCCCCGAGCAATGGATCCGCACAAGCGCCGTGTGCGTAGGACAGCATCTGGATCTCCACTCCTTCCTCGGTGATTGCACCGATGCTACTGGCCGGTCGGGGCGCCGTCACGGGTACCGTTCCCGCGATGACGATGCTCCGTCAAGGGCTGCTCGAGGGGCGCGCGGTCGCGCTCGCGGGCGGGGTGACGCCGGCGGTTCGCGAGGCGCTGGCGGCGCTCGGCGCGCGGGTCGAGGAACTCGATGCCGCGCTCGACGAGGACGCCGCCCGCGACTGGGCAGCGGGCTTTGAAGGAATGCGCGCGCTCGTATACGACGCTCGCGACGTGTTCGCCTCCGGCGGCCAGGACGCCCTGCGCCGTGCGCTCGAGCGGGCCTGGGTCGCGGTGCGGGCGCTCGCCACCGGCGCGCTGATCCCAGCCGGCGCCGGCAAGGTGGTGCTGATCGGGCCCCCGCCCGATGCGGGCACGTTCGCGACGGCGGTGCGGGCCGCGCTCGAGAACCTGGCCCGGACCATGTCGGTGGAGTGGGCTCGGTTCGGGGTTGGAGCGGTGGCGATCGCCCCCGGCCCCCAGGCGGCCGACGACGATCTCGCCGAGCTCGTGTGCTTCCTGGTCTCGCCGGCGGGTGAGTACTTCACCGGGTGCGTGTTCGAGCTCGGTTTGGCGTAGCTCGCGGCCGGCGTTCGCCGCCCGCGACCGGCGCTCAGCTGCTCGCGACCGGCGCTCGCCACCCGAGGGCTTGGGACAATCGGAGCCCTGATGAGGAGGTGGGTTTCGCTCGCGGTGCTCGTCGCCGGGTTGGTCCTCGGAGCGACCACCGCGAGCGCCGCATCGACGATCTCGTTCTCGCGGCCGATCCCGGTCCAGCGCCTCGGGATCGCAGCGCTCCGCAGCTGGGGCGGGGCATCGTGTCCGTCCGCCAGGCTGTGTGTCGCCACCGACGGTACGCCGCGGATCCTCACCTCGACGAACCCCACCGGGGGCCGGCGGGCGTGGACCCTCGGCGTGGTCGGGAGCTTCGGCTACATCGCCGACATCGCGTGTCCGTCCACGTCGCTGTGCGTGGCCACCGGCGGCGACGGCGGAGTGGACGGCTTCTACACGTCCACCGACCCCGCCGGTGGCGCGGCGACGTGGTCGTTCAGCGAGACGGATCTCGGCTCGCTGATCTCGGGGGTGTCGTGCGCGTCGGTGTCGTTGTGCGTCGCCGTCGACCAGAGTGGAGACGTCTTCACCTCGACCGATCCCGCTGGTGGCGCCGGCACGTGGAGCTTCGGGACGATCGACCCGGACGGTTCTGATTTGACCGGGGTGTCGTGTCCGTCCGCGCGTCTGTGTGTCGCCGTCGATCTTGACGGCGCGATCTTCGCGTCGACCGAGCCGGCCGGGGGGTCGGCGACGTGGTACCGCACTCGCCGGCGCGGCGGCCGCAAGCGGGGGTGGTTCGACGTGAGCTGTCCGACATCTCAGCTGTGCGTCGCGGGCGGCAGCGGCTTCGGAGTGTCGACCCATCCGGCGCGCCCCGGAAGCTGGCGCCACGTCGCCGAACCCGCGAACGGCGATCAGATCAAGGGCATAACCGGGATCTCGTGCGCCTCGCCGCATCTGTGCGTGGGCGCCGACTTGTTCGGGCTCGCATTCGTGTCGACCGACCCGCGCGGCGGCGTCCGCGCGTGGCACGTGATCCGGGTGCACAGACGCACGCTGGTGGGCGGGAACGCGAAAGTCGGGTGCTCACGCTCGCGCGCGCCCGTATGTGTCGTCGCGGCGACGGCCAGCGAATGGCTGGCCGTCGGACATGTCCGTCCGGCTCGCCGTCGCCGGCGCCGCTGAGCCTCATACGTACCTCTTAGCCCTTCCTCACGCGCCTGAGAGGGGCGGGATCGAAGCTACCCACACGCTTCATCCCTCCGATGACCGACAACGAGGTACCTGACCATGACTGACGACAACCCGCAGGACGCGCGCGCTCGCGGCCAGGCGTTGCGAGCCGCCCGACTCACGCGGACGCGCATGATCCGCCGGCGCATCATCAGCGGGGCGGTGGCGCTGTTCGTCGCCTCGTGGCTCCTGATCACGATCGTGCTCGTGTCCGGACATGACCCGGCGCTGGCCAAGCGCTCATCGGCGAGCACCGTGGCGTCGACGCCGGCGACGACCACCGGTTCGGGCGCGACCTCGGGCACGACCTCGGGCACGTCGTCGAGCTCGCAGACGGCCGACTCGTCCTCGAACTCGAGCTCGTCCTCGAACTCGAGCGGGAACTCGGGCAGCGGCACCGTCAGCAGCGTGACCACGAGCCAGTCATGAGCGCGACGATCGAGCTACCGGTCGAGCAGCGCGACTCGTTCGCGTGCTTCGGCTCGCGCTGCACGCTGATCGTGGCCGACGCCCGCGTCGCCGACGCGCGGGCGGCGGTAGAGCAGGCGCGGGCGCGACTGCTCGAGTGGCATGCGCAGTTCTCGCGGTTTCAGGAGACCAGTGAGCTGACCCGCCTGAACGACGCGCCGGCGGAGACGGTTCCGGTTTCGCCGCTGATGCGCCGCGTCGTCGACGCCGCGGTGAGCGCGGCGCTCGAGACCGGCGGCCTTGTCGACCCGACGCTCGTGTCCGAGATCGAACGCGCCGGCTACGACGCGCACTTCGAGGGCGACGGCATACCGCTCGGGGTCGCGCTCGCGTTGGCGCCCGAGCGCGCTCCCGGCGGCCCGGCGCCCGCCGGCAGCTGGCGGCGCGTGCGGACCGACCGCCGCGCCGGCACCGTCACGCGGCCGCCCGGGGTGCGGATCGATCCCGGCGGGATCGCCAAGGGCGTGTTCGCCGACGAGCTCGCCTCGCTGCTGAGCGGTTACGAGGCGTTCGTCGTCGACTGCGGCGGTGACATGCGGCTCGGCGGCAAGCTCGGGCTGGCGCGCGACGTGCACGTGGCCAGCCCGTTCGACGACGCGACGCTGCACACGTTCTCCGTTCGTCGCGGCGCGGTCGCCACGAGCGGGATCGGCCGGCGCAGCTGGATCGGCGGCGACGGCTTGCCCGGCCATCATCTGCTTGATCCCGCCACCGGCCGGCCCGCGTTCACCGGGATCGTCCAGGTGACCGCGCTCGCCCCGACGGCCACCGAGGCGGAGTCACTGTCGAAGGCCGCGCTCCTGGTCGGCCCCGCGCGCGCCGAGCAGATCCTCGTGCACGGAGGCGCGATCGTCCTCGAGGACGGGAACTTCGTCGTGCTCGAGTACGGCGAGGAGGGCTAGCGCGAGGAGGCTAGCCGGGCAGGCTGGTCTCGGGCGCCTCGGCCCAGGGAACGATCACGGCGTCCTCGAGCGGCGAGTCTCGCGCGACGACGTACTCGGCCGGCTCGGTGTCGGATACGTTCTCGAGGACGTGGGTCACGCGCGGCGGGACGTACAGGAGGTCCCTGGGCTCGAGCACGACTTCCTGCTCGAGGTGGTCGCCCCACTTGACCCGCATCGAGCCCGACAGCATGTACGCGGTGCTCTCGCAGTTCTCGTGGTAGTGCGGCCGTGACTGCGCGCCGGGCGGCACGCGGAACACCGCCATGTAGATGTTCTGCGCGCCCGTGGTCGCCTGGGAGATCTCAGACCCGCCGACCACGCCGCGCGGCACGTCATGGTCCGGGCCCGGCTTTACGACCTTCATCAGGAGAGGTGGGATTGGGGGACCGACATCGCCGGCCGAGTCTATCGCCGGTCCCGCTCCGCGCCCGCAGGGGAGGGCACCTCGATCTGGAGCGGACCGGGCTCATGGTCGACCTGGAGCGTCGAGTGGTGGATGTGGAACCGCTCGTCGAGTAGCTCGTGCAAAGAGCGGCGCACCTCGTGGCAGTCGTCGCCGGCACGGACGACGACGTGCGCGGACAGCGCCGCAAACCCGGAGGTGACCTCCCACACGTGGAGGTCGTGAACCTCGACCACGCCGGGATGCGCCGCGAGCGCGCGCCCGATCTCGTCGGGATCGAGGCCGGCCGGTGCGGCCTCCATGAACACTCGTCCGGACGCCTTCAGCAGGCTGTAGGCCGCCTGCAGCATCAGCGCCGCGATCAACAGCGACGCGATCGCGTCCGCCCGATCGAAGCCGGTCGCGATGATCACAACGGCGGCGATCGCGGTGGCGATGAAGCCGTACAGGTCGGTGAGGATGTGCCGGTAGGAACCCTCGACGTTGAGGCTCCGCTCGTGGTCGTGGCCGCCGCCCCCGGCTAGAACGCGCGCCGCGACCAGGTTGACGACGATGCCGGCGAGCGCCACCACCAGCACGACGCCACCGTGGACCTCGGGCGGGGAGACGAGCCGCCCGATCGCGCCGTAGATGATCAGGCCGGAGAGCACGAGCAGCGTCAGGCCGTTGGCCTGCGCGCTGAGGATCTCGGCCCTCCCGAGCCCATAGGTCATCGACCCGTACGCGCCCCGCTCCGCCAGGCGCGCCGCGGCGAGCGACAGCGCCAGCGCGGCGGCGTCGGTCAGCATGTGGCCGGCGTCGGACAGGAGCGCGAGCGAGGACGCCAGCAAGCCGGCGACGATCTCGACCACCATGAACGAGAGGATGAGCGCGAGCGCGATCTTCAGAGCGCGCCGGTCGGCGTCGCGATGTGCGTGCGAGTGGTCGTGCGCGATGCTCGGATCGTAGTCCCGATTTCCGCGGACGGGGACTAGTGGGTCGAACCGAAATGCATTACGAGTGGAACGTTGAGGTGAGGCCCACTAGTTCATCGACGGGTCCGCCGGCATCCGGGCGAGCAGCGCGTAGCTGCCGCCCTTGCGGGTCAGGACCTCGGACCACAGGCCGCTCGCTTCGCTGGAGAACGCGTCCCGGTGCTGCGCGGGCTCGAGGATCCAGTCGCCGCGCTCGAGCTCGCCGTCGAGCTGCCCGGGACCCCAGCCGGCGTGACCCAGGAAGGCGCGGCCGGATCGGACGCCGGCGGTGAGCTCATCGTCGGACGAGTTGGTGCCGAGGACGCCCACGTCGTCGAACGCGAGCAACGCGGCGTCCGTCGCCTCCTCGAACTCGGCCAGCACGATTACCGCCGACGGCTGGACCGGACCACCGATGAACAGCAGCCCCCGGGGGTCGAGCAGCGCCTCGAGCTGCGGAACGGCCTCGGCGACGCTGGTCTCGGACGGGCGATTGAGCACCAGGCCTAGCGCGCCCTCGTCGTTGTGCTCGACCACGAGCACCACGGTGCGCCAGAAGTTCGGGTCCAGCAGAGCCGGACCCGCAACCAGCAGCTGTCCTCTGACGGAGTCCATACGCGGCGCGGTTACCCGTGATCGAAGGGCGGCGGGCCTTCGGGGGCCCGCAAGCCTAACCGGCGAACGGCTTCGCCGGTCGCCGGCTCCGCCTACCGGCGACGCTGGATCGGTAACGAGGCCAACCGCTGGCGCGCCTCGTCGGAGAGCCTCGTCGCCTCCTCGGCCTGGGTCTCGTCGTCGAGGTCCAGACCGGCCAGCTCGGCGACCACCTCGAACAGGTCGATCCCCAAGCAGATCTGGGCCTCCTCGGTCGCCCCAGCCCGTGACGCGGCGAACATGTCCTTCTCACGCCACACGAGGATCTGTACACCAGTGCTTGCTGTAAAGGTCACGGTCATCGTCTCACCTAACCCGACCTGGTTCTCGGATATTTGCCGTGCGCTAACCGCTCATTACGAACCGCCGCTCCTGCGGTGGAGCGGGGGGCAGACCCTCCGGATTGGGGGCAGACCTCCGGAGCAGACTTCGGGACTTCAGATTACCACAGTTACACCGTAAAACGGTGTTTCAGGAATTGCCAGTGATCCACGGGGATCCTCAGCAATAGTTGCAAATAGACCGGTTTGGCGACTATCCGGGGTGGGGGCATGGTGTCGTCCGGGGCGGGTTGGGCGTGGCGGGTCGGCGGTGTGGTGCGGCGCTCGCGGGCCTAGATCCCGGCGATGAGCTGCGCCGGCGCGGGCGCGGCTCCGCCGGAGGCGAGCGCGGGCGCATCGGCCTCGGCCGCGGGCGTCACCATCGCCACGAACGCCTCGACGACGCGCGGGTCGAATTGGCCGCCGGCGCCCGAGACGAGCTCCGCGATCGCGACGTCGTGGGACAGCGCCTTGCGGTACGGACGGTCGGTGCGCATCGCGTTCCAGCTGTCGCAGCAGGTGATCATCCGCGCCTCGAGCGGTATCGCCTCGCCGGCGAGGCCGTCCGGGTAGCCGCCGCCATCCCAGCGCTCGTGGTGGGAGCGGACGATGATGCCGACCTGGCGCATGAACCCGCCGACGCGCTCGAGCATCTTCTGGCCCTCGAGGGTGTGGGTCTTGATGATCGTCCACTCGTCCGGGTCGAGCTTCCCCGGCTTGTTGATGATCTCCTTGGGGATCGCGATCTTGCCGACGTCGTGGAGGAGGGCGGCGAACTCGAGGTTGCGCTGGCGCTCGGGGCCGAGGTCGAAGCGCTCGGCGAGATCGAGCACGAGCCCGACCACGCTCTTGCAATGCTCGCCCGTGTATCCGTCGTCGGCCTCGATCACATCGCCGAGCACGAGCGCGGTGCCGCGGTAAGCGTTCGACAGCTCGAGCATGCTCTCCAGCCGCTGGTGGCGCTCACGCGCGAACACGGCCAACAGGCCGATCAGCGGCAACAGGGAGAGGACCACGATCGGGGAGGAATGCATCTCCTTACCGACGACGAGCGCGATCCCGGAGAGCGCCGCGTCGACCAGGTACACCCAGGAGTCACGGAGCTGAGACGAGACGGTGGCGCCGCGGGCGATCGCGAAGCGCGAGGCCGAGATCGCGAAATCGACGGCGAACTGCGCTCCGAGGGCCGCCACCAGCAGGGCGGGACCCGCGTGCTGCGCGTCGACGCCGGCGATGGCGAGGACGGCGACCGGACCGATCGCGAACCACGCGTTGCACGGCACCTGCACCAGGCGGCTGGCCGGACGCTCCCCCCGGACGATGCCCGGGAGCGCGGCCAGCGACAGCGCGAGCACGACGCCGAGCGGGACGATCGCGAGCGGCAAGGTGAACAGCAGCGGCACGAACGCCAGTTGCGTCGGTGGCGTGTATCCGAGCGGAGTGTCGATATGGATCCGCGTCGCGACCGCCAGGGCCAGGACGCACAGGAGCGCCGGGACGAGCTCGATCCCGTGCGGGGGCCGCGCCCACCACAGCTCGGCCACGGCAGCGGCAAAGCCGGCGCCCACGATCGCGGCCGCGATGAGCTCGCGCGCGGTCAAGCGCCCGGTGTGCCGGACGAATGTATCCGCGAGCAGCTCCTGCTCTTCGAAGCTCGGCTCGAATGACATCTCGGGGGATATCGAGCCGAACGGCGCCGATCCTTAGCCGCAGCTCACTAAACATGCCGATCCCTCGAACAAGTGTCCAAAATCTGAAGGGGCGCTCGCCCGGCGGACGCCAGGGCCGATCACAAGCGCGTAATCCAAACTGAAAAGGGCAAACCCGGCGTGAGCTGGGGACGCAAAGCAAGAGGTCTCATCGCGATGAGATAGCTCGGCCGCCGGTACAGCCATGGAGGGCTCTACGTGTCCAGCTTGCTTGCGTCCCTGATTCCGTCCCGCCGTCGCCTTTTTCTGAAGGGTTTGGTCGGCGCTCTCGCGATTGTCTGCGTGCCCGTCGCGTCCGCGCACGCGTCGGGTCTGATCAACACCGACCCGTGCGACAACGCGACGCTCACCCAGCCGTTCACCCACTGGGGTGACTCGAACTACTACAAGTTGATGCCCGGAGGTGACTTCGAGGGAAGCCTCGCCGGCTGGACGCTGACCGGGGGTGCCGCACAGGTCGCGGGTAGCGAGCCGTTCGGTGTCACCGGATCGGTCGGAAAATACTCACTCCGCCTGCCGGCCGGCGGAAGCGCGCAGTCACCATACACGTGCGTCGACTGGGCTTATCCAACGTTCCGGTTCTTCGCCAAGAACAATGGCCTGCTCTCGACGATGCTGGTGTCGGTCGTTTACAAGGAACCGCTGCTCGGGCCGGTGACGATTCCGGTCGGTCCGGTGGCGTTGAGCCTTTCATGGGCCCCGAACCTTCTCCCGATGGCCACGGCATCGCAGGTCCAGACCGTTGTGAACGACCTGCTTGCGAATGGCAGCATGCCCGAGGTCGCGCTCAAGTTCACCGCGCTCACCGGGTCCTCGCAGATCGACGACGTGTTCGTCGACCCGCGAATGGCCGACTGAAAGGCAGGGGGACGGCGCTCCTACAGACCGTAGGAGCGCCCGATGACCTCAAGCATGATCTCGTCGCTGCCCGCGCCGATCCGGTTCAGGCGCAGGTCTCGCCACGAGCGCTCGATCCCATACTCCTTCATGTATCCGTTGCCGCCGTGGATCTGGATGCACTCGTCGGCGACCTCGACCGCGATGCGGGCCGCGTACAGCTTGGCCATCGTGATCTCGCGCACGGGGTACTCACCGTTCTGGAAGCGCCACGCGGTCGTGTAGACCATCTGGCGAGCGGTCTCGATCTTGGTCGCCATCTCGGCGATCTTGTGCCGGATCGCCTGGAAGCGGCCGATCGGGCGCCCGAACGCCGTGCGCTCCTTGGCGTAGGCGAGCGTTCGGTCGAACACGTGCTGGGCGCCGGCGACCGACCCCGCCGCGCCGATCAGCCGCTCGCCCTGGAGCTCCCACATGATGTGGTAGAAGCCCTTGCCGACCTGGCCGAGCACCGCGGATTCGGGGACGCGGACGTCCTGGAACGCGAGCAGGGCCGTGTCCGAAGCGTGCATGCCGAGCTTCTGCAGGCGCTTCTCGCGGATCACGCCCGGCGAGTCCATCGGCACGAGCAGTAGCGTGAACCCGTCGTAGCCCGGCGTCCGGATCGGTCTTGGTCACGAGCACGATCGCGTGAGCCCGGTGGCCGTTGGTGATGAACGTCTTCGAGCCGTTGATCACGTACTCGCCGCTCGAGTCGTCGCGGACGGCCCGCGTCTTGATCCCGGCGACGTCGGAGCCGGCGTCGGGCTCGGTGATACCGAGGCATAGGATCTTCGTGCCGCCGATCGCGGGCACGGCCCACTCCTGCTTCTGCTCCTCGGTGCCGAACTTGAGGATCGGCGGGATCGTCATGTCGGTCTGGACCGCGACGCCCATGCCGAGGCCGCCGCAGTGCGCGTGGACCAACTCCTCGGCGAGGACGAGCGCGGTGTAGTAGTCGCCGCCCTGGCCGCCGTACTCGACGGGCTTGTCCAGTCCGAGGAAGCCGAGTTCTCCCATTCGCTCGAACACCCAGTCGGGGAACGTCGTCTCCTCCCACTCCTCGGCGTGAGGCTGGAGCTCCTTGATCACGAAGCGGCGAATCGACTCGCGCAGCTGCTCGTGGTCGTCGGTGAAGATGAAGTGCTTGCGCCGGGACGCGAAGTCGGGCTTGAGGACGTCTGCTGTGGCCATGCCGGGCACGCTACCGAAGCCGGGTGCAGGATATGACCAGTAGCCGGCGCCCCGGTCCGTCGCGCATGCGTACGCTTCGGACTCATGGCCTACGCCACCCTTCGCTACGAGGTCTCGCCCCCCGGCGTCGCGACGATCGCGCTCGACCAGCCCGACACGCGCAACGCGCTGTCGGACGAGCTGCTCGACGAGCTGATCGCCGCGTTCGAGCAAGCGCGCGAGGACCCCGACGTCCACTGCGTCGTTCTCACCTCCACGCACGAGCGGATCTTCTCGGCGGGCGCCAACCTTGGAGGGTTCGCGGCCGACGTGCCGCTGGCGCACAAGCACTTCGGGACCGAGCGGTTTCCCCGCCTGTTCCGGACGATCGGCGAGCTCGGCAAGCCGACGATCTGCGCCGCCAACGGGCACGTGCTCGCCGGCGCGCTCGGGATCGCGCTCGCCTGTGACCTGATCCTCGCGCGCGAAGGGGCGCGGTTCGGAACGCCCGAGATCAACGTCGGCGTGTTCCCGTTCATGATCATGGCGCTGATCTACCGCAACGTGCCGCGCAAGAAGACCAACGAGTTACTGCTGCTCGGCGAGCAGATCTCAGCGGCCGAGGCGGAGCGGATCGGGATCGTCAACAAGGTGTTCGCGCCGGAGGAGTTCGACGCCGGCGTGCGCGAGTGGGCCGAGAAGCTCGCGCGCAAGTCGCCGGTGCTGATGCGGCTCGGCAAGGACGCGATGTTTCGCCAGCAGGACATGGCGTTCCTCGATGCGCTCGACTTCCTGCGCGCCCAGCTGACGATCGCATTCTCGACCGATGACATCCAGGAGGGCGTGCGGGCGTTCTTCGAGAAGCGCGAGCCGGAGTGGAAGGGCCGATGAGGACCGACGCCGCACCCACGAGCCTGCTGCGCCCGCTGGTCGACGATCTTCGCGAGCGCCGGGAGCGGATCAAGCTCGGCGGCGGACCCGAGAAGGTGGAGGCCCAGCACGCTGCCGGCAAGCTCACGGCGCGCGAGCGGATCGCGTTGCTGATCGACCCGGGCACGTTCGTCGAGCTCGGGATGCACGGCCGGCCGCACTTCTCCCAGCGCGCGATGGACGGCCGGGACGCGCCCGCCGACGGCGTCGTAACCGGCTACGGCAAGGTAGAGGGCCGGCCGGCGGCGGTCGCGGCCTACGACTTCACGGTGATGGCCGGGTCGATGGGCATGACCGGCGAGCTCAAGGTCGCGCGGCTGCGGGAGCTGGCGCTGACCAAGCGAATCCCGCTGATCTGGCTGCTGGACTCGGCGGGCGCGCGGATCCAGGAGGCGGTCGGGTCGCTGTTCGCGGGCACCGGCCATCTGTTCCGCGAGGAGGTCGTCAACTCGGGCGTGATCCCGCAGATCGCGGCGTTGATGGGGCCCTGCGCCGCCGGGACCGCCTACATCCCGGGTCTGGCCGACTTCGTCCCGATGGTGCGCGGGCGGGGCTCGATGGCGCTCGCCGGACCGCACCTGGTCCGCGCCGCCGTCGGCGAGGACGTCACCCAGGAGGAGCTCGGCGGCTCGCGCGTGCACTGCCGCAAGTCGGGGGTGGGGGACCTCGAGGTCGAGTCCGACGAGGCTTGCATCGACGCGATCAAGCAATACCTGAGCTACTTCCCGCAGAACTGCGAGGAGCCGCCGCCACACGTCCCGACCGACGACCCGATCGACCGCGCCGACGAGGAGCTGCTCGACGTCCTCCCGGAGTCGAACCGCAAGCCGTACGACATGTACGAGGTGATCAGCCGGATCGTCGACCGCGGCGTGTACTTCGACCTCAAACCGCAATGGGCGAAGACGATCATCACGTGCCTGGCGCGGTTCGGGGGCCGGCCGGCGGGGATCGTGGCCAACCAGCCGAAGCAGCTCGGCGGGATCCTCGACAACGACTCCGCCGACAAGGCCGCGCGGTTCATAAACCTCTGCAACGCGTACGGCCTGCCGCTCGTCTACCTGATGGACGTCCCCGGGTTCATGGTCGGGACCAAGGTCGAGCAGGCGGGGATCATCCGCCATGGGGCGAAGATGCTGTACGCGACCGCGAACGCCACCGTCCCGAAGGTCACGGTCGTGCTGCGCAAGGCCTATGGCGCCGGCTACTACGTGATGTGCGGCCGCGCGTACGAGCCCGACCTGATCGTCGCCTGGCCATCGGCCGAGATCAGCGTGATGGGGGCGGAGGGCGCGGTCGAGATCATCTTCCGCAAGCAGGTCCAGGAGGCCGAGGACCCGGCGGCCAAGCGCGCCGAGCTGATCGCGAACTTCCGCGAGATCATCGACGTGTACGTCGCGGCGGGCAACGACATGATCGACGACGTGATCGATCCGCGGGAGACGCGCGCCACGATCTGCCGCGCGCTCGAGCTGTCCGCGGGCAAGCGAGTCGAGCGACCTTGGAAGCGGAGCGGCGTGGTGCCGGTGTGAAGCTGGGGGCGCGGATCGGCCCCGCGGTGGCGGTGCCGCTGGCGATCGCGGCGTGCGGAGGCGGCACCACGACGAGGACGACCTCGACCGGACCGGGCAACGTGAACGAGAAGCCGTCGAGCGCCGTCAACGGCCAGCGGACGTTCAGCGCGCCGGGCATGGCGGTCCACTTCAAGTACCCCGAGGGGTTTCGCGCCGTCGCGCTGGCGCCGAGCCGGCGCACCGCGGGGAGCACCGTGCGCGCCACGCACTCGGCGATCGCGATCGGCGACTACGACCTGCTGATCGTCTCCCGCTACCCCGGGCTCAAGCTCCCGGTGACCACCGCCAACGTCGCCAAGCTCAAGCCGCAGTTCGACAAGGTCATCAGCCAGGTGCTCGGGCGCAGGATGAGCGGCGAGGTCGGCACGGCCGGTGGCCTTCCGGCGATCTACTGGCCGCGCGAGCCGGTCGCCGGGCTCCCCGTGAAGGCCACGGTGATGATCATCAACGTGTTCGTCGGCAAGGACGAATACGAGCTCCAGTGCCAGGCGACGCCGACGGGGCTGACGCAGATCAAGGCCGCGTGCCGGGAGATGCTCGCCACGCTGACCACCCAGAGCCCCTCATGACCACTCACATCACCCGGAGGCCCACATGAGCGTCGAGGACCCCGTGATCATCACCTGCGCGATCTCGGGCGCGATCGCCAACCGCGAGCAGTGTCCGGCGATCCCGTACACGCCCGAGGAGTACGCGGCCGAGGCGCGCCGGATCGTCGACGAGGGCGGCGTCCACATCCACATTCACGCCCGCACGCCCGACGGGACCCCGAGCTACGAGGTCGAGGACTTCCTGGCGATCCGGGACGCGATCCGCGCCGCCGTCGGCGACGGCGTGATCATCAACTTCTCAACCGGCACCGTCGGCGTCCCGGTGGCGAAGCGGATCGCCTACCTCGAGGCCGGTCGGCCGGAGGTCGCCGCGCTCAACATGGGCTCGATGAACTACGCCAAGTACTCGCGCAGCCGCAAGGACTTCGTGTTCAAGTTCGTGTTCGCCAACCCGTTCGACGAGATCGTCGAACTGCTCGAGGCGATGCGCCGGCTCGGAATCAAGCCCGAGCACGAGTGCTTCGACGTCGGCCATGTGGGGTCACTGGCGCCGCTCGTCGACATGGGGTTGTTGGAGGCCCCGCTGCACGCGGATTTCGTGATGGGAGTCGTCGGCGGGATCCCGGCGAGCGCGCGCAACCTGGCGGTAATGGCGGACAACCTCGCACAGGTCCCGGGATCGGCGGGTGGCCCGGTCAAGCATCACTGGGGCGTGATCGGGATCGGGCGCGAGCAGTGGATGCTGGTCGCGGCGGCGCTGACGCTGGGCGGCTCGATCCGCGTCGGGCTCGAGGACAACTTCTATCTGCCCGACGGACAGATGGCACGCTCCAACGGCGAACTGATCGCCAAGGCGCGGCAGATGACCGAGGACGCCGGGCGCCGCCCGGCGACGGTCGACGAGGCCCGCGCGCTGCTGGGCATCCGGCGGGCCGAGCAGGAGGCGACGGCGGCATGACCGCGCCCGGCGCGCTCGACGATCTCACGGTCCTCGATCTGACGAGACTGCTGCCCGGCGGGTTCTGCTCGCTATTGCTGGCGGACTTCGGCGCCGACGTGATCAAGGTCGAGGACACGGGCATGGGCGACTACGTGCGCTGGGCGCCTCCCCACTACGAGGGCGTCGAGATGAGCGCTTCGAGTGCGCTGTTCCTTTCGCTCAACCGCGGGAAGCGCTCGATCCGGATCGACCTCAAGTCGGCCGCCGGCAAGAACGTGCTGCTGACGCTTGTCCGCTCCGCCGACGTGCTGCTCGAATCGTTCCGGCCGGGGGTGATGGACCGCCTCGGCGTCGGTTACGAGCGCCTGCGCGACGAGAACCCCGGTCTCGTGTACTGCGCGATCACCGGCTACGGCCAGGACGGTCCCAACCGGGCCCGGTCCGGGCACGACATGAACTACCTCGGGCTCAACGGGATTCTGGGTTTGACCGGCGAGGCCGGCGGCCCTCCGATCTCGGCCTCGGCGCAGATAGCGGATCTGGGCGGTGGCGCGATGATGGCGGTCGCCGGAATCCTGATCGCGGTCCAGGAGCGCGCGCGCTCAGGGAAGGGCCAGTTCGTCGACTGCTCGATGTTCGACGGGTCGCTTTCGTTCCTGGCGATGCTCGCCGGCGAGATGCTCGCGGACGGCACCACTCCGCGCCGTGGCGAGCTACGGCTTGCCGGTTCGCTCGTTTGCTATCGGCCCTACGCGTGCGCCGACGGTTACGTCACGCTCGGCGCGCTCGAGCCCAAGTTCTGGGCCGAGTTCTGCAAGGGCGTGGGCCGCGAGGATCTGCTCGACCACGCGTTCGATCCACCCGGCTCGGCCGCGCACCGGGCGGTCTGCGAGGTGTTCGCCGCGCGGACGCGGGCGCAGTGGGAGCAGTTCGCCTCCGAGCACGATTGCTGCCTGGAGCCGGTGCTCGGCCTCGACGAGGCGCTCGAAGGGGATCTGGTCGCCGCGCGGGAGATGGTCGTGGAGCTCGATCAGCCGGGCGCCCAGCGCCCCGTCAGGCTGCTCGGGACGCCGTTCAAGTTGAGCCGCACGCCGGCCGACCCGGGCCGCGCGCCGGGCCCCGGCCTCGGTGAGCACACGCGGGAGGTGCTGGCGAAGGCCGGCTACCCGCCCGAGGAGATCGACGCGCTGCTTGAGTCCGGCGCGGTGGCCGGGCCGGCGGCGGATACCGTCACGGGCTCGTTCATGGCGTGACGACTGCCTCGACAGCGCGGTTTGGTGGGCTACACTGACCAGGCTGACTGACTGGTCAATCGAGCCTAGGAGGCGCCGTGCGCGTAGGCGCCGTTCAGCTTAACGCCACAGAGGACACCGACCGGAACCTTGAGACCGCCGACCGGCTCGTGCGCGAGGCAGCGGCCAAGGGCGCCGAGGTCGTCGTGCTCCCCGAGAAGTGGAGCGTGCTCGGTACCGATGAGCACATGACCGCGGGCGCGGAGGCGCTCGACGGACGCTGCATCTCGTGGGCGCGTTCGACCGCGGAAGAGCTCGGGATCGACATCGTCGCGGGGTCGATCGTCGAGCGCGTCGACGGACGCGAAAAGGCGGCCAACACCAGCGTCCACGTCGGTGCCGACGGCGAGGTGCGCGCGGTGTACCGCAAGCTCCACATGTTCGACGTCGAGGTCGACGGCGACCTGTACGCCGAGTCCGCCCACGAGGATGCCGGCGACGAGGTCGTGCTCTCGGAGCTGCCCGGCGGCGTCAAGCTCGGGTTGACCATCTGCTACGACGTCCGCTTCCCGGAGCTGTACCGGATGCTCGCCGTGCGCGGCGCGACCGTCGTGACCGTCCCGGCGGCGTTCACGCTGGCGACGACGCGCGATCACTGGGAAGTGCTGCTGCGCGCCCGCGCGATCGAGAACCAATGCTTCGTGATCGCGCCCAACCAGATCGGAGCCCATCCGCCTGGGCACCGCGCAGGCGGGCGGTCGCTGATCGTCGATCCGTGGGGGCTTGTGCTCGCCTCCGCTCCCGATGCCGAGACGTCGATCGTCGCCGACCTCGACTTCGCCACGCTCGAGAGCGTCAGGCAGCGGATCCCGGCGCTGACCCACCGCCGGACCGACGTCTACGGCTGGACGGTCTGATGGCCGCGTCAAGCACCGCGGCCGCCGACAAGCGCCGGCTGATCCTCGACGCGGCGATGCGCGTGTTCGCCCGCCGGGGCTTCCACACCTGCCGCGTGTCGGACATCGCCGACGAGGCCGGGGTGGCGTACGGGCTCGTCTACCACTACTTCTCCTCCAAGGACCAGATCCTCGACACGATGTTCCTCGAGCGCTGGGACCTGATGCTGGCCGCGATCGCCCAGGCCGACCGGACCGAGCGCTCGCCGCGGGACAAGCTGCGGGCGATCGCCGGGTTCATCGTCGACTCCTATCGCTACGAGCCCGAGCTGATGAAGGTGATCGTGGTCGAGGTCACGCGAGCCGCCAATACGTTCGGCCGCACCCATCTGGCCAAGATCCGCGAGGCGTACGCGCTGATCGCAGGAATCGTCGAGCGCGCCCAGGCCGAGGGCGTATTCCGGTCGGAAATCACTCCGGAGTTCGGGGCGCTGGCGTTTTACGGGTCGATCGAGCAGGTGCTGACGCGCTGGATCTTCGATCGCGACTCGGTCGACGAGGACGAACTCGAGGGCGCCAAGACGATGATCGTCGAGACCATCTGCCGCGGGCTCGAGCGGGACGGCGTGGCGGGGGTCGGCCCGGACTCGACGGAGGGGCACCTGAGCGTCGCCTCGGAAGGTTCTGCAGGCCACGCCTCGATGTCTGATTGAATCCTCTCGATGACTGAGAGTCCGCTGGTCAAACGACTGCTTTGGTCGGGCCTGCTCGCCGGAACCGGCGCGCTCGCAACGCTCCTGTCGACACGCCTGTCCGCCATTATCTGGACGCGCTTGTTCGGCGAGGACCCGCCCGAGTGACCGAAGACATCGAGAGCGCTTCCACGCAGCCCGCGCGAGCCGCGCCAAGCGCCGCCGATGACGACGCCGCGCCAAGCGCGGGCGACGACGTTTCCCTGCAGGCGCGCATCGCCGCGCTCACGGACGAGCGCCCGGAAGTGGCGGTGGGTGCTGCCTTCGCCGGTGGCCTCTTGGCTGCCATGATCCTCAAGCGCCTTGGCCGCTGAAAACGGCACGTCCGAGAACCTCGTAAACGCGGTGACCGAGGTCTCCGACCGGGTCAGCAACCTGGTTCGCGAGGAGATCGAGCTCGCCAAGGCCGAGGTCACGATCAAGGCCAAGAGTCTCCTCAGGGGGACGGTGGCCGTGCTCGCCGGAGCCGTGTTCGGCGTGTTCGCGGTGTTCATGGGGCTCGAGGCGTTGGCATGGGCGCTCAACGCGGTCCTCGTCCCAGGGGCCGGGAGCATCTGGGAGGGCTTCTTGATCGTGTTCGGCCTGCTCGCGGTGCTGACGATCGGTTCGTTCGGGTTCGCCTGGACCAAGCTGAAGGCCGGGGCGCCGCCGGCCCCGACGATGGCGATCGACGAGGCCAAGCGGATTCGCGAGACCGTCGCGTCCAGGACGGAGATCGGAAGCTGATGGCCGCCGCCCGCACGCCGGATCAGATCCGTGCCTCGATCGAGCAGAATCGCCATGAGCTCGGCCAATCGCTCGACAAACTCCGCGCCGAAGTGACCGTGCTGACGGACTGGCGCGGCCAGATTCGTACCCACCAGCGCGAGGTCCTGATCGGGGCCGGCGTCGCCGGGTTCGTGCTCGGCGGCGGGATCGCGGCGCTCGGCGCGCTCAGGTTCGGGCGCGGCAAGCGGCGGCGCCAGCTCGGTCGCTGAAGGCACGCGATCTGCCCCGGACGCTCGTAACCGGCGCGACCGGCTTCCTCGGCTCGCACGTCACCCGGCTCCTCGTCGAGCGCGGCGATGAGGTCCGGGCCACGGTCCGCGCCCGCTCGAAGCTCGACGTGCTCGAGGGACTCGATGTGAGCATCGTCCGCGCCGACGTGTGCGACCGGCGGGCGATCCGGCGAGCGCTGCGCGACGTCGAGCACGTGTTCCACATCGCCGGTACGACGAACCTGCGGCTGTCGCGCGAGCGGTCGTTCGCGCTCAACGTCGAGGGAACGCGGATCGTGCTCGAGGAGGCGCTGCGCGCCGGCGTCGAGCGGGTGGTGTACACGTCCTCGGTGGTGGCGATCGGGCCGGCGCGCAAGCGCTCGACCGCCGACGAGCGCAACGTCTGGGACGCGGCCCGCTACGCGATCCCCTACGTCGATTCCAAGCACGAGGCCGAGGTCACGGCGCTGGGTCTATTCGAGCGAGGGCTGCCGCTCGTGATCGTCAACCCAGCCCACGTCCTCGGCGCGGGCGACCCGGGCCGATCCTCGACGGTGCTCGTGCGCCGGTTCCTGCGCCGCGAGATCCCCGCGTACGTGGACGGGACCTTGAACATCGTCGGGGTGGAGGACGTGGCCCGCGGCCATCTGCTGGCCGACGAGCGGGGCGTGTCCGGCGAGCGCTACATCCTCGGCAACCGCAACTTCACGCTCGACCGCCTGTTCATGGATCTCGCGCGGCTGTCCGGCGTCGAGCCGCCGCCGCTGAAGGTGCCGGTGCACGCGGCGCTGCTTCTGTCCCAGGGCGCCCGGCCCGTGTTTGGTTCGTCACTAGCGCTGCCATCCGAGATCCGGGCCGCGTCGCTGAACTGGGCGTTTTCGAGCGCCAAGGCCAAACGGGAGCTCGGGTGGCGGACCTCGCCGCACGAGGACTGCCTCGAGGAGACGATCGCGTGGTACCGCGAGCGCGACGGCGACCGGCTCGCGCCGCCCGGGACGCGCCAGCCGATCGCGCTGCGGATGGCCGGCTCGTTCGCGCGGCGCTCGCCCCTGGGGTGGCGATAGTGCGCTACGGGGCCGACCACTAGTGGCGACGCTGTATCGCTGCACGACGCCCACCAACTGGCTGTGCCCGTGCGGCCGGGTGGCGCGGGCGCTGAAGCGCGACGGGATCGAGTTCGAGCAGGTCGCTGTCCCGCAACGGCGCTCGCGGCGGCCGGACGTCGAGGCGCTGACCGGTCAGCGGCGGGTGCCGGTGCTCGTGATTGATGGCGAGGCGATCTGCGACTCGCGCCGGATCGTCGAGCACCTCGAGTTCATGCGCGCGGATCGACCACCGTCTTCCTAGCGGGGCCGCCATTGGGCGCGGCGAGGGCGTCCGGCAGCTCCTCGAGCGAGATCGTCGGGCCGCGGAGGGTGCGCCACAGGGTCTCGTCGGCCGCGAGCGCCGTGAGCGCCTCGTCGACCTCCTCGGGGGAATGGTGGAACGAACCGCGCAGCTCGAGCTCCTCGTAGTGGAGCGGACCCGTCTGGAAGCTGACCTCGGTCCCCGTCGGGCACCCGCCTACGAGCACGACGACGCCGCCGGGCGCGGTCGCGGCGGCCGCCGCCCGCCACGCCTCGGGGCGGCCGACGGCCTCGAACACGAGCCCGTGGCGCGTCAGGTGCTCTGCCGGGGTCGCGCCCAGTTGTTCGGCCTGAGCGCGCCGCTCCGCGTGCGGGTCGGCGACGGTCACGTCTCGTCCCTGGCCGATCAGGAGCCAGGCCAGCATCAGTCCCATCGGACCGCCGCCGACCACGCCGACGTGGGTCGCGTCGGTCCCGCTCGCGCGGCGGACGGCGTGGACCGCGGCCGCGAGCGGCTCGGCCATCGCGGCGGCTTCGGCCGGGAGCCCGTCCGGTATGTCGTGAAGCGCGGCCGCGGGCGCGGCGATCCGCTCGGCGAACCCGCCGAGCAACCACGTGGGCGCGCGGCAGATCTGAGCGCGCCCGGCTTTGCATTGCTCGCACGCGCCGCAGGCCACCGAGTCGGACACGAGGACGCGCTCGCCGGTGTCGGTGCGTATGCCCGCCGTCTCGTGGCCGAACCGGCACGGGTACGGCGGCAACACCCGGTGCCCGTGGCGCCACATCTTGGTGTCGGTCCCGCACGTCGTCGCCGCCTCGATCTCGACGATCACCTCACCCTCGGGCTCGGCGATGTGCTCGACGCGGAGATCGCGTGGCCCGTGTAAGACCGCCGCTCTCACGGCTCGACCACGATCTTCAGGCCTGCCGCGCTGCGCTGCAATTCGAGCGCCGCACCGGTCTGCGCGAGCGGCAGGCGGTGCGAGACGAGCGGTGCCGGGGCGACGCGCCCGTCGGCGATCAGCTCGAGCGCCGCCCGCATGTCGCCGGGGCCGGCCGAGTAGCTGGCGAGCACCGAGATCTCGCGCAGGTACAGCGCGGTGGCGTCGAGCCTGGGCGGCGCTTGCGGCGACGGTGGCGCGTACAGGCAGAGGGTGCCGCCGGGCGCCACCGTGTCGGCCGCCGACTCGATCGCCTCGGGCTTGGGCGTGCACACGATCGCGACGTCGACGAGCTCGTTGCCGTGGCGTTCGGCGCCCCACGCCTCGGCTCGCTCGAGGCGCTCGGGCCGCGGCTCGCGCACCCACACCACCTCGACTCCCCGGGCGTGCGCGGCCGCGATCTGGAGCAGGCCATTGGCGCCCGCGCCGACTACGAGCAGCGAGTCGCCGGCGCGCAGGCCCGCCCGGTCCTGGGCGCGGAGCACGCACGCGAGCGGCTCGATGAACGTCGCCGTCAACGCGTCGAGGCTGTCGGGGAGCTCGAGCAGCTCGGGGACGAGCTCGGGCATGATCCGCACGCGTTCGGCGAACCCGCCGGGGTCGAGCCGCGTCGCACGGAACCGCTCGCACAGCGTCTCGTGGCCGCGCCGGCAACGCCGGCACTCGCCGCACGGGGTGTGGTGGTGGATGGCCACCCGCGTCCCGGGGGCCGGTGCGGTGACGCCGGCGCCGACCGACCGCACAGTTCCGATCACCTCGTGCCCGAGGACCGCGGGCAGCCGGGGCGCGATGTACCAGTCGGTCACGTCCGACCCGCACACGCCGCAGGCGAGCACGTCGCACACGACCTCGCCCGGGCCGGGCTCGGGCTCGGGCGCGTCCTCGATCCGGACGTCGCCGGGCGCGAACGACCGCGCGACTCTCATTTGGTCGTGTCGGCGCGATGCGCGGCGAGCGCCTCCGCGTCGGGAGACCGCACGATTCCGCGTTCGGTGACGAGCGCGGTGACGAGCGCCGCGGGGGTGACGTCGAAGGCGGGGTTCCGGCAGCGGGTGCCCTCGAGCGTGATGCGGCGGCCGGCCAGCGATCCCACCTCGTCGGGGTCGCGCTCCTCGATCGCGATGTGGGCGCCGTCGGGCGTGTTCGGGTCGATCGTCGACGTGGGTCCGGCGACCACGAACGGGATGTCCGCTGCTCTGGCGGCGAGCGCCAGACCGTACGTGCCGACCTTGTTGGCGACGTCGCCGTTGGCGGCCACGCGGTCGCACCCGACGATCACGGCGTCGACCGCGCCGCCCGCGATCAGCCCGGCGGCGGCGCTGTCGACGATCAGCTCGTGCGGGATGTTCAGGCGGGCGAGCTCATATGTCGTCAGGCGTGCTCCCTGGAGCAGCGGGCGTGACTCGGTGGCGAGGACGCTCTCGAGCGTGCCGCGCTGCGCCTTCTCGGCGACGACCGCCAGCGCCGTGCCGCGGCCGGGCGCCGCGAGCGCGCCGGTGTTGCAGTGGGTGAGGATGCGGCGGGCGCCGGCGAGGAAGTCGGCGCCGTGGGCCGCGATGGAGTTGCTGGCGGCCTCCTCCTCGGCCTCGATCGCACGCGCCTCGTCGAGCGCGGCGGCGAGTCGGTCGGTGCCGGCGGCGCTCGCTTTCCGGTGCACGCGGTCGACCGCGGCGCTGAGGTTCACGGCCGTCGGGCGGGCCCCTCGCAGGACGTCGCGGGCCCGCGCGAGCGCCTCCGCCGAGGGGTCCCGTGCGAGCGCCAGCACGACGCCGTAGGCGCCGGCGACGCCGATCAGCGGCGCGCCGCGGATTGCGAGCCGCCGGATCGCCTCGGCCACGTCCTCGGCCGTGCGGAGCTCGAGTTCGCGCTCGCGCCAGGGGAGCTCGGTCTGGTCGATCGCCCACAGCGCCGAGCCGTCGAAACGAAGCGCGACGATGCTCGTGGGCGCGGCCCGAGTCGTGGCCATGATCCGATGCTATCCCGGGGTATGCTGTGCGCGCCGCGCGGGGCCGCGGACGGCCGGAAAGGGGCCAATTTGCACCTCCGAGTTCTCATCTGTGTCGTGCTCGCTGGGCTGTGCCTGCCCGCGAACGCCGCGCTCGCTCAGGGCGCGCCGATCATGCCCCTAGCCCAGGTCCAGCCCGGGATGCAGTGCACGGGGGAGACGGTCATCCAGGGGACGACGATCTCGTCGTTCAACGTCCAGGTGATCGACATCGTGGAGCAGCCGGGCGAGGGGCCGAGAATCCTCGTCCAGGTGTCGGGGCCCGCGGTCGACCCGAGCGGCGTCGCCGAGGGATTCTCGGGCTCTCCGGTCTACTGCCCGGATTCGTTCGGGACGCTCGAGAACGCCGGGGCGATCTCGGAGGGGATCGGCCAGTACGGCAACAACGTCGTGCTGGTGACGCCGATCGAGCAGATGCTCGGCGAGCCCGTCGACCCGCCGCCCGACCTGCCGCGCCTGGCCGCCAAGACCACGCCGTTGCTGGCGCCGCTGACCGTCGGCGGACTGTCGCCGTCGGTGTTTGGCCTCGTCCAGCGGGCCGCTGCGCGCGCCGGCCGGCTCGTGGTCGCCGCTCCGACTGGCGCTGGCCAGGTCACGAACTTCCCCGTCCAGCCGCTGATCCCGGGCGCGTCGGTGAGCGCCAGCTACTCGTCGGGAGCGGTGCCGATGGGAGCGGTCGGGACCGTCACTTACGTCGACGGGCCGACCGTGTACGCGTTCGGGCACGAGCTCGACGGCGCCGGCCGGCGCTCGCTTCTGCTCCAGGACGCCTACGTTTACTACGTCGTCAACAACCCGGATCCGACGGAGCAGCCGAGCTACAAGCTGGCCTCGCCCGGGCACACCGAGGGCACCCTGTCGAGCGACACGCCGAACGCCGTGATCGGCGAGGTAGGGGCGCCGCCGACCACGGTTCCCGTCGACGTGATCGTGAGCGACCTCGACACCGGCCAGTCGCAGTCGCTCGACACCCAGGTCGCCGACGAGACTGACGTCGGCCTGCCGCTCGGGAACTCGCTGGTCGACACGATCGCGCCGCTCGAGGTGGCGCAGGCGGCCACCCAGATCTACGACGGGCCGCCCGCCGACGAGTCGGGGACGATGTGCCTGCGCATCTACCTGCGCGAGAGCCGCCAGCCTCTCGGCTTCTGCAACCGCTACGTCGGCACCGGGACCGCCGGCGACGAGGGCGAGACGCCGCCCGAGCTTGCGAGCGCCGCCTCCGCCGACGTGACCACCGCGTTCTCGGATTTCGAGCGGGTCGACTACGCCGCGCTGCACGTCACGCATGTGGTCGCCGACATGACAGCCTCGCGCGGCCTGGCGATGGGGTCGATCCTGTCCGCGCGCGCCGTCGGCCCGGTCAGGGCGGGCCGTAGCGTCAGGGTCCGGCTGCTCGTGCGGATCTACCGGGGCCCGGTGCGCCGCGTGTCGTTCCGGATACGGGTTCCGCGGGGCGCGAATGGCCCGCTCGCGGTGACGATCCACGGCCCCGCGGCGCCGACGCCGGCGACCGCGAACGGCCTGTCCTCGCAGCTCGTGATTTCCCTATCGGGCAGCGGCGCGCCGTCGGGGTCCGGAAGCGGAACCGGGCCGATCTCATCGCTCGACGAGCTGCGCGACGCGATCGCGTCGATCCCGACGTACGACGGGCTGTACGCGAACGTAGCCGGTCAGGCCAGGCGGCGCGTGTTCCGCGACCCGTCGCTGCTGATCACGGGCCGGACGACGCTGGTCCTGTTGGTCAAGCGCTAGAGGCGGTTCTCGATCGAAAGCGGCGCGGGCTCCTGCGCGTCTGCTTCCGGCGCGGCGTGCCCGTTGGTGGCGTCGTCCTCGACTCCGAGGGCGTGCTGCAGCTCACCGGACTCGTACATCTCGGTGACGATGTCGCAACCGCCGACGAACTCGCCGTCGACGAACAGCTGCGGGATCGTCGGCCAGTCCGACACCGCCGAGAGCTCCTGGCGGATCCGCGGGTCGGGGAGGATGTTGACCGCCGCGAACGGCTTGCCGACGGACTGCAGGATCGCCACCGTGCGAGCCGAGAATCCGCACATCGGTTGGTCGGGAGTGCCCTTCATGAACAGGAGCACGGGGTTCTCAGCGATCGCGCTCTGGATCGCCTCGCGGATCTGGATGGTCTGATCGTCGCTCATGCGCTGCTCTCCGTTTCCGAGGCTTTCGTTTGGATTGACAGGGCGTGGATACGGTCCCCCACCTCCGCGCCGAACACGTCGTACACGAGCCGGTGCTGGGCGATCCGGGACAAGCCCTGGAAGGCAGGTGCCGACACAACCGCGTTGAAGTGGTGGCCATCCCCGGTCACGGCCGCGGTCGCTCCCGGGATACCGGCCTCTATCCTGGTCTTCAGCTCCTCAGGGGTGGCCGATGCGTCGGTGGCTGCCATGTCCGTAGCGTAGCGAGATGCCATCGCTATACTGAATGAAGCAAGGAGCCGATAGAGATCCAATGATCACACTGACCGACAAGGGTGCCGAGAAGGTCCGCGAGTTCCTTGACTCGCAGAGCGCGGTCGCCGAGACCGCGGGGCTGCGGGTCGGAGTTCGGGGCGGCGGTTGCTCGGGCTTCCAGTACGCGCTCGCGTTCGACGAGCAGCGCGACGAAGACACCGTGTTCGAGGACAAGGGAATTCGGCTGCTGGTCGATCGGCCCAGCCTCCCGTACGTCAAGGGCTCGGTGATCGACTTCACCGAGGGCCTCCAGGGCGCCGGCTTCAAGGTGGAAAACCCGAACGTGATCGCGGCCTGCGGCTGCGGCTCCTCGTTCCGGGTCGCCGAAGAGGAAGAAGTCTCCGCCGTCTAGATCGTCGGCTCCGTCGGGGCTGGTTGTTCCGGGAGAGATCGTGGCGTTTTTGAAAGGCCCCGGATTGATGTGCGGCGACGGGTCCGATCGTCCACGCTCGCCCGGGTGCACAACTCGCCAAACCTCTCGTTACGCAGCAACTTTGGCGATATAAGCGCCGAGGAGGCGCTTATGTTGCCGAGGCGGTTGGAGTTGTTGGGGCTTTGGTGAGTTCCGCACGCGCGCGTAGCCGGCCGCACGCGCTCACACGGGCGTCGTGTGCAGCGATCGCCAGAGGAACAGCGACGCGAGCGTGCGATAGGGGCGCCACGCCTCCCCGATCTCGGTGAGCTCGGCCGGTCCGGGCAGCGCCGGCAGCCCGTAGAGGGTCATCACCGCCTTGCGGATCCCGAGGTCGCCGACCGGAAGGACGTCCGGCCGGCGCAGGTGGATGATCAGGAACATCTGCGCGCTCCACAGCCCGATGCCCTTGACCGCCACGAGCTGTTCGATCACTTCCTCGTCGGGGAGATCGGCGAGCTGGTCGAGCTCGAGCGAGCCGTCGAGGACGTGCTCGGCGAGCGAGCGCAGATAACGGACCTTGGCGTGGCTGAGGCCCGCCGCGACTCGGAGTTCCTCCGGGTCTTCGGCGAGGATCTCGGTCGGCGACGGCGCCCGACCCCCGTACCGTCCGAGCAGCTTGTTGTAGATCGCGACCGCGGCCCGGTTCGAGAGCTGCTGGCCGGCGATCGCGCGAATCAGCGTCGCGTAGCTGTCGCTCGGGAGGCCCGAGCGGAAGTCCTCGAGCCCGTCGGGCCCGAGCGAATCGATGACGTCGCGCAGCACCGGATCGGCCGCGCGGAGCGCCTTGACGGCCGACTTCTCGGCGACCGCCCCGCTTTTACGGTTGGCCGGCAACGACCCCGGGGACGCCGGTGTTTGTCGAGTACCCCGGCTGGAGGCGAACCGAGGGGCGGATCTCGTGGACGGCCTGGGCAACCGCGATCGCCGACTCCGCGAACCCGGTGGCGATCAGCTTCAGCTTGCCGTCGAACGTCGCGATGTCACCGCATGCCCACACGCGCTCAAGCGACGTCTTCATCAGCTGATCGACGACGATCCCGCCCTTGACCACCTCGAACCCCCAGTCCTTCAACGGCCCAAGCGCGGTCTTGAACCCCAGCTGAAGCAGGATCGCGTCGACCTCGACCTCGATCTCGTGCGCCTCATCCTGCGAATTGAACAGCCGAACGCGCTCGACGTGCCCGTTGCCGGACACCTCGCGGATCTGAAACGGCACGTGGATCGCGACGTCGCCGCGGTCGGCCGCTTCTAGCACCTGGCCGACGGTCAGCTCGTGCGCGCGGAACCCCTCGCGGCGGTGCACCAGCGAGAGCGAATCCGCCGTGTCGAGCAGGTTGATCACCCAATCCATCGCCGAGTCGCCGCCGCCTACGATCATCACGCGTTTGCCCTCGAACACCGACTTGTCACCGACGATGTAGTGCGCCCCGCGTCCCTCCCACGGCGTCATGTCAAAGCCCGGGAGCTTCTTGGGCTCGAACGCGCCGTGCCCGCCGGCGACGATCACCGTGCGTGACCGGAGCTCGCCGGAATCGGTGTGCAACACCACCACTCGATCATCCCCCGATCCCTCCCATGAGATCGTCGAGGCCGTCGTCGCCAGATGCACCGGCACGTCGAACTGGTCGAGCGCCTGCTCCCGGAGCAGCTCCACGAGATCGCGCGCGAGCACCCGCGGGTGGCCGGGCACGTCGAAGATCCACTTCTCGGGATACAGCGTCGTCAGCTGGCCTCCCAGCTCCGGTAGCGAGTCGATCACGCGCGAGGACGCCTCGCGCATGCCGGCCCAGAACGCCGTGCACATGCCGACCGGCCCGGCGCCGATCACGGTCACATCTCGGATCTCGTCGAAGTCGAGCGCCAGCCTGGCCGGCTCGGACGTCACGCCCTGGCGACCTCCGCCACCAGGTCGCGCTCGCGAGGTAGCGCTTCTCCGTCCAGCGCGCCCAGGGCCCGCTCGACCGAGCAGGAGATGCACGTGAACGTCGGCGTGTCTCGCAGGGTGTACGCGCTCGACTCGGTCGTCCGCAGCCGCTGGACCAGATCCAGGAAATCCGCCGGGTTGTCGGTCTCGAACGCGACCACGAACTCCTGGTCGTCGAGCCCGAACGAGTAGCTCGTGTTCAGGTCGACCGACGGGTATTCCCGCCCGAGCTTGATGTGCTCCTGCATGATTCGCCACCGCTCATCCGCCGGCAGCCCGTACCAGGCGCGCGTCTTGACGAACGGGTACACGAACAGGTACTTGCCGTGCGCGGGCCGAACCTCGAGCCGGGACTCCTCGGAGTACTCCGACGGCTTGGTCATCGCCAGGAACGAGTAGGGGATCTCGCACCACTTCATGAGGCCGCTCTGCGCGAGCACGACGTGGAACTCGTGGATTCGCTCGAGGTTCTGGGCTTGCGAGAGCAGCATCAGATCCGCGTCCCCGCGCGTCCCGACCAATGAGAATGCTCTCAGCAGGTGTCCGTCCGCGAAGTCCTCGCAGGCGGCGATGAACTCGCGCTTGTCGCTGGCGCGGCGGTCGTGATCGAGGCGCCGCCAGGCAGGATCGACCTTGAGGAAGGTGTATTTGACGAAATGTCTAACCGGCATCGGTGTATCTGATGATACGCGCGGCCCCGCGCGCCACCCATGGTCCGCACCCTCAACGATTACCATTACATCCAATGCGAGTAGCGATTTTGTCGCCGTACTCGTGGACGTATCCGGGGGGCGTCACGAGGCACATAGAGGCGCTCGCGGAGCGTTTCATCGATGACGGGCACCACGTCCGGGTCCTGGCGCCCTACGACCCACCGGGCCGCTACTCGTCGGTGCTGCACCGCGGCGCGCGCCCGCAGGAGATGCAGAAGCCCGAGTACGTGGTGTCGCTCGGCCGGACCCTGTCGCTGAAGGCCAATCAGGCCGTCTCGAACGTCTCGATCACGCCGTATGCATATGCCACGGCGCTCCAGGAGCTTCGCACCGGAAACTATGACGTGGTCCACGTCCATGAGCCGCTTGCGCCGGTGTCGCCGTGGCTCATCACCGACCAGATCGGCCTCCCGCTGGTCGGCACGTTCCACACCTACAACGAGAACCGGATCTCGAACGGGATCGCGACCGCGCTCGGCGCGCGGCGGATGCTCAACCGGCTCCACGTCCGGATCGCCGTGTCCGAGGCGGCCGCGTGGACCGCGCGGCGTTTCTTCGGCGGCCACTACCGGATCATCCCCAACGGCGTCCTCCTCGACGGCGAGCGCGCCGCCCTCGGCGCGCTGCGTCCCCAGTCCGACAAGCTGAAAATCGTGTTCGTCGGCCAGGCGGTCGAGCGCAAGGGGCTCCCGGTGCTGCTGAGGGCGTTCGAGGCGCTGCGCGAGCACATCCCGACCGAGCTGACCGTGATCGGCCCGTCCGAGCAGGAGCTCTCCCCGATGATGCTCGACATGCGCGACGTGCGCGTGCTCGGCAAGGTCGACGACGAGACCAAGCGGACCGAGCTCGAGGCCGGCGACGTGCTGTGCGCCCCGTCGCTCGGCGGCGAGAGCTTCGGGATGGTGCTGACCGAGGCGTTCGCGGCGGGCACGCCGGTGGTCGCGTCGGACATCGCCGGCTATCGCGACGTGGTGCGCGACGGCGTCGACGGGGTGCTCGTGCCGCGGGGCGACGCCCAGATGCTGGCCGAGGCGCTCCGCGACCTGTACGAGGAGCCCGCGCGGCGCGCCCAGATGGCGCGCGCCGCCGCGCTCGGCGCCGAGCGGTTCGCGTGGCCGCGGATCGCCGCCCAGGTGATGGAGGCCTACGAGGACGCGATCGCGGTACCCGAGCCGGCGACCACCCTGGAGCGGGCGGCGGTCAGGATCGGCGCCCGCGCGGCCGATCTGAAGCCGCGCGTCCCGGCGCAGCGGCTGGCGAGCCTCGAGCCGGCGCTCACCGGACCGCAGCGGCACAGTAAGGCGCTCGGCGTCGCGCGCCGTGTCGGCCTCGCCACCGTTTCGATCGGCGGCGCCGTGCTCGCCTTCCTCGCGCTTCAGAAGATCGGCTTGACCAACATCGCCAAGGCGCTGATCACCGCGAGCCCGACGCTGATCCTGCTCGGCCTCGCGATCATGTGCAGCGCGATGGTGATGCGCGCCTTCTCGTGGCACGCGATCCTCAAAGCCGCGCTGCCTCGCTCCCGCGTCCGGCTGGCCGACGCCGCCCAGGGGACGTTCATCGGCGTGCTGATGTCCTCGACCCTGCCGGCCCGCCTCGGCGAGCCCTCCCGCGCGCTTGTTGTGGCGCGAAGAACCGGTCGCCCACGCGAGAACCTCCCGATCGTGCTCGGCACGGTGGTGTCGCAGACGCTGCTCAACATCGTCGCGCTGATCGTGCTCGGCGCGGTCATGTTCTCGTCGGTCGACTTCTTCAACGGCCACCAGAACGCGCTGCTGGCGGCCGCGATCGCCCCGCTGGTGCTGCTGATCGTCGTGCTCGTGATGCCGGTGATACTGCGCGACTCTCCGAACAAGTCGCCCTCCTCGCGTCTGCACGCACTGGCCGCGCAAATCCGGGGCGGGATGGCGCGCGTCCGAGACGGTCTGATCGTGTTCCGCTGCCCACGCCTCGGCGCGACCGCGGCGGCCGCCCAGATGTCGGCGTGGGCGCTTCAGTGTCTGTCCTGCTGGGTGCTGCTGGTCGCGCTCGGGCTCGACAAGCACGGCGCCGGCCTCGGCGCCGCGGCCGCCGTCCTGTTCGCGGTCAACATCACCGCGGTTCTGCCGGCGACGCCGGCGAACCTCGGCGTGTTCCAGGCCGCGTGCGCCGCCGTGCTCCACACCGGCTGGCACATCGGCTACGGCGACGGCGTCGCCTTCGGCGTGATCCTCCAGGCGGTCGAGGTCACGACCGCGATCCTGATGGGTATGCCGGCGCTGCTCAAGGAGGGCATGTCGTGGCGCGAGGTCAGGCTGCGCGCGATGCACACGACGCCGGTCAAGCTGCCGGCACGCCCGAGCTCACGCGGCTCGACCACCGCCGGCACGGTCCAGGCGCGCTCGTAGACGAGTCGCTCAAGCCTTGGCCATCGCGGGCTCGCCGTCGCCGGCGCCCTCGTCCACGATCTCCGGTTCCGCGTCGCTGAGCTCGGACAGCCGACTCGGGTCGCGGTCGGTCCCGGCGATCAGCTCGTCGGCCGCCTGCCGGTCGGTTTTCGGCAGCGAGCCCGACTTCATCCCGAAGTACACGGCCTGCGGATGGTGGGCGACGATCGCGAGCGTCGACTGCTCGGGCTCGACCGCGAACCCGCCCGAGAGGCGCAGCCCGATCGACGGCGCGTCGAGCAGCCTGAACACCTTCTCGTGCTCTGACTGCTCGGGGCAGGCGGGATAGCCCCACGAGTAGCGGCGGCCCTGGGTCGGCTCGATCCCGAAGTCCGCGCGGACCCGCGAGTGGAGCCACTCGGCCATACCCTCGGCGGTCTGGACGCCGAGCCCATGGGTGAACAGCTGCTCGGCGAACTCGCCGTCGGCCTCCAACTTGGCCATCAGCTCCGTCACCTCGTCGCCGGCGGTGACCGCCTGCAGCGCGACCACATCGACCTGGCCAGAGCCCACGGGACGATAGAAGTCAGCCAGGCAGATCCGGTCGTGGCGCGGCTGGCGCGGGAACACGAGTCGCTCCAGTTCCCGCGGATTGGCGGGATCGAAATCAACCGGATCCCACACGATCAGCTCGTTGCCGTCCGAGTTGCACGGGAAGTAGCCGACGAGCGCGCGCGGGCGCAGGTAGGTCTGCTCGCGCCACATCCGCTCGAGCCGCGGCTTGAAGTCCTCGCCGACGAGTCGCTGCCATTCCTCGCCCTTGACGCCGCGCCCGCCCCAGTGGAGCTTGAACAGCACGTGGGTGTCGAGGTGGTGGTAGACCTCGTCCATCGGCACGTCGAGCTCGCGGACGCCCCAGAACGGCGGCTCGGGGATCGGGGTGTCGGTGGCGGCCCCGCTGCGGACCGACGCGTCGGTGACCGGGGGCGCACCGTCGTCGACTACCTGCGGGCGTTCGCGCAGCTCCCGCGCCGCGTCGCGCGTCTTCGCGATCAGCGCCTTGCGCGCCTCGCCGTCGACGAGCTGGTCCATCTTCGACAGCCCCTCGAATGCGTCGCGGCAGTAGAACACGCCAGGCTCATAGACCTCGTCGGACTCGGGCCCGTTCGGGTACAGAATCCTCAGGCCGAAGTTGCGATTGATCGCGGCGCCGCCGATCAGCAGCGGGAACTCGAGTCCCTGCGATTGGAGCTCCTGGACGCATGCGGGCATCTGCTTGGAGGTCGAGACGAGCAGTGCGCTCAAGCCGATCGCCGTCGCCTTGTGCTCGACCGCGGCGTCGATGACCGTCTGGATCGGGACCTGCTTGCCGAGGTCGACGACCGTGTAGCCGTTGTTGGTGAGGATCGTGTTGACGAGCGACTTGCCGATGTCGTGCACGTCGCCGAACACCGTCGCGAGCACGACCGTGCCCTTGGTGTAGCCCTCGATCTTGTCCAGGTACTGCTCGAGCTGCGCGACCGCGCGCTTCATCACCTCGGCCGACTGGAGCACGAACGGGAGAATCAGCTCACCGGCGCCGAACTTGTCGCCGACCTCCTTCATCGCCGGCAGCAGCACGTCGTTGAGCGTCGGCACCGCGCCGATCTTCTCGACGCTGCGATCGATCCAGTCCTCGACGCCCTCCCTCTTGCGGCGAAGGATCTGGTAGTGGAGGGCCTCCTCGGGCTCCATGCCGGCGGTCGGATCCGCCTTCTCCTCGGCCTCTGCGGGGCCCTTGGACTCGAAGTGGGCGATGTAGCGCTCGAGCGCGTCCTCGCGCCGGTTCAAGACCAGGTCGTCGGCCAACTCGCGCTCGTCCTCGGGGATCTCTCCGTACGGAGTGATGTGGTTGGGGTTGACCATCGCGAGGTCGAGACCGGCCTCGACGCAGTGGTGCAGGAACACGCTGTTGAGCACCATCCGCGCCGGCAGGCCGACTCCGAAGCTGACATTGCTGACGCCCAGCGAGGTCTTGACCCCGGGGATCTCCTGCTTGATCAGCCGGATCCCCTCGATCGTCTCGACCGCGCTCGGCCGCCACTCCTCGTCGCCGGTGGTCAGCGTGAACGTCAGGCAATCGAAGATCAGCACCTCGGGGTCGAGCCCGTGCTCCTCGCAGCACAGTTGCGTTAGCCGCTGGGCGACCTCGAGCTTGCGCTCGCGGGTCTTCGCCATCCCGACCTCGTCGATCGTCAGCGCGATCAGCCCGGCGCCGTGGGCCTTGGCCAGCGGCACGACCTTGTCGAGCTTGTCCCGGCCGGCCTCGAGGTTGATCGAGTTGACGATCGCGCGACCGGGGATCTGCTGGAGCGCGGTCTCGATCACGTCGGGCTCGGTCGAGTCGATCTGGATCGGCGCCGGCTGGCTCAGCGAGATCCGCTTGACCACCTGGCGCATCTGCTCGTCCTCGTCCTGGCGCTCGGTGAGCGCGACGCACACGTCAAGCACGTGGGCGCCGCCGGTGACCTGGTCCTCGGCGACGGTCAGCAGCCCGTCGTAGTCGTCGGCCAGGAGCAACTCCTTCGCCTTGCGCGAGCCCTGCGAGTTGACGCGCTCGCCGATCAGCGTGGGGCGGGGGTCCTGGACGAGCGGCGTCGCCGCGATCATGCTGGACGCATGGGCCGGTCGGCGCTCCGGGCGCCGTCCGGGCTTGTTCGCCCGCGCCCGCTCGGCGATCGCGGCGATGTGGTCGGGCGTGGTGCCGCAGCAGCCGCCGACGATCGACACGCCGTAACGCTCGATGAAGTCGCCGAGCACGTTCGCGAGCGGCTCGGGCTCCTCGGGGAAGATCGTCTCGCCGTTCGGGCCCTGGAGCGGCAGGCCGGCGTTCGGGATGCAGTGGACCGGGACCGGGCAGTACTCGCCGAGGAACCGGATCGCGTCACGCATGTCCTCGGGGCCGGTCGAGCAGTTGAGGCCGATCACGTCGACGTCGAGCGCCTCGAGCGTGGCCAGCACCGCGCTGATGTCGGTCCCGAGCAGCATCTTGCCGCCCTGCGGGCAGGAGCGACACGCTGCACTGGATCGGCACCGTGCGGCCGGTCCGCTTGAACGCCTCGCGCGCGCCGAAGATGGCGGCCTTGACCTCGAGGATGTCCTGCGCGGTCTCGATGATGATCAGGTCCACGCCGCCCTTGATCAGCGCGTGCGCCTGCTCCTCGAACACGGTGACCAGCTCGGGGAACTGGATCTGACCGAGCGTCGGGTCGTCGCTCGCCGGCAGGAAGCCGGTCGGGCCGATCGAGCCGGCGACGAAACGGTTCTCGCCGGCGGCCTTGCGCGCGATCTCGGCCGCCTTCTGGTTGATCTCGAACGTGTGCTGCTCGAGCCCCCACTCGGACAGCTTCAGCCGCGAGGCCTGGAACGTGTCCGTCTCGAGCACCTCGGCGCCGGCGTCCAGCATCGCCGTGTGGACGCCCTCAATCACGTCGGGCCGGTTCAGGACGAGCACCTCATGGCACCGTCCGGGAAGCTTGTAGTCCTTCTCGAGGCTGAGGTCGAACTGCTCGAGCGTCGCCCCCATCCCGCCGTCGTAGACGATGATGCGGTCGCGGGTAGCCGCCATGAAGTCGCGCATGGGGCGGGACTCTAGCAAACCTTGACAAGTTCGTGTCAAGGTTGGACCTGGCCTGTGGGTTAGGTGTTAGGCCTCGCTGCGCTCGGCATCCGTGGGGCCGGTTCCGCCGGGCGTCCGTGCCCGGCGGCCGTAGCAGTCGTTTTCAGCGTGCGTCCGTGTTTTGGGCGGATTGGGTCCGACGGCGGGCACCTGGAGTGGGGTGGGGCGGGTCGCCGGCGCGCGGCGGGCTCGCGGATCATGCGTAACACGTCAATTGACGCGCATTAGCCGTCGAGCCTTGCCGTGCTGACGCATGCCACGCATGCGTAGTACGGCACGGCCTCGTCGGATCGGCCCGATTGTCGAGCTATGCATGCCCGGCGCGCCGCGACCAGTCCCCGGGACGACCGCACCCACTCTCAGGCGCCCGCCGTCAAAACCCCCCGGGCGCTGCGTCCCGTCCCCGGGACGACCGCACCCCCCTCAGGTGCCCGCCGTTAAAACCGCCGGGCGCCGCGGCACCGCCCGAGGGGACCACCGCACCCCCTCAGGCGCCCGCCGTTAAAACCCCCGGCCGTCTAAGCCCGCCCCGGGGGTTCGCTTCCACGCCCGCCGGGCACGGATGCCCGGCGGAACCGGCCCCATGGACGCCGGCGAAGCCGGCCCCTAACTACCCGACCGGGACACCAACCGCGACATCACCACCTGCGACCGCGTTCGCACCACGTGGCCGTCGCGCTGCAGGTCCATGATCAGGCGCTCGAGGTCGGCGTTGTTCTGCGTGCGCACGCGCGCGATCGCGTCGGCCTCGCCGGTCACGCTCCACGCCTCGACGACCTCCGGGTGGCGGCGGAGCGTGTCGGTGACCGCGTCGAGCAGCGTCCCCGGCGCGTAGAACAGCTCGATCAGCGCCTCGGTGTGGTCGCCGAGCGCGTTGTGGTCGACGACGGCGGTGAACCCGCGGAGCGCGCCGCGCTCGCGGAGCCGGTCGACGCGCCGCTTGACCGCGGGCGCCGACAGCGACACGCGCTTGGCGATGTCGTCGTACGTACGCCTGCCGTCCTCGACCAGCAGCGCAAGAATCTGACGATCTTGGGCGTCCATGTGGCGATCTATTGCACAGATTACATCGATTTCGGCATCGACAACCGCCCAGGGCCTGGGTAGGCTCTAGGTCATGACCGAATCCGGAACGCTTGCCCGTGTCGTTTTCGACGAGGCCCACAGCGAGGCGTGGACGATCCGCCCCGAGCTCGCGCGCCAGATGCAGCCCGCGCACCCCGGCGACGCGTCGTACGCGCGCGCCGCGGCCGCGCTCGCCGAGCGCGACTTCGTCGTCGACGCCCACGCCGACGGGCAGCTGACCGAGGAGGCGCTGGCCGGCGCCGGCGTGCTCGTGATCGCGCACCCGTCGGACCCGCGGTGGGAGAAGACCACCGGCACCGGGACGCCGCGGCTCAGCGCCGCCGAGCTCGACGCGATCGAGGCGTTCGTGGCGGGCGGCGGCGGGCTGATCGTGCTCGGCGAGACCGAGCAGGACAAATACGGCAACAACCTCAACGAGCTGCTCGAGCGGTTCGGGCTGCACCTCGAGAACGACACCGTCCAGGACTACGAGCACAACGTGAGCGCTCCGAGCTGGGTGCTCGCCGACCTACAGCGTGGGGCCCGGGGCCGAGTGGGCGATCTGCGCGCGCGCGTCAACGCGGCCTGCCTGTACCGGGCGACCACGATCTCGAGCACCAACGGCGCCACCGTGCTGGCGCGTACGCACGCGACGGCGTCCGTCCCGGGAGCCCCGCTGATCGTGACCGCGACGCACGGACAGGGAAGGATCGCCGTGCTCGCGGACTCCGATCTGTTCGGCGACGACTGCATCGACGAGTTCGACCACCGCGCGCTGTGGCTCAACCTCTGTTACTGGGCCGCCCCGCCCGCCGGCGGGAGCTGGCCGGTGATCCACGAGCGCAACGGTAACGGCCCCGAGCGCGCGCCGGCGTGGGTGCGGCTGCGCGACGAGACCAACGCGCTCGCGCTGCTCCAGGCGCCCGACGGATCGCTCGCCGACGGCGCGGACGCCGACGCGGCGCGGCGGCACGTTGACAACATGGCGGCCGCCATCGAGGAGCTGAAGCCGCGCTTCCCGCACAACGAGGCATACCTGACCGCGGCGGTCGCCGATCTCCGAGCCTGGGATTTCGGCAAGCCCGACTTCACGCGCGCGCTCGGCGAGTTCCGCCCCGAGCTGATGCGGAGCGACGGGATCGAGCACCTGGTGCTGTTCCCGATGTACAAGCAGAACGGCTCGCGCGACACGTGCTTCGAGGCGCTGATCGTGCGCGTCCCGTGGCCGGATTGGATCGCCGAGCTCGAGCGCAACGGGTTCGACAACCCCAAGTACGTCCCGGTCGAGCTCGTCGACGCGACCCGCGGCTACGACAGCGAGTGCGCGGTGCTGTTCCCCGAGACCGTGTCGGTCGCCGGCCGCCCGGTCTCGAACTTCGGGGCGATCTTCTGTGACCGTGAGGCCGCTCGGCTGCGGCGCCTCGGTGGCGCCGCAGCCGATCTTCTTCGGCTGAACCTCCCGCCCGACGCGGCGTGCATGCTTGCCAACCCGGGCATGTCGCAGCAGGCCTACATCCTGTGGGACCTGATCCACGACCGGGCCCACAGCCACGGCGACCTGCCGTTCGACCCGTTCATGATCCGCCAGCGGGCGCCGTACTGGATGTACTCGCTCGAGGAGCTCCGCTGCGACCTGACCGCGTTCGGCCACGCGGTGGCGCTCGAGGCCGAGGGCGTTGGGTTCGCGCGCTACGTCCAGTACTCGATCCTGCTCGACCGGCTCCTGCGGTTCCCGATCACCGGATCGCGGATCCGCAACTACGACGGGCTCGGCGGGCAGCTGCTGTTCGCGTTCCTGCACCGCCACGGCTACCTGCACTGGACCGACAACCAGCTGACGATCGAGTGGGAGCGCGTGGCCGACGGCGTGGCCGCGCTGCGGCACGAGGTCGAGGAGCTCTACCGGCTCGGGATCGTCCGGACCAAGCTCCAGCATTGGGCGGCGGCTCACGATCTGGTGGCGGCGAGCGTGCCGGCGGCTTCCGGATCGAAGTGGGTGGCGGGCGTGCGGGAGTTCGACGACGTCGAGGACCCGCGGCCGTACGTCGATTTCGTCCGCGACGACGAGTTCCCCCTGTCGATCTTCTATTCATCGCTGAAGGCTAAGCTCGCAGCGTGAACAGCGCGCGCGGGTTCGCCTCGGACAACTCGGCCACAATCCACCCCGACGTGCTCGCGGCGATCGCGCGCGTGAACGTCGGGCACACGTTCGGGTACGGGCACGACGAGTACACGATCGGGGTCGAGGCGAGGGTGGCCCACACGTTCGCCCCCGAAGCGAGCGCGTTCTTCGTGTTCAACGGCACGGGCGCGAACGTTGTGTCGTTGCGGGCGGCGTGCCGGCGGTTCGAGGGCGTGATCTGTGCCGAGACCGCGCACCTGAACGTCGACGAGTGCGGCGCGCCCGAGGCGGTCGCGGGCGTCAAGCTGCTCACGGTCGACGGCGTCGACGGGAAGCTGACTCCGGAGGCCGTCGAGAGCCGGATCGCCCGGATCGGGGACGAGCACGCGGTGCAGCCGCGCGCGGTGTCGATCTCGCAGTGCACCGAGCTCGGGACGCTGTATTCGCCGGCCGAGACGCGGGTGCTCGCGGATCTGGCGCACGAGCACCACATGGTCTTGCACGTCGACGGCGCGCGGCTGTCGAATGCGGCCGCGGCGCTCAGAGTGTCGCTTGCGGAGGTCGCGGACGGGGCGGACGTGCTGTCGTTCGGCGGGACCAAGAACGGGTTGCTCGGCGCCGAGGCGGTCGTGGTCCTGAACCCCGAGCTGGTCCCGGATTTCCTCTACCTGCGCAAGCAGTCGATGCAGCTCGCGTCGAAGATGCGCTTCCTCGCGGCGCAGTTCGAGGCGCTGCTCGACGACGACCTCTGGCTTCGGTGCGCCGGCAACGCGAACGCGATGGCGTCGCGGCTTGCCGGCGCGGTTGCCGATTTGCCGGGTCTCACGATCACCCGGCCCGTCGAGACGAACGCGGTGTTTGCCGCGCTCTCGCCTGCCGTGATCGAGTCACTCCAGCGCGATTTCCCGTTCTACACGTGGGATGAGCACGCGGGCGAGGTGCGGTGGATGTGCTCGTGGGATACGACCGTCGAGGACGTCGACGAGTTCGCCGCGGCGGTCCGCGGGGCGCTGTCCGCCTAAGAGCAGCCTGAGAAATCTGTAACACGGCGGTCACAAGTCGTTTGCGGGCGGCGCATAGGTTCCCGCGATCTTGGCGAGGCGATACATAGCCCTGATCGTCTGCTTGGTGGCGCTCGCGGGTTTCGCGACGACCGCGAGCGGCGCCTCCGGGCTCAAGAGCAGCGTGTTCGCGTCGGGCGCGGGGATCTTCCATACGACGCCCAAGGGCCGCGAGGCGATCTCGCAGCCGGACGACATCACCTCGCTGGGGGGCGACGTCTTCGTCGCCTTCCAGAACGGCGTCGGCCCGCAGGGTCAGGCGAGCACGACCGGCAACCTCGACTCGACGGTGGTCGAGTTCGACGGCGGGGGTCACGTGTTGGGGCAGTGGGACCTGGTCGGCAAGTGCGACGGGCTGACCGCCGACCCGCAGATCGGCGAGGTGATCGCCACGATCAACGAGGACGCGCACTCGAGCCTTTACCTGATCAAGCCCGGGGGCACGGCCGTTCATTACGCCTACTCGCGGCCGCTTCCCTCCAAGGGCGGGACCGACGCCATCTCGATCTACCACGGGCTCGTGCTGATCAGCGCCTCGGCCCCGGGGACGACCGGCGCGGCGGCGCCGCAGGCGCGTTACCCCGCGGTCTACCGCGCCACCTTCAACACCTCCGCCCATACCGTGACGACGCGGTCGCTGTTCGGCGACGAGGCGCGGGCGACGGTCGCCAACACCGGTGCCGGCCACGGCCGGACGGTGCGCCTGGCGCTCACCGACCCGGACTCGAACGAGGACGTGCCGGCGTACGCGCGGCGGTTCGCCGGCGAGTTCATGCTGACCAGCCAGGGCGATCAGGAGCAGATCTTCGTGTCGGGCGCCGGCCAGCCGCACCAGTCGCTGACGGTGCTGAAGACGGCGCGCTCGGTCGACGACACGGCGTGGCCGGCGGGGCCGACCGGCGCGCTGTACACGACCGACAACTCGGGCGACAAGATCTACAAGATCACCGGCGGGTTCGTTCGCGGCTCGGTGCTCGTCGCGGTTACGCCGTGCGATCAGAACAACGCGCCGAGCACCTGCCCCGGGCCGGGCTTCCCTGCGAACTACCTCGGTGAGCTCAACCCGGACACGGGCGCGATCGCGCGGGTCGCGCTGAGCGGCCCCGCGGTTCAGCCTCAGGGCATGCTGTTCTTGGCGCCCTGATCGGCGACGCAGCGGTTCTCGATGCGGCCGATTCCGTCGACCTCGACGGTGACGACGTCGCCGTCGGTGAGCAGTAGCGGGGGGTCGCGCCGGTAGCCGACGCCGGCAGGGGTCCCGGTCAGGATCAGGTCGCCCGGCTCGAGCGTGGCGAACTCGGAGATCGCGCTGATGAGCGTGGCCACGTCGAAGATCAGCAGCTCGGTCGAGGCCTCCTGGACCTTTTCCCCGTTGACGAAGGTTCTGAGGGTGAGGGGGTCGGGGGCTTCGTCGAGCGTCACGAGGTCCGGGCCGACGGGTGTGCACGCGTCCCAGGCCTTGCCCTGGAGCCACTGGTGGGTCTTGTACTGGTAGTCGCGCATGGTCACGTCGTTGGCGATGGCGTAGCCCGCGACGTGGTCGAGCGCGCGCTCGCGCGGGATGCGGCGCCCCCGCTCGCCGATGACGACGACGACCTCGCCCTCGTAGTCGATCGCCTCGGATTCCGGTGGGAGCGGGATCGGGTCGTACGGCCCGGTGAGCGTGGTGACGAACTTTGTGAACAGCACCGGGTAGTCGGACTGCTCGCGCTTGGTCTCCTCGATGTGGGCGGCGTAGTTGAGCCCGACGCAGATGACCTTCCCGGGCTTGGGCACGACCGGGCGGCGCCGGAGGTCGGTGCTGGGGAAGGCCGAGTCGGGTTCGAGTGGCGGGTCGCGCAGCAGGGACAGGGGCGTCTCGGGGCCAAGCCCGGAGACGCCGCGCAGCGGCACGGCCTGATCGCCGTCGAGCAGCACGGCCATCGGCGTGCCGTCGTGCAGGACCGAGGCGAAGCGCATGACGCGGAACCATACGCGCCCGCGGCGGTTGACCGTATCCGTACGGACCGCAAGCTAGCCTGCGGTGCGCAACGTTTGCGCCCGTGACGGGTTTCCATGGTGGGTTGCAGGAGGTTTCGAGACAGATGAGGTCCCGACGGTGGTCTGGGGTCGCCCGGGGATTGGTGGTCGCACTGGCGGCGGCGGTAGCGCTGCTCGCCGCGCCTGGAAGCGCGCTCGCCCAGGCGCAGGTGGCGGTGTTCCCGAGCCCGGGAACGACCTCCGCGCTGCCCCAGACCCAGATCACGTTCCGTGGGATCCCGGCGAGCCAGATCGGGCACATCACGGTCGTCGGGTCGAGCAGCGGTGCCCACTCGGGCGCGATCGACGCGGACTCCGACGGACAGGGCGGGAGCTTCGTCCCGAGCGTGCCCTTCACCGCCGGCGAGACCGTGACCGTGACCACCGGGCTCAACGTGTTGGGCGGCACGAGCGGCACGTTCCACTTCGGGATCGCGAGCCCGTTCGGAACGATCAATCCGATGAAGCTGCCGATGGTCCCGGCGGGCTCGAACGGCGTCCAGCACTTCCACTCGCAGCCCAACCTGTTGCCGGCGTCGATCACGGTCAACCGCAGTTCGTCCTCGGCGTATCCCGGCGACATCTTCGTCACCCCCCAGTACGGACCGCTCCAGAACGGCCCGATGATCCTCAACTCGTCCGGCAAGATGATCTGGTTCCAGCCGATCCCGGCCAACGAGCTCGCGACCGACTTCCGCGTGCAGACCCTGAACGGTCAGCCGGTGCTGACCTGGTGGCAGGGCTACACGAACAACGGGTCAGGGCGCGGCGAGGGCGTGATCTACAACACCCAGTACCAGCAGATCGGCACCGTCCAGGCGGGCAACGGCCTCCAGGGGATGGACCTGCACGAGTTCCTGGTCACGCCCCAGGGCGACGCCTACATCGTCGGCGTCTCCCCGGTGCACTACGCGGGGATGGGGCGGCCGCTGATGGATTCGGTCATCCAGGAGATCGACATCAAGACCGGGCTGGTCCTGTTCGAGTGGCACGCGCTCGACCACATCCCGATCACCCAGTCGTTCTTCAAGAAGGGCGCGCCGGGGTTCGTCTACGACCCGTACCACCTGAACTCGATCTCGATCGACAGCGACGGCAACCTGATCGTCTCGATGCGGAACACCTGGGGCGTCTACAAGATCGACCACAACACCGGAGCGGTGATCTGGACGCTCGGCACCAACCAGAACAACTTCAAGATGGGGTCGGGCACGCAGACGGCGTTTCAGCACGACGTCCTGGTGCAGTCGGGCGGCATGTTCACCGCGTTCGACGACGGTGGCGGGCCGCCCACGGTCCACCAGGCTCGAGCCGTCGAGTTGGCCGTCAACGAGACGAGCAAGACCGTGACGCTGGTGAGGCAGTTCGAGCACAGTCCGGCGCTAGACACCAATTTCGAGGGCAACGCCCAGGTGCTTCCCAACAACGACCTGTTTGTCGGCTGGGGGCAGCAGCCTTACTTCACCGAGTTCAACTCGTCCGGGCAGGAAGTGTTCGACGCCCGCTTCACCTCGAACACGTCGAGCTACCGTGCCTACAAGTTGCCCTGGAGCGGCCAGCCGACGACGCCGCCGGCGATGGCGCTGGCTCCGAACAACGACGGGACGACCGAGCTGTGGTCGAGCTGGAACGGCGCCACCGCCGTGTCATCGTGGCGGGTGTTGGCGGGCACGAGCGCGAACACGCTGGCGCCGCTTCAGACTTCGCCCTGGAACGACTTCGAGACGTCGATCTCGGCGCCGACCGGGGTGGCTGACTTCGAGGTGCAGGCGCTCGCCTCGAACGGCAACGTGCTTGGCACCTCGCCGATGGTCACCGCGAAGCCCCACATCGGGATCGCCGGCCGAACCGCTTTCGTGTCCGGCAGCGGCACCGGCGGCCTGCCGGCGGTGTGCGACAACGGCCGCACGTGTCACATCGCGATCACGCTCACGTCGGGGCGCACGGTGATCGCCCGCACCGGCTCGGAGCAGATTCCGGCGAACGCCGGCGGGATCATCTTCTTCTCGCTGACCGGCGCCGGACGGTCGATGCTCGCCCACTCGCGCGGGGGCCGGCTGCTCGTGCGCCTGACCGGCTCAGCGTCGAAGACGCTCACGCTCAACCGCCTGATCACGCTGGCGCCGTTCTCGACCAGCGGCGCCGCGCCGGCGCGCAGCACCAGCGGGTCGCCGTCGCTGCGGATCTTGGGGCTGAGCGACTTCGTGTCCTCGGGCGGGACCGGCGGGATCCTCGCCGAATGCCTCGCCTCGACGCCCTGTCACACGAAGACCACCGTGTCGGTTGGCAATACCGTGATCGCTTCGACCGGGTCTGAGCTGCTCGGCGCCCGCGACGTCGGCTACCTCATCTTCTCGCTCACGTCCGCCGGCAAGTCGATGCTCGAGCACGCTCATGGCAACCAGCTCGGGGCGGCCGTGACGATCAGCGACGGCGCGGCCACCGCGCACGGCGACCTGTCGCTGGTCCGCTTCCGCTGAGCCGCTGCCGGTGCCGGTGCCGGTAGTCTGCCGGGGCGATGCCGCGGCTGATGATCATCATTGCCTCGACCCGGCCCGGTCGGGGAGGGTGGCCGGTGGCGCAGTGGTTCATCGAGCGCGCCACGAATCACGGGGCGTTCGAGGTCGACGTGGTCGACCTCGTCGAGTTCAGGTTGCCGCTGCTCGACGAGCCCAACCATCCCCGGCTGCGGCAGTACACCAACCCGCACACGCACGAGTGGAGCGCGAAGGTGGACGCCGCCGACGCGTTCGTGTTCGTCACGCCCGAGTACAACCACGGCTACCCGGCGTCTTTGAAGAACGCGATCGATTACCTGCACCACGAGTGGCGCAACAAGCCGGCCGGGTTCGTCTCCTACGGCGGGGTGGCCGCGGGGACGCGGTCGGTCGAGCAGCTCCAGCAGGTGGTGACCGCGGTGAAGCTGTATCCCCTGATCGAGCAGGTCAACATCCCGTTCTACCAGCAGTTCATCGACGATTCTGGCGAGGTGAACGCGAACGACGTGATGGAGCAGGCCGCCGGCGCACTGCTCGATCAGCTCGTCAAGATGGAATCTGTGCTGCGGCCGTTGCGCGAACAGGCCTAGGCCCCTAGCGCGCAGTCCAGCCCTGGTCGAGGGTGACCGGCGCGCCGGTGAACATCTTGCCGTCGGGGCCCGCGAGGAACGCGACGACGCCGGCGACCTCGGAGGGCTCGATCAGCTCCTTGACCGCGTGGGGCTGGAGGATCACCTTCTCGAGCACCTCCTCCTCAGGGAGGTTGTGCGCCCTGGCCTGGTCGGCGATCTGCTTCTCGACGAGCGGCGTGCGGACGTAGCCGGGGCAGACGGCGTTGGCGGTGATCCCGTGGCCGGCCCCCTCGAGCGCGAGCGTCTTGCACAGCCCGACGACGCCGTGCTTGGCGCTGATGTACGCGGCTTTGTAGGGCGACGCGACGAGGCCGTGGACGGATGCGATCGCGATGAACCGGCCGGCGCCGGAGCTTTTGAGCGCGGGCCATGAGTACTTGGCGAGGACGAACGGGCTCGTGAGTAGCAGCGACACGATCGTGTTCCATTTGTCGACAGGGAAGTCTTCGATCGGCGAGACGTGCTGGATGCCGGCGTTCGCGACGACGACGTCGAGGCGGCCGAATCGGCTCAGGGCCTCGTTGACCGCGGCTTCGTTGGCTGTGGCGTCGGTCAGGTCGGCTTGGTAGGGCGTTCCGGGGCCGTCGGGGTCAGGTTTGAGGTCGACGCTCAGGACGTCCATGCCGTCATTGCTGAGTCGGTCGGCGACAGCACGCCCGATTCCGCTGGCCGCCCCGGTGACGAGCGCGGCCTTGGCTTGCTTGCGCCCGGCGCTCACGACGATCGTCTGCCGACCGGCGCCGAGGCGACGAACGACTCGTAGATCTCCGCGAGCGCCTTGCGCTGGCGGGTGGTCAGACGGGGGTCGGCGGCGATCGCGTCGAGCACCGCGTTGTCCTCGGCCTCCTCGCCCGGGGGCGTCATCCCGGCCTGCTGATACAGCGCGTCGGCCGAGAGGTGGAGCGCCTGCGCGATGCCATCGACTACCTGCTGCGACGGCGCCCGGAGGCCACGTTCGATCTGCGACAGATACGGGTTCGAGATGCCCGCCAGCTCGGCGAACTGGCGCATCGACAGCTCGGACAACTCCCGCTGCCGACGGATGATCTCGCCCAGTGCCGCTGAAGCGCGGGGAGACATGTCAGGAGAATAGGCTGACTGTCTGGCCCATGTCGGCCGCTTTGTACAGGGCTTCGATGGCTCTCGCCTGACCGACGGCGTCTTCTCGTCCGAGCAGGAGTTGGGCCTCGCCGCGGATCGCCGCGGACATGTTCTCGGCCTCGAGTCGATAGGAGTTCGTCGGCTCGATCTCGATGTGCTCGGTGGCTTCGAAGCGGATGAGGTCGATCCCGGCCTGACCGCAGTGCCAGGGGTCAGTCAGCCTGAGCGTGCCCTCGTCGCCGACGACCTCGAGCAGGTCCTGGCTGGCCAGCGCGAGGCCGGCGTCGAAGTGCGCCGTGACGTCGTCTTTGAAGCGCATGACTCCGGCGAATGCGACGTCGACGCCGTCGTCCTGCCCGCCGAGCGCCTGCTCGCCGGCGACGCGCTCGGGCTCGCCGGCGATCAGACGCGCGCCGCTCACGCAGTAGCACCCGACATCCATCAGCGCCCCGCCGTCGAGCTTGGGGTCGAGGCGGACGTCTTGCCCGTCCGATGCGACGAAGCCGAACGCCGCGCGGATGATCCGGATGCGGCCTACTGCTTGCTGCTTTATCAGTTCGCTGAGTAGGCGCGTCTGAGGGTTGTGGCGCCACATGAACGCTTCCATCAGCAGCCGGTCGTTGCGTTCAGCGGTATCGAAGGCGCGTTCGACCTCGCTCGTGTGGCGGCTCAGGGGCTTCTCGCACAGGACGTGCTTGCCGGCCTCGAGCGCGCTGATCGTGCAGTCGATGTGGAGGGAGTTCGGGAGCGAGATGTAGACGGCCTCGACGTCGGGGTCGTTCAACATGGCCTCGTAGCTGCCATAGGCTCGCTCGATGCCGTTGTCGCGGGCGTATTGCTCGGCTCTCGTCCGGTCGCGGCTTGCCGCCGCGAGAATCTCGACGTCTGGCGATTCCCGCGCGCCTGCGAGGAACAGACGATTGATGTTCGCGGTTGAGACGATTCCCCACTTGACCCGCATAGCTCCTGGACACTAATCGAACCTTGACCAGCCAAGCCGTCGCCTTCGCTCCCGGTCGCGCCAACCTGATCGGAGAGCACACCGACTACAACGAGGGGCTCGCGCTGCCGTTCGCGATCAGCGACGGGGTCACGGTACGCGCCACCGCGTTGGGCGACGGCCGGATCGAAGCCGTTGCGGTCGACGTCGGCGAGCGGGACACGTTCTCGGTCGACAGTCCGGGCAGGGCTGGGGGGTGGCGGGCGTTCGTCCGGGGCGCGGCCGGCGAGCTGGTTGGCGCCGGCGTGTCGCTCGGTGGCGCGTCGCTCGAGATCTCCGGGACCGTGCCTCGGGGCGCCGGCCTGTCGTCGTCGGCGGCGCTCGAGGTCGCACTCGTGCTCGCGCTGCTCGCGGTGAGCGGCGAGGCCGAGCCCGACCGCATCACACTGGCCAAGTTGTGCTCCCGGATCGAGAACGATTGGGTCGGGGCCCAGACAGGCCTGCTCGATCAGATGTCATCGCTGTTCGGCGAAGTGGGGTGCGCGCTACGGATCGACTTTCGCTCGCTCGAGGTGCGCCCGGTGGCGCTCGAGCTCGGTGAGTTCAGCCTGATCACCGTCGACTCGGGCGAGAAGCACACGAACGCGGGCTCGGGATACAACGAGCGGCGCGCCGAGTGCGCTCGCGCGTGTTCGATGCTCGGCGTGGATAGCCTGCGGGACGTGACGCTTGCTGACGCGGATCGGTTGCCGGCCGTCTTGCGTCGGCGTGTTCGTCACGTGGTAACCGAGAACGAGCGGGTCGACGCGGCGGTGGCGGCGCTTTCGCGGGGCGACATGGTGGAGCTCGGGCGGCTGATCGACGCCTCGCACGCCAGCCTTCGCGATTGTTATGAGGTCTCGACGCCCGCGGTGGAAGAGGCGGTCCGGCGATGCAAGCGCGCCGGGGCGCTCGGCGCCCGGATCATGGGTGGCGGGTTCGGCGGACACGTGATCGCGCTGCTGCCTCCGGACGCAGATCCGCTCGACGGCGCCGTCGAGCTTCGTCCGGGGGACGGGGCATGGGTGTCGGACCCATGACCGGTTCCGTGTCGCTCGGGTCCCACGGGATTTCCGCTCCGGAAGTGATCGCGGTCGCGCGCGAGGACGCGGTCGTCTCGCTGAGCGACGAGGCACGCGACGCGATGGAGCGGAGCGCGGCGGTGGTCGTCGCGCGGGCGGCGTCCGACGAGCCCGCGTACGGGATCTCGACCGGGTTCGGGTCGCTGGCGCTGGTCCGGATCCCCGCGGACGCGCGGGTTGCTCTGCAGCGCGCGCTGGTGCGGTCACATGCCGCCGGCATGGGGCCGCCGGTCGAGCGCGAGGTGGTGCGCGCGATGATGCTGCTCCGCGCGCGGACGCTCGCGATGGGTTGTTCGGGGGCGCGGCCTGTGGTTGCTTCGCGGATCCTCTCGGTGTTGGACGCCGGGTTGACGCCTGTCGTTCCCGAGCACGGGTCGCTCGGGGCGAGCGGCGACCTGGCGCCGCTCGCGCACTGCGCGCTCGTGCTGATCGGGGAGGGGTCGGTGATCGATGGTTCCGGCGCGGTCGTGCCGGCGGCGGAGGCGCTGGCGGCCGCCGGGATCGAGCCGATCGAGCTGACCGCCAAGGAGGGACTCGCGCTGATCAACGGCACCGACGGGATGCTCGGGATGCTCGTGCTGGCGCTGGCCGACCTGTCGGCGCTGCTGCGCGTGGCCGAGGTGGCGGCGGCGATGTCGATCGAGGCGCTGCTCGGGACCGACCGCGTGTTCGCCGAGGACCTGATCGCGCTGCGGCCGCAGCCCGGGCAGGTGGCGAGCGCGTTCAATCTGCGGGCGCTGCTGGCGGGGTCGCCAATCGTCGCGAGCCATCGTTTTGGCGATCCGCGGGTGCAGGACGCGTACTCGCTACGGTGCGCGCCCCAGGTGGTTGGCGCCGCGCGGGACGGGGTTTCGTTCGCTTCGGGAGTCGCCGACGTGGAGCTGCGGTCCGCGATCGACAACCCGATGGTTTTGGCGGACGGCCGGGTCGAGTCGTGCGGCAACTTCCACGGGGCGCCGGTCGGGATGGCGTGTGATGTGCTCGCGATCGGCGCGGCGCAGGTGGGCGCGATCGCCGAGCGGCGAACCGACCGGCTGCTCGACGCCTCGCGCTCGCACGGGTTGCCGCCGTTCCTGGCGGCTGATGCCGGGGTGGACTCGGGGATGATGATCGCCGGGTACACGCAGGCGGCGATGGTGGCCGAGAATCGCCGGCTGGCCGCGCCCGCGAGCGTCGACTCGCTGCCGACGAGCGCGATGCAGGAGGACCACGTGTCGATGGGGTGGGGCGCGGCGCGGAAGCTTCGGACTTGTGTCGCCAATCTGACGAGGATCGTGGCGGTCGAGCTGGCGTGCGCGGCGCGCGGGCTCGATCTGCGGGCGCCGCTGTCGCCGGCATTGGGTACGGGCGCCGCGTTGTCGGCGGTGCGGTCGGTTGTTCCCGGACCGGGCCCGGACCGGTGGATGTCGCCCGAGCTGGCGGCGGTCGAGGAGCTCGTGCGGTCGGGCGAACTGCTCGCGGCGGTCGAGGAGGCGGTCGGCCCCTTGCGGTAGGACCTATCGGACGGCTTTGAGAGGGCTTATCGGACGGCGTTCGAGAGGGCTTATCGGACGGCTTTGAGAGGGCTTATCGGACGGCTTTGAGCGCGGGGTAAAGCGCCCGGAACCGCTCGCGCTGCTCTTGGTACGGCTCGATCCAGTCGGGGACCGGCTCGATCTGCGCTCTCGGTTTGACGGTTGCCTGCACCGCGGTGTGAACGTCCGGCCAGACGCCGGCCGCCACGCCACCGAGGATCGCCGCTCCGAACGCCGCGCCCTCGTCGACCGCCACCGGCTCGAGTGGGATTTGGAGCACGGAAGCGATGATCTGGGTCCACAGCGCGCTGCGGGCGCCGCCACCGGAGATGCGCCCGGTTTTCGGCGTGCCGCCGAGCTCTTCGGTCAGGTCGAGCGAGTCCTTCAGGGCGAACGCCACGCCTTCGAGAACCGCGCGGGTGAGCGCGCCGCGGTCGTGGCGGAGGCTGAGACCGACGAACGCGCCGCGCGCGTCGGGGTCGGCGTGGGGGGTCCGCTCGCCGGCGAGGTAGGGCAGAAAGATCAGTCCCTCGGCGCCGGGTGGCCATTGGTCGGCCTCTTTGAGCAGCGTGTCGAATGGCGTGTCCGGGGCTGCGACGTTGCGGAGCCAGGTGAGCGAGCCGGCGGCCGACAGCATCACGCCCATCGCGTGCCATTTGTCGGGCACGGCGTGACAAAAGGCGTGAATGCGGGCTTGCTCGTCTGCGGCGAACGCGTCGAGCGTGGCGAACACGACGCCGCTGGTGCCGACCGCGACGGACACGGGCCCCCTGCGATCGACGCCGACTCCGACCGCGCCGGCGGCCTGATCGCCGGCGCCGGCTGCGACGGGTGTTCCGGTCCTGGTCGTTTGTCCCGAGAGCTCCGGACTCTCGAGCGCTGTCGGCAGCCAGGCCGGGTCGAGCTTCAGCGCGCCCAGGACCTCTTGGCTCCAGCTTCTGTTCGCTACGTCGAGCAAGAGCGTCCCGGACGCGTCCGAGACGTCGGTGGCGTGCTCGCCGGTCAGTCGGAGCCGGACGTAGTCCTTCGGCAGGAGGACGCTGGCGATGCGCTTGTAGTTGTCCGGCTCGTTGCGTCTCAGCCACAGGATCTTGGGGGCGGTGAAGCCGGTCAGCGCGCGGTTGCCGGTGAGTTCGATCAGTCGTTGGAGGCCGATCGTTCTCTCGATCTCGTCGCATTCCGCTTGGGTTCTTTGGTCGTTCCAGAGGATCGCCGGGCGGATGACGTCGTCGTTCGAATCGAGCGCCACCAGCCCGTGCATCTGGCCGGACAGCCCGATGCCGGCGGGCGCGCCGGCGGTGTTCGTCAGCTTCTCGAGCACGGTCTCGGTGGCGCGCCACCAGTCCTCGGGGTTCTGCTCAGACCAGCCGGGTTTCGGTGTCGAGAGGGGGTAGGGGGCCTCCTCGGTGGCGACCACTTCGCCGTCGGGTGTGATCGCGAGGCCCTTGGTCGCGGAGGTCCCGACGTCGATACCGAACAAGACGGTCACGATCGGGGGGGTGAATCGTGGCGGTTCGCAGGCTCTTGGTGGTAGCGATGCCGGCCGTTCAGCCCCCCGACCGCGACCCCTTGGGAAGAAGGTCCGAACTATTTGCGACGTTTCTTCCCAAGAGGCGGACGAGGCGGTTGATCGGGCGATCGCGGCGGTGGCGGCGAAGCAGTGGGGGAACATCACGCGGCGCAGTTGCTCGCCGTCGGAGTCGACGACGACGCCATCAGGTACCGCGTGCGAGATCGGGCCGGCTGTACCGCGTGTTCCGGGGCGTCTACTCCGTCGGCCATCCGCCGACCACGCCGCACCAGCGAGCCGCCGCCGCCGTGCTCGCCTGCGGCCCCGGCGCGGCGCTCAGCCACAGCTCGGCGATGAACCTGTGGGGCTACTGGCGCCAGTGGGACAAGCCGTTCGAAGTCACGGTCGTCGGCGATCGCCGCGCGAGCGGCATCCGCGTCCACCGATCGACCACGCTCCGCCGCCAAGACGTGACCGTCCAGCTCGGCATTCGCGTCACCACGCCGGCGCGCACGCTCCTCGACATGTCGCTGCGGCTGAAGGACAAGGCCCTCAAGCGCGCGGTCAGCGACGCGCTCCACTCGCCGTGGATGACCAAGGACCAGCTCGCCGAGACGCTCGCGCGCCACCCGACCGCGCCCGGGAGCAAACGGATCGCCGCGCTGATCGGCGTCACCGGCACACCGACCCGCTCGGGCTGGGAGGACGAGTTCCCGAAGTTCTGCGCGGACCACGGCTTGCCGGCGCCGATCATGGGCGAACCGCTCCATGGGTACATCCTCGACGCTCTGTTCCCGGTCGAAAAGGTCATCGTCGAGCTCGACGGCTGGGAGTTCCACAAGAGCAAGATCGCGTTCGAGGACGACCGGGAGCGCGATGCCGAGATGCTGGCGCACGGCTACGTCACCGTCCGCATGACCTGGGAGCGAATCCACGGGCGGCCGCGGCGGGAGGCGCGCCGGCTGCAAAACATTCTCGATCGGGCTCACGCACCCAAAGCCGCGTAGACGATCTCGTACGCGCGCACCGCGTCCTTGGCGGCCTGCGCCTCGCGCAGCGCGGCGTCGTCGATCCGCGCCGCCACCGAGTCGATGAACTGCCACTGGAGCACCGACCGCCGGACCGCACCCACCTGGTCCTCGGTGTACGGATACAGATCGAACCCGAGCCGTTCCCCCGAAGACCCGTAGCCACACCGCCGGAGCTCCAGCGCGAGCTCGACCGTCTCCATGAACGCGGTGGCGCCGACCATGTTGTCGTCGTCGAACGTGCCCCAGCCGGAGTTCGCGTGCAGATGTCCAAGCAATCCCTCCGACGCCAACAGCGCGGCGTACTCGGGCAGGTGCTCGCCGTTCATGATCAGGTGCTGCCAGTCCATGTTCACCTGGACGTTGTCGAGACCCAAATCCTGGAGCTTGCGCAGAACGAACAGCGTCATGCCGATGTTCCGCATCAGGATCTTCATCGCCGGCTCGGAGTTCTTGTGCTCCAGGAACAGCTTGACCCCATGCTCGGCGCAGATCGACCCCGCCTCGCCGAGACCCTCGATCAGCCACCGCCACGAGTCCGCGTACGGCGTCTGGAACGGGTAGTTGTAGCCCTCGCCACCGGGCCAGATGATCAGATGCGCGCCCAGCGACCCGGCGAACGCGGCCGCGTCCCGCACGATGGAAACGGCCTCCGCGCGCAACGCCGGATCCGGGTTGACCAGGCCGCCGCGCGCGAACTGGGGATGCAGATGCAAACCGCCCGCGATGCAGTAGATGTCATGAGTTCCGAGAGCCGCTCTGACCTCATCCAAGTTGGCCGGCGAGAGCTCGTCGGGGTAGTGGAACTCGTAACCGTCGATCAGATCGCCAAGGCCTTCGACGGCGCGGTGTACCTTCTCGGCGACCGGCTCGGTCTCGTAGCTGTGGCTCGGCTGGTACCCGCCGGGGACGAACCGCGTGATCATCGGTCCGAATGCCCAGATGCCCAAGCTCGTCTTCATTCACCGCTCCTTCGAGGTCGAGGCGTGCGCGGCGATCTTATTCGGCATCGCCTCGTTAGCGCTAACATCTTCGCGTCGGTGAGGAGAACCCAGGGGGGATCGTCCGGGCGACGAATCACTGTTTCGATGGAGCCAGGCGAGGACATCACGATCTCCCGCCGGCGGCCCCGCGCGCCGGTCATGTCGGACGTAGGGCGCCTTGCCGGCGTCTCGCACCAGACGGTGTCGCGGGTCATCAACGGCAGCCCGCACGTCCGGCCCGAGACCCGCAAGCGCGTGCTCGCCGCGATGGAGGAGCTGGGCTACCGGCCGAACTCGGTGGCGCGAGCGCTCGTCACCGGCCGCTCGCAGACGCTCGGCGTGGTCAGCTTCGACACCACGCTGTACGGCCCGGCGTCGACCCTGTTCGGGATCGAGCGCGCCGCGCACGAGGCGGGCTACTTCATCATCGTCGCGAGCCTCAAGGCCCTCAATCGCTCGTCGGTGACCGACGCGGTCGAGCGCCTGCGCCGGCAGGGCGTCGACGGCATCCTCGTGATCGCGCCGCACCGCGAGGCCGGTGACGCGCTGCTGCACACGCATGCCGGCGTGCCGCTGGTCGCGGTCGAGGCGGGCCCCGAGGAGGGCGTGCCGGTGGTCGCGGTCGACCAGGTCGCCGGCGCCGTCAGCGCCACGCAGCATCTGCTCGACCTCGGGCACAAGACCGTGTGGCACATCACCGGACCGCCGAACTTCATCGAGTCCCAGCAGCGCCTCAAAGGCTGGCGCATGACCCTCGAACAGGCCGGCGCCGAGGTGCCCGAGCCGCTCGTCGGCGACTGGAGCCCGCGCGCGGGCTACGAGCTCGGCCGGCGGCTGAGCGGCGAGCCGGCGGTGACCGCGGTGTTCGTCGCCAACGACCAGATGGCGCTCGGCCTGCTGCGCGCGATGCACGAGGCCGGGCGCGAGGTCCCGAACGAGCTCAGCGTGGTCGGGTTCGACGACATTCCGGAGGCGCCGTATTTCCTGCCGCCGCTGACGACCGTCCGCCAAGACTTCAACGAGATGGGAACGCTCAGCCTGCGTGCGCTGCTGCGGACGATCGAGACGGGGGAGCCGCCCTCCGCGGGGATGCTGGTCTCGCCGGAGCTGGTCGTCCGCGCCAGCACGGCGGCCGCGCCACGGACCCATTGACACCCAGCCGTTGTGATCGCTAACATGGCCGCCGCATCAACGCGAGAGGAGGGCTGGAAAGCGTGGGCCATGGCCGACGCTGGTTGCGAGCTGTCGCGAACCGGCGGGGCTGGTGCCATGCCCTTGGCTATGCCGCTGTGAGAGCCGGTCGCAGACTGTTGTGACTTCGTGAGCGTGTAGCTAAGTGCGGATTGGGCGACGGGTGCGTGATGGTGAATTTCCTCGCCCATTCTGTAAGCGTCAGTAACTCAAGTCGTGTCCGAGCGGACGAGAGGAGCAGTGCAGGTGTCACAAGAAGATATTGTGGGTGACGCGATCGAGCGGCTCGAGTGGGACGAGCGCAAAGAGGAAGACACTCCTTCAAAGAATTGGCGTCAGTTGACGCGACGGACCGCGCTGACCGGTGCGGCCGCGGGGATCGCAGCGGCGGCGCTTGAGGCTTGCGGCTCGAGTAAGAGCACGACCTCGGCGGCGGCGGCGTCGTCGGGCGGGTCCGGGCCTTTCGGGAGCAGCGGGGGCCACAAGTTCGTGATGGTCAACCACGTGACGACGAACTCGTTTTTCACCGCGACGATCTACGGCTGCCAGGACGCCTGTTCACTGACGGGCTCTTCGTTCCAGTGGACCGGCTCGAACAACTCGATCGTCAGCGACATGGTCTCGGCGTTCAACACCGCCATCGCGGCAAAGGCGGCCGGGATCGGGTGCGCCCTGATCGATAACACCGCGTTCAACGCACCCACCGCCCAGGCGCTGAGCTCTGGTATTCCCGTGATCGCGTACAACGCCGACGTGGCGGCGGGTACGAAGAACGACCGGATGGCCTATATCGGTCAGAACAACCTCACCGCGGGCGCCGCGGTCGGCGAGGCGATCCTCAAAGCGGGCGTGAAGTCGGGCGACAAGGTCGCCGGGATCATCGCGACTCCGGGGACGGGGAACATCCAGCCGCGGATCGACGGCGCGAAGCCCATCCTGACCGGCGCCGGCGTCAACTTCGTTGAGGTCGGGACGTCGGCCACCGAGGGCGCTCCGGAGTACAACAAGATCTCCTCTTGGTACGCCGGTAACAAGGACGTGAGGTGGATGATGGCCGTCGACAGCGGCGACAGTAACGCGGTCGCGCAGTTCATCAAGGCAGAGGGTCTGTCAGGCAAGGTCGGCGCGTCGGTCTGGGACGTCGGATTGCCGGTCGCGCAGGCCATCCAGGCCGGCTATGTAACCGCCACGATCGACCAGCAGGCCTACCTGCAGGGCTTCGACACGATCATGCAGCTGTTCCTGTGGAACGTCTCGGGTGGGCTGATGAAGCCGACCGACACCGACACGGGAATCGGCATCGTCACCAAGTCGAACGTCGCGCCGTACCTCATTCCGAACAGATTCGAGGGAACGTCCGCGGCGAAGAAATCATTGGCGACCCCGTCCTCGATTTCCACCTAAGCTCCCGCGAGCGTGGAATCGAACGCTCCAACCTCCACTGCTGCCCCGGAGGCCAGCCCCCCGGGGCAGCAGCACGAAAGCGTGTCCGCAGGCCGTCGGGTCCTGCGCCTGTTCCTGTATCAGCGTGAGCTGACCCCGCTCGTCATCACGGTCCTGCTGTTCGTGTACTTCACGGCCAAAGCGGGGTCGACGTTCACCGGCACGCTCAGCCTCAGCTCGGCCGCCGGGTATGCGGGGCCGATCGGCGCGATCGCCGTCGGCGAGGTGATGCTGCTCGTCCTCGCCGAGATCGATCTTTCCGCCGGTCAGGTTTTCCTGTTCTCCCCGTGGATGATGTACTGGATGCACAACGATGGGCTGCCGCTCTTCGTCGCGATTGTGATCGCGCTGCTCGCCTGCTGCGCCGTCGGAGCGGTGAACGGACTGATCACCGTGCGCCTCAACGTGCCCTCGTTCGTCACCACGCTGGCCACGAACTTCATCCTCTACGGGATCGTGCTCGTCTACTCGAACGACGCGGAAGCGTCGCCGATCCCGCTGAGCGGACAGACCAGCTTCATCAGCCAGTTGATGGGCTCCTGGAGATGGGCCGAGATCCTCTGGGTGGTCGCGATCACGATCGTCCTCACCGTCGTGCTCAACCGCACGCGTTTCGGCGTTCGCATCATCGCCACGGGCGGCAACCTCGTGGGCGCGGCCGAGGCCGGCGTGCCGATCCGGCGCGTCAAGGTGTGGTGCTTCGTGCTGTGTTCGTTTGTCGCCGGTCTGGTCGGAATCGTCGACGCGGTCAAGTACGGCAGCCTCGACCCGGGCAACTTCGGCGTCGACTACATCCTGTACGCCGTCGGCGCCTGCGTGATCGGCGGCACGGCCCTTACCGGCGGGCGCGGGACGGTGATCGGCGCGCTCATCGGCGCGGTCCTGATCGGCGTGCTCGAGGACGGGCTGACGCTGACCGGGGTCAGCACCAACCAGTTCTTTATCTGGGTCGGCGTGGTGATCATCATCGCGATGGCGCTGAACGTCCAGTTCGACCGGATCATCGCCCGCTCGAGGTCGAGATGAGTGCCTCCGCGCAGCCCACACAGCCCACGCCGCCCGCTGCGAACGGGACGCCCGCGCTCGAGGTGCGCGGCGTCACGAAGAGCTTCGGCGTGCTCAATGTCCTGCGCGGCATCGACCTGACGCTTCGCCAGGGCGAGGTGCTCGGGCTCGTCGGGGACAACGGAGCCGGCAAGAGCACGCTCGTCAAGATCCTCAGCGGCTTCCACCAGCCCGACGGGGGAGAGGTCCTGATCGGCGGGACCGTCGAGAGCTTCAGCTCGGTCCAGGATGCGCGATCCAAGGGAATCGAGACCGTCTACCAGGACCTCGCGCTGATTCCACAGCTGCCCGTGTTCCAGAACCTGTTCCTGGGACACGAGATCACGAGGCTCGGGCCGCTGCGCATCCTCGACAAGCGTGAGATGCGCAAGCTCGCGCGCCAGTACCTCGACGAGATCAACGTGCACGTGCCGAGCGTGGACGCCGATGCCGAGCTGCTCTCCGGTGGCCAGCGTCAGGCGATCGCGGTCGCCAGGTCGGTTCGCGCCGCCTCGAAGATCCTGCTGCTCGACGAGCCGCTCGCGGCCATGGGCGCGCGGGAGTCACGTCTGATCATCAACCTGGTCAAGGAGCTGGCCGCAAGCGGCCGAGTCTCGATCGTCGTGATCGACCACAACTACGCGCACCTGTTCGAGCTGTGCGACCGCATCAACGTCATGCAAGGCGGCCGCATCACGATCCGCCAGGACGTGCACGAGACGTCGATCGAGGAGCTCACCGAGCTGATGGTCTCGAGCTATCGCCGCCAGATCGAGGAGGTCCAGAACGCCGGCGCGTGAACCCGCCGGCGCATATGCGATCGGGGTCGACTTCGGAACGGAGTCCGGCCGCGCCGCGCTGGTCGACCTGAGCAACGGCGATGTCCTCGCCACCAGCGCGGTGCGCTACCCGAGCGCGGTGATCGATGAGACGCTCCCGTCGACCGGCGAGGAGTTGCCGCCCGACTGGGCCCTGCAGGATCCGGACGACTGGGTCACGGTCGTCGAGAAGGCCATCCCGCGAGCGCTGAAAGAGGCAGGCGTAGACAAGGAACAGGTCGTCGGCCTCGGGGTCGACTTCACGTCGTGCACGGTGCTGCCGGTCACGAGCGACGGCACGCCGCTGTGCAAGCTCGACAAGTGGCGCGAGCGGCGCCACGCCTGGCCGAAGCTGTGGAAGCACCACGCCGCGCAGCCCGTCGCCGATCGTCTGAACGAGGTCGCGCTCGAGCGGGGCGACGCGTTTCTCGAACGCTACGGCGGGCGGATCTCGTCCGAGTGGTACTTCCCGAAGCTGATCGAGGTGTGGCTCGAGGATCGAGAGATCTACGACGAGTGCGCCGGCTTCATCGAAGCCACCGACTGGATCATCTGGCACCTGACCGGGGTCGAGTGCCGGCAGATGGCGACCGCGGGGTTCAAGGCGATGTGGTCACCGCAGGAGGGCCTGCCGCCGACCGAGTACTTCACCACCGCCTATCCCGGGTTCGACCAGCCGGGCGAGAAGCTAGGTGACTCGTTCGTGCCGCTCGGGACGAAGGCGGGCACGCTCCGCCCGGAGGTCGCAAAGAAACTGAAACTGTCCGAGGAGGTGGCGGTCGCGGTCGGCAACGTCGATGCCTGGGTGTCGGTCCCGGGGGTCGGCGTCGACGCGCCCGGGACGTACGTGGTCGTGATCGGAACCTCGATCTGCGACATGATCGTCCACGCCGAGGAGACGCGACTGCCTGGGATCACCGGCGTCGTCAAGGACGGGATCCTCCCGGGTCTGTACGGGTACGAGGCCGGGCAGGCGGCGGTCGGCGACATGCTCGCGTGGTTCGTCGACGAGATGGTGATGGACCCGGGCGCATATGAAGAATTCGAGCGCGCGGCCGCCGAGATCGGCCCGGGCGAGACCGGGCTGCTCGCGCTCGACTGGTGGAACGGCAACCGCACGATTCTCGCCGACGCCGACCTCACGGGTGCGATCTTCGGACTTGGGCTGCACACCACGCGCGAGCAGATCTACCGCGCGCTGCTCGAGTCGATCGCGTTCGGCAGCCGGCGCATCATGGACAACTTCGAGGAGCACGGGCTCGTGCTGTCGCAGATCGTCGCCTGCGGCGGGATCGCCGAGCGCAGCCCGCTGATGATGCAGTTGCTCGCCGACACGAGTGGGCGCGAGGTGCACGTGCCGGACGTGGCCGAGATCCCCGCTCGCGGCGCCGCGCTGTTCGGCGGCTTGGCGGCCGGCGTGTACGAGGACATCGGCACCGCCGTCGAGGCGACGCGGCCGAAGAAGGTCCGCACGTACAAGCCGGACCTCGAGGCCAAGAAGACCTACGACCGCGTGTACGAGATCTACCGCCGGCTGTACGACATGCTCGGCCGCTCGGACGTGCGACTCATGCACGACCTCAAGCGCATCCGCACGGAAAGGAGAGAGGCGTGAGCCGCCAACCGCGAATCGGTCTGCTCGGGATCATGCAGGAGCTCTACGACGACATGATCCCGGGGATCACCGAGCGCCAGGGCGAGTACGCGGCCGCGGTCGCGAACAAGCTGGCTCCGGTCGCCGACGTCCAGTTCTCGCGGCCGGCGCGCAACCGCGAGGACGTCGAGACGATCGCCCGCGAGCTCCAGGCGGCGGACGTCGACGGGATCGCGATCGTGATGCTGACCTACGGCCCGGCGATGCGCACGGTGCGCGCGCTGCTCGACACGCGAGTACCGCTGATGCTCGCGAACATCCAGCCCGAGCGCTCGATCACGCCCGCCTGGGACATGGCCGACCTCACGTACAACCAGGGCATCCACGGCGCCCAGGATCAGGCGAACGCGCTCGTGCGCGCGGGCCTGCCGTTCTCGGTGATCACCGGCGATTGGCGCTCGGACGAGTTCGCGCGCGCGTTCGAGGACTGGGCGCGGGCGGCGCAGACCGTGACCGCGCTGCGGCGCACGCGGATCGGCCTGCTCGGGTACCCGATGAACGGCATGGGGGACATCCTCTACGACCCTCCGTCGTTGTTGCGCAAGATCGGTCCGGCGATCGTGAGCGAGGACCTCGGACCGCTCGTCAAGAGAATCGACGCCGTCACCGACGCGGAGGTCGACGCGGTCCTCGCTCGGCACGCCGACGTGTTCGAGGTCGCGAGCGATCTCCCGCGCGAGCGTCACGCCTACGCGGCGAGGTTCGAGGTGGCGATCCGCGGGCTGCTGGAGGAGAACGGTTATGCCGGCTTCTCGTTCCACTTCGACTCGATCGGCGGCGACGGACGATTCCGCCAGCTGCCGCTGCTGGCCGCCTCTGACCTGATGGCCGACGGTTACGGGTTCGCCGCCGAGGGCGACACCAACACGACGACGCTGATGTGCGCCGCCCAGACGATGATCGGCGACGCGCACTTCAGCGAGATGTACGCGATGGACTGGGAGCTCGACTCGGTGCTGATCAGCCACATGGGCGAGGGCAACTGGAAGATCGCTCGGAGCGACCGTCCGGTGAAGCTGATCGACCGCGAGCTCGGCATCGGCCGGCTCGACAACCCACCGACGCCCGTGTTCTCCGCCGAGCCGGGCGTGGCCACGACGGCCGCGCTCGTCCCGATCGAGGGCGAGTACTACCGCCTCGTCGTCGGTCACGGCGAGGTCCTCGACACCCCCGAATTGCCGAAGGTCGAGATGCATTACTTTCACTTCCGCCCAGAAGTGGGTATGGAGGAGTTCATGAACCGGTGGCTGTCGCTCGGCGGACCGCACCACTTCGTGACCAACCTGGGCGACCACAGGGGCCGCTGGCGCCGGCTCGCGGAGTTGCTGGACGTCGAGTACGTGGAAATCTGACGGGGCGATGCGGTGCCGGCCGGATCCCTGATTTCCGACGTGCTCGAGGCCAACCGCGCGCTGCCCGCGCACGGTCTCGCGCCGCTCACCTGGGGTAACGCCAGCGGGATCGACCGCGACGAGGGCGTCGTGGTGATCAAGCCGAGCGGCGTCGCCTACGCGGACATGACCGAGGACGACATGGTCACGGTTGATCTCGACGGCAACGTCGTCGCCGGCGAGCGGCGGCCGTCGACCGACACGCCCACGCACCTGGCGCTGTACCGCGCGTTCGACGAGATCGGCGGGGTCGTCCACACCCACTCGACATGGAGCGTTGCGTGGGCGCAGGCGCAGCGCGAGATCCCACTGCTCGGCACCACCCATGCCGATCTGTGCGCGTTCCCGATCCCGGTGACGCGCGCGCTGACCGACGACGAGATCGCGTCGGACTACGAGGGGGCGACGGGGACGACGCTGGTCGAGCTGATCGCGGAGCGCGGACCGCGCGAGCTTCCGTGCGCGCTCGTCCGCGGGCACGCGCCGTTCTGCTGGGCGGGGACTCCCGCCAAGGCGGTCGACATCGCCGTCACGCTCGAGCAGGTGGCGAGGATGGCGCTGCTGACCAAGATGCTCGACCCCGACGCGATGCCGCTGCAGGAGGCGCTGCGCGACAAGCATCACGAGCGCAAGCACGGCCCGCAGGCATACTACGGGCAGCCGTGACGAGCGAGAACGGACTCGAACAAGCCGAAGCGAAGATGCGCGACGCGGGCCAGCCCGAAGAGGCGATCCGCGCGTTCGCCAATGCATACCGGCGTCTGGAGAGCGGTGATGAGGCGATGCTGCCGAGCGCCGATCTCGAGCCCGCCGGCGACGTCTCCACGCTCGAGGAGTTGCCCGAGGTCGACGGGGACGCGCTCGGCCGGGTCGCGGTGATCAAGCTCAACGGCGGACTGGCGACGTCGATGGGGCTGCGCAGCCCGAAGTCCCTAATCGAGGCGCGCGCGGGGCGCTCGTTCCTCGACATCATCATCGGGAACACGCTGGCGCTGCGGGCGCGCTACGGCGTCCGCTTGCCGCTCGTGCTGATGAACAGCCAGGCCACGCGCGCGGACACGCTCAAGGCGCTCGAATCCCATCCGGACCTCGACACCGGCCTGCCGGTGCACTTCCTCCAGAGCATGGAACCCAAGCTCGAAGCCGAGTCACTCGCGCCCGTGAGCTGGCCGGCCGATCCGTCACTCGAATGGTGTCCGCCGGGTCACGGCGACGTGTACGGCTCGCTGCGCAGCTCGGGGATGCTCGACGCGCTGATCGAGGACGGCTTCCGCGTCGCGATGATCTCGAACGCCGACAACCTCGGCGCGATGGTCGACGCGCGGATCGCGAGTCACCTTGAGCGCGGCGACATCCCATTCCTGATGGAGGTCGTCGAGGGGACCGAGGCGGATCGCAAGGGGGGGCACATCGCTCGCCGGCGGGCCGATGGGCAGCTTGTTCTGCGTGAGACGGCGCAGACGCCTCCCGAGGACCAGGACTCATTCCGCGACTACCGCCGGTGGCGCTACTACAACACGAACAGCCTGTGGGTCGACCTGCGCGTGCTCAAGGACACGCTCGACCGTTCCGACGGCGTGCTCGAGCTTCCGCTGATCATCAACCGCAAGACAGTCGATCCGCGTGACTCGAGCTCGCCGCCGGTCATCCAGCTCGAGACCGCGATGGGCGCGGCGATCGGGAGCTTCACCGGTGCTCAGTTGCTGCGTGTGCCGCGCACGCGGTTCGTCCCGGTCAAGACGACCGACGACCTGCTGGTGCTCCGCTCGGACGTGTACACGCTGTCGGATGAGTTCGTCGTCGCGCCGCTGCCCGAACGCGCCGACAGCCTGCCGTACGTCGAGCTCGACTCCCAGTTCTACAAGCTGCTTGACGATTTCGAGCAGCGTTTTCCGGCCGGCGCCCCGTCGTTACGGGACGCCGAACGGCTCGTTGTACATGGTGATGTGACGTTCGGCGAGGGCGTGCGCGTCCGCGGCGCGGTCGAACTCGATGTCGACGAGCCGACGCGAATCGACGCCGGGACGACGCTCGCGCCCTGACGCTGTTCGATGTGAGCTAGCTGGTCTTCTTCGAGCGCGTGCTCTTCGCGCGGGACGCGGTCGTGCGCTTGGCCGTCGAGCGCTTGCCGGCCGACGAGCCCGAGCTCGCCTTCGCGGAGCGGGAGCTCGCCTTCGTCGTGCTCGCCTTGGTCGTGCTTGCCTTGGTGGTACTTGCCTTCGTGGTGCTCGCCTTCGTGGTGCTGGCCTTCGCGGCCGCGGGCTTGCGCGTCACAGCGGTGCGCAGCTTGTCGAAGTCCTTGAGCGCCTGCTTGTTGGTCTTCGACGCTTCGCGACGGAGCGCCGTCAGCGCGGTGGTCACTTCCTTGTAGCTGCCGTGCGCTCCGCGACCGAGGTGCGTGCCGAGCGTCTTGAGCGCGTCGTTGGCGCCGTCGAGTTGCTTCTCGAACCGCGCGATCGACTGCTCAACCTCGCGGCGCGTGGCCTGACGGGTCGATGCGGCGCGCGCACGCACGGCCTTGCGGGCGTTGCTCGCGCGTGCGGCTGCTGTTGTCTTCGTTGCTGACCTACGGGCTGGGGGCATCGCTTCTCCCTGTTGAACTGGACATGTTGCGACAAAGCTTTACGTATGGGGCGGTCGCATGTAAGCACTTACTCGTATGACATGGCATCAGATGGTGCCCCGCTTGCACGCAAGCTAACCTGACCTCGATGGACGAAGCATCGCGGCGTGGTTCGATCACGATCGTCCTGGCCGACGATCACCTGGTGGTTCGCGCCGGTCTGCGCATGCTCCTCCAGGCCGAGGACGGATTCGAGGTCGTCGCCGAGGCGGGCGACGTCGCCACCACCGAGCGACGCGTCGCCGCCTACCACCCGCGCGTGCTGATCCTCGATTTGAACATGCCCGGGGAGTCCAGCCTGCCTGCGATCCCGCGCCTGCGCGAGAGCGAGCCTGACACGCAGATCGTCGTACTGACGATGCAGAACGATCCCGCGTTCGCGCGGGAGGCACTGCGCGCGGGCGCGATCGCGTACGTGCTCAAGGAGGCGGCCGACACCGAACTCGTCCGCGCCGTGCGCCTGGCCGCCGACGGCCGCACATACCTCAGTCCCGAGCTTGGGGCGCGGCTCGCGGCCGAGCCGCAGGAGTCCAACGGTCCACCTGACGATCTGTCAGCGCGCGAGATCGAGGTGCTTCGGCTGATCGCGCTCGGGCACACCAACACCGAGATCGCCGCGCACCTGTACTTGAGCGTGCGCACGGTCGAGTCGCACCGCGCTCACATCCAGCAGAAGACCGGACGCACGACGCGCGCCGCGCTCGTCGCCTACGCGCGCGAGCACGAACTGCTCTAGCGGCTGAGCGTGAACGGCACTCAGCCGGCGCCGCCGGCGCCGGCGATCTCGTCGCGCACCGCGCGCGCGTGCGCCGACTTCGGGACCTGCAAGAGCAGCGGCCGGTGCGTGCCGCGCGAGTTGCGCACGGCCGCGGCCGACGCCATGACCGCGCCGGTGTGCGTCCACGTCACCGCGGCGGGCGCGAAGCGGAGCAGCGCGGCCCACGTCGCGGGCCCGACGATTCCGTCGACGGTGAGACCTTTCGCGGTCTGGAAGCTCTCGACGGCGGCCTGCGTGGTCGGGCCGTAATCGCCGTCGATCGGGATCGTGTAGCCGGCGCTCGCCAAGTGCTCCTGGGCCCACACGACGAGATCCCCAACCGATTTGAGTTTGAGGATCGGCGTGGCCGCGGTCGCCGCGACCCCGGTGAGGTTGCCGGCGCCGATCGAGATGCCCTTCCAGGCGGTGTTGGTTGCCTCCTGCCAGTCCCACCACGACACGCCGGCGGCGCCGTATGTCCGCGACAGCTGGCGGAAGCGGATGAGCTGTCCCAAGGGCGGGTTCTCGTAGACCTGCCCGAGCGGATCGATCGCCCGCTGGTAGACGGAGTTGTAGGCGTACGTGTGGGCGTACACCGTGTTGACGCTGGTCCCGATGTCGACCCAGTACATCTGCGGCGTGTTGTACTGAGCCCCGCCGGGGCCGAGGAATATCGAGTAGGGAAACCCGGGGTGGTAGTCCACGTACGGGAACCCGGCGAGCGCCACTGGGAAGCTCTGTCCGATGTCATTCCTCAGCCGCGTTATGTAACTCTGCGCGGCGATGTACTTGCCCTCATATTCACTCTCAGCGTCGATGATGAGGCAATCCGCTCCGTCGCGGACCGCGGTCGCAGCGACGTCCGCCTCCTGGAGCGGGAAGTTTCCATAAACGTATTGCCACGCACACACGTGCAGGCCGTTGGCGTGCAGTTCCTGAACCACGGTGGGGTTGAACTGCGACCACATCGTCCGGCCGTCGCCGCTCTTGATCATCACCGTGTTGATGCCGTACTTGCGGGCGGTGGCGATGATCGAGGAAACGCTGCCGCTGCTCGAGCGCGAGACGTACCAGATCCACATACCGCGGCCGGCCAGCGCGCCCGAGTCGCCGGACATGTGGATCGCGTGCGCGCTCAGCTTCTTAGAAGCCGCGGACACCGGGTCGGCGTTCACGGCGACTGCCGATAGCAGCACTGCTACGAGCAGGGCCAAAAAGCGCCCACGGTGTTCAGTCATACGGCCTGCCACCAATGCCACCGTACCGTAGAACCCGGGCGGCGTGCACAAGTTGCGTTGCCGTTTGAAGGAGTTACCTGCCGCATGCCGTAGAACTGGCGTCGGCACGCGGCAGGCGTGCCTTTAGTAGTGGTCGGCTACTTGATGAACAGAATCTCGGCGTACTTCGGTAGCGGCCACAGGTCGTCGGCCACCACCTTCTCGAGCGTGTCGGCCGCGCCCCGGACCTCGTCCATCGCCGGCACGACCGAGTCCCGCATGAACTCCGCGTGCGGCTCCAATTCCGCCGGCTGGTTATCGGCCAGGTTCGCCGCCTCGAGCTTCTTGATTGCCTCGGTGAATTCCGCGATCAGGTCGGACGTCTCGCCGGCGAGCTCGCCGAGTTGCGCCGTCAGCAGCAGCGCGAGGTGACGCGCCGCCGCCGGCAACAGCATCGTGCGTGCGATCGACGCCTGGGTCTCGGACTCGATGTTGAGCTTGGTTATGTACTGCTCGAGGAACACCTCGTGGCGCGACTCGAGCTCGCGACGCGAGAGCACGTTGTGCTTCTCGAACACCTCGACGGTCTCGTCGGAGACGAGATACGGCAGCGCGTCCGGGGTCGCATGCAAATTCAACAAGCCCCGGCGTTCGGCCTCGGCGTGCCACTCCTCGTCGTAGTTGTCGCCACCGAAGATGATCCGCTTGTTGGCGGCGTAGGTGCGCTGCAGGATCGGGCGCAGCGCGTCCTCGAGCACCGCGTCGCGCAGCGAATCGCCGGCCGGGGGGCCGTCCTTGACCGCCGCCTCGAGCTCATCGGCGAGCTCGTCTATGGCTTCCGCAACGATCGTGTTCAGCACGGTGTTGGGGAGCGCGGGCGACTGACTCGATCCGAGCGCGCGGAACTCGAACTTGTTGCCGGTGAACGCGAACGGGCTCGTTCGGTTGCGGTCGCCGCCGTGCTTGGGCAGTTGCGGCAGCACCGGGGTGCCGAGCCCGAGGAACGACTGCGCCCTGGTCTCGGACGTCTCACCGCGCTCGATTGCGCCGAACACGTGCTCGAGGTCGGTCCCGAGGAAGATCGACATGATCGCCGGCGGCGCCTCGTTTGCCCCGAGGCGATGGTCCTGACCCGGCGAAGCGATCGACGCCCGCAGCAGACCCTGGTATTTGTTGACGGCCAGGATCACCGCCGCGCAGAAGAACAGGAACTCGAGGTTCCGGTGCGGCGTGTCGCCCGGCTCGAGCAGGTTCTTGCCGGTGTCGGTGCCCATCGACCAGTTGTTGTGCTTGCCCGAACCATTGACCCCCGCGAACGGCTTCTCGTGCAGCAGACACACGAGCCCGTAGCGGCGGGCGACGTTCTGCATGATCTGCATCGTCAGCTGCTGATGATCCGAACCCACATTCGAGTTCTCAAATATCGGAGCGATCTCGTACTGGTTGGGCGCGACCTCGTTGTGCCGGGTCTTGACCGGCACTCCGAGCTTGGCGAGCTCGCGCTCGGTCTCGAGCATGTACGCGAGGATCCGGTCGGGGATCGACCCGAAGTAATGGTCGTCGAGCTCGTGGCCCTTCGGCGGCTTGGCGCCGAACAGCGTGCGGCCGGTCGTGATCAGGTCGGGCCGCTCGAAGTAGTACTGCTCGTCGATCAGGAAGTACTCCTGCTCGGGCCCGATCGTCGTGAACACACGGTTCGCATCGTTGTCGCCGAACAGCTTGAGCGCGCGGATCGCCGACTTCGACAGCGCGTCCATCGAGCGCAGCAGCGGGATCTTGTGGTCGAGCGCCTCACCCGTCCACGACGCGAACGCGGTCGGGATGCACAGCAGCGTCCCGTTGGGGTTCTCCAGGATGAAGGCCGGCGAGGTCGGGTCCCAGGCGGTGTATCCCCGCGCCTCGAACGTGGCGCGGATTCCCCCGGTGGGGAATGAGGAGGCGTCGGGCTCGCCCTGGATCAGCTCCTTGCCCGAGAACTCCGCGATCGCGGTGCCCTCATCGGTCGGGGCGTAGAAGCTGTCGTGCTTCTCGGCGGTCGAGCCCGTCAAGGGCTGGAACCAGTGCGTGTAATGGGTCGCGCCCCGCTCCATCGCCCATTCCTTCATCGCGAGTGCGACCGAGTCGGCGAGCGACGTGTCGAGCGCCTCGCCGCGCGCGAGCGTCCGCTGCAGGCGCTTGAAGACGTCTGAGGAGAGGCGCTGGCGCTGGACCGCGCGGCTGAACACGTTCGCGCCGAACACCTGGTTGTCGGAGAGAGTCAGATCGGGAGCCCCGAGCGCGCCTCCATTTGGAGCCCACTGCGCGGCAAGTACGTTCTGCTGTCGAAAGCGAGGCATGGGTCATCGATTCCTTTTTCGAAGTGGCCCCCGAGCCTAACGCGCCCATAAGGGGCCCGTCATTATCCGGATGTCCAAAATGGCCGTCCCACGTGGACAAACGCGGTCGTGGGATACTGCCCCGTGTGCCGTTCAATCCCAAGCTCGGCTGGCAGGCATACGTCCCCGATAAGGGACGGTACGAGCAGATCCAGTATCGCCGCTGTGGCCGCAGCGGCCTGCAGCTGCCCGCGATCTCGCTCGGCCTGTGGCAGAACTTCGGCGACGACCGCCCGCTCGCGACGAGCCGGGCGATCATCCGCCGCGCGTTCGACCTCGGGATCACGCACTTCGATCTGGCCAACAACTACGGCCCGCCGTACGGAAGCGCCGAGATCAACTTCGGGCGGATCTTCGAGGAGGATCTGAAGCCCTACCGCGACGAGATCGTGATCTCGACCAAGGCCGGGTACGACATGTGGCCCGGCCCGTACGGCGAGTGGGGCTCGCGCAAATACGTGCTCGGGAGCCTCGAGCAGTCGTTGAAGCGGATGCGCCTCGACTACGTGGACATCTTCTACTCGCACCGGTTCGATCCCGACACGCCGCTCGAGGAGACGATGGGCGCGCTCGACACCGCTGTGCGCCAGGGCAAGGCGCGGTACGTGGGGATCTCGTCCTACGGGCCGCGCCGGACCGAGGAGGCCGGCCTGATCCTGCGCGAGCTCGGCACCCCGCTGCTGATCCATCAGCCGTCGTACTCGCTGCTCAACCGGTGGATCGAGGAGGAGCTGCTCGACGTGCTCGAGCGCGAGGGCGTCGGCGCGATCGTGTTCTCGCCGCTGGCTCAGGGCCTCCTGACCAGTCGCTACCTCGACGGGGTGCCCAACGATTCACGCGCGCGGATCGGGAACTACTTCGACGAGGGGATGCTCTCGAGCGAGAACCTCGCGCGCGTGCGCGCGCTGAACGGAATCGCGGAGCGGCGCGGGCAGACGCTCGCGCAGATGGCGATCGCCTGGGTGCTCCGCGATCCGCGCATCACCAGCGCGCTGCTCGGCGCGAGCAGCGTCGCCCAGCTCGAGCAGAACGTCGCCGCGCTGGAGCGCACCGACTTCGACCCGTCCGAGCTCGAGGAGATCGACCATCACTCGGGCGACGGCGGCATCAACCTCTGGGCGACGTCGAGTAGCGAGTAGGTTTGGGCCGCCTTCGGCGGCGTCCTCCGGATGGAATTGCGGCAGGCCCGTCAGGCGAGGCAAGGATGCCGAGCGGGCCGTTGCCGCAATGCCATTCCGCAGGGCGTTCATGCCCTGCGGGGTGGTCGCGATTCCCTGGGCCGGGCGTCCGTGCCCGGCGGTGGTGGCGGTCGTTTTCAGCGTGCGTCCGTGTCGCCGGCGGATTGGGTCCGACGGCGGGCACCTGAGGGTGGGTGGGGGCGGGTCGCAGGCGCGCGGCGGCTCGCGGAGCATGCATAACGCGACAATTGAGCGCAATCGCGCCGGCCTTGCCGTGCTACGCGTGCCCTACGTGCGTAGTACGGCAGGGCCTCGCGGGATCGGCTCCGTTGTCGTGTTATGCATGCCCGGCGCGCCGCGACCCGTCCCCGGGAGTACCGCACCCCCCTCAGCCGCCCGCCGTTTCCATCCGCTGGCTCTCAGCCATTCAAGGGTGCGCGCCCGCAGGGCATGGACGCCCTGCGGAACCGGCATTGCGGCAACGGCCCGCTCGGCATCCATGCCTCGCCTAACGGGCCTGCCGCAATTCCATCCGGCTGGACGCCGAGCGAAGCGAGGCCCAGTAATCGCTACGGCGCGCTCGACGTCGTGGTGACTATCTGGCCGTTGTTGTTGACGTAGGACTCCGACGGTGCGGTGTGGATCGTCACCGCGAACGTCCCGTGCGGTAGCCCACCGCCCTGAAGAACCGCCTTGGCCTTGCCGTTGAGGCCGGCGGCGACCTCCCAGGCGACGATGTGGCGCCCAGGCGCCACCGCGGTCACGGCCCACTCGAACTTGGCCGTCTGGCCCGGCGCGAGCGACCCCAGCGCCCAGGTGTTCGAGTACGCGGTGACCGCGCCGCCGGGGCTCCCGCTCCCGGCCGCCCCGCCGGGCTGGCAGCCGACGTTGCACGCGCCCGGAGGCCGGTCGACGATCCAGATCGGGCGCGATGGGTTGGCGAGCCCGGTCTGCTGGAGATCCTGAGCAAACGCCGCCGCGTCGGTGCCCTCGCCCGGGGGCGCGGGATACGCGCAGGTGACGTTGCAGATCGTGACCGCGACGTTCGGGATCGTCTTGGAGCCGGTGTTGCGCACGGCGAGCACGAGATGAGTGTGCTCGGACAGGCGCTGGGAGCCCGGGAACGTCGCCGTCGTCACCGCGACCGGGAAGTTGCCGCTCGGCTCGCTGGCGTCCTGCCGTGCTCCGCCGCCGCAGGCGGCGAGGACGAGCGCCGCGAGCGCTCCGCAGATCAGGCCAAAGCTCCTCCAGGGCACGGGGCGCGAACATAGCAATTGCCCTGCGCGATCACGCCGGTTCGGGCGACGGTTCCCATTTGCTACATCCGGGTAGCTGGCCGTACGCTTAGCCCGTTGGCCGCGTGGCGGCACTGAAGACCTGGGAGGCTGGAGCAGATTTGATCAGAGCCGTCGCCGATCGTGGGTACTCGCCCATCAAGGGCCTACTCGAAGAGGTCGGCAACATGATGATCTTGACCGGCAAGACGCTGGTCTCGGCCGTCCGCCCGCCGTACCCGTACGGGCCCGAGTTCGTCGGCCAGTTCATGTTCGCGCTGCGACTGTGCTGGTTCCCGCTGCTGATCTCGACGATCGCGTTCGGGTATGAGGCGCCGGGACTTCAGGCCGCGAACTTCCTCGTTCTGTTCGGCGCGATCGACCGTCTCGGCGGGTTCTTCGTGCTCGCGTCGATCCGCGAGTTCGCGCCGTTCGTCGACGCGATCGTGCTCGCCGGCGTCGCGGGTACAGCGATCACGGCCGATCTCGGCGCCCGCAAGATTCGCGAGGAACTCGACGCGCTCCAGGTGCTCGGCGTCGACCCGATCAAGAACCTGGTGGTGCCGCGGTTCCTGGCGCTGATGCTGGTCACGGGCCTGTTCGACATCTATGCCGTGATCTTCGGCGTGTTCGGCGGGATCCTGGCCACGCTCGTCAACCACGCGTCGCTCGGGCCGTTCTTCTCGACGTTCTTCAACAACGCCGAGACCACCGACCTGTGGGGATCGGTGGTCAAGACCACGCTGTTCGGAGCGATCATCGCCGTGGTCTGCTGTTACAAGGGGATGACCGCCTCGGGCGGGGCCGAGGGGGTCGGCCGCGCCGTCAACCAGGCGGTCGTGATCGCGTTCCTGGGGATCTTCGCGTTCAACTACGCGTTCACGCAGACGCTGCTCGCCACCCACCCCGAGATCACGACGATTCCCAGATAGATGAACGACCTGATCGTCACCCCCAAGGGCTGGGTTGAGAGCTTCGGCGAGATCGCGAAGTTCACGGCGAAGGTGGTCGGCGAGGTGTTCAGCCTGCGCGTGTTCAGGTTCTTCGGCGAAGTCTTACGGCAGGCCGGCATCCTGATCGTCGGCTCCGCGCTCGTGATCTGCATGCTGGTGTTCATCGTCGGCCTCACGTGTGGTATCGAGGGCGCGTACCTGCTTCGATCGCAGGGAGCGCCGGCGTTCTCAGGCGTGTTCTCGGCCTGGTGCGACCTGCGCGAGCTCGCGCCGCTGGCGTTCGGCTACATGATGGCGGCCAAGGTCGGGACCGGAATCGTGGCCGAGCTCGGCTCGATGCGGATCTCCGACGAGATCGACGCGCTCGAGGTGATGGGGATCAGCGGCATGACGTTCCTGTGCGGGACGAGGCTGCTCGCGGCGTGGCTCGTGCTCCCGTTCGTGTACGTGATCTCGATCGGCGCCGGGTTCGTGGCCAGCTATATCGCGGTCGTGCAGCAGGTCGGCGACGTGTCCTCGGGGGGTTACTTCCTGATCTTCTGGGAGTTCCAGAACCCACCCGACCTCTTATTCAGCTTGATAAAGGCGATGGCGATGGCGACGCTCATCGTGCTAGTCGGCTGCTATTACGGGTATAACGCGAGTGGTGGTCCGGTCGGGGTCGGAACCGCCACCGCGAAGTCGATGGTCTTGAACTTGGTCGGTGTACATCTCATCGGAATGCTCGGAACGCAGCTCTTCTGGGGCGCGAACCCGCGGGCACCAATCGGAGGCTGACAATGGCGTTTGACGACGAAGACTGGGGCCCCGAGGAGTCCGCTGTGGACGCTGCGCACGACGGCGCCGACGATGGTGCCGACGAGCCGGCCCCGATGCAGCACGGCGGCGAGTCCGCCGCGTCGGCGCCACAGGGCTCGCGGGTGTCGGTCGTGGACGAGCAGGCGCCGCGCCCCGGCCCGCCCCCGGGCTCGTCCGACGACGACTACAAGTGGCACACCTACAAGGTTTATCCGTCGGGCCGCCCCGACGCCGTCGAGTTCATCGACACCTACAAGGCGTTCGGGCGGACGCAGATCCTGCGCGGTCTGAACATGGGCCTGCCGGAGGGGATGGTGTCGATGATCCTCGGCCCGTCCGGCACCGGGAAGTCCGTCTGCATCAAGCACATGGTCGGGCTGCTGTATCCCGACGAGGGCGACATCCTCGTCCACGGCGAGTCGGTACCGAACATGCGCGACGACGACCTGTTCGAGATGCGCAAGAAGTTCGGCCTGCTGTTCCAGGACGGGGCGCTGTTCGGGTCGATGAACGTGTTCGACAACGTCGCGTTCCCCCTTCGCCAGCACACGGAGAAGGGCGAGGACGAGATCGAGGACATCGTCATGCGGCGGCTGAAGGAGGTCGGTCTCGCCGACGCCGCGACCCGGCTGCCCAACGAGCTCTCGGGTGGGATGCGCAAGCGCGCCGGGTTCGCGCGCGCGCTCGTGCTCGAGCCCGACATCCTGCTGTTCGACGAGCCCGACTCGGGGCTTGACCCGGTGCGCACCGCGCTGCTCGGCGAGCTGATCCTCGAGATCCACCGCGACATGATGGAGGAGGCGAAGGCGAAGGGCAGGGAGCACCTCCCGACCTTCTGCGTGATCACTCACGACATCATGAGCGCCCGCCGGGTCGCGGACTACATCAACGTGCTGTGGAAGGGCCGGATCGTCGAGGCGGGGCCGGCCGAGGACATGCTGAACTCCGACAACCCGTTCATCCGCCAGTTCCTGTCCGGGGAGTCACAGGGTCCGCTCTCGATGGACTGAGCGATGATGGGGCGGGTGTTGCAGCGGCTGGCGCGAGCCGCCGCGAGGAGACCGGCGGTGACGCTGGGGATCGTGGTGGCGCTCGCCCTGTGCGGCGGGGCGCTCGCGCTGCGCCTGCAACCGAACACGAGCAGCGACACGTTCGTCAACAGTTCGTCGCCGGAGTACCAGGCGAGCCTCGACGACAACCAGCACTTCGGTGGCGACCCGGTGGTGATCCTGATCCGCGAGCCGCTGACCGATCTGGTCGAGACCAAGGACCTGGCGACGGTCAGCCAGCTCGAGGCGTGCCTGGCGGGCCAGGTCGTCGTCGCCAACCAGCAGCTCCAGGCGTTCACGCCGGCGCCGGCCGGGTCGGCGACGCCCTACGGCGGGTGGGGGAGCCCCTGCGGCAAGCTGATGAAGGCCCAGCCGGCGCAGGTCGTGTACGGGCCGGGGACGTTCCTGAACCGGGCCGTCGCGGCCGTCAACACCGAGATCACGCAGATCGAGGCCGGGGCTCAGCAGACGATCCAGCAGGCCAAGACGAGCGCGTACAACCTCGCGCTGGCGAAGCACATGTCTCGCAAGCAGGCGACGTCGCTCGAGAACGCGGCGGGGTCGATCGCGCAGCAGCAGGAGACCACGAGCCTGCTCCAGATGTACCTGAACTCGGGCATCACCGGCACGCCGAGGATCGACGACCCCCAGTTCATCCCGGAGATCGTGTTCGATCAGACGCGGGGCGTGAACCAGCCCAAGTCGCGGTTCGCCTATCTGTTCCCGACCGCCGACTCGGCGCTGATCCAGGTTCGGCTGAAGGCGTCGCTGACGCCGTCGCAGCAGGCGCAGGCGATCAAGTGGATCGAGCAGGCGGTCCAGATGCCGATGTTCCGCTCGGCCTATCACGGCACGTACACGGTCTCGGGCGTGCCGGTGGTGACCAACGACCTCGCGTCGACGATCACCGGGTCGATCGCGGGACTGCTGGCCGCGGCGATCTTCGTGATGGGAGTGGTGTTGCTGCTGGTGTTCCGGAATCGGCCGCGTTTGTTGCCGCTGGCGATCGCGCTGGCCGCGGCCGGGATCACGTTCGGACTGGTGTCGCTCGTCGGCGCGTCGCTGACGATGGCGTCGATCGCGGTGCTGCCGATCCTGATCGGGCTCGCGGTCGACTACGCGGTCCAGTTCCAGTCGCGCACCGAGGAGGTGTCCGGCGACGTGGCGCAGGCGGCGATCGTCGCGGCGCCGACAATCGCGACCGCCGCGCTGGCCACGGCCGCGGGATTCCTCGCCCTGCTGCTGTCGCCGGTCCCGATGGTCCGCGGGTTCGGCGAGCTGTTGATCGTCGGCATCGCGATCGCGCTCGCGTGCGCGCTGACGATGGGATCGGCGGCGCTCGTGCTGAGCCGTCGGCGGGCGCTGTCCTCTGCGGTCCGGGAGCCGCGGCTCCCGGATCTGGGCGTTCTCAGCGCGTCGGCGCGGGGCGCGGGGGAGATCATCGGCGAGGCCCGCGAGCGGGCCGGTGTCTCACGGCGAGTGGGTGGCGTCGCTCGAAACGCGGTCGCGGCGGCGGCGCGCCGGCCCGGGCGCGTGTTGCTGGTGGGGCTGGTCCTGGCCGCGGCCGGTTGGGTCGCCGACACGCAGATGTCCGTTCAGTCCGACGTGACCAAGCTCGTGCCGTCGAACATGCCGGCGCTGAAGAACTTGCGAACGCTCGAACGCGTGACCGGCGTGTCGGGTGAGATCGACGTGCTCGTGCACTCGAGCAACGTCGCCACGCCGAAGACGATCGGCTGGATGGTCGGCTACGAGAACACGCTGCTCGCGCACTTCGGCTACGTCGAGGCGAAGGGGTGCGCGCAGGCGATGCTGTGCCCGGCCCTATCGCTGCCCGACCTGTTCTGCTCGGGAAGCCAGGCGACCAGCGGCTCGTGCGGCAGTTCGCTCACCACCGGCCTGATCTCGAGCCTGCTCAAGGCGGTGCCGCCCTACTTCTCCCAGGCGGTGATCACGCCCGATCACCGGGAGGCGACGCTCGCGTTCGGGATTCGCCTGATGCCGCTGTCCCGGCAGCAGCAGCTGATCGAGTACATGCGAGCGCACCTGCACCCGCCGTCCGGGGTCAGCGCCTCGCTGGCCGGCCTGCCCGTGCTCGCGGCGCAGGCGGACGCGTCGCTGTCCTCGTCGGGTCGCCGCATGCTGATGCTGCTCGCCGGGCTGATCGCGGTCGCGCTGGTGCTGTTCGCGGTCCTGCGCACGGTCCAGCGGGCGCTCGTCCCGCTCGTGCCGATCGCGCTCGCGACCGGATGGTCGTCGCTGATCCTGTTCGCCACGCGGGTCCCCCTCAACCCGATGTCGGCCGCGCTGGGGGCGCTCGTGATCGCGATCTCCACCGAGTTCAGCGTGCTCCTGTCGGAGCGCTACCGCGCCGAGAGGAGGGCGGGCCTCGAGCCGGGACAGGCGCTGGCGCGGACCTACCGGTTCACGGGCTCGGCGGTGCTCGCGTCGGGGATCACCGCGATCGCCGGGTTCGGGGTGCTGATCTTCTCGAGCATCACGATGCTGCGCGACTTCGGCCTGGTGACGCTCGTCGACCTGACGGTGTCACTCGGCGGGGTGATGCTCGTGCTGCCGTCGGTGCTCGCGCTGTCCGAGCGGCCGGACGCGCTGGGGAGCGTGGGCCGGGGCGTGCGCGAGCTCGTGGGGCGGGTCGCCGGCGCGCTGCCGCGGCGGCGTACGCGCGTGGCCTGAGCGCGCGTGGCGTGAGCGAGCCCCCGACTCCGTTCCAAGCGCTCATCGACAATCGCCGCTACGCGTGGATGGTCGGCGTGCTGGCCGCCGTGCTGGTCGTCGGCTTCCTGATCTACGCCCTGGCCAGTCATCCGTCGGGGGCGGGGACCCCGGGGGTCGCGGCGGGGCAGCCGCTGCGCGACTTCGCGGCGCCGCTGGCCGCGTCTGATCTGAACGGCGACGCGAATCTGAGTCCGCCGTGCACGCTCGCGCGCCACGATCCGCGCGCGTTGAACGTGTGCCTGCTGGCCAAGCGCGGGCCGCTCGTGCTCGACTTCTTCGTGACCGGGTCAGCCGCATGCGAGCGCGAGGTGAGCACGCTCCAGGCGCTCGCGTCGGGTCCCGGGACGCGCGGGGCTCAGTACGCCGCGGTGGCGGTCAACACGAGCCACGCGGCGGCGGCCAAGGCCGTTCGCAAGCACGGCTGGACGATCCCGGTGGCGTACGACGCGGACGGCGGCGTCGGAGGCCTGTACGGCGTCACCGCCTGCCCGCTGGTCGAACTCGCCTATCGTGGCGGGACGGTGGCTCAGCGGTTGATCGGCGAGCACTGGACCTCGGAGGCGGCCCTCGGGGCGCGGGTGCAGGCGCTGCTGCGTCGAGGGTGACTACCGCGTGAGCTCGGTCGAGGGCTTGCTCGAGTCGAAGCTCCGCGAGGAGTTTCCGGGGCTTCGCTTACTGTGGACCGGGGTCGATGCCCGCGTACGCGCAAGCGTCCCGGCGGTCCGCCGGCGCCTGCGCGAGCTGTCCGATCGTTACCGGGGCGCGGGCGTCGTGGCGATGCGTACCCAGCCGATCCCGCACGCATACCGGACGTTCTTCCGCCAGGTCGGGGTCGATCCGGACGCGGCACGGATCCCGAGCGAGGCCGCCGCGGTCGGGCGGCTTTTGAAGGGGGGCTTCGAGACGCGGGACGCGCTGGCGGACGCGCTGCTGGTCGCGCTCGTCGAGACCGGGGTGCCGGTGTGGGCGCTCGACGCGAGCGTCGTGGACTCCGGCAGCCTCGGGATCAGGCTGTCCTTATCCGGGGACCGGGTGGGGAGCGACCCGGCGGGCGGGGTTGCGTTGCCCGAGGGCCAGCTCGTGGTCGCGGATGCGCTGACGGTCCACGCATCTCTGTTCGGCGCGCCGGCGCCGGGCCACGCCCCGGGACCGCAGACCCGCCGGATTGTGCTGTTCGCGGTCGGCGTCGACGGCGTCCCGGCGATCCATGTCGAGGAGGCGCTGTGGGTGGCCTCCGATGTTGTCAAGGCGGCCTGAAGCGAGGTAGAGGGGGCTGGTAAGCTGGCCACGGGCTCGCGAAAGGAGGCAGCGTTGGCGCTTCTCGAACACGATCAGGCCGCGACGGTCGCCCCGCTGGTCGCCCCGGAAAGCGACGAGCGGGCCGCGCGACGTTCGCTGCGCGCCCAGATCGACAAGCTCGAGCGTGAGCTGTCCGAAGCGTTCGTCACCGCCTATCCGATGGGCGGACTCGACGAGCCGCCGGCGCGGTCGTGCGCCGCGCCGCGGCTGCTCGGCCTCGGCGAGCTCGAGCGCGTGCGGGACGACCTGGCCGCGCGCGTTCAGGCGGCGCGGAGGTCGATCGCGGAGCGCGCCGACCAGCAGGCGGAGAGGCGGGTGGCGCTCGAGAAGATGCTGCTCGACCCGGGCCGCCACCGGTTCGTTCGGATCGCGAACCGCGAGATCGGCGAGCCGGGATGCGGCGTTTGGTACGTGAAGCCGCGGCTCGGTCTGATCGGGATGCTGATGGGCTGGTGGGAGGTCAAGCTTTCCTCGGGCTGTCCCTTAGCCCCCGCGCGCCCCTGATTTGCGGGCGCGCCGGCCTCGGGTGAGGGCTACTCTCGGCGCTAGGTGCGAGAGCTACTACGGACGGGCGCCGGCGCCACGCTGGTACTGCTGATCATGATCATCGGCAGCCTCGTCCTGTGGATCGGGACACCGCTGCTGTGGCTGTGGGTCGGCTCTCAGGTCCAGGGAGCGACGTCGTCGCTCGGGACCGCGATCGGCGTGGCCTTCATCGGCGTGGTCGCGACGATCGGTCTGCTCGCCGGGGTGCTCGCGAAGCTCAGCGACGTCTATGCGGCCAACCGCCGGGCGCGAGGCCTCGACGACACGGGCCACTACGTGCTCGAGACCGTGCTCGTGGTCAGCGCGGGTCTCACGCTCGCGGCGTTCGTGATCTGGTTCTTCTTCTTCGCCGGCGCAAGCCCGGTACCGGTCGGTATCCAGATCTGATGCCGTTCGGCGTTGCCGGACCGGGTCCGCGCAACCGCCCCTAAGCGGTCGCGCGGACCCGATTGCGGCAGGTCTAAACGCTGAGCAGCTCGAGCACTTGAGCGCTACACGACTCGAGCTGGCCTGCGAGGAGCCGACGCTGGCGGTCGGTAAGCGCGCCAACCGTCTTGTTCTCGGTGATGTGATACCGGCCGAGGAATTTCCTGCACTTCGTCGTGCCCCAGCGCCGCTGACTCATCAGCAGCTCCCCGATCGCCCAGCTGAGTGCTTCAGCGGGGGGATCCAAAATGATGTCCGCGGCGGTAGCTTCTCCCTCAGCGATCCTTCGCTTCAGCTCCGCGCGGGCGAGCCTGACCGCGTTGGCCCGTTCCAGTGCTCGCATCCGTTGCGGCGCCGGTGTCATCGTGGCGGTCTCACTCATTTGGTGCTTCGCTTCCTCCCAGTCGGTCCGACGCGGCGGACACTGTTTTTACAGATGGGCAGGGGCAAGCGAGGCCCCCCTCCCGTGGGTCCTGATTCTGTGCAACTGCAATTCCCGCCCGCATTAGCGAGCGGTTCCTGCCCCCCGTATCCGGCCTATCCCTACGTTATCGACCTCTGCGCTGCACGGCCGTTTGGGTAGAGAGAAGCTACGACATCGGCGCGAGTAACAGCAACGTCACAACTCCTGCCCATGCGCTTAGAGCGAGGTTTTTTTGAGAGCCCAGGGCTTGTGCGAGTGTGGACAAGGGGAGCACCGGCGGCGGTGCCGTACGTTCGTCTAGGCCCGGCCGGGGAGTGAGCCGTGCTCGCTCTCGAAGCTCCGCTTGGCCTCCGCGAAGATCTCGAGCGCTCGATCGAGCGTGGCGTGATCGTGCGTGGCCATCACGCTCGTGCGCAGTAGCGCCCCCGCCGGCGGCACCGCGGGGTGGAGCGCGACGTTGACGTACAGGCCGCGTTCGTACAGCGCCTTCCACAGGAACGCGGCCTTCCAATCGTCGCCGACAACGACCGGTACGACGGTGGTGACGATCTCGGTGCCGTCTGCGAGTTCTGTCGGCTGGACCACCCGGAACCCGAGTTCGTCCAGCCCCTTGTGCAGGTAGCGGGCGTTGTCGAGCACTTGCGCGAACAGCTCGCGTCCCTCGTCCGAGCGGCAGATCCTGACTGCCGCCAGCGCGGCCCCCAGCGCCGCAGGCACGGCCGAGGCCGTGAACATGAACGGGCGCGAGGACACGCGCAGGAACTCGATCACGTCGGCCGGGCCGGCGATCACGCCGCCGCACGAGGCCAGCGACTTGGAGAACGTCGCCATCCGCAGATCGACCTGGTCCTCGACCCCGAACAGCTCCGAGGCGCCGGCGCCGCGCGCGCCGAGCACGCCGAGCGCGTGGGCCTCGTCGACCATCAGGCGCGCGCCGTAGCGGTGGCTGAGCTCGGCGATCTCGGGCAGCGGCGCGACGTCGCCCTCCATCGAGAACACGCCGTCGACCACGACCAGGATGCCCCCGCCGTCGGATGTGGCGCGCTCGAGGCGGGACTCGAGCAGGTCCAGGCGGCCGTGCCGGAACGCTCGCATCTTGGCGCCGGAGAGGATGCAGCCGTCGAGGATCGACGCGTGGTCGCCCGAGTCGACGACGACCGTATCCCCGGGGCCGAGGATCGTCCCGAGCGCGCCCAGATTCGCCTGGTGGCCGGTCGTGAACACGAGCGCCCCCTCGGTGCCGAACCAGTCGGCGAGCTCCTGCTCGAGCTCGAGGTGCAGGTCGGTGGTGCCGTTCAGGAAGCGCGATCCGGTCAGCCCGGTCCCGTAGCGTTCCAGCGCGGCTCGCGCCCCCTGGTGGACCCGTTCATCGCCGGTCAGTCCCAGGTAGTTGTTGGAGCCAAGCATGATCCGGCGCTTGCCCTCCATCTCGACGACCGGCAGCGTCGGGCCCTCGAGCACCCGGAAGTAGGGCACGAGGTCCAGCTCCCGGGCGGCCTTCAGCTGCTCGAGGCGCTCGTGCTCCCGAGCCTTTGCAAAGACATCGATCGAAGTGGACATATAACGTTCCGGATCAGATGGCGCTAGACGTGACCCTGCCGGCCAGTCGGGCGTTGGACGTACGCCCGGTCGCCAACAAGCGGGAGCTGAATACATTCATCAAGCTGCCGTGGCGGCTTTATCGTAACGAGCCCAACTGGGTGCCGCCGCTGCTGTTCGACCGCAAGCGGTTCTTCGACCGAAACCGCAACCCGTTCTTCCAGCACGCCGAGGTCGAGTTCTTCCTCGCCTGGCGTGGGGACGAGCCGGTCGGCCGCATCACCGCGCAGATCGATCGCCACTTCAACGAGTTCCAGCATCACGACTGGGGGATGTTCGGGTTCTTCGAGTGCGAGAACGACGTTCAGGCCGCGAACGCGCTGCTTTCGACGGCTTCGGATTGGCTCAGCGCTCGGGGGCGGGATCGGATGGTCGGCCCAATGGACTTCACCACCAACGACGAGTGCGGCGTGCTCGTCGACGGCTACGACCTGCTCCCGACGGTCCTGACCAACTGGCACCACCCGTACTACCCGCGCTTGATCGAGGGCGCCGGGCTGACCAAGGCGATGGACCTGTACATGTGGACGCTCGAGGTAGCGGAACGGTCGTCCGTGAGCCCGGTGATCTGGCGCGCCGCCGCCGACGTCGAGCGCAAGTACGGGATCACGGTCCGGCCGATGCGAAAGAAGGACATGGAGGCCGAGATCGGCCGCTTCCTCGAGGTCTACAACGCCGCCTGGGAACGGAACTGGGGCTTCACGCCGCTCACCGAGGAGGAGGTCCGCCACTACGCCAAGGACCTCAAGCCCGTGCTCGACGAGAACTGGGCGTTCATCGCCGAGAAGGACGGCGAGCCCGTCGCCGCCGGCCTCACGCTGCCCGACTACAACCAGGTCCTGATCCACTTGAACGGCCGTCTGCTCCCGTTCGGCTGGGCCAAGGCGCTCTACTACAAGGGCAAGATCGACCGCGTCCGCGTGTTCGCGCTCGGGGTCAAGCCTGAATACCAGCACACTGGGATCGGGGCGAAGCTGTACGAGATGCACTACGACGCCGCCGAACGCACCAACCAAAAGAAGGGCGAGACCGGATGGATCCTCGAGAGCAACAAGTCGATGAATCGGGCGATGGAGCGCATGGGTGGCAAGATCGTCCGTACGTACAGGGTGTACGAGAAGCTCCTTTGAAGTTGACCGCCGGCGCTGTCACCATGTCGCGGGCATGACTGAGCCTTTCGCGGACGAACACGCCCCTGAGGCGGATGCCTTGGGGGGCGCAGAGCCCGGTGCCACTGGGGTCGAGATCGACGAGGAGATCGTCGACGGACTGCCGGTGATCGCGGAGGTCCGGGCGATCGAGCGGCCGAGCGCTACCTCGCTGCCGGCGGTTCAGGCGGCCGCCGCGGCCGCGACCGGCTTCGTGTGCGGCGCCGCCACGATCGCCCTGATCAAGCGCCGATCGGCCCGCAAGGTCGTGCGCAACGGCAAGGCTGGTCCGCGCCGCGCCGTCGACTTGCTTCCGATCGTGGGCTCGCGGTCGTTCCTGGTCGACGTGCACGTAATCGGCAAGCACGGGGATTGAGGACGGGCGGCGGGTCCGGGGTGGCGGGGTCCTCGGGCGTCTCCGGCGTCGCGGGCGCCTCGGGCGTCGAGGTCCGGGTCGAGGTTCGCCCGCGGTGGGTGTTTGCCCTGCCACTGCGGAACGGTCTTGATGGCCTGACTCGCGTGCGGGGCGGGGTGTTGCACCGCCTGATCCATTTCGGCTCTGACGTGCCGGTTTTGGTGCGGGTCGCGCAGCCGTCGCGCGACCGGGTCGTTTTTGGGGCGCGGGCCGGCTCGCGGGAGGCTGCCGAGTGGGGGATCGAGCGGATGCGGCTCGCCCTCGGCGTCGACCAGGACCTCGCTCCGTTCTACGACCGATTCCGCTTCGATCCGCTGATCGGGCGCTCGGTCCGGTCGGTGCCGGGCCTGCGGGCCGGCGGCAAGCCGGAGCCGTTCGAGGCGCTCGCCTGGGCGATCTGCGAGCAGCTGATCGAGTTCAGTCGCGCAGCGGGGATCCAGCGCCGGCTGATCGCACGGCTCGGGCGCCGGTGCGGGGAGAGCGGGATGCGCGATTCGCCTACGGCCGCTGTGCTTGCGGCCCAGGCGCCGGCGCTGCTCGAGTCGATGGATCTGTCCGCGGGGCGCGCACTGACGCTGGTCCGGGCCGCCCGCGAGGTGGCGAGCGGACGCGTCGACCTGCTCGACCCCGACCACGAGAGCGGGTGGCGGCGACTCCGCGCGATCCGGGGCATCGGCAGCTGGACGCTCGAGATGCTGGCCTTGACCGGCCAGGGCCGTCTCGATCAGCTGCCCTGCGGGGACGTCGGGTACCTCAAGCTCGTCGGTCGGCTGCGAGGCGGCGGAGACCCGTGGGCCCGCGCCACCGAGGACGAGGTCGGAGAGTTCTTCGCCCCGTACGCGCCGTGGGCCGGGTTGGCGGGCCTGCACGCCTTGCGCGTCGGTGGCGGGTCCGCGCTGTCGCGGGTGGCCGCGTAGGCGGGGGGGTGCGTCCGCGAGACGGCCCCGGGGTGCCTGCGCACCGCCTGCCGCGACGACCTAGGATGCGTGGCGCGAGATGAGCTTCGAGCTGCGCGAAACGACGATCCACGGCCACCGGGTCGCCTACCGGCAGGCGGGCAGCGGCCCGCCGATCGTGCTGATCCACGGCATCACCGCCTCCTCGGTTGTCTGGGAGACCGTGGCGCCGCGGCTGGCCCGCGACCACACGGTGCTGGCGCCCGACCTACTCGGCCATGGGCAGAGCGCCAAGCCCCGTGGCGACTACTCGATCGGCGCGTTCGCGTCGGGCATCCGCGACCTGGTCCTGTCGCTCGAGCTCGGGCCCGCGACCGTCGTCGGCCATTCCCTCGGCGGCGGGGTCGCGATGCAGTTCTCCTACCAGTTCCCCGACCGGGTACAGCGCCTCGCGCTGGTGTCAAGCGGAGGGCTCGGGCGCAGGGTGCACGGGCTGCTCCGCGCGGCGACGTTCCCGGGCTCGGAGCTCGCGCTGCCCGTGCTCGCCGGCCGCCATGTGCTGAACGCCGGTCGTGCGGTCGGGCGGACGCTCGGGCGGATCGGGATCCCGCTCGGCAACGACGTGACCGAGATGGCGCGGGGCCACGCCTCGCTCGGGGATCCGCAGAGCCGCGCCGCGTTCGTCCATACGCTGCGCGCGAGCATCGACCTCGGCGGCCAGCGGGTCCAGGCCATCGACCGCCTGTACCTCGCGGCCGAGCTTCCGGTGCTGATCGTGTGGGGGGCGCACGACCGGATCATCCCGGCCGATCACGGCCGCCGAGCGCACGAGCTCCTGCCCGGGAGCCGGTTTGAGCTGTTCGAGCGCGCCGGGCACTTCCCGCACCTCGACGAGCCCGAGCGGTTCGTGGCCACGATCGAGGACTGGATCGCCACCACCGAGCCGGCCCGGGGCGACGAGGCGCGGTTTCTCGCGGCAATTCGCCGCAATGGCGCATCCGGCCGATGATTTCTCGCCCGAACTGCGGTCCTTTACGGGATGGCAGCGTCGCGGCCAAGCACGATCACGTTCGCGATCAGCGGCCCGCTCGCGCGAGGGGACTTGCCGGCGCTGTATGAGCGCGTGTGCGCGCTGCTGCGAGGGGCCGGAGTCGACGTCGCCGTATGCGACGTGACCGGCGTCACCGCGGACGCCGTGACCGTCGATGCGCTGGCGCGGCTGCAACTGGCCGCGCGCCGGAACAGCTGCCGGATCCAGCTCCAGCACGCCTCCGACGATCTGCGCGCACTGATCGCATTCATGGGGCTCGAGGACGTGCTGCCGGGGTAGACCGGCGGATGCCGCGCCAGCGCTAGCGTCGCTCGGGGCACTCTAGGCGTCGAGGTGCGGCGGAAGCCCCCACAGCGGGAACAGCCGCTCGGTCGACAGGAAGAACGTGAACTCGACGATCTTCCCGTCGGCGATGTCGAGCACCTGGAGCGCCCAGGGGTCGTAGCCGCTGCCCGTCTCGCTGGGCTTGTACTGCCCGAACGCGACCTGACCGTTGGCGGTCTCGACGGGCACGACGCGGGAGCCCTGGCACCCGATCCCCGGACCGAACCACCACTTGAGCACGTCCTCGCGGCCCGAGAGCCACATGTCGAACGGCGGCATCGACTGGGTCGCGTCCTCGCGGATCAGCGAGGTCAGCGCGTCGAGGTCGTAGCGCTCGAACGCATCGACGTAGCGTGCGAGCAGGTCCTTCTGGGTCGCGTTCATCGGCGCCGCGGCGTCGGTGTCGTCGATGTCGCGCTCCTCGAGCGTGGCTCGCGCCCGCTGGAGGGCGCTGTTGACCGACGCGACACTCGTGTCGAGCAACTCCGCGACCTCGCTGGCCTTCCAGCGCAGGACCTCGCACAGGATCAGCACCGCCCGCTGGCGTGCCGGCAGGGTCTGGAGCGCGGCCACGAACGCGAGGCGGATCGTGTCGTGCTGCACCGCCACCTCGGCGGGATCGCTTTCGGCGCTGACGAGGCTGGTCGGGATCGGCTCGATCCACGTGACCTCGGGGAGTACGTTCAGGCTCGACTCGACAGGCTCCTGCGCGGGGCCGAAGTCCATCGGCCGCGCGCGACGGGAGCGGCTGTTCAGCATGTCGAGGCAGACGTTGGTGGCGATCCGGTACAGCCACGAGCGCAGCGCCGCGCGGCCCTCGAAGCGGTCGAACCCCCGCCACGCGCGCAGGAACGTGTCCTGGACGGCATCCTCGGCCTCGAACGGTGAGCCGAGCATCCGGTAGCAGTAGCCGGTCAGCGCCGAGCGGTACTGCTCGAGTTCGCGCCCGACACCGCCCTGCGCGACCGCAGCCGGAGATTCCTGCACGAGCGTCATCGTATGTGATCGAACATCCGCCGGGGAAGGAATGTGCGAGCTCTCATCGGGTCTGGGCCTCCTGTTCGCATGCGCTTGGGGTCTAGACCGCCGGCGCAGCTGAAACTCATCGGTGGGTCAAAGGCCCTGGCCGGCCAGCAGCTCGTTGGTCGACGCGTCGAGCACGGCGTTCGGGTCTGAGATCAGGTGATGAGTCAGCATCCACTGGCCGTACGCGTTCCATTGACTCGGGTTCTGCCAGCCCCAAGGGTTGGCGGAATTGCTCGGGAAGAACGCCGGCAACGTGGCTTGGACGCTGGCGAGCTGGAGCTTCGGATCGAGGCCGGGGCTCGCCTTGACGAGATTGGCGACGCCCGCCCGGGGATCGCGGCGGACCGACTCATAGCCGCGTGCCAATGCCTGCACGAACCGCCGGACGACGTCGGGGTGGTTGACGATCGTGTTCTTGCGCACGACCACGACGAGCTCGTCGTAGTCGGGGACGCCGACATCCTGCATGTGGATCACGTTCGGATGCTTGTGGAGCTGGGCGAGCTGGATCGCCTCGTAGTTCCAGTAGGCGCCGAGCGTGGCGTCGACCCGGCCCGACAGCATCGCCGGGACCAGGTTGTCGCCTACGTTGATCTCCTTGACGGAGCTCTGCGGCACCCCGGCTCGGGCCAGGATCGTCTGCAGATAGGCGTGCTGGTAAGGGATCCCGGCGTCGCCGACGCGCTTGCCGCGCAACTGCGACGGGTTCGTGATGTGCTTGGAGCCGACCGACACGATCGACGTGAGCGGCTCCTGGACGATCGCCGCCACCGATACCAGCGGCAGCCCCTGGTTGCGCGCGAGCAGCACCTCGGGCTCGTAGGAGATCGCGGCGTCGACCTTGCCGGCCGCGAGTAGCTTGAGCGGGTCCGACGGGTCCGACGGCACCTCGATGTGGACGTCGAGGTCCGCCTTCGTGAAGTCTCCCTCGGCGAGCGCCTGGTAGATGCCGACGTGATCGGCGTTCGGGAACCAGTCGAGCATCAGGGTCAGCGACTGCCTGCTGCCCGCCGCGCCAGTCACCGCCTCCTGCTTCTCACCGCACCCGGCGAGAACCACGGCGACGATCGCCGCGAGGATCAGTCCGATGGCGCTTCTCATGCGGCGCGCTCCAGGCGAGGACCGTAGGCCCAGGGCAGCGCCAGCCGCTCGGCGAGCGCCAGCAATCCGAACAGCGCGATCGCGAACAGCGACAGGATCACGGTCGCGGCGACCGCACGTGCGGTCAGCAGCTGTGGCTCTGACACCAAGATCACGTACCCGAGGCCCGAGTTCGACCCGGTGTACTCGGCGAACACCGCGCCGATCACGGACACGGCGACCGCGATCTTCGCCCCGGCGAAAACGCTCGGAAGCGCCGACGGCAACTCGACATGGCGGAACGTCGTGAGTCTCGAAGCATCGAAGGTTCGCATCACCTTGATCAGGTCGGGGTCGACGGCGTCGAGCCCCGCGGTCGCCGTCACCACGATCGAGAAGAACGACACGATCGCCACCACGACGAGCTTCGGCAGTATGCCGAAGCCGAGCCAGAACGCGAGCACCGGAGCGAACACCGCCACCGGGACGGCCTGCGAGGCGACGATCAGCGGGTAGGTGGCTCGCCGCAGCGTCGGCGAAAAGTGGATCGCGATCGACAGGACCGCGCCGATCACCACCGCCGCCAGGATCCCGAGCAGCACCTCCTGCGCCGTCACGAGGAAGCTGCTCCAGAGCAGCGAGCGGTCGTTGTACAGGGAGCTCGCGACCTGGTGCGGCGAGGGCAGGATCAGCGAGAAGGTCGGGCCTTTGAGGTCGACGTACAACTCCCAGATCCCGATCAGCGCCAGCATCAGAAGCGCCGCGGGCACTACCGTCAGCGTGCGTTTCACGTGTCCGCACCGAGAGCGGCGAGCGCGCGCTCACGCAACTCGACGACGGCCGCGTCTGTCCGCCGGCGGGGCCGGGGAAGCGATACCTCGATCTCGGCCACCGTGCGCCCCGGCCGCGGCGCCATCACCACCACTCGGTCCCCGAGCATCACGGCCTCCTCGACGTCGTGGGTGACGAGGACCACGGTCCGCGGCTCGCTCTCGAGCACGTGCGACAGCCAGCCCTGCATCTCCTGACGGGTGATCGCGTCGAGCGCTGCGAACGGCTCGTCGAGCGCCAGCACCGGCTTGCCCGCGAGCAGCGTGCGCAGGAACGACACGCGCTGGCGCATCCCGCCCGACAGCTCCGCGGGCCGGGTCCGCTCAAAGCGCGACAGGCCGAAGCGCTCGAGCCACGGCGCGGCGATCTTGCGCGCCTCGTCGCGACCGACCCCACGGGCTCGGAGCGCGAGCCCGGCGTTGTCGATCGCGCTCAGCCACGGAAGCAGCAGATCGCGCTGTGGCATCAGCGCCGCCGGTGCCGCGCGCACGGTGCCCTCGTCGGGGGTCTGCAGCCCGCAGATCAGCTCTAGCAGCGTCGTCTTGCCGCATCCGCTGGGGCCGACGACCGCGACCATCTCGTGTGCGCCGGCGCGTAGAGACATTCCCGCGAGCGCATCAACGCGCCCGCCCACAGTCTGGAACACGCGACTCACGAGCTCGACCTGGACACCGTCCGCGGCATTAAGCTCGTGAGGCTCCCTCGTTGGAGCCTCGACCATCTCAGCTGTCGCTCCCTTCGCGGGCATTACCCCACAGGTTCTAAGGGTCAGCGCCAGGTCGCACGATGCGGTGGGCGCTATCTCAGCCGGCCGTTCCCGCCAGCACCCCTGTTGTCTAATTGCGCCTTAATGCTACTCGGCACGCGGCGGAGCCGCTGCTCGCCCTTGGCTACGGGTGGCGGCCGGGGGCCTTGACGAGGTAGCTCTGGCCGGCGTGGAGCACGATCGTCTTGTGGTGGACAAAGTCGTTGACCACGACCGAGTCGGTCAGGTCGTGGATGAGTGTCCCGTCGCAGCGATCGGCGATCGTCCACTTGGTGCCGAGCACGGTGGCCGCGCCGTAGCGCCCCTTGGTCGTGAACTTGCCGTGGGCGCTCGCGTGGAGCAATTGGAGCGTCTTCTTCGCGGCGGAGGCCACGCTCGCGGACAGGTCGGCGGCGGTGTGCGCTTTGCACACCCCGTACGACGGACCGTGCCCGAACACGCCCTCGAGTAGCGTCAGCGTCGCCAGGCCCTTGTTCTTGCCGCTGCGGCCCTGGGTGAGCCGGATGACCGCCCCGCCGAAGTCGCCGTGTTGGGTCTTGCCTTTGTGGCCCGTGGCGGTGATCAGGTTGAACGTTCCGTGGGTCGCGTCGATGACCGAGCCCGACGGAATCTGACTGAGCTCGGTGAGCGGGACGAACTTGCCGTTGACCTCGATCAGCACGAACCCGCTGACCGGCGCGATGTTCTCCGACTTACCGAGCGTCGGCAGTCCGGGCGCCGGCCCTGCCTGGGTCGTGAACGTGACGTCGGGCCCAAAGGTCGTGCCGTCGACGTTCGTCGCGACGAGTCGCACGTGGTAAAGGGCATTCGGAAGCAGGCCGGACACCGCGACCGGGCCGATGTCATGGCTGACGAAGTCCGAACCGACGGTCTGCGGCGAAGTCGACTCGCCGTAGGCCAGCGGGCCGCCGCCGGTGTACTTCGGGTCGAGCGCGTACTGGAAGTACGCCTGCGTGGAGAGTCCGTTTGGCGTGACCGAGCCCGAGAATCCGGCGCCGGTGATGGTGACGGTCGGGGCCGTGGTCAGGACCGTGGGGGACGATGACGGCGCGGCCGGTGGCGAGTTCGGTGTCGCCGGCGCAGGCGGCGTGGGCGCAGGTTGCACCACAGCAGTCTGATTCGACGCGACCGGCGTCGATGGGCCGGTGATATTCGTCGCCGTGACGAGTACCTGGACGGTATGGCCGACGTCGCTCTGGCCGAGCGTGTAGGTGTTGGCGTCGGTTCCGGTGTTGGTGCAGTTCTGGCCGTTCTGATCGCAGTCCTGCCACTGGTAGTCGAACGTGTTCGGGCTGCCGTCCCAACCTCCGTTCGTCGTCGTCAGCGTCTGGCCCTGCTGGGCGATGCCGTTGATCTGGGGCAGTCCGCTGTTGGACGGCGGTAGCGGGAGCACGGCGTCGGTCGGCGCGGATTTAGCTGGGACGCGTCCTCCGTCGTTGGTCGCGGTTACGGTGACTTCGATCGTGCTGCCGACGTCGTCGCTCGTGAGCGTGTAGGTATTGACGTCGTCGCCCGTGTCGGTGCAGTTCTGGCCGTTTTGGTCGCAGTCCTGCCACTGGTAGTCGAAGTTCGTCGGGCTACCGTCCCATTTTCCGTTGGTGGCGGTCAGGGTCTGGCCTTGCTGCGGGTTGCCGTTGATCAGGGGCAAGCCGGTGTTGGAGGGCGCCGCTGGTAGCACGGTCGCGGTCGGGGCGGACGCCGCGGGGACGCTCCCTCCGGCGTCGTTGGTCGCGGTGACGATGACGCGGATCGTCTGGCCGACGTCGTTCTGCCCGGGCGTGTAGGTGTTGGCGTCGGTTCCGGTGTTGGTGCAGTTTTGGCCGTTCTGGTCGCAGTCTTGCCACTGGTAGTCGAACGTGATCGGGTTGCCGTCCCACTTGCCATCGGTAGCGGTCAGCGTCTGGCCCTGCTGTGCCGTGCCGCTGATTTGGGGGAGATCGGTGTTCTGGAGACCACCCGGCGCCGGCGAGATGTCGGCGTAGACGTCGGTGGTCGACGCGAAGTCGCTGTAGTTGATCTGGATCAGGTACTCGCCCGGAGTGCTGTACGTGTGCGTGTCGGTCACCGTGTAGTCGAGCTCGTCCTCGTCGCCGTACTGGCACTGGATCTGCGCGTTGTTGTCGCTGCTGTCATCCCCCCAGTCGACCGTGACGGAGTCAGCGGTCGGGCAGGTGCCATCGCTCGTGCCGCTGTCGGTCACGGTCACCGGGCTGCCGACGACGCCGGTCACCTGCTGGTAGGTGGTGAACGTCATATCGCCGCTGGTGACGCCGTGCTGGACGCCGTTGCCGGCATACACGGCGAAGTGGTAGGTGCTGTTCGGCGTCAACCCGGTCAGGGTCACGGACAGGTTCTGGGGTCCTTGGGGCGACCCGAGGTCGGTCGGCTGCGAGAAGTAGCCGTAGTTCTCGTCGGGTCCGTACGCGACGATGTAGTCCGTGTCGGAGCCCTCGGGATCGATCGAGAACGTGATCGTCGCCGAGGTGTCGGCGACCGAGGCGACGCTGACGTTCGAGATGATCGGTGGGCCGGGCGCCGTCGTGAACTGCTCGACGGCGCCGGGGGTCGAGGCGCTCGCGTTGTCGGCCACGACCTCGTAGTAGTAGGTCGTGGCGGGGGTCAGGTTTGACAGCGTCTGGGTCTCGGGAGTGTCGCCGTCCGGAACGCCCGCTCCGACCTCGGAGGAGGCGGTGAAGTCGGCCGGGTTGTCGGTCGTCCCGTAAAGGAAGTGGTAGCCGCCGGCCTCGCCTTGAAGGTTGATCGTGGCGGACACATCAGCGGTCGAATCCGTGATGTTCTGTGCCCCGCCGGTGGTGGCCGTCGGCGCCGCGTTCAGTACGGCCTCGAACGCGCCGATGTCGCAGCTTCCGTCTGGGCGGGGGAAGCCTCGCTGATCCTGCGAGGGGCAGTCCGAGGTGCTTGGGTCGCCGAGCGCCGGGCTCCCCGCGAGCAGAGCCTGCGTGCGCGTCGGGCCGCCGTTGTCGGCGATCGGCGCGAGGTCCGGATCGACGTTCGACGAGTCGCCGGTCTCGTCGAGCTTGCAGGATCCGTCCTGGTCGATGTTGTGCCCGAGGTCGTTGGTGATCGCGGGGCCACTGCTCTCGTCGGTTACGTCGTCCGGCCGGCCCGGCGCGATGCAATCGCCGTCGCCCTCCGAGAAGCCGCTGCCGATGATCGTGTTCTCGACGTTCGTGACTGCAGAGGTGTCGGTCATCAGCTGGCCGCGGACGTTCCCTGACAGGGTGTCGTTCGTCAGCGTCAACGTGCCGCCACCGTTGTGGATCCCGCCGCCGATCGAGGACGCCCCGCCGCTCCCGACCACGGTGCTGTTCGTCAGCGTCACGGTTCCGCCGAGGAGGTAGACGGCGCCGAAGCCACAACAGCTGGTCCCGTCGTCCTCGAACGTGACCCCGTTGCCCGTGACCGTGCCGTAGTGCGTGTAGAGAGCGCCGCCGATCGCGGCCTGATCGTTCGTGAAGGACACGTTGGTCAGGTTCACGCTGCCACCGCTGGTGGAGAGGACGCCGCCGACGGGGCCGCCGGGATTGCTCGCGAAGGCGACGTCGGCGATCTCCACCGTGGCGCCGTCGTTCCAAAGCGCCCCGCCGCCGTTCAGACTCGACGTGTCGCAGACATTGCACTGGACCTCGTCGGTCTCGTCGTCACCGCCGGTCAGCGTGAGGTCTTCGACCGTGACGGTGGCCCCCGAGTCGGTCCTCAGGATCCGGGCGGTCTCGCCGTACTGGTTGTTGCCGCGATTCTGTGAGCCGTCGATCGTCGTGCTCGAAACACCGCTGCCCTCGAGCGTCATCGACTTCGCGATCTCGATGTCGTCGCCGAGCGTGAGGCTGTACGTGTTGGTCGCCGAGCGCGACAGTGTCGCCCGGTTGCGCGGCGTCGATCGCCTGGCGCAGCGAGCAATCTCCCGCGTTCCCAGAGCATTCGCCCGCGGTTGGTGCCGCGTCCGAAGTCGTGTTCACGGTGATCGTGGCCGCCTGTGCGGCCGCCGCCGACGCGAGCAGCATGAGCGCGGCGAGCACCGGCGCGACCAGTGAGCGCCGCAGGCGCGGGTATCTGTCCGGTCGGGGTTCCATCCCTTGCCTCCTTCCACATGAACGCTGGGCTCCCGCCCGCGCTTTCGCGCGGCGCGAGCCGCCAGTGGCGCTACGGCTTCGCCTTGGCGAGGTAGCTTTGCCCGGCGTGGAGGACGATCGTCTTGTGGTGGACGAAGTCGTTGACCGCGACCGAGTCCGTGATGTCGTGGACGAGCGTGCCGTTGCAGAGGTCGGCGATCGTCCACTTGGTGCCGAGCACGGTGGCGGCGCTGTAGCGGCCCTTCGTGCGGAACTTGCCGTGGGCGCTCGCGTGGAGCAGTTGGAGCGTCTTGCTCGACGCGGCGGTGGCGTCGAGGGCCTTGTGCGGCTTGCAGAGCCCGAACGACGGCCCGCCGCTGAAGGCCCCCTCCACCAGCGTGAGCGTGGTCAGGCCCTTGAGCGCGCCTCGTCCGGTCTGAGAGAGGCGGAAGATCGCCCCGCCGAAGATGCCGTGCTCGGTCTTGTGCTTGCCCACCGATGCCACAAGTTCGAGCGACCCCTTGAGCGCGTCGATCTCGGTGCCGGTCCGGATCTGGATCGCGCCCGTGAGCGGCACGAACGCGCCCGACGGCGACTTGATGAACACCGTCCCCGTCACCGGCGTCGCGTTCTCGCTCGTCCCGAGCACCGGCGCCGGCGGGGCGGCAGCCGCCGCGGTCGTGAACGTCTCGTCGGCGCCGAGCGTCGTCCCCGCGCCGTTGAACGCCACCAATCGGACGTGGTACAGGCCGCCCGGCACCAGGTTCGCCAGGTCCGCTGACACGAAATGGATGCTCGAGTCCGAGCCCACCGTCTGCGGCGCGGTGGACTGGTCGTACAGCGTCGTCGAGGACCCGGGCCCGCGCTGGCTCAGATCTAGCCCGTACTCGAAGTACGCCTGCGTCGGCGTGCCCTCGGGATTCACCGAGCCCGACAGAGCGGCGCCGCCGCTCGTCTCGGTCGTCGGCGACCCGCCGGACACAAGGGGTGGCGTTGACGGCGGCGATGCCGGCGGCGGCGAGGACGGTTGCGGCGCGCTGTAGGTGAAACGGTCGGCCGTGCTCGTGCCGCTCGTGCCGCCCGGCGTGGTCACGGTCACGTCGACGGTGCCGGCGGACTGCGCCGGATCGAGCGCCGTGATGCTCGTGGCGCCGTTGACGGTGAAGCTGGTAGCGGTCGTCGAGCCGAAACTGACGGCGGTGGCGCCGGCGAGGTTGGTTCCGGTGATCGTGACGCTGTTGCCGCCGGCGGTCGGCCCTGAGGTCGGGTTTATGCTCGTCACGGTAGGAGCGGCGGCGTAGGTGTATCGGTCGGCGGTGCTGGTGGCGCTGGTGCCGCCGGGTGTGGTGACGGTGATGTCGACGGTGCCGGCGGATTCGGCGGGCGCGGTGGCGGTGATGCTGGTGGGGCTGTTGATCGTCAGGTTGGTGGCGGCCGTCGACCCGAACTTGACCGCGGTTGCGCCGGTCAGGTTGGTTCCGGTCACCGTGACCGATGTGGCCCCGGCAGTTGGGCCTGCGATCGGGTTGACGCTCGTGACCGTGGGGAGTGCGAAGTAGGTGTACCGGTCCGCGGCGCTGGTGGCGCTGGTGCCGCCGGGGCTCGTGACGGTGATGTCGACGGTGCCGGCGCTTTCGGCGGGCGCGGTGGCGGTGATGCTGTTCGCGCTGTTGACCGTGAAGCTGGTCGCGCTGGTGGTGCCGAACTTGACCGCGGTCGCGCCGGTCAGGTTGGCGCCGGTGATCGTGACGCTGGTCGCCCCGCCGAGCGGCCCGGCCGTCGGGGCGATGCTCGTGACCGTCGGGCCCGTGGTGTAGGTGTATCGGTCGGCGGCGCTAGTGGCGCTGGTGCCGCCGGGCGTGGTGACGGTGACGTCGACCGTGCCGGCGCTGCCGGCGGGGGGCGTCGCGGTGATCTGCGAGGCGCTAACGACCGTGACGTTGGTGGCGGCGTTAGATCCGAACGAGACTGCCGTGGCGCCCGTGAGGTTGGTTCCGGTGATCGTGACGCTGTTCCCGCCGGCGGTCGGTCCGGCGGTCGGGTTGACGCTCGTGACAGCCGGAGCCGCGAAGTAGGTGTACTGGTCGGCCGTGCTGGTGGCGCTGGTGCCGCCGGGGCTCGTGACGGTGATGTCGACGGTGCCGGCGCTTTCGGCGGGCGCGGTGGCGGTGATGCTGTTCGCGCTGTTGACCGTGAAGCTGGTCGCGCTGGTGGTGCCGAACTTGACCGCGGTCGCGCCGGTCAGGTTGGCGCCGGTGATCGTGACGCTGGTCGCCCCGCCGAGCGGCCCGGCCGTCGGGGCGATGCTCGTGACCGTCGGGCCCGTGGTGTAGGTGTATCGGTCGGCGGCGCTAGTGGCGCTCGTCCCGCCTGGCGTGGTGACGGTCACGTCGACGGTGCCGGCGGAATGCGCCGGGTCGAACGCCGTGATGCTCGTGGCGCTGTTGACGGTAAAGCTGGTGGCGCTTGTCGAGCCGAAGCTGACGGCGGTGGCGCCGATGAGGTTGGCGCCGGTGATCGTGACACTGGTCCCGCCGCCGAGGGGCCCGGCCGTCGGGGCGAGCTGCGTCACGGTGGGCGCCGGGGCGTACGTGTATTGGTCGGCGCTGCTTGTCGCGCTGGTCCCGCCGGGGGTGGCGACGGTGACGTTGACGGTGCCGGCGCTTCCGGCTGGTGCGGTGGCGGTGACGCTGGTGGCGCTGTTGATCGTGAAGTTCGTGGCGGCGGTCGAGCCGAACTTGACCGCGGTCGCGCCCGTCAGGTTGGTGCCGGTGATCGTGACCGACGTGCCCCCGCCGGTCGGCCCGGCGGTCGGCGCGATTTGCGCGACTGTGGGCGCGGCGGTGTAGGTGTATTGGTCCGCGTTGCTCGTCGCGCTCGTGCCACCGGGGCTCGTGACGGTGATGTCGACCGTGCCGGCGGTCCCGGCGGGGGCCGTGGCGGTGATCTGCGAGGCGCTAACGACCGTGACATTGGCGGCGGCGGTCGAGCCGAACTCGACGGCGGTGGCGCCAGTGAGGCCGGTCCCGGTGATCGTGACCGACGTGCCGCCGCCGGTCGGCCCAGCCGTCGGCGCGACCTGTGTGACCGTGGGCCTCGCCGTGTAGGTGTATTGGTCGGCGGCGCTGGTCGCGCTGGTGCCGCCGGGGGTCGTCACGGTGATGTTGACCGTGCCGGCGGATTCGGCAGGGGCGACGGCGCTGATGCTGGTCGCGCCGTTGATCGTGAAACTGGTCGCGGCGGTCGAGCCGAACTTGACGGCGGTGGCGCCCGTGAAGTTGGTGCCGGTGATCGTCACGCTGTTCCCGCCGGCGGTCGGTCCGGCGGTCGGGTTGACGCTCGTGACCGTGGGAGCCGCGAAGTAGGTGTATTGATCGGCGGTGCTGGTGGCGCTGGTGCCGCCGGGAGTGGTGACCGTGACGTCGACGGTGCCGGTGCTGCCGGCGGGGGCGGTGGCGGTGATCTGCGAGCCGCTAACGACCGTGACGTTGGTGGCAGCGGTCGACCCAAAATCGACCGCGGTGGTGCCGGTGAACCCCGTGCCGGTGATCGTGACGCTCGTGCCGCCGCCGGTCGGTCCAGCCGCCGGCGCGACCTGCGCCACCGTGGGTGCGGGCGTGTAGCTGTATTCGTCCGCGGTGCCGGTGGCGCTGGTGCCGCCTGGAGTCGTCACGGTCACGTCGACCGTGCCCGAGCCGGCCGGCGCGGTCGCGGTGATGCTGGTGGCGCTGTTGACCGCGAAGCTCGAGGCGGCGTGTGCGCCGAAGTCGACCGCGCTGGCGCCGGTGAACCCCGTGCCGGTGATCGTGACCGTCGTTCCGCCGCCTGCGGGCCCCGTGGTCGGCTGGAGCCCGGTCACCGTCGGCGGCGGCGGATTGCCGACGACCGCGTAGATGTTCGCGGCAGTGCTGTAGTCGGGGCTGATCGTCGCCCCGTCCGCGAGTGCCGGGTTCACCGTTGTCGACGCGAACTCGCCGGTCCGTAAGGCGGCGTAGGGGAGGAACGCGATCCGGTCGCCCGGCTGGGCGGAGCTCGCATAGGACGCGCTTGGGACCACCGCGAGGGTCCCGTCAAGAGCGACGTCGCCGCCGACGTTCAGCAGGGAGTGCTGCCCCGCGGTCGTGCCGTTGATGGCGATCTGCAGCGTTCCGGCCGAGCCCTGCGAGTAGCTGGCCGTGACGTTGAGCGTTCCCGGTGAAGGTGAATCGCCGGGCGTCACCGTTCCGCTTGTGTTCGTCAGCGATCCTTCGACGACGCCCGCGCCCGTCAGGGTGCCGCCGGTGATGGTGGTGGTCGCCTCGACGGTGCCGTCGTCCTGGACGACGCCGCCCTGCACCGTGAGGGGTCCGCTCGCGAGCGTGATCCCGCTGGCAACCGTGGTCGTTCCGCCGGTCTGCACCAACGAGTAGTTGGGAAGAGTCGTGTTGCCGGTGGTGTCGAATCCGGCCGCGCTGATCGTCAGGCTCGCACCGCCGTTGGCCGTGTAGGAGCCGGGGGTGAAGGTGACGGTGCTGGTGGTGGTGAGGGTGGGGCCGCCGACGGCGATGAAGTCGGTGTTGCTGATCGTGACCGGGCTCCCGGTGCTGATCGACCCGCCCACGAGGTACGCCTGGTTGGTGCCGGTGATCGAGAAGGTCTGGCCGGCCGGCTGGGTGATCGCGATCGGCTCGCTCGGGAGATCAGGCCGCCCGTCCAAGAGAAGTTCCCCGACAACGCCAACGACCCCGGACCATTCAGGCCGCCTGCGGTCTCGGTCAGGCTGCCCGTACTTGCGGAGTTGGGTGCGATGTTCAGCGTGCCACCGTTGATCGTGGTCGCGCCGGCGGCCGCGTAGTCGGCGCCGGAGTTGACCGTGAGAGTCCCGCTGGTGATGGTCACGGCGTTGGTCGTGAGGGTGGCGCCGGAGGCGATCGTGTTGGTGCCGCCGGCTTGGGTGTAGGTGCCCGCGCCGGTGATTGTCCCGTCGATCGTGCCGCCGGTGACGGTCACGTTGATCCCGCTCGGGACGGTCAGAGACGACCCCGCGGTGCTGCTCAGCGACGGCACGGTCAACGATCCGCCCAGACTGCTCGTGGTCCCGTCGAGGTCCAGGTTGTAGTCCGGGATGTTGGTGGCGCCGGTGGTGATGAACCCCGCCGCGGTGATCGTCAGGTTCGCCCCGTTGTTCTGATAGGAGCCGGGGGCGAAGGTGACGGTGCTGGTGGTGGTGAGGGTGGGGCCGCCGACGGCGATGAAGCTGGTGTTGCTGATCGTGACCGGGCTCCCGGTGCTGATCGACCCGCCCGCGAGGTACGCCTGGTCGGTGCCGGTGATCGAGAAGGTCTGGCCGGCCGGCTGGGTGATCGCGATCGGCTCGCTCGGGAGATCAGGCCGCCCGTCCAAGAGAAGTTCCCCGACAACGCCAACGACCCCGGACCATTCAGGCCGCCTGCGGTCTCGGTCAGGCTGCCCGTACTTGCGGAGTTGGGTGCGATGTTCAGCGTGCCACCGTTGATCGTGGTCGCGCCGGCGGCCGCGTAGTCGGCGCCGGAGTTGACCGTGAGAGTCCCGCTGGTGATGGTCACGGCGTTGGTCGTGAGGGTGGCGCCGGAGGCGATCGTGTTGGTGCCGCCGGCTTGGGTGTAGGTGCCCGCGCCGGTGATTGTCCCGTCGATCGTGCCGCCGGTGACGGTCACGTTGATCCCGCTCGGGACGGTCAGAGACGACCCCGCGGTGCTGCTCAGCGACGGCACGGTCAACGATCCGCCCAGACTGCTCGTGGTCCCGTCGAGGTCGAGGTTGTAGTCCGGGATGTTGGTGGCGCCGGTGGTGATGAACCCCGCCGCGGTGATCGTCAGGTTCGCCCCGTTGTTCTGATAGGAGCCGGGGGCGAAGGTGACGGTGCTGGTGGTGGTGAGGGTGGGGCCGCCGACGGCGATGAAGCTGGTGTTGCTGATCGTGACCGGGCTCCCGGTGCTGATCGACCCGCCCACGAGGTACGCCTGGTTGGTGCCGGTGATCGAGAAGGTCTGGCCGGCCGGCTGGGTGATCGCGATCGGCTCGCTCTGGGAGATCAGGCCGCCCGTCCAAGAGAAGTTCCCCGACAACGCCAACGAACCCGGACCATTCAGGCGCCCCCGGTCTCAGCCAAATCGACCAGAGTCGAGCCGGCTGGTCCGGCAAGCGATAGCGAGCCACCGGTGATGGTCAGATCCCCGCCCTCGACCGACATCGCCGTTGCCGATGAATCGCTGCTCGACACCGTGACGTCGGTGCCTACCGGCCAGCAGGCGACATCGGAGGAGGTCGGTACGGTCCCCTCGGACCAGTTCGCGGCCGTGCCCCAGTCGTTCCCGCTCTGGGGGCTGAACTCATCCGTGCACCCGCCATACGCGTAACGGTCCGCCGCACTGGTCGTGCTCGTCCCGACGGCGGTGGTGACCGTGACGTCGACTATGCCGGCGCCCGCCGGCGCGGTCGCGCTGATCTGAGTGGAGCTGGTGACGGTGAAACTGGTCGCCGGCGTCGAGCCGAACGAGACCGCGGTGGCGCCCGTGAGGTTGGTCCCGGTGATCGTCACGGCGGTCCCACCTGCCGTCGGCCCGGCCGACGGGGAAACCTGCGTGACCGTGGGCGCGGGCGGGTCGACAGTGGCGGTCCCGAGGACGACGGCCGTGGAGCCGCCGACGTCGGCGATCGAGACCGTCGTCTGATAGCTGCCTGTCTTGACGTAGGTGTGCGTGCCGCTCACGACGAAGCCACCGCTTGGGCCCGCGGTCACGGTGCCGGTCGACTGGTTGCCGTCACCCCAGACGATCGTCGCGGTGTAGTCGGAGACAGGGGCGTTGGGATTCGCGTCGGTGAACGTCGCGACGGGACCGCTGAACTGCTCGCCTGCAACCGCTGTGAAGTTGACGGCGCTCGCGGTCAGCGGCGCGTCCTGGACCTTAAGGTCGAACGGAGTCGACTGCGCCGCACCGTCGCTATTGGTCCAGTCGATCAGGCCCGAGTAGTTGCCCTCTTCCACGTATGTGTGAGTGCCGATCACGTTCCCGAGCGAATCCACCGTCGCGCTTGTGAGCCGGCTGCCGTCCGCCCAATCGATCGTGGCAGAAGTGGCTCCGATCCGGCCCAGGACCGTAGTGAACTGCGATCCCTCGACCGGCTCGAACAGCTCATACGCCCCGATGTCGCAGCGGCTCCCCTGCGGACGGGGGATGTCCCGCTGGTCGGTGCCCGAGCACCCAGTGACCGACTTCGGAATGGCGTCGACCGCGGGGCTCGTCATCGACAGCGCGAACGTCTCGGTGTTGCCGCCGTTGAACGCGAGCCCGCCGCCGTTGAAGAACTGCGGATTGGTGCTCTGGATGTCGCCGGTCGACGTGAAGCCGCAGTCGGTCGCCGTCTCGAGGTTGTAGCCGAGCGAGTTGAGCACGCCCGGGTTCGGAACGCCCGCGGGGCCTGCGCCGCAGTTGGACGGGGTTTGACCGCCCGTGGTTGGGTTGGTCACGGTGTTCAAAGCGACGATCGAGCTCCCGATCGAGATCGTGCCTTGGGAGGCCAGCAGCCCCCCGCCGGTGACCCCTCCTGACCCGCCGTTGTTGTCGGCAATGGTCGAGTCCTTGATCGTGGTGGTGGCCTTGACGCCGGCTGTCGACGAGCATGCGCTGTTGGTTCCGGCACAACGATTGACGACTCCGCCGCCGAGCTCGGCCGCGGTGTTGTCGGCGATCGTCGAGTTGTCGATCGACAGAGTGCCGGCACCCACCGTGGTGTCGCCGTAGTTCTCGACGCCTCCGGCGATGCCGCCGGTTACCGTGGCACCGATTACGGTCACGCTCGAGTTCTGCCAGACGAGCGAGTGGGTGATGGTCAGCGTGCCGCCGTCGTTGGAGACGCCGCCTCCGGTTCCGGAGGCCGTGCCGTCCTCGATCAGGTCCTCGCTCAGTGTCAGGTTCGCCTGGTTCTGAACGTCGCCGCCCTGCGATCCGTTGGTGGAGTCCGCCTTGCCGAAGGCCATTGCCACCCCGGAGATCACGACCGTCGGGTCTGGGTTGATCTTCGCGTTGCCCATGATCTCGAACACGCGGGCGGTGGCCTGTGTGTCCTCCTGATCGATCTGCGTCGTCTCGGCTCCGGCGCCCGCGATCGTGAGGCTCTGCCTGACCAGCAGCTGACCCTGGGTGAGCGAGTAGATCCCCGAAGGAACGACGATTGTGTCGGCCGGGTTCGGGGCCGGGTTCAGTGCGTTCTCATCGTTGATCAACTGCCTGAGCGAGCACGTTGTGGCGGTCAACGCGCAGGCGCCGGTCGGGTCGCCTGTGTTGCCCACTGTGTACATCGCGGCCTGGGCCTGCCCGACCAGGCCGACGGCGCCGATGAGCAGGCACGCGAGCAGCGCAGCGGCCACCCGCAACACGGTGCCGCTGCGCGGCGGGCTCATCCCTTCGTCGCTTTGGCTAGGTAGCTCTGCCCGGCGTGGATGATGATCGTCTTGTGGCGGACGAAATCGGTGACGGCGACTGAGTCCGTGATGTCGTGGACGAGGGTCCCGTCGCAGCGATCGGCGATCGTCCACTTGGTGCCGAGTACGGTCGCGGCGCTGTAGCGGCCCTTCGTGCGGAACTTACCGTGGGCGCTCGCGTGGAGCAGTTGGAGCGTCTTGCTCGAGGCCGCGGCCGCCGAGGCGTCGCCGGTCTTGTGCCTCGTGCACAGCGCGTACGACGGCGCGCCCTTGAACAGGCCCTCGAGGAGGGAGAGCGTGACCAGACCCTTGGTCTTGCCCGAGCGCTCCTGGGTCAGCTGGAAGATCGCGCCGCCGAAGGTGCCGTGCTGGGTCTTGCCCTTGGTCCCTGTGGCGGTGACGATCTGAAGCGAGCCGTGGAGAGCGTCGATCACGGCGCCTGAGGGGATCTCCTGGTTGCCGGTCAGCAGCACGAACTGGCCGGAGGGCAGCTTGATGAACACGGTCCCCGACACGGTCTGGGCATCCTCGGACTGTCCGAGCACGGGCGCCGGGGGCGCGGCCGCCGGCGCGGTGGTGAACGTCTGATCGGGTCCGAAGGTGGTGCCGACGGCATTGGTTGCGACCAGCCGTATGTGGTAGAGCGCGCCGGGGACGAGGCCCGTCAGCGTCGCGGTCACGGTGTGCGCGTTCAGGTCGGCGCCGACCTGCTGGACCGGCGTGGTCTGGTCGTACAGGACGGTCGAGGCGCCGGGACCGCGGTAGCTCGGGTCCAGCCCGTACTCGTAGTACGCGGTCGTCGGGCCGGACTCCGGGTTGACGGTGCCCGCCACCGAAGCGCCGGTGACTGTCTCGGTCGTCGGCGCGCCACCCGACACCGCCGGCGGCAGCGTGGGGCTCACACCCGTGACGGCGGGGGCGGCCGGTGGCGTGATGTAGGTGAACTGGTCGGCGGGCGGGTTGGCCGGGCTGGTGCCGCCGTCGGCCGTGACCTGCACGTCGACGGTGCCGGCGCTGCCGGCCGGGACGGTCGCGGTGATCTGGCTGGCGCTGATCACGTCCACGTTCGTAGCGGCGTTGGCCCCGAACTTGACTGTGCTGTCCGAAGTGAAGTGGGTCCCGGTGATCGTCACCGACGCTCCCCCAGCCGTCGAGCCTGTATTGGGTTCCACCCCAGTGACGGTAGGCGCGGCCGGCGGCGGGCTTGCCGCCTGGTAGTGCGCGTCGATCCGGGCGGTCGAGAGCGCGGTACCGTAGACCGCGATCTCGGCGGCGTCTCCAACGAACGGCTGATTTACCTGATTATCGACCCAACCGCCGGGGAGAACGGTCGGTGAAGACCAACCGAAACTGCTCAGAGCGGCTGTCTCGGACCCGAGGCTGGCGCCGTCGACGTAGCCGGTCATCGTGTCGCTGCTTGAGTCGTAGACGATCGCGAGGTAGTGCCAGTCCCCGTCGAAGAGGTTCACACCATCTGATGTGCTGTCCCAGCAGTTGGAGGTACCGTGCTCATCGAGCGCGAGCGCCGACCCGTTGGGGTTGCTGCCCTGACCACACGATGTGTGCGAGGACCAGACCGCCATTCCAGCGATGCTGCCTCCGGACAGCGCCACGACTATCTCGTTGGTCGTCGTGGTCGCTCTGAACCAGCCCTCGAGCGTGAAGCTCTGATTCCCGCTCAGCCCCGATAGCCCCGGGCCGGCACCAAGCAGGTCAGAGGCACTGCCGTCGCCCGAGACTGCGGTCTCGCTGGAGTCGCTCGCCAGCGGGCCGCTGACCCCGTAGCCCACCCCGGACGACGCATAGGTGCCATCGTTACCGTTGCCCGACGCGTCGCACATCGTCGTGCCCGACTGCTCGTCCAGCGGGTAGTACACGAGCGGCGAGTCGGACAGCACCGTCTGCGCATAAGCATCAGCAGGCGGAGCGCCGCAGCCACTCGCGGAGACGAGTGCGTACTCGGTCGTCTCCGTGCCGAAATCCTCGTAGTTGATGTCGATCTCGTAGTGGCCCGGCGACTGGTAGGTGTGGGTGTCGCTGATCTCGTAGTCGTACTGGTCCGCGCCCGTGCTGTTGCACTGGGTGACCTGGGCGTTGGTGTCCGGATCGCTGCCGTCCCCCCAGTTGATCTCGATATCCCCCGCCTGCGGGCAAGAGTAAGAGGTCCCGCTGTCGGTCACCGTCACCTGGGTTCCGGACACGCCGGTCACCTGCTGGTCGGTCGAGAACGTGTTGTCGCCGCTGTCGACGTTCTGCTGGACGCCGTTGCTCGCGAACACGTCGAAGTGGTAGAGGCTGCCGGGGGTGAGGTCGCTCAGGTTCACCTGCAGGTTCTGATCGCCCGGCGCTGAGCCGATGTCGACGGGATTCGTCTGCTGCCCGTAGCTTTCATCCGGCCCGTACTCGACCCAGTAATGCGTGTCGGAGCCCTCGGGGTTAACCGTGAAGTCGATCGTCGCGGTCGTGTCGGTGACCGAGTCGACGCTGACGTTCGAGATGCTCGGCGCGTCGGCCTGGGTCGTGAACTGCTCGACGTTGCTCGCGAGGGTGGAAGCGGTCGCATTGTCGGCTGTCGCGTCGTAGTAGTAGGTGGTGCCGGGGTTGAGACCGGTTACGGTCTCGGACTCCGGACCGTTCATCGAGACCACGCCGGCGGCGGCCTCGGGCGTGCTTTGCGTCAACTCGCCGGGCGAGGTCCCGTACACGAAGTGGAAGCCCCCCGCCTCGCCGTCCAGGTTGATCGTGGACTCAAGCAGAGCGGTGGTGTCGGTGACGCTCGACGATCCGACCGTCGACGCGGTGGGCGCTCCGTGGAGCACGGCCTCGAACGCGCCGATGTCGCAATGGCCGTTATTGGGGCGGGCGGTCCCGCGGCCATCCAACGCCGGGCAGCCCGAGCTGGCGGGATCGCCGAGGGCCGGGCTGCCGGACAACAGTGCCTCCGTCTGCACGCCACCGCCGTTGTCGAAGATCGGTGCCAAGTCGGGGTCCTGGTTCGGGAAGTCGGTGGCGCCGGTGAGGTCGCACGAGCCGTCCTGGTCGATGTTGTCGCCGAGGTCGTGCGTGATCGCCGTGCTCGAATTTTCGCCGTTGATGTCGTCCGGTCTGCCGGAGGCAACGCAATCGCCGTCGCCGCCGTCCGAGTTGCCAGCGCCGATGATCGTGTTCTGGACATAGGTCGTTCCTCCGGGGTCGGTCTGCAGCGACCCCCGAGTGTTGCCAGACAGGGTGTCGTTGGTCAGCGTCAGCGTTGCCGCGGCGTTGTCGATCCCTCCGCCGATGCTCGCGGACCCGCCACTGCCGACCACTGTCGTGTTCGTGAGCGTCACCGTGCCGCCATCCAGGTATGCCGCGCCGCCGTCGTAATCGCAACAGCCGTCCGCGTCGTCCTGGAACGTGACCTCATTGCCGGTGATCGCGCCGCCATGTGTAAACAGGGTCTGAGGGCCGTCGCCAGTGAACGTGACGTCGCTCATGTTGAGGGTCCCGTTGTTCCCGATCGCGGCTCCAGGCGCGGCCCCGCCGGGATCGTCCAGGAACGCGACGTCGGTAAGCGTCACTGCCCCGCCGTCGTTGAACAGCGCTCCTCCACCGTTTTCTCTGATCTCCGAACATCCGCCGCAGAGGTTCTCGTCCTCGTCGTCGACGCCGCCGGTCATGGTGAGGTCCTCGATCGTGACGGTGGTCCCCTGGACCTTGAGGATGCGGGCCAGCTCGCCATACTCGTTGCTGCCTGAGTTCTGCGAGCCGTCGATCGAGGTCGAATCGACCCCAGTGCCCTCGAGCGTGATCGACTGGGTGATGTCGATGTCGGTCCCCTGGGTGAGGTCGTAAGTCCCCGAGGGGAGATCGATCGTGTCGCCGGTGGAAGCGGCCGCGACGGCCTGGCGCAGCGAGCACGAGCTATCGGCGGTCGTGCAGTCGCCTGCTCCCGTCGGGTCGTCGGTCCTCGTGACGTTGATCGTCTGCTGCGCCTGCGCCGCGGCCGCCGACGCGAGCAGAAGCACAAGGGCGAGCGCCGGCGCGAGGAGGCCTCGGCGTACGGTGGCACACCAAGCACGACCGTATTCACGATCGCGTCTCGCGCCCGGCCTGCGTCGATTGGTGTCCAAGCTGTCCCCGGTCGGTCCTGCGTTGACTCTTACATAAACGCTCAATCCGGTGTATTGCTTGCGCCGTGAACACCACAGTCGGCCGCGGGGATGGCGCGATCTCTACTTGCCATGCTTGAGCGGGCTCGCCAGGTAGCTCTGTCCGGCGTGCAGGACGATCGTGGTGTGGCGGACGAAATCGGTGACGGCGACTGAGTCCGTGATGTCGTGGACGAGGGTCCCGTCGCAGCGATCGGCGATCGTCCACTTGGTGCCGAGTACGGTCGCGGCGCTGTAGCGGCCCTTCGTGCGGAACTTGCCGTGGGCGCTCGCGTGGAGCAGTTGGAGCGTCTTGCTCGACGCGGCGGTGGCGTCGAGGGCCTTGTGCGGCTTGCAGAGCGCGAACGACGGCGCGCCGCTGAAGGCTCCCTCCACCAGCGACAGCGTGGCCAGGCCCTTGCTCGCGCCGCCGCGCGTCTGCGTGAGGGTGAACACGGCGCCGCCGAACACGCCCTGCTGGGTCTTGCCCGTCTTGGCGGTGGCGGTCGTGATCTTGAGCGAGCCGTGGAGCGCGTCGATCTCAGCTCCCGACGGGATCTGCTCGGCGCCGGTGAGCAGCACGAACGCGCCCGATGGCGTCTTGATGAACACGGTTCCGGTGACCGGCGCCGCGTTCTGGGTCTTCCCCAGCACGGGCGGCGCCGGCGGGGGCGCCTGCGGGGTCGTGAACGTCTGATCGGTTCCGAACGTCGTACCGTCGCTGTTGTTCGCGACCAGGCGGACGTGGTAGAGCGCGCCGGGCACGAGTCCGGTCAGCGAGGCCGACACGGTGTGGCCGGCGGAGTCGGCGCCCACCTGCTGCACCGGGGTCGACTGGTCGTAGAGCGTGGTCGAGGCGCCGGGGCCGCGGTCGCTGGGGTCGAGGCCGTACTGGAAGAACGCCGTCGTGGCCAGGCTCTCGGGGTTGACCGTGCCCGAGACGGCGGCGCCGCTGATGGTCTCGGTCGACGGCGACCCGCCGGACACGACGGGCGGCGACGACGGCGGCGACGCGGGTGGCGGCGAGGACGGTTGTGGCGCGTTGTAGGTGAACTGGTCCGCGGCGCTCGTGGCGCTCGTCCCGCCGGGCGTGGTCACGGTCACGTCCACCGTCCCCGATCCCGGCGGAGACGTCGCGGTGATCTGCGAGGAACTGACGACCGTGACGTTCGTCGCACCGTTCGCCCCGAAGTCGACGGCGGTGGCGCCCGTGAGGTTGCTTCCGGTGATCGTGACGGTCGTGCCGCCCGAGGCGGGCCCTGAGGATGGGCTGATTGCCGTGATCGTCGGCGGCTGAGGTCCGCCGCCCTGATACGGGCCCGACGTCGTCGAGATCACGTCGGAAGTCGTTTGAACCGTCAGCGTGGACGACATGGAGACGTTCGAAGGATTCGTTACCCCGCTGAGCGCGACGGTGAGCTGGTCGCCCGGGTTCACGGTCTCGCCGGCGCTGATCGTGCAGACTTCGACGAGCTGCGAGCTGACGCCGCAGGTGCCGACCTGGACGCCGGCGTCCATGACGACGGCGTTCGTGACCGACAGGGTGCTCGAGGTGGCTGGAAGAGTGATCGTGATCTGGCTGTGCGCGGTGCCCGACAGGCCACCAGTGCCGAGGCGTTGAAGGCGATCGTGTAGTTGGCATGCGCACCGGCGGTGAAGTTGCTCAGCTGCACGGTTGGGGCGGAGATGGATCCGCTGTTGCCGACGCCGTAGGTGACCGACGTCATCGTGGTGGTGTCTGAGGTGGTGGATACGGTGAGGGTGCCGATGTTCCCGGTGGGGGCGGGCGATTCGGTGGTGACGCCGTCGAGTTCGATCTTGAGTACGTCCCCGGCGGCGACGGTCTTGCCGGCGCTGATGGTGCAGACCTCGACGGTGTTCGAGCTGACGCCGCAGGTGCCGACCTGCGTGCTCGTCGTGGTGTCGGTGACGATGGCGTTGACGATCGTGGTGGTGTTATAGGGCGAGGTCGCGGTCGCGGGGAACGTGATCGTGATCTGGCTGTGCGCCGTTCCGGACATTCCACCGGTGCTCGAGGTGGTGAACGTCATCATGTAATCGGTGCGCGCGCCCGCGGCGCTCGACGGCGACGTGTTGTCGACCCTCGGGGCCGAGATCTCCCTCCCGTTGGCGACGGGGTACGAGCTTGAGGTCTTGGTGGTCGCGTCTGAGGTGGTGGACACGGTGAGGGTGTCGGTGTTCCCGGTGGGGGCGGGCGACTCGGTGGTGACGCCGTCGAGTTCAACTGTGAGCGTGTCGCCGGCGGTGACGGTTTTGCCGGCGCTGATCGTGCAGACCTCGACGGTGTTCGAGCTGACGCCGCAGGTGCCGACCTGCGTGCTCGTCGTGGTGTCGGTGACGATGGCGTTGACGATCGTGGTGGTGTTGAAGGGCGAGGTCGCGGTCGCGGGGAACGTGATCGTGATCTGGCTGTGCGCCGTTCCGGACATCCCGCCCGTGCTCGAGGTGTTGAACGTGATCACGTAATCGGTCCGCGCGCCCGCGGCCGTCGACGGCGAGCTGTTGACGACCGCCGGAGTCGAGATCGACCCGGCGTTAGCGACCGGGTAGGGGTTCGAGGTCGCGGTGGTGGTGTCGGAGGTGGTCGAGACGGTGAGGAGGTCGGCGTTCTTGACCGGGGCTGGGGATTCGGTGGTCACGCCGTCGAGCTCTACCTTGAGTGCGTCGCCGGCGGTCACGCTCTTGCCCGAGGAGATGGTGCAGACCTCGACGGTTTGGGAGCTGACGCCGCAGGTGCCGACCTGCGTGCTCGTCGTGGTGTCGGTGACGATGGCGTTGACGATCGTGGTGGTGTTGAACGGCGAGGTCGCGGTCGCGGGGAACGTGATCGTGATCTGGCTGTGCGCCGTCCCGGACATCCCGCCCGTGCTCGAGGTGTTGAACGTGATCACGTAATCGGTCCGCGCGCCCGCGGCCGTCGACGGCGAGCTGTTGACGACCGCCGGAGTCGAGATCGACCCGGCGTTAGCGACCGGGTAGGGGTTCGAGGTCGCGGTGGTGGTGTCGGAGGTGGTCGAGACGGTGAGGAGGTCGGCGTTCTTGACCGGGGCTGGGGATTCGGTGGTGACGCCGTCGAGCTCTACCTTGAGTGCGTCGCCGGCAGTGACCGTCTTCCCGGCGGTGATTGTGCAGACTTCGACGGTGTTCGAGCTGACGCCGCAGGTGCCGACCTGGGTGCTTGTCGTGGTGTCGGTGACGATGGCGTTGACGATCGTGGTGGTGTTGAACGGCGAGGTCGCGGTCGCGGGGAACGTGATCGTGATCTGGCTGTGCGCCGTCCCGGACATCCCGCCCGTGCTCGAGGTGTTGAACGTGATCACGTAATCGGTCCGCGCGCCCGCGGCCGTCGACGGCGAGCTGTTGACGACCGCCGGAGTCGAGACAGAGCTCGCCGGGCCGACGATGTAGAACGTGCCCGCCGTGACCGTGTCGGTGTCGGTGACAACCGATAGCTGCTGCTGGCCGCCGGTCGGATTCTGCGGCGGATTGGTGACGCCGTCGAGCTCGACCGTGACGTGGTCTCCGTCAGCGACGCTCTTGCCGGAGGAGATGGTGCAGACCTCGACGGTTTGCGAGCTGACGCCGCAGGTGCCGACCTGAGTGCTCGTCGTAGCGTCGGTGACGACGGTGTTGACGATCGTCGTCGTGTTCGAGCTCATTGGAAAGGTGATCGTGATGTGCTGCCCTGCTCCTAACGCGCCCGTGGCGGACGTGCTGAAGTGGATCACGTAATCGGTCCGTGCTCCGCCCGCGTCCGACGGCGTCAGCGGGTCCACCGTCAGCCCGCTGACCGGGTTCGCGGCGTGGGCGACGCCGGCGAATGCACCCATAAGCAGAAGCGCCGCGAGCGTGAGCGAGCCGAGCAGGCGCACTCGCCGGAGCCGGAGCCATAGCCGGTCGTTCAGCACGGATCCTCGATCGACTTCCACTGCGGTCCCTTCCGGTCGCCCCTAGAGCCAGCGCACGATCACACCCCTCGCGCGCACGGGCTCCTGGCCTCAGAAGACGCTAACGGCTCATATGCCCGAAGTCAACAATCCCTCCGCATAACTGAGCGTCTCCTCATTGGGTCCGATCGGGGTGGTCTTCCGGCGGGCGACCCGCTCAGCGCGGCCGTCACCGCGTCTTGGGGGGCGCGAGAAGCGAGATAGCTCAAACTGGCCCCAACGGCCGCGTCCTCGTCGCTATCGCCCCCGCTGGGCGGGTGGGTCGGGGGCCACCGAGGATGTAAAACGCAGCAAACCGCCGCCCTTCCCATCGGCCTGGCGCACATAAGCATCGCGGGGATGCTTATGTGCGCACGATGGTTCGTGGGCGGGGGACTTTGCTGCGTTTTACATAGGGGATGAGGCCCCGAGGGCTCGGGCGGTGCTCCGCGTGGCCTTCACCCTCCCTTTTGCGGCCCTCACCCGCCCTTTGCGGCCCTCACCCGCCCTTTCCGCGTCCAGGAGCGAGATAGCTCTGGCCGGCGTGGAGGATGATCGTCTTGTGGCGGACGAAGTCGGTGACCTCGACCTCGTCCTTGATCGCGTGGGTCAGCGTTCCGTCGCAGCGGGCGGTGACCGTCCAGATCGTGCCTAGCACGGTCGCTGCGCTGTAGCGCCCGCTCGTGCGGAACTTGCCGTGCGCGCTCGCGTGCAGTAGCTGGAGCACCTTGCTGCTGGCCGCGTGGGCGTCCGCCGCCGCAGCGTTGTTCCGACAGATCGCCTGACTCGGGGCGCCCTTGAACGCGCTCAGGGCCATCATGATCGTGACCAGGCCCTTGCCGGCGCCGCGGGTCTGCTGACTGAGCCGGAACACCGCGCCGCTGAATTCGCCGGTCTGCGTCTTCGCGGCCGCATCGTGCGCAGCGCCACCACCGCCGGTCGCGGTGATCAGCTTCAGCGTGCCGTGCAGGGTGTCGATCGGGACGCCCGACGGGATCTGCGTGAGCTGCGTCAGCGGCACCAGGTGCCCGTGGATGAACACGAGCACGAGCCCGGACACGGGCTCGATGTTGAACGTCGCGCCCAGGGTCGGAGCGCCGGGGGCCGGCGCCGTCGCGGTCGTGAACGTCACGTCCTGCCCGACCGTCGTCCCGGCGCTGTTGGTCGCGACCAGACGCACGTGATAGAGCGCATTGGGCACGAGTCCAGTCACCGTCACCGGCCCCACACCGTGGGTGGTGAAGTCCGAGCCGACTACCTGCGATTGGGTTTGCGCCGTGTAGTTCGCACCGGACGCGCCCACCTGGCTGTAGCGGTTGTCGAGGCCGTACTGGAAGTAGGCCGTCGTCGGGAGGCCGTCCGGATTCACGGAGCCCGAGAACCCCGCGCCGGCATCGGTCACCGTGGCGGGCGCGCCGGTCAGCACCGGCGTCGGTGACCCGGGGGTCTGCTGCGCCGGTACCGAGTTGAAGGTGGCCGTCACCGCCGTATGCGTTGTCGCCGTATCGGGGCTCAGCGTCAGTTGGCAGGTGCCGGTCCCCGAACATCCGCCGCCGCTCCAGCCGGCGAACGCCGATCCAGAACTAGGGATCGGCGTGAGCGTGATCTGGCTACCCGCCGCGTATGTATGCGAGCACGTCGTCGGGCAGGTGATCGCACCGGTCCCGTCGGATACGGCTCCGCTGCCCGCTCCCGCGAGCGAGATCGTGACGGTGGCTGGGGGAGTCCGGGCGAACTCGGCGACGTCGTTCTGCCCGGTGACGTATACGCTCGTGCCGTCGGACGAGATCGCGACGCCCTGGCCGCCGAGGCCGAGTCCGTTCTCGTTGTCGCACTCGTCGCCGTCGGCGGCCTGGTCCTGAATGCAGTTGTCCGGGGAGGCCAGTTGGGTGAGCGTGCCATCGGCGTTGCGGGTGAACTCCGCCACGTCCTCGCAGTTGTCGTCGCACTGGTCGTTGGGCGCGGCCGCGTACACGTCCTCGCCGTCCGAGCTCATCGCCAGCTCCCAGCCGCTCGCGATCCCTTGTCCCTCGGTGCCACAGCCGAGGCCGCTATCGACTTCCTGGATGCAGTCGTTGGGAGCCGCGAGTTGCGAAAGCGAACCGTCGGAGTTGACCGCGAATTCGGCGATCGGTCCCCCGATGAACTGCGAGGCCGTGTACAAGTTCTTGCCGTCCGGGCTCATGACGGGCTGCGAGATGCCGTCGATCCCGACGGCGGTGGAGCCGCACCCTTCGTCCTCGAGCGCCGGATCCTGGACGCAGTCGACGGGGTCGTCCTGGCTGAGGGAGCCGTCGTCGGGGTTGCGAGTGAGCTCTGCGATCGTGCCTTCTTCGTTGCCGCCGTTCGTAAAACCCGACGTGTAGACGTTCTGCCCGTTGGGACTCACGACGATCCCGTTTACCTCAGAGATCCCGTTCGCGGTCGAGCTGCACTCTTCGCTGTCGGCGTTGGCGTCCTGAATGCAGGCGTTGGCTCCGCTCAGCTGGGTCAGCGTCCCGTCCGAATTGACGGAGAACTCCGCGATCGCCTGGCCGTCCTCATCGGCGGCGTAGAGATTGTCGCCGTCGGGGCTCATCGCGAGCGCGACGGCCACCTCCTGGAGACCGCTCGCGTTGTGATCGGTGCAGTTGGAGGTATCCGAGCTTTCCGCGATGCAGCCCAACTCGGTCAGCGTGCCGTCGTCGTTCCGCTTGAACTCGGCGATGTCATTGTTCCCGTCGTCGTCGCGGGCGGCGACGTACACGTTGTCGCTGTTCGGGCTGATCACGATCGCGTCAGGGCCGTTGAGTCCGTCCGCGCTGGCGGTGTCGCAGGTGCTGCCCTCGGCGTCGATGTCGGCGATGCAGTCGACCTCGGCAAGCGAGCCGTTGGAATTGCGAGTGAACTCGGCGATCGCATCGTCGTTCTCACCGATCACGTACACGTTCTGGCCGTCGGGAGTCACCGCTAGGTCCCCGCTCCCGGACAGGCCAGTGCCGTTGGTGGTCGGGCATTCCGAATCTCCGGCCGCGATGCAGCTATCCGAACCACCCAACTGGGCCAGCGACCCGGGGGCCTGAGCTTGCGCAAGCGCCGGCGAGACGGCGAAGGCAATGACGACCGCGGCGGCGATGCCCAGTCGGCTCGTCAGGTGAACGTGCAGCTTGCGCAATTCGGACCTCATCTCTACGTTCGTGCTTTGGCGAGGTAGCTCTGCCCTGCGTGGAGGACGATCGTCTTGTGACGGACGAAGTCCGTGACCATTACTGAGTCGGTGATGTCGTGGATCAACGTGCCGTCGCAACGGTCCGCCGTCGTCCATTTCGTGCCGAGGACGGTGGCGGCGCCGTAGCGCCCCTTCGTGGTGAACTTACCGTGGGCGCTGGCGTGCAGCAACTGGAGTGTCTTGGCCGAGGCCTTGGCGACGGTGGCGTCGGCGGCCTTGTGCTTGCTGCACAGCGAGTAGGACGGCGCTCCGTTGAACGCGTTCTCGACCAGCGTAAGCGTGGTGAGACCCTTGTTCTTGCCCGCGGTCGTCTGGTTCAGCCGGAACACGGCGCCGCCGAAGCTCCCGGATTGCGTCGGGGTCTTGCCCTTGTGGTTCTTTCCCTTGGCGGCCGCATCGCGCGCTCCGCCGCTGCCGGCGGCCGCGGTGATCAGGTTGATCGTCCCGTGGAGCGCGTTGATCTCGGTGTTGTTCGGGATCTGACTGACCTGGGTCAGCGGCACGAACTTGCCGTTGATGAGCACGAGCACGGTTCCAGTGACCGGCTGGATGTTGAAGCTGCGGCCGAGCGTCGGAGGGGCCGGGGCCGGAGCGGCCTGGGTGGAGAAGGTCACGTCCTGCCCCAATGTCGTGCCGGCGCTATTTGTGGCCACGAGGCGGATGTGGTACAGCGCGTTGGGCACGAGCCCGGTCAGGGACGCCGACACCGCGTGGGTCGAGAAGTCCGATCCCACCGACTGCGCCGGAGTGGACTGGGGGTATGTCACGGGACCGCCGCCGGTGTACTTCGGGTCGAGCCCGTACTCGAAGTACGCCGTGGTCGCCAGGCCCCCGGGGTCGACCGACCCGGTCACGCCGGCGCCGTTCGTGTTGACCGAGGCGGGGCTGGCGGCGAGAACCGTCGGCGCGCTTGTCGTAGGAGCCGGCGGGGGAGCCGCTGGGGGAGGCGCGGACGTGCCGCAGGGGGCGCCGACCGAGCCGGAGTCGAACGCCGAGCACATCGAGAACGTCTCCGGCGCGCCCGGAGCGAGCGTCCCGGTGTCCCAATCGATCCCCTCGCCGTTGTCCTCCGGATTGCCCGGGTCATTCGGGTCACCCTCAGTGTCGGCGGTGTTGGGAAATTCGGCTTGGGAATCGATGGCGTCGAACACGGTGCCGTAGCCGGACTCCATGTAATGGTCGCTCGGCGTGATCGGCTCGAACGCCATGAACGGGCCCGCCGGCGAGTTGTTCGGGTCGAGTGTGCACGCGACCGTGCCGCTGGCAGCATCGGCGAACCCGAAGCCGGAGTCGTCCCCATTGAGATAGCAGTCGCCGGCGTGGTACAGGATCAGGTTCGGGATTGAGCTGCCGCTCACGTTGGTCACGGTCATGTCGGTCCGGTAGTAAGCGTTGCCGACCACGTAGCTGTCGACCTCCGTCAGGGTGACCAGCGGGCTGGCGTTGGCGTCAAGCGCCTCGACCGTGGTCGTCACCGTGTACGGGTCCTGTGCTGTTCCGGTGCCTGCGAGCGTCGCGGGACTAACGGACTGGAAGGCGTTGTCTGCCGAGATTCCGTAGGACTGGCCGCCCACGACCACGGCGGTTCCGCAACTGCCGGGGGCGTCACCGAAGAACTGGTCAAATCCGCCGGCCTGGACCTGACATGACAGGTCGTCTCCGATCGTGATGTCCGTCAGCGGTCCGGCGGACGCGATGTCGGCCTGCGCGAAGGCCCGCGACGCCAGGATCAGCGTCACGAGTAGAGCCGCGGCCGTGATCGCGAGCCCCCGTCGCAGTCTCGCCGATCTAACAGTCATGGGTCGGACCTCCTGTCCTTGCACCGTCATTTTCGCGGTTTCGCGAGGTAGCTCTGGCCCGCGTGGAGCACGATCGTCTTGTGACGGACGAAGTCGGTGACCGCGACGGAGTCGGTGATGTCGTGGGTGAGGGTGCCGTCGCAGCGGTCCGCGACCGTCCACTTGGTGCCGAGGACGGTGGCGGCGCTATATCTCCCCTTGGTGGTGAACTTGCCCTTGGCGCTGGCGTGGAGCAACTGGAGCGTCTTGGTCGACGCCTTGGCCACGGTGGCGTCGGCAGATTTGTGCGCCTTGCACGTGGCGTAGCTTGGCGCCCCGGAGAAAGCGTTCTCGACGATCGCGAGCGTGACGAGGCCCTTGCCGGCGCCGCGCGTGGCCTGGCTCAGCTTGAAGATCGCGCCGCAGAACGTGCCCTTCTGGGTCGGGGTCTTGTGCTTCTTGCCCTTCGCGGCGGCGTCGCGGGCCGGGGCCGGGCTGCCGGCGGCGCTGGTCAGCGTCAGCGTCCCGTGGAGCGCGTCGATCACCGTGTTCTTGGGGATCTGGGTCAGCTCCGTAAGCGGGATGAAAACCCCGTGGACCTCGACGAGTACGACGCCGCTGACGAGCGAGACGTTGAAGCTCTTGCCGAGCGTCGGGGAGCCGGGCGCCGGCGCCTTCGCCGTCGTGAACGTCACGTCCGGTCCGAACGTCGTTCCCGCGGCGTTGGTGGCCGCCAGCCTCACGTGGTAGAGCGCGTTCGGCACGAGGCCCGACACCGACGCCGACACCTGATGGCTCGCGAAGTCCGAGCCGACGTTCTGCGCTGACGTCGAGTTCGTGTAGACGAGCGGGCCGCCCCCGGGCGTGTACTTCGGGTCGAGCCCGTATTGGAACACCGCCGTGGTCGGAAGACCGTTCGGATTTGCCGAGCCCGAGAAGCCGACAGCCGTTTGGCCGACCGACGGCGCGCCCGTCAGAACGGAGGCCGGAGTCGCGGTGATCGTCGCCGAGTCGGTCACGGTCGAGCTCCCCAGGTTGTCGGCGAGGGAGTTGATCGTGACCCCGACCGGGTACGTGCCGGGCACTCGCGTAAGGGTGACTACCGGACACGGTGAAGGTGCCGTTGCCGCCGGCGACGGTCCCGGCCGAAGTCGAGCCGTCGCCCCAGTTGATCGTCGCCGAATACGCGCTCGCGATGGCGCTCGTGTTCGGGTCAGAGATCGTGGCGACGGTCGTGTTCAGGGGCGTGGCGGCCGTACCCGATAGCGACAGGCCGCCGGTCGGGACCGTGTCGACGATCTGGGTCTCGAACGAGAACGTCTGCGAGGACGCGCCGGGGTCAAGCCCGGGGAACGCGTAAGCGATGCCCGCTGCGTTGTCCATCGCAGTGGCCCGGCAATCGTTGCAATTGTCATTGAGCGCGCTGTCGTCGAGGTTCGTCCAGATCGTCGGGACGATCGACTGTTCCCAGCGTGCTGCCGCTCGTGATCGGCACGAACTCCTCGATCGCCGAAGGTGGGTTGCCAAGCACGTTTGGCGTGCAGGCGGCATTGATCGGCGAGCCAGCGTTCGGCTCGAACGCTCCGAACCCGGTGTCGGACCCTCGGAGCTGGCAATCGGCGGCGTGATAGAGCCAGCCTCCGTTGTCGTCGGACGCCTGGCCGACGTTCGTGATCGTGATGTCCGTCCGGTAGAAGTCGTCTCCGACGACGTAGCTGTCGACCTCGGTGACCTCGAGCGTGACCGGAATGTTCCCCGTCGGGCGACGTCAGCGTCACAGTTGTGGTCACCTCGTATGGGCTGGCCGCCGTGCCCGATCCTGTGAGCGTCTGATTCCCGGCGGACGCGGTAAACGGCGTCTCTCCTTGAGAGAACGTCGTGTGCGTGCCACCCGCGTGGTTGGCAAAGTCAGGGCCGAACAATCCACCGTCGACGTTGTCGCTGGTGAGGTCGACGAACGTCCCGCAGTCGCCGGGCCCGGCGGCGTTCGGGAAGAACTCCGTGCTCGAGAACCCGCCCTCACTGACCTGGCACCCGAGGTCGTTGCCGATGTAGATGTTGCTCAGCGGCCCCGCCGACTGGATGTCGACGAACGGCGTGGGCGACTGGGCCCACGCCGCCGGCGCGACGATCAACGCGGCCACCAGCCCGGCGACGACCAAGCCGGCTACACGCCCGATCGCCCGTCCCCCCGATCTATCTGTCCGACGCACCCGACTGCCTGCTAACGGCCCCGCTTACGGTTTCATGGCGAGATAGCTCTGCCCCGCGTGCAGGATGATCGTCTTGTGGTGGACGAAGTCGGTCACCTTGACCGAGTCCGTCACATCGTGGATGAGCGTTCCGTCGCAGCGATCCGAGATCGTCCACTTGGTGCCGAGCACGGTGGCTGCGCCGTAGCGGCCCTTCGTCGTGAACTTGCCCTTGGCGCTGGCGTGCAGCAACTGGAGGCTCTTGCTCGAGGATTTGGCCACGGTGGCGTCGGCGGCCTTCCCCTTCTTGCAGGTGGCGTACGTCGGCGCGCCCTTGAACGCGTTCTCGACGATCGTGAGCGTGACCTGGCCCTTGCTCCCGCCGCCCGTCGACTGGCTGATCTTGAAGATCGCGCCGCCGAAGTTGCCCTTCTGGGTGGCGGTCTTCGAGCTGCCCTTGTGCTTCTTGCCCTTGGCGGCCGCGGTGTCGGCGGCGGGATGGCCGCCGGGGATCGCGGAGGTCAGCGACAGCGTGCCGTGCAGCGCGTTGATCACGGTGTTCTTCGGGATCTGGGTGAGCTCGGTCAGCGGGATGAACACGCCGTGGACCTTGACCAGCACGAGCCCGCTGACCGTCGAGACGTTGAACGTCTTCCCGAGCGTGGGCGAGCCGGGCGTGCCGCCGTGCGTGGTCGTGAACGTCATGTCGGGGCCGAACGTGGTGCCGGCGGCGTTCGTTGCCACGAGACGCACGTGGTAGAGCGCGTTCGGGACAAGCCCCGTCACGGACGCATTCACGAAGTGGTCGTTGAAGTCGCCCGCGAACGACTGCTGCGGGGTCGAGTTCGTGTAGTCGGGTCCCGAGCCTCCGAGCTTGCTGTATTTGAGGTCGAGCCCGTACTGGAAGTAGCGCGGTCGTCGCCTGCCCGTTCGGGTTCACGAGCGCCGAGAAGTTCGCGCCGGTGCTGGTGACCGTCGGCGGCGACATCCCGCCGGGCAGCGGCGCGGTGCCACCGACCCCGATCGTCGTGTTGACCGGCGGCTCCTCGAGGCTGAAGTAGGTCGATCCGCCCGGTGGGATCGCCGGCGAGAAGTGGACCACGCCCGAGCTCGTGTCCGTGCTCACGTTCGAGAACCAGGTTGTCGGACCCTCGTAGCCGTTCTGCGGGACCCCGGACGAGCCCCGCCGGTTCGATGTAGCCGGCGGGCTCCCCGGACGGAACCGGGAAGGCGCACGTGCCGCCGGCGCCCTGGGTACAGTCAGTGCCGGCCGGCGTGCCGGGCTGAGGGGCGCACCCGGATGGGATCGGGTGGTCCGCCGGCGTCGCAGATGCCGTCGCCGTCGAAGCCGAACAGGTCCGAGCCCGGGACCGCGAGCGGGAGCTCGGAGACCGGCGACGACGAGTTGTTGAGCACGCCGATCAGCGAGTCGTCCGCCCCCTCGTACGGGCCCTGGTTGGGGTCGTTCAGGACGGTTTCAGTCCCGTTGTTGACCGTGATCAGGTACTGGCAGCCGGTGTTGTCGAACACCGCCGGGCACTCCGTGAACTGGGCCGGCGGCGCGGCGACGTTCGCCGTGAACGTGTCCGTGGCGCCAGTCGCCGCCGTTGCAGTTGCGCCCCGGTAATCGTGACCGTGCCCGTCGGAGCGTGTCCGGTGGCGGCGTAGGTGTGCGTGCCGCTGATCGGAACGTGCTGGCGGCGATGGTAGCCGCCTCACCGTCCGGGCGAGTCCGTGGTGCCATCGCCCCAGTCGATCGTCGCCGTCGTGCCGCGGTGTGCACGACGCGAGGTTATCGACCACGCCGGAGAACTGGACGGTCGCCGTCGCGGTGATCGTGTCGTCGTTCGCGAGCGCCGCCGGCGCCGCGATCAGCGCCACCACCGCGAGCACGCCAAAGCCTCCGGCGATACGCCGGATCAGAGAACCAACCAGCCCCGTCATTTCATGTACCCCCCGGTAAGGTGGCGCGCGATTTTCCGTTTTCGCTCAGCCTCGGCCCCGAGCCGCCGCGACGTTACAGCAACTTTGGGTAGGGCGCAAGCCGCACGGTTGTGCGGAAGCGGCTGCAATGGCGCGCCTGCGCTATTGCCGCGGGGACTGCCCGAGCGACGTCATGCCGAGGCTCGTGAACGAGTTCGGCGTGACGTCGAGCGCCTTGACCGCGAGGTCGCCGAACAGGGCGGCGGGCTCGAGATCGTCGTTGCGGTAGGCCCGCCCGTCGCGTCGATCGAGGATCGACAGCGCGCCAATCGGCCGGCCGGCTCGCTCGAGCGGGACGATCAGCATCGTGTACGGCACGTACCCAGTGCCCTCGGCGATCCGGGCGGCGAAGCGCGGGTCGGTGCGGCAGTCGGGCACCGCCTCGGGGGCTCCTGATTGCACGACCTGGCCGGCGATGCCCGCGCCCGGCGGGAGCCGCACGCCGACGATCTCGCGGGCGCCGGCACCCCAGGCTGACTGGTAGACGAGCTCGCCGGTGGTCTCGTCGACCAGGGCGATCGAGGCGGCGGCGGCGCCGAATACGCCGGCGGCGGTGTGCACGACGGCCTCCATCAGCCCGCGCGAGGCGTCCGGATCGTCGATCGAGACCGCGAGCGAGACGCCGGTCTCGGTGCGCAACGGCGCGCCGAGCGCCTTGGCGAACGCCGATACGGAGGCGACGCGGCGCTCGGGGATCATCTCGAGGCCGGCGGCGATCGTCCGCTCGAGTTCGGGCGTTACGTCGGCGTTGACCGTCGAAAGCTTCGTCGGATCGGCGTACACGGGCGGCCGGCCCGCGAGCAGAGTCCAGAGCGTCGCGGCGACGCTGAACACGTCGGTGCGTGCCGACACGTTCCCGCCGGCGAACACCTCGGGTGCCATGAACCGCGGCGTCCCGATCCCGACCGTGCCCTGCTCCTCGACCTCGTCGAGCAGCCGCGCGATCCCGAAGTCGACCAGCACGACGCCGGCCTCGCTCAGGATCAGGTTCTGCGGCTTGACGTCGCGGTGCACGATCTGCTGGTCGTGTACGTACTGGAGCGCCTCGCAGGTCTGGCGCGTGTACTCGATCGACTGATCGACGGGAAGCCCCGGCTGGCCGCGCTGCTTGAGCAGCACGCCGAGATCGATCCCGCGGACCAGGTCCATCACCAGGTACTGGCCGGACGGTGCGGAGAAGTGGTCGGTCACGCGCACGACTCGCGGATGCCCCAGGCTCGACAGCAGCCGGGCCTCGGCCTCGAACCGCTGGTCGTGGTGCGGATTCGTGCACTGCTTGAGCGCGACCTCGGTGTCGGTCTCCATGTCGACCGCGCGGTACACCTGGCCCATGGCGCCAGCGGAGATCGGCTCTACGACCCGGTACCGGCCTCTTAATGTTCGCCCCAATACCTGCGAGGGCGTTCTTGGCTCGTTCACGCGATCAAGCGTCGCCAAAACTCCACCTTGTTCCTGCCCCATCCGCTCTACCCCCTGGCAGTGTAGACTGGCCCGCCCTCACAGTCTATCCCAGGCTGCCGAAATCTCGCAAGACTTAGTCCAGGCGGCCAGTTTTGGGCTGCCCACAGGAGTGGGACGGCAAATCGCCCGGCGGAAACAAGGATTCCCCGGCATCAGTGGACGATCAGGCCGATGATGAGGCCGATGACGAATGCGCCGGCGATGAGCGCGGCGATCAGCGCGAGCAGCCGCGGGGCAAGCTCGCCGAGCCGCGTCGGGGCCGGGGTGGGTGTGGCCGCAGCCGCGGGCGCGGGATCTGGCTCAGTCGCGGGCTCGCTGTCCGGCGGTGGCGCCGGCGTGATCACGGGCCGGCTGACCGGCCTGGTCATCTGCGAGCGGGCGGCAGCGCGCTCCTCGGCTGCCGCCGCCCCGGGCTGGCTCGGCTGCGATCGGCCGCTCTGCTCGACCGCGGCGACCTGGGTCGTCTGAACCCGGTTCCGATGGTCGTCGGTGCCTTCGCGGTGGTTGGTCTGGGCGGGCAAGTCGAGGCTCGACGCGCTAGAGGACAGCGCGCGGGAGGCCGCCTGGATCAACTCGGCCGCGTGCGCGGGCCGTGACCACGGGTCCTTGGCCATTCCCTGCGCGATCACGCCGTCGAGCGCGGGGGGCAGGTCAGGTCGGCGCTCGCTGACCGTCGGGGGCGGCGACATGACGTGGGCGTGCAGCGTGGCGGCCTCGGACGGCTTGGGGAACGGGACCTCGCCGGTGAGGCACTCGTACAGGACTCCGGCAAGCGCGTAGCAGTCGCTCGCCGGCGTCGCGGGGTCGCCCTGGATCTGCTCGGGGGCGACGTAGTCGATCGTGCCGATGAACTGTCCGGTTCCCGTGAGTCGCGCCTCGTCCGGGGCCTTGATCAGCCCGAAGTCGGCCAGGTAGGCGTGGTCGCCCTTGTCAATCAGGATGTTCTGCGGCTTGATGTCGCGGTGGATCAGCCCCGCCGCGTGGGCGGCATCGAGCGCATGCGCGACCTGGGCGAGCAACCGCACGCTCCGACGCGGGTCGAGCTCGTCGTCGAGGATCAGCCGCTTGAGTGTCGGCCCGGCGATCAGCCGCATCGCGAGGAACAGGCCGTACTCGCTCTGTCCGGCCTCGTAGACGGCGACGATGTGCTCGTGGTCGAGCGCGGCCTGGACCTGCCCCTCACGTTCGAAGCGGGCGCGGAACCCGGGGTCATCGCTGAGGTGCGGCGCGAGCAGTTTGAGCGCGACGACGCGCTGCAGTGACAGCTGCGTGGCCTGGTAGACGGCCCCCATGCCTCCCTCCCCGAGTATTCCGTCGATGCGATACCCGGAAACGATCGTGCCATCCTCTAGCAAAGCAGCATGATTCTACTGGCGGGGGGCGCGGCAGCGAGCCACCGTTAGGGGTTCGCCTAACGGCGCGCGGGCCCATCCGACGGGCGGGCGGACGTGCTCCCAATAACGATCTGCCGACGGAGCTTTATGATGAGCGCTTCGCAGTGTCCCCCAGACCGATCATTGAGTGAGCGATGAGCGTGAGCGACCCCCGAATCGGCAGCCAGATAGGCGAATACAGCGTGGACGACCTGCTTGGAGAAGGGGGGATGGGGAAGGTCTACACGGCGACCGGGCCCGACGGCGGACGCGTCGCGCTTAAGCTGGTCAAGGACGACTACGCGCGCGACGAGACGTTTCGACGGCGGTTCTATCGCGAGGCCCGGATCGCCCAGACGGTAAATCATCCCAACGTCGTCCCGGTGCTCGATACGGGCGAGGTCGACGGCGTGCCGTACATGGCGCAGCGGTTCATCGAGGGCCCAGAGGGCGCCGGCATGTCGCTCGACGACAAGCTCAAGCGTGACGGCACGCTCGACGCTCAGACCGCGGTCGGGATCTGCACCGACGTGGCCGCGGGGCTCGAGGCGCTCTGGGCCGCCGGGATGGTGCACCGCGACGTCAAGCCCGCCAACATCCTGCTCGACGCGTCAGGCCGCGCGTACATCACCGACTTCGGCCTGGCCAAGGACACCCAGGGGAGCCTGTTGACGCTGCCCGGCCAGGCGCTCGGGTCGATGGACTACATGGCGCCCGAGCAGATCCGCGGCGAGCCGGTCACCGCCGCCACCGACATCTACGCGCTCGGGTGCGTGATGTACGAGTGCATGTGCGGGCAACCGCCGTTCGCCGAGGTGCAGGGCATGCGAATCCTGTGGGCGCACCTGCAGGACCCACCTCCGGACCCGCGGAGCAAGCGGCCCGAGATGTCGGACGAGTTCGTGACCACGCTGCTGAGCGCGCTCGAGAAGGACGCCGCCAAGCGGCCGCAGACCGCCGGCGAGTACGCGCGCATGCTTACCGCCGCTGCCGGCTGATAGTCGCCGCCCGAGCTACTTCCAGCTCACCGAGTACACGACGTGCTCGCCGAGCAGCCCTTTGAAGTGGAACTCGCCGCGCTCCTCGAACTGGAAGCTCGGGTCGGTCGCGGTGTACTCCTTGGCGGCTGAGGAGACGAGGATCTCGCCGCCCTTGGCCTGAGCGGCGATCCGCGCCGCGAGCACGACGTTGCGCCCCATCATCTGCTCAGGATTGCCGATCACGAACCCCGAGTGGAGCCCGACGCGGACCGACAGCGATCCGTCGTCGGCGGGAGCGCTCGTGAACGTTCGCTGCAGATCGACCGCCGCGTGCAGCCCCGAGTGGGCGCTGCCGAACGAGGCGAGGAAGCCGTCGCCCTGAAACTTCGCGACCTGTCCGTCGTGGCGGGCGAGGATCTGCTCGACGAGCAGGTGATGGTCGCGCACGAGCTGCTCCCAACGCTCGGCACCGAGGTCCTGCGCCGCGACGTCGGCGTCCGCGATGTCGCTCAGCATCAGCGTGATCGCGCCGTCGGGGGAGCTCATCCGGCCGAGCGCGGGCGTCACCGGCTCGAGCGCCGAGGCGATGACGTCGATCGAACTCATTTGCGGTGGCACTTGTTCTTTCCGCTCCCCTGGTCCCGCGCGAGCATACCTTGACACGTCCGCGTGACCACAGCAGAATCGCGGCCGGATGTCGGGGGCTCAAAGCGATCAAGGGATTCGGTCAAGCGCGTTCCCGCCGATTGGCGACTACGGGTTCCTGTCGGACTGCGAGACGACCGCTCTCGTCGCCCCGAACGGGAACGTCGAGTGGCTGTGCCTGCCGCGGATGGACTCGCCGAGCGTGTTCGCGGCGATCCTCGATCGCGACGCCGGCGGGTTCCGGGTGGGCCCGGCTGACGTCAACGTCCCGGCCGGCCGGCGCTACATCCCGGGCACGATGGTGCTCGAGACGAGCTGGGAGACGCGGCTGGGGTGGGTGATCGTGCGCGACGCGCTGTGCATCGGGCCGTGGCACCACGACGACGAGCGGTCCCACAGCCACCGGCGCTCGCCCACCGACCATGACGCCGACCACGTGCTGCTCAGGCTGATCGAGTGCGTACAGGGCTCGGCCGAGATCAAGCTCGAGTGCGAGCCGGCGTTCGACTACGGCGGCCTGGCGGTCGACTGGGAGTACACGGGCACCGGCTACGGCGAGGCGGTCGCGCGATCGGAGGGAATGAACCTCCAGCTGACGATGGTCACCGATCTGCGCCTCGGCTTCGAGGGTCCGCGGGCGCGGGCCAGGACCACGATGCGAGAGGGCGACGTCGCGTTCGTCGCGTTGGGTTGGTCCGAGCACGGGATGCCGTCGACCTACGAGGAGGCGCTCGAGCGGTTGGCCCGCACCCAGCGCTTCTGGCAGGAGTGGCTCAAGCACGGCACGTTCCCCGATCACCCGTGGCGGACGCACCTCCAGCGCAGCGCGCTGACGCTCAAGGGACTCACGTACGCGCCGTCGGGAGCGCTGATCGCCGCCTCGACGACCTCGCTGCCGGAGGCTCCCGGCGGCGACCGCAACTGGGATTACCGCTACACCTGGATCCGCGACTCGACGTTCACGCTGTGGGCGCTGTACTCACTCGGGTTCGAGGAGGAGGCCAACGACTTCTTCTATTTCGTCGCCGACATGGCCGAGGCCGAGGAGGGACAGCTCCAGATCATGTACGGGATCGGGGGCGAGTCAAAGCTCGAGGAGCAGGAGCTGGCGCACCTGTCCGGCTACGAGCAGTCGCGGCCGGTGCGGATCGGCAACGGCGCCTACAACCAGGCGCAGCACGACGTGTGGGGCGCGGTGCTCGACTCGATCTATCTCCACACGCGCTCCCGCGACCAGTTGCCCGACCGTCTGTGGCCGATCATCAAGCGCCAGGTCGAGAGCGCTCTGGCCAAGTGGCGCGATCCCGACCGCGGGATCTGGGAGGTGCGAGGTGACCCCAAGCACTTCACCTCCTCGAAGCTCATGTGCTGGGTCGCCGCCGATCGGGGCGCGCGGCTGGCGCGCATCCGCAACGACGAGCGGATGGCGACGCGCTGGGAGGAGGCCGCGGCCGAGATCCACGCCGACATCTGTACGAACGGGGTCGACGAGCGGGGCGTGTTCGTGCAGCACTACGAGACCGACGCGCTCGACGCGTCGCAGCTGATGATGCCGCTGGTCCGGTTCCTCCCGGCGAACGATCCGCGGATCCGCGCGACCGTGCTCGCGATCGCCGACGAGTTGACCGAGAACGGCCTCGTGCTGCGCTATCGCGTCGGGCAGACCGACGACGGGTTCGCGAGCGAGGAGGGCACGTTCACGATCTGCTCGTTCTGGCTCGTCTCGGCGCTGGCCGAGATCGGCGAGATCGGACGGGCGCGCGGGCTGTGCGAGAAGCTGCTGTCGTTCGCGAGCCCGCTGGCGTTGTACGCCGAGGAGATCGACGCCGGGACCGGGCGTCACCTGGGTAACTTCCCCCAGGCCTTCACCCATCTGGCTCTGATCAACGCCGTCATGCACATCATCCGCGCCGAGCAGCAGATCGAACTGGGCGCGCCGGCGCGAGATAGCGAGCTCGCGGGTCGGTGAGGCCCCAAGCTCGACGTAAGCGTTCGGTCATCTGTCAGTGAGATAGCTTCCACCGCATGCCCTGGGTTGAGGTCTTCGCGGTGTTCTTCGTGTCCCACGAAGTCGGGGACTATTTGCTCCAGACCGAGTGGGAGGCGATGAACAAGCGCGGAGGGCTGTCCGGCCCCGGCGTGAGGCGACGAGCGCTGCTGTCGCACATCGCGACTTACACGCTTGCGTTCGTCCCTGCGCTGATCTGGCTGTGGAGCAGCATGCACTGGGGAGTGATCGGCGTGGCGGCGCTGATCGCGATCCCACACATGATCCAGGACGACGGACGGTTGCTCACGAATTACGCACGTGTGATCAAGGGAGCCGACCTCAACGAGAACCCTGCGCTCGGGGCGGTGCTCGATCAGGCGTTTCACTTTCTCGCGCTGTTCCTAGTCGCTCTGCTCGCGGGATCCTGAGCCTGCTGGAGGTGGGGAAAGCGTGCCTCGCGCTCGGCTGGCTTCTTCGCGACCAAACCCTTAGGATCGAGGGCGAGACCTCGGATAAGGAGATTTGCGGATGAGCACGACCGAGCAGGAGCTACCGGGCCCTGTCCTGGATTACATCGGGGAGCAGAGCACGCTGACGCTGGCGACCGCGTCGCCGACCGGCGCGCCGCACGCCGCCACGTTCCTGTATGTCAACGAAGGCCCATCGCTGTACTTCTGGTCGCGCGCCACCACCGAGAGCGCGCGGCACATCGAGCAGAACCCGATGGTGGCGTTCACGATCGACGAGTACACGACCGACCTCAATCAGACCCGCGGCGTCCAGGGGGTCGGGGAGTGCTCGGTGCTGCTGAGCGGCGAGCAGATCGCGCGGGTGGCGGCGCTGTTCGGAGATAAGTTCCCTTCGCTCGCGCCCGGCGCCACGATGAGCATCTCGTTCTTCCGCATCACGCCGACCGAGATCCAGTTCATCGACAACAAGAAGACCTCGAGCCGCTCGCCCGAGGGCGTGTTCGGCGCCGAGTTCCACCGCGAGCGCTCCTACAGCGTGTTCGGCGGGCTCCCGACGCAGACCGCGCAGACGATCTCGGCGTCGCTACAGCTGGTCGATGCCGCCGCCGACTCGGTCGTGGCCCGGCAGGGTGGACCGGCCGACAAGTTCTTCATCGTGGTCGATGGGGAACTCGAGGTCACGCGCGAGGACGAGGGCAGCACGGAGACCGTGTCGACGGTCGGGCCGGGCGACCTGTACGGCGAGATGGCGATCCTGTTCGATAAGCCGCGCGGTACCAGCGCGCGTGCGACGAAGCCGACGAAACTCGTGGTGATCGACGGCGATGCGTTCCGCACCGTCGTCGCCCAGGCGCTCGGAACGACCCGCGATTTCGACCAGATCATCCGGGGCCGCCTCGGCGGGTCCGCGGGCTAGCGGGGCGGCGGGGCCGTGGCCGTACAGACATTCTCGAGCAAGGAGTTCCGCGCCACGGTGGGGGCGTTCGCCACCGGCGTGACCGTGGTCACCACGCGCGGCGAGGAGCACGCGTACGGGATGACCGCCAACGCGTTCTCTTCGGTGTCGCTCGACCCGCCGCTGATCCTCGTGTGCGTGATCAGCCCGTCGGAGGGCGCCGACCACATCAGCGCCAACGGGGTGTTCGCGGTCAACATCCTGAGCCAGGATCAGGAGCCGCTGTCGCGATACTTCGCCTCGCGCGATCGGCCACGCGGGCGCGACGCGTTCGCCGAGGTGGACCACCGGTTCGGGCCGAGCGGCTCGCCGATCCTCGAGGGCGTAGCCGCGTCGATGGACTGCCGTCTGCATTCCACGCATGAAGCCGGTGATCACCTCATCTTCATCGGCGAGGTGCTTGAGATCGGGACGAGTGAGAACGGAACGCCGCTCGTGTTCCACGGCGGCGGCTACCGCCTGCTGACCTCGCCGCCCGGGGCCTGAGCCGCGGATCGATCAGGCCGACGAGGCGGGGCGCCAGGCGTCGCCGTCGAACTCGAGCTGGAGCGGATCCTTGCCGTCGTCGACCGCGACCGTGGCCTTGCCGGCGGAGAAGTCGATGTGGAGCTTCAGCGAGAGGCTCACCGGCCCGGCGTTGAGCTTGGGCTCGGTCTTGGGGTCGGTCTTGGGGTCGGTCTTGGGGTCGGGAGCCTGTCCGCCGGGACGCGGTGCCGCGGGCTGGTCGGAGCCCAAGGCCCGATCCGAGCGCCCCGAGGCAGCGAGCGGCGTCGCCTGGCTCGCCGGCAGCGGCGCGGGCTGTCTCCCGGGTGGTTGGGTCGGCTGCGGTGGCACCGCCTTGAGCGAGCGCTCGGAGGCCGGGATCGGAAGCTCGCGGACGACGAGCGTGGTACCGCCGACCTCGATCGTGTCGCCGACCGACAGCGTCTGCGGGCCGCTGACACGCAGGCCGTTGACGAACGATCCGTTGGTCGAGCCGAGGTCTTCGATCGCGCAGAAGCCGCTGCGGTCCAAGCTGATGCGCGCATGCGACCGGGAGATCTCCTCGTCGTCCGCCAGCCGACCGGCGCCGTCGGCGTGGCGCCCGATCAGCAACTCGTCGTCGAGCAGGATGGACATTCCGATCGCCCGCCCTGCCACCACCTCCAAGCGGGCAATCGCCGGACTCATGGGCGGACTGTACCGCGAGGGGTTCGTCGTTGTGCTGACCGAACCTCCTTGCAGCAATCCGTCGTCATCGGTAGGCTGCGCCACGCTATGGCACGGCTGCGTGTAGTGAGTGGGCCCAACGCTGGTCTGACGGTTGATGTGGACGAAGAAGTCGTCATCGGCCGCGAGGACAGCGACCTCGCGATCGACGACGAGGAAATGTCGAGGCGTCATGCGGTCGTCCGCCGCCACGCAAACCGTTTGCAGGTGGAGGACCTCGGCTCGACCAACGGAACGTTCGTGGACGGCACCCGCATCGCCGAACCGACGCTGCTCGGCGGCGGCGCGGAGATCAAGGTAGGCACAACCGTGCTCGTCGTGGAGGGCGTGCTGCCGGTGTCTGACCCAAGCGCGGACGTGATCCAACCGCGCAACATCACGCGTGTCAGTCCCGCGATCACGGACACCGGCGCCGCGCCGGCACCAGCGGCGCTCGCGGGTGCCACCGCAACGGCGACGCCGCCCGCCCTGGCGCCACCCGTGCAACCGGTGGTCGGCGAGTTCCGTCCGCCCCAGCGCTCGCGCAAACAGCCGGGAGTCGCTTCGCGATCCTGGGTGCCGGTGGCGCTGTCGTTCGGCACGGTCATGATCGTGGCGATCGCGCTGGTCATTTACTTCTCACAGCATTCGTAACCAGCTGCCATCTGGCTGTTAGCTACGAGCGGGCGCTCTCGGCAGCGCTCGCGGTTGATCGCCGGCGCTGGCAGTGCACTGCGTGCGGAGGCGGCGCCGCCTGGCCGGCGGTGCTCGCGGTCGATCACCGCCGCCTGCGACCACGTGTCGAAACCGCCCGCGCCGCCGGGTAGGCGCGCAGCCGCAGCCTCGCTACTTCAATGAGAAATAGAGAATGAGTGCGATCGCCACGAGCGTGAAGAGCGCGAGAGGCGCGAGTTGCGCCCGCTTGCGCACCTTGATGTCGAGGTACTTCTCCACGGTGGGGAAGGAGCTCGGCTCCGAAACCGGCGTCGCCTGCTCGACTTGCCGTACCGCCGGATTGATATAGGTCGGCTCGCGCGGAGCCATCGCCATACCCGGTGGGAGCTGGATCACTCCGGACCCTCGCGCTCTGAGGTCATCCACGGTGCGCAGCTGGAGCAGGGTGATGCCGACCAACAGCTCGTCGCCGGGGTCGAGCCGCGCCGGGCCTTCAAGCTCGTTCTGATTGACGAACGTGCCGTTGGCCGACTCCAGGTCCTCGACCGTGGCCGACCCGTCGGGCGCGGGAGTTATGCGGGCGTGCTGACCCGATACCTCTCCGTCCTCGAGCACGAAGTCCGACCCGGGATCGCGACCGATCACGATCGCGCGATCGACCGCGATCTGCTTGCCCGCATCCGGTCCCTCAATCACTTCGAGGTTGATCTCGCCCGCCACGGGCGCGAGCATATCGTTCAAGCCGGGGTTCGTGCAACGGCACCTCGACAAACGGGGGGTTGCTTGATGAACGCGCTGGAAACAGCCCCTTCCGACCCTTGCGCGCGTGACGCTGTTCGCTTAGGGTGCGCGCCATGCCAGCGACAGCACCACGAGACTCAGTAATCGCCACTATCGGCGACGGCTTCGGTTCACTCCTAGTCCACACCACCGCCCGTTATCTCGGCTTCGACCAGGATCAGCTTTCGGTCTTCGGGCCGAGCGACAACCCGGTCGGCACCTATCAGCAGTACGCGTACAACCTGGGGCAGACCGTTCTGCGCTCGGAGTCCGAGTCGCACTTCCTCGCGCCCGACTGGCCGACGTTCGCCCAGCTCGACGCCTGGTCGCACAGGTCGCTCAAGCCGCTGTGGCGCACGACCCGGCGCAAGTACAACCCGGGCGTGCCCGAGATCCTGACCGAGGCCACGGTCGTCGCTCGACGGACCGGTTGGGAGCAAGCGCGGATCCCGAAGCGGGTCGGGTGGCTCCAACGACAGATGAAGCCGATGCCCCACTTCGTGATGTACGACGAGCAGGCGAACTTCATCGGCCGCTCAAAGCACGTTCACCTGTCACCGGGCCACGGTCCGCTGGCGTTCCCGCCCGTGCTGGCGAAGGCGCGCAAGGATCCGGCGCTGGCCGACCGGATCGTGCAGGCGTATGAGCCCAAGCAGTACGCGCAGGGCGGCCGCTACATCGTGCTCGGCGCGGGCATCGCTTCGGTGAACGAGTGGGCGAACATCATCGACGCGGGCGGATCGGTGCTGGCGCTGACGCGGAGCCCGCAGCCCGATACCCAGGATCTGAACGTTCCTCGATGCCTGTTCGAGTCGGTCGGTATCGATGCGTACACGCGCCTTCCGTTCGACCAGCGGATCGAGTTCCTCGGTCAGGTCCTGCGTGGGACGCGGCCCGACCGCCGTCAGTGGCTCTCGCGGATCAAGGTCGGCCAGCAGGAGGGACGGTTCGACGCGGTCGTCGGCGAGATCGACAAGGTCGAGCCGGGGCGGGCCGGGCTGCGCGTTTACGTCAAGAGCGATCACGGCGAGGATCCCGGGTGGCTCGACATCACGGGCGTCACCGCGGGCACCGGGTTCAACAAGTCGGTGCTGACGATCCCGCTGCTCCGCCGGCTGGTCGAGTTCTACAAGGTGCCGGTCGTCAACGGGAAGATCCCGCTCCAGACCAACTGCGGCATCCCTGGCCTCGACCTGCCCGAGTCACGGCTGTGCTGCAACGGGCTGATCGCCAACAATGTGATTCCGCACGGCGACACGATCGCCGGCCTGAAGTTCATCTCGCGGCGGTTCGTCGCAGACTGCGCCCGCGCCGAGAAGCTGAAAAAGCGGTCGTTCCCGTCCCGGCTGTCGATCCAGTTCTCGATGGGCAAAGACGTGGCAGCGGCGCTAAGCACAGTGTCCCCGACCCAGCAGCTCGCGTAGAGGGGAGGCCGCCATGTGTCCAACCGTCCTCGGCCGCGTCCAGACCAGATGGGCGATCCTGATCATCCCCGCGATCATCTGGACGATCGTCTCGCTGATCACTCAGAACCCGAGCTGGATCATCCTGATCGGCCTCTACTTCGTTATCGGCGTCGCGCTCGACACCGCGTTCTACCCGTTCATCATCCGGTGGCAGCCGCCGTGGCTGACGTTCGTGCTCGCGGTCGGGGAGTTCATCCTCGTCTACCTCGCGGCGAAGACGCTGAAGGGCATTCACTTCGCGTCCGACTGGGAGCCGATCTTCGAGTACTGGATCACGTGGGTGATCGCGATCTGGACCAAGGTCGTGATCCTGCCGCTGCTGTCGCTCAGCTGGATCGAGAATGCCGGCGAGTTCCGCTCGACCGACTGGTCGGTGGCGCCCGAGTACGTGCCGCTGGCGATAACCGCGTTCACGCCGGAGCTCGCCGAGGGCGGTCCGCCGCCGCTCGCGCGCAAGTTCTCGGCGGCGGTGATCGAGATCCCGGAGGAGCTCCGCCGCGCGCCGAGCCCGTCGGGAGTGTTCCAGATTCCGACCGGGCCGCCGCCCGCCTGAGCCCGGCCTGACGAAGCGGAGGCTGAGCCCCGACGCGAGCCGCGTCAGGCGGCGGCGTCGAGCCGGCCGATGACCTCGTCGCGGTCGGTGCCGTGCGCCGCGAGCACGAGATCGAAGTCCGAGCCGTAGAAGCGCATCACCGCGACGAGGATGTCGCCGGTTCCGACCGTCGCGGCGCCGCGCTTGCGTGCGATCCGGGCCGCGAGCTCGCTGACGCTCCCGACTGGGTCGCGGTCGCCGCGCGTCGCTGAGGCGAGCAGTTCGTCTTCGTCGCCCGTATTGCCGTCCGGCAGCGGCGTCTCGCCGACGCCGAGCGCGCACAGGACGCGCGCCGCCTCGCCGTGCAGGCGGAGGATCCGCAGCCAGCGGAGTGCTTCGGCCCGCCGCGAGCTCGCGAACGGCATCGCGGTGGACGCCAGGCCGAGCGCCATCGCGGAGTCGGTGCAGAACGGCACCACGTTCCCGCCGCGCTCGGTGAGCGCGTCGTCGAGCGTCGCGAAGCTGTCGAAGCGGGTGTCGAGCCCGGTCAGCTCGAGCAGCTTGCGCTGCTTGGGCGGAACGCAGGCGAGCGCCAGGCGCGCCCCGTCATCCAGGCGCTTGTGGAACCCGACGAGAACGCCGAGCCCCATCGAGTCCATGTGGGTGACCTGCGAGAGCTCGAGCACGTAGCGGCTGTAGCCCTTGCCGAGCAGTTCGACGAGCGCCCGCTTCAGCTGCGGCGCCGAGGCGAGGTCGAGATCACCCTCGACGGTCACGACGCAGGTCCGGTCGTCGACCTCCTGGTGCGTGATCGTGAAGTTTTCCATCGTGAGGTCATTAACGGACGCGCACGCCGATCCGTTACCGGCGTCCAGGCGACTCGACAAACGTACGTATAGCGAACACTTGCCGGCGCCCGATCGTCTCGCGCGCCCGCAGAAGCTATCCAGCAGTTTCAGCGGCGCCAACCGCCTGCTCGGCAGCGGCAGGTTTGCTCTCGTCCAACCCCCACAGCTTCATCTTCGCGATCCGGCCGCGGATGTCGACCTCGTCGACGAACACCAGATCGTCGGCCGGGACGACGAGCGACTCGCGCGTGGAATCGGACAGCAACAACTGGTGCGGAGTCCCCTTGGTGAGGCCCTCGATGCGCGACGCGGTGTTGGTCGTGTCGCCGACCGCGGCGTACTCGACCCGGCGCTCGGAGCCGACGTGACCGGACATCACGTTCCCGCTGTTGAGCCCGATGCCCATCCGGAAGCCGTCGCCGAGTCCCTGCGAGCGGATCCACTCGTTGAAGCGGGGCAAGCGCGTCTCGAGCATCTCCCGCGCCGTGCGCAACGCGCGGTCGGCGTGGTCAGGCTGCGCGAGCGGCGCCCCGAACACGGCGAAGATCCCGTCGCCCATGTACGCGACCAGGGTCCCGCCGTTGTCGAGGATCGCGTCGCTCATCTCGCTCAGGTAGTGATTCAGGACATCGATCACCTGGGCGGGGGTGAGCGACTCCGAGAACGAGGTGAACCCGCGCAGGTCGGTGAACATGACGGTCCCCTCGCGCTGGATGCCGCCGAGCCTGAGCCCGCCGGCGCTCTTGAGCACCTCGTCGACGACGTCCTCGGGAACGAACCGGGCGAACAGGTCGACGGTGCGAATCCGCTCGAACGCCTCGGTGATGAGCTGCACCGACAGCGCGCCGATCGCGCTCAGGACGAGCGCCCCGAGCGGATACACGAACGACACGACCCAGCCGGCGTTGAACGCGACCTGCACGAATACCGCGAACACGATGCCGAGGCCGACCGCGATCGCGATCGTGAGCACCGGGCGGAGACGGAGGCTGACGAGCGGCACCGCCACCGCGAGCAGCACGATCAGCAGGACGTCGACCCAACCGGGGACCGAGGCCAGCGGGAAGCCATTTAGCACCGTGTTGATCGCGTTCGCCTGGACTTCGGGGCCGGGCATCGCTGAGTCGGTCGGCGTCGGGTGGATGTCGAGCAGCACCGGAGCGCTCGCTCCGATCACGACGATCTTCCCGGTGAACGTGTTCGATGGAAGCTTTGGTCCGGTCTTGGTGCCGGTCGTCGTGCCGTAATACGCCTGCGCGTAGGAGACAGACGGGTACGTGTTCGAGGGTCCTGCGAAGTCGATCCACTTCTCACCCGAGAACGGCTTGATCTGGTGGCCGGTGGCGACGCCCGCGGTGACGACCGCGAACGTGTCGAGCTTGTTGATCGAGTACTGCATCTGGCGGTAGAAGCCACCCGGCTCGTCCGGGAAAACGCCATTGGCGGGCTCGACCCCGGCTTGGCGGAGCGCCTTCTGGGTCTGGGCGATCCCGAAAATCTGCACGACGCCGGTCGATGGGTCGTCGGTTGTCCACGACAGCACGACGGACTTTGTCGCGTTGCCGATCGCTTTCAGAAATGCGAGCTCGTCGTTCTGTCCCTGCGAGCTCGGCTGGCTGAACTGAATGTCGAAGGCGATCGCCTTGGGGTGCTGCGCGTTGATGTTGCTGAGCACCTTGCCGTCAATCGCGCGCGGGAACGGCCACTGTTGCGGGATCTGGGACAGGCTGGTGGCGTCGAGGTTCACCAGCAGGATGTTGTGGTTCGGGCGCTGATTGCCGCGGAGCGCGAACCGGGTGTTCATCGTGTTGAGGTCGAGCGTGCGGAGCAGATTCGTCCCGTACGCCACGAGCGCAAGACCCGCCGATCCGACCGCGACCAGCGCCAGCAGCAGCACCTTCAGGTTTCGGTTGCTCCCGAAAAGCCGCGTCTTCTTCATTTCACATCACCCTTCGCGGATTAGCCCCTTATCGCCCCTGTCCGCCCGGCCGCGGTAGGCGGAAACACGCGGCGGAGTGTACGCGCTGGTGCCGCTCCGAACAAGCCGCCTCCGGGGGAAGGTTGACGAGCAACAGCAGGGCGGTCTACCGTCCCGTACGGACCGAACGGTGAGATCAGGACGACGATCAAGGATGTGGGGGCTCGGCGGTACGTGGCTGCTGTGCGCGCTGTCGGCGGGCGCCACCGCCGCCGCGGCTCCGCCGCCGCAGCCGTCGTTTGCGAAGACCGTCGTGCTGGCGCCGGTGAGCGGGAAGGTGCTGATCCGCGTGCCCGGCGCGGCGTACTCCTCGCAGCTCACCGGAGCGAGCACGGTGCCGGTCGGCACAGTCGTCGACACGACCGCCGGCAGGGTTAGGCTCACCTCCGCGAATCCACAGCCCGGGAGCGTCCAGAGCGGTCAGTTCTTCGGGGGGACGTTCCAGATCAGACAGATGCGCTCCGCCGGCGGACTGGTGAGCCTCTTGCTTCGCGACAGCACCTCACGACAATCGGGCTGCGGCACGGCGCCGGCGCACGCGACCGCGGTTAGCAAGCGGATCCTCGGTCTGCTGCGGGGCAATGCCAAGGGCCACTTCCGCACGGTCGGCCGGTTCTCCGCCGCCACGGTCCTCGGCACCAACTGGGGCGTCCGCGACCGCTGTGACGGGACGCTCACAGTCGTACGCACGGGCGTGGTCGTCGTCACCGACTTCCGCCTTCACAGGAACGTGACCGTGCGCGCGGGGCAGACGTACCTGGCCAAGGCACCGTGACCGACTGAGTCGCCCATGTCGAGTACGCCGCCCATCACGATCGTGATCGCCGACGACCACGCGGTCGTTCGTCAGGGTCTGCGCCTGCTGCTCGAGGCCGAGGACGACTTCGAGGTCGTCGGCGAGACGAGCGACATCGCCCAGACGGCCGCGGTGCTACGCGAGAGCACGCCGGCAGTGGTGCTGCTGGACCTGCACATGGGGCGCGAACTCAGCTTGAGCGCGCTGTTCGAGCTTCGCTCGGCCTCGCCGTCGACCGCGGTCGTGATCCTGACGATGGAGGACGACCCGGCGTTCGTAGCCCCCGCGTGGAACGCCGGCGCGTCCGGCTACGTGCTCAAGGAGGCCTCACGGACCGACCTGGTGCGTGCGATCCGGACGGTCGCGAAGGGCGGCCGGTACCTCGACCCGGCGATCGGTGGGTGGGCGCTGACCAGCGCCGACGATGCCGCGCTGACCGATCGTGAGCTCGAGGTGCTCCGGCTGGTCGCGCTCGGGCACACCAACAGCGAGATCGCCGCCCGCATGTACATCAGCCCGCGGACGGTCGAGACCCATCGCGCCAATCTCCAGAGCAAGCTCGGAGTAACGGGACGGCCCGAGCTCGTCCGCTACGCGCTCGAGCACGGGGTCATCCACCGATGAGCACCACGGCCACTCGGGCGAGGCAGATCGAGCTCGAGGCGGCCCAGCGCCGGGTCGCGGAGAGGCTGCGGGCGACGGCCCCGAGGCCGCGGTCGGCGGCCCGCCGCGCCGCGATTGTCGCCCTCGTCGCGCTCCTGTTCGCGATCGCGTTTGCCGCCCGGCTCGTCGTCAACGACCCGGACGCGCTGCTGGCCAACTTCTACATCGTCCCGATCGCGGTGCTCGCGATCGAGTTCGGGACGCGCGCCGGCCTGATCGCAGCCGCCGCCGCGTTCGCGCTCGTGCCCGCATGGAGCGTGGTCAACGCGGTGCACGTCGACGCCCTCGGCTACGTGTCGCGAGGCGCTGCGTTTCTCGTCACCGGCGTGATCGTCGGCGGGTTCTCGGATCGGCTCCGTAAGGACATCGCAGAGCGTCAGGACGCGCAACGAGATCTGGCCCTGTACGCCGATCAGCTCGAGGGGTCAAATCGCGACCTGGCGCGCAGCGTCGCTCGGCTGGAGGCGTTCGCGGAGATCGCCCGGGCGGTCGGAGGCGAGACCGACCTCGAGCGGATCCTGTCGCTGATCCTCGCGCATGGCCGCGAGATCGTCTCGGCCCGCACGCTGGTCGTGTACCTGCCCGACGGAGGCGAGCTGGCGGCTGTGAGCGGCAGCGCGCGCCGGTCCCAGTCCCAGCCGCGGCTACCGCTGAACGGCTCGCTCGCCGGCGAGGTGCTGCTGTCGGGCAACCCGCGGCGCGCCGGAGCGCCGGCCGACGCCGCGCAGCTCGAGCAGCTCGAACGCGATGCGACCGAGGCGATCCTCGTGCCGCTGATCTTCCAGGGCGAGACGCTGGGCGTGCTCGCCGGCATCAATGGCGAAGGCGAGCGACGATTCGACGAGGAGGACGAGCAGCTGCTGATGTCGATCGCGGCGAGCGCCGCCACCGCGGTGGCCACCGCTCGGTCGGTCGCAGCCGCCCGTCTGCGCCTGAGTGTCGAGGCCGCGGACCAGGCTCGCGCGCGCTGGGCCCGGGAGCTTCACGACGAGACCCTGCAGGGGCTGACCGGCGTGCGGATGGTCCTGTCCGCCGGCCTCGCCCGGAAGGACAACGGCGCGTTGCGCGGCGCGGCCGAGACCGCCGACTCGCATCTCGGCGAGGAGATGCGCAAGCTCCGGGACCTGATTGCCGAGTTGCGGCCCGCAGCGCTCGACGATCTCGGACTCGGTCCCGCGATCGAATCGCTGGCCAAGCGGCAGGCGGCGATCGGAGGGTTCGCGGTAGCCCTCGCGGTCGACCTCGAATCCGAGCGGCGGCTGGCACCCGACACCGAGACCGCGATCTACCGGATTGTCCAGGAGGCGCTCTCGAACGCGGTCAAGCACACCCGCGCCGGGCACGTCGACCTCCGAGTCACGCAGCTGTCAGACCGGGTCCAGCTGGTGATCGAGGACGATGGTCAGGGCTTCGATCCCGAAGGCGTCGGCGCGGGCTTCGGGCTGACCGGGATGCGCGAGCGCGCGTTGCTCGCCGGCGGCCGGCTGTGGGTCCGGTCGGCCGGCGGCGGACCGACGTCAGTCACGGCCGTGCTGCCGCTGCCGCGCGCGTGAACACGCTGTGGCCGGCGCGTACGGTCACGGTGGTGTGAGTGGCGAGGTCCTCGACGACGACCACGCCCTTCGTGACCCGCACGAGCGTGCCGTCGCAGAAGTCCTCGGTCAGCCACTTGGTGCCGAGCACGGTGGCGGCCGAGTAGCGGCCCACGGTTCGGAAGGTGCCCGAGCCGCTTGCCCACAGGAGGCGCACCACCTTGTGCGGCGCGCTGCGACGCGGTGAAAGGCCGTCGCGTTCGGCCGCGTGCGTCGCTGGGCACGCCTTCGCGTTGCCGCCCGCGAGCCGGATCTGCGCCACCGGACTGCTCGCGGACTGCATCACCCGGAACGAGCCGTCGTAGAACTGGGCGTCCTCGACGCGAGCGGCGCTGGCGCCCGCGCCCCCGCCGGCGCGGGACGGGGGCGGGGCGGCCCGGAGATCGACGCGGCCGTGCGTGGTGTCGATCAGCGACCCGAGCGGGACGTTCCGGTCGCCTGAGCCAAGTACGAACGAGTGCCCGCCGGGTGGCGTCACGATCACGGCTCCCGACACCAGCCCGATGTCGACTGACCGCCCGAAGCCGGGCGGTGGAAGGCTCGCGTCCGCTACCCCGGCGACGAGGATCACGCCGACCAGGACGCCGCCGGCGATCAGTCGCGCCCGCACGAGTTGGATCTTAGGCGGTATCGACGCCCTAGAACCGCGCCGGCCCGAGGCGGTTGCCTCGGGCCGGCGCGGCTCATTGGCCCCCTTTACGGGATCGGTCAGGAGACCGAAATCGGCGGCTCGTCGGGTGAGGGCCTCTCGGTCGTCGGGGTCGCGGCGCTCGACCTTCCGCGAACCGCTCCCAGCAGGCCCGACGACCCTCCGGCCATCGACCAGCGGAACTGCGTGACGTTCTCCTTCGGGGCGAACAGCCCGGGCCGGGTACCGCGCTTGACAAACAGCACCGGCGCCGGAGCCGCGTTGGCGATCGCCGAGCGTGTCGTGCCGAGACCCTCGTGCCGCCAGCGCTCCGACAGCCCGACCACCAGCAGCCCCGCGCCTGTGGCGGCGTCGACGATACCGTCGCGTCCGCCGGCGACGACCAGCGGCTCGGTGGCGATGCCGGTCGCCTGCTGCACGAGCAGTCCGGCGTCCGCGAGCATCCGCGTGACCGACTTGCCCTCGTCGGTCTGCCCGGCCGCCCCGAGGAGCTTCAGCGGCGCCCCGGAGGCCGCGGCCAGCCACGAGCCGAGCTCGAGCGCCGCCCAGTCGTGCTCGGCTCCGCCGAACGGCACGACCACGGGCTGGTCCGGACCGAGCTCGATCGGGTCGCCTTCCTTGGCCACGAGCACGGCCACGTCGGACGACGACTGCTCCATCAAATCGCCGACGTCGCCGAGCGGAACGCCGTCGCCGATGATCCGCCGGCGTCCCTCGGTGAGCACGAGGTCGATCGGCTCGTGCTCGACGATGTGCGCGAGGTCGGAGCCGGGATTGGTCGAGGTCAGCGCCACACCGCGGGCGACGACGCCGTCGGTGGCGAGTCGCTCGCGGGTTTCGTTGATCTCACGGGAGGACCGCTCCAGTGCCAGGTTCTCGGACTGCAAGCCGCCCCGCACGCCCGCGCCGGCGCCTCGCGGCGGCCGGACCAGGCGCGCGATGATCAGCTCGCGCGGCGGTGTCGACCGAGCCAGAGGCTCCGCCAGCGCCACGAGTTGCGGGATCGCAGCGTCGGTCTGCGGAGCGACGAGGATCGAGCGGTCCGGCACCGGCAGCTCGGGATGCGCCTGGACGGCCGCCAGCGCCGCGTCGGCGAACTCGTCCTCAACCCCGCGGCCGAACACGTTCTTCGGGTCGATCAGCTTCAGCAGCGGGCCGGTCATCAAAGTCGTGACGACCGCCATGATCACGAGCATCGCGAACAGCGTGTTCGAGATCGCACCGGCGTCCAGCGCCAGATTGAGCACGATCAGCTCGGTCAGGCCGCGGGTGTTCATCAGCGTGCCGATGACCGCCGAGGCCTTCCAATCGTACCCTGAGATTCGGGCCGCGATCGACGCGCCGGCCATCTTGCCGAGGATCGCGACCGCGATCAGCAGCAGCGTCAGCAGCCACAGCTCCGGGCGGTCGAGCAGGCCGATGTTCGTCCGCAGGCCGGTGTAGACGAAGAAGATCGGGAGGAGCAGCGTGACGACGAAGTCGTCGATCCGCCGCGTGATCTCCTCGCTCAGCCGGGCGTGCCGCGGCATAACCATTCCCATGATGAAGCCGCCGAAGATGAACGCGATGTTGATCTCCTGCGTGATGTAGGCGGACAGCAGGACGCCGACGATGATCGCGGCGAACCATCCGCTCGGGATCCGTCCGACCTCGTCGAACGCGGTCGCCATGCGGGCGAGCACGCGCCGGACGACGAACACCATGAACAGCGTGAACAGCACCGCCTCGCCGATCGTCTTGATGACGTCTCCGAACGTTCCCGAGAGGGCGATCGCGGTCGCGAGTGCGATCAGGAACCAGGCTGTGACGTCGTCGATCGCGGCGCATGCGATCGTCAGCGCGCCCGACTGGGCGCTTGATCATCCGCCGCTCGGCGAGGATCCGCGCGAGCACCGGGAACGCGGTGATCGACATCGACACGCCCATGAACAGCGCGAACGCGACGAACTTCTTGTCCGGCCCGACGAGCTTGTAGAGCGGGAGCGCGACCGCGATGCCGAGCAGCAGCGGCATCGTGACGCTCGCGTTCGAGATCGCGGTGGCCTGCAGGACCTTGCCCTTTAGCTGGCCGCGGTCGACCTCGAGCCCGACCAGGAACATGTAGAAGATCAAGCCGAGGTTCGCGATCGTGCCGATCGCGGCCAGCGTGTCGGTTGGGAAGAACGTGGCCTGCAAGTTGGCCGAGAAAGCACCCAGCAACGACGGGCCGAGCACCAGTCCCGCGATCACCTCGCCCATGACGCGCGGCTGGCCGAGCTTGGTGGCGATGTATCCGAAGATCCGGCAGACGATCAGCACGATCGCGAGCGCGAGGAACACCGCTGCGACCAGGTGGTTGAAGTCACTGCGCTGCTTGGTCGCGGTGAACTTCTCCCCCGCCGGGCCGAGGCCCGAAGGAGTGGTCAGCACCGGCTTGGCCGTCGGGACCTTCGACGGCGCCGGGGTGGCCACCTGGAGGGGAATTACGGTGACGTTCTGCAGCAGGATGTCGTTCGCGGTCGCGGTCATCCGCGCTGTCCCGCCCTTGACGCACCTGACGTCCCCGAACACCCCGCCCGTCTTGGTCGAGTAGGTGAGCGGGCCGAGCAGCTTGCCGGCGGAGGAGTAGAGCGAGGAAACCGCGCCCGTGCCGTGAATCGAGAACGAGCTCCCGAAGCACGTCGAGGCCGGGGGACAGGGAGAACGTGCCCTGGATGTTGGTCGGCGTCCGCGGCGCGGCCGCGCCCGGGGCGGGCGGAGCGGTCTTCAGCGCGGCCGCGAACGGAAGGCCGCCGAGCGTGCCGACGATCGATCCCTTCGCACCCGGCGTCGCCACCGCATCGATGCTCAGCGACCTGCCTCCGGACACGCAGTTGATCGTTCCGGTCATCCTGTGGCCGCCGCCGGGAAGCGTCTGCGTCTGGAGGCGCGCCGTCCCGCCGAGCGTGTTCTGGTTGTTGGTGAAGTTGACGAACTGCCCGGACTGAAGGACGTTGAACGAGGGCCCGGTCGCCGCGGCCTGTGCCGGCGCCGTCGCCGGCAGCGGTGCGCCGGGCGCAGGCTTCGGAACCGGTCCGACACATGGGTTCGCCGCGGCCGCCGCGTAACCGCCGGCGATCGCGGGCTGGGCCTTCTCGTTGCCGCCCTTACTGATCACCAAGACCACGACCGCCACCCCGATCACGGCCAGGATCACGTAGAACGTGATCAGGCGCGTGACCAACCGACCACGCGGCACGTCCGTCTGTCCCGGCATCTAAGCCCCCTTAGGCTCGGTGTTCATGAGTTTTCACCCGGCCGGCGCAGCCCCGCCTCAGCCCGGTCAGCGCGGAAAAGTAGCCCATTGGCACGACGCGCGCATCCGGCACGTGCCATCGAACTGCATCCGTAAAACACCGCAAATTTGCTCCGGACACCGCCCCCCTTCCTGCGCGTTTGTTAGGCTAATACCAAACAACAGCCTAACCCTGGGACGACCCTGGCGTCTTCCTGAATCAGCGTCCGCGGCGGGGGCAACCGCTCCCGCCGCAGCGCACTACAGTCCGAGCATCGACGCGATCCGGACCCGTTGGGTCTCGTTCGTGCCGGAGTAGATCGGCGCGCCGATCGCGTCGCGCAGGCCCTTCTCGAGCCCGTACTCGCGCGTATAACCACGGGCTCCGAAGATCTGGATCGCCGACAGGGCGGAGGCCACGTTGGCCTCGCTGGTGATCAGCTTGGCCATCGAGATCTCGGTCGTCACGCTGCGGCCGCGATTGAACCGGCGGGCGGTGTCGTAAAGGTGCTTGCGCGAGTTCTCGAGGCCGATCTTCATGTCGACGATCTTGCCGGCGATGTACTGGTTGGAGCCGATCGACCGGCCGAACGCCTGACGCTCCTTGGCGTACTTGATGCACCGATCCATCCGCTCCTGCATCTCGCCGACCATCATCATGAAGATGCACAGGATCTCGTAGTTCATGACGTGCTCGAGGATGAAGAAGCCCGAGCCCGGCTTGCCGAGGATGCTCTCCCTCGGCACGCGGCAGTCTGTGAACTCGAGCTCGCAGAACGGGCACGTGTTCAACCCGAGCTTCTCGATCGGCTCGCCCACGTGGAACCCGGGCGTGTCGGTCGGCACCAGGAACGCGGTGATCCCGGCGGCCCCACCTTCCGTCCCCGTCTTGGCGTAGACGGTGATGATGTCGGCGAGCGGGCCGCTGGTGATCCAGATCTTCTTGCCGTTGATGACGTAATCGTCGCCGTCCTCGGTGGCGGTCGTGGCCATCGCGGTCGCGTCCGACCCCGCGCCTGGCTCCGAGATCGCGTGCGCGCTCAGGATCTCGCCGTCGACGAGCCGCGCCAGGTAGCGCTCCTTGAGCTCGTCCGACCCGAACTTCTGGAGCGGGATCGCCGCGCTCACGACCTGCGTCGCGGCGCCGAACAGCAGTCCGGTGTCTCGGCACCCGTAGCCGAGGTTCTCGAGCACGTAGACGAGCGTCAGCACGTCGAGGCCCTGACCGCCCCACTCCGCGTCGAACGGGATCCGCAGCACGCCGGACTTGCGGATCAGGTCCCATTTGTCGCGGTTGAACCGGTTCGCGGCGTCATCCTCGAGGTGACCCTCGTTGAGCGCCTCGAAGTACTCGTTCAGAGACTTCCGGAGCGCCTTCTGCTCGTCGGTCCATTCACCGGTTGGGGCGGTCAGTGCCATCCTCGCTCCTTCGGGTTGGGCGGGGGGTGGGTGGGTGGGTTCTAATACGCGGACGAGTGGATGCCAGACTCCGTCAGGCGGTGCGCCTCGTCGCCGGTCAGCGCGGGCGTGAACATGCAGACCAGTCGCAGGTCCTCGTCGTCGGAGGCGACCAGGTCGTGCGCGTCATGCTTGTCGAGCGCGTAGATCGTGCCGGGCACGATCTCATGGACGGTGCCGTCCAACTCGACAACCGATCCGCTGCCCTCGATGCAGTAGCAGGCCTCGAGGTGTTGCTTGTATTCGAGCCGCGATTTGCTGCCCTTCGTCACGATCGTGTCGGTGACGGTGTAACCCATGCCGTCGGCCTCGAGCAGGAATCTCCGGCTCAGGCCGTTACCCCACTCCACCGTCTTCACCTCGTCGAGCTTGCGAATGATCATGTATGGCCCCTTTGCTCTAGTTGTCTCTTTATGACTCTGGGAGTTGGGTGGGCGGGTATCCAAATTCATGGAGTAGTCCGCGGAAATCTTCTACGACGTCGCGCCCCGCCGCGCGGGCGTCGGTGACGCGCGCCACGCACGTGCTCCCGACGATCGCGGCGTCGGCGCCGACCGCCCCGAGTCCGTCGATGTGACTCTTGTCCTTGACCCCGAATCCGACCGCCACCGGTACGTCGGTCTGCGCGCGCAGCGTCTCGAGCACCGGGATCAGCGTGCTGTGATCGGGCGGCCCGACGGTGCCGCTGCGGCCGTACGCCGCGACCAGGTAGATGTAGGCCGAGCCGTGCTCGGCGGCCTCGTTCAGGATGGCTGGATCCGACGTCGCGTAGCAGGTGGTCACGATCGGCAGATCCACCGTCCCGGCCGCCTCGTAGTACTCGGGTTTCAGCCGGGGCGGCAGCCCGTGTACGAGCAGCCCGTCGGCGCCGGACGCGTGCACGCGCTCAAGGAACTCGCGCATCGGCGTCCCCTTGATCGAGTAGCTCCAGTCGGCGAGCAGCGCGATCTTCAGATGCTCGAGCTCCGGGCGCACGTCGCGGATGAATTCGAGCACGGCGTCCCGGTCGACGCCGTCCTCGAGCGCGCGGCTCGCGGACGCCCGGATCACGGGCCCGTCGCTGGCCGAGTTCGGGAACGGGATCGCGAGCTCGAGGCAGTCGACCTTGGCCTCGTCGAGCATCAGCACGAGCTCCCGGAACGTCGGAAGCGGCGGATCTCCGGCGTTCAGGAACAGCGCCAGTCCGGGCCGCCCGGGTTGGCGATCGGCGAAGAAGCTCATGCCTTCGCGCTTACCTGGCCGTGCTCGCGCATCCGCTCGATCAGCCGCGCGGGAACGCCGGCGCTCATCGTGTCGGCGGCGAGCTCCAGGGCCGTGGGCCAGTCGGGTGCGACCTCGCAGTTGATGGCAAGGGCGGCGGCATTCAGCTTGATGCTCTCGATCGCCCCGGGCGGGCCGTCGCCACCGATCAGGCCGAGGAAGTGATCGACGGTCTGCTCGAGGTCGGCCACCGGGTGCAGGTCGTCGAACGGCCGATCGCTCAGCCCGAGCTCCGACGGGCGGATCACGTACTCCTCGTCCCGAGCACTGTCGTACACGTGGCAGTCGACGACGCTCATCAGCTCATCGACACCGACGTCGTTCCAGACGACCCAGTAGTCCTTGCTTGGGTCCTCGGACACGAGCCCGCGGAAGGTGGGCAGCACGCTGTGATCCGAGACGCCCGTGATCTGGAGGGACACGGGCACCGCGGCCAGGAACGGCCCGATCAGGTTGAAGAACCGCCCGACGGTCTTCATGTCGAACGGCAGTATCTGGCGGGCCAGCGTGCGCAGCTCCTTCGGATACACGAACGGGCCGGCACAGGCCATCCCGAACGTGTCCAGCATCTCCTCTGTCTGCTCGTAGGAGCTCGTCTGGCGGATGCCCAGCCGATCGAGCAGATCGACCGAGCCGGTACGGCTGGCGTAGGCGCGCGATCCGGTCTTGATCACGCGCGCGCCCATCGCCGCGGCGACGAACGCGGAGGCCGTGGACAGGTTGAACGTGCTCGGGCCGCCGCCGGTGCCGACGATGTTGACCGTGCGGCGCCGCGGCGGATCGGGACGGGGATTGCGCTCCTTCAGCGAGCTCAGCAGCGTGCTCACCGACGTGCCGTCCGGCATCCGGGTGGTCAGCGAGGACAGCACCGCGAGCGCCTCGCCCGGGTGCAGGCTCTTCCCGGCCAGCCGATCCCAGAAGTCGCCCCAGACCTCCTCGGAGATCGGGTAGCGCTGGGTGACCAGCGCCGCCAGCGCTTCCGATGGTGTCTTACTCGGCATGCGCCCCGGCTTGCGCCTGATCGACGTAGGCCTTGATCGCGGCGACGGTGCGGAAGCTGTCGGGTCCGAGCTCGGAGTCGTCGACGCCGATGTCGAACTCGTCCTCGAGCCAGGCCACGACCTTGAGCAGCCCCAGGCTGTCCACGACCCCGCCGGTCAGCAGGTCGTAGTCGTCTTCCAGATCCTCGACCGGGACATCCGGCATGAACTCCTCGACTATGAACGCCTTGATCTTCGCGGTGGTTTCATCCATTCGCACGGCTCCTCTCTAGCTCGGCCGCGACCGCTTTGCGGTCGACTTTTCCGGTTGATGTTTTGGGCAAGGGCTCGGTCACGATCTGAATCGTCGACGGCATCTCGGTGCGGGCCAGCCGGGTGGCGCAGTGCTGGCGGAGCTGCAGGCTGTTGAGCTTCGCGTCGGGCTCGCGGCGCACGGTCGCGTGCAGCCTGGCGCCGGCGAGCTCGTCGGGCACGGCAATGACCGCGACCTCGACGACGGCGGGGTGCTCCTGGATCGCCTGCTCGACGACCTGCGTCGAGACGCGGACGCCGCGGACCTTGACGTAGAAGTCGGAGCGGCCCTCGAGCGTCAGCGTCCCGTCCTCGTGGCGGCGGACGATGTCGCCGCTCTTGTAGTAGGTGCGCCCGCCGTCATCCTCACGCGTGACGAACCTCTCCGCGTTCAGGGACGCCTTGAGGTATCCCCTGGTCTGGAACGGCGTCCAGACCATGAATTCGCCGGTGCCGGTGCCTTCGAGCGGGGTCCCGTCCTCTTTTTGCACGCGGACGATCACGCCCGGGATCGGCTGGCCGACCGGGATGTTCGTCGGGACATTGCCGTCCGCGAGCCCGAGGAACTCGTGGACAAGGCTGTCGTTGGTCTCGGTGCAGCCGTACACGTTGTAGAAGCGCGCGTTGGGGAATAGCTTCGGCAGCTCGGCCAGCGAGCTCGCCGGGATCTTGTCGCCGGTGGTGATCGCGTGGCGGACGCTCGGGAACGTCCGGCCGTCCTCGCGGTTGACGTCGATCAAAAGGCGGTACAGCATCGGCACCGCCTGGAGCACGTTCACCTGGTTGTCGTTGACCAGGTCGGCGAGGTACGCGCCCTGCGTGGCGCGGTCCTGGTCGACGAGCGCGACCGTGCCGCCGTGCTTGAGCGTGGTCCAGATGTCGAGCAGGCACAGGTCGAAGTTGAGCGGGGCGTAGTTGGCGACGACGGTGCCGGGCCTTATCTCGAACTGCTCGGCCGCCCAATCCGTGAACGCGTCGACGCCGGCCGCCTGGAGCGGGACGATCTTCGGCAGCCCGGTCGAGCCCGAGGTGGTCAGCATGAACGTCACGCCTTCGCCGCCGCCAGCCGGCGGCCACTCTGATTGGCTCCCCAACCCGCCCCCCTCCGGCTCCGAACGGGCGTCTTCGACGAGCGCCCGCAGGGTGGCCGCGCTCTCGCTGCGCGGGCCGTGGGGCGAGATCACCTGGCTCGTGCCCGCCTGGGCGAATAGCTGCGCGAGCGTCTCGGGGGCGAGCTCGATCGACGGGAGCAGGAACGGGGCTCCGAAGCGCAGGCACGCGAGGATCAGCGCGATCGCCTCGGGCGACTTCTTGGCCCGGACTCCGATCGGCCGGTCGGTGGGTAGGCGCGCGGCCTCGAGCTCGGCGAACGCGGCGTCGGCGAGCCCCTGGAGCTCGGCGTAGGAGATCGGCTGTCCGTCCCAGATCAGCGCCGGCGCGTCGGGACGGCGCGCGGCCTGCTCGGCGAAGTGGTCGGCGATCGATCGTATGGCGGTCTGGCTCATGAGGAAGGTGGGTTTCCGATCACGGGGGCCTGGAGCTCGGCCTGGTGTTGCTCGAACTCCTGCACCCATCCCGCGATGCTGTCGGCGCGGAGCAGCCCGGTCCCGATCAGGAGCCCCTTGAAACCGGAGTCGACCAGCTCGGCGGCGATCCGCGGGTCGGTGATCGCACTCGCGCTGACCGGGCACGGCGTGCCCGTCTGAATCGTCGCTTCGAGCAGCGAGCGGCTCGTCTCGATGTCGCCGGGCTCGCGCTCGCGCGTGTTGATGTCCTTGTTGTTGACCGCGATGATGCAGTCCCCCGGGTGGATCACGCTCTCGAGCTCGGCCTGGTCGACGATCTCCACGAACGGGGTCAGCCCGTGACCGAGCGCGAGCTCGATCAGGTGCTGGAACGTCTTCGCGGGGAGGATCTTCGCGGTGAGCAGGACCGCGGAGGCGCCCATCTCCTTGGCGGCGACGATCTGCTTCTCGCGGGTGATGAAGTCCTTCTTGAGTAGAGGGAGGGCGGTCAGGCCGGAGACCTCTCTGAGCATGTCGTCGTTGCCGCCGAACCAGCGGCCGGTGACGACCGAGATGCACGGCGCGCCGACCGCGACGTACTGCCTGACGATCTCGGGGATCGTCCGGTCGCCCAAGAGCTCGGCGCCCTCGCCGTCCTGGCGCTTTACCTCCATGATGATCGGAAGACGCCCTGCGAGAAGTGCGCTCGTGAACCCGCTGGCCATGTGATCACTCACTCCTTCGCTGCCCTTTCCTTCCACACCCGGCTGATCGCCTCGACGTTGTCAGACGAGATCTTCCCATTTGCGGTGCGCGCGTTGGTATCAACATCGATGCCGAGGAACCGCGGATGAGCGGCGAGCGAGGCGTACTCGTCACGGTTGGTGGCGGAGATACCGCCCGCGAGCAGGAACGGCCGGTTCAGCTTGTCCGCGAGCGGCGCCACCACGGCCGGATCGATCGACTGCCCGGTGCTGCCGACGCGGCCGTCCTCGGTGACGACGTCGAACAGGAACACGTCGACGCCCGCCTTCTCGTACGAGGCGAGCAGGGGCGCCTCGACGCACTCACCGCCCCGGATGTGGAGGACCTTGATCACCCTGATCGGATGCTCGCCCACCGCGATCGCCTTGATCTTGCGGATCGTCCCCGGCGTCGGATAGCCGTGGAGCTGGATCCACCGCACGGCTGAGCCCTCCAGCGTCTCGCGCAGCTGCTCGGCGTCCTTGGCGAATGTGACCAGCACCGGCGTCAGGCCCTCGGTGGCGGCGGCCGTCTCCGCGAGCTCGCGCCATTTCGCGAGCTCGAGGTCGTGCGGGCCCCCCGGAACCCCCCACCACAGCCCGACGAAGTCGACCCCACGAGCTGCGAGCACGTCCAACTCCGTGGGCTCGACGATCCCGCAGACCTTGACCCTGGTGCCGAGGCTGGTGTCGCTGAGATGGTCGTCGGTCACGGTCGGCTGGCTCGTTGGCGCGGTCGGCGTCGACATGCCACCAGCCTCATGACGGATCGCGGGAGACCGCTGAGATGCCGTGTACTCGATGCATCTCGTGCGGTCTCCCGGTCCCGATTCCCTATGCCCCGCGGCGCTGCTAGGACCCGACCAAGCCGCTCGCGCCCGGCACTGCCATCGCGGGCGTCTGGCCGATCAGCGTCAGGATGCCGTTCGCGCCAACCTTGTACTCGTCGATGTGATGAGTCGCCGGACTCGCCCCGGTCGAGAGCACGTACAGGTAGCGGCTGTCGCTCGAGAGCGTCTCGTCGGTCAGCGCGAACTCGTTCTTGCGCACCGCCGTATTGCCGAGCAGTTTCAGGCCGCCGTTCGGGAACACCCTGAACTCGGAGGTGAACGCGCCCGTCGGGGCGCCGCCGCCGGTGTTGACGACGAACGCGTACTTTCCGTTCGGGGTGATCGTCACCCAGCACGGAGCGGTCCCCTTGGTGGGGACGGTCGCGATCGGAGTCAGCGCACCCGAGCCGGCCACGTTGTAGCTGGCCGCGTCTCCGGCTCCCGGAACCGTGAGGCTCGTGACCTGCGACATGATCAGGCGGTCCTTGGGGTCGAACGCGAACCCGAACGGGAACGGCGTGGTCGCGTTATGAGGTGTGGCCGCACTCGCCGCGCCGCTCGCGCTGACGTTGAACGTGTCGATTGAGTCGGTCGCCACGGGCGTCGGCAGGGTCGGATCGCCGAGCAGCGACACGACGAGCAGCTTGCCGTTGTTGTTGAAGCCAACCTGCCTGGCAAGCCCGGGAACCGTCGGCGTCAACGGCTGGATCGAGCCAGAGATCGGGTTCAGGTGGCCGGCGGCGTTGAAGCGCAGCCCGGCGATGTTGCCGGGCACGGGGGGTCCCGGCATTGGGAAGATCCCCGAGTCGAGGACGTACAGCAGGTTGCCGTGAATCGTGAGGCTGTTCGGGAACTTGCCGCCAGAGGACTGCACGGACACAAGCTTCAGGCCGGCCGGGGTCCAGCGGAACGAGCTGACCGAGTTGCTGCCCGCGTTGACGGCGAACACGTGCTTGCCGTCGGACGTCTGAGCGAGCTCGCCCTGAGTGTCCAGGAAAGGACAAGTCGGGGCGCAGCCAGGCTGGAGCTGCTGGCCGCCCTGGCCGCCGGTCGCGACCGACCCCACGAGCTTGAGATGCCCGTTCGCGAAGCGGTCAAATATCAGGACCCGGTTCTGGTTCGGGCTGTTGGTCTCGGTGTAGACCCTGCCGACGGCCTTGCCCTTCGCCTTACTTGGGCTCTTCGCGCTCGCCGTCCCAGGCAGCGCGACGATGGCGACGGCCAGCGCCCCCAGAAGACCCAGCAGGGACCAGCGCCTGCCGGGAATGAAACGCCCGAACAAAATCACGTAAATCTCCCCTCGTTTGTGCCCGCGCGCGACTCTATAGCAATCATCGCCCCGCGACCAGTCGGTCCCCCGTTCGTGGGGGCCGCGACTGTAGCGTATAGCCCGCCGCGCGTCTAACGGGTTGCCAGGGTGCTGGAAAGGGCTTGTTAAGAGTTCCTGCGGGGTCGTCCCGGGCCCGTCCCAGTGGCTTGCGGCCGGATGTGACGGCGACGGCCCTGACCGGGCCGCCGCCGTCATCCGGTTGCGGCTTAGAACGCGCCGGCGCCCGAGACGCCTGGCGGCAGCGTGTTTGGCGTCGACTGGATGTGGGTGATGCTCCCGCCTGGGCCGAGTCGATAGACGTCGATATGGCTATCAAAGGGCAGGATTACGGAAGCGTCGACCGCGTAGAGGTACTTGCCATCCGTGCTCAACGCCTCATCGCTGGGGAAGCCAGGGCCGGTGCTGGCCTGGTGCTCCAGCTTCATCTTGCCGTTGCCCGCCACCGAGAGGGTCGACACGGCGTCCACGCCCGTGGTCGGGCCGCTGCTCGGCGGATACGCCGACAGCGTGTTCGTGACGTAGGCGGTGCGTCCATTCTTCTGCACGACCAACCAGCAGGCCGCGCGGCCGCCGGTCAGGGTGTTCTTGACGAGCTTGACCTTGCCCGAAGGCGACACCGAGTAGGTCGCCGCCGACCCGGTGAACTGCGTGAAGTCGGCCGGATTCGGCGCGGAGCCCGACGGCGTCGCCACGTAACCGGCATTGCTCACCAGCAGGTACTTGCCGAAGGACGAAAACCCGAACACATTGTCGATGTTCGGGGTCGCGAAGGCCTGCGACGGCGCGGCCGCGCCGCTCTTGCTGATCACGAACGTGTCGATCTCGCCGTACTTGCGCGGAAGTCCGCGCTCCGTTACGGCCACCACGCTGCCGTTGTCGACGAAGCCGATCCCTGCCGTCACGCCGACCTTGTCCTTCTTGCCCTTGGGCGTCACCGCGGTGAGCTTCTGGTCAGACCCGGCGATCGGCGTCAGCTTCCCGGTCGAGGAGAAGTGCCATCCGAAGATGTTGGCGCTGGTCTCGTTGACCACGAAGAGCAGATCGCCGCTGCTGGTCAGACTGATCGGCAGCTTCCCGTGTGAGGAGACGTGCGAGACCAGCTTCGGTCCGGACGCGGTGATCCGGAACGAGCTGACGCTGTTGTCGCCGGCGTTGATCACGAACAGCAGCTTCCCGTCCGGGGTTAGGTTGACAGAGCCGGAGCCGTCGGCGATCGGGAAGCCGAACGGCGGTGTGCTCGCGATCCCCTTTCCGCCCGTAGGGACGACCTTGCGCTGGGTGAGCGTGCCGTTCGCGGCGCGGCTGAAAACGATCACCGAGTTGCCCGAAGGGTCGTTCGTGGTCGTATAGAACGCGTGGTAGTTGACCTTCTTCGCGGCGCCCTGCTGTACGGCGCTCGCCAGCGCCGGCGTGGTCAAGGCCAGGGCCGCCACCAGGATCCCCAGCGACCGCCAGAGCCTCACATCTCGTCGCATGTATATGCCCTCCGTGTTGTGCATGTAGCGCCCGGCCCGCGCCGATTGTCGGCGCGAGCGTACAGCACAGGAGATGCTTGTGAACAAGGGGTGACCGAAAACTTGCCTAACTACTCCAGTGGGGGTATCTCCATGCCCTGGGGCTGCGATCGGCGGGCCTGAGGCGATTGGCCAAACCACGGTGCCCGTGGCCGGTGCTGGCTGGTGTACGATCGCCGCGCGCATACCTGGGGAGATGGGATTGCGCAAGCCGTCCAAGCCTCACGAACCCGGCGATCCCGTACTCCTGTTCCCAACCGATGGAGGGTCCGCAATGGCCGATCCGACTTCTGCCCGGCGGCTGGAGCCCGGCGACACTGTCTCACCGCACCGACTGGTAGCGATCTCCGGCGAACCGGTGAACGTCCCCGACCCGGGGCAGCTGGTCCACCTCGAGCTGCGCCGGTTTGCCGGCTGCCCCATCTGCAACCTGCATCTACGGTCGGTCGTGCTCCGCAAGGACGAGCTGGCGGCGGCGGGAATCAAGGAAGTGGTGGTGTTCCACTCCACCGACGAGGAGCTGCGCAAGTATCAGGCCGAGCTGCCGGTGGCGGTGATCGCCGATCCCGACAAGAAGCTCTACGCCGAGTTCGGCGTCGAGAAATCCCCGCGCGCGGTTCTCAACCCGGGAGCGTGGCCGGGAGTCATCCGCGGCCTGGGTCGCACCCTCGGCGCCGCGATAAGGGGCAAGGAGAAGCTCCCGCCGATGGCCCCGAAGAACGGCTCGCTCGGGCTGCCGGGCGACTTCCTGATCGCCTCCGATGGCCGCGTGGTCGCCAGCAAGTACGGCGCCCACGCCTTCGACCAGTGGACCGTCGACGAAGTACTCGAACTGGCCAAGGGCCAGGACGCCGCCCCCGGGACCTCAGGGGCCGGCGCGGCGCCGAGCGCCCCGGCCTCGTCGTAGAAACCCGCTGACGGGGCCGCCCGACACGGATAAGATCCGCCCGCTAGCGGTCGCAGCCGGGCGGCCCGTGGCTAACGCGCGACTGGAGGGAACGTGAGTGAAGATAGGCATCCTGCCGGGGCCTACGACGTGGCGATCCTGGGTGGGGGGCTCGCCGGGTTGACGCTCGGACTACAGCTCAAGCAGGCTCGTCCCGAGACGAGCATTTTCATCGCCGAGAAACGCCTCGGGGCAGCGCCCGAGGCCGCGTTCAAGGTCGGAGAGTCGACCCAGGAGATCGCGTGCAACTACTTCGGCGAAGTGCTCGGTCTGATGGAGCACATGGAGAAGGATCAGATCCGCAAGTGCGGGCTGCGCTTCTGGTTCCCGGCCGGCGACAACAGCAGCCTGGCCGAGCGCATCGAGCGCGGGCCGGCGGCGTACGCCCCGATCCCGAGCTGGCAGTTCGACCGCGGCCGGTTCGAGAACTACCTGGGGGACGAGAACCTCGGAGCCGGTATCGACCTGTTCGGGGCCACCCGGGTGACGGGCGTCGAGATCGGCGATCCGCATCGGGTTACGATCACCCCGCGCGCGGGCGGCGAGGAGTCGACCGTTCAGGCGCGCTGGATCGTGGACGCGAGTGGCCGTTCGTGGATCCTCAAGCACAAGCTCGGGCTGCTCGAGGACAACGGACACATGGTCAACTCGGTCTGGTTCAGGCTGGCCGGCGGCCTCGACATCGAGTCGTGGGCCGACCCCGACGACGACGAGTTCTTCGGGCGCATGTCCGAGCCCGGGCTGCGCCAGTTCAGCACTAACCACCTGTGCGGCAAGGGATACTGGATGTGGATGATCCCGCTGTCCTCGGGACCTATCTCGATCGGGATCGTGGCCGATGCGAGCTTCCACGCGTGGGACGAGATGAACACGCTCGACAAGGCGATCGACTGGATCCGAGGGCACGAGCCGCAGCTGGGCGAGACGATCGACGCCCGGCGCGACCAGGTCGAGGACTTCCTCAAGGTCCAGGACTTCTCGTACGGCGCCAAGCAGGTCTTCTCCGGCGAGGATCGCTGGTGCCTGGTCGGCGAGGCGGGTGCGTTCCTGGACCCGTTCTACTCGCCCGGCTCCGACTTCATCGCCTTCGCCAACACGTTCGCCGCCGATCTCGTCTCCCGCGAGCTTGACGGGGAGGACGTCGTCGAGCGTGCGCAAGCGCACAACGACTTCTTCCTGAACGCCTACCGCGTGCACCTCACCCAGTACGAGGGGCAGTACGTGTTCTGGGACAACCCGGCGGTCATGAACGTGAAGATCAGCGGGAACAACATCTACTACTGGGGCTGCCTGGGGCTGCTGTTCTTCCACCGCAAGCTCACCGACCTCGCGCTGATGGCCGAGGTTCGTCCGGACGTGGAGCGGATGTGGGCGATCATCAAGCGTCTCGAGGACATGTACCGCGAGTGGAACGATCTCGAGCAGCGGGAGTGGCGCCGGGCGATCGTTCCCTCGGCCGCGTTCCCGGCGATGTTCGATCGGCATCACGAGATGGTGGCCGGCTTCGACGACGACGCCTTGAAGGCAAGGCTGGCCGCCAACGCCGACCTGCTCGAGGCCTACGCGGTGCTCGCGTTCAACCGCGCCGCGCAGAATCTCGGTGACGCGGCCCCGGCCGACGACGTGAAGATCAACCCCTACGCGGTGTCGCTGAATCCCGAGCGCTGGGAGGCCGAGGGAATGCTCGGCGGCGAGGGCCTCACGGTGGTCGAGGCGCGCGAGTCGCCGGCGGCCGGGATGGAAAACCTGTTCATGGAGGCGATCGCGACCCCCGCGTGACTTAGACGATGCTCGCCTCGCGCCGCGCGGCGGTGACGTCGAGCGGGCGCGAGAGCGCTCTGAGGGCCGGCAGCTGCTCGTGTGCGGCTGTCCGGCCCGCCTCGACGAACAGGTCGGCGAGGTGGAAGTCGCGCCATTCAGCGGGGCCGAACTTGGGGGTGACCACCACGTCGCCGAGCGCCGCGTGGCGCGCGCTGGTATCGAGCTGGCTCAGGTCCATCGCCTCGAGGATCGTGTCGAGCGGCCCGCGGCGCCTTGGCTTGGCCGGCTCATCCTCAGGCTCGTCGGGCACGCCGGGCCAGCGCTCGAGCGACTCCGTGCCGAGCAGGTTGACCGACACGACGATGTCGGCGCCGTCTTCGAGCACCGAGGCGGTCGGCACCGGGACGAGCGCGATCGCGTCGATCAGCCGGTGCCCGTTCCGCTCCTGCGTCGGGAACACGCCGGCCACCGACAGCGCCGCGAGCAGCGCTTCCCACAGCGGCCCCTGGCGCTGCGCCACCGGCGCCCGGGCGGTCAGGTCGACCGCCATGATCACGAGCGGAACCTGGGTGTGCGAGAAGAATGCGCCCTTGGTGGCCTCCTTGAGCATCCCGGTCAACGTCTCGAGGCCGACCGACCCGACCAGCGGGGACTTGAACAGCTGGCCGACGTTCTCGGGGCTGAACGTGGCTCGGAAGCGGGCGTCGACCTCGGCGGCGTTGTAGCCCAGCGCCACCTGGCTGGCCACGAACCCGCCGATGCTGCTGCCGCCGACGAAGTCCACCGTGTAGCCCGCCTCCTCGAGCGCCTGGAGGAAGCCGACATGGGCGTACCCCTTCGCGCCGCCGGCGCCGAGCGCCACGCCGAGCTTGGTCCGGGTGAGGTGGCGAGCGATCCATGCGAGGTCCTTGTCGGCGATCGGGAAGTCGGCCTGGCGGGGGCAGTCGCGGATCACCAGGTTCAATGCGGCCGGATGCCACATCTGGCTGGCCGCTCGTGCCTCGCCGGACACGAGCACGATCTCGAGCTGGCGGCCCTCGGACGCCGCGGCGACCTTTCCGAGGCGCCCGGCCTCCTCGGCGTTGCCGACCAGCGCGACGACGCGGTCCGCCTGGTCGAGCAGGACGCCGACGGTGTCGGGGTCGAACTCGCTCTGGATCAGCACGGTGTCGTTCTCGCTGGCGAGGTGGTCGGAGGCGGTGAGCGCGCCGGCGAGCGACAGCGAGCGGTCGACCACGGTGACCGGACGCGGGCTGGCGGTGCGTGCGGCGGCGACGAGCCCGCCGATCACGCCCTTGAGCGAAGGTCCGGCGATCACCCCGATCTCCTCGCCGCGGGTCGAGCTCGAGCGAACGCTTGCGCTGAACAGCGCCGCGCTCCGTGCGCTCGCACGGAACAGGCGCTCGCGCTGGGTCTGGATCACGTTGATCAGGATCTGCGGGAACTGGGAGGCGAGCTCGAGCAGGTCGTGCGCTTCGAGCTCGAGCGTGTCGGTGATCGTGCTCGCCGACACGGTCGCGGTCCTCTCAGTTCCGGTGATCGCATCCTGGGCCCCGATCACGTCGCCCTTGCGCATCCGCAGCTCGATCTCGCCTCCGCCCGCGGTCGTCCCCGCGGTCCAGATCACGAGCCCGCCGGTGATCACCCAGATGCGGTCGCTGGCGTCGCCGGCGGCGCACAGCTGCTCGCCCGGCGCGAACTGGCGCGGGCGCATGCGCGCGGCGACGACCTCGAGTTGCTCGTCGGTCAGCCCCCCGAAGAGCGCGCTGCCGCCGAGAAACCCGTCGCGGGCCATCTGGCTAGGACCCCCCGGGATTCATTCCGTGCGGGAGCGTAAGCGCGACCCGGCGCACTCGTCAAGGCGAGAAATCCTCACAGCTACCATCGACCGCGCATATAGACTCACCGCGGCATGGACACGAGTGCAGCCCGGGGCGCGACTGGAAGCGTGCCGATCGTCACCGGAAAGAAGATGATGCTGTTCTCCGGGCGGGCCAATCCCCCGCTCGCCTCCGCGATCGGACACAAGCTCGGGGTCGAGCTCGGCCACGTCACGCTCAAGACGTTCTCGGCGGGCGAGGTCTACTGCCGGATCGACGAGTCGGTCCGCGGCGCCGACGTGTTCATCGTCCAGCCGACGTGCGGGAACCCGGAGACCGGCGTCTCCGCCAACGACGCGATGATGGAGCTGCTGGTGATGATCGACGCCGCGGTCGGGGCCTCGGCGCACCGCGTGATCGCGGTGATGCCGTGGTACGGCTACTCGCGCCAGGACAAGAAGTCCGCGCTGCGCGAGCCGATCACCGCCCGGCTGGTGGCGCAGCTGCTCGAGACGGCCGGCGTCGACCGGATTCTCACGGTCGACCTCCACGCTGGTCAGGTCCAGGGCTTCTTCCGCAAACCGGTCGACCACATGACCGCGCTGCTGCTGATCGCCGAGTACTTCGCGGGGCTCGAGCTCGACGACCTGGTCGTGGTCGCCCCCGACGTCGGGCGCGTGAAGCTCAACCACAAGTTCGCCGACATGCTCGGCGCCGAGCTCGCGCTGATGACCAAGGAGCGGCCGGCGCAGCAGGTCGCCGAGGTCGGGTACGTGATCGGCGACGTTCGCGGCAAGACCGCGGTGATCCTCGACGACATCATCGACACGGCCGGCACGCTGACCGCCGCCGGCCAGACGGTGCTCGACGAGGGCGCGGCGCGCGTCTTCGCCGCCTGCACCCACCCGGTCTTCTCCGGACCCGCGTACGAGCGCCTGGCCGAGTCGCCGTTCGAGCGGGTGGTGGTCACCGACACGATCCCGCTACGCGAGGGGGCGCCGGACAAGATCGTCGTGCTCTCGACCGCAGGCCTCCTCGCCGACACGATCCGCCAGATCTTCACCGACGGGTCGGTGTCCGCCGTGTTCGGCGGGGAGAACCAGTTGTTCTAGCGGTTCGGTCCGGAGCGAGGCGAGCCGCGGGGCATGGATGCCCGCGGAACCGGCCCCAGGGATGCCGCCGAAGGCGGCCCATAAACACGGCATGAACTGCGGTCGGGCGTGAGTTGCAGCCGGGTCGGGGTTCCGTCATGATGCGCCATGGACGTGGATAGACGAGGGGGTTGTAACCGGGGCTTCTTGACGCTGACCGCGCTTGGTGGGCGCATGCGTCGACGCCGCAGCCCCACTCTTCGTCTCAGGCTGCGGGAGGCCGCCCTGCCGAGCGGTAATCGTCTGATTGCACGCGCAGCCGCGACTTGTGACTTGGAACAACGGAGGAGGAGTTGATGGCAGACGACCGTTCGGCGTCGATGCTCGAGATGATGGCGATCGATGCACCGCACGGCCACTACGACGTAGCGATCCTCGGCGGAGGCCTCGCCGGGCTGACGATGGCACTCCAGCTGAAGCGTGAGCGCCCCGAGACCCGCGTGCTGGTGACCGACAAGCGCGCCGAGCCCGCGCCGGAAGCTGCCTTCAAGGTCGGCGAGTCGAGCGTCGAGATCGGCGCCTACTACTACCGCGAGATGGTCGGCATGCGCGACCACCTCGAGCGCTACCAGCAGCGCAAGCTCGGACTGCGGTTCTTCCTCCCGGCCGGCGACAACTCCGACATCACCAAACGAGTCGAGTTCTGCACGCCGGGCCACCTGGACGTGTTCACCCACCAGATCGACCGCGGGCGGTTCGAGAACGAGCTGTTCCGGCGGTGCAAGAAGGCCGGCGCCGACGCGTTTCGCGGATGGCGGGTGCAGGACGTCCAGTTGGGTGCGGACAGGCACACGATCCTCATGTCTCAGGAGGACGAGGAATGCATCGCCACCGCTCGGTGGATCGTCGACGCCAGCGGGCGCGCGAACATCCTGCGGCGCAAATTGGATCTGGGTGCCGGCGTCGACACCGGCCACCGTGCCAACGCGGCGTGGATCCGGCTCGCCGGCGGCCTCGACTTCGAGGACTGGACCGACGACGAGGAGTGGCTCGGGCGCATGCCCGAGAAGGGGCTCCGGGTCCACTCGACCAGCCACCTGATCCAGCCCGGGTACTGGCTGTGGCTGATCCAGCTCGAGTCGGGGCCGATCTCGATCGGCGTGTGCGCCGATCCACGTTTCCACCCGTGGGAGGAGATCAACAGCTTCGAGGCGTTCATGGACTGGATGAAGCGCAACGAGCCGCAGCTGCACGCCGAGATCGACGGCCGGCGCGAGGACGTGCTCGACTTCCTGCGCGTCCAGGACTTCTCGTACGGGTCCACCCGCTTCTTCTCGCCCGAGCGCTGGACGCTGGTGGGCGAGGCGGGAGGGTTCCTCGACGCGCTGTACTCGCCGGGGTCCGACTTCATCGGCTTCTCGAACACGTTCAGCGCCGAGCTGATCGAGCGCGAGCTCGACGGCGAGGACGTGACGGAGCTGGCCGACTTCTACAACGACCTGTACCTGAACCTGTTCAACACCACCGCTCACCTGTACCGCGACAACTATCAGCTGTTCGGTAACCCCCAGGTGATGATCCTGAAGTTCGTCTACGACAGCTCGACGTACTTCACGGGCATCGGCAACGCCTGGTGCCACGGGCGGCTGCGCAAGCCCGAAGACATCAAGCAGCTGACCGAGATCATGGGCGAAGCGATCCAGATGATCCCGATCATGCAGCAGCTGTTCCGCGACTGGAACGAGCTCGAGCAAACGCCGTTCGAGGGCGTGTCGGTCCTGTCGAAGCAGTTCACCCCGTACGTCGCGGCGCAGGCCGACATGACGCATGCGGCCGAGGGCGACGAGGTGTTCGAGATCTCGCGTAGGAATCTCAAGTACCTCGAGGCGCTCGCGGTCTGGATCTTCTTCAGGGCGGCGAGGAATCTGCCCGAGCCACCGGACGAGTCACGGCCCATCAACTGGCTCGCGATCAGCCTGCACCCGGAGCGCTGGGAGCAGGACGGCCTGTACTCCGACGACGGGATCAGCTTCGTTCAGGCCCGGGAGATGCTGCCGGGGATCGAGGAGATGGACCTCGAGGCACGCGGCGCCGTCGTGGCGGCTTAGTTCGAGTGGACCTGACGACTTAGCAACAAGGAGAGCAACGTGGGCACTGATAGGCAGCCGGCAGACAGCTACGACGTGGCGATCCTCGGCGGCGGCCTGGCCGGGTTGACTCTCGGGATCCAGCTCAAGCAGGCCCGTCCCGAGACGAGCATCTTCATCGCCGAGAAGCGCAAAGGCCTGGCGCCCGAGGCGGCGTTCAAGGTGGGGGAGTCGACGGTCGAGGTATCCGCCCACTACTTCGCCGACGTCATCGGTGCGCGCGAGCACATGGACAACGACGAGCTCCACAAGTTCGGGCTGCGCTGGTGGTTCCCGGTGGCCGGCAACACGTCGATTGCGGAGCGGATCGAGCGCGGGATCAACAAGCCGCTCCCGGAGCCCAGTTTCCAGCTCGACCGGGGGCGCTTCGAGAACTACCTAGGGGAGAAGGCGCTTTCGGAGGGCGTTGACCTGTTCGGTGACTGCCGCGTCCAGGACGTCGATGTCTCGGTCGATCCACACGTCATTCGCGTGACGCATCATGGTGAGGATCGCGAGGTGCGGGCGCGTTGGGTGGTGGATGCCGCGGGGCGGGCTTTTTTGCTCAAGCGCAAGCTGGATCTGCTGGAGGAGAACGGGCACGAGGTGAACTCGGCGTGGTTCCGGCTCGACGGCGGGCTCGACATCGAGGACTGGGCCGATCCGGACGACGAGGAGTTCTTCGGTCGTATGTCCGAGAAGGGGCTGCGCAAGTTCTCCACCAACCACCTTTGTGGTCAGGGCTATTGGGTGTGGATGATCCCGCTCTCGTCCGGGCCGATCTCGATTGGGATCGTCGCGGACCCGCGCTTCCACCCGTACGACGAGATGAAGACGCTCGACGGGGCCCTCGACTGGATCCGGCGGCACGAGCCGCAGCTCGGCGAGTCACTCGACGGGCGGATCGACCAGGTCGAGGACTTCTTGAAGGTCTCGGACTTCTCGTACGGCTGCAAGCAGTGCTTTTCCGGTGACGGTCACTGGTCGCTGGTAGGAGAGGCGGGCGCGTTCCTGGATCCGTTCTACTCGCCGGGGTCTGACTTCATCGCGATCTCGAACACGCTCAGCGCCGATCTGATCAGTCGGTTCCTCGATGGTGAGGACGTTGTTCAGCGGGCCGCGGCGTTCGACGACCTCTATTTGAGTACCTATCGGGTGAATTTGACCCAGTACGAGGGTCAGTACGAGTTCTGGCACAACCCGATGGTGATGACGGTCAAGATCTGCGCGAACAACATCCTTTACTGGGGCACCGAGTGCCTGCTGTTCTTCCACGACAAGTACGCCGACGTGGACTTCATGGCCTCCGTGCGGCCCGACCTGGAGCGGATCTGGGCGATCACGCGGCAGCTCGAGGCGATGTACCGGGAGTGGAACGTCCTGGAGGATCGAGAGTGGCGGCGAGCGATCGTTCCCACGCAGGCGTTCCCCGGCATGTTCCAGCGCCACGTCGACATGGCCGGCAAGTTCGACGACGACGGCGTCCGTTCGCGGCTCGCCGCGACCGCGGACACAATGGAGGCGTTCGCGGTGATCGCGTTCTCGCGCGCGGCGACGAATCTCGGTGACGCCGCTCCGGGCGAGGACGTCAAGATCAACCCCTACGCCGTGTCGTTGGATCCCGATCGGTGGGAGGCGGACGGCATGTTCGACGGGTCGGGTATGTCGCTGGCGGAGGCGCGGGAGACCGACGCGGCCGGGCTTCAGAACCTGTTCCTCGAGGCGGTGGCGCAGCCCGTCTAGGCGACGCTGGGTCGTTCCGGGGCGGGAGGCCGATCCGTGTCGCGGGCGCCGTCGGTCGCGCGGGGGATTGGCACGCTGTACTGGAACCGCCGACTGTCCGGCCGGCTCGCCGGGCACGGGCGCTACAAGCTGGCGCTCACCGCCAGCGCCACCGGCCAGCGCGCCGTCACCAGCACCATCAGGATCACGCTCTGACCTAGTCGGCGGCTCTTAGGCCACGACCGGCTGGGTGAGTGCCTTGACGAAGTCCTCGAGCTGGTCGGTGCGCCAGCACTCGAAAGCCGTGCAGTGTTTCTCGTACGCGGCGATCACGCTGTCGCCGTAGTTCCAGTACAGGCGCGGCTCGGGGTTCAGCCAGAACGTGCGTCCCGCCTTGGCGGTGATCGCGGCGAAGATGTCGTCTCTTGGCGGGCGGCCGTTGGTGCGGGCGTCGCCGAGCACGATCACGGTGGCGCGGCGGTGGAGCTCGTCCTCGATCAGGTTCAGGAATTCGAGCCACACGCGGCCGTAGTCGGTGTAGCCGGAGATGTCGGCGACGCCGGCATTTCTCGATATGGCCTCGTTGGCGGCGCGGAAGTCGCGCTCTTTTTCGAACACCTCGGTGACCTCGGAGATGCGTTCGATGAACACGAAGCTGCGGAGCTTCCGGAAGGCGTCGTGGAGGGCGTGGAGGACGCTTAGGAAGAACGTGGACGCGCTCGTGACCGACGTGGACACGTCGCAGAGCACGAAGATCTCCGGTCGTCTGGGCCTCTTCGGCTTGTATTTGAGGGCGATCGGGACGCCGCCGGTCTGAAGGGACGCGCGCATGGTTCGTCTGAAGTCGACGTGGGCGTGGCGGTTGTGGCCCTTGAGCTCATGCCCCTGGGTGGCGAGGCGTCGCTTCAGTTGCGCCACGACTCGGTGCACGGCGGCGAGGTCCTGGATCGGGCCCGACGGGAGCGCGCGATCGAGCTCGTTGAGCGGGCGCTTGGGCGGGAGGCTCGCGGTGCGCTCGATCAGGTTTCGCTCCAGCTCACGCCGCAGGTGCTGCTCGAATTTTCTCAGCTGATCTCGCGGGAGGCCGTCGTGGCGGGGGTCGTTGTCCGGGAGGTCCGGCTGCGGCTCGGTTCTGAGGCCGAGGGCGCGTCTGATCCGTTGCACATCGACGCCGAGGACGCCGGAGCCCTCGCCGCGCCCGAACGCGGCGATCGCCAGGCGCGCGAGGTCCCTGAGCGCGGCGTCCGACCCGTCCCTGAGCGCAGCGGCGATCTGCTGTCTCAAGGTGTCCAAGTTGATGTCGCTCGGGGGGCCGTCGTGGGCGTTCGCCTCGGTGATCCGTTGCCGCGCGGCCTGGGCCTCGGTGGCGCGGAAGAAGAACCGGTCGAACACGAGATCGAACACGCGCCGGTCGTCGTTCGACTTGGCCAGCGTGGTTGCCAGCGCCTCCTTGAAGTCCTGCTGGTCGGTCCACTCGACGAGGTTCAGCGCCTCGAACGCGTCGAGGATCTCCGAGGTGCCGATCGCGACGCCCTCTGTTCTGAGGTCCTCGGCAAACGACAGGAGCTGGCCGTCGAGGTTGCCGGGCGGCTGGTCGGGGATGCCGCCGTAGATCGCGGGGTTTTTGGCGCTAGGCGGCATCGGCCTGCTGAAGGGCCACGCCGACTCGCGCCGCCACCGTGTCCAGGTCGGTGCGGTGCTTGACGATCACGCTCATCGTCTGGATGAACGTGTCGTGGTCGATGTCGTTGGCCCCGAGCAGCAGCAGCGTGCGCGCCCAATCGATCGACTCGGCGATGCTCGGCGGCTTCTTGAGGTCAAGCTGACGGACCTGGTGGATGATCTGTGTCAGCTTGCGCGCGATGGTCTCGTCGAGCTCTGGAGCGTGGAGGCGGACGATCTGGAGCTCGTGCTCGAGGTCGGGGTAGTCGAGCCACAGATACAGGCAGCGCCGCTTCAGCGCCTCGGTGAGTTCTCGCGTGTTGTTGGAGGTGAGGAGGACCACCGGCTGCGTCTTCGCCTCGATCCGGCCGAGCTCGGGAATGCTGATCTGGAAGTCGGAGAGCAGCTCGAGCAGCATCGCCTCGAACTCCTGGTCGGTCTTGTCGATCTCGTCGATCAGCAGGACGACGGGTTCGGGACTCGCGATCGCGGTCATCAGAGGTCTCGGCAGCAGGAACTCCTCGCCGAAGATGTCCTCCTGCACGTCCTGCCAGCCGGCGCTGTTCGCTTCGGTCTGGATGCGGAGCAGCTGCTTGCGGTAGTTCCACTCGTACAGCGCCTTCGCCTCGTCCAGGCCCTCGTAGCACTGGAGCCTGACGAGGTTTCTGTTCAGGTGGGTTGCCAGCGCTTTCGCGAGCTCGGTCTTGCCAACGCCGGCGGGACCTTCCACAAGGACCGGCTTGCCGAGCTTGATGGCGAGGAAGGAGACGAGCGCGGTCGACTCACCGGGGAGGTAGCCGACGTTTCGCAGGCCGGTGGCGAGGTCGGCGGCGGTGGCGGGTTCGATCGCGGACATGGCGGTGAAACTCAAAATACAGATACGGGCCGGCAACAAATGTGTTCCAAGCGGTCGTGGGCTCGCCGGCGGGGTGCAAACTCGGGCTCATGCGCCTCGATCGTCCGGGCCACGACCCCACGTTCGCCGCCGGTTCGGCGGTGGATGTGGGTCATATGGCCGCACTCGACCGCCCGCCTGGGGTGAACGCCGATTCAGGCACGTATGTGGGTCGTTCGGCGGCACTGGGCCTCGGGAACCTGCCGAGTGTCGACAGATGACCCATAAGTTCGGGCAGCGAGACGGGCTGGTAGCCAAGCTCGCAGGCGCTCAGCGGACGATCGTGTCCCACGAAGAACTGATCGCGCACGGGTACGGGCGCAGGGTAATCGCACATTGGGTCAACCGAGGCCGGCTGACATCCGTCTTCCATGGGGTCTACTCAGTCGTCCAGGGCGATTTGCCGTCGCTGGCGCGCGAGCAGGCCGCGTTGATCGCGTGCGGCGAGGGCGCGTTTCTCAGCCACCGCAGCGCCGCGTTCGTGTGGGGGTTCCGGAAAACCGCGCCGCCGATGGTCGAGGTCACGGTCCAGGCCCCGCGTCGCGCGTCCCACAAGGGGATTCGCGTGCACCGGATCCGCGCGATCGATGGCCGGGAGTTGCGCCAGACGGACGGGTTGTGGGTCAGCTCGCCCGAGCGCGCCGTGCTCGAGGTCGCCGCGGTGGCGCCTGAGGAGCTGCCGCGCGTCATCGAAGACGGGCTCGCGGCACGGAAGGTCAACCGGAGGGAGCTCGAGGCAGTGCTGGCGCGGAACCGGCCGTGTCGCGGTGCCGCGCGCCTGGCGGAGATCCTCGGGGACGGCATCGCGATGACGATGACGCGGTCAAAGCGCGAGCGCGCCTTTCTGAAGCTGATCCGCGAATCGGGCCTGCCACTACCGGAAACGAACGCTAAGTTCGGCCCCTACGAGCCGGACTTCCTCTGGCGCCGGGAGCGGCTCGTGGTCGAAATCGACGGCTACACCTTCCACAGCGGTCCCGACAGTTTCTCCCGAGACCGCGAGAAGGACCTGTTTTTCAAGCGCTTGGACCTTGAGGTGCTGAGGTTCACGGGCGAGCACATCGTGCGCCAGCCGCCAATGGTGCTGGCCACGGTGGCGCAGGAACTCGCCCTGCGGAGCCGCGCCTAGTCCCGATCCAGGCGGACCGTGTCGTCATCGCCGCCGAGGCGCATCGTCAGCTGCTCGTCGGGCGGCGTTGGTTGCGCAGTCTCGTCCGGTCGCGACTTGGCGGCCATCTTCAGCGTGGCGTCCACGTCCGCCGGCTTGGCTCGTCCGAACGGCATCGTCGGCGGGTCCTCGGGCACGACGCGTTCGAACAACTCGGCGGCGGAGGGGCGCCGGCGCGGGCGGTCGGGGGCCGGCGGTGGCGCGGGTTCGGCGGGGCGGACCGACGCGGCGTTCCGTTCCTGGCGGGCGGGTTGATCCGCGGCGACCGGGGGAGGCGACGGGCGGGGGCGCCGGCGCGGAGGAACCGGCCTCCGGGTTCCAGTGGGGACGGACGCCTGCCTGGCCCGGGAGCGCTCGCCCGCGGGGGTCGAGGCGACCTGGCCGGCGCTGGACTCGCGGGCGCCGGAATCGCGGGCGCTGGACTCGCGGGCGCTGGAGTCGCGGGCGCTGGACTCGTGGGCGCTGGACTCGCGGGCGCTGGACGTCGCGGGCGCTGGAGTCGCTGGAGCGGCGTGGAGTCGCGGGCGCTGGACTCGCGGGCGGCGGGCCGACGCGTGGCCGGCCGACGGGTGGCGGCGGTGGCGCTGGTCGCGCGAACGGTCGCGGCTGCGCTGGACCCCGCCGGCGGTGCGTCCTCGCCAGGCAACGGCGGCTCGGGCCGGTGGGCGGCGCGGATGCGAGAGCCGGCGTACGCGAGGAAGGCCGCTGCGCCCAGCGCGACGAAGATCCCCCATTCGATCCCGGACGTGGTGGCCGAGGGTCCGGCAGTCGTCGCGCCCTGCTTGTCGAAGATCCGCCAGATGATCAGCAGGCACGTCCACAGCCCGGCCGCAAAGATCACGCCGCCGTCGCCGCCGGGCAGGTGGAACGCACGTCCCTCGGCGCGCTGGAACAGCAGCGTGAGCACGCCGGCGGCGACGAGCAGGACCGCGGCCTCGACGAACGAGAACGCTCCCCAGCCGGTGATCGAGGCGCTGGCCGATTGCAGCGTCTTCGTCTTTGCCGGCGCGATGAGCGTCACCTGATACCAGGGCAGGAAGAGCGTGAAGAACAGCGCGCCCGACGCGTAGGCGGCGAGGCGGGACTCGCCCGGCAGCGCCTTCCACGCACGTACGAGCCGAGTCGTACCCGACCCCACGCGCTGCGCAGCGGCGGAGGCCGTGCGCCCTTCGCTCATGCCCGCGAGCCTGCCACAGCCCGATTGTACGGGCGCGGGAAGCGCCAACTAGAGGATCGGGATGTCCTGGATCTCGACGCCCTGCTCGCGCCGGCGCTCGAGCCGTTCGAGGTACCAGTCGATCAGCGCGCGGAGCGCCAGCAGCACCTCCCGGAGCGCCGCGATCAGGCGCTGCTGGAGGTCGGGGGGGATGAGGTCGCGCATGGCCTGGAACAGCGCGACGAACGGGTCGAGCTCCGAGGTCGACCCGCGGGAGGACTCCTCCGCGGTCTGCCAGCCCGCCGGGGGTGGGTCGGGAGGGTCGCCGGCGTCGTAGCTCTCGCCCGCCCCGGGACCCGGATCGCCCGCCCCGGGACCCGGATCGCCGGCGCCCGGGACCCGGATCGCCCGGCCCCGGGACCCGGATTGCCGGCGCCCTGGTTGTGACCGGGGGCAGCGACCGGATTGCCGGCGCCCTGGTTGTGACCGGGTGCAGCGACCGGATTGCCGGCGCCCTGGCTGTGACCGGCGGCAGCGACCGGATTGCCGGCGCGCACCGCCGCGGCTGCCGCCTGCGCCATCAGCCGTTCCGCCGCCGCCGAAGCCTGGTCGAGCCGCTGCTCGAGCCGGCGCAATGTCTCCTCGGTCGACCCGGGCTCCGGAACACGGCGTGGCTCGCGGCCGTCCGGCGCCGGGCCGCCGGACTCAGGCATCTGAGACCCCCTGGAACGTGACCGCGAGCGTACCCTCCTCGAACGTGGCGGACGTCGGCTGGAACGCCGACATCGCCGACGGCAGGATGATCGTCCGGCGCTGGCCGTCGACGCCGACGATCAGCTCGAGCCCGATCTTCTTGAGCGAGATGTCGCCCTTGCGCGCGAACGGAAGCAGTAGCCGGAGCTGGGCTCCGTCCTTGGACACGAGTAGCTCCTGGCTGAGCCTGTCGTGGAGCACCGCGGCCGGATCGTGCCCGCCCGAGGCGAACAGAGCGCCGGCGAGACGGTCGAGCATCTCGGCACCGAGCACCTCGGTGTCGAAGTACGGGGCGCACAGCACGGGCACGGGCGCGAACGCCGACCGGACCAACTCCAGGTGCTCCTCCTGCACCCGGCGCCACGCGGCGAAGTAGTCGCCGACCTCGGACGGGAACACGCGATTGACGATCACGGCGTCGGTGAGGTAGCCGTACAGATTCAGATACGTGAACGTGCGCATCGCCTCGCCGATCACCATCTTGTCGGGATTCATCACGAGGCGGACCGTGCACCGCTCACGGTCGCGGAGGATCTCGTTCATCTCGATCAGGTTCTCCGAGAGACGCTGGATGTCCGCGAACACGGCGGAACTCGGCAGCTGGATATCCAGCAGGGATCGGGCCAGGGGCCGCGCGGCGGCGAGGATCTGCCGCTCGAGCGGGAACACCTTCTCGATCCACCAGCGCGCGACGTCGGGGAACGACAGCAGCCGGAGCGTCTCGCCCGTCGGCGCGCAGTCGACGACGATCGCGTCCCAGTCGGGCGACCGGTGCGCCGCCTGCAACCGCAACAGCGAGAACAGCTCGTCCATGCCCGGTGGGACCGTCAGCTCCTGAGCGGAGATGTGGTCGATGCCTCGCTCGACGAACAGCTCGCCGAGCCACTCCTGCACCCCGGACCAGTGACGCTCCATCTCCTCCTGCGCGTTGACCTCCTGGCCCCACAGGCGCTCGCCGGCCGGGCACGGCTCAGGCCCGAGCGCAGCGCCGAGCGATTCCGACAGGCTGTGCGCGGGGTCGGTCGAGATCACGAGCGTGCGCAGGCCGGAGGCGGCACACGCGCGCGCCGTGGCGGCGGCGACCGACGTCTTCCCGACGCCACCCTTGCCCGTGTAGAGGATCGTCCGGGGCGTCATGATTTTCGCGAGTCTAGGCGCTCGCGCGTGATGCCGAACAGGCGCGTGCGGGTGGGTGTGACTGCTAGATTCGCGCGGGTACGTGCCGACCATGGACTGAGTGGGAGAGGGCCTGATCGCAATGCATCGACGGAAGACCGCGTTCAGGAGTGTGGTCATGCTCATAGTCGCCATGCTCACGGTGGCGGCTACTGCCGCGTGCGGCGGCTCGAGCAGTGGCTCGACCAATCCCAACACGCTGCTCAAGGAGACGTTCAGCGGCAAGCACACGGTCACGAGCGGTGACATCGATCTGACGCTGACGATCGATCCGTCCGGGTCGAGCCTGCTGAACGGCCCGATTACCCTCAGCTTCGGCGGCCCGTTCCAGAGCCGCGGCGCCGGCAAGCTGCCCGAGTCCAACTTCACGGTGAGCGCGAGCGCGCTCGGTCACAACGTCGCGGTCGGTGTGATCTCGACCGGGACGACGGGCTACGTGACGCTCCAGGGTTCGAGCTACCAGCTGCCCGCGGCGAGCTTCCAGAAGCTCGAGTCGAGCTTCGGTCAGCTGTCGACTTCGCAGGGAACGAATTCGGGTTCGAGCGCGCTCGCGAAGCTCGGCATCCATCCGATGGACTGGTTGACGAATCCGACCCTCGTCGGGACCGAGAACGTGGGCGGCGCACAGACGGACCACATCCACGCGGGCGTGAACGTCAACGCGCTGCTGAACGACCTGAGCACGGCGATCACGAAGTCGTCGTCGCTCGGCCTAGCGGGCGGTACGGCGGCCGCGAAGGCCCTCTCCAGCGGAATCCCGGCCGCCGACCGGAGCAAGATCGCCGCCGAGGTCAAGAACCCGAGCGTCGACATATGGACCGGCACCAGCGACCACACGATTCGCCGCCTCACGATCACCTTGACCGTCCCGGTCACCGGCAAGACGTCGTCTCAGCTCGGCGGAGTCACGTCGGCCGACATCGGGCTGACCATCCAGTACTCGGACCTCAACCAGCCGCAGACGATCAAGGCGCCGACCAACGTGAAGCCGTTCAGCCAGTTCCAGACCAAGCTCGACTCGTTCGTCCAGTCGCTCCAGGGTTTGACAGGGGCCACCGGCAGCAGCAGCAGCAGTGGTGGCGCGGCCGGCGGAGGCACGTCGACCACGGGGTCCGCGTCCGCGGGCGTGAGCCGCTACAGCCAGTGCCTGCAGAAGGCCGGCGGGGACATCTCGAAGGTCCAGAAGTGCGCGTCGCTGCTGAGTAGCGGCGGCTAGCCCAGCCGGCTATTCGCGGCCGAGCTCCTCGACCTCTTCTTCGAACTCCTCGGGCTCCGCGTCGGGGTCCGCCTCGAGGTCCGCGCCCGCGTGGCGCGTCTGGAAGGCCTCGAGAAGCCGGTCCCGACGGTCCTCGTCGACCGGGATCTCATCCGAGATCAGGACCCAGTCGGCGCCCTCGAACTCCTCCATGTTGAAGATCTCGGCGTCCATCTCGGGGGAGTCGTCGACGACGACCAGCACCTCGGTCTGAGGGTTGAAGTATGTGCCCGGACGGTTGGTCAGCTCGTCGAGCTCAAAGCGGCGTGGATCTGCCATCGCAGGCAGCCTACATCAGCCCGCCGAGACCGGCGATCTCGCGCTCGATCTCGGCCTCGACGTCGAGCGGGGGCTTGCCGGCGCGGACCCGACGATGGTTGCGAGCGACGACCAGCTGGCGGATCTCCTCGCGCAGCGCGGGATCGACCGCGGGCGCCGCCGCGGTCAGCCGGGTGAGCTCCTGCTCCACGTCGACCGGCGGCTCGCCCCGGCGGGCCCGGCGCTCGTTGCGCGCCTCGAGCAGCTGGCGGATCTCGGTGTCCCGCTCGGCGACCGGCGCCCCGGCGCCGGCTCGGGAGCCCTCGCCCGAATCGCGATCCATCACGAAGTGGCCCTTGCCGAAGTCCTCCCAGGTCTTGCGGCCGAAGATCAACGCCCCGAGCGCGATCAGCACGGCGAGCACGCACACGACCCAGATGACGATGTTGAACGTGGAATGCACCCGATCGAAGTCTGGCGCATCCCCAAGGGCCGGAGGTGCGCCTAGCGCGAAATGAGGTTCGCGCCGCCCGTTCATTGGGTACCATTCAAGTCGTTGACTGACTAGTCAATCTATTCGGCTTCAAGGAGAACCCACCGTGGTTGATTTCACGCTCACAGACGAGCAGCAGAGCATGCGCGAGATGGCGCACGACTTTGCCGAGAAGGAGATCCGTCCGGTCGCTTGGGAATACGACAAAGACGGGACCTGGCCGCAGGACATCATCGACAAGGCCTGGGAGCTGGGCCTGATGAACAACCATTTTCCGGTCGAGTACGGTGGTCCTGGCCTCGGCTATCTCGAGGGCTGCATCATCGAGGAGGAGCTTGCGTGGGGTTGCTCGGGGATCAGCACCTCGGTGACCTGCAACGGGCTGGCGACTGCCCCGGTGCTCCTGGCCGCCTCCGACGAGATCAAGAAGGAGTACATCGGCCGGCTTTCCGAGGCACCGCTGCTCGCGTCGTTCTGCCTGACCGAGCCCGACGCCGGATCGGACGTCTCGGGGATGAAGACCAACGCCGTCCGTAAGGGCGACAAGTGGGTCATCAACGGCTCCAAGTGCTTCATCACGAACGGCGAGTACGCGAACTGGTACACGGTGTACGCGAAGACCGACAAGGAGGCCGGTCACCGCGGGATCTCCTGCTTCGTCGTGCCGCGCGACGCCGGCGTGGTCGTCGACAAGCACGAGGACAAGATGGGCCAGCGGGCCTCGAACACGGCGACTGTGACCTTCAACGACGTCGAGATCCCGCTCGATCACCTCGTGGGCGAGGAGAACAAGGGCTTCAAGATCGCGATGATGACGCTCGACCGGACGCGTCCGGGCGTCGCCGCGATGGCCACCGGCGTGGCGCGCGCCGCGATGGAGTTCGCGATCGCGTACTCCAAGGAGCGCGTCCAGTTCGGCGTGCCGATCGCCATGCACCAGGCGATCCAGTTCATGATCGCCGACATGGCGACGAAGGTGCACCTTTCGCGGCTGGCGACGTGGAACTCGGCGGTGCTGCTCGACCAGGGCAGGCGCAACACGCTCGAGTCCTCGCACGCCAAGCGGTTCGCCGCGGACAGCGCGATGGAAGTCACCACCGACGCCGTCCAGGTCTACGGCGGCTACGGCTTCATCAAGGAATACAAGGTCGAGAAGTTGATGCGCGACGCCAAGATCCTCCAGCTGTACGAGGGCACCGCCCAGATTCAGCGCCTGGTGATCGCGCGAGAGACGCTGCTCCCGCGTCGGGCCGAAGAACCCGCCCCCGCCAAGGCGTAACCCGGCACGGGAGATTGCGCCCCGGACGTCGCCGCCGCTCTTCTCCGCGAGGAGGGCGGCGGCAGCGCCGGGCTGCCTACATCCAGCGCTTGCGACGGAAGTAGATGGCGAACACGACGATCGAGACGAGCAGCAACCCGAGCCCGAACACGACGAACGACCACTCGGTGTTGAGGATCTTGTCGGTCAGGAACGAGAAGTTCTGTCCGAAGAAGCCCGTCAGGAAGGTCAGGAGCAGAAAGATCGTGGCGATCTCCGTTCCGGGACCCGCGCTCACGGCCCTGGCGTCGCCACTTAGCTACGCGCTCGATCGGAACGACGGCGCTGTCAGCGCGGCCGCCGTTTTCTTGGCTGGCTTCGAGGACGGCTTCTCGGCCATCGCGTAGATCCCGATGACGATCGCCGCCACGCAGATCAGGCCGCATACCCCGGCGAGCGCGTAGCCGGCCCACTCGCGACCGCCGCTCTTGGCGTTGTTCGCGATCTTGACGCCGACCAGCAGGAACCCGAACACGACGACCACCCCGGCGCCCCCGACGAGCGCCGCGAGGCAGATCTTCCAGAGCGCACTCCAGTTGATGTATTCGGACGCGATGATGGTCATGCCCGCTGCCTCACAAGACCGCGACGGCGGCCGGAACCCCGGCGCGCTCGGCCTCCTCGACCACGCTCACGTTCGTGCGATCGAGGTCGGCGGCGCTGACCGGATTTCGCTTGGACAGGGTCCACAGCCCGAACGCGGCGGCCGCCGCGAGCAGGCATATGACGATCGCGCCGGCGTTGGAATGTGCCCCGAACAGGTCCGCTATCTCCCAGGCCACCCCGCCGAGAATCCCGGCTCCCGGCATCGTCAGCACCCAGGCGGACAACATCTGCCCGATCACCCCCCAGTGCACAGGTGATCGCTTGCCGAGCCCGGAGCCCAGCACGCCGCCGGACACGACCTGGGTCGTCGACAAGGGGTAGCCGTAGTAGGACGACGCGAGGATCACGGCTGCGCTCGACGATTCGGCGGCGAATCCCTGCGGCGACTCGACGTTCGTGATCCGGTTGCCCATCGTGTTGATGATCCGCCAGCCGCCGCTGGCCGTGCCGCCGGCGATCGAGAGCGCGCAGCCGAGCTTGACCCAGAGCGGGACGGAGAAGTGGACCGCGCTGATGTCGCCGTGAGCGATCAGCGCCAGCGAGATCACGCCCATCGTCTTCTGGGCGTCGTTCGTGCCATGGGCGAGCGACACCAGCGATGCGGAGAAGATCTGGCCATAGCGGTACCCGGTTCTCGCCTCCTTCTGGCCGAGACGGCGAATCAATCGGTACGCGAGGTAGGTCCCGAGCGCGGCGACGCCCCCGGCGATGAACGGCGACAGGATGGCGGGCACGATCACCGTCTTGACGAGGTTGTGCCAGTTGACCTCACCGGACGCGGTGGCGACGATGGTCGCGCCGATCACGCCGCCGATCAGCGCGTGGCTCGAGCTCGATGGGATCGTGAAGTACCAGGTGATCAGGTTCCAGGTCATCGCGCCGATCAGCGCGGCGAGCACGAGCTCGAGGCCGTCGCCGCCGACCAGCACCTTCGGGCTGACGATCCCCTTGGCGATTGTGGCCGCGACGCTGATCGAGATGAACGCGCCGGCGAAGTTCAGGCACGCCGAGATGATCACTGCCACCTTCGGCTTCAAGGCGCCGGTGGCGATTGAGGTCGCCATTGCGTTCGCGGTGTCGTGGAACCCGTTCGTGAAGTCGAACGAGAACCCCGCGATCACCACAAGGATGAGGACGAGTTCCGATCCCATTGCCCGGGCGGCAGGCTCCCAGGTCTGTTAGGTACCTAGGTGAACAACTTGTGAAAATGAAGAGGCTTCTTACCGCCTGGGCCAGCGCGGGTCGATGCGCCGCTATTCGGTGGTGCTGAACTCCCAGATCGCGATCCCGAGCATGACCAGTCCGAGCGCGACGATCATGGCCGCTTCGAGCAGCGCCGGCACGTGCCAGCCGAACCAGGTCACGCCGGGGTCGAGACGCGCGCGCGCCAGCGGCGAGATCGTCAGGTGGTTGAACACGAGTCGGCGCATCGGGTCGACGGCGTACGTGAGCGGGTCGAGGCGGTTGAGGACCGCGAGCCAGCCCGGAAGGCTGGCGACCGGGAACAACGCGCCCGAGATGAAGAACATCGGCATCACGATCATCTGCATCACGCCCATGAACGACTGCATCTGCTTGATCCGGACCGCGATCATCACACCGAATGCTGTGATCGCGAACGCGAGGCACAGCTGCAAGATGAAGATGCCGATGATCAGCAGGGGGGCGTAGGGGACGCCGACGAATCCTGCGAGGGCGATCACGATCACGCCCTGGAAGCACGCCACGGTGGCGCCGCCGATGACCTTGCCGATCACGATCGAGCTCCGCCGGATCGGCGCGACCATCATCTCGCGCAGGAAGCCGAACTCCCTGTCCCACACGATCGAGGCGGCAGAGAACATCCCGGTGAACATCACCGAGATGCACAGGATTCCCGGGTAGATGAACGTCTTCAGGTTGACGCCGTGCGTGCTGGCGGCCGACAGCTGCTGGAGGCCGGACCCGAGCACGAACAGGAACAGCAGCGGCTGGACCAGCGTCGTGACCATCCGCAGCCGATCTGAGCGGTAGCGGATGATCTCGCGGCGCCAGACGATCTTGATCGCGCGGAGCTCGGACGCGAAGCTGCGCTTGGGGACCGTGACCCGGACGACCGGAGGCGCGGGCGCCTCGACCGTCGCGGTTGCGGACCCACGGGGGTCGGTCGTCGTGCTCATCGCCTACCTCCGCTCATCATCTGCATCATCCTGCGGTTGCGATCCTTGCCCAGGTCCTCCTCGGCGTCGCGGATCGTCGAGCCCGTGTAGGACATGAACACGTCGTCGAGCGTCGGCCGCGATACGTTGACGGCCTTGATCGGGATGCCGAGCTCCGCGAACAGCCGTGGCACGAACTGCTCGCCCTCCTGAACCCCGAAGGTGACGGCGCCCTCGGAGATCCGAGCCTCGATCCCGAACCGCTCGGCGAGCGCGGCGATCGTCGCGTCGTCATCGTCGGTGTGGATCGTGACCCGGTCGGTGCCGACGCCGGCCTTGAGCGTCTCCGGCGAGTCGAGCGCGACGATCTCGCCGTGGTCCATGATCGCGATCCGGTCGCACCACTCCGCCTCGTCCATGTAGTGGGTGGTCATGAAGATCGTGATCTCCTCGCGCTCCTTGAGCTCGCCGATGTACTTCCAGATCGACCGGCGCGTCTGCGGGTCGAGTCCGATCGTCGGCTCATCGAGGAACAGGACGCGGGGGGAATGCATCAGGCCGCGGGCGATCTCGAGCCGCCGGCGCATGCCGCCCGAGAATGTGCCCACGACCGAGTCCTTGCGATCCCACAGCCCGACCATCGTCATCACCTGCTGCATCCGCGGCTTGACCAGGTCCGACTGGACGCCGTAGAGCTCGGCGTGCAGGCGCAGGTTCTGCTCGGCGGTCAGGTAGCCGTCGAGCGTCGGATCCTGGAACACCAGGCCGATGTTGCGGCGGACGTCGTCGCGCTCGCGGACGATGTCGTGACCGGCGACGCTCGCGGATCCTGCCGTCGGCGTCACCAACGTGCACAGCATGCTGATCGTGGTCGTCTTGCCGGCGCCATTAGGTCCGAGGAATCCGAACACCTCGCCGGTCGCGACCTCGAACTCGACGCCCTTGACCGCCTCGACCTCCTCGTAGTTCTTGACGAGGCCGCGGACCTCGATCGCGACGGCGTTGTCCATGTCTCTATCGCTGTTACCGCCGGTCATCGCGCTCATACACGTTACGCGGTGGCGTCCGCGTCCTCGTCGGCGTCGGGTTCCTCGGCGAGGATCCCGTACAGCGCCCGGCGCGTCTCGGCCAGCGTCTCGCGCGCCTTCTGCACCTGGCGCTCATCGCCTTCCTGCGCCACCTGCCACGCCGCCTTGCCGATCTGGACGACGAGCGACGCGATCTCGGGGATCGAGCGCCCGTCCGTCTCCTCGTCCTCGGCCCAAGGCGCCGTGCGGTCGGCGTACTGCTGTGACTGCTCCCGGCCTGCGTCGGTCAGCTCGAACAGCTTGGTCCCGTCGCGCTCGATCCCGCGGATCAGCCCCTCGTCCTCGAGTTGGGCGAGCGTGGGGTAGACCGAGCCCGGGCTCGGGCGCCACCGGCCGTCGCTCCGCTCCTCGATCGTCTGCATCAGCTGATAGCCGTTGCGCGGCTCCTCGGCGAGCAGGATCAGCACCGCCGCCCGGACGTCGCCGCGTCGCCGGCGACCCCGGCCGCCGCCGAACGGTCCACCGAACGGGGGTCCCCCGAACGGACCGCCGCGCATGTGACGCAGGGCGGCGAGCCGCTCGAGGTCATCGATGCCGCCGTAGCGACCGTGGCGGCCGCGATTCGCCGCCTTCATCGAGGCGATCCGGCTGAGGAACGGCCACGGGGCGGCCCAATCTTCGTTACTCATGGTTGCTCCTTGAAAGACTGTCGAACGATGTATTAACGATATATCGGCGACTATCGTTCGTCAAGGGTGTCGCTTCAGGTGCACGCCCCTCCAGCGGCCCGTGCGCCGCCGTACCTGGTCGGGGCAGGACTGGGTTGGGCGCGAGGGCCGCCGCACGGGCGCCGCACCCTCACTCCCAGCTTTTTCTCGGCGTCAGTCGCGGTCGTTGCGCTGGCGGAGCCAGTCGGCGAGCTGCTCGGCCATGCCGCCGATCTGCGAGCCCGCCTTGTTTATGTTCTCGCCGACCTCGCGGAAGATGCTGCGGAAGCGCTCGGCGTAGAACTCGACGGCGTCGCTGGCCTCGTCGCGGACGCTGGCGTTCGCGTCCTGGTCGCGGGTGCGGTAATCGCCACGGATGATCCGGTCGTATTCGCCGCTCTGCACCCACTTCATGACCTCCGAGACGCGTCGGACCGAGTCCGGATGGGTCTTCCCGAGCTCGTTGAAGAACCGGCGGACGCGGTCGCTGGGGTCGTCCCAGGCCTCGTACTCCATCGCCTGCGCCATGAACGCGTCCAGGTTGAGGTCGCGCACGTGCATGGATCCCGAGAGGGTCATCTGGAGCCGGCAGACGATCTGCGGATCACGGACGACGATCGCCGAGGCGCGGTCGCAGCTGAGCTCGGCGGCCCGGAACCACTCCAGCAGGACGGCCGTGACCGCCCGGAACGGCATCCCCAGGAAGAACGGAAGGCTGCCGCCGGCGCTCAGCAAGATGATCAGCGCGGTCCGGTAGACCATGTGATCCGAGAGGATGTGGCCGACCTCGTGTCCGATCAGCGCGCGCTGCTCGCCTGCTTCGAGGTTCACGAGCGCCCGGGCGTCCATCACGATCATCGGCTTGGTCGAGCCGATCGCCTGAGCGATACCCGGCACCGGCGAGGTCACGTACAGGTGGTAGACCTCGGGCATGTCGAGGATCCGGCACACGCTCTCGTGGGACGCCCACAGGTCCGGCAGCTGGTTCTCCGAGACCTTGATCGAGTTGCCCAGGTAGTACTGCCGCACCGCGCGCTCGTAGCCCCACTCGATCAGCTTCCGGACGACCGTGTCGAGCATCGGGACCGCCTTGAGCGCCGCGGTCGCGGCGCGGTCGGCGGGATGCTCGTACGCCTTGGAAGAGATCCCCTTGTACGGCTCGATGTGGTCAGGAAGGGTCTCCGGCACCTCACCTGGAGCGTACCGCCTTCGAACCTTACGCTGGGGTAGCGTAACGGCCATGTTCGTGTTCAAGGCGGGCGTCGTCGGCGCCGGCACGATGGGCGGGGAGATCGCGCACGTGATCGCGAACGCCGGCATCCCGGTGGCGCTCAAGGACGTCGACCAGGGGATGCTCGATCAGGGGCTCGAGCGGGCGGGCTCGCTGTGGCAGGCGCGCGTCGACGCCGGCAAGCTCGAGCCGTCCGAGCGCGAACGGCTGCTCGGGCTGATCACGCCCTCGCTCGGGTACGAGGCGTTCGGCGACGTCGACTTCGTGATCGAGGCCGTGCCCGAGCGGATCGATATCAAGCAGACCGTGTTCGGCGAGCTCGACGAGGTCACCCCGGGCCACGCGATCCTGGCCTCGAACACGTCGTCGCTGTCGGTCACCGAGATGGCGCTGGCCACGAGCCGCCCTGATCGCGTGGTCGGCTTTCACTTCTTCTATCCGGCGTCGGTGATGCGGCTGATCGAGGTGATCGAGGGTGAGGAGACCTCGCCCGAGACCCTGCAGGAGTCGGTCAACTTCGCCCAGGCGATGCGCAAGACCGCGATCCGTTGCGGCGAGGCCCCGGGATTCGTGGTCAACCGGATCCTGAACTCGAGCGTGTCCGAGCTGTGGCGCGTCCAGGAGGAGACCGGGATCGACGTCAAGGAGATCGACCGGATCGTCGCGGAGTCGAAGGCCGCGCCGGTCGGCCCGTTCATCCTGTGCGACCTGCTCGGCCTCGACACCGTGCTCCACGTCGCCGAGCACCTGCGCGACTCGTACGGCGATCGCTTCTATGTGCACGAAGGGATGAGGGGGCTCGTGGCCGAGCGGAAGCTCGGGGCGAAGACGGGGGAGGGTTTCTATGAGCACGGGCGCTGACCTCGACACGGCCGCGCTCGTCGAGCGGTTCACGCTCAAGGCGCTCGTCGAGAGCTGCCTCGTCGTCGAGGAGGGAGTCGCCTCGATGAAGGACGTCGACCTCGGGATGATGGCCGGCGCCGGAATCATCCCGCCGCCGTTCGCCCGCGCCGATCAACTCGGGCTCGACGAGGTGCTGACCCGGCTCGAACGCGCCAGCAACGAATGGGGCGAAGGGTTCGAGCCGCCGACGATCCTCCGGCGACTGGTGGCCCAGGGCCGGCTCGGCGTCAAGAGCGGGCAGGGCTTCTTCCCCTACGCCCGGCCCGACCACGGCTGGGAGGACAGCCCGGTGAAGCTCGAGACGCGCGGCGAGGTTGCGATCGCGTGGCTCGACCGCCCGCCGGCGAACTCGATCTCGCCCGACGTCGTGCGGGCGCTGCGCAAGCTGTGGGATCAGATCAGGAGCGCCGGCACGGTGCGCGCCCTCGTGATCGCCTCGGCCAACCCGATGCTGTTCTGCGCCGGCGCCGACATCAAAGCGTTCACGACGATGGACGAGGCCGCCGGCCACGAGCTTCTCGACGGCATGCACGCACTGCTCCGGGAGATCGAGACGGCGCCCGTCGTGAGCATCGCCGCGGTCAACGGGATCGCGCTCGGCGGCGGCTGCGAGCTGGCGATGGCGTGCGATCTGCGGATCGCCGCGGAGTCGGCGATGTTCGGCCAGCCCGAGATCAACCTGGGGATCATCCCCGGGTTCGGCGGGACGCAGCGGCTGCCGCGGCTCATCGGCGAGGGGCGGGCGAGGGAGCTGAACCTGACCGGCGATCCGATCGCGGCCGACGAGGCCTACGCATTCGGGCTGGCCAACCGCGTGGTCGCGGACGAGGAGTTGTTCGACGCCGCGCTCGCCTGGGCGCGCCGGCTGTCCGAGCAGGCGCCGCTCGCGGTCGAGCAGATCAAGCGCGTGTCGGCGGCCGGCGATATCGACGAGGGCATCGCGCGCGAGAAGGAGGGGTTCCTTCAGGTGTTCTTCTCCGAGGACGCGCGCGAGGGGATCTCCGCGTTCGTCGAGAAGCGCAAGGCCCGGTTCCACGGGAAGTGAGCGCGACCGAGACCGCTGCGGCCAGGCTCGCGAGCCTGATCAGCGAGGCCGACTCGGTCGTGGCGCTGACCGGCGCCGGCATCTCGGTGCCGTCGGGGATCCCCGATTTCCGCTCGCCCGGCACCGGGCTGTGGGCCAACGTCGACCCGATGGAGGTCGCCCACATCGACGCCTTCCGCCGCGACCCGGCGCGGTTCTGGAGCTTCTACGGCCAGCGCTTCCAGACGCTCGGCGACAAGCAGCCGAACCGCGCCCACGCCGCGCTCGTCGAGCTCGAGCGCGCCGGGCTGCTCGACGCGGTGATCACCCAGAACATCGACCGGCTGCACGAGCGGGCCGGGACGCGGAACCTGGTCGAGGTGCACGGCTCGATCGCGCATTCGTCGTGTCTTGTCTGTCGTTCACGATACGAATTGGGAGACGTGCGCCGCCTCCTTGAGTCGGCCCCGGACGGGGTACCCAGGTGCGACTGTGGCGCGCCGCTCAAGCCCGACGTCGTGCTGTTCGGCGAGTACCTGCCGGTCGACGCGCTCGCGCGCGCGGAGATGCTGGCGACAGGCGCCGGCCTGATGCTGTGCATCGGCTCCTCGCTCGAGGTGTATCCGGTGGCGCAGCTGCCCGAGACGACGCTGTCCGCCGGCGGTGCAGTCGCGATCCTGACCCAGAGCCGGACGCCGTTGGACCGTCACGCCGCGGTGCGGATGAACGGCGACGTGGTCGACGAGCTCGAGGCCGTGCTGGCCGCGCTCGATCTACCTATCCCGGCAGCGCCATCGCCCGAGCTCTGAGCGCGGCCTCGATCCGCCCGAGCGCGAACTGGGTCGCCTCCCGCTCGGGGTCACCGAGCGGTCCGGGCCCGAGAGCGGCGCGCGCCGCGTCGGCGACGCCGTCGTGGAGGCCCCGGAGCTCCTCGAGGCGATCAGTGAGCGCCGGTGCCGCCGGGTCGTCGGGCAGCTCGGCGAGCCCGGCGTCGAGCGCGACGAGCACCTGCAGCGCGGCCTCGCGGGTCCGCCCCTCGTCGAGGTCGAGCCGGGCGCGGAGCGCCAGCTCCTCGCAGGCGAGCGCGGCATGGCGACCGGTGAGGAGCGCGGCCAGACGCGCTTGCGCCACCGGGATCCGCCGGCGGCGCCGGCCCAAACCGGCGTCGACCAGCTCCCGGGCGTCGGTCCACAGACCGTCGGCGACCTCCTCGCCGGCGCCGTAGCCGAGGCGCACAACGAGCGCGTCGCGCCGGCCGATGCCGTGCACGTGGGGGTCGGCTGACGCGAGCCGGTAGGAGTGCAGCGCGCGGTTGAGCACGGCGATGCCGGCCGCCACGTCGTCCTCGCCGGCGCCGCTCAGCCAAGCGGCAGCTTCGCCATCGCCCGGGAACGGGTCTCCGACGTCCACAACTGTGGCTCCAGTGGTCTCCACGGACGAAGGCTCAGGTTCAGGTAGAGCCTTACGTTGTCGCCGGGAAGGCCCGAAACGATTGCGTTTCTGGGCTCCGAGCACCGCGAGCACGAGTACGTGCGAGGGCGCGGCGCCGGGGCCGGATCCTGCGGGGCGGATCAGGTAGCGGCCCTCCGGCGGACCGAGCGTCCAGGGCACTTCGAGCTGGGTGAAGCGGAATAGAGGAGCGATCGCCGGAGGCTAGAGCCTGCGCCCGGCCCTGCGGGCTACCCGCCTTGGCCCGGCTGTCCGACGCGCGCTACTGGCCCGCGAGCTGGCCGGCCGTCTTGATCGCGTACTTGCTCGGCGAGATCGGGACGATCGGCTCGCTGATCTGGCTGATGTGGTTGATCAGCTGCGTCCACTGCTGCGGCTGGAGGATGCTCGAGACCTCGGCCGACACCTGCTTGTTCGCCCCGTACAGCGGCGTGTAGGCGATCTGGATGCGATTCGCGTGGTCGGCCATCGACACCGCGGTCGACTGACTCTTGTAGCTCATCAGCGACACGATCTCGTCCGGCTGCATGGCGCCCTGGAGCGTCAGCAGACGCCGGACCGTGAGGTCGGTGATCGAGCCCTTGCCCTGGTGGCCCTGGATCGGGATGCCGTTGATCGCGGAGATGTCGACGCTCTCGCCGGTCGCGCCGGCGCTGTCGACGCCGTCCGAAGCATTCGCAGTGTGACCGCACTTGAGCCCGGTGATGTCGGGCTTCAGGCCCGAGGCGGACAGGAACTCGATGACCCCGAGGACGCGGCGGTCGATCGCGCCGTCCTCGATGTCACGTCGGCCGCAGGGGTAGATCTGCACGTTCGGGTCCTCGAGGACGCGGTACTGGAGCTGCTCCTTGGACATCAGCAGGATCTGGCCGATCGACGCGTTCTTCGCACCGACGAACGGATCCACGCCGGCGGCGCGGTAGACCGCGGTCGCCTCGAGCAGCTTCCAACCGTCGAGGATCGGCTTGGGATCGATGTACGGAGCCTCCTTGCCGGCCGGCTGGATCATGAACTCGAGGTGCGAGGCGTCGGTCGGGGTGCCCGCACCGAGCCGTCCGAGGATCGTTCCCGCGACCACGGCCGAGCCGACCTTGAGCGGCTCGAGCGTGTACTGGTTCTTGGCCAGGTGCAGGACGTCGGAGAAGTAGTTGTTGAAGCTCCCGATCTGGGGCGTGGCGCTCGGCGAGACCTGGAGCTTGCCGCCGGCGGCGTAGGAGGCGGGGCGCGCCGGGTTGGCGAACAGCCGCTCCTTGACCAGCGGCGCGGTGATCGTCGGTGTGGCCGGCTGCTGCGAGGCGGGGCTGCTGCCGTCCTGCGTGCCGGCGCTCGCGGGCTGGGAGGTGGCCGACTGCGTGGGGGCGGACTGGGTCGCGCTGCTGGACTGCGTCCCGCTGGTGGCCGGGGCGACGGACAGCGAGATCGGGGCGTTCTTGGCCTCGCTCGCCGCCTTCGCCGTGCTGACGGTCGAAGCGGCCGACTGCGAACCGGCGGTGGCGGGCTGTTTGGTTGCCGACGAGGCCGGGGCGAGCAGCGCCTTCGCGATCGAGGTGGAGCTGACGCTCACCGGCTTGGGCACCGGATACTGCGCCGGGATCGACCCGAGGTTCGCGTACGTGTAGGTGTTGCCGGTCGCGTCCTGAAGCTCGATGTAGTGCCCGAGCTTCTGGCTCGTGCCGATCTTGACAATCTTGCCGTCGTTCGCCGCGATCACCGGCGAGCCCTGCTTGGCGTAGATGGCCGTGCCGGTGGTCTTCGAGTTCGACGCGACCGTCACCGCCGCGTTGGATCCCTTCACGCGCGTCTTGGCGAGTTTGAGGACGGAGTCGTCCGCGTACTTGGCGGGCGCGGCGACCGGGAAGTGTCCTTCGACCAGACCGGTCAGCGCGCCGATGACGCCCTTCGGCATCCCGCCGATGAGCTGGGCGCGGAGCAGTACCGACTGGACGTACCAGCCCGCGTGGTTGTAGGCGAAGATCGCCTGTGACAAGTTCTTGGAGGCGCCGGCCGCCTGGAGGTAGCGGGCCGCGGTGAAGATCGCGTCGGCGGGGTTGTATGGATCTGCGATGCCGTCCCCGTTAGCGTCGACGCCCCACTCCTTCCACGTCGAGGGCAGGAACTGCATCCAGCCGACGGCGCCGGCGGTCGACACCGACAGGTTGCGGCCGTAGTCGGTCTCGATCTCGTTAATCGCCGCGAGCACCTGCCACGGCACGTCGTACTGGATCCCGGCGGCCTGATAGATCGGGAGGAGGAACGGCGGGATCTCGAAGCTGTCGATGAAGAAGTTCGGGACTCCGATCGGCGCGGGCCCGGGGAGCGCGAGCGAGTAGGTCGGGTTCGTCGGGGTCGGCACGCCGCTCTTGGTCACCGGCGGCGGGGGAGTCGGGGGCGCGGCCTTCTTGTGGGCCTTGTTCTTCTTGTGCGACTTCTTCCCCTTCTCGACCTTGCCCGCCTTCGAGAGGGCGGTCCCGGACGAGAGGCTCAGCCCGCTCACGGTGCTGGTCTTCGTCGTGGTCGTCGACGTCTGCCTCGTTGTCGTCGGCGTCGACGTGGTGTTCGTCTTCTTCGTCGTCGGCTTCGGCTTGGGGGCCGTCGACGTGGTGGAGGTCGAAGCCGAGGTTGAGGTCGAGGTCGTCTGAGGCTGCGTGGTGGTCGTGACCGTCACCGCCGGCGTGGTCGCCGACACGGGCGGGCACGTCTGCGTGACGCTGACGATCGGGAGCTGGACGGGCAGGGGCAGCGAGTTCGGGTTCGTGCCCACCGGCACGTTCTGAAAGGTGAACTGCTGACCGCCGGCGACGGTGATCGTCACCGTGCAGCCGTCCGCGGACGCGTTGGGGATCGCGCCCAGGCCGAACACCGCGACCAGGCAGAACATGGTCACGGCCGCAATCGACAGGTTGCGCCTTCTCAACACTGTGGCCTACTCCTCCCGCGGCGTGCCACGCAAAAATTCGTCCCAGCTACCATCACATATAGGCTTTGAGGGACGCTACTTGCTGCCGCCGAGCTTTGCAATTCGGAACCGTCGGTGTCTCGGATGTCTGTTTGGGTACCAACGCGTCGTGACGTTGGTCACGGACGTCCAGGCAATCCTGTGAATCGGCAAGATCCCCCCGGCACTGTAGCGATGGGCGTGTTGTCTAAGCATCAGCTAACCCTGGACTTGAGCGTTAGGGTTGTGTTGTGAGAGTGCTGTCATGAGCTTTGGACCGACTACGAGAGGCGCGTGGACATGAGCGACGACGAGGGTCTCCGGAACCGGGCTACCCGCTCGGGGCAGGAAGCTATCGGCAAGGTCACCCAGGGGATGCTGGACAACCCCGTCGTGAACAAGGCGGTGTCGGCGGCGTTCGAGACGCGCGAGCGCGCCACCCGTGCCCAGGAGCTCGCGATGAGCGCGCTCAACCTGCCGTCCGCGGGTGACCTCGAGCGGCTGACGCGCCGGTTGCGGAGCGTGTCCCAGCGGCTCGAGGGGATCGAGGATGGCCTCGACCGGGTCGAGCAGCGAATCGAGACCCTCGGGTCCTCGAGCGCTCTGGACAAACGTCTGGCCGCGATCGAGGAATTGCTGGCGCGGCTCGAGGCGTCGCTCGCGGAACACGCCGGCGATCACGCGCCTCAGGGCTGACCGCCGGCGGTGAGCGCGCGGAGCGCCGCCGCGCCCATCCGCTCCTCAGCGGCGCGCAGCTCGTCCTGGCCGATCCGGACCCGCTCGGGCAGCACGATGTCCGACACCACGAGCAGCGCGGCCGCCTGCACCCCTCGAGCTGCCGCGAGCGTGAACAGCGTCGCGGCCTCCATCTCGACGGCCAGGGCGCCGTCCGCGCTCCAGGAGTGCTCGAGGCCGCGGGCGTCGTAGAACACGTCGCTCGTCACGATCGGGCCGGCGTGGATCCTGTGAGGGTCCCGGTCCGGGTCGTTGAACGGCCCCTTCGCGGTCGCGACCACGATCGCCAGAAGATTCGGGGTGGCCGCCACGCGGTCCCCGGCGCCGAGCGCCCGGCTGGTTCCGTCGGCGGCGATCGCCTCGGTCGCGATCACGAGATCGCCGAGCCGGAGGCTCTCGTTCAGCGCGCCGCAGGTGCCTACCCGCAGGAGGCGTCGCGCCCCGAGCTCGATCAGCTCGTGGATCACGATCGCGGCGCTCGGACCGCCCATACCAGTGCTCTGGATCGTGAGCGGCTCGCCGTCGGGCGCGAGCCCCGTGTAACCCCACAGACCACGATGGTGGTTGAACATCTTGGCGCCTTCGAGGAGTGACTCGGCGAGCATCAGGGCGCGGCCCGGATCGCCGGGCAGCAGGACCCGATCGCCGAGTGCGGCGGTCGGTTGCAGCGCGTTCGGAGCGGTCACCGCACCTATTGTTATTTATCTCCCCCTACCTGTATCTGCCATTGACATATCGGGGATTGACGAGTAGACCTAGCGACACAGAAAAAGGCACCAGGCCGGAGCGTGACGCGCTGCCCGGGACAACCGGGGAGCGCGTTCGCGAGGCGCCGCCGGAAACGTGACGAGCGCCAACGGCCGACGCAGCGGGCCGTTTCGCCCGCGGGCGGCGGGGCTTCGTGCTCGTCGAGGCCCCGCCGCCGACTATGTGACTTTTGGGCGGTGGCATCCGGTGGCCTGCCGAGCGCAACCGTCGTGGCCGGCGGGGGTAAGAGCATCCAGTACGGATGTCCACTCAACGCGTCAAAAGTCACAACCGCCGGAACGGAAGCGGCCCCGGTGGTCCGTCGAGTCCGAACGGCACCGGTCCGGGCGGCCTCTCGATTCAAGAGGCCGCCGAGCGCGTCGGCGTCGCCGTCACGACGCTCCGGCGCTGGGCGCGCGCGGGGTTGCTTCCGCGCTACGACGGCAGCTGGTCACCCGCCGTGGTCAGCCACGCCAAGATCGTGGCCCGGCTGCGCGACCGCGGCCATTCGCTCAAGGAGATCCGGCAAGCAAGCGACGAGGGACGGCTCGCGTACGGCTACGTCGAGGAGCTGTTCGCCACCGGCGATGACGTCTACACGCTCGCCGAGGCATCGCGCGAGACGGGGCTCGAGCCGGCGCTTATCGCGAGGGTGGTGAGCGCGCTCGGCACGGCGCCGGCGCAGGTCGAGCGGCTCTCGGCCGACGACCTGGCGCTGCTCCGGTACGTCGCCGCCGCGCTCGAGGCGGGCCTGCCGCTGGTGGCGCTGCTTCAACTCGTGCGTGTATACGGCCAGGCGATGGCGAGGGTCGCCGACGCCGAGGTGAGGCTGTTCCACATGTACGTGCACGAGCCGCTGATGCGCTCGGGCGCCACCGGGCTCGAGACCGCCGACGAGATGCTCGAGCTGACCCGCCGGCTGCTGCCGGTGGCCTCGCCGGTGATGGACGAGGTCCACCAGCGCTACCTCCAGCACTTCGTCGAGCAGGACGTCGTCGGCCACATGGAGTCCGACCTCGAGGACGACTCCGTCGACCTCGGGCGGATGCGGGTGGCGATTGCATTCGCCGACCTGACCGGGTACACGCGCCTGACCGAAGAGGAAGGCGAGATCGAGGCGGTAGACGCCGTCGAGCGGTTCGTCGAAACGGTGAAGGGCACGCTGCCTGACGACGCGAGCGTGATCAAGACGATCGGCGACGCGGTGATGATCGTCGGCTCCGACCCGGCGGCGCTGGCCCAGTGGGCGGTGGCGTTCCAGCGCGTCGAGGCCATGCGCACTCCCCCGCGGATCGCGGTCCACTACGGCAACGCTCTGTACCGCGACGGCGACTACTACGGGCGCGACGTGAACATCGCCTCGCGGGTCGGGGCGAGGGCCGCCGGCGCCGAGGTGCTGGTGACCCGGCCCGTCGTCGAGCGCTCTCGCAAGGGGCTCGAGTTCGAGCGGATCGCCGACGTCCGGCTGAAGGGCTTCAACGAGTCGACCGAGATCTTCATCGCGCGAGAGCGGGAAGCGGCGTGAACCAGGAGCGAAGCGTGAACCAGGACGGGAGAATGTTCACGCGCGTGCGCGAGGACGGGCTGCTGGCACCGGGTCGGCCCGTGCTCGTTCTGCTGTCGGGCGGGCGCGACTCGACGTGCCTGCTCGACCTCGCCGTGCGCGTGGCTGGTTCGAGCGCCGTCACGGCGCTGCATGCCAACTATGGGATCCGGGCATCGGCTGACGAGGACGAACGCCATTGCCACGAGTTGTGCGCGAGCATCGGGGTCAGGCTCGAGGTACACCGGCCGGCGCGGCCCGCGAGCGGGAACCTCCAGGCGTGGGCGCGCGACGAGCGCTACCGGGCCGCCGCCGAGATCGCCGTCGCGCGCGGGGCGGACGTGGCCGCCGGCCACACGCGGACCGATCAGGTCGAGACGATCCTGTACCGGCTGGCGTCCTCGCCGAGCCGGCGGGCGCTCCTCGGGATGCGCCCGCGCGAGGGCAACCTGGTCCGGCCGCTGCTCGGGTTCACGCGCGAAGAAACCGCGGCGTACTGCGTCGAGCGGGGATTGCGGTGGCGCGAGGACGAGAGCAACGCCTCGCCGGCATACGCCCGCAACCGGATCCGCGCCGAGGTGGTGCCGGCGTTGCGCGGCGTCCATCCGGCGGCCGAGGAGAACGTGCTCGCGGTGGCGCGGATCCTGCGCGAGGAGGGGGAGGTGCTCGACGCACTCGTCGACGAGGTGCTGGGTGGCGGCGACCGGGTGTCGCTGGCCGCGCTGCGCACGCTGCCCGCCGCGCTGCGTCGGCTCGTGGTCCAGCGCCTCGCCGACCACGCGGCGGGCGGCTTTGCCCCGGGCGCGGGCGGACGCGCCGACGAGATCGCGGCGCTGGGCGACCGTGGAACGGTGATGCTCGACGTCGGCAACGGCGTGCGGGCGGTCGCCGAGTACGGCAAGTTGCGATTCGAACCGCACGGGGGCGGTCAGGCCACCCTTCAACCGGCGCGATTGGCGATCCCGGGCGCCGTCTCGTTCGGCGGTTGCGAGGTTCGCTGCGAGATCGCCGAGCCGGCGCTCGAGCCGGGCGTGCTCGACCGTGCGGCGCTCGGCACCGAACTGCTGGTCCGGTCCTGGCGGCCGGGCGACCGGATCGCGCCGCTCGGGCTCGGCGGCACCAAGAGCCTTCAGGACCTGTTCACGGCGCGGCGGGTGCCACGGCTCGAACGCGGCGCCGTTCCGGTCGTCGAGTCGGGCGGCGAGATCGCGTGGGTCGCCGGCGTTGCCACGTCGGAGCGGTTCAAGGTGACCGCGGCCACGCGCGAGGCGGTCCGCCTCAGCTGCCGCAGCTGACCTCATGCACCATGCTCGCCGCCGCAGGCGAGCGCAAAGACCGCGGGATCGGCGCCAAGAAGGCGAGCGCGACACCCACCGCGTGAGCCAACCAGGTCATCGCCCGTTGATTGACTGAGGTGGGCGTAGCGTGACCAGATTCCGGACCAGAACACAAGCGCGCGGATGCGCGCCCATAATTCAAACTTGTGGAAGGCGACGACGCGATCGGGGACATCCTCGTGCCGGCCGAGGACTTGAAGCGCCGTGTCCAGGAGCTGGCCGAGGAAGTTTCCCGCGACTACCAGGGGAAAGACCTCGTGCTGGTCGGCGTGCTGAAGGGCGCCGTGCTGTTCCTTTCGGACCTGATGCGACAGCTCGACGTCCCCTGCGAGGTCGACTTCATGGCCGTCGCCTCCTACGGTTCGGCGACCAAGTCCTCGGGCGTGGTGCGAATCCTCAAGGACCTCGACGCGGTGATCGAGGGCAGGGACGTGTTGATCGTCGAGGACATCGTCGACTCGGGACTCACGTTGCAATACCTATTGCGCAACTTGGCAGGTCGAAGCCCCCGATCGCTGGAAGTGTGTGCCCTGCTGATCAAGCCCGACCGCCAAAAGGTCGATCTACGGACCAAGTATGTGGGATTCGAGATCCCCAACCGGTTCGCGATCGGGTACGGACTCGACCACGCCGAGCGCTACCGCAATTTGCCCTACGTGGCCGCGTTGAAGGAGTGAACAGGCGATGAACGCCCGCGTGCAGGCCTGTTCAGGGGGGACAAACCAGATGCTACGCTTGCTAGTCCTGGACCCGCAGTCCTGGCGCGGATGGCGCCACATTTATACGTTATGAGCAGGTTTTTCAAGAGCGCCGCCTTCCCGATCCTCATCGTGGTCGTGCTTGCGTTCTTTGCGCAGAAGCTGATCGGTAGCTCGGGCAAGTCGGAGAAGCAGACCTTCGGCGACATGATCTACCAGCTGGATCACGGCGGGGTCCAGAGCCTGTCGCTGCACGAGAAGGACAACACGGCGAACGTCACGACGACGCAGGGCCAGAAGTACACGGTCGGGTACCCCGACGGCTACGTGTCGCAGATCATCACGGCGGCGGACAAGGACCTCTCCCCGGGCGACTTCGACATCCAGGGCAAGACGTCGAACGGCTGGCTGTCGCTGCTCACGTACATCCTCCCGTTCGTGATCTTCATCGGGTTCTGGATATTCCTGATGAACCAGGTCCAGGGCGGCGGGTCCAAGGTGATGTCGTTTGGCAAATCGCGGGCCAAGCGCATGTCGGTCGACTCGCCCAAGATCACGTTCCGGGACGTCGCGGGGGTCGACGAAGCCGTCGAGGAGCTCCACGAGATCAAGGAGTTCTTAGAGAACCCCAAGAAATTCCAGGCCCTGGGGGCGCGAATCCCCAAGGGCGTGCTCCTGTACGGCCCTCCGGGCACCGGTAAGACGCTGCTGGCCCGCGCCGTCGCCGGTGAGGCCGGCGTCCCGTTCTTCAGCATCAGCGGATCCGACTTCGTCGAGATGTTCGTCGGCGTGGGCGCCTCACGCGTGCGTGACCTGTTCGAGCAGGCCAAGCAGAACTCTCCGTGCATCATCTTCATGGACGAGATCGACGCCGTCGGTCGCCACCGTGGCGCCGGCCTCGGCGGCGGTCACGACGAGCGCGAGCAGACGCTGAACCAGCTGCTGGTCGAGATGGACGGGTTCGAGATGAAGGACAACATCATCTTGATCGCGGCCACCAACCGGCCCGACATCCTCGATCCGGCGCTGCTGCGCCCGGGCCGGTTCGACCGCCAGATCGTGGTCGACCGCCCGGATCGCCTCGGGCGCAGGAAGATCCTCGACGTGCACACGCGCGGGAAGCCGCTGGCGCGGGAGATCGACGTCGACGCGCTCGCGGGTCAGACCCCGGGCTTCACCGGCGCGGACCTGTCGAACCTGGTCAACGAGGCGGCGCTGCTCGCCGCCCGCAACGGCAAGCGTGAGATCACCCAGGTCGAGCTCGAGGAAGGGATCATGCGGGTGATCGCCGGTCCCGAGAAGAAGACCCGCGTCATGTCCGACAAGGAGCGAAAGATCACCGCCTATCACGAGATGGGCCATGCGATCGTCGGCCACTACCTCCCGAATGCCGACCCGGTCCACAAGATCTCCGTGGTCTCCCGCGGGCAGGCGCTCGGCTACACGATCTCGCTGCCGACCGAGGACAAGTTCCTGACCACGCGCGCGGAGCTGCAGGACCAGATGGCGATGACGCTCGGCGGTCGCGCCGCCGAGGAGATCGTGTTCGGCGAGGTCACGACGGGCGCCTCGAACGATCTCGAGAAGGTCACCGCGACGTCCAAGCAGATGGTCATGCGCTTCGGGATGTCCGAGAAGCTCGGCCCGCGCGTGTTCGGCCACGACCACGGCATGCCGTTCCTCGGACGCGAGTTCAGCGCCGAGCCCGACTACTCGGATGAGATCGCCCGCGAGATCGACGACGAGATCCGTCGGATCGTCGAGCAGGCGCACGTCCAGGCCAAGGACATCCTCAGCTCGCACCGCGAATCGCTCACGAAGCTCTCGGAGATCCTGATCAAGCGCGAGACGATCGAGAAGGAGCAGTTCGAGTCGCTCTTGAGCGGCGGCACCGAGGAAGAGGTCTTCGGCGCCGAGGCGCCAGCGCCGCCCGAGGTGCCGATTCCGGGCACGCCCGCGGGTGAACGCCGCGAGGGTCCGCGTCCCCTGCCGCGCCCTGGTCTCGCTGGCGGCACGGCAGAGTAGTAGTAACTCGCTGCGCGGGATTCAGCTAACGCCGCCGCTGAGCGGCGGATTCAGCCCCGCGGCGTGGCACTTCGCGAGCCCCGGGCCGAGCGACGGGGCCGCCGCCAGCTTCGGCGGCGTCGCGAACGCCGCGTGACGGAAGTTGAAGTAGTCGGTCATCGGGTGGGCGTTGGCGTCGCGCAGCGTCATCGCCGGCAGGTTCCACTTGCGCTCGATGAACGCCAGCACCGACGTGTGGTCCTGGACGACGCGCGATACGTAGCGGGCCTTGGCCCACGGAGACACGACGAACAGCGGCACGCGGAAGCCGTAGCGGTCGAACGCGCCCGTGACGTCGGTGGGCGTGAGTATCGGCGCGATCGAGTCGGGGGCGAGCGCCGCCGGCGGCGGGACGTGGTCGTAGTAGCCGCCGTGCTCGTCGTAGTTGATGATCAGCGCGGTCTTGCTCCAGGTCTTAGCGCGCATCAGCGCGTTCACGACCTGGGCGATGTAGCGCTCGCCGAGCTGGATGTCCTGGGGGTTCTCCTCGGACGTGGTCCCGTAGTTCGGATCAAGGAACGTGAACTGCCGGAGCTTGCCGGCGCCGACGTCGGACAGGAACTGGCTGAACGTGTGCACTCGCGTCGCCATCCGCGACGGCGTGTCTGACCCGGCCACCAGCTCGAAGCTCGGGTAGCTCGGCGGCTCGTAGTAGATCCCCCAGTCGATGTGGTGGGCGTCGAGGCGATCCCAGATCGTGCCGTTCGCCGGCGGCGTCGTCAGGAGCGTGTCGTTGATCCTGCCCTGCGAGGTCCCAGCGAACTGGTAGGCGCGGTTCGGGAACGTCTGGCCGAGCACCGAGCAGAAGTAGCGCTCGCCGATCGGGAAGTGCTCGACCAGCGAATACGTGAACGGGAGGTCGGTCTTGTCCCAGAAGCGCATCGCCACCGGGCCGCTGGCCTTGACGAATCCGTCGTTCAGGCCGTTGTCGTAGGACTCGTGGCTCGAGTCCCAGCTCTGGCTGGGCGCGCCCTCGAGCTGACAGGGCGAGCTCCCGTGGGTCGCGATGACCTTGTTGCCCGACGCGTCGAGGTTGAAGTTGACCGGCGCTCCACGCTTAAATCGCCAGCCGTCGACCGATGCCCGCCCCGGCACCTGGTGGGGGACCATGCCAAGCAGGTTGTCGAACGAGTGGTTCTCCATCATCAGCACCACGATGTGCTCGATCTCGGGCATGCTCGGGGTGCCGGCGGGCTTGCCCGGGAACGGCAGGCTCCCGGGCTGGCGGAGGCCGGCGGGAAACGCGACCGGACGCGCCCAGGCGGGCAGCCCGCGAGTCGCGAGCAACGCCGCGCTGCCGGCGGCGGCGCCCAGGAGCGAGCGGCGGGTGATCGGCTGCGCGAGGAGGGACGGCGGGTTGGGTCGGGGCATGGTGCGGGACACTATCTCGTGTACGTGCCCGACCAGAGCGCAACCCATGACGACCTCCCCCACCGCGGGGGGAGGGTCCTGCTCGCGATCACGCGCGTGTGGATCCCGGCGGCGATCGCGGTCGTCGGGCTTGTCGCGATCATCGTCGGGGGCGGCCAGGACGACATCGCCGCCGGCGCCGGCGTGTCGCTCATCCTCGTCGCCCTGATCGTGTGGATGATCAACTGGATGTATCGGATGAGCGTGCAGAGCAACCGCGACCGGGAGCGGGAGGAGGAGGCGCGCGAGTACTTCGACCGGACCGGGCGGTGGCCAGATGAGTAGCCCCGACGCCGGCCCCGGCTTCCGCATCATGGGCGTGGTCAACGTCACGCCCGACTCGTTCTCGGACGGCGGTCATTACCTCGACGCGGCCGCCGCGATCGCGCACGGCCTCGAGCTCGAGGCCGAAGGGGCGGTGATGCTCGACGTCGGCGGCGAGTCGACCCGCCCTGGGGCGGCGCCGGTCGCCGAACCAGAGGAGCTGCGGCGGGTGATTCCCGTGATCGAGGGCCTGATCGCCGGAGGCAGCAACGCCCAGATCTCGATCGACACGTCCAAGGCCACGGTGGCGGCTCGTGCACTCGCCTCGGGGGCGACGCTCGTCAACGACGTCACGGCCTTCCGGGGCGACCCGGAGATCGCCGTCGTGGTGGCGGAGGCCAAGGCCGATTGCTGCCTGATGCACATGCTGGGTACGCCGCGGACGATGCAACTCGACCCGCGCTACGACGACGTCGTCGGCGACGTCAAGGCGTTCCTCGAGGAGCGGATGAGCTTCGCGATCGACCACGGGATCGACGAGGAAAGGATCCTGCTCGACCCGGGGATCGGGTTCGGCAAGACGGTCGAGCACAACCTCGAGCTGCTGCGCCGGCTGGGCGAGCTGGTCGAGCTGGGGCGGCCCGTCGTGATCGGGACCTCGCGCAAGTCGTTCCTCGGCACGATCACCGGCCGCGAGGTCGATGACCGCGTGGCGGCGACGGTCGCGACCAACGTGCTCGCATACGAGCGGGGCGCGCGAGTGTTTAGGGTTCACGACGTGGCGCCGGTCAACGACGCACTCATAGTCACGGCTGCTACGGTCACCGCGCGATGGACGACCCCGACGAGTACGACGAGGTAGACGAGGACGAGGGGGACGAGCACCCCGAGCCCGAGGTCACGATCGAGGTCAGCGGTCTGTCGCTGTTCACGCACGTGGGCGTGACCGCCGCCGAGCGCGAGGTGGGTCAGCGGCTGCTGCTCGACCTGCGGATCGACGTGGGCGAATGCGACGCGACCGTCACCGACCGGATCGAGGACACCGTCGACTACGCCCAGGTGTGCGACACCGCGAACCTCGTCGCCCAGCAGCGCAGCTACAAGACGCTCGAGCGGCTGTGCGCGGCGATCGCCGACCGGTTGCTCGAGCAGTACGAAGCCAACGCCGTGTGGGTCAAGGCCGCCAAGCCGGAGCCGCCGATGGCGCTGCCGGTCACCGAGGTGTCGGTCGAGGTGTGGCGCGAGGCCGAATGACGCCGGGCTATCTCGGGCTCGGATCGAATATCGGCGACCGGCGCGCGCACCTGGAGAGCGCCGTGGCCGCATTGCCGGCGCATGGGGTGAACGTGCTCGCTTCGTCGTCGGTGTACGAGACCGAGCCCATCGGGCTCGTCCCCGATCAGCGCGAGTTCTACAACGCGTGCGTGGCGATCGAGACCGACCACGACCCCGACGAGCTGCTCAGGGCTTGCAAGGACGTGGAGCGGTCGCTCGGGCGCGAGCCCGGCGGACCGCGCCACGGGCCGCGCCCGATCGACGTCGACGTGCTGCTGCTGGACGCGCTCGAGTACGCCTCGGACCGTCTGATCCTCCCGCACCCCGAGGTGACCTCGCGGCGGTTCGTGCTCGTGCCGCTGCTCGAGCTCGAGCCCGGACTGGCTCTTCCCGACGGGACGTCGCTGGCCGAGGCACTGGCCGCGCTCGGAGGCGACGGCCAGGAGGTCCACCGCGCGGGACCCCCGCTGGTCTGAGCGGACGGGTCCACTAGGGTTCGCGACATGCTGCTGGTCGTCGACGTCGGCAACACGCAAACGCACTTCGGCCTGTTCCGGGACGGCGAGAAGACGGTCTTCCAGCACTGGCGGTTCGCCACCGTGCGCGATTCGACCGGCGACGAGTTGGGCGCCGCCCTGGCAAACCTGCTCGGGCTCCGGGGGCTGGCGTTCACCGACGTCGACCGCTCGATCGTGTCCTCGACCGTGCCGCAGCTGTCACATCAGTGGACGCAGATGGCCCGGCACTACCTCGGCCACGAGATGCTGGTCGTCGGTCCGACGATCCGCACCGGGATGCCGATCCGCATCGACAATCCGTACGAGGTCGGCGCCGACCGCCTGGCGAACGCGGTGGCGGCGTACGACCACGTGAAGGACACGTGCGTGGTCGTCGACTTCGGCACCGCGATCACCTACGACATCGTGTCGGCGGCCGGCGAGTACCTGGGCGGGATCATCACCCCCGGCGCCCAGATCTCGATCGACGCTCTGTACGAGCACGCCGCCAAGCTTCCGAAGGTCGAGCTCGCGGAGCCGCGCGCGCTGATCGGCAAGTCGACCGTCGACGCGATCCGCAGCGGGATCGTCTACGGGTTCGCCGGTCAGGTCGAGGGAATCGTTCGCCGGCTACGCGCCGAGCTGGGCGCGTCTACGTATGTGATCGCCACCGGCGGCCTCGCCGGCCTGCTCGTGCCTCACGTCCGCGAGGCGATCGACGAGGTCGACGACCTGCTCACGCTGACCGGGCTTCGGCTGATCTGGGAGCGGAACTCTCTCGATTGATGACCGCCGCCGGGAGCGGGACGTCCGGCGTCTTGGCGACGGTGGCGGCGAGGATCAGGAACGTGATCCGCCGGCGCTCGTCGGGATTCTCAGCGGCGTACTCGTCATAGCTGTCGAGCAGCCCGCGGATCGCCGCGAACACGGGCGCGTCGTCGATCTCGTCCGGTACGTCACAGGCCAGGCGCGCGAGCGCGAGCATCTCGGTCGGGTCGATGCCGCGCATCGTCCCCATTGCGCTGAACAGGAGGAAGAACTCGACCCGGTCGAGCAGCAGATGCGATGCCCGATCACGCTCCCCGATCGCCGGGCCGGCCGGCTTGAGCGGCTCGCCGGCGGCGATTCGCAGCGACTGCTCGGAGGCGATCGAGCGGATCTGGTCAGGTGAGAAGCCGAGCTGGAGCGGCCAGCGCAGCTGGAACGCGGCCGAGATGAACGTGTTGCCGTAGGGGGCGTCGCTGGCAAACACGATCTGCCCCGGCGGCACGAGCGAGAAGAGCGCCTCGAGGTCGGCCGGGATCCACCACGCGGTGTCGAACAGCAGGTTCGGCAGATCGCCGGCGACGCGCCAGATCCAGGACAGGTCGCTGGTCCCGGCGTGCGCGAGGATCAGCCGCGCGTTCGGGAACTCCTCGGCGAGCTGGACGGCGTGCAGACCGAGCGCGGGGATGCCGCGGCCGGCGTGGATCAGGACCGGGAGCGAGCGCTCGTTGGCGAGCGCGACGATCGAATGGACCTTCGGGTGGTCGAGCGTGAACTGCTCGGCGCGCGGGTGCAGCTTGATCCCCTTGGCGCCGTTCTCGAGGCTCCGCTCGGCCTCTAGGACGGGGCTGTCGTGAGGGTTCACGCGGCAGAACGGGACAAGCAGGCCGTCCGAGTCGCGTGCCGCCGCGAGCACGTCGTCGTTGGCGGCGGGGTAGCCGTCGGGCTCGTGGAACGGGAACGTGAAGGCGCCGCGGGCCCCGGCGAGCTCGAGTGCGGTCACGAGCTCCTCGCCGGTCTGCTTCATGCCGTCGGGGTCGTTCTGGCCCAGGTGCGTGTGGGCGTCGAATAGCTCGAGCCCCGGGACCTGGTCGAGCACCACCTCGGCCCAGGGGCGCAGCTCGTCAAACAGGTTCATTGGCTGATTCGTACCATGAAACCCCGATGTCCCGATCCCTCACCGATCCCTGGCAGCTCGGCGGCGTCGAGATTCCCAACCGCGTGGTGCTCGCGCCCCTGGCCGGAATCGGCAACTGGTTCGTTCGACTCCAGGCCAAGCGCCACGGGGCCGGGCTCGTGGTGTCGGAGATGGTTTCGAGCTTCGCGGTCCACTACCGCAACGAGCGTACATGCCGCGAGCTCTTGCGAATCCACCCACAGGAGCACCCGGTGTCGGTGCAGCTGTTCGGCAACGACCCCGAGGTGATGGCGTCGGCGGCCGAGCGCGTGGCCGCGGCCGGCGCGGACCTGATCGACATCAACATGGGCTGTCCGGTGCCGAAGGTGTGCAAGACCGGCGCCGGCGCCGCGCTGCTGTCCGACCCGTCGCTGGCGGTCGCGGTAGCCCGCGCGGCGGCACACGGGAGCGGGCTGCCCGTGACCGTGAAGCTCCGCTCCGGGCAGGGGCCCGGCGACCTGAGCGGGCTCGAGGTGGCGCGGCGGCTCGTCTACGACGGCGGCGTGTCCGGCATCGGCATCCACCCCCGGCACGCCTCCCAGCGCCACAAGGGCCTGCCGAACTACGCGCTGGCGCGCGAGCTGGTCGAAGAGCTGCCGGTGCCGGTGCTGATCTCGGGCGGGCTGCACACACCGGAGGCCGTGCAGGCGGCCTTCGAGCAAACCGGCGCGGCCGGCGTCCTGCTGGCGCGCGGGTCGCTCGGCAACCCGTGGTTGTTCGAGCAGGTGCTCGGGGTCCGGTCCGACGAGCCGGGGCGCGACGAGATCCTGGTCGAGCTCGACTGGGTGCTCGACTGCGCGGTCGAGCACCTCGGCGAGGACCGCGCCACCCGGTACCTGCGGAAGTTCTATCCGTGGTACGTCGAGCGGCTCGGCGGCGGTCGCGCGCTTCAGGGGGCGCTCCAGACAGCGCCGACCCTGGACGCCGCCCGGACCTTGCTGCGCGACGCCGGGGTCGAGGCAGCCGCCGCGTAGGGAACCGGCGCACGCCCGCCGACGGGCGTGTAGGTTGCCCGCCCGTGTTCCGGTGCATCGGCAGGGTGACGGCGGTCGTTGGCGCGTTCGCGCTCGCCATTGCGCTGGCGTTCGCCCCCGCGGCCGCCGCCCAGGTGGAGCCGTACGGGTACGACGACTACGGCGGCTTCCGCAACATCCTGCCGCCGGGTCAGAACGGCCTCGACGACCTCGCGCAGGCCGCGCAGTTCAAGGCGGCGGGCACGTACCCGCCGCACTCGAACGATCAGCTCGGCATGTACTCGAACCTGACGACCGCGGTCCCGATCACCGAGGCGCAGATCCCGCAGTTCTACAAGGACGCGACGTTCGGGGTGCCGGCCGGGGATGTCGCGAGCACCGAGAGCCCCGAGCCAGGCGTGACGATCGAGCGCGACTCGGGGTTCGGCGTGCCGCACATCTACGGCGATACGCGGGCCGAGTTGATGTTCGGGATCGGCTACGCCACCGCCGAGGACCGGCTGTTCTTCATCGACGTGCTCAGGCACTCGGGCCAGGGCGACCTCGCCTCGTTCGCCGGCGGCGCGAACGTGGCGATGGACGAGGACGTGTGGGCCAACGAGCCCTACACCCAGCAGGACCTGGTCAACCAGATCAACTGGGCGGCGTCGAGCTCGCCCGACGGGCCGCAGATCCTCAGCGACGCGACCAACTACGTCGATGGGATCAACGCCTACATCGCCAAGGCCGAGAGCCCGCTGGGGGCGTTGACGATGATGCCGGCGGAGTACGCCGCGACCGGCCAACTCGGGGGCCCCGCGCCGTTCACGGTCGAGGACCTCGTCTCGATCGCCACGCTCGTCGGCGGGATCTTCGGCAACGGCGGCGGCCAGCAGCTGTCGAACGCGGTGCTGTACGAGAACATGGCGCAGAAGTTCGGGCCCGAGCACTACACGGTGGCGGGCTCGCCCGAGCTGAACGCGCAGCCCGCGAGCAAGAAGAAGAAGCGCAAGCCGAAGAAGCACAAGGGCAAGGCGAAGCCGAAGATTGTGGGTCTCGCTTCGCTCGACGTCCGTGGGGCCGTGCGGCCGAGCGTCCGTGCCCGGCCGGTCGCAGCCACAGCGCGGACCCGGCGCCCATCCGGAACGCGTCGCGCCGGCAAGGCGGCACTCGGCGCCGGCAAGATCTCGAAGGACAACTCCGGTTTCGCCACGTTCATGAGCTTCGACGACCCGAACGACCCCGAGGCGCCCACGACCGTCCACGGAAAGTCGTTCCCGTATCAGACGCTCCCGAGGCCGAGCAAGGCGGTGCAGAGCACGATGGCGCTGCCCGACGCCGGCTCGGTGTCGTACGTCAATCCCGTTGCGGCCGGCGCGGTCCCGGCGGGCGAGAGCGGCCAGGCGACCACCGGGTCGAAGATCAGGTCGTCGAGCACCAGCTATACGGCGGGCATGGCCGAAGCCGCCGGGCAGGGCCTGCTCCAGTTCCCGCGCTCGATGTCGAACGCGCTGCTGGTCAGCGGTGCCGACAGCGCCAGCGGTCATCCGCTGGCGGTGATGGGTCCGCAGGTCAGCTACTTCAGCCCGGAGATCCTGATGGAGGAGGACATCCACGGACCGGGGATCGACGCCGAGGGCGCGGCCTTCCCGGGCGTCAACCTGTACGTCGAGCTTGGCCACGGCCCCGACTACGCGTGGTCGGCCACGTCCGCGGGCCAGAACATCATCGACACGTTCGCGGAGCCCCTGTGCAACCCGAGCGGCGGCACCGTCTCGATCGACTCGGACTACTACGTGCTGAACGGGCAGTGCGTTCAGATGGAGACGTTGACGCGCACCGAGTCCTGGCAGCCGAACCTCGGCGACTCGACGCCGGCCGGCTCGGTGACGTTCCAGACCAAGCGGACCGCCTACGGGATCGTTGTCGCGCGGGCGCGGGTCAAGGGGCAGCCGGTCGTCTACACGAACCTGCGCTCGACGTACATGCACGAGCTCGACTCGGCGCTCGGGTTCGAGATGTTCAACGAGCCCGCGATCATGCGCAACCCGCAGGACTTCATGAACGCGGCCTACCACGTCGGCTACACGTTCAACTGGTTCTACACCGACGACAAGAACATCGCGTACTTCAACTCGGGGCTGAACCCGGTGCGCGCCGCCAACACCGACCCGCTGTTCCCGTCCTGGGCCAGCGACGCTTGGAAGGGCATGCACCCGACGGCGCAGATGACGCCGCAGAGCGTGACCGAGGATCAGACGCCGGAGAGCGCGCATCCGCAGGCGGTCAACCAGGCCTACCTGACGAGCTGGAACAACAAGCAGGCGCCGGGCTACAACGATGCCGCCACCGGTCAGGAGTACTCGTCGGTCTACCGCTCCCAGCTACTCGACAACAACATCAACGCCCAGCTCGCCGCGAGCGGCAACAAGATGACGCTGGCGGACCTGATCAACGCGATGGCAACCGCCGGGACCCAGGACCTGCGCGGCGTCGAGGTTCTCCCGTACGCGCTCCAGATCATCGGCCACCCCAGCGATCCGACGCTCGCGACCGCGGTCAACGAACTGCAGGCATGGGTGGCGAGCGGCGCCCACCGGATCAACCGGGAGCATCCGGGCGCGTCGGGCGACTACGACCAGACCGACGCGGTGCGGATCATGGATGCGTGGTGGCCGCTGCTCGTCAACGCCGAGTTCGGCCCCACGTTGGGCTCAGATCTCCTGAACCAGGTCGAAACCGACTTCCCGATCAACGACGAGCCGGGGCACGGCGTGTCCGGCGCCCATCTCGGGTCTGCGTTCGACGTCGGCTTCTACGGCATCGTCCAGAAGGATCTGCGCTCGGTTCTCGGCGACAAGGTCGCCGGGCCGCTGAATCGCGCCTATTGCGGGGGCGGATCGCTGGTCAACTGCCGCGCCGCGCTCGAGTCCTCGCTCAGCCAGGCGATCGCAGAGTCCCCGCAGCAGGTGTATCCGGCGGACAGCGTGTGCGCCGCCGGCGATCAGATGTGCTCGGACTCGATCCAGTTCCGCCCGATCGGCGTGATCAGCCAACCGCTGATCGAATGGGTCAACCGCCCGACGTTCCAGCAGGCGGACGAGATCCAGGGCCACGCGCCCGGGTAGGCCCCGGACCCAGCCAGACCGGGCCCGAACCGGGCCAGATAAGGCCCGGACCGGGCTGAATAGCGCTCGAACCCAGCCGCGGCATCGGGGTGTCTATACTCATCCGCCCACGCACCCCAGCTGCGTAATTTTTCCCGCTCAGCAGGCGGGTTTTTTCTCGTCCGGACCGTCGGTTCTGCATCGGCGGTTCCCCACAAATACAGGTCTGCGACATGCCCAAGGACGTCATCATCACACCCGAAGGGCTCGCCAACCTCAAGGCGGAGCTCGACCAGCTGACAACCACGCGTCGTCGCGAGGTTGCCGCCCGGATCAAGGAGGCGCGCGAGTTCGGCGATATCTCCGAGAACGCCGAGTACGACGACGCCAAGAACGAGCAGGCGATGCTCGAGGCGCGGATCGCGTCGCTCGAGGAGAAGCTCCGCTCGGCGACGGTTATCGACCAGTCCGATCTCGGCACCGATTTGGTGCGGGTCGGCTCGGTCGTGCACGTCAAGGACGACGCCGGCAAGTCGAACAAGTACACGATCGTCGGCTCGGCCGAGGCCAGCCCAGCCGAGATGAAGCTCTCCAACGAGTCGCCGGTAGGGAAGGCGCTGCTCGGTCGCAAGCGCGGCGATGAGGTCGTGATCACGACCCCAAGGGGCGAACGGCACCTCAAGATCACCAAGATCGACGTCGCGTCCGCTTAGCTCACTCGCCCTACGGCCGTGAGTGATCGAGCCGACGGCGCCGATGAACTGCTGGCCGCGCGCCGGCACAAGCTCGAGTCGCTGCGCGACGCCGGAATCGACCCGTTCCCGCACGAATTCGACGGAGTGGAGCCGATCGCGGAGATTCGGGCGATGTATGGCGCGCTCGAGCCCGGCGACGAGACCGATGCGCGCCACCGGGTAGCCGGCCGCCTGGCGGCCCGACGGGGCCAGGGGAAGATGGCGTTCCTCGACGTCGTCGACCGTTCCGGCCGGATCCAGCTCCAGGCGCGCGTCGACGAGCTCGGGCAGGAGGGGATGGACCGGCTGCTCGGGTTGGATCTCGGCGACCTGATCGGCGTCGACGGGGTCGCGTTCATGTCCCGGAGAGGCGAGCTCACCTTGAGAGTGCTCGACTTCACGCTGCTTGCCAAGTCGCTCCGGCCTCCACCGGAGAAGCACCACGGCCTGACCGACGTCGAGACCCGCTTTCGCCGGCGTGAGCTCGACCTGATCGCGAACGAGGAGGCCCGCGAGCTGTTCATCACACGCGCGCGCGTGGTCTCCGCGATCCGCCGCTTCCTCGACGCCCAAGGCTTCATCGAGGTCGAGACGCCGGTGCTCCAGCCTCTCTACGGAGGTGCGCTCGCGCGGCCGTTCACGACGCACCACAACGCCCTCAACCGCGAGTTTTACCTGCGTATCGCCACCGAGCTGTATCTCAAGCGGCTGATCGTCGGCGGGCTCGAGCGCGTGTACGAGCTCGGCAAGGACTTCCGTAACGAGGGCGTCGACACCACCCACAACCCTGAGTTCACGATGCTCGAGTGGTACGAGGCGTACGCCGACTACGAGGACATCGCCGCGCGGTGTGAGCGGCTGGTCGCGTACGCGGCCGCCGAAGCCGGCTACTCGGGGGAGATCGACCTGACGCCGCCGTGGCGGCGCGAGCGGCTCCCGCAGGCGATCCTCGACCGGACCGGGATCGACATCATGGAGCTGACCACCCGGGAACAGCTCGCGCAGTCGATGACGGCACGCGGACTGCCCGTCAACAGCGACGACACCTGGCCGCAGCTGGTCGACGAGTTGCTGTCCAAGCACGTCGAGCCGACGCTGATCGAGCCGACGTTCCTGATGGACTATCCCGTGGCGCTGTCTCCGTTCGCCAAGCGTCACCGCTCGATTCCCGGGCTCGTCGAGCGATTCGAGGCGTACGTGGGCGGGTTCGAGATCGCGAACGCGTTCACCGAGCTGAACGACCCCGACGAGCAGCGCCGGCGGTTCGAGGAGCAGCGAGCGCTGGCCGGTGCCGGCGACGAGGAGACGCAGCCGTACGACGAGGCGTTCCTCGAGGCGCTCGAGCAGGGCATGCCCCCGACGGGCGGAATCGGGATCGGCATCGACCGGCTGGTAATGGTGATTACCGGCAAGCGCTCGATTCGCGAGGTCGTACTGTTTCCCGCCATGCGGGACTAGGCCTTCCCGGCCGCGCGGTCCCGGTCACTCGGCGAGGTCACCGCGGGAACCAGTGAATTGCGGATCGGCATTCTCTTATACGACCAGGTGGACTTACTCGACGTCGGCGGGCCCTACGAGGTCTTCCTGACGGCGTCCCGCCTGGTCGTCCGCGACGGCGGCGAGCCTCCGTTCGAGGTGCTCACGGTTGGCGTGACGCCGGATGCGGTCACGGCCTACGGAGGGCTGCGTCTGACCCCGCACGCGTCGCTCGAAGCGTCCGGTGCGCTCGACGTGCTCGTCGTCCCGGGCGCGATTGCGATCGATGACGTGATTGCGGATGCGGGTCTAATGGCCGCGGTCGGCGTGTCCGCGCAGGCCGCCGGGGTCGTCGCGTCGGTGTGCACCGGGGCGTTCATCCTCGGAGCGCTCGGGGTGATCGGGAAACGGCCCTGGACGACCCACTGGGAGGACGTCCCCGCGCTCGCCGAGCGAGTCGAGGGTCGCGGCGAGGCCTGGGTGCGGTGGGTCGACGCCGGCGACGTCGTCACATCCGGCGGGCTCAGCTCGGGCATCGCGATGTCGCTGCACCTCGTCGACCGGTTCGCGGGCCGAGAACTCGCCGCAAGGACCGCGAAACAGATCGAATACGCGTGGGATCCGGTCGCCGGCGGGGGAACATGAACAACCGGTGAAGCGCATCCGGTATCGAAGTTGCGCGCAGACCCGCTGGTAAACTGGCGTATGGCCCGAAAACTCGAGACCGTTTCGCTCATCAGATCGCGGCTAAGCGCCGATTACGTTGGGTAGAACGGAATCGTCGGTGTCCCCGCATTCGCGAACTACCATGTAACGAAGAAGGTAGGCGAGGAGCAGACCGGAAAACAACCCCGACCGAACTGACCGAGACCCGCCACAGAAGAGAAGGATCATGTTCGAGCGATTCACAGAGCGTGCGCGCCAGGTGGTCGTCCTGGCCCAGGAAGAAGCGCGGACGCTCAAGCACAACTACATCGGCACCGAGCACATCTTGCTCGGCCTCCTCCGCGAAGAGGAAGGACTCGCCGCGCGCGTCCTCGAGTCGTTGGACATCACGGTCGAGCGCGTGCGCGCTCAGGTCGTTCGGATCGTCGGATCCGGTGAAGAGGTCACGTCGGGCCAGATCCCGTTCACGCCGCGGGCCAAGAAGGTGCTCGAGCTCGCGCTGCGCGAGGCGCTCAGCCTCGGCCACAACTACATCGGCACCGAGCACATCCTGCTCGGGCTGGTGCGCGAGAACGAGGGCGTGGCGGCCCGGATCCTGCTCGATTTCGATGCCGATTCCGAAAAGATTCGCAACGAGGTCATCCGGATGCTGTCCGGACCCGGCAGCCGCCAGCGCGGCGCCGGCGCCAGTGGTGCGGCCGCTGCCGCCCAGGGCGAGAGCAAGAAGTCCTCGAAGCTGCTCGACCAGTTCGGGCGCAACCTGACCAAGCTGGCCGCTGAGAGCAAGCTGGATCCGGTCGTCGGTCGCGAGACCGAGATCGAGCGGATCATGCAGATCCTCTCGCGCCGCACGAAGAACAACCCGGTGCTCGTGGGCGAGCCCGGCGTCGGCAAGACCGCCGTCGTCGAGGGGCTCGCGCAGCGGATCACGCACGGCGAGGTCCCCGAGCTGCTCAAGGGCAAGCAGATCTACACGCTGGATCTGGCCGCCCTGGTCGCGGGCTCGAAGTACCGCGGTGAGTTCGAGGAGCGCCTCAAGAAGGTGATGAAGGAGATCACCCAGCGCGGCGACATCATCCTGTTCATCGACGAGCTCCACAACCTCGTCGGCGCGGGCGCGGCCGAGGGCGCGATCGACGCGGCCTCGATCCTGAAGCCGGCCCTGGCGCGTGGCGAGCTCCAGACGATCGGCGCCACGACTTTGGAGGAGTACCGCAAGTACCTCGAGCGGGACTCCGCGCTCGAGCGGCGCTTCCAGAAGATCACGGTCGACCAGCCGTCGACCGAGGAGACGGTTCAGATTTTGAAGGGCCTGCGCGACCGCTACGAGCAGCACCACAAGGTGAACATCACCGACGAGGCGCTCGAGGCCGCCGCCGAGCTGGCCGATCGGTACATCTCCGACCGGTTCCTGCCCGACAAGGCGATCGACCTGATCGACGAGGCCGCGTCGCGGATGCGGATCAAGTCGATGACCTCCCCGCCCGTGTATCGCGAGCTCGAGGACGAGATCGAGGAGACGCGGCGCGCCAAGGAGGAGGCGATCGAGAACCAGGAGTTCGAGAAGGCCGCCAACCTGCGCGACAAGGAGCGCCGGCTGACCCAGCGCAAGCGCGAGCTGGCCGAGCAGTGGGAGGCCGGCGAGTCGACCGAGCGTCCCGCGATCGGCGAGGAGGAGATCGCCGACATCGTCTCGATGTGGACCGGCATCCCCGTGTTCAAGCTGACCGAGGCCGAGACCGCGAAGCTCATGCGCATGGAGGAAGAGCTCCACAAGCGTGTGATCGGCCAGCACCCGGCGATTGAGGTCGTCTCGAAGGCGATCCGACGCTCGCGGGCCGGCCTCAAGGATCCGAAGCGGCCGACGGGCTCGTTCATCTTCCTGGGCCCGTCGGGCGTGGGCAAGACTGAGCTGGCGCGGACGCTCGCCGAGTTCCTGTTCGGCGACGAGGACACGATGATCCGGATCGATATGTCCGAGTACATGGAGAAGCACGCCGTGTCGCGTCTGGTCGGGTCGCCTCCGGGCTACATCGGCTACGACGAGGGCGGCCAGCTCACCGAGGCCGTGCGGCGCAAGCCCTACAGCGTGCTGCTGCTCGACGAGATCGAGAAGGCCCACCCCGACGTGTTCAACATCCTGCTCCAGATCCTGGAGGACGGACGACTCACGGACGCGCAGGGACGGACCGTCGATTTCCGCCACTGCATCGTGATCATGACCTCGAACATCGGGGCCGCGGAGATCGCGCGCAACACGCCGCTCGGGTTCGCGGTGTCCGACGACGAGACCGGCATCACCTACGACGACATGAAGACCCGGATCACGGGCGAGCTCAAGAAGGTGTTCCGGCCCGAGTTCCTGAACCGCATCGACGAGGTCATCGTCTTCCACAAGCTGACCAAGGACGAGATCAAGCAGATCGTCGACCTGCTGCTGCGGCGGATCCGCGAGTCGATGGCCGATCGCGAGCTCCAGCTGGAGCTGTCGGATGTGACCAAGGACATGCTCGTCGAGAAGGGTTGGGATCCCTCTATGGGCGCCCGGCCGCTGCGCCGCGCGATCCAGCGCTACATCGAGGATCCGCTCGCGGACTTCGTCCTGCGCTCGCAGGTGCCGTCCGGCTCGACCGTGATGGTGGACTGGCCGGCGGGCGAGGACGGCGCCACGCCGCCCGCGGACGCCGAGGTCAAGCTCACGGTGATCGAGCCGGCTCCTGCGCCCACCCCGGTCGGGGTCGGTGCCGAGGGTGGCGGCGAGAGCGGCGGCGAGGCTTCGGGGTCCGAGGACGGCCCCGCCGGTTCCGACGACGGCCCCGCGAGCGACTGAGGCGCCGCCGTCAGGCGCCGCCGGTCAATCGAATACCTGAGCTCCACGACACTGCCGGCGGCGGCGACCACCGTCGCCGGTCCCAAGTGGTGAGCGAGCGCGCGAGCGGCGACGTTGTCGCGCAGCATCGACATGTGGAAGCGGCGGATGCCTGCCGAGCGGGCCCGTTCGGTGAGCGCGGCTAGCAGCGCGATGCCGACGCCCTGGTGCTGCCAGCCATCGACGACGGCGATCGCCACTTCTGCGGAATCGAACTCGTCGAGCCGGACGTAACGGGCGATCCCGATCGGGGCGCGTGGCGGCGGCGAGTACGCGATCAACGCCTCGTGGTGCCAGTGATCGACGTCGAGGAGACGGCTCAGATCACGGGCACTCAGCACCGGTTTGGGCGAGAAGAACCGCTGAAAGCGAGAGCGCTCGCTGAGGTGCTCGAAGGCGAACACGAGGGCCCGGCGGTCGGACGCCCGGAGCTCGCGGATCGTGATCGCGGCCACCTCAGGCCCCGTAGGTGACCACGAGGGCGCGGGCGCTGGCGCGCTCGGTCTCGTACACGTGTGGCACGTCGACGGGGAACGACGCATAGTCGCCGGGAGAAAGCTCGGTCATCTGCTCGACCGGGCCGGCGATCAGCTTGCCTTCGAGAACATAGACACCGGCGCGCGCACCGGCCGGACCGGGGTCGGGCTCCTCGAGCTGGCGAGCTCCCCATGTGCGCTCGGACAGCTCGATGCTGCCGTCGTCGCTGCGGTCGAGCACTCCGCGGCGCCCGCGCCGCGCGATTCGGACCTCGTCGAGCGGCGGCTCCTCGAGCAGTTCGCCGAGTGACACCCGGAGCGCGTCCGCCAGGCCGGCGAGCGTGTCGATCGTCGGGTTCGAGCGGCCGCTCTCGACGCTCGACAGCGTGGCCTTGCTCATGCCCGTCGCGCGGGCCAGCTCGGACAGGGACAGCCGGCGGGCGATCCGCAGCCGGCGGAGGTTTGCGGCGAGCACCTCCTGTGGCCGGGGCGCTAACATAGAGAACATATCGTTCAGTTTATCGAACGACGCAGCGACCGCCATTGCCCGGAACCACGTTCTACTTCGACGTTGGATCGCCTTACGCGTACCTGGCTGCTGAGCGCGCGGACCAAGTGCTCCCAGGGCCCGTGCAGTGGCAGCCGGTGCTGCTCGGCGGCCTGTTCAAGCTGACCGGCCGGGGCTCGTGGGCGCTCGGCGACTATCGCCGGCGCCAGCGCGGAATGGCCGAGATCGAGCGGCGCGCGCGTGGTTACGGGCTGCCCCCGATCGTGTGGCCCGACCCCTGGCCGGGCGATTATCTGGCCGCGATGCGCGTGGTCACGTACGCGTTCGCCGTCGGGCGGGGCCGCGAGGTCGTTGAGCGTTTGTTCGTGGATGGGTTCGCGCGCGGTCGCGACCTCAGCATCAAGGCCCACGTACTCGACGCGGCGTCGCGGGTTGGTTTGGAGCGCGGCGAGGCGGAGGCCGCGATGCGCGATCCGGAGATCAAGCAGGCGCTCCGCGACGCGACCGAGGCCGCACACGCGCGCGGCCTGTTCGGCGTTCCTACGGTCGCGGTCGGCGACGAGCTGTTCTGGGGCGACGATCGCCTCGAGGATGCTGCGGCCTGCGTCGTTTCCGTCGGGCCCGCGGCGTAGCCTCGGCTGCGCGGCCATGCCCCGACCAACTTCGATCCACGTCTGCTCCGCCTGCGGGCACGAGAGCCCGCGCTGGGCGGGCCAGTGTCCGGGTTGCGGCGAGTGGAACACGCTGGTGGAGGAGGTGCGCAAGACGGGGCCGACAGCTCGTGGTCGGGCTCGTGGTTCAACGTCGGGGGGGCCCGCGGTTGTGAGACCGGTCGCGCTCCGCGACGTCGCCGCGGCCGAGCGCGACCGTCTGCCCACCGGCATCGGTGAGCTCGACAACGTGCTCGGCGGCGGGATCGTGCCTGGCTCCCTCGTGCTGATCGGAGGATCTCCGGGCATCGGCAAGTCGACGCTCACGACGATGGTGCTCGCGAACCTCCACGCTGCCGGTCGTCGCACGCTGTACGTGTCCGCCGAAGAGTCGGCGGCGCAGATCCGCCTGCGCGCCGAGCGATTGCGCGCGGACGCGCTCGACATCCCGGTGATCGCCGAGACCGATCTCGAGACCGTGCTCGCCACGCTCGAGCACGAGCGTCCCGAGGTGTGCGTGATCGACTCCGTGCAGACGCTCCACTCGTCCGAGCTCTCGAGCGCGGCCGGCTCGGTCGGACAGGTCCGGGAGGTGGCCGGCGAGCTGATGCGGGTGGCGAAGGCGTTGCGGATCGCGGTCCTGCTCGTCGGGCACGTGACGAAGGACGGGGCGCTCGCGGGGCCGCGGGTGCTCGAGCACCTGGTCGACTGCGTGCTCTCGTTCGAGGGTGAGCGCGAGCGGACCTACCGTACGGTCCGCGCGATCAAGAACCGATTCGGCTCGACGAACGAGGCGGGCGTGTTCGAGATGCGTGACGACGGCCTGGTCGAGGTGCTGGACGCGTCGGCGCGGTTCGTCAGCGAGGCCACGCGGGCTCCCGGCAGCGTCGTGTTATGCGCGATCGAAGGCTCGCGTCCACTGCTCGTCGAGGTCCAGGCGCTGGTCTCGAGCTCGGAGCTCGTGCCGCCGCGCCGGGTCGTATCCGGGATCGATCGAAACCGGTTGGCGCTGGTCCTGGCCGTGCTCGGGCGCCACGGCGGGATCGGTGCCGGGACGAGCGACGTGTTCGTGAACGTCGTCGGCGGCGTGCGCGTCGACGAGCCGGGCGCGGATCTGGCGGTGGCGCTGGCCGTGGCGAGCGCCGTCAAAGGGATCGCGCTGAGCGGCGCCGGCGGCCAGCCGCTCGCGTGCTTCGGGGAGTTGGGGCTGACCGGCGAGCTGCGGACCGTCGCCCATGCCGACCGGCGCGTGGCCGAGGCCGCCAAATTCGGCCTCGCGCCGGTGGCCGAGCCGGGCGCGCACGGGACGCTGCGGGCGGCGCTCGCGGCTTGCTTGGGAAGCGAGCGCGGCGCCGTCCGCGCGGCTTGAGCCGGGTAGCACGCCCGCGGCGTTTTACAGAATTACGGGCTATGGTACGGATCGCGAACCGACGACCGCCCCGTGCACGCCCCGGCGGCTGACGCAATGGGACGAGGGGGACAATCGTTTGTCAAGAAGCGGTAAAATCGGCCTTCATGCCGCCGCGTTCCGGGGAAGAGCTCAAGGGAGAGCTCGAATCTCGACAGGATTCCCGGCTGGTAAGAGCGTTGGAAATGGTCGCTCCTGGAACGGCTCTCCGGGAGGGGATCGACAACATCCTCCACGCGCGTACCGGCGGGTTGATCGTCATCGGAGACCCGGACGAACTGGCGTTCCTGTTCTCGGGCGGGATCAAGCTCGATCTCGACTATTCGCCGGCACTGTTGTACGAGCTGGCGAAGATGGACGGTGCGATCGTCCTGAGCTCGAACGCGACCAAGATCGTCCACGTCAACGTCCAGCTGACGCCCGACCCGACGATCCTGACGTTCGAGACCGGTACTCGTCACCGCACCGCGGAGCGCGTCTCCAAGCAGACCGACGCGCTCGTCGTTGCGATCTCCGAGCGCCGCGAGGTCGTCTCGTTGTACGTGGACGGCATCAAGTACATCCTCGAGGACATCCCGGTGGTGCTGGCCAAGGCCAACCAGGCGCTGGCCACGCTCGACAAGTACCGCAGCCGGCTCGATCAGGTGTCGACGCGGCTGACCGCGCTGGAGTTCGAGGGCGGTGCGACGCTACACGATGTTCTGACCGTTCTTCAACGGGCTGAGCTCGTGACGCGAATGGCGGTGGAGATCGAGCGTTATATCGTCGAGCTAGGCACGGAGGGCCGGTTGATCGAGATGCAGCTCGACGAGACGATGGTGGGCGTATCGGCGGACAAGACGGCGCTCGTTCACGACTATCTGAGCGAGGACACCGATGAGACGTTCGCGACCGCGTTCGATCAACTCGTGCGCTTGCCCAACCAGGACCTATTGGACTTCGGTCGCCTCGCCGAGCTGCTCGGCTACGACCGCAAGCTGAACACCCTCGACTATCCGACATCTCCGCGCGGCTTCCGCATCCTGGGCCGGATTCCACGTCTGCCCAAGCTGGTCGTGCAGCGGATCGTGAGCGAGTTCGGAGGGCTCGAGGAGTTGCTCGCCGCCACAGATGGCGAGCTGGAGACCGTCGACGGAGTCGGCGAGATCCGTGCGAAGGACATCCGTGAGGGTCTCCGGCGTCAGCAGGAGATCAACCTCGTGGACAGGTACCTGCAAACGTAGTTAGGGAGAGAAAGATCGAGCGCGGGTCTCCGGACCCCGCCCGTCCCGGAAAGAGGAGGACACCATCACAGAGCTAATGGAAGAGCAGCTGGAGGACCTCGAGATCGCCGAGGAAGAAGTAGAAGTAGAAGTAGTTCACATCGAATTCGAAATCGGCGACAACGTCGTATATCCCCACCACGGGGCGGGAAAGGTGATCCGCAAGGAGCAGAAGGAGATCCTTGGCGAGCGACGTGAGTATCTGACCATCAAGATCCTGCACAACGACATGACCGTGATGGTCCCCACCGAGAACGCGGCGCTGGCGGGCCTCCGCCGGGTGATCGACGAGGAGACGGTGCAGAAGGTGCTGGGTGTCCTCCAGGACGAGTGCTCCGAGATGCCCAAGAACTGGAACCGTCGCTTCAAGTACAACCGCGACAAGATCAAGACCGGCGACATCTACGAACTCGCCGAGGTCGTGCGCAACCTCGCCATCCGCGAAGCCGAGAAGGGCCTGTCGACGGGCGAGAAGCAGATGTTCACGCGCGCGAAGAAGATCCTCGCCTCCGAGCTCATGTACGCGCTCGGGATGAACGAGGACGAGGTCGAGGAGCACCTCCAGGGCCTGCTGTTGGACTCCTTCCACGGGAAGAACGGCAAGAACGGAAAGGTGACCGTCGGCGCCAAGTAGGCGCTCGCGGGGCTTATGGCGGTCGCGTTGATCGTGGCCGCAGGGCGTGGAGAGCGTCTTGGGTCGGACCGGCCCAAGGCGCTTATCACGTTGGGGGGTAGGCCGATGCTCGAATGGAGCGTCGCCACGCTGCGGTCTCTGCATCAGATCGACGAGATCATTGTTGCGCTGCCCGCCGACGCGCTCGACGCCGCGCCCGACGGGACCGTCGCGGTCGCCGGCGGCGCGGTCCGGTCGGAGTCGGTGCGGGCGGCGCTGCTCGCGTGCGGCGACGGGGACCCCGTTGTCGTGCATGACGCGGCGCGCCCGCTGGCGCCGGCCGCGCTGTTCGAAGACGCGCTCGCCCAGCTGCAGGCGTCCGGAGCGGATGCCGTGATCGCGGCGGCGCCTGTGTCGGACACGATCAAGCAGGTGGGCGCGGATCGGCGCACGGTGGAGCGGACGCTCGAGCGCGCGCGGCTATGGGCGGTCCAGACGCCGCAGGTGTTCCGGCGGGCCGCGCTCGAACGCGCGCTGCTCGGGGCCGACGATGAGTTGCTCGCGGCCGCGACCGACGATGCGTGGCTGATCGAGCAGGCCGGCGGGACGGTGCAGGTCGTGGAGTCCGGCGCGCGGAACATCAAGGTGACGACGCCGACCGATCTGAAGTTGGCCGAGCTGCTGCTGGCCGAGTTGCTACTGGCGGAGGGCGGCGGATGAAGACCGAGGGCGGCGGATGATGTCCGAGGGCCGCGGATGAAGACCGAGGGCGGCGGATGAAGTCCGAGGGCGGCGGGCGCGGCACGACGGTCACGACCGGGCTCGGGTACGACTGTCATCGGTTCGCCGACGGCCGGCGGCTCGTCCTCGGCGGAGTCGAGCTGGCGCACGACCGGGGCCTCGCCGGTCACTCGGACGCCGACGTGCTCACGCACGCCGTGATCGACGCGCTGCTGGGAGCGGCCGCGCTCGGCGACATCGGTGAGCACTTCCCCGACACCGACGAGCGCTACCGGGACGCCGATTCGCTCGAGTTGCTGCGCACGACCGTCGGGATGCTCTCCGGGCGGGGGTTCTCGGTCGTGCACGTCGACGTCACGGTCGTGATCGAGCGGCCGCACGTGGCGCCGGTTCGGGACGACATCCGCTTCTCACTGGCACGGGCGATCGGGATCTCGCCCGAGCACGTGAGCGTCAAGGCAACGCGTGGGGAAGGGATGGGATTCGTCGGGCGCGGGGAGGGCGCCGCGGCACTCGCGGTTGCTACGGTCGAGCGATGAACAGCGTCCACAACGTTCTGTGCTCGTCGGGCTGGTGGGCGCGCCGCGCGGAGTTCGAGCTGATCCCGTTCGGTCTGAAGGGCGTGGACCCGGGCGAGGACGTGCTCGAGATCGGGCCGGGGTTCGGCGCCACCACGCGAGTGCTCGTCCAGCGCCTCGGCAAGGTCAACGTGCTCGAGCTCGACGCGCGCTATTGCCGGCGGCTACGTGCGTCGTTGGGAGACGCGGTCACGGTCACGCAGGGCGACGCGACCAGGCTTCCGTATCCCGACGGGCGCTTCTCGAGCGTCCTGTGCTTCACGATGCTCCACCACATCCCGTCGCTCGACCTCCAGGATCGCGCGTTCTCCGAGATCGCGCGGGTGCTTCGCCCCGGAGGCACGTTCGCCGGCACCGACAGCCTCGGCAACGGCCTCGTGTTCAAGCTGATCCATGTCGGCGACACTTTGAATCTGATCGACCCGGAAACGCTGCCGCGGCGGTTGGAGGCAGCGGGGATGGTCGGGCCGGAGGTGAAGGTCGGGGGGCGGTCGTTTCGCTGGCAGGCGGCGAAGGCCGGCTGAAGTCGCTCGCTCACTGCTTCGCGCGCGGCGAGCGACGGCTGAAACGGCGGGCACCTGTAGGGGGCCGGGGCGGGTTGCCGGCGCGGGCGGTTGCCGCGGGCGGTTGCCGGCGCGGGCGGTTGCCCGCGCGCGGCGGGTCGTGGGGGCGGCCGACCTGCTTAGCGCGACAAACGAGCCGATCCGGCGCGGCCCTGCCGTACTACGCACGCATGGCACGCGTAACTCGGCACGGCCCGGGTCGTGCGCGTCGAATGTCGCGTTAAGCAGGTTGATCAGGCGCCGCGGGCGCCGGCGCGCCGTTGCGCCGCGCGCTCGCGCAGCTGCTCGTGCTCGACGATCCGGCCGAGTTGCTGCAACGTTTGGCGCACGTGCCGCGAGACGCTCGGCGCGGCGATCCGCTCCGCGAGCCAACCGCTCAGGCCGGCGCCGGCCACGCCGTAGGCGAGGCGGAGCTCGATCCGCGTGCGTCCGCCCGGGATCTCGCGGAGCCGCCAGCGGCCGCGCTGGTCGAGCCCGGTGATCGACGTCCACGCGAACTCGTACGGCTCGGCGAACTCGACGACCTCGATCAGCCCGCCGACCTCAGCGGCGCCGACCCGGAACAGCATTCGGTAGCGCGCCCCCAGTCCGGTCGGGAGATCGCTCGCGACCTCCCAGCGGGTGACGCCCGACATGTAGCTGAGCACGCGCTCGGGGTCGGTGACGATCGACCAGACGGCCTCGATCGGGGCGGCCACGGCGATGTCGGAGCTGATCCTCATCCGATCACCGGGAAGCGCCGCTCGGCTGCGAGTGCGTCGAGCGCGTCCTGCATGAGGCGCATCAGGTGGTCGTAGACCTCGTCGATGTCGGGGTCAGGCCCAAACTCGCCGCGCAGGTCGATCGGCGGCAGCGTCTCGATCGTGATCTTCGCCGGGAGCGGGATGTGGCCGAAGTCGCCGATGTTCACGATCCACGGAAGCGACAGCGAGACCGGCAGAACCTTGAGGCGCAGCACGCGGTCGAGCGCGAGCAACCGCGCGAGGCGCTCGCCGCGGGTCAGGAACAGCGCGGTCTCCTGACCGCCGATCGCGACGACGGGGACGATCGGAACCTCCTGCTCGAGCGCCAGGCGGATGAACCCCTTGCGTCCGCCGAAGTCGACGCGGCTCGACTGCCAGCTCGGCCGATGGACCTCGTAGTCGCCGCCCGGGTACACGAGCAGCGCCGCCCCCGAGGACAGCGCCTCGCGCGCGTTGTCGGGCGACGCGGCGACCGTGCCGAACTTCCGCAGCCAGCTGAGGCCGGGGAGCGACAGCACCAGGTTGTGCGCGAGCTGGTAGAAGGCGCGCTCGACCCCGAAGTAGGTGCTGAACGCGACCGTGAACACCATCGTGTCCGGGATCATGTTGCCGCCCGAGTGGTTGCCGACGAGCAGCACGGGACCCTCGTCGGGGATGTTGCCCAGACCCCGCACCTCGCCCCTGAACCAGATGCTCGAGAGCAGCCAGAACAGCGGGAGCTGCTCGCGGATGTAGTCGGGGTCGCGCTCGTCGAGGTCGGCGCGGGGTAAGCGTCGCTGGACGACGCCCGCGAGCTCGCGCCACGCCCGGTCGACGAGCGACGGCGAGCCAGATTTCGCCGCCTGGGGTTCGTCGACCCGGGACACCGGCCTCGTGTCCGTTGCGGCGCGCGGAGCGGGTCGTGTCTGCCGGGGCCATGGCGCGGGGGATCAGGCGGCCTCGACGTCCGCTCGGTAATCCCCGTGGCCGATCGCCGGCCTCTCCTGCGCCCGGTGGAAGAAGCTCACCAGCAACTCGTTCGTCACCTCTGGGCGCTCGACCTGCGGGACGTGACCGCAGCCGTCGATCGTGACCTGCTCAGCGCTGGGGAGCCAGTTGTGCACGTGACGCGAGAACGCCGGCGGGACCAGGCGATCGTGGCTGCCCCACACGAACAGCGCCGGCGGCTGCAGTTCGGCCAGCCGGCGGTAGAACCCGTGGCGTCCGAACGGCGCCTCCAGATAGATGTTGCGGGCGCTCGCGAGCAGGGCATAGCGGGCGCCGGCGGTGTGGTAGATCCGCTGAAACTCATCGACGACGAGGTCCGCGACCGCGGGATCGATCAGATCGCGGTCGTGGAACATGCTCCAGAACTGCGACGCGACCACCGAGCGGCGGAACGCGTGGGGGAGGAGGCCGAATTCCGGCCGGAGCAGCCGGACGATCGGATGGAGCCCTCGCCGGATCCAGGCCACCGCAGGCACAGCAGTCCGAGCGCGCCGATCCGCTCGGGCGTGGTCAGTCCCATCTCGATCGCGACCCGGCCCCCCATCGAGTTGCCCACGACGTTCGCCCGGGCGATGCCGAGCTGATCCATCAACCCGAACATGATCTCGGCGAACCAGCGCGCGTTGTAACCGCCGAGCGACGGCTTGGAGGACGACCCGAACCCGGGGAGGTCGGGCGCGTGGACGCGATATGACCCGCTCAGCGCCGCCGCGGTCTCGAACAGCGAGGCCCGGGTTCCGCCGAGGCCGTGGAGCAGGAGCACGTCCGGACCCCGGCCCATGGTCAGCGTCGATATGCGGTGGCGCGCGACCGGGATGTCGTGGATCTCGACCAGCGGCCGGCGGCCGCCTACGAGCCGGAACATGCCTTCGAAGGCGATCGCGTGGTCGAGGTTGCCGCGCACGGCCAGCCGGCGCTGCTGGAACGCGTCGATGCCCGAGAACTCGCCCCGGCGCAGTCGGAGCCAAGTGTCGGAATCGGTGGACATCGTCACGTCCGGGGTCCGTGTGTGTGTGTGTGTGTGTGTGTGTGTGTGTGTGTGTGTGTGTGTGTGTGTGTGTGTGTGTGTGTGTGTGTGTGTGTGTGTGTGTGTGTGTGTGTGTGTGTGTGTGTGTGTGTGTGTGTGTGTGTGTGTGTGTGTGTGTGTGTGTGTGTGTGTGTGTGTGTGTGTGTGTGTGTGTGTGTGTGTGTGTGTGTGTGTGTGTGTGTGTGTGTGTGTGTGTGTGTGTGTGTGTGTGTGTGTGTGTGTGTGTGTGTGTGTGTGTGTGTGTGTGTGTGTGTGTGTGTGTGTGTGTGTGTGTGTGTGTGTGTGTGTGTGTGTGTGTGTGTGTGTGTGTGTGTGTGTGTGTGTGTGTGTGTGTGTGTGTGTGTGTGTGTGTGTGTGTGTGTGTGTGTGTGTGTGTGTGTGTGTGTGTGTGTGTGTGTGTGTGTGTGTGTGTGTGTGTGTGTGTGTGTGTGTGTGTGTGTGTGTGTGTGTGTGTGTGTGTGTGTGTGTGTGTGTGTGTGTGTGTGTGTGTGTGTGTGTGTGTGTGTGTGTGTGTGTGTGTGTGTGTGTGTGCGGCCCCGCCCTTGCGCACCCGGGCCGCGCCGCTCGTGCAGCGCACCTCCCAGGTGTGACCTAGGTCGCACAGCGTGATCTGGTATGTGGCGTCGAAGCCCGGGTCGGCCCCGAGGTAGCGGTCCGGTAGCGATCTGAACGCCTGCTCCACGGCGATCAGTCGCTGGTTGGATGACGGCCTCCCCGCCACTTGCGCCACCCAACCGGCCGTCCCGGCCGGACGCGCCTCGTGGCGCTAGGGTTGCCGGATCGTGCCCAGAACGATTCTCCTGCACGACACCCGGACCGGCGAGCTCCGCCGGCTGGAGCCGAACGCCGAAGGTGCGGATCTACGCCTGCGGCCCGACCGTCTACGGGCGGGTGCACGTCGGCAACGCTCGGCCGTTCGTCGTCTTCTCGCAGCTCAAGCGGTTCCTCAACGAGGGCTACGAGGCCACGCTGGTCGCCAACGTCACCGACATCAACGACAAGATCTATGCCGCGGCGTCGGCCGCCGGCGTCCCGAGCGAGCAACTGGCGCCCGAGATGACCGCCGCGTACGTCGCCGAGACCGACCGGTTCGGTCTCGGCCGGCCCGACCACGAGCCGCTGGCGTCGGAGACGATCGCGGAGATCATCGCGCTGATCGAGCGGTTGATCGAGGGCGGCCACGCCTACGCGGTCGACGGCGACGTGTACTTCTCGGTGCGCTCCTACCCGGATACGGCGAGCTCTCGCACCGCGACGTCGACGAGATGGACCAGGGCGAGGGGGTCGAGGGCGCCGAGCGAAAGCGTGACCCGCTCGACTTCGCGCTGTGGAAGGCCCACAAGCCCGGCGAGGACACGAGTGGGACGCGCCGTGGGGTCCGGGGCGGCCGGGATGGCACATCGAGTGCTCGGCGATGGCGCAGGAGCTGCTCGGCGTCGACTTCGAGATCCACGGCGGCGGCTCGGACCTGATCTTTCCCCACCACGAGAACGAGGCAGCGCAGACGAGCGGCGCCCACGGCGTACCGCTGGCGCAGATCTGGATGCACAACGGGATGCTCCGGCTCGACCAGGCCAAGATGTCGAAGTCGGTCGGCAACATGTTCGGGCTCGGCGAGGCGCTGGAGCGACATGGCCCGAGACGCTGCTGATGTACTTCTCCGGGGCCACTGGCGCCAGCCGCTCGAATACGACGACGACCGGCTGAGCAGGCGCGCGCGCGCGCGGCGCGGATCCGGAGGCGGCGCGCCGGCTCGTGCCCGGTCCCTGCCCGGGCTGGTCGGCGCCGCTGCGCGAGCCGTTCTTCGACGCGCTCGCCCACGACTTCAACACGCCCGCGGCGCTGGTCGCGGTGTTCGAGTGGGTCCGCGAGGCCAACCGCGGCGAGGCGGGTACGGTCGATGCCGACCTGCGCGCGATGCTCGACGTGCTCGGGCTCGCCGGGCTGCTCGACGTGGCAGCGGTCGACGCTCCGGCGAGGTCGCCGAGCTCTCGGCGGCCCGTGAACACGCCCGCGCGAGCGGGACTACGCCGAGGCCGATCGGCTGCGTGACGAGCTGCGAGCGCACGGCTGGGAGGTCCGCGACGGGCCCGACGGACCGGAGCTGCTCCCGCGGCTGACCGGCGGGGCTGACGGCCGTGTCGCCGACGGAGCCCCGGTCGCTCGAGCCCCGCAGTGCCTCGCCCGCCAAAGCTCCGCCCACTTGCCGCCGGCACAGCCGCGTGCGCTTCGACCCGCGGCGGGCACGTACGGGGAGGTCCGCGGCGTTTTACATAGTCCCTGCGCTCGGGTTCCCCGTCTGCAGCGTTCGCTTGCATAACGCCACCGGTTTCTGCTTGACAAGCACGCGGTGCTCTGTCAAGCTCGCGCCCGGGAGATAAGGTAGAGTCAAGCTTGAGCTTGAGGGTCTCGGGTGCGTCGGACACCGCCGCGCCTCAACTGAATCGCAGGCGCCAGGGGAGGTAGCGCGCCACGACAAGCCGAACTGACACGGAGCCGTCGTCGGGGCGAAAGGTTACGTCTGTGGCTCGACTGTCCTCATACTCTCAGTCTCAACTTCAAGGTTGAGGATGGCTTCCTGATCGCGCTCGCGAAAGCAGGGGCACCCGAGGCCTACGATCAGATCGTCCGCCGGTACTACGGGTTCGTCCGGCTCAAGGCCTCGTCGTACTTTCTGGCGGGCGGCGACGCCGACGACCTCATCCAGGAGGGTCTGGTCGGTCTCTACAAGGCGGTCCGCGACTACCGGACCGACCGCGAGTCGAGCTTCCGCAACTTCGCCGAGCTCTGCATCACGCGTCAGATCATCACCGCGGTCAAGACCGCGACGCGCAACAAGCACACGCCGCTGAACCAGTACGTGTCGTTCTCGAGCACGCCGGCCGGCTCCAGCGGAGAGTCCGAGCCGACGCTCGACGAGATCCTGCCCGGCTCGACGGTGCACGACCCGGTCAACCAGGTGATCTCCTCCGAAGAGCTGCGGGCGCTCGTGGCGTGCATCTCGACGGCGCTGTCGGAGCTCGAGTCACGGGTGCTGGCGCTGTACCTCGACGGCCACTCCTACGAGGAGGTCGGCCGGCGGCTCGACTGCGACTGCAAGACCGTCGACAACGCGCTGCAGCGCGTCAAGCGCAAGGTCGGGCAGCACCTGACCGAGCGGAGCGTGCCGGCGTAGCGGCAGCCGGACCGTGAACAGCGCGCCGCCGTCCGGTGGCGCTCGACGCGTCGACCGTTCCTCCCATCGCCGAGACCAGCTCCCGCACGATCGCGAGGCCGAGCCCAGACCCGACCGGCCGCTCGCTGCGATACCGCCCGTAGAGATAGAAGCGCTCGAACGCATGCGGGATGTCCTCGGGGTCGAGGCCCGGGCCGGTGTCGCGAACCGTGATCGCTCCGTCCTCGGCATGGACCGCCCACCGACCCCCCGGACGGCGTCACCCGGAGCGCGTTCTCGATCAGGTTCGAGACCGCCTGCAGGATCCGGTCGTTATCCCCGGGCGCCCAGCTGTCAGACGCTGCGGCGCCTGACAACTCGACGCCGCTGTCCCGGGCCCGGGGCAGATGGCGCTCGACCGCCTGCTCCACGACGCCGGCCAGATCGACGGGTTCGTGCGCGACCGAGAGTCCTACCGTCCGAACCGCGCGAGGTCGAGCAGATCGGCGACGAGCCGCTCCAGCCGATTGGCCTCGGCCCCGATCACCCGAGCCGACTCGGCCGGCGCGATCGCCCCCTCCTCGAGCGCTTCCGCGTACCCGCGGATCGAAGTCAGCGGCGTCCGCAGCTCGTGGCTGACCGACTCGAGGAAGCGTTCCTGCGCCTCACGGGCGCGCGCGAGCTCGTCCGACATCTCGTTGAAAGACGCTCCGAGGTCGGACAGCTCGTCCTCGCCCCGGACCGGCACCGAAACGCCGGCCTCGCCCGTTGCCAGGCGCCGGGTGGCCGCGGACAGTTCACCGATCGGACGGACGAGGCGACGCGCGAGCATGTACGACAGCGCAATCGCCAGCAGCACCCCGCCGAGGCCGGCGAGCAGCAGGCTGCCCATGAACGGACGCCACTCGGCAAACGCGATGTGCGCGGGACGAATCAGGACGATCTCGCCGGCGATCGTCGGGCGCGCGGCGTAGATCAGCTCGTCGCCGGCGACGTCGACCGTCCCTTGGCCGGAGGCCGCGGCCGGCAGCGCCGCGATGACGACGGCCTGTGCCCGCGGCCCGAGCCGGCGGGGGCGGCCGCTTCCGACCCGGTAGACGTGGTCGCCGGGGGACAGCGCCCCGGCGGGGCCGCCGACCGCGGCGACGAGGTCGGCCTGCGCCTCGAGCGCGGAGAGCCGCTGCTTGGCGATCTGGTGCCTGACCAGCACGACGCCGACCCCGACGGTGAGCACGCACGAGGCGATCGCCGCCGCCGCGAGGTAACCGAGGACCCGGCGCTGGAGCCTCATGCGGTCTGGGCCGCCTCGGGCTGGGTCGCCTTGTACCCGAGGCCGCGCACGGTCTCGATCAAGTCCGGGTGGCCGAGCTTCTTGCGGAGCTGGGCGACGTGGACCTCATCGTGCGCGTCTCGCCTGGAGAGACGAAGCCCCACACCGACTCGAGCAGCTCGTCGCGCGTGACCACCTGGCCGGCGCGGCGCACGAGGTAGTCGAGCAGATCGAACTCGCGCTGGGTGAGCACGACCTTGCGGCCGTCGACATGCACCTCGCGGGCGGCGCGCGCGACCGTAACCGGTCGGATGCGCCGAACATCGGCCGCCGCCGTCGGCGCGGCCGCCCGGCGGAGCACG
>CAVYQJ010000025.1:0-82040 GCA_963770615.1 uncultured Solirubrobacterales bacterium | reverse complement strand
TCGTCGACACGGCCGAGCTCGCGTTCTTCGGCGCGCTCGCGCGCTTCGCCGCCAAGTGCGTCGGCTTCGCGGAGCGCGGCGAGCCGTTCACGACCGCCGACGACGGCGCGACGCGTGATGTGATCGCCCAGTGCGGGCGGCTGGCCTGGCAGGCGGTCGATCTCATGTTCGCCAGCGGCGGCTCGAGCGCCGCTCGGCGTGGTTCACGGCTCGAGCGCTGCTTCCGGGACGCGGCGATGTTCCGGACGCACATCGCGGCCCAGTACGAGGTCGTGTTCGCCTCCACCGGTCGCGCGCGCCTCGGACAACCGCTCACTCACTGAGGCGCCGCCGTCAGGCGCCGCCGACCTTCTGATTAAGCTTGCGCGCCGCCCAGTCGGTGAGCACCGCCAGCGTTTCCGCGTTGTTGCGCTCGGACATGATCATGTGCCCGTTGCCGTGGACGCCGTAGTCGGCCAGCCGCACGAGCTCGACGTCGCACCCACCCTGCGCCAGGAACTCGACCAGGTGCCGGTCGAACCCGAGGAACATCGACGCTTCCGCGGTGACGACCGCGATCGGGAACTGACTGAGGTTGGCCAGCCGCCGTGCCGGCTCCCGCTGGAGCGTGATCGGGATCGGGCCGAGCTCCGCCCGCTGCTCGGTCACGGTGTCGAGCTCGGACGGGTCGGTGACCGGAGGGTCGTAGGTGATCGGCGAGCAGGCAAGCCCCCACGCCAGATTCACCCCCATCTCCGGCCGATTCAGGAACGGGGGACCGAGGGTCTCGATCGCGAACAGCGCCGCCATCTTGTCCGGCCGCGCGTCGGCGCCGGCGAACGTCCCCGGACCGCCGGCCGAGTGAGTGACGACGATCGCCGGGCCGACAAGATCGAGCAGCTCGCCGAGCCGCGCCGCCTCGAGCGCGTGCATCTCCGCGGGATCAGCGAGCATCGGCCCGGACGTGCACAGACACTGGTCGTAGACGGGGTCGCCGGGCTCACGCCCGCCCGGCCACTGGGTGTGGAGGTGCGCCGCCGGGTTGCTGTCGGGGCCGTCAGGCGGGGGCACGAAGATCGGGCGCAGGAACTCGAACCCGAGTTGCGGCCCCATGGGGCCCAGGATGTCGGGGTGATGCGGCGACCGGCCATGGCCGGGCCGGTCGACGACGAACACGGTGTGTCCCTGCTCGACGAGCAGCCGGGACCAGCCGCGACGGCCGTCGAACGTGGTCGTGTAGTCGATCCCCTGGCCACCCCCTCCGTGCACCAGCACCCACGGCGGGCCGGGCTGTGGCTCAGCCGGAGCTTCCCATTCCACGAACATCGGACCTCGCATGACCGTGCCCAGCGGTCCCGGCACCGGCTCGATTCCCACCCAGAAGGAACCACGCCGCGAGGTCGTGACCTTGGCGGAGGCGATGAGGTCCTGCACCGATGTTTCCATGAACGTTCACTCCTCCTCGGTCGCACCGAGTGGGGCCAACCCCTCACTCGGCAGGCGCCGGCCGGCGAAAGCGCCGTTAGCCACACAGTAGGTGGCTGAACCCGCGTTCACCCCCGGGCGGGGTGACGAATGAGGGGTTAGCCACATGTCGCTGTCGCGCCTGATCCGCACGACGGTTATCGATCCAGCTCCGACGGATCCCACCGGCCGGCCCCTCCGGACGGGCGCAGCGAGTTTGTCGTGGTCGCGCCGCCGTCCACCGACACAACCTCGCCGGTCATGTACGCAGCGTCGTCGGACAGCAGGAAGGCCACGACCGATCCGATCTCGTCCGGCGTGCCTGGTCGCCGCAGCGGCGTGGTCGTCGCGCGCTGGGCCATGTCGCCACCGCCGCCCACGGCCCCGCCGGCGGCGGCGAACAACTCGGTGGGGACGATTCCCGGTGCGATCACGTTGACGCGGACACCGAGCGGACCCCCGTAGACCGCCGCGCACCGCGCGAGACCCAGCACCGCGTGCTTGGACGTGTGGTAGGCGAACAGGTCGGCGCTGCCGCGGAGGCTGGCGATCGACCCCGTCACGACGATGGCACCGCCGGATCCCTGCTTCGCGAATTGGCGAAACGCACCGCGCAGCCCGAGGAACACGCTCGTGACGTTGACCGCCAGCACGCGCTCGAAGCCCGCCACGTCGAGCGCCGGCAGTGGATCGAGCGAACCGGGGATGCCGGCGTTGAGATGGTGCAGGTCGATGCGCCCATAGCGCTCCACCGCCACCGCGAGGTAGCGCTCGACGTCCTCCTCGCGCGAGACGTCGGCCGCGACCGCGACTCCGCCGATTTCGTCCGCCACCCGAGCGGCGCCGTCGCCGTCGATGTCGACCGCGATGACATGCGCGCCCTCGCTCGCCAGCCGGCGCGCCGACCCTCCGCCGAGGCCTCCGGCGGCGCCGGTCACGACGGCGACCTTCCCCTCCAGGCGCATCCCGCTCACCTACTCCCCCATCATGATGCCGGCGAGGATTCCCCCGTCGACGGGAAAGGCGTCGCCGCTCGCGTACGTCGCGTCGCAGACGATGAACAGCATCGTCCGGGCCACCTCCTCGGGCGTGCCGAAACGGCGCAACGGGTACTTCGCCGCCATCTGGTCCTCCGGCGCGCCCTCGGTCATGGCAGTGCGGATCATCCCCGGGTGCAGCGAGTTGACCCGAATTCCGTCGCCTCCGAGCTCGAGCGCCGCCGCCTTAGTCAAGCCGGCGATCGCGTGCTTTGACGCGGTGTAGTGCGCCAGCTGGCCGACCGCAATCTCGGACGTCATCGAGGAGGTGTTGACGATCACGCCGCCTCCGGCCCGGCGCATCGAATTCACCACCGCTCTGATTCCGAGGAAGTGACCGGTGAGGTTTACGTCGATGGTCCGCCGCCACCGCTCGGCCGACAGCTCCGCGATGGGGGACGGGTCGATGATGCCGGCGTTATTGATCAGGATCGTGACCGCTCCCGAGCCCCAACCGTCCTGCTCGGCCGCGGCCAGCGCGGTGGTCCAATCCGCCTCGGAGGTGACGTCCAGTGGCACGAAGCGAACCCGGTCGCCGAGTTGCTCGGCCAGGGCGCTGCCTTCGTCACGGAGCACATCGCCGACCACCACGTGCGCGCCTTCGCCGGCCAGAGCGCGGACGTGCGCCTCGCCGATCCCGCGCGCTCCGCCCGACACGATCGCCACCCGCCCTTCCAGCCGCGGCTCGGCCCCGGTGCGCAGCGCGCTCATTCCCCGAGGGCCTCGGCCAGTGCCGGCAGCGCGAGCGCGAACGACTCGACGCCGATCCCGCTCGCGAGCTCGAAGACCTCCATCAGCTCCGCCGCCGTCGCGCCGTAGCCGATCGCGTTAGCGACGTGCTGGCGCAGGCCGGGGGCGAACATGTGCGTAGCCGAGCAGTCGAAGGCGCAGTACATGAACTCCTTGACCTTGGGCTCAAGCGTGCCGTGCTCCCAGGGATGCGACGACATCGCCGTGTAGGTGGCGAAGAACTCGGCGTCGAGGCGCAGGAAACCGTCCCAGAAGTCATTCCAGTAGCCACGCTTGGTGGTGAACTCGGCCTTGATCTGCTCCTGGCGCTCGGTCAGCGCGGCGTGCATGTCCACGGGTCGTCCGGCGGCGGCGAGCTCTTCGAGCAGAATCGGCACGCCGGTGTTCGCCGCGTGGATGCCCATCGTGCTCGTGAGCTCGAGTGTCTCGAGCACCTCGGCGGGCGTAGCTCCGAGCGCCAGTGCACGGCGCACGTCGTCGGCAGCGCCCTGCCCGTGCAGATGTGAAGCGGCGCTGTCGACCGCGAGCAGGATCAGCGCCTTGACCTTCGGCTCGAGCGGGCCGCGTCGCCAGGCGTGGGCGGTGAAGTCCAGCACGCGCGCGAAGTAGGTGGGATTCAGTCGCAACAGCTCCTCGGCGGCGTCATTCGGTGGCCCGTGCACCTCGGTCCACGCCTCGCGCAGAGCGTTCATGTCACCCGGCGGCACGGGGGTCACTTCGCGTCGCGTGGCGTCTGCACATTGCCCCTGCCTTGCCGCGGCAGGCCGAGGTGCTCCCGGGCCACCTCGCCGAATGCCCACTCCCGCAACACGGTGTTGCGGTGACTGTTCAGCATCGACATGTCACGGTAGATGCGCTCGAACCGTGATCCATCGACGGCGGCGCTCGAGCCGGCGGTGCGGAAGATCTCCGACTGGAAGATCTCCCACGCCTGAATGATGGCCTCCCTGCCGATGCAGCCGATCCGCATGTCCTCGCCGTACGTGTACGGGATCCCGTCCTCGGCGGCGCGTCGGCAGGCCTCCATGTGCTGGTCGACGGCGTTGTACATGGCAGCCTCGGCGGTCGCGATCTTCGCCAGCGCCGAGCCGAACCAGCGGTGAAAGGTCTCGTCACCGATGCGCGGCACCATCGGCGGCAGCGGCGTGAGTCGGGAGTGCATCATCTCCTCGTACTCGTCGAGCGCCGCGTATGCGCCGCCGATCGCCACGGCGGTGAGCGTCAGCGTGAAGCACGCCATCGCCCGTCCGCCGTACATCGGGTTTCCGTGCAACGCGACGCCGGGCGTGTCGCGGCCGGCGACGTCGAAGTCGACCATCAGCGCGTCCTCGATCCCCCAATGTGCCGGGATCCGGCCGCGATCGAACGTGATCGTGTTGGAGGCCGACCCCTTGAGCCCCATCAGGCGGCCCCAGTCGTCGAGGATCGTGAACTCGCTGCGTGGCGCGACGAACAGCAGCATGCGCTCGGTCGGCTTGCCGTCGTCGCCGGCGATCAGAGCCTGGCCCATGTAGTGCGTCGAGAGTGGGATGCCCGAGGCGTAGCCGACCCTGCCCGTGAGCTCCCATCCGGCGTCGCTCCGAGCGGCCGGACCGATGGGAGCGGCCACCGCCGCACACCGGAAGTCCCCGTCGCCGAAGATCTCGTCCTGCGCCTCCTCAGGCCACCACGAGGCGACCTGGAGCGCGTGGGCGGCGGCCAGGGCGATGCACCAGCCCGCGGAGATGTCACCGCGCGACAGTTCCTGGACCACGCGCATGAACGTCGGCGCGCCGAACTCGTAGCCCCCATAGCGCCGCGGGACGTAGAGACGGTAGAAGCCGGCGTCCATACACGCCCGGTGGATCTCCTCGGACGGGTAGGTGCGCTGTTCGGTCTCGGCCGACTGCTCGCGCAGGAGACCTCGCAACGCGACGGCCCGGTCGATCATCTCCCGCGGGGTGAGATCAGGCTCAGGCGGGGAGATTCCGGCGGCGGCATCGGTGCGGGTCGCCATCTGGGTCGCTACAGTAGCATCCTACCGACTGATCGTCATACAATCCTGCGAGGACAGGTGCATTCGTTCCCACGACCCCAGGAGCTTCATCTTGTTGCCGCGCGCGAGCCCGCCCAGGGCACGTGCCCGGAATGTGGCGAGCGACCAGCTCGCCGACTACCGCGTCCTCAGCGAGGGTGGCTGGTGGGACGTGCGCAAGTGCCAGACGTGCCTGCATTCGCTCTCGCGCCAGCGAGCGCCGGCGTTCGGGTCGTATCGGCCGCTCGGACTGGACATCTAGCTCGTGGCCCCTCACCGCACTTACGTGAGCGACCACTAATGCTCGGGGTCGACATCGGCGGCACGTTCACCGACGTGGTCGCGTTCCGGGATGGGCGCATCACGGTCACCAAGGTCCCCAGTGAGCCGACGGACCCGGCGAGGCCGGTCGTCGAGGGAGGCCGCCGCCTCGGGGTGCAGGGGAGCGCGGTGTTCAACCACGCCAGCACCGCCGGCCTCAACGCGGTCATCACTCGCCGCCTCCCCAAGGTGGCGTTCCTGACCACCGAGGGCTTTCGCGACATACTCGTGAAGGGCCGGCTGTGGCGGCCGCTCGACGCGCAGACCGACGCGAGCTGGCGCCGGCCGTTCGGCGACTGCGCCCGGCCGCTGATCCCACGCTACCTGCGCCGGGGCGTCTCCGAGCGAATCCTCGCCGACGGCCGCGTGATGACCGAGCTTGACGAGGACCACGCGCGGCGGCAGCTCGCGGTCCTCGAGCGCTGTGACGTCGAGGGCGTGGCGATCTGCCTGCTCAACTCCTACGTCAACCGCAGCCACGAGGAACGCCTCCGCGAGCTGACCCTCGAGGTCCTGGGCAAAGAAGTCCCCGTCTCCATTTCATCCGAGACCTCACCACTGGCCAAGGAGTATGCGCGCGCGTCGACGACGGTGATCGACGTGATGATGAAGCTGATGTTCAGCGGTTACGCCGGCGAGCTCGACGAGCAGTTGCGGGCGCTCGGGTTCACCGGCGAGCTCAACTTCGCCGACTGCGCGGCCACGCTGATGCCGTGGCGCGACGCGTTGGCCCAGCCGTTCCGGATCGTGTTCGCCGGACCGGCGGCGGGAACGACGTCCGGGGCCCGGCTGGGCGAGGCGATCGGCGAGGCCAACCTGATCTGCTGCGACGTCGGTGGCACGTCCACCGACGTCTCGCTGGTGCATGGTGGCCGGCCGTTCGTCAACGACACGTTCTCGCTCGAGCACGACTTGATCATCAACGCGCTCGCGACCGAGATCTCGAGCGTCGGCGCCGGCGGCGGGAGCATCATCTCGATCTCCGCAGCCGGCGACGTCGTCGTCGGTCCGGAGAGCGCCGGTGCCGATCCCGGCCCGGCCTGCTACGGGCGAGGCGGCACGGCGCCGACGATCACCGATGCGTGCCTGCTGATGGGCATGCTCGACCCCGATGGGTTCGCCGGCGGCGAGCTGCGGCTCGACGACGGAGCGCGCGCGAATGGCGTTCGCGTCGCTGGACACGCCGCTGTCGCTGCACGACCGCGTCGCCTACGCCTACCGGATCGCCGTGCACAACATCGCCGAGGAGGTCACGAACGTCGCCATCCGCCACGGCGTGGATCTCCGAGACTTCGCGCTGTTGGCATACGGGGCCGCCGGACCGATGCTCCTGCCGGCCGCGCTCGAGCAGTTACAGGTCAAGCGAGTTCGTGATCCCGCCGCACCCAGGACTGTTCTCGGCCCTCGGGCTGCTGGCCACCGACCTCGTGTACTACGACAGCCAGAGCGCGTACATGGTGCTCACCCCGGAGGCCGCGCCCCGGATCTCGGAGATCTTCGAGGCGATGGAGCAGAAACTGCGCAGCCGCCTTCAGGGCGACAAGGACGACGTGACGGTGAGACGCAGCTTCGACGGACGGCTGCTCGGACAGAGCTGGGAAACGCCGCTCGTGGAGGTGCCCGCGGGACCGATCACCGCGGCGACGGTGCAGCAGATGATCGACCGGTTTCACGATGAGTACGAACGGCGGTACGGCAACCGCTTCCCGGTCGTGCCGGTGCAGGGGGTCACTTACCGCGTACAGCTCGTCGTGCCGGTCGACAAGGTCGAGTACGACGGGCTTCGGTCGGGCGGCTCGGGCGGCCGCGGTCACGTCGGCCAAAGCGCAACCCCCGGATCCGCAACGGACGCTGAAACTGCGCTACCTCGAGGACGAACTCGCTCGACGCACCCGAGTACGAGCGCGAGGCGCTCGCGCCGGGCATGCGCCTCGCCGGCCCCGCGATCATCCGCGAGGGGCTGTCGACGACGTTCCTGTGCGCCGGGCAGCGGGCAGAGGTCGGGCGTCTGGGTGAGATCTCGATCGAGGCCCCGCGCTGATCCGCGATCTTTCAACCGAGCAGTTCGCCGGCCGCTACGGCGCGGACCGGTTCACCGCGACGGTGCTCGCCAACCGCTTCCGTTACATCGTCGAGCACGTCTGCGGCCGGCTGCTCACCGCCGCGTTCTCCCCCATCCTGCGTGACTTCTACGACTTCGCGGCGACCCTCACCGGGCCGCCGGCGCTCGATTACGCCACGCCGGCGATGAGCAACAGCATCGTGCTGTTCACCGGCACGATGACGGACTCGGTCCGGAACACGATCAACGAGTACGGGCCCGAACGGCTCGGGCCGGGCGACGTGATCGTCGCCAACGATCCGTACCGGACCGGAACTCACGTCAACGACCTTTTGTTCTGTAGACCCGTTTACGACGGCGACCGGCTCGCCGGCTTCGTCAACCTCAAGGCCCACCAACTCGACATGGGGGGCGTTGTCCCGGGAGGCTTCAGCCTCACCAAGCACAACGTCTACGAGACGGGACTCGTGGTGTCACCGCGCGCGCTCTACCGTGGCGGCGAGCCGGTGCGCGAGACCTGGAGCCTCATCTTCGACAACGTCCGCTTTGGCGAGATCCTGTTCCCGGACATGCAGACGATCTGCGCGGGCCTGACACTCGGTGAGCGGCTGCTGTCAGACACGCTCGACCGGTACGGTTTCGACGCGGTCCAGGGTGCCATCACGTATGTGTGCGACGCCGCCGCGGAGCGCATGTCCGAGGCGCTTGGCGGCGATCGGGGACGGCGAGTGGGAGGGTGAGGACGCCGCCGATTGCGACGGTGTCGACGACACCGAGGAGTACCGCGTCCACGTCAAGATCACCAAACGCGGAGATCGAGCCGAGGTCGATTTCTCGGGGACCTCGCGCCAGGCCCGCACGTGCATCAACGCCACCGCGCTTGATGCCAAGACGACCGTCGGAGTGGCGTTCAAGTACCTGTTCGATCCTCGGACGCCGTTCTCCAGTGGAGCCTGGCGCAACATCGACATCGTCCTTCCCGAGGGCACCGTCATCAGCGCCCTGCCGCCTGACGGCGCCGTGTTCCTGTACTACGAGCAGAGCCAGGTGATGATCGGCGCGCTGCTGCGTGCGCTCGCCAAGGCGGTTGGCCCGGCGGCGATCGCCGGCGACCGCGGTACCACCGACATTCACAGCGCCAGCGGCACCCGTCCGGACGGCACGCCGTGGGTGTCGGCCGCGCAACTCGGTGGTGAACTCGGCCCGTTCGGCGCCACCGAGCACGGCGACGCTGACACGTGGATGCTGTCCTACCAGGCGAACGGCATCGTGGGCGCGGTAGAGGCGATCGAGTCCGACGTGCCGGCCGTGCTGCTTCGGGAGGAGCCCGTGCCCGACACCGGCGGCCCGGGGTTCAATCGCGGCGGGCTCGCCGTCATGCGCGACTCGCTGTGGCTCGCAAGCGGCCAGCCACAATCTCATGTCGCTGCATTACAAGCGACCGGCGGGGTTCGGCGTCAACGGCGGGCGCGACGGTCGAAACGGCGGCGTGTGGATCTGGCCACCGGACGGTGAGACGCCGGCGAGCCCCCCGACCGGCGACGATGCCTACGCCGACTCCGTCCCGCTGGCCGGTCTGCTCAACCCCGAGACGAACGCCCCGGACCCCAGCGGCGAGTTCCTTTACCCCTACCGGCAGTCGAGCTGGCACACCGACCCACTGACCGTGCTGCGCTACATCAACCGCGGCGGCGGCGGTTGGGGCGATCCGTTGACGCGCGAGCCCGAGCGGGTGCTGATCGACGTGCGTGACGGGTATGTGACCGTGGCCGGGGCGGCCCGGGACTACGGCGTCGTGGTCGTGGGTGACCCAGATCTCGACCCCGAGGGTCTGGTCATCGACGAGGCCGCGACCGCACGGCTCCGAACGGAGAGGAGTGCGTTATGACCGGCAGCCCGCCGTCCGATGGTCGTGCTGGAGATCTGTCGATGCGAGTCGGCCGGGTGGCCGCGCCGCTTCGAGAGCAGGTGCTCGACGTCCTCCGTCAGGCGATTCTCGACTTCCGCCTCAAGCCCGGCCAGCGCCTGATCGAGCGCGAGTTGATCGAGCAGACGGGCGTTTCGCGGACCACCATCCGCGAGGTGCTGCGGCAGCTCGCCGCCGAGGGACTGGTGACGACGATTCCCCAGAAGGGCGCGATCGTGGTCGTGCCCTCTGCTCAGGAGGCGGCCGAGCTGTACGAGGTGCGAGCCGCGCTCGAGGCGCTCGCTTGCCGCCGGTTCGTGCGCAACGCCACCGACGCCCAGGTCAAGCAGCTCCGCGGATCGTTCAGGGAGATCGAGCGGCTCGCCAAGCGGCGGGATTCCGATATCCAGGAGATGCTGGCGGCGAAGGACAACTTCTACGACGTCCTGCTCGATGGCGCCGGGAACAAGGCGATCCGCGAAACGCTTGACAGCTTGCGTGCGCGCGTCAGGCTCCTGCGAGCCACATCGCTCTCGCAGCGGGGCCGCAGTACCGGCACCGTATCCGAGATCCGCGACATCGTCCGCGCGGCCGAGGCCCGAGACGAGGACGCGATGGCGGCCGCTTGCGAGTATCACGTCAACCAGGCGGCCCGCAGCGGCCTCGCCGGCTTGGCGGAGCTCGACGACGAGGTGAGTACGAGCCACCAGATCGGGTAGCCACCTGGTAACCGAACTCGCAATGAACGCCCCCCGACCCGGCAGGGAGACTCGATCCGGTCGGGGGCGAAAGGGAACCGATGCATCCGCTTCTATTCGTCAACTGGTCCTCGGTCAGCAGGATGTTCCGTGGGCTGATGTGGCTGTGCGCGATTGCGCTGGCCACCGTGATCGTGGTTCATCTCATTCCGGCGTCGCCGCCGGCACACGACGCGGTCCGCGTTCTGCGGTGACAAGCTGACAAGCTGAGCTGGAGCGCGTCAGTCCCTGACCGTGACGATCCCCGCGATCCGCTCCGGCAGGGTCTGATTGCGCGCCGACCAAAGCGCCGGGAGGTGGAGCACCGCGCTACCGAGCGTCCCGCTGAGCAGCGCCCGGCCGCACGAAGCCGACGGTCGGACCCGGCTTCGCTCGAACACCTCGGCCATCGCGCGCTCTTGCGCCTCTCGATCGCCGGCGCGGATCTCGCGAGCCTCCTTCAGGTCGGCCTTGAGCCCGCGCGTGCGCTCCAACGAGCGCTCGCGGAACGGACGCTGAACCGACCGGCTCAACTCCTGTGACGCCGTCTGCACCGCCTTCTTGATCAACGCGCTCCGGACCGACACCGGCCCACCGGTGCGGGCGTCGACGCGGCGAATGCCCATCGCGCGATCCCCGGGAGTGCGCCAGTTCCGGATCGCGACCTCGACCGGCACCGATGCAGCTACAAGTCCAAGCCGCCACGCGGTCGACTCGCCGACGCGGCGGACCAAGGGGAGCTCCGGCGCGTCGAACGGGTCCGAAGCTTCATCTCCGGCGGCGCGCCGACGGCGGTACAAGTGATAAAGCCCAGCCCCGGCCACCCCCACAAGCAGGAGCGGGATCAGAAATGCGGCGGTGTCGATCAGCCGCGCCATCAGCCGCCGCCGAAGCGGCGCGATCTCCAGCCCGCCCGCACCAGCGATCGACACACCAACAGACTCTCACACCCGGAGCTACCCGAAGGAAATCAGCGCGATCCCGGCCACGACGGCGACCGCGCCGATCAGCCGCTCCGCCCCGATCCGCTCGCGGCCGGTGATCGCGAGCACCGCGGTGGCCAGCACCACGCTTGACTCGCGCACGGCGGAGACGGACGCCGCCGGCGCGAGCCTGAGCGCCGCGAGCGCGAGCGCGTAGGCCGCGAACATGCCGACGCCCGCCACCAGCGTGTTGCGATTCACGGCGGCTCGGAGGGCGGACCCGCCGCGCACGCGCCAGACGGCCAGCACGTAGACGACCGCGGGCACGCCGAGCACCAACTCAAGGTACGAGATCGACCCGGCGTGGACGATGCCGTGCTTGTCGACGAGCGTGTAGGCGGCGATGGAAGCGCCGACCGACAGGGCGAGGGCCAGGTCCCGCGGGCGCCCGGCCGCGCTCACGCCGCGCACGAGGACGATCCCGGCCGCGACGACGAGCACACCGGCGGCCGCCGGCAGCGACACGGCCGCGCCGGCAAAAATCGCGCCGGCGACCAGCACGAGCACGGGCGCCGAGCCGCGCGCGATCGGGTAGACGAAGCTCATCGCCGCGATCGAATAGCCGGTCGCGAGCAGCGCCAGGTACAGCAACTCGAGGGCGCTCGAGGCAGCGATGTACGGGACCGCGGCCGCATCTACGCGCCAGGTCACCGCGGCCACGGGCGCGCACAGGATCGTCCCGAAGGCCAGCGCGACTGCGCTCGCGGAGTGCGTGTCCGCCTCGCCCGACACGAGCAGGTTCCAGGTCGCGTGGACGGCGGCGGCGCCAAGAGCGAGCAGCAAGGCCGAGATCGGCATGACGCCGGTTTATAGACCGCCCGCGCGCCCGGCCCGGTCTCAGGGCCTGGGCGGCACGGTCGTGAGGTACGGTGCGCAGAGCGTGAGGGGATCAAAACCACGATGAGCGAGATCGACTCTCTCAGCGCCGACGAGCGAGAACTCGCGCCCGAGGCGCCGGCTCCGACCACCTCCGGCGCGATGAAGGCGGTCCTGACCGACGAGCGCTTCTCCGACCCGAGCTGGATCTACGAGCGCAAGCTCGACGGCATCCGGTGCATCGCGATCCGCGACGGCAACAACGTGACCCTCCTGTCCCGCAACGACCTCAAGCAAAACGACCGCTACCCCGAACTCGTTCAGGCGCTCGAGAACGAGCGGTGCGATCAGTTCGCCATCGACGGCGAGGTGGTCGCGTTCGAGGGGTCGGAGACGAGCTTCGCCAAGCTCGCGCGCCGCGGCCAGGAGTACGTGCCGGTCTTCTACTACGTGTTCGACATCGTGTGGCTCGAGGGCCACGACGTCCGCAAGCTTCCGCTGCGGACACGCAAGCGGCTGCTCCGCGACGCCCTGCAATTCCATGGGAACGTCCGCTGGACGCAGCACCGCAACCGCGACGGGGAGGCGTTCTTCAAGGAGGCGTGCCGCAAGGGCTGGGAAGGGCTGATCGCCAAGCGCGCCGACAGCCCGTACGTGGCGACCCGCTCGCGCGACTGGCTCAAGTTCAAGTGCGAACACGGTCAGGAGCTTGTGGTCGGCGGCTACACCGAGCCCCGCGGCTCGCGTGTCGAGTTCGGCGCGCTCCTGCTCGGCTACTACGACGACGGCGGACTTCAGTACGCGGGCAAGGTCGGCACCGGGTTCGACACCGAGACGCTGCACGCGCTCGCCGCACAGCTCAAAAAACTGGGACGGCAGGACTCGCCATTCGAGAAACCCGGCGAGATCAAGGAACGCAACGTCAGCTGGGTCGAGCCGAAGCTGGTAGCGCAGATCGGGTTCACCGAGTGGACCCGCGATCACCGCCTGCGCCACCCGCGCTACCTCGGCCTGCGCGATGACAAGGACGCCTCCGAAGTGGTGCGGGAAGGGTGACCACATGACTACGGAGCTGAAAGTCGGGAACCGGAATGTTCGGGTCACGCACGAGGACCGAGTCGTGTTCCCCGAGGCCGGCCTGACGAAGCTCGACGTCGCGAACCACTACGAGCGCGTGGCGCCCCGGATGCTGCCCTATGTGCGCGATCGCCCGCTCGCGCTCCAGGCCTTCCCTGACGGGATCGAGGGCGAGGGCTACTTCATGAAGGCGGTGCCGCGCTACTTCCCGGACTGGGTCAAGCGCGTCACGCTGCCGAAGAAGGGCGGCACGATCACGCACGCGCTCGCCGACAACGCGGCGACGCTCGTGTACCTGGCCGGCCAGAACGTGGTCACCTTGCACACGTGGTTGTCGCGCGCTGACGAGCCCAACCAGCCCGACCGCGTCACGATCGACTTCGACCCGTCGGGCGGCGGCTTCGCTGAGGTTCGCGCGGCGGCGCGCGCCGCCGGCGATCGCCTGCGCGACCTCGGCCTGGTCCCGTTCGCGATGACGACGGGCTCTCGCGGCGTCCACGTTGTCTGCCCACTCCGGCGCGGTCCTGACTTCTCCGAGGTTCACGCGTTCGCGCGGGGCCTGGCCGAGCAGATGGTCGCCGACGATCCCGATCACCTCACGCTCGAGTGGCACAAGGCCGATCGCGGCAAGCGCATCTACCTCGACGTGAACCGGATCGCCTACGCCCAGCACGCGGTCGCCCCCTACGCGATCCGGCCCCGAGCGCAGGCGCCCGTGGCGGTGCCGCTCCACTGGGACGAACTGTCGGACAAGACGCTCCGCCCCGACGGCTGGACGGTCAAGACCATCGGCGAGCGCCTGGATGCCGCCGACCCGTGGGCCGGCATGACCCGCCGGGCACGCTCGCTGCCAAAGACGACGAAGGCCTGAGCCCTACTCGCCGCGCACGCGGCGGTTCCGGCGCCCCCGTCGGCCCGCCACCTGCCACGGGCCCGGCACGAAGTCGAGCACGAGGTTCACGATCCACACGATCAGCGTCGCGGCCACCAGCGTCCAGAAACCATGGATGTCGAAGCCGCTCACGATCCAATGGGTGAGCAGAAGCATGAACAAGGAGACGAAGAACCACGCGATCCCAAACGTGAGCAGCGCCAGCGGCAGCGTGATCAGCCGAAGCAACGGCTTCAGCACGGTGTTCAGGACCCCGAACACGGCGGCGGCGAGGAGCAGCGCGCCCGCGCTCGATGTGGTCACGCCGGTCAAAAGCAGATCCACGACCAGCAACACGACAGCGTTCGTGAGCCACGAAATCCCGAGCCGCACCGGGAGGGGCGGTTCCGGTGGTCGGGCGGCAACTTCGCGTCGGGTCGCGCTCACGTGCTCAGCGTACTCCCCGGCGCACCCGGACCTCAGCCGAGCGTCAACTGGCTGTGGGCGTAGTCGAGTTCGATCGCGCCGAAGTGCGAGAGGACGTCGGAGCCGAGCAGGCCGAACGCCTTGCCGTCGGCGCCCGCGATCACCGAACTGGTGGCTACGATCGACGGGAGGGCCTGCCCGCCGATGCTCCAGCCTTTCAGCCGGACCTTGCTGGCGCCCTCCGAGCACCCGACGCCGGTGACCTTGATCGGCTTCCCAACCTGCTTCAGGTGGAGCTGACGGGCGAGCGCGACATCGACAAGCGTCTTCGAAGAGCCCGTGTCGATCAGGAACGGGAACACGCGGCCGTGGATGACGACGCGCGCGAGCGCCAGCGTTTCACCGTCGCGGGCCTTCAGGATCGTGAGCGGCACCGTCGCCTGCGCCTCGTGCGCGCCACCGACCGCTGCTTCTCCCCACCCGGTGAACGCGAACAGCACCATCGAACCAACCAGGCCTGCGAGCAGAACGAGACGACGCACCCTTCCTCCCTTCGTCGAGCGTGCCCCCGGTGGGCCGCTTTACAGGCCCGAGGGTAGTGGGCTCGGTCACGGACTCGAGCCCGCCGACGTCTGGCTACCGCTCTGGGCGGGATTGCCGCTCGTTGCCTGCATCACCGACTGGCGCGTCAAGATTCCGTTCGAGGCGGGGATGCACGCGAGCGCGGCGGTGCGGAACTGCGGCGCCGTCAGGTCGATCCCGGCGGCCTGAATCATCGGCAAGCTCAGCCTGCCGTGCGCGGGCGGATCCGGGAAGCCGTTGATGCCGTGATTCCGCATGCAGTGCGCGAACGACAGCTCGTCCTGCGTGCGCGCCCGCTGCTGCTGCGCCTGGGCGCCCGGGTTGACCGAAGAGGGTCCGGGAAGGATCCCGCGACACGCCGTCTGTGCGGCTTGGATTTGGGGCGAAGCGTTCGGGTTGCCCTCGGCCATCATGGAGATCTGTGTGCTGCCGCCTGAAATCGACACGTGCGGGTCGGGAAAGTTCGCCACGCCGTGGTCGCGCATGCACGCCGCGTACTTGTACGCCTGCGTGACGGGGTTGTCGGTCGACTGCGCGCCGGCGGAGTTCGTGCTCGTCGTCGTCGCCGACGAGGAGCCACCGCATCCGCCGGCAACCAGCGCGACACCCGCCGCCGAAGCTGCCGTCGGCATCGCTCGCCGAATCGATTGAACGCGGACCGGGCTCATGGGTTCGCGGGCGCCGGTCCGGAGCTGGTGCTGGACTGGGACGGGGACGGGCTCCCGCTCGTCGCCTGGATGACATCCGCGCGCGTGATCGCCCCGTTCGATGCCGACGCGCAGGCGAGCCCGGCGGTGCGGACCTGCGGCGCCGTGAGGTCGATGCCGGCGGCCTGGATCATCTGCAGCGTCAAGTCTCCCTGGGCGTTCGGATCCGGGAACCCGTTGATGCCGCGGCCCCGCAGGCAGCGCGCGAACGCGACCAGGTTCTGGCCGTGAATCCGCTGCTGCTGAGCCTGGGCCGCGAGGTCCGCATTCGAGGGAGCGGGAAGGATCCCCCGGCAAGCCTGCTGCGCCGTCTTGAACTGTGGCGAGGTGCCATCAGCCTGGGAGACGTGGATCGACACCTGAGTGCCGTTGCCCGAGTGCGACACGACTGGGTCGGGAAAGTCGGAGACGCCGTGGTTGCGCATGCACGCGGAGTACTTGTAGGCGTCCGGTAGGAAGTTCTTCGGCGGGCCTCCGCCCGCCCCGCCGGACCCGCCGTTCGCGGCGGCCGCGTCGGTGCCCGAAGTCGACGTGGTGGTGGTCGCGCCGCCGCATGCCGCGACAAGCAGCGCGACGGCGATGATCGCCGCTGTCGCTGGAACGGTTCGCCGGATGAGATTCATAATTGCTGCCTCCTGTGACCGGATGACGCCTGCTGTGAGCGTTGTAGTCCTCGGGTGGTGACAGCACCGTCACGGTGGCTGTGACCCCGTTGTCACCTGGATCGGTCATCCTGTGTTTCGCGGGCCCCAGGGAGGAAAAATTGCGCGTTCTGGTTGCTGAAGATCACGGGCGGCTCGCCACCGCCATCGCGGAGGGCCTCCGACGGGAAGGCATGGCCGTCGACATCGCGTTTGACGGCGCCGATGCGCTCAGGCACGTCGGAGTCCACCGCTACGACGTCGTCGTACTCGACCGCGATCTCCCCGAGGTCCACGGCGACGAGGTGTGCCGGCGCATGCGCGAGGAGCGCAGCAACACGCGCGTACTGATGCTGACCGCCGCGAGCACGATCCGGGAACGCGTCGAGGGTCTCGGGATCGGCGCGGACGACTACCTGACCAAGCCGTTCGACTTCGAGGAACTCGTCGCTCGGGTCAGGGCGCTGGGCCGCCGCTCGAGCCCCGCGCTCCCGCCCACGCTTGCCCACGGCGACCTGATGCTCGACCCGGCGCGCCGCACCGCGGTGCGCGGCAACGTCCCGCTCGCGCTGAGCCCGAAGGAGTTCGCGGTCCTCGAGTATCTGCTCGGCGCGGAGGGACGGGTCGTGTCGGCCGAGGAACTGCTCGAGAGCGTGTGGGACGAGGCCGCGAACCCGTTCACGAACACCGTCAAGACGACGATCGGCCGGCTGCGGGCGAAGCTGGGCGATCCGCAGCTGATCGAGACCGTCCGCGAGGGCGGCTACCGGATCTGACCCCACGGTGCGACCGTCACTTCGCTCGCTCACGCCGTCCGGGTGGATCCGGCCGACGCGGACCGCCCGGATGCGCCTCACGCTGTTCTACGCCGGCCTGTTCCTGCTGCTCGGGACGATCCTGCTCGCGATCGTCTACCTGCTCACCTCGCGCGGGGGCGCGATCAGCGTCGCCGTGCCCTCCCCGGTCGTACGCCGCCAGCTGAAGCTCCCGGACGGGCTCGTCATCACCGTGCCGACTCCCACGGCCGTCCCGGGGCAGAACATCGTCGCCCAGCAGCACAACGCCGACCTGGCTCGCCTGGTGACGATCTCGTGGATCGTGCTGCTGGTGACGACTGCGGGCTCCGCCGTGCTCGGGTGGTTCGTCGCGGGCCGCGTGCTTAGGCCGGTGCGCGAGATCACCGCGACCGCCCGCACGATCTCGGCGGGCAACCTCCACCAGCGCCTCGCTCGGCGGGGCCCCAACGACGAGTTCAAGCAGCTCGGGGACACGCTCGACGACCTGCTCGGCCGCCTCGAGGCTTCGTTCGAGGCGCAGAGGCGGTTCGTTGCCAACGCGTCGCACGAGCTCCGAACGCCGCTGACGCTCGAGCGAACGCTCCTACAGGTGGCGCTCGCCGACCCGAACGCGACCGAGCGGACGCTGCGGGCGACGTGCGAGGAGCTGCTCACGTCGCAGTCCGACCAGGAGCGATTGCTCGAGGCGCTGCTGACGCTGGCGAGCAGCGAACGCGGCCTCGAGCGACGCGACCCCGTCGACCTGCGCGCGCTGGTCGAGTCCGCCCTGCGGCAGCTGACTCCGAAGCTCGAACGACGCGGCATTTCCACCGAGGTCGCGCTCGACCCCGCGACGGCCCTGGGCGATGCCGCGCTGATCGCGCGCTTGATCGCGAACCTGATCGACAACGCGATCGACCACAACGTCGACGGGGGCAACGTCGACATCAGCACCCAGACGCTCGACGGACGCGCCGTCCTGACGATCAGCAACACCGGACCACTGATCCCAGCAGGCGAGACCGAGCGGCTGTTCGAGCCGTTCCAACGGATGTACGGCGCCCGGACCCACAACGATGGTCACCACGGGCTGGGCCTGTCGATCGTCCGCGCGATCGCGGTGGCGCACGACGCGGATCTCACCGCGACGCCGCGGCCAACCGGCGGGCTCACCGTGACCGTCGGCTTCAGAGCCGAGAACGGCTTGGCGAGCTAAGACCTCCCAGTTCGCTCAGACATCCGTCGATTCTCACGCCGGCGCTCATTGTTCGCGGGCGATGCGCCGAGCTCTTGTTAGTTATCGGTAGCAATGAGCAACGATCGTGGGAGTGGTCGAGGTTTGTTGATAGAGGGCTCGACGACGGTGCGCCCCTCGCGGCGCTTCACTGAATCGGAATCGAATACGAAGCCCTCGCCCGCGGTCGCGCTCACAAGCGGCGCCACGCTGCCGACCGCCGCGCGCCACCTGCCACAAATGCTGCTGGCGACGACCGTCGTCGTCATCCTCCCGCTCGCGGCGTCGCTCACGCTGCGAGCCTCCGGCCTGATCTCTTCACCGTGGCTGTCGGTGGCGCTGACGGTGGGGCTGTCGCTCGCCGCTTCCACGGCAGGGAGCGCCTTCTGGCGCAAGCGCGTAGACGCCGGGGAGCTTGTGTTCAGCGAGCTGCTGGTGTGGGGTTGGGTGCGGCGCCTGCGCCAGGAGCGAGAGCTCGCCAACGCGGCGAAGCTGCTCGCGCTCGCGATCGCGCCGGGCGCCCCTCACGACGAGGACCTGACCACCGCGCGCGGCGAGGCGCTGCTGCTACAGCTGGCGCGCGCGCTCGAAGGCCCCGACGTATACCTGAACGGGCACTCGCGCCGGGTGGCGCGTCACGCCACGATGATCGCCCGGGGACTCGGACTGCCGAGCGATCAGGTGGCGCGGATTCGCGCCGCGGCCGCCGTTCATGACGTGGGCAAGCTGCTCACACCGAAGGCGATCCTCAACAAGCCGGGTCGACTGACCGACGCAGAGTTCGACGTGATCAAGCGTCACCCGGTCGACGGCGCGGAGATGGTCGCGGCGCTCGGCGACCACGAGCTCACGCAGATCGTCCGCCACCACCACGAGCGCCTCGACGGGGCCGGCTATCCCGACCGGCTCGCCGGCGAGCAGATTCCGCTCGGCGCTCGCATCATCGCGGTCGCCGACACGTTCGACGCGATCACCTCAGCCCGGGCCTACCGTCCCGCGGCACGCCACCAGACGGCGATCGACATCCTGCGCGCGGAGGCCGGCTCGCAGCTCGACCCCGAGGCGGTGCGGGCGTTCATCGCGTACTACGACGGCACGCGCCCGACGGCAGCATGGGCGCTCGTGACCGCGGGCGCGCGCCACGTCCTCTCGTGGCTGAGCGGAGATGCCGCCGCCGCCGCGACGATCTCGGCGGGGAAGGTGGCCGCGGCGACCGCGGCGACCGTGGCGATCGGAGCCGTCGCCGCCGGCGCCCCCATCCCCGCGGTGCACGCATCCCACGCCCACGCTGTCGCCCGCGCTGTCGCCCGCGCCGCCGCCCCGGCGCGGCTCGGCACCGCCTCGACCGCGGTTCGCGGTCCGGCCGTCGCAGCCGCGCCGGCGACGGTGACCTCCAGGCCCGCGGCCCCGGGCGCAATCCACCGGGCACGGCGTCGAGGCCACGGAGCGATCGCTCACGCGACCACCGCGCGGACGGCCCCGCACACGGCGCGATCCGGCGATCACGCCAGCACTGCGACCAAGCACCCGCCCGCCGAAGCCCGAAGTGCGGGGTCGTCCCACACGACCGCCCCAGCGCCGGTCGACATCACCCCGGCGGAGACGACAGCCCCGACGCAGACCACAACCCCAGCGCAAACCACAACCCCGACGCAGACCGCCATCCCGAACACGAGCACGGCAGCTCGGCACCCGCAGACCACGCCCCCCGGCCACGCCAAGAACGAGACCGGCAACGGCAACGCTTACGGCCACGACAACACCCACGGAAACGCCGGCGGCAACGGCCAGGGGAACGGAAACAGCCATCAGAACAGCCAGGGAAACGGATCGACCGCAGAGCCGACGACCGCACCGTCCACGACGACCACCCTGCCTCAGACCACCACGTCGACTCAGACCGAGAACACCACGCCCACGTCGACCACCGCCGTTCAGTCGACCGGTAACGACAATGGCAAGGGCAACGACGGCACCGACAACGGCAAGGCCAAAGGCAAGGCCGGGGACGCCGGACCGCCGGCGCCGGCACCCGCCGCCCCGTAGACCAGTTTCTAGAGACCTGGGCCAGGCGAGATGGGTCATACGCCGACACTCGGCCCGGCCTCAGAGCCGAACGCGGATTCGGACACCTATGCGGGTCGTTTCTAGAGTCTCGCCGGCGCAGCAACGCCGAGTGCGGAGTTATGACCCAAACTAGACCGCCTCGCGGCCCCCGAACCGAGGAACTACCGCCTACGCGGCGGCGCTGAAGCTCGTCGTCAGCTCCGGCCCGCCGGCGAGCGTCTGGTAGACGACGCAATAGCGTTCGGTCAGCTTCTTCAGCGTCGCGAGCTGTTCCTCGTCGGCGTCGGTCTCGAGCTCGAACGACAGCCGGATCGCGCTGAAGCCGACCGGCGCGTCGCGATCGACGCCGAGCGTCCCGCGAAAGTCGAGGTCGCCCTCGGCGCGCACGCGGCCCGCCGGCACCGCGATCCCGAGCGAGGTCGAGACCGCCCGGAGCGTCACGCCCGCACACGCCACCAGCGCCTCGAGCAGCATGTCGCCCGAGCACAGCAGCGAGCCGTCGCCCCCGGTCGCGGGGTGCAGGCCGGCCTCCGCGATCGCCCGGGCGGTGTTGACCGAGCAGGCCACGCCCTCGCCGAGCTCGCCCGTCGCCGACAGCGTGACGTGCGCGGCCTCGGGCTCGGCCCGGTAGCGCTCCTTCAACGGCGCCTGGAGCGCCCGGAGTTGATCGCCGTCCATCGACCCGATCTTAGTCACACGCTCGAACCGGGAGTCTGCGGGAGTGTCGTCGGGTTCGGGTTCGGGTTCGTCGGCACCGTAGACGGAGGCGGAACGGTCGGCACCGCCGGCGTGCCGTTATCGCCCGGATCGTCGGGCGCCCGGATCCACTCGAGAATCCGCCCGTCCACGATCACGAAGTTCGTACGCGCGGTCGAGCCGACACCGGTGCCGCAGTCGCTGCCTCCGACACCCGGGCGCCCGGTCAGGCGGAACAGCGCGTTTACATATCGGCCTCGCTGATCGGTCGACAGCAGCACCGCACCGCACGGCAGCGACGCGTTGGCTTCTTCCGCCTCGGCGCTTGTCCCGATCGTGATCACGACCGCGTCGCCCGAGGCGTCGGTGCCGTTGATCATCACGCTGGGCAGCGAGAAGTACCGGGCCGCCCCGCGCACGTCGCCGCGCCTGAGCGCATCCGACCACGCCCGGATCACAGCCACCGCCGCGGGACGAGCAGCGATTCTCGTCGGGCCGGGCGTCGGCACCACGGGGGCGCCGGCCGGGTCCTCGGGCAGCGCCGGCAACGGCGTCGACCGCGCCGGCGTCTGGAGCGCGTGACGCACCGTCGTGCCGCCGAAAACGGCCGAGCTCGACCCACATCCCACCACACACCCCGCCATCACGACCGCAGTCAACGAGGCCCAGTGCGCACGGGCGATCACACGACAATCGTAGGCCCCCGGCGACCTCGGCCGCCACCGGTCTACTCGATCTCGTCCTCGCCGAGGTCGGACTCCACGCCGGCGCCGCCCGCGTACGACGACGCGGCCTGGCCGTACGTGTCCTCGATCGCCCGCGTGAGCTTCTCGATCGCATCGGCGACGTCGTCGCGATCGGGCTTGCTCTCGAGCGCGAGCCGGATGCCCGCGATCTCGCGGGCGAGGTACTCGGATTCCGCGAGCGAGCGGGCGTTGATATCGCGGTCGCGCTCGGTCTCGGTGCGATCCCGGTCGGCCTGGCGGTTCTGCGCGAGCAGAATCAGCGGCGCCGCATAAGCGGCCTGGGTCGAGAACGCGAGGTTCAGCAGGATGAACGGGTAGGGATCCCAGGCGTTCGTGACCGCGATCCCGTTGAGAGCGATCCACACGATGACGAACATCGTCTGGGCGGCCAGGTACCGGCCCGTGCCGAGGAAGCGGGCCATCTTCTCGGCGAACCGCGCGAACGCGTCGGGGTCGTAAGACGGACCGCCGGGGGTGCCGCGAGGGGTGCTGAGGTCGTCGTTTCGTGCCATCAGCGGCTCGCGCGCGCGATGCGCCAATCGGCGGGGAGCATCCGGTCGAGCACGTCGTCGATCGTAACCGCGCCGACGAGACGTTTGGCGGGGTCAGTGACCGGGATCGCGACGACGTCGTAGGCGGCGAGCCGCTCGGCCACCTCCCGTTCGCTGGCGTCGGCCGCGATCGGCTCCCATTCCTCGTCCAGACACCGCGCCAGCGGCTTGCTCGGCGCCTCGCGCAGGAGGCGCTGGACGCCCACAACCCCCTGGAAGCGGCCGGTTGGAGTCTCGAGCGGGGGGTGACACACGAACACCTGCGCGGCGAGCGGTACCGGCAGGTCCGGATCGCGGATCCGCGCGAGCGCCTCCGCGACGGTCGCCTGCCCGTCGAGGATCACCGGCTCGGGCGTCATCAGACCGCCGGCGGTGTCGGGCTTATAGATCAGGAGGCGGCGGACCGGCTCGGCCTCCTCGGGGTCCATCGCGCCGAGCAGTTCGGTGCGGCGGCTCTCGGAGAACTCCCCAAGCAGGTCGGCGGCGTCGTCGGCCTCCATCTCGTCGAGCACGCGGGCCAGACGCTGCTGATCGAGCCCCTCGACGATCCGTACCTGCTCGTCTTCGTCGAGCTCCTCGAGCAGGTCAGCGAGCCGGTCGTCCTCGAGCTCGGAGGCGAGGATCCGCCGGCGGCTGAGCGGCAGGCGACGGATCGCCGCCGACATCTCGACCGGGTGAAGGCCACCGAGCGCCGCTGCCTGGCGGTCGATCGGGCGCTCGTCGGCGAACAGGTCGCCGGCCTCGCTCCAGTCGATCACGTCGGGCGCGCGTCGACGGGTAGCTAGACCTGTCAGGCCACGGGCTCCGGACAGCGCGATCGTGGCCACCTCCCAGGCAAACGGCTCAGGCGCGGGGGTGAGCCCGACGTCGACGACGCGCTCGCCGCGCACCTCGCGTCCGAGCAACTCGCCGACCACGAGCTGCTCGCCGGGGCGCAGCACGAACTGCCGCAGGTTGACCGAGCCTCGACGCAGCCGCATGCCGTCGTTCGAGATCTCCGCGACCCGGCCAGCGCCCACGAACACCCGCCGGCGCCCGACCGCGACCACGAAGCCGTTGACGCGCGGCGGGCGTCCACCCAGGTCGAGGACCACGTCCACCACGCGCCCGACATCGGCACCGTCGGCGCCCACCAGCGGGAGCCGGGTGACACGAGTTACATAGACGATTCGGTCCGCCACATGAACAGCGTAGAGAGCCCCGGCCGAAGTTGCGACCGGTGAAAGTGATCCGGATCGACCGCTGATTCGAACGAAACGGATGAACCCGGCATTCCGGGCCAATCCCAGGCAGGGGATGATGCTCCGAGCACCCCTGAGAAGCGCCGCCGGAGGTGTGTGATGAACCGCGACGACTGCACGGGCGACGCCGCCGCGTACGTCCTCGGCGCGCTCGAGCCGGACGAGACCGAGCGCTACCGACACCACCTCGGTCGGTGTGCCGCCTGCCGCGAGGAGGTCACCGGCATGCGACGCGTAACGGACGCGCTGCTGGTGGCGGTGCCGCAGTACCGCTCGCCCGGGGGCCTCCGGCGGCGCGTCCTGGCCACCGTGCGCGCCCGGTCGCGGCGGACGAAACCGGTGAGGGTGGCGATCACGGCGGCCGCGGTGGCAGCATCACTCGCGGCCGCCATCATCTTCACGCAGGGCCCGGCTGCCTCAGGACCGGCCGCCCAGGTGCGAATCGGCGGCGGTCACGCCGAGCTGTCCGTGCAGCATCTGGCGTCGCCCGCTTCGGGCCGGGTCTACGAGGTGTGGCTCGAGCGACCGCACGCGGCCCCCGCGCCGACCGCCGCGCTGTTCAGCGTCGATAGCGCCGGCGCGGCCGACGTCGCGGTCCCGGGAGACCTCCGCGGCGTGCGCGAGCTTCTCGTCACCGAGGAGCCGGCGGGCGGCAGCCGGGTGCCGACGGGCCAGCCGGTGATCGTCGCACCGACGAACTGATACCCGGCCTGAGGGCCCCATGCCGATTTTGGGTCTCGCTGCGCTCGACGTCCTCCGGATGGAATTGCGGCAGGCCCGTCAGGCGAGGCAAGGATGCCGAGCGGGCCGTTGCCGCGATGCCGTTCCGCCGGGCGTCCGTGCCCGGCGGGGTGGTCGCGATTCCCTGGGCTGGGCATCCATGCCCAGCGGCTGTAGCGGTCGTTTTCAGCGTGCGTCCGTGTTTTTGGGCGGATTGGGTCCGACGGCGGGCACCTGGAGCGGGGTGGGGGCGGCTCGCCGGCGCGCGGCGGCTCGCGGAGCATGCGTAACGCGGCAATTGAGGGCAGTTGCGCCGGCCGTGCCGTGTGACGCATGCCATGCATGCGTAGTACGGCACGGCTTCGCCGGATCGGCTCCGTTGTCGTGTTATGCATGCCCGGCGCGCCGCGACCAGTCCCCGGGACTACCGCACCCCCGTCAGCCGCCCGCCGTTTCCATCCGCTGGCTCTCAGCCATTCAAGGGTGCGCGCCCGCCCGGCACGGACGCCGGGCGGAACAGGCATTGCGGCAACGGCCCGCTCGGCATCCATGCCTCGACTAACGGGCCTGCCGCAATTCCATCCGGAGGATGCCGAGCGCCAGCGAGGCCCGAAATCGCGTCAGGCCGCCGACAGCTCCCGGACCTGAGTCAGGCGAAACGTGTTCCCCGACGGATCGTGGAACCCGGAGTCGATCCCGTACGGGCGCTCCTCGGGAGCCTCGGAGAACTCGACGCCGCGGCTCTTGAGCGCCTCGTAGTCGGCGTAGACGTCGTCGGTGGTGAAGAACACCGTTCCCGCGAAGCCTCTGGCCATCAGTGCCTTGACCTGTTCGGCGGTGTCGGCGTCCATCACCGGCGGTCCGGGGATCGCCATCAGGACGATCGAGATGTCGGGCTGCCCGGGAGGGCCGACGGTCAGCCAGCGGAAGTTGCCCATCTCCGCGAGCGTGACGTCCGAGCGGACCTCCATCCCCAGCTTTTGGGTATAGAACTCGAGCGCCTCGTCTTGGTCGTGGACCCAGAGTTGCGCGGTCGAGAGCTTGATCATCGTGGCCTCCTAGGGCGCGTTGGTGAATACGCCAGCCACACTAATTCCGCTGCGTAACGTTGTCTTCTCGAAACGTGCTGCGCTGGGGACGGCCGTAGGCGCGGACCACACACGTCGGGACCATCGCCCAGTCGGAGGCCGGCGGGAACCGCGCGCGGTACCCGGTCGGCGACACGCCGTAGGTGCGCGTGAAGCTGGTCGTGAACGACCCGAGGCTCTGGAGCCCGACCGAGAAGCAGATGTCGGCCACGGAGCGGTCGGTCGTGCGCAGCAGCGCCGCGGCGCGCTCGAGCCGGCGCGTGAGCAGATATGCGTGCGGCGATTCGCCGAAGGCGCGGCGAAACTCCCGGCTGAAATGGGCGCGTGACAGCCCGGCCGCGCGCGCGAGATCGTCGACGTCGAGCGGCTCGAAATAGCGCGCGTCGGCGAGGTCCTTGGCGCGGAGCAGATGCCGATCGGCTGGTACGAAGGCCACGCCCACCACCCTACTCATGTCCGGTAGCGCAAACGGACTACTCACGCCCCCGGCGAGAGATGCCGTTAACGTGTGGAGCAGACGGTTAGCGTGGACGGCAGGCAAGTGTTTCACCGATACAGGCTCGCGGCGATTACGGCGCTCGCGATCATCGCCGCGGGCTGCGGAAGCTCCGCGGTCGGCGGCAGCACCACCGGTGGCGGCGCCGACGCGTCGTCCACGGCGACGGTTCCGCAGGCCCACCCGCAGGCAGTCGAACCCGCGGCGGGCCAGCAGGCGCAGGCGGTGACGCCGCAGGACCCGATCGGCGATCCGAAGGCGCACGCGATGCCCCTATCGCAGGTCAGGCACCTGCTCGCGCTTGAGCACGTCGCTGTCCGCAGAAGCGACACGAGCTACATCGACCCGCTTCAGTACGTGACGCTGTGGGAACGGACCGACCAGGGCGTCGACGCCCAGCTGCCGGTCGGGGCGCCGATCCTCGCCCCGTGCAAGATCAAGATCCTCGCGATCGAGCCGAACTGGTACGCCGGCCAGCCGCTCGTGTACTTCGAGCTGCTCCAGGGCCAGCAGGCGGGCCAGGTGCAGTACGTGGCCGAGGAGATCACGGACATCGCGCCCCCGGGCTCGATCCTCCAGCAGGGACAGACGGTCGCCAAGTACGCCGCGCACGGCACCGCGATCGAATACGGCTGGTCGACACTCAACGGCATCACACTGGCCCGCGCAACCACGGGCTATGAGGAGGGCGAGATCACGCCGGCAGGCACGTACATGCGCAACTGGCTCAACGCCCTCGGCGCGAACGCCGGGCCGTGGCCGCCGAAGTGATCCTGTCTAAAACGCGCGATTAGCCGGGTCGCCGACCAGCAGCGCCTCGGCTTCGCGGAAGCGGCCGTTCATCGCGCGCGTCTCGAGGAACGTCATCAGCAGGCGGGCGACCGGGACGCGCTGACGCCACAGAACGGCGGTCCGTGTCGTGGGGCCGCCCTCGAAGTGCGCCGCGGCCACGTCGTGCGAGAACGTCGCCGATACGAACGATGACAGCGACGGCTCGGGTAACTGGCCCTCGACGGCGGCGCCCCGATAGAGCGTCACGGTCTCCTCGCCGATCGCCGACCACAGCCCGGACGTGAACGCGAGCCGGGCGATGAGATGCTCGGCCCGTCGCTCCTTGCGGCCGGCGCCCTCGAACACGCCCGGATCCCGGACGATCTTGCCACGGTAAGGACATAGCCCGAGCTCGGCGAGCACGATCGCGTGCCCCTTGACGAACTCCCCGGAGCGAGGATTGCTGACGAACGCGCTCGTGAACCGCCGCTCGAGGTCGGCGACGTCGCGGTCGGCGATGAACTCGTCGAGCAGCGTGAACAGCTCGGGGTCGCCGGCGCGCGCCCGCACGAGCGCCGCCAGGTCGAGCGGCGCCGGCAGTTCGATTCGCACGTCGGCGCGCACGCGGTCAATCCGGCGCAAGGTTTCCTGGCGCGCGGCGGGATCGGGGTCGATCACCAGCGCTCGGTCGAACCGTCTGAGCGCGTTGTCCAGCTCGGCCACCGTCTCCGGCGGCGCGACTGGGCCGCCCCGCACGAACTGGAAGCGCGAAATCTCTTCGAGTGACAGCTCCCAGCGCGCGCCGGCGTCTTCGAACGCGCCCACCTCGACCTCGAACGCTCCGACGTCGGGCCTGACCGCGGTCACCGTGATCGGGGTGCGCCGCGCGTCGCGCAGCCGACCGGGGCTGCCGGTCACGAGATGCCGGAGCTCGCCGGGGACGAACTCCGAGTCCGGCGCCTGATTCGGGTCAGACGCGTAGATCGCAGCGGCCACCCGGCGCCTCAGCCGCCGCGTATCAGCTTGGGCAGCGACGTAACGAGCCGCGGGATGTCGGACCGCGCGTGCGCGAGCGCGTCGTCAAGCGCGGTCGCGGCGTCGGTCTCGATCGTGGGGCCGTGGCCGACCAGCAGCATCGACGGCCGGTAGGGCGCGAGCTGCGAGCGCGGCGGCGTCAGGCGCAACATCGGATGGACACCGGCTCGGCGCCCCAGCGCGAACGGGGGCGCGGTCCCGATCGCTTCGGCCACGATCAGCGCTCGCTCGCGCTCCCACCACAGCGCCACCTCGTGCCAGCCCCAGCGCGACAGGACCGGCACGGGGTCGAACGGCGTGTCGGGGGCGCTCTGCGGAAGACGCAGCAGCGGTACGCCGAGCCTCGACGCGATCGCCTCGCAGTCGCGGTTGTGGCGGTCGAGCAGCTGGAACACCCCGGCGGGCGCGCCGAGCGACTCGGCCTCGCGCAGTGCCGGTCCGTCGTCGAATGGGTCGACCAGCCACACCCTGCCCTCGCTGTGCAGCGCGTGCGCCGTGCGGACCATCATCCCGGGCTCGGTCCAGGTCAACCCGGTCGCGTGGCGTTGCAGGGTCGCGCTCATCCGGTCACGAGTCGGACGCGCATTCGGCGTTCACGTACCCCGAGCGGAACGGACTGGGTGCCCCGGTTTGCTCGTCGAACGTATGACGCCAGATGCAACCAACGTCGTTCGCGAGCAGGTGGATCGACACCGACGTCTGCGCGGAGGTCGTCCGCACGCGGTGCACGTCATCGCGCGGCGGCAGCAGCGTGTAGAAGTCACCCGGGTTGACCGGACGCCGTCGCACGAGCGCGAGCCGCCCGTCCCCGGGGCGGTAGAACTCCTCGTCCTGAACGCCGCGATAGACACCGACGAGGCCCCAGGCGAGGTGGTCGTGGACCGGCGTCATCGCGCCAGGCGGCACGACCAGGCTGAACAGCGACAGCGACCGGTCGGCCGCGCGGAACACGAGCCACTGCCCGATGCCGCCGCCCATCCCGCCGTCGACGGCCGGCTCCTGATACGCCGAGGGCAGCCAGTCCCGGTCGGCCAGCAACTCCGCGAACAGCGGGCTGATCAGCTCACACGCGTGACTCGGAGACTCCGCCGCGGCGATCCGGTCGCGCACATCGGCGACGAACCCGCGGACGCGGGCGGTGTCGAGCCGGTACTCGTCGGCCTCGAGCGGCGGGAGCGAGACGTGCTCGTCGTGCAAATCGCACATGGATCAGGAAGCCTAGACGTCCGCCGCCGAACGCAACCGGTTGTCGTTCACAGATTCTGTGCCGATACTTTCAGGTGATGGCCGGCTCCCGCGAGATCGCGCTGTCCGAGCTGATTGGCGCGTTGTCGAGCGCCCTGGACATCGCGGAAGGAGAGCCGCCGGGCCACGCCGTGCGGTCGTGCCTGATTGGGATGCGCGTGGCCGACGAACTCGGACTCGACGCGTCCGTGCGATCGGACCTGTTCTATGCGCTGCTGCTGAAGGACGCCGGGTGCTCGGCGAACTCGGCGCACATGGCCGCGCTGTTCCGCGCGGACGATCAATCTGCGAAGCATTCGTCCAAGCTGGTGGACTGGGCGCGTCCGCTGTCGGCGTTCGCGTGGTCGGTCAAGACCGTGGCTCCGGATGGATCGCTGATCGACCGCGCCGGCCGGCTGCGAGCGATCCGCAACGAAGGCCACGTTACGCGGGCGCTGATGAAGGCGCGCTGTCACCGCGGCGCCGAGATCGCGCTCAAGCTCGGGTTCTCCGAAGCGACAGCCGACGCCATCAAGGCACTCGACGAGCACTGGGACGGCCACGGGCAGCCGGTTGGGCTCAGCGGAACCGACATTCCGCTGCTGGCCAGGATCATGTGCCTGGCACAGACGGTCGAGGTGTTTCACGCCGCTCGCGGCGCCCACATCGCTTACCGCGTCGCCGTCAAGCGGAGCCGGACCTGGTTTGACCCGGCACTGGTCGAGGCGCTCGGCGCGTTCCGTCGTGACGATCGCTTCTGGCACTCGCTGGCCACGCCGGACGTGTCCACGGTCGAGCCCCCCGATCGGATCCTGACCGCCGACGAGGACCGGCTGGACACGATCGCCGAAGGGTTCGCGGCCGTGATCGACGCGAAATCGCCGTGGACGCACGAGCATTGCGATCGCGTGTGCGCGATCGCGCTCGGAATGGGCACGATGCTCGGATTCGACGAGCCCACCCAGCGAGAGCTTCGCCGAGCAGCGCTGCTCCACGACATCGGCAAGCTCTCGATCTCGAACCGGATCCTCGACAAGCCGGGCCCGCTCACCGAGGACGAGCAGAAGAGGTTCAAGAACCACGCGCTGCTCACCGAACAGGTCCTCGAGCAAGTCCCAGGCTTCGACCGGCTCGCGGCGCTCGCGAGCTCCCATCACGAGCGGCTCGACGGCCAGGGCTACCCGCGGGGGCTGCGCGCGGAGCAGCAGACGATGCCGATGCGGGTGCTGGCGATCGCCGACGTCTACGAGGCGCTGATCTCGGAGCGCCCGTACCGGGCGGCCTTCCAGCCGGAGGTCGCGCTCGAGCTGATCGCCGCCGATGTGCCGGCGCGACTCGACGCGGACGCGTTCGCGGCGCTGAAGGCGCTGCTCGCGCGGGTCGACATCGCGGCCGAGCACGGCCGGCTGACCGCTACCCGCCGGCCGACCAGCCCGGCCCGCCGGCGCAGCGTCGACTAGCCCGCGCGTGGCGGGTCGCCCGGATCCTCGCCGCGGCCGGCGCCGTGCTCGAAGAACGCCGACACCCAGCCCGGATCGGTCGGGTCGAGCAGCGATCCGCCGAGCTGCTCCTCGACGTCGGAGTACCCCGACGCGCGCAGCTCCTGGACCGCTTCATCGAGGTCGTAGCTCGTCTCACGCAGGTCGGGCACGCCGTCGTCGACGATCATCCAGAACGCGGCCGGGCGTCCCTCGTAGGGCATCCCGACGCTGCCCGCGTTCGCGTAGGTCACGGTTCCGTTGCACACTCCGGACCATCTGCTGATGGGTGTGGCCGCCGACGACCAGGGGCTCGGCGACGTCCGCCAGCGCCTCGGTCAACACGTCATCAGGGGTGGTGCGGGTGAGGATCTCGTCGTCGCGGCGTGGCGACCCGTGGCAGAAGCGCACATCGTCGAGCCCGAGGCTGATCGGCATCGCCGCAAGCTCGTCGCGCCAGCGGGAATCGAGCGCCTGGGCGCTCCACGCCGCCGCCCTTCCGGCCGGGTCATCGGACACCGGTGCGCCGTCGTAGACGGCCACGGCCTCGCGCTCACAGTTGCCGCGGACCCAGCGCGTCGGCTCTCGGCGCGCCGCCAGCAGCTCGAGCGTCTCGCGGACGAGCGGACCGCCGACCGCGTCCCCGGCGACGACGATCGCGTCGACCGGCTCCCGGTCGAGCTCGTTCAGCACAGCCCGCAGCGCGGGCAGGTTCCCATGGATGTCGGCGAGCACGGCGATCCGCACGCGCTGCACCCTAGCGAGCGTGGTCAGAAGATCAGTCAGTTATGTATCGCGGGGCCCGCCGTGTATGCGCTGAGGGGTTCGCGCCGCGAGGGATCGCCAAGCTCCCTACCATTCCGGGTCGAGGCTCGACCTTTGGCGACCGAACACGACAGCACGCAGACCATCCGCGGAGCGCTCGCACCCGACGCGCTGCGCGAGGCGATGGTGGTTCGCAGGCCGGTGTTCGCGAACCCCTGGGACTCGACCGCCGATATGGGCCTCTGCTACCTGGCGATCGCGGTCATCGACCCGTTCCTGCTGTGGATCGGCGGGAAGCTGATGGGCGCGATCTTCAGCTTCAACTCCCACTGGCCCCTCGGCGTGTTCATGGTTGCCGCGCTCGTCGGCGCCGCCGGGTTCATGACGATCGTCGGCCGCCAGCGCACGAGCATCACGGTCGACATCCTCACGATCGCCGCGTGGGTCGTGCTCGGACTGATCGTCGCGCCGATCATCGGGCTGGCGCTCTCGCCGCTGCCCGCGGTCATCGTCTACGCGGTCATGCTCGCCGCCATCTTGGTCTACGTGCTGCGCTTTGGCCACTTCGACGTGGCGTTTGCGCGCACGCTCAGCTGGCCGATCACCTGGAGCCTGATGGCGCTGTTCTTCTCGTTCTGCGTGCACCAGCTGGTTCTGTACCAGTAGCCAGTGGCGTCAGCCCGCTGATTGCGAGCGCGCGGTGGGACGGCTCGCAGCGCACGGCGTGGCACACGGTGCGCAGGTCCGAGCAGCGCACGACCGTGCCGATGATCCATGCCGCGGGCACCGGCCCCCAGTAGCGGCTGTCGTCGGAGGTCCCACGGTTGTCCCCGAGCATGTAGTAGTCGCCCGCGGGCACGCGCACGGGGGTCGGGAAGCTGCACGTCGTGCCGCCGGCGGCGCACGGCTCGATGTACGGCTCGCTCTGCGTCACGCCGTTCACCACCGCGTGCCCGTCGACGATCGCGACCGTGTCGCCGGGGCCGGCGACGACGCGCTTGACGAACGTGGCGCCCGACTTCTGCGGGAGCGGAACGCCGCAGGGCTGCGTGTGCCCGGCCCCCTCGTCGCTCGAGCCGCACAGCGGGTTGCTCGGGCGTGCGCCGGCCGGCGGATGGAACAGAACGATGTCTCCGATCCGCGGCGCGAGCGAGGTCTCGGCCGCCACCCGTTGCCCGATCTGGAGGGTCGGTTCCATCGACCCAGACGTGACCTTGTAGTAGCTGAGCTCCTTGTGGGCCACGAACCACAGGGCCGCAAGGGCGAGGATCGCCAGCGCCAGCGCGCGCCGGCCGATCCGCCGCCGGACAGGTCGGCCCAGCGGCAACGACGAAACTTCCATAGTTGGTTGATCGGCACGGTTTCGATCGTGCTTGATCGGGGGTTACCGGGCCGCCCATCCGCCTGACCCGACATATTGGAACGCCTCGCCCGCTCGTGGAACATGAACCCCCTCATTTGTCGCTCGCCGCCGCGCGGCGGATTGCGCTCGCCGCGCAGGGGTTCGGCAAGCCACGACCGGTCCGGCCGCCGAGCGTCAACCAGATCGAAGCGCTCGTGCGCCAACTCGGCGTCCTCCAGCTCGACTCGGTCAACGTGTTCAGCCGGGCGCACTACATGCCGGTGTTCTCGCGGCTCGGGCCGTACGACCGCTCGCGCCTGGACCGCATCGCCGGCCACGGCAACGGGAAGGTCGACCGACGGCTGGTCGAGTACTGGGCGCACGAGGCGTCGCTGATCCCGATCGAGATGCATCCGCTGTTTCGCTGGCGGATGGCGGATGTCGACCGCGAAGCGTGGGGCTCGATCTCGCGGATCGCGCGCAACGCAGCCCGAGCTGGTCGCCGATACGCTCGAGCTCGTCGCCGAGCAGGGACCGATCCGCGCGCGGGACACCGGCGCCGTCCGGCCGCCGCCGCGGCCGGGGCACATGTGGAACTGGCACGAGGGCAAGGTCGCGCTCGAGCATCTGTTCTTCACCGGGCGGGTGGCCGCGGCCCGGCGGGTCAACTTCGAGCGGCTGTACGACACGACCGAGCGCGTGCTCCCCGCCTCGATCCTCGAGCGGCCGACGCCGGATCCGGAGGACGCCCAGCGCGAGCTGGTGCGGATCGCCGCGCGGGCCCTTGGCGTGGCCACCGAGCCGGACATCGGCGACTACTTCCGTCTACCGCGCGCCGACTCGAAGGCACGCGTCGCCGAGCTCGCGGCGGCGGGCGAGCTGCTCCCGGTCGCGGTCGAAGGGTGGTCCGCGCCCGCGTACCTGTGGCCGGACGCCCGGCGCCCGCGCCGGCTCCACGCCCGGGCGCTGCTGTCGCCGTTCGACTCGCTGATCTGGTTCCGCCAGCGCACCGAGCGGCTGTTCGACTTCCGCTACCGGATCGAGATCTACACGCCGGCGGCCAAGCGGGTGCACGGGTACTACGTGCTGCCGTTCCTGCTCGGGGAGACGCTGGTCGCGCGCGTCGATCTCAAGTCCGATCGCCAGCGGAGCGCGCTGCTCGTGCAGGGGGCGTTCGCGGAGGATCGAGTCGACGGGGTTGAGGTCGCCTCGGAGCTCGCTGCCGAGCTACAGCTCGTGGCGAGCTGGCTCGGTCTCTCGGCGGTTGTCGTCCCGGCTTCGTCGCGCGGCGACCTCGCGATGGAGCTGGGTGCGATCATCGGCTGATGGCTGAGGCCGTGGTCAGATCCGCGACGCTCGACGACGTCGATGACGTGCTGTCCATGTACGAGTGGCTGTTCGCGCCCCCTGGTTCCCGTCCGGCGCTATGGGACCCGGTTCGGGCGACGACGGCGATCCGCCACGCGGTGAGCTCGGAGGCTGCCGTCGTGCTCGTCGCGGCGCTCGGCGACGAGTTCGTCGGTTTCTGCACCGCCTACGACGAGCTCGAGTCGGTCCGGTTCGGGCGACGGGTCTGGGTCGAGGACCTCGCGGTCCATCCGGAACGCCGATCGCTCGGGACCGGCAAGCGGCTGCTCGACGCCGCCAAGGACTGGGCGCGCGCCCGCGGCGCTTCCCACCTCGAGCTCGACTCCGCCGAGACCCGCGCGGACGCGCACCGGTTCTACGACCGCGAGCAGCCCAGCTGGCGCTCGATGTGCTTCGGCTGGGAGCTGTAGCTGTCGCTCCGGCTACCGCTGCGGTAAGGAGTCGGTCGTTGCTGGCGATTACCCGGTAAGGGGCGACCCCCCGAAAACTGAGGTCTCGGAACAGGCATACGCCCAATTGCGTCCGGTCGACGAACGGCTAACTTGGAACGCAGAGCGATGTTTTCGTTGCTACAGAACCACGCCACCGGAATGCCGGTGCTCGACGCGGAGGCCGACTTCCGCCGTGCTCGTCGTGCTCACGCCGTGGCGCGGATGGGCCGCTGGCTCCGGGCGCCGGTCCGAGTGCCGCCATCCACGTGCGCTCGGCGAGGCCGCGGTGTTTGTGGGCGGACTGCCGCGCGCGCAGATCGTGCCGCTCGAGGCGATCGTCGGCACGGTCGAGCCGACGCCACACTTCGACGCGCGCTTCCGGCCGGCGTCCGAGGTCCTCCGTGCCCGCTGGCAGCGGATCGCGCTGGCCCACCGGCGCGGCGACGCACTCCCGCCGGTCGAGCTGGTCAAGCGGCCCGATGGCTACTACGTGCTCGACGGGCGCCACCGCGTGTCGGTGGCGCGCGCACTCGGTCATCCGGACATCGACGCCCGGGTGACCGGCGCCGGCGCGTTCGGCTACGCGGCGACGCCGCCTCGTTAGGGCCTACGCGGCCGCGCCCAACCGCGCCGCCAGCGCCCGCGCCGCGTCAGCCAGCTCGGGCGGATCGAGCACCCGCATCGGCTCGTCGAGCGTCGCCATCCACACGAGGAAGCTGTACGACCAGCCGCTCCGGGTGGTCACGATGCAGGCGTCGTCGCCGTCCGGTTCGACTTCGGCGTAGCGAGCCGGGATGCGAGCGCGGACGCTGGCGGCGGCCGCCGCGAGCCGCACTCGCCCCGGCGCGGCGACGGCCTCGCTCTCCCTGACTCCCCGCAGCCGCTCCTTGACGAACGCCGCCGGGTCGCCGCCGGGGACGGTGCGCCGGCGACCGCGCTCACCGGGCCGCAGGCGCCCGCGAATCCGGTCGATGCGGAACGTGCGCCAGTCGTCCCGATCGAGATCGAACGCGACCAGGTACCAGCGGTGGCCGCTGTAGACGACGGAATGGGGCTCGGTGTTGCGGTGCGACGCCTTCTCGTCCCTGGCGATGTAGGCGAAGCGCAGGCGGGTGCGGTCGCGGCAGGCGCCGGCCAGCGTCGCCAGCACGTCGGGATCGATTCGCGGGCCCTCGACGCCGAACGTCGAGGTGGCGAAGCTGAGCGCGCTGACCCGGCGCCGAAGCCGGCTCGGCAGTACCTGCTCGAGCTTCGTCAACGCGCGGACGGACGTCTCCTCGATGCCGGCGATCCCGCCGGTGGCCGCGGTCCGGAGGCCGACGGCCACGGCGACGGCCTCGGCGTCGTCGAGCAGCAGTGGCGGAAGCTCGCCGCCGTTACCGAGGCGGTAGCCGCCGGCGACGCCGGGGGCGGCCTCGACCGGATAGCCGAGGGAGCGCAGTTTGTCGACGTCGCGACGGATCGTGCGGGAGCCGACCTCGAGGCGGTCGGCGAGCTCCTGGCCGGTCCATTCCCGGCGCATCTGGAGCAGAGAAAGCAGTGCGAGTAGGCGGGCGGAGGTCTGAACCATGATGCCGCGCATCCTCCCACAGATTGCGGACCCTAGTTGTCCTCAATAGACCCCTTCCGCGCCTTTTGAGGACTGAAATTGACCGCAATGCTCGAAAGGCTGTGGACATGTCAACCACCGCATTCACTCCCTCCGCGGCCGTCGCCAAGGCGCGGCCCTCCAGCTCCAACCGGAGCATCTGGCTCGGTTTTCTCGTGGTCCTCGCCGCCTCGGTGATGGACCTGCTCGACTCGACGATCGCTCAGACCGCCGCGCCGGCGATCCGGCGGGACCTCGGTGGCTCGTACGCGGCGCTCGAGTGGATCTCCGCCGCCTACACGCTCGCGATGGCGGTGACGCTGCTGCTGGGCTCGCGGCTCGGCGACCTGTTCGGCCGCCGACGTGTGCTGCTGGTCGGAATCGGCGGCTTCGTCGCCGCGTCGGCGCTGTGCTCGCTCGCCCCGTCACCGGGTGCGCTGATCGCAGGGCGGGCGCTCCAGGGCGCCGTCGCCGCGATCATGGTGCCGCAGGGGTTCGGCCTGATCCGTGACCTGTTCGGCGCCGAGGGGCAGCAGAAGGCGTTCGGAGTGTTCGGTCCGGTGATGGGCCTGGCCGCGGTCGCGGGGCCGCTCGTCGGCGGCGCGCTCGTCAACCTCGATCTGCTCGGGACCGGCTGGCGCGCGATCTTCCTCGTCAACTTGCCGCTCGGACTGCTCGCGATCGCCGCCGGCCGGCGCTACCTGCCGAGGACCGCGCCGTCGGCCCCGGGCGCGCGGCTCGACGCCCCCAGCGTCACGCTCGCGATGGTCGGCGGGTTCGCGCTCGTGTATCCGCTGATCGAGGGCCGGGAGCACGGCTGGCCGGCGTGGTCGTTCGCGCTGCTCGGCGCAGGGTTCGTCGCGCTGGCCGCGTTCGGCGTCCTCCAGATGCGGCGCTCGCGCCAGGGGCGCACTCCGCTGGTCGAGCCATCGATCCTCCGCCGGCGCCCCTACGTCGCCGGGCTCGCGGTCGTGCTCGGCTTCATCGGCGCGATGGGCGGCATGATGATCGCGCTCAACGTGATGTTCCAGACCGGCCTCGGCCTGACCCCGCTGGCGTGTGCGGTCGCGACGGTGGCGATCCCGGTGATGGCGATCGGCGGCTCGATCACCTCCTCCGCGCTGCTGGCAAAGATCGGGCGGACCACGATGCACATCGGGATCGTGACCATGGCGATCGGCCTGATCGTGGTCGACATCGTCCTGCGCTCGGACGGCGGCGGCGTGACCGCGTGGGATCTGGCCGGGCCGCTGGCGATCACCGGGTTCGGCATGGGGATGGTGTTCGTGCCGATGTTCGACGTGATCCTCGCCGGGGTCGCACCGCACGAGATCGGCTCCGCCTCGGGGCTGCTCGAGTCGATCCAGCAGCTGGCGATGTCGATCGGGATCGCGGCGGTCGGCACCGTGCTGTTCGACCGGCTGGGCAGCAGCCACGGCCCGGTCGCGTTCGTGGGCGCCTCAGATCACGCGCTGTTGGTCGCGGTCGGGTTCCTGGCGGCGGCGTGCGCGGCGGTGTTCTGGCTCCCCAAGCACGCGCGGGAAGGTCACTGATCAGTGACCTTCCCGCACCAACCGATCGCGGAGCACGAGGTCACGGAGCCTGACTCGTGCCTACCGGTGCGACTCGCATCTGCTCCACTGGAGCGCCCACCGCCGGAGCGGCGGCTTTCCGTAGGCGCCTGCGATTACTCGACCCGGAGATACGTCAGCTCGAAGTCGGTCTTGTAGTTGACGCCGTCGTCCGACCTCTCCCAGCGGCCGGCAATCCGCCGGCCGCCGTCCTCGAATCTGCCGGTGAACCGTTGCGAGAACGGCGCGCCCTCGCGCCACAGCTTCCACTCGGAGTCGTCGATGCTCATCCCGTACACCCGGCACACGCCGCGATCGTCGGAGTACAGCTGGAAATAGGTCCCGTTTGCGGCGTCGCATCCCATGATCGAGAACGTCTTCGGTGCAGCCGGGTGGACGGCGGAGGACGTCTGCACGAGGTGCGCGCCGGACGCGTGCCACTCGATCGTGGCCCGAGCGTCGCCGGGCCACGGTTCGCCGTCTGCGCCGACGGCCATCAGCCTCCACTCACCGACCAGCGGCGCGAGCCTCGCGAGGGCATCGTCTGCGGTGGGCTGATCGATCATGCCGCTCGCCGGTAGACCTGAACCTGGACCCCGTCCGAGCCGACGGTCCTGCTCTCCGCGAGCGTGAACTTGAGGCGGTCGATGCCCTCGGGAAACAGCCGCTTGCCGCGCCCGAGGATCGTCGGGAACACCATCAGTCGAAGCTCGTCGACGAGGTCCGCCTCGAGCAGCGCCTGTACCAGCACGCCGCTCCCGGCGACGAGGATCGAGCCGTCGGTCTCGTCCTTGAGCTTCGCGACCCCGTCGGCGGCGTCGCCGGCGATCACCGTCGTGTTCTGCCACGTCGGGTCGGTCAGCGTGGTCGAGACCACGTACTTCGAGCCGTTGTTGATCTTGTCCGCGAACGCGCCCTCGCGCGACGGCCAGGCACCGGCGAACGCCTCGTATGTCCGGCGCCCGAACAACTGGACGTCCGCGTCCATCAGCTCGTCCATCTTGAACTTGTCGCCGTCCTCGCCGCGGTCGTATTCGAACGTCCAGCCGCCGTGCTCGTAGCTCTCGGCTCCGCCCGGGTCCTGGAACACCCCGTCGATCGACACGAACTCCGTGACCACCAGCTTGCCCATCGCTCTCTCCTTTCGATTGCGGTCTCGAGCCTAAGACCGCCGGGCTTCTGGTAACTAAGCGGCGCGGAGTGTTGCGAATAAGCGGCGCGGCAGTGTTCCGAACACCGATACAGTGCCGCGCTAGTGCCGCCCCTCATCCGCGCCTCGGTCCCCGACCTCGTGTTCGACCAGCTCCGCGAGGCGATCCTCTCGGGTCGCTACGGACCCGGCGAGCGCCTTCCGACCCAGCGCGTGCTCGCCGCCGAGCTCGACGTCAACCTCGCGTCGGTTCGCCAGGCCGTCGCGCGGCTAGAGCAGCTCCGTCTCGTCGAGGTCCGTCACGGGGACGCGATGCGCGTGCTCGACTGGCGCTCGGCCGGCGGGCTCGAGGCGCTGGCGGCGCTCGGCGCGACCGATGTGGGCATCATCGGGCCGCTGTTCGAGGCGCGCAGGCTGCTGCTGGTCGAGGCCGCGCGCCTGGCCGCGGAGCGGCGGAGCGACGCGCAGTCCGAGCGGCTATGCGAGCTCGCTTCCGCGTTGGGGGAGGCGACCGACGAAGCCGGCGCGCTCGCGTGCGACTGGCAGTTCATGTCCGCGGTGATCGAGGCGGCGGACAACATCGTGTTCCAGCTGATCATGAACTCGGTCCGCCGGCTGTACCTCCCGAACGCGACCGCATTCGCGCGCGTCGTGGCCGATCGCGGGGAGCTGGCGCCGCTGTACACGGCGACGGCCGGCGCGATCCGCACGCGCGACGGCGACGGCGCGGCGCGCGCGATCGGGGAGCTGGCGCGCGCCCAGGAGCAGAGGATGGTTGGTTGAGCGCCCGGCGCCCGCCCCATCCCGGACTCGCCGAGTTCGTCGCCGCGGGTCCCGGGGCGCAGCGCGTCGCGCTCCGAGCGGCGCTCGCGCTCGTCGGCCGTCGCCGGGGCCGCGCGTTGCTCGCGATGCTCGGCCCGGGCCATCACGTGATCGAAGGCCTGGTCGCGATGGGCGCCTATGACGAGCCGGCGGTGGCGCGGGCGCTCGGGTGGGACGCCGATGCGGTCGTGGCTCGCGGACGGGAGTTGCGGCACTCGGAGGGCCGGCCGTGAGCGCCACCATGCTCGACGCCGACGCGTGCGTGGTCGGCGCCGGCGCCGGCGGCGCGGTCGTGGCGGCCGAGCTCGCGGAGGCCGGCGCGAACGTGGTCGTGCTCGAGCAGGGCCCCGAGCACGACGCGAACGGCTTCACCGCCCGGCCCCCGCAGATGCTCGCGCGGCTATACCGCGACGGGGGTCAGACGACGACGCTCGGCCTCCCCCCGATCGGGCTGCCGCTCGGCCACGGCATCGGCGGCACGACGCTGATCAACTCGGGGACGTGCTTCCGGACGCCGCGGCACGTGCTCGACCAGTGGCGGGCGAGCTTCGGCCTCGAGCTCGACGAGGAGTCGCTCGCGCCGTGCTTCGCCCGCGTCGAGCGCGCGCTGTCGGTGGCCGAGGTGACGCCGGACCTGGCGGGCCAGAACGCGGCGGTGATCCGCCGCGGGGCCGAGCGCCTCGGCTGGTCACACGGCTACCTGAAGCGCAACGCGAGGGGGTGCGTCGGCTCGGGCGTGTGCGCGTTCGGTTGCCCGACGTCGGCGAAGCAGCACACCGGCATCACCTACGTGCCCCGGGCCCGGGCCGCCGGCGCCACCGTGCTCACCGGAGCCGACGTGCGCCGGGTGCTCGTGCACGGGCGCCGGAGCGCCGGCGTGCTCGCCCGCACCGCCGACGGCCGCGACCTCGAGGTCCGCGCCCCACTCGTGGTGGTCGCGGCCGGCACGATCCACACCCCGATCCTGCTCGCCCGGAGCGGGCTCGGCGGCGCGTCGGGACAGCTCGGCCGCAACCTGTCGCTGCACCCGGCGACGGCTGCGGTGGCGCGGATGGAGGAGCGGGTGGACATGGCGCGCGGCGTGCCTCAGAGCTTCTACGTCGACGAGTTCGCGCGCGAGGGGATCATGCTCGAGACGATCGCGGGGCCGCCGGCATACGTCGCGATGTCGCTGCCGCTGACCGGCCGCCGCCACGGCGAGGCGATGGCGGCGTACCCGTATCTCGCCCAGATCGGGCTAATGGTGTGCGACGGCGGGCGCGGCGAGGTTCGCACCCTCGGCCGCCGGCCACTGATTCGCTACGACCTGGGTCGAGCCGAGCTCGAGAAGTTCCGCGCCGGGATCGCGCGCCTCGACACGCTGCTGCGCGCGGCCGGCGCCCGCGAGGTGTACCTGCCGCTGCCGCCCGGGACCGGTCCCGCGCGGGCGCGCGCGCGCGACCTGAAGCTCATGGCCTTTCACCCGCTCGGAACCGCCCGCGCCGACGCTCGCGCCGCGCACGGTGTCGTCGACGGCGACCTCGCGGTCCACGGCGTCGCCGGCCTGTACGTCGCCGACGGCTCGGTGCTGCCGAGCGCGCCCGGGGTCAATCCGCAAATGACGATCATGGCGTTGGCCACCCGCCTCGCCTACCACCTGCAAGGAGCGACATGTCCTTCCTGATCGATCCGGCCCTGCTCTATTCGAGCGGCCGCGCCTACGGCCAGCATGACGCGGTCGACGCCCCGCGGAAGGCGCGACGCCGCGTTCGGCGCGGCGACGATGGCGCTGTTCTGGGGCGTGAGCATCCCCCTGTATCTCGACCAGCGATGGACACGGCCGATCTGGCGCGCGTGCCGCGCGCGGTCGGGTCGCGACTGGATGCTGAACTCGGGCGTGACGCGACTCGACCTGCGCCGCGCGGGAACGGCCACCCACACGGTTGCCGCGGGCATGTTCGCCACGTACCCGTACTGGCTGTGGCGCGGGATCCGCGCCGGCCGGGGATAGCGGCCGGCTGGGATACCCGCTCAGGCCGACGCCGGGGATAGCGGCCGGCTGGGATACCCGCTCAGGCCGACGCCGGGGCGCCCAGGCACGCTTCGAGCAGCTCCAGCGCCTCGGGCAGGTTCGCGCGCCCGAAGCCGACCCGGACGTGGCCCGGCTCGTCGTAGACCGAGCCCGGGAGCAGCAGTACGCCGCGCTCCGCGAGCCGCGCGCACATCTCGTCAACGTCGACGACGCCCCTCACGCGCGGGAAGCCGATCGGGCTCGCGGCCGGGCGGACCCACTCGAACGTGTCGACGTGACGGTCGAAGAAGGCGTCGAGCAGCGGCAGGTTCCGCGCCACGAGCTCGAGGTTGCGCTCGAGCAGCACGTGGCGGTTGCGCAGCGCCAGCGCCGTGAGCACCTCGCTCGGCGCGCTCGAGCAGATCGTCGTGTAGTCCTTCATCCGCATGATCGCCTCGCGGGTCTCGGCGTCGCGGGTGACGAGCCAGCCGAGGCGCAGGCCGGGCAGTCCGTAGCTCTTGGAGATGCTGCCGAGCGAGACCGCGTGCTCGTCGACGTCGCACGCCGCCGGCAGCCGGTCTCGGGGATCGTGCTCGAGTTCGCGATAGACCTCGTCGCCGAACAGCACGAGCCCGCGCGAGCGCGCCAGTTCGCTCACCCGCTCGAACGTCGCGTGGTCCATCAGCGTGCCCGTCGGATTGTGCGGCTGGTTGACGTAGAGCAGCCGCGTGTTCGGCCGCAGGGAACTCTCCAGCGCACCGAGGTCGTGCGCCCAACGGTTCTCGTAGCGCCGGCGCCACTCGTCCACCACGGCGCCGGTGCTCCGCGCTAGCTCGAGCGCGGACTCGTAGCACGGGGTCTCGACGATCGCGTGGTCGCCGGCCCCGAGCAGCGCGTGGTAGACGAGCAGGATGCCCTCCTCCGCGCACGAGGTGACGATCACGTCGTCTGGGTCGACGCGCTCGTACAGCCCGGCGATCGCCTCGCGTAGCTCGGGCGCCCCGGCCGACTCGGTGTACCCGCACCACGTCGCGAGCAGGCGGTCCTGCGCGTCGGGCTCGAGCGCCAGTAACTCCTCGATCGTCCGCGACTCGCAGTCGCTGCTCGAGAGCATGAACCGGGTCGTGAACTCGTAGGTCGCGTAGTAGCGCTCGATCCGGAACGGCTTGACGTCCATCGATCGATTATTCCGGGCCGGACGGGCGGCGAGTGTGAGCTTGTCCGCCCTGATTTCCGGTGTATCACTCCTCGGATGGGCGCCTGCGCTTCTGAAGGATTCGCGCCCCGGCCGCTCGTATAGGCGCTGCGCACTCGCCTGTACTTCCGGGTCGCGAGTACGCGCGAATTTCCCAGAAGCTGTGCGTTATCTGACTACGTCCAACGACCTCAAGGAATGAGTACGAATGGTCAACAAACGTCTGATAAGCGGTCTGATCGCCGCTTTCTCGCTGGTTCTGGCTTTCCCGGCGCTGGCGTCCGCCCACACTCTCTCGGTCTCCGCCGGCCCGTCTCAGTGCGTCACGTCTAACGGCGCCAACACCGGGCAGTACAGCTCCACGGTGACGATCACCGAGCAGTACTTCGGCGGAACCACGGAGGTCATCCCGGCCGGCATCAACGTGCACGAGAGCTCCTCGAGCACTGACAAGGGGAACACCGGCCTCAATCAGAACTACTTCACGCAGGGTGCCGTCGGCACGCAGACCGGGCCCGTGAGCTTTGGGCAGCCGACGACGTTCACCTCGCCCAACTCGAACGCCACGGCCACGCAGACGTTCACGGTTACCACCTCGGTGCCGGAAACGTACGTGCTCGGCAACAGCTACATGGGCTCCCCATCGACGGCGTCGATCACCGCGCCCAAGAGCGGGTGCACGCCGCCACCGAGCTGTCCGAGCGGACAGACGCTGTCGGGCGGCGTGTGCGTGCCTCCGACGAGCTGCCCGGCCGGGGAGACCCTGTCCGGCGGCGTGTGCGTGCCTCCGACGAGCTGCCCCAGCGGCGAAGTCCTGTCGGGCGGCAAGTGCGTACCCCCGACCGGCTGCCCCGCGGGGCTGACGCTGTCGGGTGGCGTGTGCGTGCCTCCGACCAGTTGCCCCAGCAGCCAGGTGCTCTCAAACGGCCAGTGCGTACCACCGACCTCCTGCCCCAGCGGAGAGATTCTCTCGGGCGGGAAGTGCGTGCCTCCCAGCACGTGCCCGAGCGGTGAGACCCTGTCGGGCGGGCAGTGCGTACCTCCGAGCACATGCCCGAGCGGTGACACGCTCTCGAACGGGCAGTGCGTACCTCCGACGACATGCCCGGCCGGCGACTCGCTGAGCGCCGGCGTGTGCACGCCTCCGGTGGTCGTGCCTCCCCCGACGGTGTACCCGGCGGTGTGCCGGGCATCGACCCAGGGTTACAAGGTGCGCGCCGGCCAGCAGGACACGATCATCGTGTCGGTCACACGCAACGGCGCCGCCGTGACGGGCACGCAGGTTCGCGTGTCGCTCCCGGGCGGTAAGACCTTGACCAAGAGCACCGGCAGCAACGGCAAGACGACGTTCATCGTCAAGCCGACGCGGGGCGGGACGCTCATCGTCCGCAGCCCGAGCTGCAAGGAGATGGTCAAGGTGAAGGTGTTCGCCGCCAAGGCGGCGACCGCGGTGCGGGCTCCGTCCTTCACCGGCTGACATGAGCAACCACGCAGCAAACCGCCGCGGCCTTCGGGCCGCGGCGCTCTGCGCTCTGGCGCTGCTGGCCGCGCTCGCGTTGCCGGCGATCGGCCAGGCGGCGAGGGTCAAGCGGCAGACTCTCTCCCATCCGGGGTTCGCCTCCACGTGGGCGTACCTCGAGAACGGGACCGACGCGTACGCCGCGCCATCCGGACACTCCCGGGTGATCGGGTACCTCGGTCTGACCACCCAGGACGGGACGAGCGAGTTGCTGTTCGAGCAGCAGCGAGTCCTCGTCCACGGCGAGTGGTGGGTGCAGGTGCGACTCCCCCTGCGCCCGGCCGGCCAGATCGGCTGGATTCCTCAGTGGACGCTCGGGGCCCCTCAGACCGTCCACACCTACGTCGTGGTGTCGACCGAGAAGATGACGCTCACGCTGTACCGGAACGGCAAGGTCATCTTCTTCACGCGCGTGGGCACCGGCAAACCGAGCACGCCCACCCCGCACGGGCAGTTCTACATCCGCGACCGTCTCACCGGCTTTCCCCCGGGCAGCGTCTACGGTCCGGTGGCGTTCGGCACCTCCGCGCTGTCAAACGTCGAGACCGACTGGCCCGGCGGCGGAGTCATCGGCATCCACGGCACGAACGAGCCGTGGCTCATCCCCGGACATCCCTCCCACGGCTGCATCCGCGTGCCCAACTCGGAGGTCGTCCAGCTGGCCAAGCTGCTGCCGATCGGCACACCGCTCACGATCGACTGAATCACCGGCTCGCCGCATCCCCTGGGGCATCGCCCGATCCGGATCACGCTGCTGGCGCCGGTAGTGGGCGGGCGCGAGGCCGAGCTCGCGCTTGAACGCCTTGCTGAACGCATACTCCGAGCTGTAGCCGACGCGGCCGGCGATCGCCTGCATCGGCATGTCGCTGCTCTGGAGCAGCCGGGCGGCGATCGTCATCCGCCACCACGTGAGGTAGCCGAGCGGCGGCTGGCCGGTGAGCGTGGTGAAACGCCGGGCGAACGCGGCGCGCGACAGCGACGCCTCGCGCGCGAGCGAGGCCACCGTCCAGGGCTCGGCGGGCCGCTCCTGGATCGCGCGGAGCGCGGCGGTCAGCGCCGGATCGCGGAGCGCCCGCGCCCAGCCGAACGGCTGCGTGGTGGTCTCGAGCCACGTCCGCATCGTGTAGAGCAGGAGCAGATCGAGCAGCGCCGGGAGCGCGGCGCTCGTGCCGGGGCGCTCCGAGTCCATCTCGGCGCCGAGTAACTCGACGACCGTGCGAACCGGGCCGAGCGCTCCGATCCGCGCCGGCAGGTGGATGACGTCCGGCAGGGTCTCGAACAGCGGATGCGGCCGAGCGCCGTTCAGGTAGTAGCTCCCACCGAGCAGCACGGTTCCGGGCACGCCCTCGTCCATCGCGCTGCCGTCCGCGGGCCAATGCGCCGCGGGGTCGTGCTCATCGATGGTCACGTCGTACAGCGGGGTGCTTGGGTCGTCGGCCATGCCGTGCGGGCGCTGGCGCCGGATCAGCGCGACGTCTCCCGCCGCCATGTGGATCGGCTCGCCGCCGTCGGGCGGAAGCAGCCAGGCCTCTCCGCGCAGGATCACCTGCACTCCGGCGCCGCCCGCCGCGTTGAAGCGCAGCCCCCACGGCGGCTTGAGCAGCGCCCTCGCGGCCTGAGGATCGCCCGTACGCATCGCGCTGATGGCTTCGCCGACCAGGTCCATTTCCCCCACACCATACGGCACGCCGGTGCGAGACGATTGGATATCTAGAAGCGCTTTGGAGCTATTGGAAGTCTCACTGTGGCGCCGTACCGTGGACGCATCGTCAAACCCCGCTCACAAGGAGGCGAACCCGTCATGTCCACCAATCCGGCCGTCGTCCATAGCCGCCCAGACGAAACCAGCCACGCCCTGATCCTCGCGGTCCTGGCCATCGCCGGCACCACGTTCGCCCTGCTCCAGGCGATCGTCGTCCCGGCGCTGCCGACCATCGCGCACGCGCTCGGGACGAGCTCGAGCGGAGCCGCGTGGATCCTGACCGTGAACCTGCTGAGCACCGCGGTGCTGACCCCGATCCTCGGGCGCGCCGGAGACATCCTCGGCAAGGAGCGCGTGCTGAGCGCGGTGATGGTCGCGCTCGCCGGGGGAACGCTCGTGTGCGCGCTCGCCCCGTCGTTGCCGGTCATGCTGCTCGGCCGGGCGATCCAGGGCGCCGGTGGCGCGGTCTACCCCCTCGCATTCGGGATCGTGCGCGACCGGTTTCCGCGCGAGCGCATCGCCGGCGCGATCGGCCTCGTCTCGTCGCTCCTCGGCATCGGCGCCGGGCTTGGGCTGATCGTTCCAGGCTTCATCCTCCAAGGCCTCTCCTACCACTGGCTGTTCTGGCTCCCGCTGGCGGTCATCGCGGTGACCACGCCGCTGACGATCGTCTGCGTGCCGCGGTCCCCTGTTCGCAACGCTGCGAGCATCAACTGGGGCTCGGCGGCGCTGATGGCGACGGGTCTCGCCGGCCTGCTCGTCGCGGTCAGCGAGGCCACCGCATGGGGCTGGGGGTCGACGAAGACCGTCGGTCTGTTCGCCTGCGCCGCCGCGCTGGTCGCGATCTGGGTGCGACGCGAACTGCACTCGCGCGAGCCGCTGGTCGACATGCGGATGATGGCCACGCGCGCCGTCTGGACCACGAACCTGGCTGCGTTCCTGCTCGGGGTCGGCATGTACGCGTCGATCGCGGTGATCCCGGCGCTCGTCGAGCTGCCGAGGAGCAGCGGCGTCGGGTTCGGCGGTACGGCGATCGCCGCCGGCCTGTTCATGCTCCCGACCGCGGCGATGCAGCTCCTGATCGGCCCGTACACCGGGCGGATCGAGCGGCGGCTCGGATCGCGCACGCAGCTGCAGGCGGGGATGGCCTGTGTGCTGGTCGCGTACGTGGCGCTGTTCGACGCGCACGCCACCACGCCCGAGTTGCTGGCGGCGACGGTCGTGCTCGGACTCGGGCTCGGGCTCGGGCTGAGTTCGCTCGCCAACCTGATCGTCGCTGCGGTCCGCCAGGACCAGACCGGGGTCGCGACCGGCGTCAACACCGTGATGCGGACCCTCGGTGGCGCGTTCGGCGCGCAGATCGCGACGACCTGCATCACCGCCTCGGTCCGCCACGGTCTGCCGACCGACCGGGGGTTCACGCTCGCGTTCGGCGTGTGCGCCGGCGCGCTGATCGTCGGATTGGTGAGCGCCGTGATCGTCCCGCGGTCTCGGGCTCGCGTCGCGGAGGCGACCGTGGTGGCCGCCGGCCAGTCCGCCTGACCGCCTGACCGCCGAGCGCCCGCGCGTCATGAGGTCGCGCCCGGGGTCCACGCGCAGCACATGCTGGGTCATATCCGCACACTTGCCGCCGATTCCGGGGTGAACGCCGATTCAGACACGAATGCGGGTCACGTCTCGCATCTCGGCCACCGGAGCCCGCCGAATGTTGCGATATGACCCAGCCAGCAGGACGTCCGCCGACGATGGCGGTGAACGTGGCACTCGATCCCGGTCGCCGCCCGAGTGCCACGTTCGCCGCGCACGTGGCGGGCAACGTGACAGTCGCCGAAACCAGACCGCCGAGTGTCACTTTCGCCGCCACCGCGTCCGCCCCCTTTGGTCGCGACTCGTTCGGTATCGTCACCGGGTGCGTGCAGGACGCACCCGGTCCGCGGAAAGGGCCACAGGCCCAGCTGTGATGACTATGTGATGCCACCGGTGACGGACGTGACTCCCGGCCCGGCGTGCGGACCCGCCGGAGACCGAGAGGAGCAGACATGTCCGAACCGCGTTCTCTGCCGTCCCGCCCGGATCTGCGACATCTGCGCGACGAAGCCAAGCGCCGGCGCAAGGCGGGTGAGTTCCCGTCGATCGCGCTCGCGCAACTGGCGCTCGCTCGCGAGTACGGATTCCGCTCGTGGCCCGGGCTGAAGTTCCACGTCGAGGCCGTGACGCTCGACGCCTCCACCCGCGCCGCCGCGCTGATCGACTCGGCCACGTCCGACGACCTGCGGCGCGCACGGGCACTGCTCGACGCCGATCCGGCGCTCGCCCGCCACGACCTCGCGTGCGCATGCGCCACCGGTGAGGTCGATGATGTCTCACGCCGGCTGGCGGCGAGGCCGGCCGCGGTAAGCGAGCCGACCGGCCCCAACGGCTGGCAGCCGATTCTGTACGCCTGCTTCTCGCGGCTGCTCCGCGGCGACCCGGAGCGGGCGCGAGGGATCCGCGAGGTCGTGCGCCACCTGCTCGCGGCCGGGGCGGATCCGAACGCGTCGTACGTCAAAGGCGAGTGGCTCCAGGTCGCGCTGTACGGCGCCGCCGGGATCGCCGGCGACCCCGAGTTGACGCGAATGCTGCTCGAGGCGGGCGCCGATCCGACCGACGATCGCGACGGGCTCCACGGCAACGAGATCCTGTATCACGCGTGCGAGTTCCGCGACCCGACGTGCGCGATGCTCGTGATCGACGCCGGGGCGCGGCAGGACTTCGTCGACTACGACCTCGGGCGGGCGCTGAACTTCCCGAACCCCGAGATGATCGAGATGTTCTGCACGCACGGCGCGCGGGCGGACGCGGGTCACCTGCACCAGGCGGTGTGGCGCCGGCGCCCGCCGCGGACGGTCGCCGCGCTGCTCGATGCCGGCGCCCCGATCGACGAGCCCGACCAGCACGGCCTGACCCCTCTGCGGGTCGCGGTCCGCTGGGGCGAGGACGAGGTCGCGGCGCTGCTCCGCGAGCGCGGCGCCGACGCGGCCGCGGTCACCGACGAGGACCGGGCACTCGGGGCGCTCATCGCCGGCGAGGGCCACGAGGCTCCTCGCGGCGTCGCGCTGTCGCTGCTCGACGAGATGGTGATGGGGTCGGTTGAGGGCGGGCATCTGCACGCGATGCGCCGGCTGCTCGATGCCGGCGCGCGGATCGATGGCGATCCCGACAGTGACGAGATTCCGCTCGGCCACGCGTGCTGGCGCGGCCGCGTGCAGATGGCCCGCGACCTCGTCGAGCGCGGCGCCGCGCTGACCTTCCGCGACGGCGGCAGCGCGCTCGGGGCCGCGCTCCACGGCTCGCGCCACTGCCAGGAGCCCGAGGGCGGACCGTCGATGCACACGATCGACGAGATCCCGAAGGAGCCCTACGCGGAGATCGTGCGGATCCTGCTCGCCGCCGGCGCCACCGTCCCCGAGCGGATGGGCGAGAAGGGCGCGCGGCCGACGATGCTGATCGCCGAGCTCGGCGTCGACCCACCGATGTAGATCCTTAGGCGCGCGAGCGCTGGAGCGTCAGCGATCAGGCGATCCGGCGGAGCATGTAGGCAACGTCCTTCCCCGAATTGGGCATGAACACGTCCTCCATCTGGCTCCCGGAACGCTCGAGACAGTCGATGCCGGGCGGGGCGCATCCGGCATTCGCCGTCCTGACCCGGTAGTAGTGGTGGAAGCCGTCGGAAATGTTCTTCAGCCGCAACGTCCCGGCGCAGCCCTGACCGATCTGCCAGGTTCCCGCCTGCTCGCCGCGATGGACGACGATCACGAAGTGCTGATTCGAGCCCTGGCTCGCCGGCGACGACACCATGCCGCTCCAGGTGCCCACGATCGACGTGGGGGGTCTCGTCAGCAAGTAGACGGCCACCGCGACCCCGACCGCGGCGACGAGGACCGCGATCAACACCGGCAGGCGACGGCGCAGATGACTCATTTGGGCGATCCTACCGGTGCGCCGGAGCCGTCGGTGCGGTCCGCGCCGCGACCAGCGCGCGAAGCTCGCCGCCCGCCCGCTCGACGGCCTCGTTGCCGGCGTCGATCAGGTTCACGAACGAGAAGAAGTCGTGGAACTGGTCCTCGTGATGGCGATGGCTGACCTGCACTCCAGCCGCCTCCAGACGCCCCGCGTAGGCGATCCCCTCGTCCCGGAGCGGGTCGTACTCGGCGGTGATCACGATCGCCGGCGGCACGCTCGAGAGGTCCTCCGCGCGCAACGGCGAGGCGTCGGGGACCGAGCGTGCCGCGGGATCGGGCAGGTAGTGATTCCAGAACCACTCCATGTCCTCCGCCGTGAGGAACACGTCCGCGCCGCTCCCGCGTTCGCGGTAGGAACCGCTCGTCATGTCGTGGTCGACGACCGGGCAGACGAGCAGTTGCGCCGCCAAGTCCGGCCCGCCACGGTCGCGGGCACGGAGCGTGCACGCTGCCGCCATGTTCCCACCGGCGCTATCGCCGGCAATGATCAGCGGCGCCTCCCCGTTCGTCGTCGCGACCGCGAGCAGCGCGTCCCAGCAGTCCTCGAGCGGCACGGGAAACGGATGCTCCGGGGCTCGGCGGTAGTCGACCGCGACCACGCGGCAGCCGGACGTCGTCGCGAGTATCCGGCAGACCGCGTCGTGGGTGTCCAGGTCGCAGATCACCCAGCCTCCGCCGTGGATCCACAGGATCGTGCCGGCGGCGTCCGCGGGCTCGTACCTCCGCGCACCGATGTTGGCGCCGGTGGTGGCGATCGTGAAGTCCTCGACGGTCGCGACCTGCGGGCCCGGGCCCATCAACTCGGTGAGCACCACGGTCGCGGCGCGGGCATCCTCGGGACTCGACTGGTGGATCGGTGGCGCCCCCGAGGCTTCGACACCTGCCAAGAACGCCTTCGACTGCGGATGAAGGGGCATCTCTCTCCTCTTTCGGGCCGCGAGGTTCCTAACGCTATTACGTCACGGTGACCCCGTGATGAGTTGATCGCCGAGCGCGGTGCGGCGGTACAGGACGTGTCGCCGGTCGCGCGCTTGTGACTACAGATCCCGGCGCTCGAACCCGATCGTGGCCAGCACCGCAATGACCGCGAGGTAAAACACTCCCCAGACGTCGAACGCCGTGCTTCCGGCGTTCGAGGAGCCGAACGGCCCGACGTTCACGATCACCCGCGCGAGCCCGGTCTGGTTCGATCCGAGCGCGTGCAGCGCCGCCGAGTAGAAGCCTTCGAAGGGAAGGGCTATCTCGATGTCGTGGGCGACCGTGAGCACGGTCTGGGCACCTAGGGTCGCCCCGATGCTGGCCAGGAGGCCCGCCACCAGGCCGGCGCCGTAGAGCATGAACATCGCGATGCCGTTCGCAGTCGTCGACAGGAACACCGAGCCAAGCAGTGACATCGCGACCAGGAGCGTGATCGCGGCGACAAGCGCCAGCCCGGGACCGACGATGTGGTCAGGCCAGTGTCCGCCGGCCTGGTGAACGATCAACAGCACAGCGACGTAGAGCCCGAGGACGTAGGCGATGCACACGGCGAGCGCGCCGATGAACCGCCCGAGGAGGAGCTCCCGGCGTCCGAGCGGGCGCACGACGAGCGGCTGAAGCAGACCGCGCTCGGCGTCCCCGCGGATCGCTCCGAGCGTCAGGAAGACGGCGAGCACGGTCGCGAGGAACAGCGACGCGAACGCCCCGAGGCTGAGCAGCGTCACCGACGTGACATCGGTCAGCTGGCTCGGACCGACCAGGCTCTGGGTCCCGATTGTGAACTGGGATGGCGCTCCGAACGCCTTGACGCTCGCCAGCACGAACAGCGCCAGGAACAGCACCGTAAGCAGGAGCACCACGGCGAACACCCGCCGCCGGACGCTTTCCTGGAGCACCTGGCGGGCGATGATCAGCGTCGCCTTCATTCCGGCCCCACCACCTCCAGATACGCGTCCTCGAGGCTGGAGCGAACAACCGCCACCTCGTAGATGTCGACACCCTCGGCGACGAGGCCGGCCACGATCCGTGGAATGTCCTCCCTATTCGCGTTCGGGAAGCGCCGCGGCCCGGCCCCGGTCTGGATCTCCACGCCCCCTGACCGCGTCAGCTCGTCAGGGCGTCCGTCGGCCACGACCTTCCCATGCGCGAGGATCGCGACGCGATCGCACACGCGCTCGAGCTCGCCGAGCAGGTGCGAGTTGATCAAGATCGCGATCCCACGATCCCGGAGCTCGAGCAGCAGCGCTCGGATCGCTCGCCGCCCGGCGGGATCGAGTGCGCTCGTGGGCTCGTCGAGCAGCAGCAGCTTCGGCTCGCCGACCAGCGCCTGGGCGATCCCGAGCCGCTGCTGCATCCCCTTGGACATCCCTTCGACCCGGCGGCGCGCGACGTCGCTCAGTCCGACGAGCTCGAGCAGCTCGTCTCGCTCGGTCTGGCCACCGGGTGATCCCGCAAGCCGCTGATGCAGGGCGAGGACCTCCGAGGCCGTGGACCAGCCGGGAAAGCGGAACAGCTCGGCGAGATAGCCGAGCGTCCGTCGCGCATCGCGACTTGCCGCCGGCGCTCCACAGATCGTGACCGCGCCGGTCGTCGGCCTGACCAGGCCGCAGGAGATCTTCACCAGCGTCGACTTCCCGGCGCCGTTCGCGCCCACGAGTCCGACAAGCTCTCCCGGCGCCACCGACAAGCTGACCCCATCGAGCGCGACGACCGACCCGTAGCGCTTTCCCAGCCCGGTGGCGAGCAGCGCCGGCGGCTCGGGCGCGGCCGCGGGTTCGGCCAGGGCGGTGGGAGCAATTTCGGTGTTTGCGTCCATTGGCATCGAGCGGGGCGGGTGTGGCGACAAAGCTAGGCCGTCGACGCCTGGTTGTCATCGGTCCCGCGAGCCATCTGTCGGGTAGCTCGCGGGGACGACAAGCCGCGCGCGCCGTCCCCCTTGAGAGGGACGGCGCGTCACGGGCTACCAGCTACGAGGTTCGTGCCGGCTCGGGCACCGCCGCCGGCCGATCCGGCGGTACGCACACCATTCCCTCGCTGAACCCGGCGGCCCCGACTCCGAAGGCGGCGTTGAACCGGTCGATGTTGACGACCGTCAGCAAGGCGGTGAGCTCGACCAACTGCTCGTCGCTGAAGTGCTCCTGCATCCGGGCGAACAGCTCGTCGCTGACGTCGACCGGCGTTCGCATCACCCCGACCGCGTAGTCGAGCGCGGTCTTCTCACGGTCGGTGAACAGCTCGCTCGTGCGGTAGCGGGGCAGCGCCAGCAACTCGTCATCGGAGAAGCCCGAGTTGCGACAGATCTGCGACCCGAGGTCGAGGCAGTATTCGCAACCGATCATCTGCGCGCCCTTCAACTCGACCAGATTCTTGGTCCGCTCGTCCACGGCGCGGCCTTTGCGCACGGCGCCCTGGAACTTGCCCATTCCGGACAGCATCTTCGGCTGATACGCCCAGATCTCGACCGGTTCGATCCCGCTGCCGCGGGCGGCCTCGCGACCGGTCAGCTTGTTCATGCCCCGGCGCATGAACCAGTAGACGAGCTTGACCATCGGGCTCGCCTGATCCTGCGGAACTCCTTGAATGCGTGCCATCGGGCACCTCCTGTCGTGTCGATTGGCTCGGGCGGTCTATGGCGAAGACCCGCGGGCCCCGAGCGATGTGACGAGAGCCGGCCTACGCGCGTGCAACGTCGTTCACACCGCCTGATGTCGCGAGATGACCTGCTACGTTGAGTGCAGCGGTCGACGCCGTCGGCCGCGAGGCAGCTTGCTTGGGTTCCGCTCGCAGCGGTTCGGGTCAGCCATCGCCTCCCGAATCGTTCGCGGCCCATCGCGTGCCGTCAAGGAGTTGTGCATGTCATCAGCATCATTCGCTGAGCTCGGCGTTTCGAGCGCCGTCGTCAGCTGTCTGTCCGCAGCCGGTATCACCGAGCCGTTCGCGATCCAGCGCGCCGTGATCGGCGACGCGATCGACGGACGCGACGTGATCGCGAAGTCGCCCACGGGATCGGGAAAGACTCTGGCGTTCGGGATACCGCTGGTTGAGCGGATCCGCGCCGAGGACCCGAGGCCGTCGGCGCTCGTGCTAGCGCCGACGCGCGAACTCGCGACGCAGATCGTCGATGACATCCGCGACATCGCGCACACTCGCGCGCTGCGGGTCAAGCCCGTCTATGGCGGGGTCAGTCTGGTCAAGCAGGCCAAGGAGGCCGCCACCGCGCACGTCCTGGTGGCGACGCCGGGCCGGCTTGAGGATCTGCTCGGACGCGGCGCGTTCACGCTCGACAACATCAGCATGCTGATCCTCGATGAGGCCGACAGGATGCTCGACATGGGCTTTCGCCCGGCGATCGACCGGATCGTCGCCGCGTGTCCGCGGTCGCGCCAGACGCTGTTCTTCTCCGCGACCCTCGACGGCGAAGCCGGGCGGCTCGCCGAGCGCTACGCGGACAATCCGGTGGTCCGCGAGCATGGCCCGCGGGCACGACGCGCCAACGCCGAGATCGAGCACAGGTTCGTGCCCGTCGCGCACGAGCACCGCATCGAGGCGCTCGTCCAGGAGCTCCGCCGCGACCGTGACCTCACGCTCGTGTTCGTCCGCACCAAGCACGGCGCCGACAGGCTCGTCAAGCGGCTGGGGTCGCACGGCATCACCGCGGTGGCGATGCACGGCAACAAGTCACAACGCCAGCGCGAGCAGGCACTCGCCCGCTTCGAGCGCGGCGCAGTCGACACACTCGTCGCGACGGACGTGGCAGCACGTGGGATCGACGTCGAGCGGATCTCGCACGTGATCAATTTCGACCCGCCGGCTGACAGCGAGACCTACGTCCACCGGATCGGCCGTACCGGCCGCGCCGGCCGTAAGGGCGTCGGGATCACGCTTATGTCACCCGACCAGCACGGCGATGTCACCAAGATGGCCGGCCAACTCGGCCTCGAGCACGGCCTCCACGGCGACGGCACACGGAGCCACCACGGCGACGGCGCCTCGCGCCGCCCGCCGCGTCGCCGGCGCCGGCGTTCCTCCTTCTCAGCCCGCTGAGAGCGCCACCTTAGGATCGGCCCACGCGTAGCGCAGCCCGAACGGCGTGCCGTTGAGCCTGCTCGCGATACCGCCTGGCGGCGGGACGAGGGCTCGCTCGACGCACGTGCCCCCGCGGGCCTCGTAGAACGCCCGGGCGTCGGCGTTCTGCTCGAGGACCCACAGGTACAGCCCTGTGCGGCGCTCGCGCGCGGACCGGGCCGACGCCGCCAGCAGTCGCGACCCGACGCCGCGACGCTTCTCCCCATACGCGACGTGGAGGTTGTCGAGCAGCGCCCCCCAGCGCGGGTCGGCCTCGAAGATCGTGTGCACGAAGCCGACGATCCCGACGTCGCGATCCTCCGCCACGACCGTCTCGCTCCGGCCATCGGCCGCGCCCAGGCGCTCGGTCCACACGACCAGCCGATCCGCGTAGATGTCGCCGTCGAGGAACGCGTCAGAGAAAGCGCCGCGGTAGTGGCGGCGCCAACTGTCGGCGTGAAGCGCGGCCACCGACTCGGCGTCCGAAGCACATGCCCGCCGGAACTGCAGATCGTCAACCGCTACCACGTGCGCCTCTCGTCGATTCCTAGGCCCGGAGGTCGCGGCGCTCGATGCCGACGATCCCGACTGCCGTCAGCACGAGGCTCACGGCCCCCAGGACGAGGATGCCGACGACGTCGACGCCTTGAGCAAGGGGATCGTGACCCGCGTAGTAATAAAACGGAGAGACGTATCTGAGCCAGTCGATCGTGCCCACGAGCGGCGCGAAGCTGTTGATCAGCCAGCCGGCGATCCCGACGGCTGCGGCGACTCCGGTGGCGAGCGAGCGGCGTCCGGTGCCGGCGCCGAGGGCGATCGCCACCGCCCCGGTGGCGAACCCGAAGAACGCAAGCTGCACTGCGAGCGCGGTGATATGCGGGAGCGTGATCCCCCCACCGCCCACGGCCACGCCGATGATCAGCCCGATCCAGGTCGCGAGCGCGATGATCAGCACGACGACGGCGATCGCCGCCGCCTTGGCGGCGATCAGTCGCGGACGTCGTATCGGATGGGCGAGCACAAGCCCCATGATCCGGTCCTCCTCTTCGCCCGCCGTGGTCGCCGAGGCTCCGGTGATCGCGAGGGCTCCGATCACGAGCGGGCCGTAGATGGCGGCGATCTCGCTGCGGAACCAGCCCGTGATCGTTCCGTAGTCGCCACCGCCCAACAGGTTTGAGACGCTCTTCGGAACGCTGAGCCTGCCGATCGTGTGCCCAACCGACGGGAACAGGGCACCGACCGCGACCATCACGGCGATCAGCCCGACGCCCGCTGAGAGGGCGGCAGGCAAGCGGAGACGCAGCGTGATCCGGGCGGCGGGCAGACTCACGTGGCTCCGTCGGATTTGTAGTACTGGAGGAAGATGTCCTCGAGGTCCTCCTCGCGGGGGCGAATCGCGCGCACCTCGTGCTTGGCTGCGGCCTTCACCACGGCGTCGGCGGAGCCCTCGAATCCCACGGTCACGGTGCTTCCCTCGGCATGCACCTCCGTGACGCCTGGCAGCGCGCGAAACTCGGCAACGTCGATCGGCTCGCCGAACTCGATTTCCAGGCGCTGGACGGCAACCTTGCGAAGGTTCTCGAGCGAGTCGACGACGACCAGCCGACCCTGGCGAAGGATCGCCAGACGGTGGGTGACGCGCTCGACCTCAGACAGCGTGTGCGACGACAGGAACACCGTGCGGCCCTCGGCGCTCACCTCTCCCAGCAGCGCGTGGAAGCTCTGCTGGACGAGCGGATCCAGCCCCGCGATCGGCTCGTCCAAGATCAGCAGCTCGGGCTCGTGCATGAAGGCCTGGACCAAGCCGATCTTCTGCCGGTTCCCGGTCGAGAGGTTGCGGATGGGGCGATCGATATCGGCGCCGAACCGCTCGACCAGCGAGTCGCGCACGTGCGGATCGACCCCGCCCCGCAGTTCCGCGAGGTAGTCGAGCATGGCGCGTCCGGTCAATTTCGGATACAGCGCGAAGTCACCGGGCAGAAAACCGACCCGGCGGCGGATCTCGAGGCTGTCGTTGACCGTGTCGAGCCCGAGCATCTGCGCCGAGCCCGACGTCGGCCTGATCAGATCCAGGAGCAGGCGCATCGTCGTCGACTTGCCGGCGCCGTTCGGCCCGAGGAAGCCGAACACCTCTCCGTCCCGAACCTCGAGGTCGAGCCCGAACAACCCTCGACCCGAGCCGAAGTCCTTCGACAGGCCGCTCGTCGCTATCGCCGGGCGAGCGCACACGACGCCAAACCGTACTCGTGTGATTCAGATGGCTCGTGACAGCGACACGAGCGCGTCGACGTCGTCGGTCGCAAACGCGGCGACGTATCGGGCGACAAGCTCGCGCCCGCAGGGGCCGGGGACTTCTGAGACCTGATGCGGGTCGAGCGCCTCGAGCGCCGCGCGCGCTCGCTGGAGCGTGCTGTTGACGCCGACAGGGGTCATGCCCAGCAGATCGGCGACCTCGGAGGCGCGCCACGAGAGCACGTCGCGCAGCAGGAGAACGGCTCGCTGCCGCGGGGGCAAAGCGCCGACCGCGATGACGATCGCGAGCCGCAGGCGCTCACGCTCGAGCGCATCCTCGGAGGGGTCGGGATCGCCGCCGGCACCGGCCAGTTCGGGAACGTCCTCGACCGGGATCGGTCGGCGGGCGGCGTGCCCCAGCGAGTCGAGGCAAACGTTCGTGGCGATCCGGTAGAGCCACGTCCGGACCGCTGCCCGGCCCTCGAACCGCCGAGAAGCGCGCCAGGCTCGAAGCAGCGTCTCCTGGACCGCGTCCTCCGCGTCAGCCGAGGAGCCGAGCATGCGCCGGCAGTACGAGGTGAGCTCGGCGCGATGGCACCCGCTCGCGAGGATGGCCTCAGCGGCAGCCGTCATCCCGCACCTCGCGAACCTCGACCCCGGCGGCGCGCAGCCGCTCCGCGTACCGGCGGCCGCCGTCGCGGCGTGGCCCGCACACCACGGTCGCGGGCGGCGCGCCGCCGACGTCTGAGGGCATCGGCCGCTCCGCTCCCCACACGGGGTGAACCAGAAGCTGACCCCCGAGCGCGGGCCAGCCGCCGTCACGCGCCGCCAGCGCGAGCCTCGCCGCCCGGGCGCCGCCCGCCACGAGCATCCGCTCGCGCCGTGCGCCGAACTCGCCAACGTGATCGGACACCCACTGCAGCGCCGCGAGCTCGACCGCACTCGGGTGCCCTCCGACCAGGCCGATAACGACAAACGTCTCCACCCACGCGTCGGTCGGTGACAACTCCTCGCTGAGCACGAGCGCCAGCGACTCCGTTTCCACCCGCGGCCAGTGGACGATCGTCGGTACCCGGACCGAACCGAACCTGAGTGTCATGTCGGCGTCCATCACGTCGGCGAGACTCGCACCCGCCGCGCGTAAAGGGAAAGACCGATCGTGCAAGACCGCATTGCACGATCTGCATCACCGGCCGATGGCGCGCGAGCAATACTTGTCGCATGGATCAGACCGCCAGCGTCCTTCCGTTCCCCCAGGCACCGGACGGCATCGAGTTGCGACACCTGAGGGCGTTCGTGGCCGTGGCCGAAGAGCTGAACTTCGGGCGCGCAGCGGAGCGGCTGTACGTCTCCCAGCCGGCCTTGAGCAGGCAGATCCGGGGCCTCGAGCAGCTTGTCGGCTGCGAGCTGCTGCGCCGTTCCACCCACAGCGTCGAGCTGACGCTCGCCGGAGAGGCCCTGCTCGACCGCTCGCGCCGGTTGCTCCGGGGCGTCGACGAGGCGGTTGCGGCCGCGCTATCGGTTGGAGGCGAGTTGATCGGCCGGGTCGCGCGGGCGCTCGAGCCGCTCAGAGGCATGCTGGCCAGCGACCGCGACCTCGTCGAGACCCGCGCGACGTTCGAATCGCTGATGGCGCAGTTCTCGCCCCCGGCAGGCACGATCACGCGACCCGTGACCGCGGGTGGCGTGCCGTCGCTGGTCGTCTCCCCCGGCGCGGGCCACGGGCCAACCGTGCTCTATCTCCACGGCGGCGGCTACGTGATCGGCTCCGCGTTCGGCTACCAGTCGCAGGCCGGCGCGCTCGCGGCGGCGGCGCTGACCGCGATTCTCGTCCCCGATTACCGCCTCGCCCCGGAGCATCCGTTCCCGGCGGCGCTCGAGGATGCTCAGCGCGCCTACCTCTGGCTGCGCGACCAGGCGCCCGATCCGAACGCGATCGTCGTCGCCGGTGACTCCGCCGGCGGCGGACTCGCGCTGTCGTTGCTCCTCGCGCTCAAGCGCGACGGCCTGCCGCTCCCCGCGGCGTCGGTGATCCTCTGCCCGTGGCTCGATCTGACCCTACGCACCGCCTCGGCCTCCGACGCCCCGCTGGCCACCGACGATGACGTGCGCCGCTGCGTCGAGGCCTACCTCTCCGGTCATCCCGCGGACGATCCGATCGTCGACCCGTTGCACGCGGATCTCAGCGGCCTGCCACCGATGCTGGTCCAGGCCGCCACCGGCGACGCCCGGCTCGTCGATGCCAAGGCGCTCGCCGCCAACGCTCAGGATCACGGCGTCGACGCTCGCCTGGAGCTGTTCCCGGTCCAGGCTCACGCGTTCCAGCTGTTCTGGTCGTTCCTGCCCGAGGCCGCCGACGCCATCGAAGCCGCGGGGGCGTTCATCCGCGAGCTCGCCACCGAGACGGCGCGGGCCCAGGCTGCAGGTCGCCCGTAAGGGACCCGGCCTGCCGGTACGGTGACGGGATTCCCTACCGGCACCTGCTTGTGGCCTACGACGGAACCTCGGAGGGGGACGAGGCGGTCCTCGCCGCCGGCCTGCTGGCAGAGCGAGACCAGGCGCGCCTGACGATTGCCGTCCTCGTCGAGCTGGAGCGGCCGGGGCGGTTGGTCACGCGCTGGAACCGAGGGACGGGGGTCTGGAATGACGTCCTCCTCGACCGGGCACGCGCAGACCTTCAACAGGCGGCACGCCTCGCCTCGGTCCCGGCGGAGCTGACCGTGCTGTTCGGCCGGTCGGACCGCGCCCTTCCCGAGGCCGCGGACGAGTTCGACTGCGACGCGATCATGCTTCCGCCGCGCCCCCGGGGCAGGCTCAGGCGGCTGCTGCGGCACGACCGCACGGCAGCGATACGTCGGCGCGCGCCGTGCGAGGTGCTCCGGCCCCGCTGACTCGGCTCGCGCATCCTCACCCGGCGAGGCTGGCCATCTGTGAGTCGGTCGGCCTCATCGGCCGTGGCTTGTCCGTAATGTCCATCTGGAGCGTCATCACGGCGGCGTCGTAGATCCCGGAGAAGCTCGGGAACGGCTGGATCGTGTCGGCCAGAATCTCGACCGGGATGTGGGCGCGGATCGCAAGCGTCGCCTGCTGTAGCCATTCGCCGGCCTCGGGACCGAGCGCGTAGGCGCCGGTCAGTCGCTCGCCGTCGCTGAGCAGCGTCAGGAATCCGTTGGACTCGGCATACGCGTGCGAGTAGGTGGCGGTCTTCGGTATCTCCGAGAGGAGAGCGGTGGCGCTGTACTGCGCCTCGACCGCTCCAACGGCGCCCGCCTGCGGATCGGTGTAGGTGACTCGTGGGACGGCTTCGTAGTTCACCCGGTGTGGATCGCCGGCAATGTTCTGCGCGACGACGTCCCCCTCGTATTCGCCGACGTGGGTCAGCGGCCAGACGCCGGTGACGTCCCCGATCGCCCACACTCGCTCGCCGGCACGCATGTACTCGTCAACCGCGATCCCGTGGGGATTGGCCTCGACCCCGACGGTCTCGAGGCCGATCCCCTCGACGCGCGGTCGCCGACCGGTGGCGACCAAGAGCCGCTCGCCGCGCACCTCCCCGCCACCCTGCAATTCGAGGACGTACTCATCGCCCTCCTTCCTCGCGGCGCTGGCGTGCGTGCCGAGCATCAGCTCGATCCCGTCGCGCTTCAGTGCCTCGCCGAGCCCCTGGCCGAGGGGCGCGGCCTCGCGCGAGAGCACCCGGTCGGCGCCCTCGACCACCACCACCTCCCCGCCGAATCGCCGCACGACCTGCGCGAGCTCGACGCCCGCGGCCCCTCCGCCCAGCACGATCAGGCGGCGCGGAACGGCCTTCATGCTCGTCGCCTCGCGCGTTCCCCAGACGCCCTCCAGCTCCCGCAGCCCGGAGATTGGCGGCACGAACGGATCTGAGCCGGTCGCGACGACGATGTGCTCGGCGGTGTGACGTACGCCGTCGACTTCGATCACGCCCGCGCCCGCCAGGCGACCGTTGCCCCGCAGGAGGTCGATGCCCCGCCCCGCGAGCCACTTCTCCTGTCCCGCGTCAGACCAGTTCGAGACCATGAAGTCACGCCAGTCGAGCGCCGCCTGAACGTCGACCTCGGCCTTCGCGCCCACGTCGCGCGCCCCCTGCACCGCCTCCCCGGGACGCAGCAACGATTTCGACGGAATACACGCCCAGTACGAGCACTCGCCGCCAACCAGCTCTCGCTCGACGACTGCGACGCGCAGCCCCCGCGCGGCCAGCGCCGCGGCGCAGTGCTCGCCCGGGGCGCCGCCGCCGAAGACGATCACGTCGTAGTCATTGGTCGTGCCGCTGCTACTCATCCGCTTCCTCCGGTCCGAAGTTCGGTGGGCCGCCGCTCATGCAAGGAGCGGCGGTTCGACGTCGTCGTACATGCGGGCCGCGGCGAGCTTGCCACTGTCTCCGCGAACGTAGACGGCGATCCCGGCTTGGGGCGGGAGCTCGGTCTTGCCCCATTTCACAACGTTGTACTCGAGCGCACACGCGCGGAGGTCGTCGGTGACCAGGCAGTGCTCCTGAACGATGCCGCCGCCGTTCGAGAACAACCACTCGTAGAACGCGCGTAGGTCGTCGTGGCCTCGATGGACGAACGGGGCGCCCGCGGGCTCGCGGGCGTAGCCGTCCGGTTCGAACGTCGCCACGATCGCATCCGCATCTCCGGCGGACAGCGCGCTCAGGTATTCGGCGACGACGTCCGGCGCGCGCAGCTTCGGATCGGACTGGAGCACGGGCGGGCGGATCGCGTGGCGGCCCCTCAGCGGCCAGCTGCTGTAGTAGATCCGCAGTTCGTCGATCCGCCCGTCGGACTGTTTGTCGGAGATGACCAGGACCGGAAGGCCCACTTGTCCGTTCGCGCCATCGAGGTGGATGACCACCTCCGCGAAGCCGCGATGTCCCGCGACGACGTACTCGACGTCTTCGATCGAGGCGTTCTGCTGGTGGAGCCACGCGTTGGTTGCGGTCACGTACGCCTCGAACGCCCGCGCGCCCCGGATGCGTCCGTGAACGGGATGGTGCAGCTCGGGCTCGCCCGCAAACGACCCGATCAGGGCATCGAAGTCACCCGAGAGCAACCCGTCGAAAAAGGGCACGGTGACAAGCTCGCGCTGCCACTTCTCCTCGGCCTGCTCGAGCGCCGGCGCAGTGAACAGCTCGGGAAGCCACGGCATGCGGCGAAGCGTGACATATCCCGAGCGCGCGCAGCACGCGCTCGCTTTTGCGAACCTAGGGATGGCGAGCCATGAAGGTCTTCATTTCGAGCGATATCGAGGGGACGGCGGGGATCGCCGATTGGGAGCAGGTGCGCGGCCCGGGAGCCGAGTACGAGCTCGGCCGGCAGCTGCTCACCGACGAGGTGAACGCGGCGATCGACGGCGCCGTGGAAGCGGGGGCCGGCCACGTCCTCGTCAACGACGCCCATCGCACCATGTACAACATCCGGCCGGGCGACCTGCACCACCACGCGTCGTACCTGTCGGGCCGGCACAAACCGCTGTACATGATGGAGGGCCTCGACGCCACGTTCGACGCCGTGTTCATGGTCGCCTACCACGGCGCGATCGGAGCCGAGCGCGCGATCCTGTCGCACACCTACAACCCCGCCGCGATCTGGGAGGCACGGCTGAACGGCGTCGCTGTCGGGGAGAGCGCCTTGAACGCGCTGGTCGCGCTCGAGCACCGCGTGCCCGTGGTCCTGATCACAGGCGACGACGCCACCGCCGAGGAGGCCCGCCCGTTCCTGCCCGAGATCGAGGCCGTGGTCGTCAAGCGCTCGATCACCCGCTTTGCGGCCGAGAGCCTCCACCCGGACCGCGCCTGTGAGCTGATCCGCGCCGGGGCCGCCCGCGCGCTCGCCCGCGCCGCGAGCGCGCCCCCGCCGGCGATCGACCTCCCGGCCACGCTCGAGATCACCTTCCTCACCGCCGACATGGCCGAGATGGCGACCTGGATCCGCGGGGTGCAGCGCGCCGGGCCGCGCGCTGTCGCCATCACCGACGACGATCCGCTCCGCCTGTATCGCACGTTCGTCACGATCGTCGCCCTGACGCGATCGATCGTCGAACGCTAACGCGCACTCGCGTGGATTAGACGTAGGATTCCGACCGCAGACAGAAAGCTCGGGTGTTTTCGATGAGTTCAAGCGACGCACAGGAAAGCTTCAAGATCGGCGTTCACGTCGACGCCACCGACGGGCGTTGCGGGAACCTGGCCCGGTTGATCTTCAACCCCATCACCGACGTGCTGACCCACCTGATCGTCGAGCCCGGGCACCACGACGAGCAGGCGCGGGTGGTGCCCTTCGATCTGGTCGTGAGCGCCCGCGAGGACGTGATCCAGCTCAGCTGCACCAAGGAGCGCTACGACCAGCTCGATTCGGCCGAGGACGTCGAAATGCTCCGCGACACGACCGGGAAGTACGACGGCTTCGCCTCGACGTCGATGTATTTCGGCGTAGGCCGGCCGCTCGGGCACCATCCCCAACCGATGTACAGCGACAGCGTGCCCCTCGGCGAGGTCGAGATACGCGAGGGCGACCCCATACACGCGAAAGACGGGGAGATCGGGTCCGTACAGGGTCTCGTGATCGACCCGGCCGACCATCACGTCACGCACGTGCTCCTCAAGGAGGGCCACCTGTGGGGGCGCAAGCAGGTCGCGATCCCGATCGGGGTGTCCAACCGAGTCGACTACGAGGTCCGGGTCGACCTCACCAAGGACGAGATCGAAGCGCTGCCAGCGGTGGGCCTGAAGGCTCACTGATCCTCGCGCCGACCGCTACGCCGGGCGCGACGACGTGTGCGCGCGCTGGTAAGGAGTAGGTTGACGGCGGATTTATGTCCGCCCCGCTAGGAATGGTGTCCGTGTTGATGGCGCGGTCACTCGAGCATGGCTGTCTCTGAGAGGCGGGTCAGGGATCTCCTGACGCGCCGCCAGATGCTGCAGGGCGCGGGCGGCGTGGCAGCGCTTGCGATCGCGGGCGGCGGGGTGGCCGAGCTTCTGGCTGGATCCAAGCCGTCCAGGCCACCAAGGCCATCCGATCCGTCCAAGGCCTTGCCGCACATCCCCTCGTTTGCGGACAAACCATCGGGACGCCAGGCCAGCTTCCGGTCCGAGCCGGATCTGCGCCCGCCGACGGTCACGACCAATGCGGTCGAGACCGCAGAGCGGCTGCGCCAGGGCGATCCTCGATTCCTATTCCTGGGTCCCGGCCCGGTCGCGCTGTCGGGCAATGAGCAATACGGGCCGCTGATCGTCGCTCGCAACGGCGCCCCCGTGTGGTTCAGACCGCTGAGCGGTGGGCTCCAGGTATCGAGCTTCTTCTCTGCGACGTACCAAGGCAAGCCGGTGATCGTGTGGTGGGAGGGGAAGATCCAGCAGACTGGATACGGGCAGGGCGAAGCGGTTCTGCTCGATCGCTCCTATCGCGAGGTCACGCGCGTGCGCGCCGCGGGCGGCCGGTCGATGGACCTGCACGCCCTGACGCTGACCCCCGAGGGGACGGCGCTGTTCACCTGCTATCCCGAGGCAGTTCAGATGGATCTTTCCGCGATCGGGGGGCCCCGCGACACTCAGGTCCTCGAGTCGATCATCCAGGAGGTCGACATCGCCAGCGGGCGGCTCCTGTTCGAATGGCGAGGCCTCCAGCACATACCGGTCACCGCCACCCACGAGCCGATGGCACAGCCTTACGACTACCTGCATATCAACTCGATCCAGCAGCTGCCGGACGGGAACCTGCTTGTGTCGGCGCGCCACACCTGGGCGGTTTACAAGCTCGACCGCCGCACCGGCGCGGTCATCTGGACGCTGGGCGGCAAGCGCAGCCAGTTCCAGATGGCCACGGGCTCCCAGTTCGCCTGGCAGCATGACGCCCAGCTGTCGGGGTCGCTGCTGACCTTGTTCGACAATGGCACGAACGGCCCGATCGACACCGAGAAGCAATCGCGCGGTTTGGCGCTCGAGATCGATGAATCACGCCGGACGGTGAAGGTGCGAGGCGCGTACACCAGTTCGCAGCACCCGCTGGCCGGCGCGATGGGGTCCGTCCAGATCCTCCCCTCGGGCCGGGTGTTCGTCGGTTGGGGAGTCGACTCGTTTACCAGCGAATTCACCGCCGAAGGCCGCCCGCTGTTCGACGTCTCGCTGCCGCCAGGCCTCTACTCATACCGAGGGCTGTGGCTTGACTGGGAAGGCACACCAGATGAGCGGCCGGCGGCCGTCGCGGCACGGGACGCCAAGACCGGTTCCCCGATGGTCTACGCAAGCTGGAACGGTGCCACGAACGTCGCCGCCTGGCGGGTAGCCGCCGGGGCCAAGCGCGACGACCTCCGTCCGGTCGGAATCGCCCGGCGCCACATGTTCGAGACCGTGATCCAGCTAAGCCCCGGGCACCGCTACGCGTCCGTCACCGCACTCGACCGCGCCGGCAAGCCCCTGAAGCGCAGTCCCACGATCCGGCTCTAGGCGGCCAGACCCGGACTTAGGGCCCTCCGGGCCCTTAGTGCCCGATCGCCCTCGTGATCTGCTTTATCGTGGCCTTCACCGTCGGGCGGGCGCGGACGCGCAGCGTGCCGCCCGGGCCACGGGTCTCGATCGTCAGGCTCGGCCCGCCGGCGATCGGCGGTCGCTCGGACAGCTCGATCTTCTGACTCGCAAACAGCCCGCCGCCGCGCACGACCACCTCGAGCCCCTCGGGGACGATCACCGTCACCGTGCCGAACAGGTTGTAGACCTCGAACACGGTCTCGGGGCCGGCGAGCCGTGCCTGACGCAGGTCGAGATCGATCGTGCCGAAGATCGAGCGCCACGAGGAGCGTCGCGGCACCGACCACGGTCCGCTGCGGATCAGATGCGAGCAGAAAGCCCGGTGCTCATCGGCGATAGGGGCCGGAAGGTCCGGCGCGACGGACGTGGCGGGCAGGTCGCGGACCAGATTCGCCAGCTCCTTATCGGTGCGAGCGGCGTGGGCGAGGCCGATGCGCTCGCTGAACTCCTCGAGGGTCAGCCGGCCTTCACCGACTGCGTCGCGCAGCAGCGCAACGCTGCGCTCGCGCTCGGCGTCCGAGGCGAGGATCGGCGGCCTCCCGGATTCGAGGTCGTCGCTCACCTCCAGCACCATACCGCCGCCGGCTAACGGCGTTCGGCGACGTCGAGGCTCAGCGATCGCGGTCGCGGTCGCTGTGCGGCTGGCGTCGTTCGCGCAGCGCAACCCTGCGCGTGCTCGTGACGCTACGTACACGGGAAGTGTGGACCGCGGTGGCCCGGGACGTGCAGCGACGCGCCGGGCATGCATAGCTCGACAACGGAGCCGATCCGGCGAGGCCGTGCCGTACTACGCATGTGTGGCACGCGTAGCACGGCAAGGCCGGCGCGATCGAGCTCGGTTGTCGTGCTGTGCATGACGGCAGCCCCAACCGGTTTCGGACACGAGCGTGGAGAGCCGCACCCACCACTCCACGGGGCGGGTGCGGCTCTGGTCACCTGGCCGCGTCAGTCCTTGTACGGGTCGCGGACGTCGCGCCCGGCCATCGCCACGCCCAGCGGGCGCAGCTTGTGCTTGACCCGGATCGAGCCGGCGTGCGCGTCGAGGACATCCGGCAGCCGCTTGTACACCTCGGGTGCCTCGTCCGCGCCGCCACCGACCAGCACGATGCCCTGCTCGCGGAGCCGCGCCTGCACCGCCGGCCAGTCGACCACGCCCGGCTTGAGCTGCTCCTCGACCCACACCTTCATCAGGCGCGCGTCAGGGTGATCGGGACAAACGCCGCGCTTCGGCGCCGGGTTCTGGGAGCTGACGCCGTCGATGTCGAACACGCGGTCGCAATCGCGATCGCTGCACGCCCACCGCTTGCGGCGACGAACGCGGCCCGCGGCCTGCGTCCGGCTCATCACCCGGCCGGCGCCGTGGACCGTGGAGAACAGAGACTCCTCCGCCTCGCCGGACTCGACGCCCTCGAGGATCACCGACTCGTCGCCCATCGAGCCGCCGACGAATCCCTCCTGGCCCGGGCGGGCCGGCGTGCAGCCCTTCCGGATCACCCAGTAGACGCGGCCGAGGTGCTTCTCCCGCCACGCGAAGTTGTGGTGGTTGTGCACCTCGTGCACCGCATCCGCTGACAGGATCTCGAGCACCTTGGCGACGACGACGTCGCGGCCGGCATAGGCGTACTCACCCGCCAGCTGCATCGCGGCGATGTACGACTCGCCGAGCTCCGTCCCGACCTCGAGCAGCACCGGGGGCGAGTCCATCTCGCCCTCGGTCGCCCGAGCGTCGAACGCCAGACCCTGAGCCAGCGCCAGGAAACCCGATGCGGTCTTGTGGCCGAAGCCGCGCGAGCCGAAGTGCACGCCGACCCACACGTGCCCCTCCTCGTCCTCCATCAGGTTCACGTAGTGGTTGCCCGAACCGACCGTGCCCAGCTGCGACTCGGCCAGACCGGCCAGCTTGCGCTGCGGCACGTACTCCGCCGTGCGGATCTTGTCCAGCACCTCGTGGTCGACCCGTTCACGCGCCGGAACGCCCATGCCGAACGACACCCGGCGTGTGATCTCTCGCATGATCAGCTCGACGCCTCCCAGGTCATCCAGGTCGGCCCGGACCAGCCCGGTCTGGACGGCCTTGTTGCCGCAGCCGATGTCATAGCCCACACCGGACGGCGAGACGTAGCCCTCGTAGGCGACCGCGCCGCCGATCGGCTGGCTGTAGCCCGGGTGATGGTCCGCGCACAGCACGCCGTAGTCGGCCTCGCCCGCGGCCATGCAACGCTCGAGCTGCTTGAGGCTTCGCTCGTCGACCGGGCCGAACGTCTTGATGCTCATCGGTTCACATCCTTCCTGGTGGTTGTCGTTGTTAGCAAGACACCGTGTGTCCAGAGCCCCCGAGAGGAGTCGAACCTCTGCGTCCGGGTTCGAAACCCGGTGCTCTTCCTCTGAGCTACGGAGGCGGGGCGAGGGCCCCGCCTCCGTAGCGGAGCCCTCGTGAGAGCGGCTCACCGCTCTCGGTAGTAGTCAGCCCGGCCGGCGCCGTCAAAAGCGGCCGCTATTGCGGCAGCACTTCTTGAAACCGGCGACCGGATCCGCACGGGCATAGGTCGTTGTTGCCGAGCCGCTCGAGCAGCTCGACCTCGCCGCGCCTGATGGCGCGAGCCCCGCGCTTCACGCGGGTCTCGGACGGGAAGCCGCGCCGGCGTTTGCTGGTCGGCTCAAAACGACGCCTCGTCCTCGGCGTGGAACTGGTACTGCGGTTTGTTCGCGTGACATCGGAGGTTCCTCCTTCCGCGGGTTTCGCCACGCCCACTTGGCGCAGCGGCGCCGCCGCCTGGAACGTCGAGGCGGCGGCGCGTCTTACAGTTCGCCCGCCCTCCGCTCCGGCCTCGGGTCAGAGCGTGCCGCGGGTGAAATCGGCGATCAGCCGCGGCGTCGCGGTATCGAAGCCCACGACCTCGAGCACAGGTCCGCGCGAATTTCTGCCCGGCCGGACCCGATGGATGCTGCAATACGTCCCATGACAGACCCTTCAGACCCAAGCCCTGCCGCGCCTGATCCCGACGACCACGTTGCCCGCCTCAAGGCGGAGATCGACGCCACCAAAGCCCGCCGCGCGGCCTACCGCGCGGACGCCACCGCCAGCGTCGCTCGAGGGGGCCCGGCACCCGCGACGGACGAGGAGCTGGGCATCATCAAGACTGACGACACGGTCGGCAAGATCGCCGCTGACGCGGGCCAGGAGATCGGGAGCAGGCTAAGCCGCCTGATGTCGCGATTCAGGCGGCGCGGGAACAAGTAGTGCGAACTTGACAGAGCTTCCGTAGTGGAGACGGCGAGAGTCGCACCCACTCCTCCCCACCAATGCTCTTCGTCCGCGAAAAGTGGGGTGACCGGCCGGACTCGAACCGGCGCCGCGGGGACCACGGCCCCGAGTGCTTCCACTACACCACGGCCACAGCGGGGACGGCCGGGACCGAACCGGCGGCCTCTCGCCTGACAAGCGAGCGCTCTACCCAACTGAGCTACGCCCCCTGGGAGGGAGCGCGGGCGGGATTCGAACCCGCGATCTCGAGCTCATGAGGCTCGCGAGGACAGCCGCTCCTCCACCGCGCAAGTCTGACTGGCAGGAATCGCACCCCCGGGCTCCGGCGTCCGGTGCCGGCGTCATTACCCGTTTCGACCACGGGGGCGTTGCAGGCTCCGGCGGCAGGGCTCGAACCTGCGCTCCCGCGGTTAACAGCCGCGTGTCTTACCTACTCGACCACGCCGGAGTGACGGGGCCGTGCGATGTGACCGGCAGGGGTCGAACCTGCGACGCCCCGCGTTTCAAGCGAGCGCTCTACCGGCTGAGCTACGGTCACGTGATCCGCTCGATGTTCATCGCCACCCGATGCCAGCCCCGCAGCACGACCGTGGCGTGATCCGGGTGTCGGATCGCGCCCTTAGCGAACACGTCCGGCCCGCGGCGGTAGGCGAACTGGATCAAGTGCAACTTGCCACGCCCGCGCGAGAGTGGCTCGTCGAACAGCACCAGCGTGACCGGCGGATGAACCTTCGGTGCGGGGACGAAGAACAACTCGCCCTGGGTCCGGAGGAGCTTCCTCTTCCGAGCGCCGGTCAGGGCGAATCGCCGCTCGAGCATCTCGGTGCTCATCGCTCCTTCCTTTCTAGCTGCCGATGATGGCCTCAGGAGGGCCGGGCAGCAGAAACCCGCGCCTCTCCGTCCATCTCCCAATCCGGAAGATCGACGCACAGGCGAGCGTCTCGGCCAGCGGATCCCTCGGCAGCCGCATACATGTGCACCGTTCGTCTCTACGTCGAACGATTTGTCCAAGCCACTCGCCTACCCTTCAACCCTGGATCACCGTCACACTTATCGACGCGACGATGTCCTACGTGGAGGAGCGCTGGAGCCCGGCGCTCGCAGCGGCGTTCGGAGAATCGCAGGCGTAAGCGTGCACCTGAAATGTCAGGTGCGATTACCGAACGACACACGAGGACCTTTCTCTCTCAGACGGGGCCTCAAATACAGTTAGAGCTTGTTCAAGCTGGGCATCACCTTGTTGGTTTCAATACGTTCCGAATTGCCTTCAGGCACAAAAAAGACGACCCATGGGGTCGCCCTCGCTTCGCTTTGCTATGTGCGCCAGAAGTACTAGCGTGCACACCTCGCTGCGAGGGCTACGACGAATCCGAGCTGGCGCTTCGCGTCGAAGTCATGCCAGCACGGCATCGCCGGCGCGACTGGCGTCGCTTCGGCGAATTTGGGTTGGGTGTTGACGTAATTCAGCATTAGATCGGAATGTAGCTTCGGCAAGGCAGGGTAACTCACATATCGGCAGTTTGCAAGAGGTGAATTAGCACACGCTCACGCGGCTGCTTCCGAGCAGCCGACCACACAAGGTTAGTCGGGATGGTTAGGCTGATCTCTCGTGACGCCAGGGGAGCGTGATATCGGCACGGTCCGCGTGCTGATCGTCTCGCCCGGGCTTATCAGGCCCCCGGACGTATCGAGGAGGCGATCGCCATCTTCGAGCCGGCGCTCGCCATCATGGAGCGCATCCTCGGCCCTGACCATCCAAACGGTGACGACCCGCGACAACCTCGCGCGTGCTTATAAGGCGGGCCGACCCCTCAGAACACGAACGGATCGACCTAGCTACCGCGAAGGCCCCTGCGGACCGGACCGGCCACCCGAATGCCACGCGCGGCATTCGGATGAGCTGCTGCCGGCTGGCGGCCGCCACCATCGTGGTCCCGACGCAGGACCCGGCGTTGCGTGGGCGCTTAACGCCGTTTGGGCGTGCCCTGGCCTCGAACGGGTGCCGTCGCCGGCGGAAAGAGGGTTCTCCGGCCCGTGATCTGGTCGTAGGTGTGGGGTGCGCGGGTTGGCGTTTATCTCTTGGTGGACGATTGACCGACGGATTCCTAACACGGCTCGTGCTGGCTTGATGTGCGGCCGACTAGACGGTCGTCGTGGCGACCGTACTCGACCACCCCAGCCTGCCCGAATCCACGGACGAATCCGGGGCGCTGGCTGCTGCGCACGAGCTAGCGGCGCCGCCGAGCAACCTCGCCGCGGCGGCGCGGCGGTTCGGCGACCAGTTCCCGTTGCTGAGACGCCAGCGGCCGATTCGGCTCAGTGGTGTCCTGGTGATGGCGCTCATGCTGTTCTACGCGCCGTGGCTGTTCGAACACCTCAATACCGCGATCCCGTGGCTGGCCTGGCCGTTCCTGATCGCGAACATCCTCTCCGCCGTATGCGTGACGCTATCGGTAGTCAACGGCTGGTCCACGAAGGTGACGCCTCGCCGGCCACTGGTTGGACCGGACGCTCCCGAGGTGGCGGTGATCATCCCCACCTGGGGCGAACCCGTTCCGATGGTGCTGAGGACGGTCCTGAGCGTCCTCGAGCAGGACTACCCCCGGGATCGCCTACACGTGGTTGTGTCCGACGATGCGCACAATCCCGAGCTCGCGGCTGCACTGGACGGCTTGAGAGTCCTCTATCACGACCCGCCGCCGAGGAACGCTCCCGGACGCGACGGGGCGGCTAAGGCTGGCAACCTCAACTCCGCGCTCGAGCTGGTGCGCAGTCAGTTCCCGTCGGTCGCGTACATCGAGACGCGAGACGCCGACGACGAAGTCGGCACGAATAACTTCCTGCGCCACACGGTCGGCCAGCTCGAGTTCGACCGGCGACTCGCGTTCGTGCAGACGGTCAAGGAGGCGCAGGTCTCCGCCGGAGATCCGTTCGTGAACCTCGACGGCCAGTTCTACCGCTGTCAGATGCTGTCGCGCAACTTTGCCAACGCGGTCTTTCCATGCGGCTCGGGCCTTGTGTGGCGCCGTGAAGCGCTCCAGGACATCGGCGGCTTCCCGACGTGGAACCTGGTCGAGGATCTCCAGTCGGGCGTCGAAGCGCTCCGGCGCGGATGGCGAGGCTGCTACCTCACGATTGTCGGCGCGGTCGGTCAGCACAGTCCCGAGGATGTCGCCAACGTGTTCAAGCAACGAGGCACGTGGGCGATCGACACCGTTCGCCTCGTGATCTGGGGCAACCTCCGCGGGCTCAATCTCAGGCAGCGGCTCCACTTCACCGAGACCTTCCTCTTCTACCTCCACTCGTTCACCGCGCTCGTGTACGTGCCGTGCACCGCCTTGGCCTGCCTGGGCACACTTCCGGTAAGGGCATCCGCGGTCTCCTGTCTGCTACATCTCATGCCGTACGCACTCGCCGCCGAGCTCCGGTTGTTCATCCTCAACCAGCCGTTCGGGGACCGCCGCCGGCGCCAACGCTCGCCCCTGCGCGCGCTGTGGCAGTTGAAGCTGATGTGGCTCGGCCTGGCGCCGGTCTACATGTTGGCCTGTTGCAAGGCGCTGCTCTGGGGTCCCCACCGCAAGCCGATCTACAAAATCACACGCAAGTCGACCCAGGTGCGCTGGTACTGGCGAGAGACACTCCCGCACGCCCTACTCGCGGCCGTCGTCCCACTAGCGTTCCTCGCGGGGCTCGCCGCCGGCACGCTCCCGCCGCCGCTCATCCTGATCGCAACCGGATACTGGGGACTTGTGAACACCGCCGCGCTCTCGGGCTTCATCGTCCGCGGCTGGTTCGGCACCTCACCCGCCAGATGGCTCCGAACCGTCGAGCGGCGCGCCGTCCCGACCACACCGTAAAGCCACAACGGAAAAGTGTTCCGCGGAACACTCCCCAACCGCGAGAGCCCCGATCGACAGGACGATCGCAATGCCGCCGGTGGGGATCGAACCCACGACCTTCGGATTAAAAGTTGCCCATATGCAGGGCAAACGCCTCAGATACGGCAGCAGACAGTGGCGCTGGCTCCTTCCCCGTTGCATGGAGAGCGGTAGCGTCGAATTGACGGGGAGTTCGCCGGAAGATGAGCGCCGAGATGCGAAGTATCCGGCGGCTGCGCGTCGGTCTGAATGCTGACCGTCTCGACGATTCACGCTCATCTTGTGAACGCTAACATTGGCGTGCTGCCGATTGCCGGACGCTCGCACGATCGTCTGTCTCCTTAAAGGAGGTGCGTGTCTGGCGGAGGAGGGATTAATGCGCGCCCTGTCAAGCTCATCGTGCCGCTGTTGTCGGCGCGCGCCTCGGGCGCGCCGTGCCCGGGTTTGGGGGGCGTGCGGCATCGGCGCAGGGTTGACCGGGGCGCGTCGGGGGCTGTTCGTCGCGGTTGCCGCTGCGATCCTCGTCGTGTCGCTTCCGCACGCCGCTCACGCCGATGGACGTCGCGATCTTCCGCGGCCGGCTACGCATACGATCACCTACGACAAGTACTCACTGATGATCGATGGCAAGCGCACGTTCATCTGGTCTGGAGAGTTCGAGTACTGGCGGCTGCCGAGCCCGAGCCTGTGGCTCGACATCCTGGAGAAAATGAAGGCCGAGGGGTACAACGCGGTCACCGTTTACTTCAACTGGGCCTACCATTCGCCGGCGCCCGGGGTTTATGACTTCTCCGGGGTGCGCAACGTCAATCTGCTACTCGACGACGCGGCGCGGGTGGGGCTATACGTGATCGCCCGACCCGGGCCGTATATCAACGCCGAGACCAGCGCAGGCGGTCTGCCGGGTTGGGTGGTCAATCAATCGGGAGAGGCGCGGACGGACGCTCCTGATTATGTGGCCGCCGCCGAGCAGTGGTTTTCGCATATTGACGCGATTCTGAAGAATCACCAGCTCACCAGCGGGACTGGGACTGTGATCCTGTACCAGATCGAGAACGAACTCGCTGACACCGGACCGGGCGAGTTCCAGTACATGCAGGATCTGTACAACACGGCGCGCAGCGACGGGATCACGGTGCCGATCTTCCACAACGACAAGGGTCGCAACGGCATCTGGGTCCCGGCCAGCTCGAACGTCCCTGGCACCGTAGTCGGACCCAATGACCTATATGCCTTCGACGGGTATCCAGGCGGCACGTGTTCGACCGACGCTACGCCGGGGTCGCCCTCGGCCGCGCCGGACTGGGGGATCTGGGGTACGGGCGGCGCCACGGGCGGGTCAAGCGCGTCACCGAACACCCCCGGGTTCGCCGCGGAGTTCGGCGGCGGCTGGTTTGACTACTGGGGCAGCGCAGGGACCTATGACTGCATGGCTCAGCGAGAAGGTCCCGGCTACGAGCGCGTGTTCTACGACACGAACATCGCCAACCGGCTGACGATCCAGAGCTTCTACATGACATTCGGCGGCACCTCGTGGGGTTGGCTGCCCGCGCCCGTCGTCTACACCTCATACGACTACGGGGCAGCGATCAGCGAGGCGCGCCAGTTGCGACCTAAGGCAGCGACGATGAAGGAGCTCGGGCTGTTCCTGCAGAGCGTCGCCCCGGTCATCACCAACGTCGATCCCGGTCCGGCGGTCACGCCGTCCTCGCCGAACATCAAGGTCTACGACGACGTGAATCCGGACACCGGCACCCACTTCTACGTCGCGATGCACAATCCGTCGAACGCCACCACCGATGACAGCTTCACGTTCCCCATCAGCACGAGCGACGGTACCTATACCGTGCCTCAGCAGGGCACGTTGCAGATCAACGGCCAGGACGCGAAGACGCTGGTGGCCGATTACGACATGGATGGACAGCACCTGGTCTATTCGACGTCTGAGCTGATGACGCATTACGCGCTCGGCGACCGCGACGTGGCGCTGTTCTACGGCCGCGACGGAGAGGACGGGGAGACCGTTCTGCGCTACCTCGATCGCCCGACCGTGAACATGGTGTCGGGCACCGTCCAGAGCACCTATGACCCGACGACGGGAGATCTGCGGCTCGACTACGTCCATGACGGCTTGGGCGAGGTACGAATCAGTGGTGGCGGCCGGACCCCGCTCACCCTCCTGCTCGCTGACAACACGACGGCCGACGGTTTCTGGCGGCAGGACACCGCCGCGGGGCCCGTTTTGGAGCAGGGGCCGGAGCTGGTGCGCACCGCGACCGTACACGGGGCGGTGCTGAGCCTCACCGGTGACACGAATGGCCCCACGACGATGAACGTGTGGGCTCCGCCGCACGTACGGCTGGTTACCTGGAACGGGATCCCGGTCTCGGTGGGCCATGCATGGCCGGGTCACGACAGGGGCCAACGGGGGATTGGCGGCCCGGGCGCTGACGCCGGATCGACTGGCGAGCTCACCGCCCAGCTCGCCGGGCCACTGCCGGTGCATTTGCCCGACCTCTCCAGCGCGCGGTGGAAGTACGCACCGGACTCGCCGGAGGCCGAGCCGTCGTTTGACGATTCGAGCTGGCAGCTTGCCGACAAGACCGCGACTAACAGCACGACGCCTCCGCCGGCCGGCCAACCCGTGCTGACCGCCGACGACTACGGCTTCCATCAAGGGGACGTCTGGTACCGCGGAACGTACTCCGGCGCGGGCACGGCCACGACCGTTCAACTGCATTACGGGGGCGGTGGGGCGGGCATGCTGCAGGCATGGCTCGATGGGGTCTACCTCGGTCAAAACGTGCTGGCCAGCGGTGTGTCGGCGCCACCCACGACCGGCACGGTCACTTTCGCGATCCCGACCGGGCTGCAGACGAACGGAACGCACACCCTGGCCGTGATGGTCCGCGATGACGGTCACAACGAAGACGGCGGCGTCAACGACGCCCAGAAGGAGGGCCGGGGCCTCATCTCGGTACAGATGCAGGACGCTAGCGACGCGACCGTCAACCCGCAGATCAGCTGGCGCATCCAGGGCAACCTCGGTGGCGAGAACATCGTCGACCCCGCGCGCGGCATCCAGAACGTCGGTGGGCTGTACGGCGAGCGCCACGGTTGGTACCTGCCGGGCTACCCCGACGGCGATTGGACGACCACGACCGTCCCGGCGAGCACAGCCATGTCGGGCACCGCCTGGTACCGCACGACGTTTGACCTGCACATCCCCCGCGTCGACGACGCGTCGCTGGGAATCACGATCGGTGACCCGTCGACGCCACAGTCGACGGCCAACTACCGGGCGCTGATCTTCATCAACGGTTGGAACATGGGCCAATACATCGCCGACGTGGGACCCCAGCACACCTTCATCATCCCCAACGGTGTGCTCAACACCGACGGCCACAACACGCTCGCCATCGCGGTGACCAGCAACGGCGGGTCCGGCAACGGCCTGGAGAAGGTGGCGCTAACCAACCTCGGCACCGTGCGAGGCGGGGTGCCGGTCGCGATGGACCGGGCGCCGAGTTGGAACCCAACCACATGGGGAGGGCCCACCCACCCCAACGAAGTCGCGATGGAGGGCTTCACCGGTAATGCTCCGACACCGGTCCACGGCGGCGATACGTTCACCGTCAGTGGCACCGTGGCCAACCTCAGCGGCCCGACGGCGTCGAATGTGTCGGCCAGGCTCGATCTGCCCGTCGGCTGGACAGCGACCCCACAGGCGAGCATCGCGATCGGAAGCCTCGCCCCTGGTGCCAGTCAGACCATGAGCTGGACGGTCACCGTGCCCGACAACGTCGCGACGGGCACCGACGCGGTCGCAGCCGAGGTCACCTATCAGCAGGTCTCCAGCGGTCAGACAACGGGAGGCTCATACCAGCTGAGCGTCGTCCCCAAGGGCCTGATGTACATCAGCGACCTGCCGTTCGTGTCCGAGACCAACGGGTTCGGGGCACTCATGCGCGACGCCAATCTCTCGGGCGGCCCGCTGAGCATCGACGGCGTCACCTTCACCAAAGGCTTGGGCACTAACGCCATCAGCAGCGTCGTCGTCGACATTCCGTCGGGGTGCACGACATTCTCCAGCTACGTCGGCGTCGACGATACCGCCGGCACCAAGGGCACCGTCACGTTCAGCGTCCTCGCCGACGGCACGCAAGTGGCGTCAACCGGCGTGATGCGCGGCGGCCAGCCGGCTCAGTACTTGACCGCCAACATCACCGGCGCCAAGCAGCTGGAACTGGACGTCGGCGACGCGGGTGACGGCATCGGGCACGACAACGGCGACTGGGGCGACGCGGAGCTGATGTGCCCAGACGGATGACGATTCGATGAGGGAGGTCCGGGTGTTTGGATGCGTGAGCAGGCTCCGTCTGAGGTGCCTGGTTCTGGTGATGGTCCTGGGCGCGGTCGGCGCCTTTTCTGCCGTCGCCAACGCGGCAACGCCGTCGCTGCCCGACGGGCTGAATGTCGCGATCGGAGCAAAGGTCTCCGCCAACAGCGGCGCCGCTCCCCCGACGACCCTCGCGAACATCAACGACGGAGACGGGACGACGCGGTGGTGCCCGGGGACCATCGGCATCCACCGGGTGACGGTCGACCTCGGCGAGGTGCAGGACATCACCGGCGCCGGAGTTACGTTCACCGGCGAGGAGGGCGAGGACGGCTCGTTCTTCACGGTCTCGACCGGCGTGTCCCGCAGTCACATGACGCCGCTCCGGGATCAGGCGGCCGGCGATCAGAACTCGATCGTGCAGGGACCGCTGTACCTCTTCGCTGGCAACGACCCGACCGCAACGGTTCGGGCGCGCTACGTGACGCTGACCTACGAGGTCCCGCGCGAGCAGAACATCTGCGTGCAGGAGTTCCGGGTGTTCTCCACCTCCGCGGTCAGCGATCGCGGGCTTGAGCTGGGAACGCAGTTCGCGAACGCGAGCACCGCGACGACGCCCTCGGGCGACTCGATCTCCGGCCACGACGAGTCGGCGCTGAACATCCTCCGCGACGGCGGCGCGAACACCGTGCGCATTCCGCTCTTCCTCGACGCCACTGGTTGCAACCCCAGCTGCAGCCAATTGGACCAGGCGCTGCAGCTCGCCTCCGCGGCGCGTCAGGCCGGGGAGGCAGTGGTGCTCGACCTCGAGCTCTCGCAGGCCGCCGGCTCGACGGTGGTGCCGGCCGCATGGGCCGGTCAGGACCTGCAAATGCTCTCCGCGACCGTGCAGCAGTACGCGCAGCGGATGCTGCAGGCGTTCGCGGCCAACGGCACGCCTGTGACGCGCGTCGCGATCGGATCATCGCTGGAGGAGGGCCTGCTGGCACCCGGCGGCGTACCGAGCTTCAGCTCCTCCGACCGCGCCGACTTCTCGGGTCTGACCGCTCTTCTGAAGGCAGCGATCGCTGGGGTCCACTCGGCTTCGCCGGCCGATCGCCGAATGCCGGTCGAGCTCGACACGTCGACCGGCGCCGACCAGGCCGCAACGACCGACTTCTTCGATCAGATGCAGCGGGCCGGCGTCGAGTTCGACGTGATCGGCCTGGCGTACTCGCCGTGGCTGCAGGGCCCGATGGACGCGCTGAAGGCCAACCTCACCGCGACCACCAGCAACTTCAGGCGGCCAGTCGTCGTCGAGGGGCAGTTCCCGTTCGGGGACGTGCCCCAATACGGGATCTGGTCGGCGTCGAACACCTATCCGGACACGCTCCCCGGGTACCTGCTGACGACCGCCGGCCAGGCGAGCTACGAGCGTGACCTCGTCTCGCTGGTTGCCTCGCTGCCCCACCGTCTCGGTCTCGGCGTCACCTACGACGCCCCGGACACGACCGGCGGACTCGGGCTGTTCAGCTCCAGCGGCGCGGCGCAGCCGGCCGTCGATTCCTTCCGCGTCGGGTCAGGCGCGGTCCTCTACGACGCCGGGTCGCCGTTCGTATCCGGCGCGGGCACGGAGCTCCCGATCGGCAACACGCCCGGAGTGCAGCCGGGGACGCCTACCCTTCCGGACCTTCCGCCGGGGCTGAACGTCGCGATAGGCGCGCGGGTCACCGCCAATAGCGGCGCGAGCTCGGACACCGTCCTGAGCAACGTCAACGACGGCGATGGGACCTCGCGCTTCTGCCCGGGAACCCTTGGCGTCCATCAGGTGACGATCGATCTCGGCCGCGTGGAAAGCCTGTCGGGAACCGGCGTGACCTTCTCCGGTGAGACCTCCGGCGCCGGCGCGACCTACTCGATCTCGACCGGGATCAGCCATCCCGGTGAGACGCCTTTCCCCAAGCAGGCGGCGGGCGGCCAGAACGCGATCACCTCCGGAGCTGACTACCTGTTCGCCGGGGGCGACGCGAGCTCGGGCGTCACCATCCAGGCGCGATACATCACGCTCACATGGGGCGTCGCTTCGGAGGCGAACATCTGCGTGCAGGAGCTGCGCGCGTTCTCGCCGGACGACCCGGCCGCGAACACCCTCCAGCGCGGCGACGATCTGTCGACCCTGCTGTCGGACACCGAGCCGTTCCTGCTGAACGGGGCGCAGACGCCGCTCCTGAATATCTTCAGCGACGGGGGTGAGAACTACATCCGGCTACGTCTTTGGGTCAACCCGGACACCGGCAACTTCGGCACGCCGACGGCGCTGCCGTTCTGCGACCCCTCCGTCTGCCCCGACCTCACCCACGACCTCCAGATGGCCAAGATGGCGCAGGCGGTCGGGATGAAGGTGCTGCTGGACATCCACTACTCGGACACCTGGGCCGACCCGCAGCACCAGAACGTGCCAAAGGAGTTCCTGGACGAGACGCTCCCGCAGCTGGGCAACTCGATCCACGACTACACACAGTCGGTGATCCAGGCCTTCGCGGCACAGGGGACTCCGGTCGCGCAGGTCGCCGTCGGCAATGAGATCACGCAGGGGTTCCTATGGAACTTCACGACCCTTGACGTCGGCTCCTCGACAGTCACGCCGGCCGGCACGACGACGATCGACGTCAACGACGCGGGTGGCATGCATCCCGGCGACACGCTCTTCATGGACTCGATCCCGAACGGGAACAGCATCGCCGGGGTCGCCGATCCCTCCACCGACATCGTCAAGATCGCGTCGATCGGGACCCCGGGACCCTCGGGCACGCCGATTACTCTCCAGCGGCCGCTCGCCCACTCGCATACTGGGCCGGTGACGGTCCAGGACGTGCAGGACTCAGGCCACCTCCTGTTCAACCCCAAGACCGACACGACCGACTGGGGTCCGTTCACGACGCTTCTCAAGGCGGCGATCTCAGGAGCCCGCGCCGGCAACCCAAGCGGAAATCAGCTACTCGTCCAACTGCACATCGACCGCGGCGGCGACAACGCGGCCGCGACCGACTTCGTCAACCACATGATCGCCGCCGGCGTCAAGTTCGACGTGATCGGGCTCTCCTACTACCCGTGGTACCACGGGCCGATGTCAGCGATGAAGGCCAACGTCGACGCCCTCATCAACCGGTTCCACAAGGACGTGCTTATCGCCGAGGACCAGTTCCCGCAGCACCCGCAGGAGGGCTACGGGGTCTTCGACGCAGCGGACGCCAACTACCCCGACACGATCCCGGGGTACGCCGTCACTCCCGACGGTCAGGCCTCCTATCAGCGGGACCTGCTGTCGCTGATGGCGTCGATGCCCGAGAATCGCGGGGCCGGCGTCTTCTACTGGAACGGCGACTCGACCGGCTTCCTCGGTCAGTTCAGTTTCATCGACGACTCCGCGCAGCCGATCGTCTTCGCCGACCAGCTGACGAACCTGCCGTGAGTCGGCTCCATACGTCGATTGAGCCTCGCGGACGCTGCCTTGACCGCCGCATTGAACCGCTCGCGCTCCGCCTCGGGAAAGCTGTTGCCGAAGGCGATGCGGGCCGTTCGGCTAGAAGCTCGGATCTCACCAAGCAGATCGAACGCAGCGTCAATCTGATCGTCGGTCTGTCCGTCATGCGCGAATAGTGCAGAGCAAGCGCGTCCCCGCCAGTCGCGCGCATTTTGGGAACCGCGGGCGCAAGCGCCGGGGCTCGGGTGCCCGCGCGATCGCGTCGCACGATCGGCGGCCGCCGACATGATGAGGCCAAAGCGATGTTGAACCATCTGGGCCCCATACCTGATTGGCCGGGGGACCGCTCGGGCTCACTCCTGCCCAGGCAACCGAAAGAGGTGGCGCACTTTGGCGGCGGTAGACGGTATCCAGGACGTTTTTGAGTTCGTAGCCGGCGGCACGCAGACGCGGCCCTCGAGCTGCCTCGCTGCTTAGAGGACGTGGCGTGCCCGGTCAACTTTCCTGTGGCCGCGGGTGGTCCATGTGGTCGGCCGCAAATCGGGAGTTGTCGTGTCGGCTGATGGCAGCGATGATCTTGTGGCCGTAAGGCGCTTGTTGTCAGCAGCCAGGAGGAGGCGAGCATGCCGCAGGTCGAGGTGGACGGGCTCAGGATCAATTACGACGTACAGGGGAACGGCGAGCCACTGTTGCTGATCCCCTACACGGCTGCGGACCACGCTTGCTACGCGTTCCAGCTCCCGTCCTATACCGAGCATTTCAGCTGCATCGCGCTAGACCTTCCCGGCTCGGGCGAAAGCGACAAGCCTGCGGGGCCGTACTCGACCGAGGGTTATGCCGACCAGATCGACGGCTTCCTCGGTGCTATCGGGGTCGATGAGGCCCATGTGGCGGGCGTATCGCTCGGGGCCGCCGTGGGCATGCACCTGGCCGCCCGCCATCCGAGCCGCGTGCGCTCGCTGTCCTTGCACAGCGGCTGGCATGCGACCGACAATTACCTGAACGTCGTCGTCGAGCAGTGGCGCACGCTCGCGACCGCGCTGCCCACGATCGCGGACGTCGCGATCCAGGGCATATTCCCGTGGTGCTTCACACCGGAGATGTATGTCGAGCGGCCGGAGTTCGTTGACACTCTCGTTGACTTCGTACGCGGCCGCCCCGTGCAACCCGCAGACGCGTTCCTAGCTCAGATCGACGCCGTGGTCGCCCACGACGCGAGCGCGGTGCTCGGTGAGATCGACGCTCCGACCCTAATCACGTTCGGAGCGCACGACCTTGTCTGCTCCACGCGCTTCGCACAGCCGCTCAAGAACGGGATCACCGCAAGCGAGC